>NZ_PJIQ01000020.1 GCF_002929745.1 Arthrobacter sp. B1805
AGTCGACTGCCTCGCCTGGCAGTGTCTCTGCCCTTAATCCAAGCCGAAGGTTTCACGCGTCGAGTGGGCGGCGGGGGGGGGGGGGGGGGGGGGGGGGGGGGCGGGGGGGGGGGCGACACCGCCGTTCCGCCGGCACAAGTACTGCCAACAGCACAGAGCTCGGTCTCGCGATCGTTCAGGCACTCGTCGAGGCGAACGGCGGGCGCATAAGCGTGACCAAAGAGCCCGGCCGCACGCAGTACCGCGTAGACCTGCCCATGACGCGCGGTACGCCCAGTGGGTCTTTTCACAGCACGGTCACATCTGGGGCGAAGAGCACCCATAGGGTCCGCCCGTAGAACTTGAGTATGACCTTCCCAGCAAGTCGCCGCTTCATCTCCCGCTCGGACGTCGGCTCAACCAATGCTCTCGTCGTCGTCCTCCTGGGTATCGACGGAGCCGGCAAGACCACGGCGTCGCACGCCCTCGGTAGGCTCCTCGCACCGTCTACGCCGACTCTTGTTCTCGCCAATTGCTCAGGGCGCCGCACCATGACGGCGTGGTTCGAGGGGACGGGCGTCTCCGTGCCGCCGCGGCTGCTGGACCTCGCGGAATCGATCGTCCGGTCGGCCAATACGGTAGCGAACCACGTTAGGGCCCGGAGGTTCGACGGCGTCGTCATCATGGACCGGCACCTGTACTGCCAGCAGGCGTTGCGCACGGCCCGGGGACTTGGGCGTGGCCGTGTCCTTGCGGCGCTGACCCGGGTGCTTCCCGCCCCTGACACCGTGGTGTTCCTTGATGTCGCACCCGAGGAGGCCCACCGGCGGATAACGGCGCGCGGAACCGACGCCGAGAGCCTTGAGGACCTGCGTGCCTACCGGGACGGCTACCTCTCACTGCCCGAGTACACCGGATTCCACAGGGTGGCCGCGGACGCGCCCCTACTGGCCGTCCTCGATGATCTCGAGGATCTCATCAGTGACCTCCGACGCGGTGCAATAACGGCTCGACGTATAGCTCGGGCGAGCGGACACACATCCCTGACCGCGGCCAGGCACAGCCGCGGCACAGCAACCCTTACAAGGATTGAACTGAACCACTAGCTACCATCCAGAAGGACGCCATGCCCCGCCCACCGCTCGTACTGTCCACCGCAGCGATCGCCGCCGCCCTCTTACTTGCAGGGTGCAGCGCGATCGACACCGCCGACGTCGCCGCCGTCACCAGCGAGGCCAGCACGGTCACGGCACTGACCAGCGGCTCCACCTTGTTTACTGACAGCTCCCATACGGTCAGCATCGAGTGGGACGAAGCCGAGTACAACGCCATGATCGACGCCTACGGGACCGACGGGTCGAAGGACTGGATCCACGCCACGATCACCATCGACGGCACGGTGCTCGAGGACGTCGGAGTCCGGTTGAAGGGCAATTCCACGCTTCGTGGACTCGAAGCTGCCGGTGGCATGGGTGGGCCCGGTGGGACAGCCTCTGATGTGTCTGCCGAGGATCCGCAGACCTTGCCTTTGCTCGTGGACTTTGACAAGTACGTCGAGGGTCAGGAGTACGAGGGCCTGACCCAGCTGGCGATTAGGCCGGGCAGCCCCGTGGTCAACGAGGCCCTGGCACTTGCCCTCACCGCAGCCTCGGGCCAGGCCAGCCAGCGGTACGCATACACCACGTACTCCGTGAACGGCAGCGCCACCGAGACCCGGTTGGTCATTGAGAATCCCGACGAGGCCTACGGCGACGATCTGTTCACCCACAGTGTTCTGTTCAAGGCCGACGCCGAGTCGAGGTTCACCTATCAGGGCGATGATCTCGCCACATACGAGGAGCAGTTCAAGCAGCTCAATGCGGAAGACGCCGCGGACTTCCAGCCGATCGTGGACTTCCTTCAGTGGATGGAGGGCGCCATCGACGAGGAGTTCGACGCGGGCCTCGCCGACTGGGTGGATGTCGATTCTTTTGCTCGGTACGCGGCCACAATGAACTTGCTGGTCAACGGCGACGACATGGCAGGACCCGGCCAGAACTACTACCTGCGTTATGACCTCGAAACCGAGAAAATTTCGGTCGTGGCCTGGGACCTCAATGGAGCCATGACAGGGGACGCATCACTGTCACCGGATGAGCAGGCAACCATCGGCGGCAGGGGTGGCGGCATGGATGGCGGTATGGATGGCGGTATGGGTGGCCCGGGTGGAGTACGCCCCAACGACAGCGCCACCGATGAAGCATTGCCTTCGGATGCACCGTCTAGTGACACCACCAGCGACGCCACTAGTGATGCGGCCGGTGATATGACCATGGAGGTGTTGTCCGCTACGACGGTCGTGAAGCAGGATGACGCGTCACAGCCCGGTGGTGGGTTGATTGCTCCGGGCTCGGGTACGTCACCGGCGGCTCCCGGCGCGGGCGGGCAGGATGGCGCAGCCCCGGCGTTCCCCGGGGGGCCCGACGGAGGCGCAGGCGGTATGGGGATGATGGGCGGGAACCAGCTGAAGGAGCGATTCCTTGCATCGGATGCCTTCGCCGAAGCCTACGACTCCGCCTACGCGGAGCTGTACGAGCAGCTGTATGCCAGCGGTACTGCCACGGACCTGCTGGAGGACATTGCCTCCTCCATACCGGTGAGCGACGCTCTGACGCAGGAGGACATCGACCAGCAGGTGAACGACCTCAGCGCTTTCATCGCGGAGCGCACTGAGGCGCTGGCAGACGACGTCGGCTAACGAGTAGCCCGGGCGTCCGGAGACAGGGAACTTCTGTCTCCGGACGTTTGTCGTGGCGCGCCTTCTCCGGAAGTGACCTGGTCCTGCTGCTGGAATCGCTGAGGAGCGCCCTTGGAAACACCAGGCACGTGGGGGTTCGCCGCCGTGGCTGGCGCCGGAGCACCCTATGATTCATGACGTTCGGCGGCAAACCGGCTACCTCGACCCCTCGTACGCACGCCCTTGTGCTGCGGCGGGTTCTCGACACATCAAGCGCCGCCAGCGAGCCCTTTCGCACCGGGCGCTCCCTCACCGGGGCCCTCCCTCACCGTGTGCACACCCCTCCGATAGTTGGTCGCCAGACCTCACAGCCCCGACACAAGAAGGGCACACACCAGCCATAGGGCCACTCCGTAGAACAGGAGTATGCCAACACATAGTCAGCCCCGCACGCCGGGTCGCTTACGCACATCGATCCTCGCCTCGTCCCTTGCCGTAACCCTCGCTGCCGGCGGGACAACGGCCTGGGCGCTGGACCGATTCGTCGTCGAAAAGGTCGAGATCTCCAACGTGTCCGAGTACGAGGCGGAACAGACAGCATCAACTGCCACCGCGACCGATACCGCGACCGATACGGCTTCCACCACGGACGCCGCTTCGGAAGTGGCCACCACATTGACGGACACGTCATATACCTCGGCGGACAGCAGCATCGAGATCTCCACGGTGGTCACGGGCTCCGGTGGTGAGACCGTCACCTACTACGTGGCCGACGTCGAACTCACCGACGCGACGACGCTCCGCTCAGCGTTCGCCGAGGACAGCTTCGGCGAGAACATTACCGAGACCACCTCTGCGATCGCCGAGGCTCACGGCGCGATTTTCGCCATCAACGGCGACTACTACGGCTTCCGCGACACCGGGATCGTCATCCGCAACGGCGTCGTTTACCGCGACGACGGAGCACGGCAGGGCCTGGCCTTCTACACGGACGGCACGGTCGAGATCTACGACGAGACGACCACTACGGCCGAGGAACTCCTGGCGGACGGTGTCTGGAACACCCTCTCCTTCGGCCCGTCGCTCCTGGAGGACGGGGAGGTCGTTGCAGGCATTGAGGACGTCGAGGTGGACACCAACGTCGGGAACCACTCCATCCAGGGCGAGCAGCCTCGGACCGCCGTTGGTGTGATCGACGAGAACCACCTGGTGTTCGTCGTCGTCGATGGTCGTTCCGACGGCTATAGCGACGGTGTCACGATGACTGAGCTTGCGGGAATCATGCAGGGACTCGGAGCGACCACCGCGTACAACATCGACGGCGGAGGTTCCTCCACCATGTACTTCGACGGCGAGCTGGTGAACAACCCGCTCGGCAAGGGCGAGGAACGCGGCACCTCCGACATCCTCTACATCGGGCAGTAGGGCATCGCCGTGATCATCCTCATCCCTGCCTACCAACCCGATGGTGCTCTACCACGACTCGTAGCCGACCTGCTTGCCACTGACCGTCGCCTGATGATCCTCGTGATCGATGATGGCAGCGGTCCAAGCTTCACGCAGCTGTTCAACGACACATGCCGGGCCGGTGCCACCGTCATCGGGTATCCCACCAACAGGGGGAAGGGACAGGCCCTCAAGACCGGCTTCAGCTATGTGGAGCGCCACCACCCGGGGGAGGGCGTGGTCTGCGCCGACAGCGACGGGCAGCACGCCGTGCCGGACATTCTTCGTGTGGCCGCTCAGGTGGAGTCCACGGCAGGAGCCCAGCACAGCGTCGGTTCGACCATGGTGCTGGGGGAGCGCGCCTTCGACGGCAGCGTGCCGGCCCGTAGCCGCCTCGGGAACGCACTCACGAGCACCCTGTTCCGGCATGTCGCAGGTGTCCGCCTGCACGACACGCAGACAGGGCTCCGAGGGTATCCCGCGGCGATGCTTCCGTGGCTGCAGTCGGTACGGGGTGACCGTTACGAGTACGAGCTGAATCTGCTGCTGCAGGCCGGGCGAGCGGGTCAGCGGATCGACAGCGTCCGGATCTCGACCATCTACCTCGCGGGGAACAGCTCGTCGCACTTTCGGCCCCTTGTGGATTCAGCCCGGATCTATGCTCCGCTGTTCAGGTTCTCCCTGTCCTCTTTGATCGCGTTCGGGATTGACCTCGCAGCCTTCGTGGTCCTCCATTTCCTGTCCAGTTCCCTGCTCGTGGCTGTCATCGGAGCACGCATCATCAGCTCGTCCATCAACTTTCTCAGCAACCGTCGCCTCGTTTTTGCTGAAGGTCGGCATAAGTCCCTGCCCTCGGCGGCGTTGCAGTACTTCACGCTCGTCGTCGCCCTACTCGCCGCGAACTACACGGGGATCTTCCTGCTCACCAATGCCGGTGTCCCGGAGGTGGTGGCGAAGGTCCTGACCGAAGTCCTCCTCTTCACTGTGAGCTTCACCGTGCAACGGCGCTTCCTGTCCGCTGCACAGACAGCCGACCGTTCCGCGGCACCGCTTGTCCCCTCCCCGCCGCTTGTCCCCGTCCTGCCAGCTGTTCAGACAGCTGTTGAAACGGAGCCTGCACCAGTTCAAAGCCGTGGCACCGCCTGAAGCACAACCGGACCGCAGCTCTTATGCGGGGCTATGTCCTGGCACAGCCCCGACACAGGGTGCGGCAGGACCGTATAAGAAGAACATTCATCCACGTCCTGGAGAACATCTCATGAACATCCTGATCCTCATCGCCGCCGACCTGCTGGCGATCACCCTCCTGACCTTCGGCCTGTACCTTCGACGTCACCGCCGCCGCGACCTCGTGGTTTCCTACCTGGGCATGAACGTCGGAGTCCTCGCGGTGGCCACGGCCCTCTCAGGCTCGGCAGCCGGTGTTGGTCTGGGCTTGGGATTGTTCGGTGTCCTGTCGATCATTCGGCTCCGCTCCACGGAGCTGGCCCAGCACGAGGTGGCCTACTACTTCTCGGCCCTCGCGCTCGGGCTCATCGCGGGCCTCGGCGCAGAACCGTTGTGGCTCCCCCTCGCACTCATGGCACTGATCCTCACGGTCATGTTCATCGGTGACCACTCGCGGGTGCTGCCCGGATACCGGCACCAGATCGTCATCCTCGACCGGGCCATTAGCAACGAGACCCTACTCCGTGCACGCCTGGCAGAGGTCCTTGACGCCCGTATCCACTCCGCAACCGTGTCCGAACTGGACCTCGTGAACGACAAAACTACCGTGGAGGTCCGCTACGAAACGACCCCCGCAGGCACCCAGGCGGTATCTGTCCCGGCGACGCGATCAATTACTACTGAGCCCGACAAGGCAGCAGGCACCACCTACTACACCGACCTTGTGGAGATAACACCCGCCGAAGATCCAGCGAACGTTCCGCCGCACGTCCCCGTATTTCCGCAGAATCGGCACAGCGCGGCCGGCAGCGGGCACCAGACGACGAGGGTGTCATGACCACCAAAGTCTTTGGAGGACTGGGAGCCCGACCCACGGTCAGCCTCGAAGAGCTCAACAGTGCAGCCGCCCTGCAAACCCGGATGGACCGCAAATACATAGTCGGAGCGCGTCTCGCCGCCGATGCCATCGGATCCTTCAACGCCGATGTCCGCGTCCTCGAGATGCTCGGTCAGCGCTCCTTTACCTACGACTCCGTCTACTTCGACACCCCGAACCTGGACAGCTACCTGCTCGCCGCCCACGGCAGGCGCCGCCGCTACAAGATCCGCACCCGCACCTACGTCGACAGCGGCATCAGCTTCCTCGAGGTGAAGACCGAAGGGGCACGCGCGGCCACCGTGAAGGAACGCATCCCCTACGCACTGTCTGACAGCCACCACCTCACCCCCGAGGGTCTCGCCTACATCAACGACACTCTCGCCTGCTCCATCGGCTGCATGCCCTCAGGCGCCCTGAAGCCCGTGATCGAGACACGGTACCGCCGCATCACGCTCTACCTGCCCGAGTCGGAGAGCAGAGCGACCATCGATCTCGGCGTCACCTGGCGGAAGCCCGGTGGGCAGGCCCACGAGCTCGACGGCGCGGTCATCATCGAGACGAAATCGGGTCACGCGGCTGGTGCTCTCGATCGCCACCTTTGGGCCTTCGGCATCCGGCCGAGCCGGATCTCGAAGTTCGCGACCGGTATGGCGGCCCTCGACCCAACGCTTCCTGCCAACCGGTGGCACCGAACGGTGTCCACCTCGCTGCCTCTTCGCCCCCTTTCCCTCTGACTCAACGCGTCAGCCTTTCCCCTGACTTCCGCTCCCGCCTTCCGCTCCGACCCACAAGGATCTCCCATGCGCATCTTTTCCCGCACCTCCCCCCACAATGTGGCCCTCAAAACCTCCGTAGCCGCTCTCGCCCTCGCCCTCTCCCTTGCAGGCTGCAGCTCGGGAACCACCACGAACGCCAGTACCACCACACAGAGCACCACGACGACGGAAGCGGCTTCCGAAGCAACCGCAACCGACAACACAGCAACTGATACGGAAAGCGACACGACGGACGCGACCGCAGTCGTCGCCGCCGATGCCACGGCCATCACCGAGGACAGCCACTACGACGCGGACGACCTCACCTGGGATCCGGCGGAGGAGGTGGGTGTGACCCTCGCCGACGGCGCGACCAGCGCAGGAAGTGATGGTGTCACCGTCGACGGTGACACCATCACCATCACCTCAGCCGGGTCCTACCGACTGTCCGGCAACCTCACCAACGGCCAGGTCGTCGTCGCCGCGGGGGAGGAGGACGTGGTCCGCATCATCCTCGACGGCGTCGAAATCACCAGCAGCACCGGATCCCCCTTCGTCGTCACCAGTGCCAACGAGGCGCTGGTGTACCTCGACAACGGCAGCACCAACATCCTGACTGACGCCGAGAGCTACGAGGACACCGGCACGGACGCGCCGAATGCGGCCCTGTACTCGATGGCCGACCTCACCATCGCCGGCGCCGGAGCCCTCACCGTCAACGGCAATACCAACAACGGCATCGTCTCCAAGGACGGACTCGTCCTCGCCGCAGGCGACGTCACCGTCGAGGCCGTGGACGACGGCATCGAAGGCAAGGACTACATCGCCCTGCTCGGCGGCGCCTACGCCGTGACAGCCGGCGGCGACGGCGTGAAGGCGACCAACGAGGACGAAGACGGCCGAGGCTGGTTCACCGTCTATGGAGGCGAGCTTGTCGTCTCCTCCGGCGACGACGGCGTCAAGGCCGCCACCACCCTCACCGTCAATGCAGGAACGGTGAAGGTCACCGACTCGGTCGAAGGTGCAGAGGCGCAGCACATCACCGTCAACGGAGGTGCGGTCTACGTGACCTCGAGCGACGACGGCGTCAACGCGTCAGGCGGTTCGTCTGGAACCACCAGTGGCGGAGGCGGCATGGGCGGCGGTTCGATGGCCGCCGGCGACTACACGGTCAGCGTGACCGGCGGAACCCTCACCATCGACTCGGAGGGCGATGGCCTGGACTCCAATGGCGACGCGAGCATCACCGGAGGCACCGTCGTCGTGAACGGGCCGACGGGCCAAGGCAACGGCGCACTCGACGTGAACGGCGAGCTGACCGTCGACGGCGGGACAGTCGCCGCAGCGGGCAGCGCCGGCATGGCCGTCGCCCCCGGTTCGTCGTCGACGCAATCGGGTGTGCAGCTCACCTTCGCCTCAACGGTCCCGGCCGGTACCGCGATCCAGATCGCGTCCGCGGACGGCACCGTCGTGGGGTCTTTCGTAGCGAGCAAGGACATGGCATCCCTCGTCTTTTCCTCGGCAGCAATCACCGAGGGTGAGACCTACACCGTCTACACCGGCGGCACCACGGCCGCCACGGAGGGTATTACCGAGGGCACCTTGGACGGGGCGGAGGAACTTGGGACCGTTACGGCTGGCGAGTACACCACGTCAGAAGGACCCGGAGGTCGCTGACGAACTCCACAAGCTGGAAGCAAAGTGAGGATTTCTTCACCGAGCATTCCAGCGCGACGACAGCTCGTCCACGTCCGCACCCCGGGACGTGGATGAGCGTTCAACTTGTCCCTCTCTTGTTGTGCAACAACGCTGGTAGGAGCTGCGCACATCCATGGCCCACTCAAGGCGACTAACCCCTGTCGGTGACGGTGGTGGGTGTGTGCAGGCGGGCCCTTGGTTTCTGCTGTCCAGGTGCGTGTGGGACAAGCAGCGGACCGTGTGCACATGTGGTCAGGCGTTAGTTATCGTCTTTGCTGCGTCGTCCACTTCGCGCTCCGACCAAAAGGAGGGCGAGCAGCTGAAGAAGGGCGACGATGAGGACCTGTTCAGCGGTCAGCGTTACGTGCGTCGTCCAGAAAAGCAACGGCGGAGAGGTGACGATGCCGAGGATGGCCACAATCTTCAACAGGAGACCTGCGCGCTGCCCAGGCAGCTTGACTGCCACAGCTCCTTTGTACTGCTGGTACTTCTCGACCTCAAACTTGAACTCAGCATCCGACGTAGGTTCCTCAAAGGATGCCGGGGTAGTAGGGACAGGGTTGTAAGAGTCTGCCCGGGTTGCCGGGGAATCAAGGCTCTTTCCCTCAGATGACGAAGCGGGGCATGGCGTAACATTGTCAACGCCCGCCCTTGATGGTGTGGCCTGCCAGTGCAGAGCAGGACGGCTCGGGCAGTGGAAGCGGGGCAGCACCACGTCATCATTGGGACGACTACTCGAACGAGGGGCGATCGAAGGCCGGACGGCCGATCTATGAGCGAATCTTCAACAGGCATCAACGCAGCAGGACTGGACACGAGGACGTTCGTGTTCGATTCGACCGAACAGATGGTGCAGGCACTCGGCTCCAACGACGAAGCCCTCCGTCTGATCGAGGACTCCTTCCCCGGCATCGGCCTCCAGGCCAGGGGCAACGAGCTGTCCATCACGGGACCCTCTGCCGACGTTCTTCGCACCGAGCGGCTCATCGGCGAGATCCAGACGATGGCGAGCAACAACGCGACCGTCTCGCCCCAGGTCCTGGAGCAGTTGGTCACCATGCTCAAGACGCAGAGCGCGGCCCGCCCGTCCGAGGTTCTGTCCGTCAACATCCTGACGTCGCGCGGAAAGACCATCCGGCCGAAGACGCTCAACCAGAGCACGTACGTCGACTCGATCGACCGGAACACCATCGTGTTCGGCATCGGACCCGCCGGTACGGGCAAGACCTACCTCGCCATGGCCAAGGCGGTCCAGGCGTTGCAGCACAAGGAGGTCAACAGGATCATCCTCACTCGGCCGGCGGTCGAGGCGGGGGAGCGCCTGGGATTCCTGCCCGGTACCCTCAACGACAAGATCGACCCTTACCTGAGGCCCCTGTACGACGCGCTGCACGACATGATGGATCCTGATTCCATTCCACGGCTGATGGCAGCCGGGACGATCGAGGTGGCGCCGCTGGCCTACATGCGAGGGCGAACCCTGAACGACGCATTCATCATCCTCGACGAAGCGCAGAACACCACTCCGGAACAGATGAAGATGTTCCTCACGCGTCTGGGGTTCGGATCGAAGATGGTCGTGACAGGCGACGTGACGCAGGTGGACCTTCCGAACGGCACGAGTTCCGGGCTCCGGATCGTCAGTGAGATCCTGCGGGACGTCGACGACGTGTACTTCAGCGAGCTCGACGCGACCGACGTCGTCCGGCACCGCCTCGTCGGTGACATCGTCAGCGCCTACAGCGCCTGGGACGAGGAGCAGCGTGCCGGCCAGTCCCGCTCCGGCCGGCCCGTGGCGGCACGATGAGCGTCGAGGTCAACAACGAGTCAGGGTACGACGTCGACGAGGAGTCCCTCGTCCGTCTTGCCAACTTCCTGTTCGAGTCCCTGTTCGTCCATCCCGAGGCCGAACTGTCGATCATCCTGGTGGACACCGCCGCCATGGAGAAGCTCCACGTCGAATGGATGGACGAGCCCGGGCCCACGGACGTGCTCTCCTTCCCGATGGACGAGTTGCGGCCCGGCACCCCTGGCCGTGTCACCCCCGCCGGGCTTCTCGGGGACATCGTCCTGTGCCCCGAGGTCGCCGCGTCCCAGGGTGCGGCAGCGGGTCACAGCACGGATGACGAGCTTCTCCTCCTGACCACTCACGGCGTCCTGCATCTCCTCGGATTCGACCATGCGGAGCCCGAGGAGGAGAAGGAGATGTTCGGCCTTCAGCGCCAGCTCCTCTCCGACTTCCTCGGCGGCAACGCACCCCGGGAGACTCGCGCTTGACCATCTGGCTCCTCGGGCTCATGGGGTTGCTGTTCGCCCTCACTGCTGCCCTCGTCACCGCTGCGGAAGCAGCATTCAGCTATCTGCCGCGACAGGAGGGCGAGGCCCTCGTCCAGGGGTCGCGCACGTCATCGCTGCGGCGGATCCTGGGCGCACCCGTCGCCCACATGCATGCGCTGCGTTTCTGGCGGGTGTGGTTCGAGATGGCCGGAGCCGTCGCCGTCGCCATCCTGTTCCACGATCTGCTGGACAGCGTCTGGCTGGCGGGGCTCCTGGCCACGGCCGTGATGGCAGCGATCGGTTTCGTGATCGTCGGGGTGTCCCCGCGACAACTCGGACGTACCCATGCTGCCGCCGTCGTCCGCCTGACCGCCGGACTGGTGGCGTTCCTCTGCGCCGTGCTGGGCCCGATCCCGCGCTGGCTCGTGCGGATCGGCAGCGCGATCACTCCGGGTGCCGCGCGCGACGAAGCCGCTTTCTTCACCCAGGAGGAGTTCCGCGAGCTTCTCTCGCGCGCCTCGGACGCCGAGATGATCGAGGACAACGAGGCGGAGCTGATCCATTCCGTGTTCGAGCTCGGCGACACGAAGGTGCGCTCGGTCATGGTGCCGCGCACCGACATGGTGACGATCGAGTCCGGCTCCACGCTGAACCAGGCGATGTCGCTGTTCCTGCGCTCGGGCTACTCGAGGATCCCCGTGATCGGTGAGAGCTCGGACGACATCAAGGGGCTGCTGTATCTGAAGGACGTCGTCGCCAATCTGCACGGCCGTCCGGCGTCGAACCTCTCGCGTCCCGTCGATGCCGACTGCAGGCCGGCACGGTACGTTCCCGAATCGAAGCCCGTGGGCGACCTGCTGCGGGAGCTCCAGCGCGAGTCCACCCATGTCGCCATCGTCATCGACGAGTACGGGGGCACAGCCGGACTGGTCACGCTCGAGGACCTCATCGAAGAGATCGTGGGAGAGATCGTCGACGAGTACGACTCCGAGGTTCCGGAGCAGGAGCAGCTCGCCGACGGCGAGTACCGCGTGAGCGCGCGGATGGGGATCGACGATCTCGGCGAGTTGTTCGGACTGGACCTGGAGGACGAGGAGGTGGACACGGTGGGCGGTCTGCTCGCCAAGACCCTCGGAAGGGTGCCGATCGTCGGTTCGGAGGTCACAATTGACGGTATCGGCCTGCGCGCTGAGCGCGTGGAGGGCCGACGCAACAGGGTGTCCCACGTCATCGCGTACCGGCTGCCACCCGAGCACACAGAGCACGACGAACGAGAGACGATTGAGGCTGACAATGAGCGACGCTAAGCACAGGGCCGGGTTCGTCTCGCTGGTCGGACGCCCGAACGCGGGCAAGTCGACCCTGACCAACGCGCTGGTGGGGCAGAAGGTCGCGATCACGTCCGCCAAGCCGCAGACGACCCGCCATACCATCCGTGGCATCGTCAACCGCGAGGACTCGCAGATCGTCCTCGTGGACACCCCGGGCCTGCACCGCCCGCGCACACTCCTCGGGCAGCGGCTCAACGATCTCGTCGCAGACACCCTCGCAGAGGTCGATGCCGTGGGCTTCTGCCTGCCGGCCAACGAGAAGATCGGGCCCGGTGACCGCTTCATCGCCGAGCAACTCGCGCGGCTCAACCGCAAGCCACTGATCGCCGTGGTCACCAAGACCGACCTCGTGGACCGGCAAGCGCTCACCGAGCAGCTCCTCGCGGTTTCGAGACTGGGCACCGAGGTCGCCGGTGCCGACGGCTGGGCGGACATCGTGCCGGTGTCGGCCGCCGACGGTTTCCAGGTCGATACTGTCGCTCAGGTCTTCAGTGAGCACATGCCCGAATCTCCCGTGCTCTACCCCGGTGGCGAGCTCACGGACGAACCCGAGGCCGTCATGGTGGCCGAGCTCGTCCGCGAGGCCGCCCTCGAGGGAGTGCGCGACGAACTGCCGCACTCGCTCGCCGTCGTCGTCGAGGAGATGATCCCGCGCGAGGGACGCAGCGAGGACAATCCCATGCTCGACGTCCATGTGAATCTCTACGTCGAGAGGCCGTCGCAGAAGGCGATCATCATAGGCAAGGGAGGCGCCAGGCTCAGGGAGGTGGGCACGAACGCGCGCCGCGGAATCGAGGCGCTGCTCGGAACCCGGATCTACCTCGACCTGCACGTCAAGGTGGCGAAGGATTGGCAGCGCGACCCCAAGCAGCTCGTGAAGCTCGGCTTCTGACGGGCACTACTTCTGCAGGCCACTCGTTGGGAACGGGGAAGTGCGACCCTTGGTGTGCGCGATCTCCGTCCGGACAGTCGGCACGCCGAATCGGGACCTGGGCCCAGTGATCCGCAGCGGAGCCGCCCGACGAGCGACACCGATAGCCGCCTGACCGGCGGCGCACATCCACCCTGACCATCCACCTGAAGGAGCCCGGGCATGACCCGCCGATTGTCACGCGAGGGCGCAGCCCGTGCCAGCGTCGCCGAGGAGGCACCCTCGGGACCGTCCGGAGGTGCCGACCGGGGCGGCCGGCACCTGGGGTCTGGTGGGCGACACCGTGGGCTGAAGCTGACTGCCATCCTGATGGCCTCGGTGCTGGTGGCTGCCGTGGCCTTCGTGGCTGTACAGGTCCTCCGGCTGCAGGCGAACGTGCAGACGATGCCGTTGAACCTCGCTGAGGGTCAGGAATCCGGCCTTCCCGTCGACTCGAGCACCGATCCGCTGCAGATACTGGTCCTCGGAACGGATACGAGGACGGGCAACACGGGGGCATTCTTCGGCGACGAGAGCGAATCAGCCGGCGAGGGGAACTCGGATGTCATGATGCTCGTGACGCTCTCGGCAGACCGCGAGAACGTCACGGTCGTCTCCTTCCCGCGCGACCTGCTGGCGCCTCTGCCCCGCTGCGTCAATCCCGAGACGGGCGACGTCTCGGACGCCGTGGAGCTCGGCCAGCTGAACGGCGCGCTGGGGGAGGGCGGTCCGGGATGCACGGTCGCCGCGATCAACGACATCACGGGTCTTTCGGTCGACCACTTCATGATGGCCGATTTCAACGCCGTGAAGGAACTGTCATCCACCCTCGGGGGTGTCGAGGTCTGTGTGGACCAGCCGGTGAACGACGAATACTCCGGACTGGTGCTGCCTGCCGGGACCAGCGAGGTCGCCGGTGACCAGGCGCTCGCCTTCCTGCGGACGCGCCACAGCTTCGGGGATGGGGGCGACACCGGCCGGATCGCGGCCCAGCAGTCGTTTATGGCCTCGATGGCTCGCAAGGTCCAAGCCGAGGGAACCCTGACGAACCTTCCGAAGCTCTATGCCATCGCCGATGTGATCACGCGCAACCTCACCGTCGACAAGGGACTGTCCCAACCCACGGAACTGCTGAAGATCGCCGACCGGATGAAGAACGTGGACCTCGGCAACATCGCCTTCGTGACGGTACCCACCGTTCCCTGGGTCGAGGACCCCAACCGCCTCGTCCTCGACGAGGAAGCCGCCGAGCCCCTGTTCGAGGCACTGCGTGAGGACCGCGGGCTCACCCAGGAGACACCCGCGCCCACACCGACGCCGGGCACATCCACTGCCTCGCCATCGACGCCCGCCACTCCTGAAGCTCCCGCCATCGATCCTGCATCGGTTCCCGTCCTCGTCATCAACGCGACGACGGATACGACACGTGCGGCCGAGATGGTGCAGCTCCTCGTCCAGGCCGGGTATTCACAGGCGGCCCCGTTCGAGTCGATGCCGGTCGAGACCTCGCAGATATTCTTCGGCACCGGTTACGACGGCGCTGCCGCCGATCTTGCCGCGCGTCTCGGGGTCCCCGAGAGCGAGGTCCTGTTCGACGAGACCGCTGTCGGGATCGAGCTCCTCGTCGGAGCCGACCTGGCCACCGGGTCGAAGGTCGTCATCCCGCCGCTCGGCGCCGACCTCGAGGGCCAGACCGCCGATCAGGTCACCTGCCAGGCGTCGTCCGGCTTCTGAGTGTCAGCGGACGGGACGAGCTGAATGCCCGGCGTTTGCCGCTGCCGACGCCCGGCACTGCAGCGGCCGGTCTACCAGATCCTCACCCGCTCCTCCGGCGCGAGCCACAGGCCGTCCGGCTGCTGTACGCCGAACGCCTCGTGGAACTCGTCGAGGTTGCGGACCACCTGGTTGCAGCGGAACTCGTTCGGCGAGTGGGGGTCGACCGTCAGGCGGCGCTTCGCCTCTTCAGGACGGATCTTCTGCTGCCAGCACGTCGCCCAGGAGAGGAAGAAGCGCTGGGCCCCGGTCAGTCCGCCGATGACGGAGGCTTCCTTGCCCTCGAGACTCAGGACATAGGCGCGGTAACTGATGCCCAGCCCGCCGAGGTCGCCGATGTTCTCGCCGAGCGTCAGCTCCCCGTTCACCGTCCCGCCCGGCACTTCGGCCGGTTGGAGGGTCGCGTACTGTTCCACCAGCCGCCCGGTCAGGGTGTCGAACGCCTTCCGGTCGTCCTCGCTCCACCAGTCGGCGAGCCGCCCGGTGCCGTCGAACTGGGAGCCCTTGTCATCGAAGCCGTGCCCGATCTCATGACCGATGACGGCTCCGATCGCTCCGTAGTTGACCGCGTCGTCGGCCTTGATGTCGAAGAAGGGCGGCTGGAGGATCGCGGCGGGGAAGACGATCTCGTTCATCGTCGGCATGTAGTAGGCGTTGACGGTCTGCGGGGTCATGAGCCAGGCTCCGCGGTCGATGGGTCCGCCCAGCTTGCCGAGTTGCCTGCGGTGCTCGAACTCACCTGCGCGAAGGACATTGCCGTAGAGGTCCGACGGCCGCACCTCGAGCGGGCCGTAGTCGATCCATTCCTCCGGATAGCCGATCTTCGTGGTGAACTGCGAAAGCTTCTCGAGTGCCCTGCTACGGGTTTCGTCCGTCATCCATGTCAGAGCGGAGATGCTCGATTCGTAGGCTGCGATGAGGTTGCGGACCAGATCGAGCATGGCGGCCTTGTGCGTCGCGGGAAAGTGCCGCTCGACGTACCGCTGGCCGATGGCCTCGCCCATCGCACCCTCCACGAGCGCGACGCCGCGCTTCCAGCGGTCCTTAAGCTTCGGTGTGCCTGCGAGGTGTGTTCCGTAGAAGGAGAACGCGGCGTCGACGAACGCCTCGCCGAGATAGTCGGACGCATGCAGCAGGACGCGGGCCGCAAGCCATTCCCGCCACGTCCCGAGGTCCTCCTCGCGCAGGGCGGCGTCGAGGCCCCGCACGAACCCGGGCTGACCGATGACGAGTTCAGCAGATTGGGATGGCTCGTCGGTCACGACCCGCAGCCAGGGTACGAGGTGCGACGAAAGCCCGGCGACGTCGTCGTGCTGCATCAGGTTGTAGGTCTTCTGCGGGTCCCTCCGCTCGACCCTGTCCATCGCCGACGCAGCGAGGCGCGTCTCGAGCGCGAGCACGCGCTGTGCGGCACCGGACGCATCCTGCGTGCCGACGAGACCGAAGAGGGTCGCGAGCAATGCGGAATACTTCTCGCGTGTCTCCGCGAATCCGTCCTCGCGGTAGTAGGACTCGTCCGGCAGGCCGAGGCCCGACTGGTGGAGGTGGAGCACGTAACGCTCGGGGTTGCCGGCGTCGTTGCTCACGTACGCCGCGACGAAGCCCTGGACACCCGACCTGCTGAGCTCCGCGCTGAGCTCGATCAGTTCCTCCACGCCCGTCACCGCCGTGATGCGGTCGAGCAGCGGCACGATGGGGGAGGTCCCTTCCGCCTCGATACGGCCGGTGTCCATGAAGTCCGAGTACAGGGTGCCGAGTTTCGCGTCGATCCCATCCGCCGAGCCGCTGCGGGCCCGGGCGGCGGCCTCCTCGATGATGCTTCTGACCGCGAGCTCGGAGGCATCGCGCAGCGCCGTGAAGGATCCGGCGAGGGGCCGATCCTCGGGGATGACGGCGCTCCTCAGCCACACACCGTTGGCATGACGGAAAAGATCGTCCTGGGGGCGGACCGTCCGGTCGAGATTGTCCGGATCGAATGTGCTGATCGTCATTGTCGCTACCCGTTTCCTCGTGCTGCTGGGCCTGCGGCGCCCGTCCGAGCGCCCCGGAAGCCATCCTATGTGCCGTGCTATGGTGGCAAAGTGCGCGCACAGCTGACTCTTCTTCGGTGCCGCGGCGAGGCCCTCTAGGACTACAGAGCTACTGGCCACCCCTCGCCGCGGAGTCTGTGATGCCCGGCCGCCAGCACCTTCAGCTCCGAACAGACAAGGCCGCCCCCATGCATAATGCACAGAAGACCTCCGGTATGCCGTTCTCCAAGTACCGGCCGTTCCAGGATCAGATCACCGTCGAGCTCCCGGACCGTACGTGGCCCGACCGCACGATCACGAAGGCGCCCCGCTGGTGCGCGGTCGACCTCCGCGACGGGAACCAGGCACTGATCGATCCGATGAACCCCGAGCGCAAACATAAGATGTTCGATCTGCTGGTGCAGATGGGCTACAAGGAGATCGAGGTCGGTTTCCCCTCCGCATCGCAGACGGACTTCGACTTCGTGCGCCAGCTCATCGAGGGCGACCGCATTCCGGACGACGTCACCATCCAGGTGCTGACGCAGTCCCGCGAGCACCTGATCGAGCGCACCTACGCCTCGCTCGAGGGAGCGGACCGGGCCATCGTCCACCTGTACAACTCGACCTCGGTGCTGCAACGGCGTGTCGTGTTCAACCAGGATCAGGACGGGATCATCGATATCGCCCTCCAGGGTGCTCGCCTGTGCCGCAAGTTCGAGGAGAACATGGGCGACACCGCGATCACCTACGAGTACTCGCCCGAGTCCTTCACCGGCACGGAACTCGAGTTCGCTGCGCGCATCAGCAACGAGGTGTCCGCCGTTTTCGAAGCGTCCGCCGACCGCCAGATGATCCTCAACCTGCCGGCCACCGTGGAGATGGCGACACCGAACGTCTACGCGGACTCGATCGAATGGATGAGCCGGAACCTGGCGGACAGGGACAGCATCATCCTGTCCCTGCACCCGCACAACGATCGCGGAACGGGCGTCGCGGCCGCCGAACTCGGGTACCTCGCAGGTGCTGACCGGATCGAGGGTTGCCTCTTCGGCAACGGTGAGCGCACGGGGAACGTGGACCTGGTGACGCTGGGGATGAACCTCTTCAGTCAGGGGATCGACCCGGAGATCGACTTCTCCGACATGGATTCGATCCGCCGCACGGCCGAGTACTGCAACCAGCTCAGCGTGCCCGAGCGCTCTCCCTACGGCGGGGACCTCGTCTTCACCGCATTTTCGGGGTCCCATCAGGACGCCATCAAGAAGGGGTTCGAGAGCATGGAGCGCGACGCCGCCGCAGCGGGCGTCGGCGTCGACGACCTGCCCTGGGCGGTACCGTACCTGCCCATCGACCCCAAGGACATCGGCCGTTCCTACGAGGCTGTGATCAGGGTCAATTCCCAGTCCGGCAAGGGCGGCGTCGCCTACCTGCTCAAGAACGAGCACAGCCTGGACCTGCCGCGTCGCGCCCAGATCGAATTCTCCGGGGTCATCCAGCGCCGGACCGAGACACAGGGCGGCGAGGTCAGCGGAGCGCAGCTCTGGTCCGTCTTCCAGGACGAGTACCTGCCAACCCGCTCGGAGGCCGGCTCTAAGGCATGGGGTCACTACGAATTGACGTCCGTGAACACCGATACCGGTGAGGACGGTTCGTTCAAGCTCGTCGCGACGCTCCTCGTCGACGGCGTGCAGCAGCGGAGGACGGCGCAGGGCAACGGCCCCATCGACGCGCTGCTCACCGTCCTCAGCGAGGACGGCGTGGACGTCCGGGTGCTGGACTACACGGAGCACGCCCTGTCCTCCGGCGGTAATGCCCGAGCCGCCGCCTACGTGGAGTGCGCCGTCGGCGAGCGGGTGCTGTGGGGTGTCGGCATCGATGCGAACACGACCATGGCAGCCTTGAAGGCCGTCATCTCAGCGGTAAACCGCGCCATCCGCGACGCCGCCTGATCGCACTCGATCACCTGCCACCCCCGCCGGTCGAGTCCGGCGGGGGTGGCAGGTGGGAGAATGGTCCAGTGCCCTCCTCGACAGCATCCCGCACATATCGCACCGAAGGTGTCGTGCTGCGCACCTACAAACTCGGTGAAGCTGACCGGATCATCGTGCTCCTCACGCGGGACCACGGGCAGGTTCGAGCGGTCGCGAAGGGCGTGCGCAGGACGAGCAGCAAGTTCGGCTCGCGCCTGGAGCCGTTCATGTCAGTGGATGTCCTGCTTGCTCACGGGCGCAACCTCGACGTCGTCACGCAGGCACAGACCAAGGGCGCCTATGGGCACGGGATCGCCGCAGACTACGGCTGCTACACCGCCGCGACCGCGATCGCCGAGACCGCCGAGAGGCTGACGGACATCGGTGAAGCCGGGGGAGCCCAATACGCGCTCGTCGCCGGCGCGTTCTCCGCTCTCAGCCGCAATCTCCATCCCTCGGAGCTCATCCTCGACTCCTACCTGCTGCGTGCCCTGGCAACGGCGGGGTGGGCTCCCAGCTTCACCGACTGCGCCAGGTGCGGGTCCCCGGGGCCGCACACAGCATTCTCGGCCCCGCTCGGTGGAGCCGTGTGCCCCTCCTGCAGGCCGCCGGGATCGGCGTCGCCGTCGCCCGCGACCATGGAACTGCTCGGAGCCCTGCTCACCGGTGACTGGACGATCGCGGACGCGTCCGAGAACGGGGCGCGCCGCGAAGCCGCAGGACTCGTGGCGGCCTACCTCCAGTGGCATCTCGAACGAGGCGTCCCCTCCCTCAAGCACGTGGAGCGTGTATGAAGAATCCTGTCCATCGTCCTGTCGCCCCCTGGCCCCACCCCAGCGGTGAGCAGGCGCCGGCCATCCCGCGGCAGTTCGTCCCCGAGCATGTGGCGATCGTGATGGACGGCAACGGGCGCTGGGCCAACGAACGCGGGCTTCCCCGCACCGAGGGGCACAAGGCCGGCGAAGCGGCGCTGCTCGACGTCATGGCCGGGGCGATCGAGATCGGGATCAAGCATGTCTCGGTGTACGCGTTCAGCACGGAGAACTGGAAGCGATCCCCCGAGGAGGTACGGTTCCTGATGGGATTCAACAAGGACGTGCTGCGGCGGCAGCGGGACCAGCTCAACGAGTGGGGCGTCCGGATCCGCTGGGCGGGGCGACGGCCGAAGCTCTGGCAGTCTGTCATCCGCGAGCTGGAGGAAGCCGAGCAGCACACTGTCCGCAACACGACCTGCACCCTGACGATGTGCGTCAACTATGGCGGGCGGGCCGAGATCGCCGATGCTGCGCGGGCGATCGCGGAAGACGTCGCGGCAGGGACCCTGAAGGCGTCGTCCGTCACCGAGAAGACGGTGCAGCGCTACCTCGACGAGCCGGACCTGCCCGACGTCGACCTCTTTCTGCGCACCTCGGGCGAGCAGCGCCTCTCGAACTTCATGCTGTGGCAGTCGGCCTACGCCGAGATGGTGTTCATGAACACCCTGTGGCCCGACGTCGACCGACGGACGCTGTGGCGGGCTGTGGAGGAATACGCCGCGCGCGATCGCAGGTACGGGGGAGCGGTGGACCAGTCCGTCGCCCGGCCGTCCGCCTGACCCTACCGGCCTGGGTCGCCCACAGCATGGCCCGGCGGCACCGAACTGTCAGCCCTGCGCCAGGCCTTCTCCAGCGCGTAGGCCTGAACACGGAGAGCTATCCGTGACGAATTCCAGCCAGCGGGTGACGGCGTCGACGGCCTCGTACCGTACGTCGCGTCGGGACAGGAGGACGTCATGCAGCGCGCCCTCGAATCGCCGGATGGTGACATGCGGCCCCAGCTCCGCCGCCCGGCGGACCATGGGTGTGACGTCGAGGACGCTGTCGGTCTCCAGCATCCTGCTGCTCCAGGTGGCACTGATCGTCGACGCCGCCGAGCACAGGACCAGAACGGGTGCGTCGATCGACACGCCCCGTGCGAGGGCGGCATGCCCGGCCAGGACCGCAGCCAGCCATCCCGCCCTGATGGGGAAGCCGGCTTCCGGCCGCCATGCCGGATCGATGGACCATTCGCCGTCACGCGTGTCGCTGATGCTGCGGAAGTAGAATCCGAGCTCCGGCAGCCTCAGCCTCGTCTTCGGGCGGCGGCGCGATACGGTGTCGAGGATGCCCTGCGCTGCGGTCCGCAGCAGCGCACTGCCCTGCGTATCCAGCCACGGGCTGTTCAGGACGAGGGCCGAGACGCGACCCGGATGGCGTGCCGCCCACAATGCACAGGTCAGTCCTCCGGTCGAGTGTGCCATCAGCACGAGGTCGACGGCGGGCGCTCCCGACCGCGCCGCCAGGCGTTCCTGCAGGGCCGCGATCGCCACCTCCAGGTCGTCGTCGTACTCCTCGAGCGAGGCGGCGAAACCTGGGGTCTGACCCGGCAGCAGGCTCCTGCCGTACTTGTGCAGGTCGAGGGCGAAGAACGCCCAGCCGCACGCGTGCAGTGCACGCGCGAGTTCGCGATGGAAGAAGTAGTCGCTGAAGCCATGGACGTAGAGCACCGCCCGCTGCGGAGCATCCTGCTGTGGCTCATCGGGGCTGCCGAGTCCGTCGTCGGGCTCGTAGGCCACGAGGGTCGCGACGCGCAGTCCCTCGTCGTCGGGCTCGAGGGGCAGCGTCAGTGCTCGGAAGCACCCACCGAGGATGTCCTCCGACCAGGGCGCTTCCATGTTCCGACCCTACCTCGACAGGGCCCCCGGCATCCGGAACCCGCGGGGTCGGGCGCCCGGTGGACCGGAGTTGGTTCCGGCCCTGCGCCCATGGAATTCTGAAGGTATGCGCATCTACCCGACCTTCTTCCGCATCGTCTTCTCCGGCATGGACGCCGAGAAGGCCCACAGGATCGGGTTCGCCCTTATCCGGGCGGTCGACGCGACTCCAGTCGGGTGGGGCTTGCGGCGTTTCTGTGCTCCGGATCCACGCCTGGCCACCCGCGCCTTCGGGATGGACTTCCCCTCGCCCTTCGGCCTCGCCGCCGGGTTCGACAAGGGCGGCAAGGGCGTACTGTCCCTGACAGCCCTTGGCTTCGGGCACGTGGAGATCGGGACCATCACCGGCCAGGCCCAGCCCGGCAACCCGAGGCCCCGCCTGTTCCGGCTCATCGAGGACCGCGCGGTCATCAACCGGATGGGGTTCAACAACGACGGCGCCGCCACCGTCGCACCCCGCCTCGCTTCAGCCCGGCGACGGCTTGCGCAGCGATACACGGCACGTCAGCGTCCTGTGATCGGCGTCAACATCGGGAAGACGAAGAAGGTCGATCTCTCGGACGCCGTCGCCGACTACCTGATCAGCGCGAAGCAACTGGCCCCCGCAGCGGACTACCTGGTGGTCAACGTGTCCTCGCCGAACACGCCGGGCCTTCGACTGCTCCAGAGCGTCGAGTCACTCCGCCCGCTCCTCGAGGCGGTTCGCCGTACAGCGGATGACGCTGCCGGCAGGCACGTTCCCCTGCTGGTGAAGATCGCGCCGGACCTCACGGACCAGGACATCGACGACGTCGGCGCCCTGGCCGTCGACCTCGGGCTCGACGGCATCGTCGCGACGAACACCACCATCACGCGGGAGGACCTCGTCACCGACCCGGCCACCGTCATGTCCAAGGGGGTGGGAGGGCTGAGCGGAGCTCCGTTGAAAGCGCGCTCCCTCGAAGTCCTGACGCGGCTGCGTGCGGCGGTCGGCGACCGCCTGGCGATCGTCTCGGTGGGTGGTATCGAGACACCGGAGGATGTTCTCGAGCGCCTGGAGGCGGGAGCAACCCTCGTGCAGGGCTATACGGGATTCCTGTACGAAGGGCCGTTCTGGGCCCGCCACATCAACCGCGGCCTGGTCAGGGCCGGGTATTCGTCGGCCCGTTCAGCCGCCTGAGGTCGGGCGCGAAGCTCCCAAGTACTGAGGCGGCGCTGGCGGGGCACTGAGGGGAGGTGGCGGTAACAGGAGAAGCCGGGCCCGTGGCCCGGCTTCTCGTTGTTACGGCGAAGTCCTACTTCCGTCGTCAGCCGCGTCGGCCCCGATCAGGAGCGGTACTGCTCAGGAGGGGTACTGCCCGCGGCGCACCTGGGGCTTCGGCAGCCGGAGGCGCCGCAGTTGCAGCGCACGCGTGATCCCGTACCAGAGATCGCCTTGATTCGGGCCGCCGAACTTATTGGTGAGCTTCTTCTTCAGCTTCCGGCGCAGCAGGACGCAGTCGACGATGACGGCGACGATCAGGACCCAGAACGCCATCAGCACGGCGCTCTGCACGGCGAGGGACTGGAAGAAACTCAGGATCACGAACACCAGGGCGGCGATCATGAGGAATTCGCCGATGTTGGTCCTGGCATCGACGAACTGGCGGATGTAGCGCCTGTTGGGTCCCTTGTCACGAAGTGGCAGGTAGCGCTCGTCATCCGTGTCCAGCGCCAGGCGCGTCCGTGCACGCTCGTCACGCACGCTCGAGCGGCTTTGCTCGCGCGCGGCCTTCCGGTCATTGGGAACGAGTGGACGCTTGCGCGCGGCCTCCTGCACGCTGCGTTTGGGCGTCGGGGCGCCCTTGCCCTGCGCGCGCTGCGCTTCCTGGGTACGTGAAGCACGATCAACGACTTCCTGGGCAGAGGGGGCTTTTTTATTTCGTCCGAACACCCCCTCAGGATACCGGCTCCCTGCGGCAGGACGTCCCGCTGCATCCCGTGCACGCCGTGTCCGGGATCCCAGCGCTCCCTGCACCCGCGTGTGTAGGGTTCTGGCATGACTTCCACGACACCTTCCACCGAGCATCCGCGCGAACCGTCACCTGTCGGCGAGCAGTTGCGCACGAGCATCGATGCGGCGTTCCCACGCATCGTCGAGCAACTGTCTGATCTCGTCGCGATCCAGGGAATCGCCTGGGAAGCATTCGATGCCCGCAACCTGGACCGGAGCGCCGAGGCCGTCGCCGAACTGGTCCGCGGCGTAGGAATCGACGATGTCCGGATCCTTCGCGTCGACAACGACGGTACTCCCGGCGGCCCCGCAGTCGTCGCCCGCCGCCGCGCGGAGAACGGCAAGCCGACCGTCCTCCTCTATGCGCACCACGATGTCCAGCCACCGGGCGATCCCGCCCTGTGGGACACCGAGCCGTTCGTCGCCACCGAGCGGAACGGAAGGCTCTATGGACGCGGAGCGGCAGACGACAAGGCCGGCATCTTGGCGCACATCGGTGCCATCGGAGCCCTCACGGAGGTACTCGGCGACGCCTTCGGAGTCGGCGTGACCCTGTTCATAGAGGGTGAGGAGGAAGCAGGTTCGCCGACGTTCCGCCGATTCCTCGAGACCTACCGGGAGGATCTCGAGGCCGACGTGATCGTCGTGGCGGACTCGAGCAACTGGAAGGTCGGCGTGCCGGCGCTGACGACCAGCCTCCGAGGACTCGTCGACGGGACGATCGAGGTGCAGGTGCTGGATCACGCCGTGCACTCCGGGATGTTCGGCGGTCCGGTACTCGACGCACCGACACTCCTCGCCCGCCTCATCGCGACCCTGCACGACGACGCCGGCGATGTCGCGATCGAAGGACTCGCGGGAGGTGACCACGCGACCGTGGACTATGACGAGCGTGATTATCGAGCGGACGCGTCGGTGCTCGAGGGCGTCGAGCTCGCGGGAACGGGGTCGATCGCGTCCCGGCTGTGGCACAAACCCGCGCTGTCCATCATCGGAATGGACATCCCGAGCGTCGCCCTGTCCTCCAATACGCTCCTCCCGCGCGCGCGGGCCAAGTTCAGCCTGCGCCTCGCCCCGGGCGAGGATCCCCAGGGCGCGATGCAGGCGGTGCGTCGCCATGTGGAGTCCCATGCTCCCTTCGGCGCCACGGTCACCTTCACGCCGGGGGAGACGGGCAGTCCGTTCCAGACCGACACGAGCGAGCCGGCGTCGCGCCTGGCACTGGAGGCGCTCGAGGAGGCGTGGGGCGTGCAGCCCGTGGAGGCCGGTATGGGGGGCTCGATCCCCTTCATCGCCGATCTCACCGAGCTGTTCCCCTCCGCCCAGATCCTCATCACCGGTGTGGAAGACCCCGATTCGCGTGCACACAGTGCGAATGAGTCGCTCCACCTCGGCGAGTTCAGGAAGGCAGTCCTGGCGGAGGCGATCCTGCTCGCCCGGCTCGATGACCAGGGCCTCGCCGATACCTGAGGGAACGGGTTCGACGGGAGGGTGGAAATGTTTCGGCCCTCCCGCCCGTTATGACTCTTACGGGCGCGGCGTACCATTGGACAAAGCCGTGTGCGTCATACCGCGGACGGCACTGAGAGCGGACACCATCACGGGGTCCGAGCTAGGAGAAACACTATGAGCACATCGACCACCGAGACGGCGTCCCTGCAGGAGTCCACGGAGCTTCCCGTCCACGAGGTCAACCTGTCCGACGTAGCAGCCGGCAAGGTGCGCAGCCTGCTGGAGCAGGAGGGCCGTACCGACCTCCGCCTGCGCGTGGCAGTGCAGCCGGGCGGCTGCTCGGGCCTGATCTACCAGCTGTACTTCGACGAGCGCGTTCTCGACGGCGACGCGGTCCGCGACTTCGACGGCGTCGAGGTCATCGTGGACAAGATGAGCGTGCCCTACCTGTCGGGTGCATCCATCGACTTCGAAGACACGATCTCGAAGCAGGGTTTCACCATCGACAACCCGAATGCGGGCGGATCCTGCGCCTGCGGAGACTCCTTCCACTAACACGCGGCAGAGGCCCGGAGCATCACTTCACAGGTGTGTTCCGGGCCTTTTGCATGTCACCGGATCGCCGCTTCTCCGGGTAAGCTCTACAGTGAGTAGTAAAACTGGATGTGCACCCCGGGCGGCATGATCGGCGGGTGGCAACGCACGTAGAAAAGGAAGGTCCGTCTGTGAGTTCGCAGGACCGAACCGGTAGCAAGCGCGCCAGGATCGCGAAGATCTCCAGCATCTCGCTGGTCGGCGCCCTCCTACTGACCGGCTGTTCGGCAGAAGCCCAAAAGGGTTGGCTTCCGGCTGACCGGGACAATACCAACCACACCGGGATCATCACCGATCTCTGGGTCAACTCGTGGATAGCGGCTTTGGTCGTCGGCATCATCACGTGGGGACTCATCATCTGGTGCATGTTGGCGTATCGCCGCCGCAAGAACGACACGGGCTACCCCCGGCAGATGAGCTACAACCTGCCGCTCGAGATCTTCTACCTGACGATCCCGCTGTTCATGGTGCTCGTGTTCTTCTACTTCACGGAGCGCGACATCGCGACGATCGATGCCCGCGTGGAGGATCCCGACGTCATCGTGGACGTGCGCGGCAAGCAGTGGTCGTGGGACTTCAACTACGTGACCGAGGACAAGTACTCCACGGGCGTGCAGGCCCACCTTACTGGCGAAGAGGGCCAGATCGAGGACCTGCCGACGCTGTACCTGCCGGTCAACAGGTCGGTCGAGCTGCAGCTGAACGCACGCGACGTGCAGCACTCGTTCTTCGTCCCCGCGTTCCTCCAGAAGCGCGATCTCTATCCCGGACGCACCAACTACATCAACCTCACTCCGACCAAGGAGGGAACCTTCGCGGGCAAGTGCGCCGAGCTGTGCGGTGAATACCACTCGGAAATGCTCTTCAACGTCAAGGTGGTCTCGCAGGCGGAATTCGATGCGCAGATGGCGCAGTTGGAAGACGGTCAACTCGGCGACGAGTACGACCGCGACTCCTACCCAGAGGATGATCCCGACACCGACCCAGCCAGGAGCAGCAGCTGATGTCCACCTTCGAATACACCCTTGAGGAAGCCGGCACGATAGCCGCTCCGCGTGTGGTTCCGCGGTCCAAGGGACGCATCGTGGTCAACTGGATCACGTCCACCGACCACAAGACCATCGGGTACATGTACCTGATTGCGTCGTTCGTCTTCTTCTGCCTTGCAGGCGTCATGGCCCTCGTGATCCGAGCTGAGCTATTCGAGCCAGGAATGCAGCTCCTGCAGACCAAGGAACAGTACAACCAGCTCTTCACGATGCACGGCACAATCATGCTCCTGATGTTCGCGACACCACTGTTCGCCGGCTTCACGAACGTCATCATGCCTCTGCAGATCGGCGCACCCGACGTCGCCTTCCCCCGCCTGAATGCCCTCGCCTTCTGGTTCTTCCTCTTCGGCAGCACCATTGCGGTGTCCGGCTTCATCACCCCCCAGGGCGCGGCCTCGTTCGGGTGGTTCGCGTACGCACCGCTGTCCAGCACGACGTTCTCACCTGGAGTTGGTGGGGACCTGTGGGTCTTCGGTCTCGCACTCTCCGGGTTCGGTACCATCCTGGGCGCGGTCAACTTCATCACCACGATCATCTGCCTGCGCGCTCCCGGCATGACCATGTGGCGCATGCCCATCTTCACCTGGAACGCGCTGATCACCTCGATCCTGGTCCTGATGGCCTTCCCGCCGCTCGCAGCAGCCCTGTTCGCCCTCGGCGCGGACCGCCGGTTCGGGGCGCACATCTTCGACCCGGAAGCGGGAGGCGCCATCCTCTGGCAGCACCTCTTCTGGTTCTTCGGGCACCCCGAGGTGTACATCATCGCGCTGCCGTTCTTCGGCATCGTCTCCGAGATCTTCCCGGTCTTCAGCCGCAAGCCGATCTTCGGCTA
>NZ_PJIQ01000021.1 GCF_002929745.1 Arthrobacter sp. B1805
ACACTGGACGACGCCACTCAGCCCTCGGAGGCAACCCCCCGATCAGCCGACTGCAACCAACGTCCTGACCCCGTACAACTAGGACCGCCACCGCCAATTGGGCTACTTCAACGGGTACCGAACCTGATCGACGTCCTGTTCGTTGATCAAGTTCGGCACCCCAGTAGGCACCTGGTTACGCTGGGTACTACGAAGAGGTGCGGAAGCCGACGCCGAGAATCGGTCATCGAAATGGCAGGAATGGTACGGGAAGGACGGTGAAAATGATGAGAGTCAGGACAGCACAGCATGTTCGCGCGCTGCTACCCACGGCGCTGACCAGGTCACTTCCCGCCTTGCTTTCGTTCGTCGGTTTGACCGCTGTGATCGTCGGGATCCTCGCCATGCACGTCTGGATGGGCGGACCTGGGTCCACAGCTCACCACAGTGCCGCCTCAACGACGATGAGCTCCACCGACGCGTATCCCGCCTCCACAACAACCACCGCTGATGACACCGCTTCATCCAATGCCACGACCTCACCCGATCAGGCTCATACCGGTCTTACTGCACAGATGTCGCCCGTAATGACCTCCATGGTCGCGGATCCATCCGATTCCAAAGCGTCGATGGGATGCGGCGAAAGCTGCGCGGACGAAATGGCATTGAGCATGTGCGTCCTGGCAATAGTGCTCGTGGGCATCGCCTGGCTCCTCACCCCAACTGGACGCGCCTTGCTGTCCTCGCTGATTCGGCGCGGACCACCACTAACCCACTGGGCATCCCGACCAGCTCCCACACCTTCACTGACTCACCTCTGCATCAGTCGCACCTAAAATCCGCGGCCCACACCCACCACAACCGGTGGCAGGGCCAGTTTCCGCGTGCCTCGCATGCCCTCGACATATCCATATGAATCGACGGCACAGCCGGCATTTGCTGCCCGCCCTCACTTCGTCTGGGCGGAAGCGACTGACAGCACACCCACCTGAGCTTTGAAGGATCTGACTATTATGAAGCGTTACCTGTCCCTTGCCGCCCTGAGTCTCGCAACGGCACTGACCCTCTCCGCGTGCGGCACCGACTCCGGCAGCACCACCAGTAATACGACCACTGACACCACCAGCACTGAAGCTGCAGCCCCTGCCTCGAGCGCGGCCGCTGAGGCGTTCCCGTCCGCTGACGCGTCGACGAGCACCAGTTCGGATGCTGTGTCTGAGGAGCACAACGACGCGGACGTCATGTTCGCGCAGATGATGATTCCTCACCACAAGCAGGCCGTGGAGATGAGCGACATGATGCTCGCCAAGGACGGCATCAGCCCAGAGATCACGGACCTCGCGACGAAGATCAAGGACGCCCAAGGACCCGAGATCGAGACCATGACCGGCTGGCTCGAGGCCTGGGATGAGCCCATGGAGCCCGAAGGCGGCTCCGAAGGCCACGACATGGGCGACATGGGATCGGGAATGGGATCTGACTCCGAATCGGACGCAGGATCCATGGACAGCATGGAGGGAATGATGAGCGAGGACCAGATGTCCGAACTCGAGTCCGCCGACGGCACCGAAGCATCGCGCATATTCCTCGAGTCGATGACAGCCCACCATAAGGGCGCTATCGGTATGGCTCAGAGCGAGATCGACAATGGCGAGAACCCTGAAGCAATCGAGCTGGCCACATCGATTGTGAGTACCCAGCAGGCTGAGGTCGACGAGATGGAAGAGCTACTCGCAGCCTTGTAGCTCATGCAGTACCCCGCGCACAGGCGGACCGGTCCCCTCGTATGGCCGCCTGTGCTACTTCCACACGCGTCAGCGCGTGACGCCCTCGTCCCACCGGGTGACTAGCCTCGCGCTCTCGCTGATCACCCATCCGCCGCTCCCCGTCGGGCGCGGCCCTCCCTGCTGCTTCGATCAGCACTCTTAGGAAGATCTCATGCATATGTTTCGCCCTGCCCTCATCGCTGCAACGAGTATTACCGCCCTGGCGCTCAGCGCCTGTACCTCCCCCACATCCAGCTCAACTCCTGACAGGACGGCGGGTGCTTCCGTCGCTGCCGCCGATTACCCCTCCGGTCATATCCACGGTATGAGCGTCGACCCGGGTACCAATCGCATCCTGCTCGCCACACACGACGGGCTGTTCGACGTCACCCGCTCCCCCGCCCAGCAGATCGGCCCAACTATCGACCTCATGGGATTCACCAGCACCAGCGACGGGACCTTATATGCCTCGGGGCATCCAGGACCAGGCTCTGATCTGCCCGACCCGGTCGGACTCATCACAAGCACCGATGACGGCCGCACCTGGGAGGGTTTGTCCCGCCAAGGTGAAACTGACTTCCACTCTCTCGCTGCAACCAGCGACGGACTGATCGGCCACGAAGGGCAAATCCTCACAAGCCCGGATGGTCTTCAATGGACTTCCACCGCTAACAATCTGCCCGCCTACAACCTGGCAGGGGCGGACGACGGCACAGTCCTTGCCACCACCGAAGAGGGCCTCTACCGGTCCGGGGACAGCGGAGCGGCCTGGGCGAAAGTGCCGGGAGCTCCCCTCCTGGTATTTACGACGTTGGCCGGGAACACTGCGGTCGGAGTCACCCCTGAGGGCGTCGTTCATACAAGCTCTGATGCCGGACTGACCTGGCAACAGCAAGGTTCCATCAAGGGAGAACCCGCCGCTATCGCGGCAGCACCTATCAATGAGAGCACGCACCGGATTTGGGTTGCCACGGCCGAAGGTATCGAGGTCTCCAGCGACAACGGAGAAACCTTCACACCCCTTGCCGCTCCGTAACCTACATTGACGCCGCCCACCCAGGGCTCAACGGACGTCAGCAACAGCACGGACAGCTCTATTAGCAGTCCTAAACCGCTAAACACCATCACTGAAGTGCTCCCCGCACCAACCTCACGCGAAACTCCCGCGAACACCAAAAACCCTACGAGAAAGCAACTACCACTATGAATGACGACGCGATGGACATGACGTCCATGGAAATGACTTCACCGGGCTGGCTGACCCCGGTGTCCTGGATCTTCGTTGCCCTGGGAATCATCAGCGCAGCCCTGGTGCTGTACGACATCTTCGGCAGGGGCAACCGGCAACCCAACGCTGCGATGAACATGGTTTGGCCAATCTCGGCCCTTTACCTCGGGCTGTTCGGCGTCTGGGCCTACAACCGGTGGGGCAAAACCCGCAGCAATGGCCCCGAAGGACTCCGTGCGCAGCCCGAGAAGGACCTCAACGCCAGGACGGTCGCCGGCAGTACGCCCGGTGGGGCTGCCGCAACCGTAGGGCACTTCATCGGCGTTCCCCTGGTCGTAGCCAGCGGACTAACCATCGCCGGAACGAACCTCTGGGTACTCATCATCGTCATCGCCCTACTGGCTATCGGGTTGCTGTTCGTCTTCGAGTACTTCTTCGTCTCCACGGCAGACCGGCACAATCCGACAGGCAAAAGAGTCGGCATCGCACTACTGACGGCTGTCGTCACCGTCCTGGCCTTTGACATCGGCATGGGTGGGTGGATGCTGGCCATGCACTTCGGGAACTTCATGCCCGCCCCCACCGACGTCAGCTTCTTCTTCCTCATGCAGATCGGGCTCGTTCTAGGATTCCTTACCGCATACCCAGCAGTCCGATCACTCATTCAACGACGCAACAAGGTCAATGCGTGATCGGTTGGAGGTTCGCAGCCTGGTGCATACCGACGCGATCTACTTAGAGAAGTGCAGGCATTCGTCGGGAAACCAGCCGGACGGAGCGTACTCCGCCACGACTGGTTTCGGAGCTGAGTGTTCCCCGTCGCAGGTAAAGAACGGCTCTATCTCAGGGTAGAGAAGGACGCGCATGCGAGTCAGCGTGGTGGGTTAGCGGCGATGCGAAAGAGCACGTCAGAAGGACTAAGGGGACTAAACAAGGCTTGTATAACAAGCCTTGTTTAGTCCCCTTAGAACGAATACGCCGTGGTGGCAACGCTAGCCTTCAGAGGCGACTCACCAAGACCATCCGCTTGGAGGTTGCTCCGCGGCCAAGATCCGACGGGTGGTTCTGGCTACATGAGTAGTCCCACATTCACCAAAAGGACCGCGCTTCGCGAACAGGATGCTTGCGTGGCTGTCGAAGTGATCCACCCACCAACTCGACATCGCGCCGTCTGCCTGTGCGTCCAACCACCGCTCGTGCAGGGCCCGGAGACGGTCGACTGCCTCAGGGTGGTTCCACCACTGGGAGCACCAGTGCTGCCCACTCGAGCGATCTACAGACTCCAGCCTGGAGACGATGTATTCAACCCACTCGACGAGATCAGCAGGAGTAACCGCCTCAGCTTCCCGGCCGGAGTCTTCTCCGGTCGTCAACTCATCACTCACGAGGTCTGCCCTGCCTTAATGCGTTCGACCGTGGAACCAATTCGGGCGGTAATCACCTTGTCGCGGAACCAAGGGACAGTATGCACGATGGTTCCACCCCCGTTTGACGTTTTTACCCACACACGGTTGGCCGGAAGTTCGGAGAGCTGAGAGACGGACAGGATGTCCCGCCGCTGCGTCTGCACGGACCGGGAAGACCCATTCCTCGAGGTCGAGGAGCTGCGGACCTTCGCGTCGTACTGGCCAATGGTTTTGGACAGCGATTCGAGGAACTGGGTGTCATCGGAGCCTCCACCGTAGACCTTGATCGCGGCCGCGGACCAGAGCGTGTCCCACCCGGTTCGCTCGAGCATGGCCATCCCTTGCCCGCGGGTCTGGAAGTACGCGCTGACGACAATGCCCATGGACCCGAAGAATGAATACCACTCAGGCAGCTGCTTGAGCTTGACGACGTTCCCGACCTCATCCAGGTCAGCCACCAAAGGAACCGGCAGACGTCCACCGGCCCGTCGGGCGGCCTGCTGCGCGGCCGTGAACACCGCGTACACGAGCGTGGACACGAACGCAGCCCCGGAACCGGCGGCGTCCTGCGAGAGCAGGATCAACGTGTCCTTACCGGTCACGAACCGAGCCGGATCGAACATCGGAACCCCCGGCGTCGGCGTCGACCACGCCACGAGCTCGTCGTGGACGAGGGCCGAGGCCATGCGCTGCGCGCTGGCCGCCACGGATCCGCGAGTGTCCTCCGGCTGGTCACCCATGCCCTTTAACGCGGCAGCCGGGCCCGCATGACCGGCGCGCTGGAGCAGACCTGCCGGTTCCAGGAAGTCAGCACCGGACACCCAGTGCAGGACGTCCCTCATCGTCCCGTCGCTCTTGGCGGCCGCGAGCAGGCACCAGGACAGGAAGTCGCGACCCTGCGAGTCGAACTGCGCATCCCCCCGGCCCGACCCGGCACTGGGAGCGGACGAGGCCTCGAAGATCGAGGCGACTTCGCCGGCGCTGATCGTATCGGTGACGACCGAGAGTGGGTTGAAGATCATGGCGGGCCGGTGGCTGTCCCGCCAGATCCGCTGCGGGTCGAACAACCACATGGTCCCGGTCTCGGACCGGGCGGCGATCACTTCGGCGACGCCGTCAACTTTGTTGCTGGTCATCAGATACGGGCCGGGCGCCTCTAGGGCATGCCGGACAACTTGAGTCGTCGTCTTACCCCTACCCGTCCCCCAGACGTGCGCGGAGCACTCACGCCACCCTTGAATGACGGCTTTCGTGCCAGTGTCCCCGGTGTAACCGATGGTCAGGCCCGGGCCGATCCCCTCAGCGTCAGGGTGGAGGCGTGCAGCCTCGGTCAATCGGGCTTCCTCCATGGCCGGACGCATTTTCCCGCCAGGACTCATCCGACGCGCGGCGCTACTGGTCCTCGAGGGGGTGCGAGTCCCCCACCAACCCAGCGCCACGATGACCAGCAGTGCCTCGGCCCCGAGCAACCAGGTGGCCGCAGGCGGCCACGGCGTGCCCCGCATCAGGCCAATGCCCAGGGCGATCGGATTCCATGGCAGGGATACCGGCACAGGGGTCAGGACCGCGCCGAGGTGGATCAGGCCAACCGCGAGAGCGATCGCGCCCATGACCCCGAGGACTGTGACAGCCGAATCGTTCTCCTGATCGTTCAACGGTTCACCTTCTCCTGCGCAGCAGCCCATGCCTTGTTCGTGTCGTGGGCGCGGTGCTCCCCGGCAGTGAGGTTCACCCGGAACGGCACACCGGGCTCGTCCCCGGTTTTCAGCATGAACCGGCCTCGCCCGGGCGGGGGCGAGACCTGACCGGTGTTCGGGTTCATCGACCCTTCCGCGGACCAGCCGACCAGCAGGGCTTTCTCCCGCTCGGAGACCGGGAAGACCGTCTCGAGAAGGCTCATCTCGTTCTGCGCGAGCCCGCCGAGGATCTTCACGGAGGAGCGTTCCACGAATCCGGTGGCGATCTTCGTCAGCTCGTCCGTGGAGAGCAGCAGGTCCTTCATGGAGTGCGTGATCATCAGCTGTCCCAGCCCCTTGGTCCTGTTCAGGCGGGTCAGGGCGTCGATCTGGTGGACCAGCAGCTCGCTGGCCCGCAGCGACTGCCACAACTCGTCCATGATCATCAGGTGATGGCGTTCCTCCATCAGCCCGGCGTCGGCCATGGTCTTCGCCGCCGAGATACCCGCCTGGCCGTAGGACCAGCACACGGTCTGCACCGCGGCCCGGAGCATCAGCTGGGACTCGTCGATCATCGAGATGTCGAAGTCCACCGACTTGTCCATCAGCATTTCCTCGGTCGTCGGCTGGCAGAACACATCCCCGAAAGGGCCGTGCTCGCCGAGCGCGTTCAGGCCCGCGAGGAGGTTCTTCACCTGAGGCAGGTACTCCGCGGAATCCTCGATGAGCAACGCCACCTTGATCTGCGGTGGGCCTGCTTTGATGACGTCGACGACGTCGCCGACCAGCGGCTGCCGACCCTCAGCTTCGGCCTTCTCTGCTGCCATAGCGATCGCCATGGACAGGACGGTCTGCTCCTGCTTCTTCGCGTCCAGGGGCTCCTTGAACACGAGTTCGATGAGACCGGTGAGCGTCATCAGCCGGCGACTGTGAATCTCGGCGCGCATCTGCCGCTGCACGGGAGCTTCCAGACCTCCGAGCCGGTTCCACAGCGGCCCGGCATCCAGAGGGTTGATCGCCCCGACACCGGGGGCCACACGAATGATCTGGCCGTTGGTTTCCTTTACGACGCCGGCGAAGTCAGGTTTGAGGTCCCCTGCCACCAGGATCAGGAACCCCTGATCAATCAGAGCCAACGCCATGCGCACAGCCACCGAGGACTTCCCCCGACCGTTCAGGCCGAGGATGAACCCGGACGGGGAGGAGATGATCCCGCGCAGGAACAGACTGATCGGATCCCCGCACACCACGGACCCGTTCAGGAGATTCCGGCCGAGGATCGCCCCCACCAGCGGCGAGGACGTGCCGACGCAGAACGGCCACAAGCCCGCGGTCTGGTTCGAGGTGGCCGTGAACTCCGGGGGCGGTTCCACCCAGGTCACCATCCCGCCGTCGGACACCTTAATGCCCTTGTCGGTGAGCTGAGGGAAGGACGCGGCGGCCGCCGTCGTCGCCGCCACCGATTTGCCGAAGAACTTGTCGCTGACCTTGTCGACCAGCTGATCGAAGACGGACATCTAGAGGGCCTTCCTCACGCTGGCGGAAATGGTGGCGACGTTTTCTGGGATGAGCCCCAGGCCGAGGTTGAACGCGAACGCCGCATCGTCGTTGTAGTCACACCCGCGCACCCTCATCTGGACCCCGCTCGAGGCGTTGCGCATGATGGACGCCTCGACCTGAGGCAGCTGCTCCGGGGTGTGGACGGTCGCGGTGATCCCGATCGCGAACCGCACCAGGGCTGCACCCTCGGCCTGTTCCCGCTCGGCTTTGCGGGCCTTCTCGAGGGCGATGATCTGCGAGCTGGTCGGGCGTCGGCCCTTCTGGTTCGTGGCGAACTGCGCGTTGGTCAACGCTTCCTGGACCTGTACCGCTGACTTCTCCGGCGGCTGCGGCCGGTAGAACACGGTCACCCGCTTCTGCACCATGCTCGAATCGGGGCTCAGCAGCGCCACCAGTGCGTTTTCACGGAATGTTCCGGCCGGCGGGCGGAACATCTGCCAGGACTTCGACACGACGCCGGCGTGCTCGTACCGGCCCGGGAACCCGACCGTCCGTGCTGAGGCCGGACCGACCTCATGCCACGTCAGTCCTGTACCGGTACCGGTCAGACGGGCCCGTTCCACCGCTGCCGCGCCCAGTGGGTTGTATGCCACATACGTCTGATCCGTCAGGTCCGTGGCCTTCATCAGCGCCACACTCCCCGCGCCCGCGGCCTCCAGTTCCTCGATGAACCCCTGCAGCAGGGACTTCACGTCGGACACCAGCTCGTCGGCGGTGCGCTCGGGCGCCCGGCCCTGATCACTGGCCTTGCCGCTGAACGTCAGGGATACCCACTGCTCGAGCTTGGGGACATTGTGGTTGAGGTTCTGCACGACGTCGTCCATGACCTGCCGGGCGAAGGATGGAACTTCGTGGTTCCCTGCCTGCTGACGGGCCACGGCCACCGCGTCCGGGAGGCGTTCGCCGGGGTCGGTGGTCGACTGGGTGGTCACCGCGATCTGCTCGACGCGGGCGTTCGATCCGGCGTCACGCTGGAAGGCTGCCCATGATCCGACCAGGCGGTTCACCCGGTCCTGATCGAGCAACCCGAGACCGGAGGAGTTGGTGGAGAAGAACACGGTCCCGGTCTTCAGCCGTGGGTGCCACAGCATCACGCCCTCGTGACCGAAGAGGTCCTGGAAGTTGATTAGCTCCGTCGCGGCAAGCAGGCCCGGTGCACGGAATGAACCGTCCGGGATCTGTGACACCGGCCCGGCCTTGTACGTGGTGGCTCCTGCTTTCTTGCCCTTCGTGTGCATGCTGCGGGCAATCCACCGCTCCGGCTTGGAACGGCCATACCGGTCCTTGGACCCGAGCACAGCGGCCACGGCCAACGAGAAAACGGCGAGCCCGATCGCCACCCAAATCTGCGACATCATGATCGCGATGAACACGCCCACCGCCCCGACACCTAGAACAGCGGTCGAGGCCATGGTGAACCCCATCAGGCCCGCCGTCTTGTCCTCGGCGATGTTGCCGTACTGCCGGACAACCTGCTGATCAGTGCTCATACGTCATTCCCGCTTTCCACTCCGTGTTCGGCTTCTCGCGCTGCGTCCCGCAACGCGAACTCGATGCGCTGCCGGTTGAACCCCGACTTGTCCGCCGTCTTCTCCGCCCCACCAGGGGCTCCATCCCGGTACCCCTGTGCCGCCGGGGATTCACCGCCCGCACCCTGTGGTCCGCCACCGGCGTCACCATCCGGCACGGCAGACCCCGTCGAAGGACTATTTGACCCAGCTGACGGTTCAGCCCCCACTGGACCTCCCCCTGACCCGTTGGGCCCTCCATCACCTGAACCGGATCCCGGGCCGCCCTCCGTCTGAGCAGGGGCCCCTGAGCTCGCTGTCTGCCGCTCCGCACCTGTCGGGCCGCCTGTGCCACCGCCGGACTCGGCACCAGCACCTCCACCAGCTCCTCCACTGTTGTTGCTGTCCGCTCCGGTCTCCGTGGCCCCCGATGCGCTCGATCGCTGAGCTTGCTGCTCCGCACCCGTTGGTCCACCAGCAGAACCACCAGCACTTCCGGATCCACCGGTGCCACCACCAGAACCAGCACCACCATCAGCTCCGACCCCACCACTCGAGGCAGCACCGCCGCTGACTCCGTCGTCGCCGCCGGGACCAGCACCACCAGGTCCACCACCAGAACCCGTACCTCCGGTCAGGGCAGGTGTGCCGCTCATCCCGTCAGCACTAGCGGCTCCGGCAGTGCTTGCGGTCCCAGCCGCTTCGGTTGCCGCTGCGGTGCCTGCCGTCCCGGCAGTGCCAGCGCTCCCAGCCGCGGCCATGCCCGCCGCCCCGACGCCAGCAGTGACCGCACCGAGCGCCAGTGCTCCACCGAGCATCGCGAGCCCTGACGCCCCCATGCCCTGCGGTCCGGCGCTGATCGCCGGAACGAGGACTTTCGCCAGGGCAGGCATCGCAACGGAGGTGCTGAGGATCACGACGAGGCCAGTGATCAGGCTGATCATCGTGTTCCCCAGCTCGTTCTCGGCCGTGCCCTGGATACCTTTGAGCAATGCGAGTCCCGCCCCGTAGAGGATCGCCGCAGCAGGCTTGAACAGCACCACGGCAGCGAGCCACGCCACGGCCTTGTCGAAGGACTTCCGGCCGCGCTCGGTTTGCGAGGCAGCGGCGAAGATCGGCAGGACACCGCACAGGGCAATCGCCATGCCGTAGGAGAAAACGACGATGAGCGCGTTCAGGATCGCCCCCAACAGAGCCAAAGGAACGATGAACAGGACGATGCCGGCGAGTTGCATCGTCATCGTCCCGCCCGCGATAGCGTCCAGCCCCATGGCTTGTCCGAGTCCGTCTTCCTGCGCGGACCCGGAGATGGTCGTCACCAACCACGGGGCGAGCTCATCAGTTGCAGCGAACAGCAGCGCCACCATGGGGACCGCGATCGCCGTCGTCAGAATGGTGCGGACCATTCCCATCACCAGGTTCTCGGCCGAGTTGCGGTCCTGATCGCGGGCGATCTTGATCAGCGCGAAGACAGTACCGAGGACACCGGCGACACCGACGAAAAGCACCGTCGACGTCTGAATCCGCTCAGTCGCGGAGCCCTCCCCCATCTCGGGCGCCCCGATCTTCAACCACCACGTTCCGACGAAGTTCAGAATCTCCGTCAATATCTGGATGACCCACCCTGCGAGAAAAGTGATGAGCTTTTCAATCGCGTCCCCAGCAACTCCTTCAAAGAGATCTCCTACCCAATCCCCCATCAGCTTTTAGGTCCCCACTCGATGTAGGGCTGCCCCTGGTATCGAGCACCCGTGATGAAGTCATTGCCCGAGGCCGGGTCGAGCTTCCAGTCACCGTCTTCCCAGACCAGGTCGACCTGAGCCATTACCGTCTGGTCTAGCCCGCTGTCATCCACTGCCGTGTATACGAGAAGGTAGGAAGCTGCATCGGCGTCGTAGCTGTTCTGGATGTAACCGATCAAGTTCAGCCGCGTGATGGCTGTAGGGTCTTCGCTCGGCTCGATCCCGTCCCGGATGCGCTGTGCCCTTTCGCCCAGCAGCACTCGGTTCGGTCCTTCCGCCACAGCCGCCTCGAGGTCGGGTGCTGCTTCTTCGCTGACCGAGGGGTCGAGTGCGACGGAATAGGTGGCCGCTGCCATCAGTGCGCCGGCTTCGGTGTGTGAATATCCGACCCGAAGGGTTGAAGGCTGTTTCTGGCAGCCTCCAAACTCCGAGAATGGGACGACGTTGTAGCCGGCGGCCACCCACTCCTCAACCACAGGAGCGGAGTCCGCGACGGAGGTCTCGTCATCGCTGAGGTCCGTCTGGCAGTCCCACGCGGTATCAGCTTCCACCACGGCCGGTCCTGTCGTGGTGGAAGCGGTGGGCTCCGCCGCACCGGGAGCCTGACTGGTCGGGCTCGTCGGTGCGGCGGAGTCATCAGCGTTGTTATCGAAGAAGAAGGTCCGTATGCCCCAGGCTGCGAGGCCCACCACTACGAGGACCAGAAGCATGACAGCAGCACCGAACCAAGCGGGTCGGCCGGTGGGTCGGTCGGTAGTGTCCTGTGTGCTCATCGTCTGTCCTTTGTCTCGTTGCGGGTGAATCAGTCAGGTATGGATCAGGCTGCGGTGACAGCGGTCCAGATCGCCCCGGACGAGCCGATCAGGAGTGCTCCGATCATCGGCCAGAGCGGTGCCTCGACCGACTCCCCATTGCGGCGTGCTTTACCAGCCTGTACCAGCCCGAAAATGAAGTAGACGAACAGCAACGCGGTGGCGCCCCAGAGGACCCAGCCCATGACCGTAGTGAGACCTTCGGTGCCGGGAGGCTGCGTCGGGGTGTACTGCTGCGCCGTGATCGTGCCCTCCGTGGAAGGAGTGAAAGCGTTGACGGTGGTGATCGTGTGTGCTGCCAGTGCATTTCCGAACATGATGATTTCCTTCTCTCAGTGCCCGGTGTGGGCGATCTTTTCGATCTTCCGGAGCACGCTCTTCAGTCGCGTGCCGGAAGCTTGTGGGGTTGCGCCGACTTCACGCCAGGACGCCTCATAGGAGACGGTCATGGCGACCGGGAACATGCGGGCGACACCGCGCGCGAAGTCCAGCGTCGGCTTCGTCAGCCGGTTCTTTGGCCGGTCGTGGACGATGACCAGCCCGACCAGCTCGTAGGCGAGCTGCCCGGACGCCGATTTGCGGGCCAGCTGCTGCGCGGCCTCCAGCGACGACCCGCTGGTTGAACACACCAGCAAGGCCCGCCCCGCCCACGTCGGGCGTTGGTCGGATTCGTCCACGACGTTGTCCGAGCACATGCCCGCCAACGTGGTGGTCCCGACCCCACCGGAGGCGCCAACCAGCCACAGCGTCGCCGTGGTCACCGTGACTGACGCGGCAGGTTCGGTCTCCTTGACCGGTTCTTCGGCCAGGGTCTGCTGAATGTTCTGCGGACCGCGCAGCGACTCACGGTGTCCCAGGATCGGGTCATCGTCGATTGGGTCCTCTTCCGGTGCTACTTCCAGTGCAGTGATGAACGGGTTGCCTTTGGTCGTCACGCTCACAGCTCCTCCGCGATCAGAGCGGCAGCACGGAGCCAGGCCCGCCGGGTCCGCGGGAGCATCGAGGAGAACCGGATCCGGCCCTCGACCAGGGACGGGTCATAGGGCACCGTGGCGACAGCCTTCACGAACGGCCGGAATGACTCAGCCAGCGCGTTCAGTTTCGCCTTGCCATGCGCCGGAGTGCAGCCCAGGACGATCACAACGGCGCGGTCCGCGAGGGACTGAGCGTGCTCGTCCCCGGCCCGTAGTGCGCTGAGAATCCTCGACGCACCCTCGGCCGCGTCATCGACGGACTTCACCGGGATCACGACCTGATCGGTGTGGCTGATCATCGCTTCCCAGTTGTCGCCGCGCTCGGTGTTCCCGGAGTCCTTCACGATCAGCCGGTAATACTTCGCGGCCACCGCGTACAGCCGGTGGACCTCGGCGCCGGTGACCTCATGACGGGCCTTGGCACCGGAACGGTCATCAGAGCGGAGCACGTCGTACTGGTCGGAGGGCTGGTGGTGAACGTAGGACGCTAGGTCTCCCGCCCGGGCACCGGCGGTCATGAAGTAGTCCGTCTGCCCAAGGAGGTCGACCACCGTTGCTTCGTGGCCGGCATCGTAGGTCCGCCACCCCAGCGAGCCCAGCGAGTTGTTGTTGTCCCATGCCAGGACACCGGAACCGCCCATACGAGCGAACACCGCCGACAGACAAATGACCGTCGGGGTCTTGCCTGCGCCGCCCTTGGGGTTCAGGACCGTGATCGTCCGCGGTCCCTCCCAGTGCTGAGAGACGGCTTTCTCGTCTTCCCGCTGCGCCAGCTCATCAATGGACGGAGCGAGTTTCATCCCGAGGTGGTTCAACAGTCCACGCATCCCGAGCTGCGCCGGAGACGCCGCATCGGGTCGGTCCACGAACGATGGCATCGAGGACCGGCGCGTCGGCAGGACTTTTACGGCCGTGACCTCGTCTTGCTCGGCCGGTGCTGCCACCGCTGCTGTCACTGGTGCCTGCTCCACAACGTCCGCAGGAGCCTGCGCCGTGTCCGTCGCAGTGCCCGATTCAGTTTCCGTATCCGGTTCAAGGACAGCCACCGCTGTCTTCGGTGCAGGGGATTCCGTCACCGGCTCGGTGGGTGCCGGAATTGCTGTGGACACCCGCCGGGATGCCCGAACAGGTGCCGCAGGAGCAGGAGCAGGAGCAGGAGCAGGTGGAGGTGTTGGCTCAGCCGGCGCCGACGACACAGCCGATTCTGCCGACGCTGCCACGGCCGCAAGGATTGGCTGCTCATCCGGGGTTGTGGTGGCAGCTTGCTCAATGACCGCTCCATTGGCCTGCACGAGGACCGTCCGAGCCCCGGCCGGGTCCTCGATGTGAAGTTCGACGCTGGTAGTCGCGTCCGCGGCAAGGCCGGTCGCGGTCGTCATCACTGAACGCCGCGCTTCCATCACCGTGGAGTAATCCTCGTGGGTCTTGTGTCCTTCCACGTCCAGGTTGAGGGCTCCGGTCTGGTCAATCACAGCGGTCATTTTCATCAGGGGTTCTCCTTCGGGGAAACGGCGGAAGTGGAGGTAGGAGCAGGAGTATTTGTCGTCGCAGGGGTCGGCGCTATGGTCGAGGCCGTCGGACGGGGGCCGGTGTCCGCCAGCGCGTACAGGGAGTTCGGTGAGTCTCCGGTGGGTGATCCAATGGCACGGGTGACCGCCTTCCCGTCCGCCGTGATGAGGTCCGGGACGGACGCTTGCAGGGAGTCGGTGGTTTCCTCGACTTCGCCCTGCGGATTGATGCGCGACTGTTCGCCGTCGGTGTTGACCCAGGCGTAGCCGGCCGAGAGCTTGCCTGCGCCGGGTAGCCGGTGAGCTTCCATGGCGGAGACGTCGACGAGGACGGATCCGGCCAGCATCAGAGCATTCTCACGGTCCAGCTGCAGCCCGGAGGTTGAGACGTCCCCGCCCTCGAGAGTCACGAGTCCGGCCTGCGTCACCTCCGTGGCATCCGGAGCTGTCCCGAGGTCGTAGAAGCCGATGCTGACCCCATCACTTGCTCCGCCGCTTGCCCCATCTGCGTTTTTCCATGCGGCCACCACGCGACCGTCGATGGATCCGAGGACGCTGATCAGTTCTGCACCTTCTGCCGGGGACGGCAGTGTTGCCGGGGAGGGCAGGGCGGCAGAGTCCGTGGTGACCCGCCAGATCCGGCCGGCCTGCAGGTCCGCGGTCACCAGGTCCGCGCCGAGAGCTTCGATCGGTTCGGCGGCCGCGGGGACCACCCGGGACACGGTGCTGCCGTCGGCTGCGACGATCAGGGTCTGCTTGCTCGAAAGGTCCACCCGGGGCGCAGTGCCCCCGTCGAGAACGATCGTCCCGTTCTGCGGAACGTCGACGCGAATCGGATCAGGCCCGTCCCCGAACATGACCAGCTCGCGCGCCGTCGACGCCGCAACACGGGACTGCCCGTCGAGAGTGAACAAAGCCACCTCGCTGACCGTGAACGGCGCGGTACGCGTCCATCGCTCCACCCCCGTCTTCGGATCATGAGCGGTCAGGGTCGAACCATCCACACTCACCGGGTGACCGGAAGGGTCCAGGATCGCCCGGACCGTGGAGGACTGCATCGGCGCGGTCCACGTCGCGTAGGTGTCCCACCCGGCAGGAGCCGGGACCGGGAGCTGCGCCGGGGGCGGCGTGTAGATGGTGGCGGCAGGTGTCGCTTCGGGATCCTGGAGGACGTAGACCCCGCACATCCCGACGGTCACGACGAAGACCCCGGCGCTGCCCCACATCATCAGCTTCCGACGGCGAGCCTGCGGACGCCGCACACCACCACGGGCGGCGGTCGCTCCGCTCGAGGTCCGGCGAAGGCCAAGACGCCCGCCCCTGCGGACACTGGTCTGTCCGTGGACGGTTCCATTACCACTGGTCAGCGTCGTCGCGGGATCGGTGGAACGCTCCTCGAGGGTGCCGAACTCGGTGTCGACGATCATCTCGTACACCTCGCCGTCCTCGGTGTGGCCCTGCACCCGGCAGGCCTTCAAGCCCAGGCGGCGGCATGCTTCCGACGCGGCGTCCGCTGCGACGTCGGCCGGGGAAGCGTCCTCGAGCACCGGGTAGGTGAGGACGTCACCGTTGGCGTCGGCCACGATTTCGCCCTCACCGATGGTCAGGACGATCACCGGCCATGGGTGCACGGCGTGGCTCATCGCTGCCCCCCAATCGCTGCGGTCAGGTCCCGGGTCTGGTGCCCGACGACGTCCCACCGGCCGTCCACCTTCTCGAGGTAGAGAGTCACCTGCCGCTGGCCGGTGCCCTCGAGCGGTGTGTCGTCCCGGGCGACCCACCGCCAGGTCACGTCGAGGACCCGGATCGCCTTGTTCGGGGCGACGTCCTGCGCGGCGTCACCGATTGCCGGAACCGCCCGGGGAACGCTGTAGGCGCGGTGTTCGGCTGGTTCCAACCATTCGCCGTTGCTCGCGTTCCGTTCGGGCTCGATCTGGTTCGCCGCCCACGCCTCGCTCATCAGAGGCTTCGCGCGGACGGCGGCCGCCGTCTCCGTGCGGTCCACCGTCGTGTCCCAGGAGTGCAGGATCAGGGCAGCGACTCGGGCGGTCGACTCGACATCGGAGCGGTCGGCGTCCTCCGGGGATGCGAACGTGTTCCCACCCAAGATGTCCTCAGCGGGAAGCGAGGTGGAGGAGCCTTCGTAGATGATCGTCGGCGCGGAGATAGGCGCGACGTCTTCCTCAGCTGCCGGAGCGTCAGCGCCGCAGCTGGTCAGGGCGACGACCGAGACCGCGAGAGCTGCTGTGCGGTACAGGTGTGCGCGTGAGCGGTGGGTCATTGCACCCACGCTCCTTTCTCTTTCAGGATCGGCTCGGGGTCGAGGTTGAAGTTGTTGTAGGGGTAGGCCGCGTCCGGGGATTTAGGACTGTAAATCTCGAAGTGCAGGTGCGTGGCCAGGCGCCCGAGACCGGCCCTGTTACCCTCGATGCCGACGATGTCGCCGCGTTCCAGGACGTCGCCCATTTGCACGTCGTAGCGGTTCAGGTGGCAGAAGCCGAACTTGAACGCCGGTTCTCCCTTTTCGATGACCTTTGCGATGACACAGCCGTCGACAGGCAGGAAGCTTGTGACCTGGATCTTGGTCGGGGCAATGACTTGGCCACCGTCGCCGTAGCCGGCGCCCGGGGTCGAGATGTCCATGCCGACGTGTTCCTGGGCCCACGCGGGAAGGCCCGCGATGTCCCGGTGACCGTAGCCGGAGGTGAACACGCCGCCCGGCAGAGGGGTCGTCCACTCGCCGTCTCCGAGGTCCCCGTCCCACGCCACTCCCCCGGCCGGAGCCGCACAGTCGGTCGTGAACTCGTTCTGCCCGGTGTTCAGGATCTTCTCGATGTACTGCACGGTTTCCGTGAACGGCGGGACGCCCTTCGCGTTCTGCACGGCACCGGGTCCCGCGTTGTAGGCGGCGAGGGTGAGCTTCACCAGAAGGTCCGCGTCGTCACCGGCCAGGGATTGCACCTGCTCTTTCAGTACAGCCATGTAGCGGCCGTAGGCAGGGATCGCGTCCTCAGCCGAGAACGGGTCCCCACCGTCCCCGTACATCGCCCACGTGCCGGGCATGAACTGAGCAACGCCCTGAGCACCAACAGGGCTCCGCGCACCCTCGTTCCAGCCCGACTCCTGCTTCAACTGCGCCGCGACGACACTGACCGGCAGGCCAGCGGTTTCCGCCGCAGCCTCCACCAAAGGACCCCAGCCGTTAGGGATCGTCGGGGTCGACGCCAGTGTTCCGGTGTCCGTGATTGAACACGTACCGGTACGTTCCGCGGTCTGCGTCAGCACGGCCACCGCACCAACCCCGGCGACCGGAAGGCCGGCGAGTACTAGTCCTACAACAGCAAGGACGGCCACCATCGCGCCAGAGCCCTTGGTCTCTTCGTCCGCCACCTACGCTCCCCTCATCGTTGTTTTGGCCTGCTGGCACGCAGTGCTCTGACGGACCGACTGAGAGGTTTCGTCCACCGGGTTCACCGGGGCGTGGAGGAAACAAGTTTGAGCGGGGTCTTCCTGCGCAGCAGGCCGGTCAAAGTTTTTCCGGAGGGCTCCGGCGCGCAGCGCCCGGTTGACGACACCTCGCGGTCCGTCATGATCCGAAGGACAGCAGACCGAAACAGTGCTCGTACAGTCCGAACGAAGTGAGGTCCGTCGGACTGCGTCAGCGACCGTGCAGGCGCACGCATGACAGCGCTGGCTACGCGTCGAAAGGTGCGAAACCATCCCCATTACTGCCTTCCTTGGATCTTCCCGGATCCGGTGCCTCAACAGGCACGAGTCACAACTAGCACAGAGGCCTGAAGCTGAGGCGATGAGCGGTGCGGCCAGCACTGGGCCACCTCATAAGTCTAACACTTAATGTTAATGTATCATCCGACGGTGACCTTCTACGGCAAAATGATTGAGTGCCCCGTAATGCCGACACGGCTATTTCTGCACCCTTGTGGGCAGAGCAAGCGATGAACGCCTTCGGTGTGAGCAAAATCAGGACCGAGGTTATGCGTTACCTAGCGCAGCATCCTTCGGGCGCTACGTCGGGGCAGATTGCTCGGGATTTGGGTGCAACTCCCATGACTGTGTTCCGGCATCTACAGGAGCTCGAGAGCCAAGGAATGGTTGTTGCTGCAGCGGACTCCGTCCGCCAGGGTCAGCGAGTGATGTACCGGCTGGATGTCGACGCGCGGGACAAAGCTCTTGCCGACTATGCGAAGTATCTCGACGGTGGTTGATCGTGCTCAGCTGGCGAGGGTTGCACTCCGGTTGCATCGTTTCTTCCTTGGTTGAGACCGCCTCAGCCTCTGTGCACTCAAACTCATATTTGAGTTCCATCTTATGTAAACATACTGTCAGGGCAGGCACCATCTGTCATCGACGTTCCGAACAGGAGAGCTGTGAGCCTTTCGGCACGCGAGTTTGACGCCTGGTTAGCTGAGGCAGGACTACCAACCTCATCCGCAGACGTCGCCCGACATACAGGGCGGCGGCTCTCGACGATTACGACGCAGCGCTTTCGTAGCCGCATTACCGAGGACGTCGTCGTACAACTGAGCCGGGCGTTCAACCTGGATCCGTTACGCGCGCTGGCGTACTTCGAGCCCTATCAGGGACTCGACGCCAACCCGCGGCCGCCATCCACCGACGAGTTAGTGAGCCAGCTCACTCACAACGACCTGCTCGTGGAGCTTCTCAGCAGGAACAAGGCCGACCTCGCCCGGGTTCTGGGAGCCAGCTACCTCATCAGCCCTATCCCGCACCCCGATGGCGTCCGAAAATGGATCGATGCCATCGACCCGGGAAACATTCGGTCGGAGATGTCCACCAGAAGCGGGATCGCGACCACGAATCTCTCTGCTCTGCTGACGGACAACAAGCTCTCCCCCGAACTCTCCATCCTCGCCGCGACGATCGCCGATGTGTCACCCCTCGGTGGACTTGTAGTCAGCGGCCTGCTGATGCCAGAAGAGGCCGGGTGGCCACCGCAGGGCCGAGAGAACGCCCTACGGAACCTCGAGGACCTCGTGCTCCTTGACCTCCTAGACCAGAGGCTTAAAAGCCTCCGAAGGCGCCTCAAGAAGAAGATCGAATCGCAGGACACCGCAAACGCACTCTGGGAGACACTCGGTTGATGGATCTACTTTTTGCCTGCATCCTGCTCATCGCGCTGGGATTCGCAGCAACACGGCTGCCAGGTCTCGGAAGAAAGCGAAACCAAGCGATCGCCACCTGTGGCGTCGCTCTGTCCATTGGTTTGGCGCTCATGATCTCCCCCATCTACAACCTCATCGACGGAATGTTCGAGCGCACCAACTTCACCGATCTCTTCGCGAAACTCGCCCTGTTCTTCGCCGTCAACATCCTCGGCAACCAGCTCGCACGAGGACTACGCGATAAGCGGGCACTGTCGAAGATCGGCGGATTCCAGGGACGCCTTGTCTTCGTGTTCGCCTTCGTCGTCGAAATGGTCCTCTTCGCCTTCACAAACACCCCAAGGTCCTCTCCGGGGCTGGAGCTGTACCAGACCGATCCGCTAGTCATCGGGTATACCGGCGTTGCGGTCGGGTATATCGCCTATGTCTGCAGCTGCCTGCTGCCGCCCCTTACAGCGCAATTCACCGATAACCAAAGCAAGCTCAGCCGCGCTGCGGCCGGCCTACTCATCGCGGGGTTCTCACTTGTGATCGTTCGAACGGTCCTCGTCTTCGTCGGGATCCCCTACCCCGGCATCTACGATTTCGCCCAGGGCATCAGTCTGCTCTCGACGCTTTGTGTCATCGCGGGCCTCGCCATCGCGTGGCGCTCCCTCCGCGTCCACGGAGAACCGCTCGTCCGCCAATCAGCGCTTCGGGACGAGGACTAGATGGACGTTGTGAACCGCGACACGCCCAGCCGCGCCTCATCCTCGGTGAAATTAAGCCCTAGGGCTAGATTGAGTTTCATGGGAAAGACACTGAGGCGACCCCGCGGTGCTGCGCTGAACATGACGCAGGTCAACTACAAGGTGCCCGACGACTGCAAAGCCAAGTTGGAGAGCGTGTCTCAACAGCTTGGAGTCAGTGCAGCAGAGGGCCTGGAATTGATTCTGAAACATCTCGAACTCGATGCTGATGGGCTGCCCGCGTGGGCCGACCGTGACAGCATCCCGGAGGCGCTGCCCATGGCGAAAGCCAGTTAAACGAGGAAGGCCCGCCTAGCCGGCGGGCCTTCGTATCAAGTTATCCAAGCTCACCACCGGTAGTTCCGCCAAGATCAGCGGTGACGAGCTCCATACCGTTACGCCTTTCGGCGTACCTGAGTACGAGAGTGAGTTTACACCAGGTGCTAGAAGCTCCTCTAGTTGTTTGTGCCGCGCCGCGCCGTAGCGATTCTGCAGATGATGCATGGGTCTTGGCGCCCCTCATTGCGGGCCAGCCGTTCTACCGTCCCGGGCGGTGGAAGGACGGCCGGTTCCAGTACCCGCAGCCCACCACTCCCCTACCGATCACCAAAAGTCTTCCAGCCCGCCCAGCGGCGGTCATGCTGCACGACGTCGACGGCACGGTTCGCACACTCTGCCTCGACCTCGACACTTCAAAGGCCCGGAAGACGGTCGTCGACGACGATGCCCGCCGCCTCGGAAAAATCCTGCGCGCAGCCGGCCTCGCCTACGTCGAGGACGAGTCACCCAGCGGCGGCCGACACCTGTACGTGCCGTTACAGGAACCCCTCACCGCGGCCGAGGCCCGCCAGCTGGTCGAAGCTTTCGGACGTCGCGCCGTCAGCCTTGACCCGAGCCCGCACCAGAACGTCGTCCACGGCTGCATCCGTGTCCCAGGATCCGCACACAAGGCTGGTGGCCATCAGAGGCTCATCACGCCGCTCATGGACGCCTACGGCATCCTCACCCGCCGCAACCCCACCACCGCGCTGGCCGCGCTGCGCACAGTCCTGGCGCCGGAGCTGCACCGCCTCGAGCAGCAACGCCGCGCACAGGAACGCGCGACGGCAGCGACAGCAGCCGTCCGAGCAATTGCCAAGGGATCCGCAACATCATCGGCACCAACAGCCGGCAGTGAGCGCCCCCTGCGCTCCGTGGCCCGCACAGGGCTCTACGACACCAGCCGCTACGCCAGCGACTCCGAGGTCCGCATGGCGGTCCTGAACCACTTTGCCGCCTGCCGCTGGACCCTCGACCAAGTCCGCGCCGGCATGGCCGACCAGTTTGCCGGCCTCGCCGCTCTGTACGGCACCAAGACCGACCGGCTCCTGCCCGTCGAGTGGGCCAAAGCCCAAGCGTTCACCGCCACCACGGCGCCCGCGAAAGACCCCTCCCAGCGCGCCGGGAAGAAGACTGCGCACAAATACGACACAAGCCCTACTCCACTCACGGGGGGCAGCCCCAAATCCACCACGCATCAGGGTTCCCAGCTCAGCGAGCTCTCGATCCATCAGCTTGTGAACGATCTCGAGAATGTCCTCTACGCGTTGCTCGATCACAGGCTCATGGAACGAGGCAGGGAAGGGATTCACTTGCGCTTCCTGATCCGTGCAGTCCTGGCCTACATGCGGACCATGGAAACGAACATCCTCGACGTCGGATGCCGCACCTTCGCCCTTGCCCTCGGCAAGAGTCACGCCACTATCGCGCGCCTTCTGCCCGTCCTCGAGCAGGCATCAGCAGGAATCCTCACTCGCATCGACCGCGGACGCGGCCGCAACGCCGACACCTACGCCGTACAACTCCCCCAGCACTTCGAGCAGCTCGCGCGCGACCTCACCTGGCGCAAGGGCAAGATCCACGCCATCCGGCCCGTCTTTCGGGTCCTCGGAGACGTCTCAGCCCTCGCCTACGAAGCCATCGAACGCGGCCGCCACTCCCCCACCACCGCGGACCTCACCCGTACCACCGGGATCTCACGCCGCGCCCTCATCGACCACCTGGCCGGCATGGAAGCCCTGCAGATGATTCGCCGGCACCACGGCCGCTGGGAACTCATGACCACCACCAACCTCGCCCAGCTCGCAGACCGGCTCGGAGCTACCGAGGACCGCGAAGCCCAACTCACCCGCTACCGCAAGGAACGCGCCGCCTGGCATGCCTGGCTGGACCGCCACCTAGTCCCCCAGCTCAACGAGCACGAGCTGCACGACGCAGAAACAGACGATCACTGGCTACCGCCCCTCGAAAACGAAGACGAGTACCAACGCTCCCTTTGGAACGCCGCGAGACAAGCGGCTTAGCATCGACCACAACACTCAACTTGGCCGCGAGCAGCTTCATAGGCTGCACAGCATGGAGGTTCCAACGATGCTTGAAGTTGCCGGCGCCCAACTTGAAGCGCCTATCACCTCAAACGCTCACCGGCAGCTAGGTCGTAGCGCAGCATGATTCACTGCGTACGCGAAAGCGTTCTTTCTGGGCGATTTCAGCGGCGCCGCGCTTGGCACCATCGTGGTCAGGTACAAAACCACCGGAGAGGAAGTGCTGCGCGTCGACAGCGGAACCCGCGACGAGACAGCCGACCTACTGGTTCGCGTCGAACAGGACCTGGCGCGACTTCCTCGCGGAGTGGAGCGCAACCACACCCTGACAGCACAGTTGCCACGCCTCCTGCCCACAGGGGCACGGCACAAGCTCCCCCACGCTCCGCTGCTTGTCCCGCACACACCTAGACAGCAGGAACCAACGGCCCGCCTGCACACAACCACCTGCGTCACCGACACCGGTAGCTCACCTCGAGCGAGCGGTGGCCGTACACAGCCTGCTGTGATGCGGGATCACCTCGGACGAGCAAGGGCCGGCCCGCCTGGCCGACCCTTACTCATTTACTCAACTACTCATTTGCTCATTTACTCATTGGGAAGTGAGTCGATGTAGGCGGTAAGGAAGTCCTTGATGGACATTCCTCGTTTGGCCGCCTGGATGCGCAGCTTCTGGTGCTTGGACGCGGCAAGCTCGAAGTTCACGCGACGGGTGGGCTCTGCGTCCTCGAGGGACTGCATAAGCTTGTCCTTGCTCTTTGCCGCGCTGGGGCGGCCCGGACCCAGGTTTCCGAGGCTACTCATTTACTCAGTTACTCATTTCTTCATTGGTAAACTGCTCGACTTCGGCGATCAGCTCGAGGACTTCTTTGGCTGCTTCGGACTTCGGGAACAGCTCGAGGACAGTGCTACCGGTGACGGCGGTTCCTGGGTAGTCGACTCGCTGGTGGATGCGGCTGGTGAGGACGGGAAGCTCATAGCCTTTGAGGACCTTGGCAATGTCCTTGCCGATGTTGGTGCCGGCGATGGCGCGTGAGACGACGAATGCTGCGCGGAGTTTTCCATCAGTGATTTCTATGCGTCGCTTCACTAGGTCGACCAGGTCGGAGGTAGCCCAAATGTCGTAAGGGGAGGGCTGCACGGGGATGAGGACGACGTCGGCTGCTTTGACCGCTGATACAGCAAGGTCAGCGGCCTGCGGGGCTCCGTCGATGATGACGTAGTCCACCTCAGCCAGGGCCTTTATGTCCTTGTCGATGGTTGGGCGGTCGATTCCGATGACGGTAAGGGGGTGATCCTCGCGAACTGCAGCCCAGTCGCGGGCGCTACCTTGTGGGTCGGAGTCGACCAGGAGTGTGGACTTACCGGAGAGCTGCAAGCCTCGGGCGATGTGGGTGGCGAGGGTCGTCTTCCCTGCACCACCTTTCTGGTTCAGTACGGCGATGACTTTCAACGGCTACCTTCCTACACTCACTTACGCAGATACTCATTTACTCAAATACTCCCATGAGTAAATGAGTAATACAAGCCACTGGTTCTCCGCCCGTAGGCTGGTCCGATGGTTGTTACGGGTGTGGTCCGAGGGCAAGAGCTGGACCAGGTCAGCACCGAGGGCGCGACCTATGAGGATGCGAAAGCGCAGATGCTGTCCCGAGTGCCCGAAAGGTTCTCCCTGATCGCGATTCACACGGACCGGGACTCGTAGACCCTGACTGTCGGGGGGAGGTCGGTACGGTGTGCCGGTGACTCCGGCTCCTCGCCCTGGTTGGCATGGCATCCCGCCGAGCGCGGACCGTTATATGCCTCCGCTGCAGCTCAACCCACCCGATAAGCCGGCGACGGAGCCGGAGAAGGCACCTGCTCTGTGGGTGGAGCTGGAGTACCCGGATGGGCGGAAGCAGACGGTGAAGGGCTTCGCGATGGCGTGGACCCCTGATGCGGTGTACGCGCAGTGGGTTGAGTTCTCGCGGGCTCGTGAGGCGTGGGTGCGGCCGGATCAGTGCCGGCGCCGTGAGATCCCGGTCAAGAATCGTTTCGGTACCTGAGCGCCAGGAGGCTGTGCACGGCCACCGCTCGCTCGAGGTGAGCTACCGGTGTCGGTGACGCAGGTGGTTGTGTGCAGGCGGGCCGTTGGTTCCTGCTGTCTAGGTGTGTGCGGGACAAGCAGCGGAGCGTGGGGGAGCTTGTGCCGTGCCCAGGACGCTCCTATAACTGTCAATTCCTCGCTGAGGATGTGGCCAGCGGCCTCACCGGATCATGATGTTTTCGTGAACCTGTGACCAGCCGTCCCTCTCGAGATCATCATCGGAGTAGGAATCTGTCACGAGGGTCATGTGAGGAAGATCCGAACCTGGCGCCGGAGAGACGGTGACCACGTTTTCGCTACCGGTGCCGCAGCCTCCGGTGAAGTCATCCACAACGACCGAGTACACACAGAACCCTTCCCTATCTTCCCAGGTTCCGATGAAGTAGGACACGCCGTCCTGTTCAGCAACTTTCCTAATGGATTCAACGTCGACGCCTTCGTCGGAAACGAAGGCGGGAAGCTGATCTTCCGATGTCGCATCTCGTTCCAGCGCCGCGATACCGTAATCGGCTCCGCCACAGGCGCTGAGACCTACAACGGCTATCGCCAGCACACCAGAAGCTGCCAACTGCTTGAGCTGCATACTCGTCCCCCCTGGTTCGCAACGTCATACCTAAGCTGACGACGCTACCAATAGGCGTGCGGCTCAGAGTCGCTGAGGATGAATCGCAATGCCACCGTGATGAACGGTGGCTGTCGTTGAGCGCTTGATTAGGTTGGCGATTCCCCGTGCTTCAGGTGCTTGAGCTGCTGAGCTGTCCACGGTTGGGGTCAGTTCGGATTATCCACGGCTGAGTTCAGGGAGCCATTTGGGTAGCTCCCCAGCCGTCGTAGCGGTGGATAACCCGTCAGAACTGTCCCTGACTGTGGGCAGGGGACCCACCATCGTTCTCTGGTTGTGAAGCCAGGCCCGGTAGCGCAGGAGGAGGTGGTCGTTGCGAGTCCGGCCTCGCTCGAGCCGAGAGAGCGTTGACGGCCACTCATCGAGGTAAGTGGCAGCGTCCTGCAACGTCAGTCCCAAGTCATGACGCAACGGGCGGAGGTCGCCGAACGGGGGCGCCGGGGTCGGGTTGGTGATCTGACGGTAGACCTCACGGGCGATGTAGCGCTTCAGACACCGCATGATCTCCCGTTTGCTCTTGCCTTCCTCGGTCCGCTTGACGACGTAGTCCTTCGTCCTCGGATCGATATTCATCCGGACCAGGACGATGTGGTGCAACGCGCAGTTGGCCTGCCGGTCGCCACCACGGCTGAGCCGGTGCCGACTGGTCTTACCCGATGACGCCGGGATGGGAGCGACACCTGTGAGGGCCGCGAACTGAGCCTCATTACCCACGCGTTCCCGGTTATCGCCGAACGTGACGAGCAACTGGGACGCGACATCAGGGCCCACCCCGGTTAATTCCTGCAGCATCGGCGCGTAGGACTGCAGGATGTCGTGCAGCTGGACTGTTGCGTCCTCAATTTCAGTGCTCAGATGCTGATAGCGGACCGCCAATGATCTGAGCACTCGCGCTGTCATATAGGTCGGGTCAGCCAGGTGCCCGGACGGGCGCGAACGAGCCATGACCCCAATCATGGTCGCCGTGGTCATGCCCTGATACTTGGACCGCAGACCCTCTGGTGCCGAGATCAACAGGCTCTTGATCTGATTGATTGCCGCGCTGCGAGACTTCACTGCAGATACTCGCGACGCGCGCAGGACCCGCAAGCACTCAACGGGGCCGTCCTTGGCTTTCGGGACCGCGGTACTCCTACCCGTAATGACGGATTGAGCTGCCCGGTAGGCATCCAGTGAATCAGTCTTACCCTTGAGCCGGCGCTGCTGCCGATCAGGTCTGTTCACCTCAATGACGAGCACGCCCATCCGCTGCAGGACCTTCGTGAGGGCTGCCCCGTAGGTGCCGGTGCCTTCCATACCTACCTGCAGGACCTCGCCGAACCCGGTGATGAAGGCGAGGACATCTCGGTAGCCTGCTGCCGTCGTAGGGAACGCTTGGTCACCCAAGGGCTTTCCATACTCGGTGACGACGGCGACGTGATGGGTGTCGGCGTGCGTGTCGATTCCAACGACGATGCGGTGTTCCTGCAGCTCAGGGTCTGACATGTCTGCCTTTCGATGGCGGTGTATCTCCACGTGCCAGACCGAGCAGGCAATACGGTAAGGGGATCTGGTCAGGCTCCTGACTTGTTCCATTGGTAGTGGGGCGCCGCAGGATCTGCAGTCTTGTAGCGTCCAGGGTGTCAGCTGGCACAGG
>NZ_PJIQ01000022.1 GCF_002929745.1 Arthrobacter sp. B1805
CCTTCGCAGGACGCTTTGAGAAAACCAACCACTAATGAAAACCGCCGGACCCCACACACCGTTTATCGGACAGACCCAAAGATCGAGGCTAGTTCCAGCGTTTCCACGGCGGAACTCGTGGAGTGGAAGAAGATTGTGTCGGACTCGGAATCGGAGTCGAGTGACAGGCAGATCCCCATACACAAGCTTGAGGGGTATGCCTACGTTGAAGCTGTGAGAGCTGATGTGCGCTCGGATCTTCAGGCTGCCGGCTATCCGGATGCTCCGACGCGCTTCATTGAGGTTTACTCGGGGTGGCTTGTGAAAAAGTGAAATACCCGACGCTAAGCGCTTTTTAAGCGTCGGAGGGACTAGGCCGTATCAGAAACGGAGGAACGCAGCACATAGGCGAGAACACGGCAACGGTTACACCTAGGCCCCTGCGATCCCCAGGAGGTGGAGCCAGTTCCCGCGGGCGTCTTGCGAACGATCGTTACCGGTCAGTTCGGGCGATGACATCCAGGAAGTCCCGTACATGAGGCGGCGGAGCCGTCCCCGCCCAGATGGCGGTGAGCGGGCGGGTGATCTGGAAATTGTTGATCCGAACTCGGACGAGTCGGCCGGCACGGGTGTCCTCGGACACTGCGAGGGAGCTCAGCGCGCCGGGGGCGATGCCGGCCATAATCGCGCTGCGAACGCCGAGCGTGGTCGTCAGCACGGCTGCGGGCTCGGCTGCGAGTGGAAAGCCCGCCACGGCGAGGGCGTTCTCGAGCGCTCGTCGGGTGCCGCTGCCGGTCTCGCGGAGCACCAACCCAGTGGCCGCCAGTTCACGAACGGACACCTGGCGGGTCTTCGCCCACCGGTGACCGTGCTGCACAACGACTTCGATGGTGTCGTAAGCAACAGTGACTGACCGGAGGCCGGCGGGAACGACAGGGGTCTCGATGAGCCCGAGGTCTGCGGTTCCCTCGCGTATGGCCTCGACGACCGTGCTGCTGTTGGCGGCTGTGAGCTGAACGACCGGGCCGTCATCGCCGTGAGAGATGCGCCACCGGGCGATCCATTCCGGTAGGAGGTGTTCTGCGATCGTGAGGCTCGCGGCGATGCGCATCATCTTCCCGCGATCCGTGCGGAGCGAATCGACAGCATCCGAGAACTCATCGGCCGCCGTCAGCAGCGTTGTTCCCCAGTCGACAATCAGCTCGCCCGCCGGAGTCAATCGCGAACCCCGTGCAGAACGCACCAGGAGTCGCACGCGCAAATCTTTTTCCAGTTTCCGGATGCGCAGAGACACCGCCTGCTGACTCACGCCCAACTGCGTGCTTGCCGCCGACATGCTGCTTTCCTTCACGACGAGCGCCAAGGCTCGCAGTGCCTCCAAGTCCGGCCCGTTGCGCATCTTCCGCCTCCCAAGCACAAGCATAACTTGTATGGCGGACGGTATCTGCCTCTACTCGCACGAGCGGTCCGAGGAAATGATGGATGCATGACCCATGCCCAGGACGTTGCGACCGCCCGACCGGAACACACGCTGCTTGCCCGAGTCCGCGCGCTGCTGCCCGGGCTTGTCCTCTGCCTCGCCGCGGCCGGAGCATCGTACGGGGTCAGCCTGCTGCTGCCGGGAGTCAGCCCGCTCATTATCGCGATCGTGCTTGGCGTACTCCTGGCCAACGTCGTCCGGCTGCCAGCGGCAGCCTCCGACGGCATAGACTTCTCCGCGAAAAAGCTCCTGCGCGCCGGCATCGTCTTCCTCGGACTCCAACTGGTACTGACAGACATCCTCGAACTCGGAGCCCCGATGCTGGTCGTCATCGTGTGCATTGTCGCCGGCGGACTGTTCGGCACCGTTCTCCTGGGGAAGCTGCTACGGGTTCCATCCGGGCTCTCGCTGCTAATCGCCTGCGGATTCTCCATCTGCGGCGCGGCAGCCGTGGCGGGCGCGGCAGGGGTCACCGATCCGGACGACGAGGCCGAGGAAGACACCATCACCGCGGTCGCCCTCGTGGTGATCTTCGGAACGCTGATGATTCCCCTCGTCCCACTGATCACGGACCTGCTTGGCCTGGGCTCCGAGACGGCCGGGATGTGGGCAGGGGGTTCCATCCATGAAATCGCGCAAGTCGTCGCCGCTGGAGGCATCATCGGTGGCGGAGCGCTCACGGTCGCGGTCATCGTCAAACTCGCCCGAGTGCTGCTGCTCGCCCCTGTCGTGGCCATCCTTAGCATCCGGCAGCGCCGTCTCAGCCGTACGGCAGGCGAACCCGGTCAACAGATGTCGCATTCGAAGCTGCCGCCCGTCGTCCCGCTGTTCATCATCGGGTTCATCGCGATGGTGTTCGTGCGTTCCTTCATCCCTCTGCCGGGCACCGTGCTGATGGCCGGTGGGCTGCTGCAGACAGGACTGCTGGCTGCAGCGATGTTCGGACTCGGCTGCGGCGTCAAGGTTCGGAACCTCGTCAAGGTGGGCCTCAAGCCCTTCGCCCTAGCCGCACTCTCCACCGTTCTCGTCGCAACGATCGCCTACTGCGGAGTCACCTTCGCAGGCTGAACATGGCCAGCACCAGGGCGTCATTATCACCCCTGGGATGGGAACACATCAACCTCACCGGTGACTACACCTGGCCCCGCGCCAACCACATCAAACCCGGCAAATACAGGCCGCTACGGCGCCAGGCAAAACCTTAGCGTCGGATAATTCACTTTTTCACAAGCCACCCCTACTCCGACTCGGACTGCAGCAAGTCCAGCTGATGCACTCTAGGTGCCTCGACTCCTAGACTGCCGCGGGCGCTTGTTCTGCTAGCCAGCTTCGGTACTTGATGGATAGAAGGTCGTTGCGGGTTCGTCCGCGCTCCAGGCGGGAGAGGTAGGACGGCCAATGATTGAGGTGCTCAGCCACTTGTTGCAAGGTGATACCAAGTTCACGTCGCCGTAACCGCAGGTCAGTAACTGTTGGCGCCGGGATCGGATTGGTGATTTGTCGGTAGACCTCGCGGGCGACGTAGCGCTTGAGGCACCGCATGATCTCTCGTTTGCTCTTACCTTCGGCTGTTCGTTTGTCGACGTAGTCCTTCGTCCTAGCGTCCGAACCCATCCTGACCAGGACGATGTGGTGCAGAGCGCTGTTGGCTTGGCGGTCACCACCGCGGCTGAGCCGGAAACGGGTTGATTTGCCGGAGGACGCAGGGACGGGCGCTACGCCGGCTAGTGCGGCGAATTGGGCCTCGTTGCTGATGCGCTCCTTGTTGTCGCCCATCGTGACGAGCAGCTGGGACGCGACGTCCGTGCCGACGCCCGGTAGGTCACACAGCAGCGGAGCATACGAATCGAGGAGCTCCTGTAAGGACTCATTCGCCTCCTCAATTTCTGCGGTCAGGTACTGATACCGCAGAGCGAGGGTCTTGAGCACTCGAGCAATGACATACACAGGATCAGCCAGGTGACCGGTGGGACGGGACTTTGCCATCATGGCGATCATCGGGACCGTGGGCATCCCTCGATACTTCGCCCTGATACTGTCCTCCGCGGAGACGAGCATGTCTCGGATCTGGTTGATCGTCGCCGTTCTCGACTTGATAGCTGAAGCCCTGCTGGTGCGCAGAACGCGAAGGCACTCCACGGGTCCGTCCTTGGCTTTTGGGACGGCCGTGCTGATCCCTGCCAGGACTGACTGAGCCGCCTGGTAGGCGTCGAGGGGATCTGACTTTCCACGCATGTGTCGCTGTTGACGGTTAGGTCTGTTCACCTCCGTGACAGGGATTCCCGCCTGTTGCAGAGCTTTCGTCAGCCCGGCCCCATAGGTGCCTGTTCCCTCGACTCCCACTCCCCCGGGGATGCCATGAGCGGTGATGAAGTCGACCGCCTTGCGGTATCCAGAACTGGTGGCCAGGAACTCCCGATCTGCTATCGGTTTCCCGTAGTCCGTAATGATAGCGACGTGGTGGGTGTCAGCGTGGGTATCGATGCCGGCGAAGATGCGGTGCTGCTCCTGCTGTGACATGCGTGCCTTCCTTTACTGATGGGCATCACACGTTGGAACGGGCAGACAATACGGTAAGGGGACGTGATCAGGCTCCTATGAGGTCATGACCGTGCCGTGTGAGGCGATCGCGGGCCGGCGGACAAGTCATGTGCAGGACAGAAGCCAGAAGCTTCGTCATGTGGACAAAGGGTCACGCCATGCTCGCGATCAATTCCATCATTACCGTGGACAGCAGGAACCAGCCTGACCGTCTGCACACACCCACCACGTCACCAGCACTGGAGTCGCACCTCGAGCGAGCGGTGGGCGGTGCACAGCCTAGTTTCGGGGCAATAATGGGTCGATGGGGCCAACGCCAGTGCCGGCGGGCCTGCGTCGAGCGGTGTGCTCTTTAGACCAAGGTGGGGCCAGAAACGACGAGATCACCGGAATTAACAGGCTCTACTGAGGGGGATAAGGACGATGAACAAGACAAAAATAGGTGGCATACTGCTGGTCGCAGGATTGATGCTGACAGGGTGTGGCACCGGACAGAGTAGCGAAGCGAACAAGGTAATGAGCCTTACCCCAAGCTACGCAGAACTGTTCACGACTGTTCCTGGTCTGACTAAGGCCGCCGATGCAGTGGTCGTGGGAACGGTGACCGCATCCGTCGATGCTCCACCTGTGGACGGACTTCCATTTACCAATGCTCTGGTGGAGGTTGAGGAATGGGTGAAGGGCGGCGCGGAAGATAACCAAGTCACCATCCACCAAACTGGGGGCACCCTCGACGGCGTAGCCTTCCTGGATGAGGACAACCCGCTATTAGAGGTAGGAGAGCGCGGTATCTTCTATCTCCAGAAAGTTCCGGCCGGCTATGTAACCCTGAGCGGCCCAACTGGACGAATGACCATTGCCGAAGGCAAAGCACTACCTCTGCCAGCATCCACACTGACCGACATCGGTACATTCAAGGATGTCTCTGCGGTTATCGCCGAAACCGAAAGACTCAGCACCGAATAAGGCCGACGCGCAATAGAGGGGGACGTTATCACCGTGTAGAGGTAACGTCCCCCTTTTGCTGCTTTTTCCAATCTGCCCCATAAAGTCACTACTCCTTGACTGCGTCCAACGGTGGCGCTGGGGCCACGCATAACCGTCACAACAACCCGGCGAGTCATGAAGTGGGGCCAGAAATAGCCGTCCTACCGGGGCCAACTAAACCTGTCACAGCCACCTGACCTCCCGACAACCAAACCGAAGGCCAACTCACGGGTACTCGACCAGCACCTCAGACCCCCTAACTTGAGTTCCCACCTATCGAGGCTTCAGTTTTCTCGAACCCACGGGGGACTGTCGAGTACCTGAGTGACGGGCCGACCTCGTCGACCTCGACCTCCATGATGGTGCGCTTCTCGCCTTCCTTGGTGTCGTAGGAGCGGGACTTCAGCCGCCCCTGAGCGATGACGCGGGTTCCCTTGGTGAGGCTCTCGGCGACGTTCTCAGCGGATTCCCGCCACACACTGCAGCGCAGGAAGAGGGTTTCCCCGTCCTTCCATTCGTTGGTTTGCCGGTCGAAGGTGCGCGGGGTGGAGGCGATGGTGAAGTTCGCGACCGCGGAACCTGAGGGTGTGAAGCGGAGCTCGGGGTCTGCGGTGAGGTTCCCGATGACGGTGATGGTGGTTTCGCCTGCCATGATGATCAACTTGCCTTTCGTGGTGCGTGTGGTGCTGCCGTTATGTGGGTGAGTAAATGAATAATTGAGTGGATTTACGTGGAGGTAGCCAGTGCGATGACGTGGCTGATCTTGGTGGGGTTCAGTCCTGACCAGTGATCCTCGGTGCCGTCCTTGGCATACACGACGACTGGTGCCTGGGAGTAGCCGAGCCCGCCGTCTGCTGGATCGCCGGTGATGTACTCCCGGGCTGCCGGGGTGGTGGAAATGTCCACGATCTGTGGGATGAGTCCTGCGTCCTGGAACTTCTCGATGGTCTTCCGGCAGGGGAAGCATCCTGGTTTGGTGTAGATGGTCAGGCTCATAGCATTCAGTCCTTGGTTACGTATCGGTTGTAGTGAGAGTCAACTGCTGTACTGCTGGGTCCATCCTGAGGTTCCCCTCTGACACTTCAGGGGCCTTGACCGGGATTCCCGGTCTTCCCCTGCCTGCCCGCTGGGAACGGGAACACGAATACACGAAAAACACTGATCTCCTTGTCCCTGCCTTGATGCCCTGCCCCTGTGTCTTCGCTCCTCCCCCTTTGTTTTTTGCCTGCTGGCAAGCTCGCTTGCTTGCCCCTGACGGAGCTGGGTTCAACCCGTAGGGCAGCACCCGCAGCGGGAATGTGGGAGGAAGTAAGCGACCGGCAGGGAGCGCCGGACATCATTGCTGTGCGGGTGTAGCCGGCCATCGGCCGGTTGACGCTGCGGAGCGGGGGCGCATAATCCGTAGGACAGCAGCAAAAATTCTGTGAGCTGTGTCAGCCCGAGCGCAGCGAGGCCCGCGTGGTTTTCCAGCTTGGGACGGTCCGGTCGAGGATTTCCCGTCTGGTGGGGGTGAGTTTGCCGGCGCGGGCTTTGGCGCGTTGGGTTTGGATCCAGATGTCGAGAGTGGCTTCCAGTTCTGTGGCGTTCTCGTTCTGGCGGTGGGGCATGCGCCCGCTGTCCTGGATGAACTGCAGCAGTTGGTTGTGGACGGTGCGCCAGTGGGTTTCCCGATCGCCGATGACGTTGCCCCGCCATTGTCCGAGGGTGTCGAGCTGCCGGGACTGGTCCTCGGTCATGCGGCCTTCGGTATAGCGGGCGCGCTGGTGCCGGAGCCACCGGTGCAAGCCCTTCTCCTCCGGGTTCGGGGAGAGCTGCTGTGGGAACCGCCCCCGGTCCTGGACGAAAGACCGCAGTAGCGCGAACTTGTCTTCCCAGGGCTCCCGGTACGGCGCGGCCGGTTGTGGTGGCACCGGTGCTGGTTGGTCGTGAACGAGCAGCCGGCGGCCGGGGATCGTCGGGTCGCGGCGTTCCCGGGAGCGGATGTGGAGCCTGACCTTTTCGTAGTCGATCCGGCAAAGCGTAGCGATCTGCCTGATGGTGAGCCCACGAATGTACATGAGGGTCCATTCCCCGCGGGACGTCGCCGGCCCCCACTCACCGGAATCATCACAGTTCATCAGGCGGTAGGCCGGCGGCTGTTAGGCGTTGGGCCAGAGATCACTGAAAGGCCGGTCCCAGGTGAGGTTCACCGGCCCAGTTACAGCAGCACTAAGCGGTAAGGCCCTCGTAAGGGCTTCCTCGGCTACGCTGGGCCGCTCGTAGGCGACCTCGTGGGCCGAGTGGACGAAGTCGGTGGTGCTCATCTGGTTTCCCCCTGAAACTGACTTTCCTACGTGGTTACTGTACCGGGGCTATTGGTGCGGTCACGGGGTTTGAGTTGGTGTGTGCTGATGTCGTGTGAATTGCGGCGGCCGGAGGAGAACGTAGCTCGGGAAATGGAAACTCATCAAGGTGCTGCTGCAGTGCTGACTAATATCGGCGGGTATCAATCAAGACTCCAAGCATCTGCACGTGCACGTCTACAGCGGCGCGCGCCGATAACTCGCAGGTCGCTTCACCATTCAGCGCGCTAGTAGAGGTTGACGTGGCCCTCTGACCAAAACGATTCGACGCAGATCCGGTGAGACGATGAAAACGTCCCCTTAACGATCGTTACCGACCCTATTCCCGCTCGCCCCTGGTCCGTACCGCAAGTGCGGGCCCAGCGGCCACGGCCTGGACAATTCGACTCCTGTCCTCCCCCTCGGTCCACACGTACGGCACCCGTCGCACAATGCGCTCTGGTGCGTGAGCCCAAATTGCGCGCTCAGCCTCCATGTACTCTTCCGGCGTCCCCCACGTTGGCGGCACGTCGGCGCAGTGATGCCCTTCCCGCCAGTGCCGCGCGACCGTGCTTTTCGGCACCCGAAGTGCCGTCGAAGCCTCTCGCACTGACATACCAGCCTCGCGGGCATCATAGACAGCCATATGCAATAGCCGCGCCTCCTCGTGCTGAGCGATACTCGCTCGCACCCGTGCTACCTCAAACGCTTGTGACGTCGTCGTGAACTCAGTCATGACCACCTTTCGCCAGTATCCCACCATGGAACATCTTCGACTGTCCCACCGTGGGACACAGGTTGTCAATCGGTCGATCTTTACGCTCGTCTGTGGACGCACTAACTCCTAACGTTGATATTTGACGAATTCACAAGCCACCCTAGGAGGGCTTGACGGTGTGGTGCGGGGCCACATAATCCGTAGGACAGCAGCAAAAAAACGCCGTAGGCAGATCAGTGGGGACGGACGCGACCGCCAGGGAGCGGCAGGCCCCGCACGCAGCCCGGAGCGAAGCGAGGACCGCTTCCTTGGACTGTTGTTAGGCGTCGGGCCAGATGTACCGGTCGGTGACCTCGGGGGACTGATTCCACGCAAGGTTGACCGGGCCGTTGATTGCGGAGAGCTGCATGGAGTCAGTGAGTGCTTTCTCGGCTGGGCTCGCAGGCAGCTCGTAGGTGATCTGGTTTGTGGAGTGTACGTAGTCAGTGCCGGCCATGGTCTCTCCTACAGTTTTGGGGGGTGAATTTACCGTAGCTGCCTGGGTGGCGCGGCACGGGTTTCACTCCGCGCGTTCGGGAAACATCCTCGTGCAGGGTCTGGAGTGGCTAATTGAAGGAGCGTTTGGAACCGGCGCTGGTCGGCCCGAGCACCACTCCCTCAGGAAGCGGAGTGGGTGATTCACGGCTGTGAGGTACGACCCCAATCTGGAATGGGTCTTCGTAGACGATTCTGCCCGGGTCTGCTGATCGCGAATGCTGATAATCGACATTGTGGCTCTGCAATATCCCACAGAGCGCAGCAACTCGGTCGACCATCTCGGCCGGAAGTGGATCTTTGAACCAGGTCACTGCACCGATCGTGTTCCCGTCTTCGTAGAAGGGAGGGTTCGGCAGTTCAGATCTGAACCAATCGTCTACGTCGAGATACAGTGCCGCTTCATTGTCCGCGAGATCACCTGCTCTTCGAAGATGATCCACTGCTACAAAAAGCCCCACCTCAACACCCAAGCGGCCAAAGTACTTTGCATGGAATCTTGAATATTCACCCGCCATAGCTGGAGCCTAGCAAGCTGGCTTGGTCGCGTCAGCGTGTGAAGCGGCGGCCGGAGGAGATGTTCCTATAGACAAATCGGCAATATGGATCGGTGCCTGGAATTCTCGCTTGTACGGCTGATCTTCGCGCGGAAGACCTATGGACTTCCGGCGGTGTGCGCAACCGCGTATGTCCCGTCTTGGTTTGTGGGGAAGAGAGCTGTCCCGTCGGGAAGCACGGCTATGGGAAGGGCATACTCGCCCGAGGTCAGTGTCTTGCCCGATTGGAGATCGATTTTGACGGATTGGCCGTCTACCCGCGCATAGGCCACTCCTGCACCGGCGGCTGTTGTGGCAGCTGGGCTATCGGAGTCTTTGGTCCAGATCACACCCTTTCCTGCACGTACTGCGGTGATGCGGTATGCACCGTTGGCCCGTTGGGAAGTCAAGAGGACGGTTTGGGTGGCGTCATCGATCGTGGCCTCACCGGAGGGGATTCCATCCACCTGGCCCAGTGCCGCACCGGTCCTGAAATCGTGAAGTACGGCAACTCTCTGCCCTGCGGAATCAGTCCAGTTCAGGATCAGGATGTTTCCAGTTGACGGCCCGTAATCGCCATCGTATCGGACGGTGCTCCCTGCGTTGACGTCGATGAATCCTGGACTGAGCTGGGTTGAGCTCCAAAGCGTGTCGCCCGAGCTGGTGTCGATAGCAGTGAAACTTTCTGCGGTGCCCTGCAGGGCGGTGCCGTGGTGCTCGTAAAGGGCCATTCCGGCCGGTTCGCCGACGACTACGCCGGATGCGGCGTCCAACAGCGTGGCCGGTGTGCGCTCGTTCGTGAGCGCCTTGGGCGTGTTTGCGAAGATCAGTCCGCTTCCCGGGGACGGGCCTGGAACCTCCGTCGGCCCCCATAGCGGTTTCGCGTCCGCGGCGGAAAAGGCGGTAGCCACAGTAATGCTCACGCCGCCCTGACGGTTCTGACTGGCGTCGGAGTCCAAGATGACGATCGCCGCTTCGTCTCCGACCCGTGTTGCCACTGTCCCCACACAGGAGGGGTTGGTATCCACCCGCCAGATGGTGCCGGTCGCGTTGAAGCCGTAAAAACTCAGCTGGGAGTCCCCGTCCCGGGGGAAAACCGAACCGACGAAGGTGCCCCCTACTACAAACGGCGTACTGTCGATTTTCACCTCAAAAGCGGGTTCGAATCCCGGGAACAGCCGATTGTCGACGACTGCCTGAGACGCAGTCGTCGGCGGTTCACCTATGTCGACGCGTCGGGCACCAGTCCGCTCAGTGCCGGGAAGGCACCCCGTCACAGCCAATAGCGCGATCAGTGAGATGCTGAGCGCCGTGCGCCCTCGAATATGTTCGAACATTTCAAAATCCGACGGTAGCATGCACCAGGACGACCGCAGTCCGATGCGCCGCAATCTGCCGATCCCACTGCTGGCAGCCAACGGGCGAGGAACGCTCGTGCACACCAAACTGTGCGGACCAAGCGCTGAGCGACGCTGGCGATCAGGTTCGCGCTTGAGAGAATCCCCGCGTTGCAAATGTTTATACATTTGAGACATTTCTCTGTACATTGGAGGTGCGTCGCGCGTCTTCGCGGCGTCCTCAGCTTGTTACCGAACTCTGCCGCTCGCTGAGGTTCCCAGTAAGAACACTGTGGCAGGGGCGGGGGAACCACTTTTGGGTTCCATCTGAACTCTTGGGGTTAAGTCGTCCGATACCCGTATCGGATGACCGGGTGACTCCCACCCGAATCCGACAGCTAACCTCGCAGGTATCGGGAGAGGCTACTTTCGTGTCATTGAAGAACACTCATGCCCGCCACCGTGCGGACACCACCAGTCCGTTGGCAAAAATGTGGGGCACCACCCCCGGATCCCAGCATTCTCGTCCGCGACAGGCCGCAGTCGTCGTCGTCGGCGCTGGAATGCTTCTCGGAAGTGCGGTACCGGCACAGGCGGGAGCAATATCCTCCGCCCCCGCTGCGGATGTCACGGCGGTCCAGACTTGGAGCGCACAAGCAGGTTCGTCTTACACGGTGCAGTCCGGGGACACCCTGGGACAGATCGCGGCGCAACACGGTATCGACCTGTCGGCCCTTCTGTCGTTGAACGGCCTGTCCTTGGAGTCCGTGATTTACCCCGGCGATCGCATCAACCTCACCGCCCCGGCTGCTGGTCCGGCAGCAGCTCCGGCAGCGGCCCCCCGGCTGATGACGTTGGCTGGCTCGATCGGGTCAGCAGGAGAATCGTCTTCCGCGGTGCCGGACACCAGCCGGGAGGAGTCGGCGTCCTCGTCGACCAACCAGGCGATCCTCGCAGCAGCGCGCGCCCAGCTGGGAGCAGTTCAGGACTGCACTGTTCTGGGCGAGGTTGCGTTGCGCGCCGCCGGGATCCCGGGCGTCGGGGACGAGTCCCCCGAGTCGCTGATGGCCTATGCGACACCCGTCTCAAACCCGCAGCCGGGCGACTTCATCTACTACGCCGATGGCGGCATGGGCTTTTCGCATAATGCCGTCTACATCGGGAACGGCCAGGCGATTCACAGCGGCTGGAATGGCAACCAGACTGTCATCGAAAGCGTCGATGTCGGATCCGGTCCGGTTTACTACCGGGTGAACGCCTAGCCTTCCGGCTCACGGGCCCTGCCATGGCTGCGCTGTGGCAGGGCCCTGGCGGAAAATAAACCGGACCCGGGAAGCAGCGGGACCTTCCCGGCAACCGAGCACACATGCCGCAATCCGAAATCGGGGTCGTCGCTCGGCGGTGCGGGCTTGGCACCCCCCAGCCCCTTAGGTCCTGCACCTGACAAGTCATGCATCTGGGCGAGCCCTGCAGTCTGCAGGTCCGCCTCCGCATACACAGACGCCTGTGCGGTTCTGTGTGTAGTCCGTTCAAGGAGTTGAAGTGTCGTCCTCCCATTCCCCCGCACCCGAGCGGTCGAGCAGGCGCGCCCTGGTGGTGTCCATCGCGGTTGCCGTCTCGGTTCTTCTGATCCTGCTGATAGGCATAATCGCTTCCCGCGGTGGTGCTTCACAGGAGGCAAGCACCACAACTTCTCCCGGGCAAAGTGCAGCTGAAGAGCCTCTGGATTTGTCACGGCGGGCCGCTGGTGATCCGACCGCGCTCGGCGAGGTGGATGCCCCCGTGGTCCTGATCGAGTACGCGGATTACCGCTGCCCGTTCTGCGGCTTGTTCTCCCGGGAGACCCTGCCACCGCTGGTGGAGAAATACGTGGAAAGCGGTGAACTGCGTATTGAATGGCGAGACTTACCGGTCTTCGGTGAACAGTCCTTCACCGCAGCGGTCGCAGGGCGGGCGGCCGGTGAGCAGGGTCGGTTCTGGGAGTTCAACAAGGCGGTCTTTGCCGAAGCACCCAAACGTGGCCATATCGACCTACCGGAAGAACGGTTACTCGAACTGGCGCAGGAAGCCGGGGTACCGGACCTGGAGAAGTTCCGGAACGACCTGCAATCGGAAGAACTTGCCGCAGCGGTCACCAACGATGCACGAGAAGCTGCATCCCTTGGCGCCACTGGAACCCCAACCTTCCTGGTCAATGACACACCCTTGATCGGGGCCCAGCCCCTGGCCGCGTTCGAGCAGGCCATCGAAGGTGAGCTCAAAGAAGCGGGTCAACGGTAAATGGTCATCGGTTACGCCGGAGCCTTCATCGGTGGCCTGCTGAGTCTGTTGAGCCCGTGTTCGGCCCTTCTGCTGCCGGCCTTCTTCGCGTACGCCTTCACCACTGCCACCAGGCTTGTGGCCAGGACCGGGCTGTTCTACCTGGGACTGCTTGCAACCCTCGTTCCGATGGGTATCTTTGCCGGCGCGCTCGGGTCCCTGCTGACCCAGCATCGCACTGCCCTCATTGCCACCGCTGCAAGCCTGGTCATCGTCCTGGGCCTGATCCAGCTGCTCGGAATCCGCCTACCCGCGTGGTTCCGCAGCGGTGCCCGGGGAGAAGGTTCACGATTGTCCGTCTTTGTTCTCGGTACCGTCTACGGGGTGGCCGGTGCCTGCACCGGACCCATTCTGGGTTCAGTCCTGACGGTGGCCGCAGTAGGAAGCAATCCCGTGTATGGCGCGGTGTTGCTGGCAGTGTATGCGCTCGGAATGGCGCTGCCGCTGTTTGTGTTGGCGCTCTTCTGGGATCGGCTGGGGATTTCCGGGCGGCGCTGGCTACGGCCCCGGCCGGTCACGGTGGGCCGATGGTCCAATTCAGTGGTGATGATCATTTCCGGCAGCCTTTCCATCGGAATAGGAATACTGCTGCTGGCCACCGACGGCACCGCGGGCCTTGGCGGGTTGCTCACCGTATCCGATCAGTTCCGCCTTGAGTCGGCCGCCAGCGGAGCAGCTTCGGCTCTACCCAACACCGCGTTCATGGTCGCCGCTGCTGCACTGTTGGCGCTGGCTGCCGTCCTCAACTGGAGAATCCGGCGACGCCCCAAGCCAGGCGGAACCGACCGCCCACCATCCAACGATCACGAAGAAGAGAGCGTTCAATGACGAACAGCGTCCGTAGTGTAAGAGCCCGCAATTCACTGGCTTCAGCTTTGGCGCAATGGCCCGTCCGGCGATGGTTCGCCGCCACCGGTGTCGCAATCCTGACCTACTTGGTCGTGGCAGTCCCTACAGATTTGATCGATACCCCGTTGTTCACCCGTGAGGTTCCACCGACGTGGTGGTCCTTTCCTGCCCTGGCCCTCACGGCTGGCCTGACCGGCTTGGTTACCGCGACCTACGTCGCACGTGAGCAAAGCATCAAGGAAAACCCGCACTGCCGGCTGGGAGCAGCCGGGACAGTAGTATCGTTCTTCGCGGTCGGATGCCCGGTCTGCAACAAGCTTGTGCTGCTGGCCTTGGGGACCTCCGGTGCGATGCAATACTTCGAACCCATCCAACCATTCCTGGCTGCCGTTTCCGTGGCCCTGCTCGCGTGGGCCTTCCATAAACGAGCAACATCAGAAGACCGCTGCCTCATCCCAGCAGCACCGGCTGCCGGGCAGCCGGTCAACGGCTGATTACTGTGCAAGGCCGGACAGGATCCTTCGGCCGGCTGCACGGTTCGGATCGGCCTTGCATCCGAATGATGTCGCTATGGCCATTCTTTCGCCCAGGATGTAGCTGCGGCGGAACTCCACGGTCTGGGCGCGGTAGCACCCTGAGCGTTCAATGAGCAGCAGCGGCTCACCTTCGTCACAGTTCAGGAGGGCAGCCTGATCCGCGGAGGCGGAGACGGCGGTGAGTTGCTCCGTACCGCCGTCGAGCACTATGCCACAACGACGGTCCAATTCCTCATACAGGGCGGCCTGGGAAAAGTCGGCTTCCAGCAATTTCGCGGCCACCCGTCCCGGGAGCCATACCTGGTCCAGCCCCAGAGGTTTCCCATCGGCCAACCGCACACGGGAGAGGTGGAAAAACTCCGTGTCTGCGTCCAGGGAGATGTGCTCGGCAATGAAAGGATCCCGGGTGAGATGCTGCGCCAGCACAATGCTGGAGTGGTTCATACCGGACTCCCGGATGGAAGCCAAGATGCTGTAGATCGGGCCGTAGGCGGTGCTGCTGCCCGCTACCACGACAGGCTTACGCCCAGGCTGGGCAGTGATATGCCCAGCCTCACGCAACGGACGCAACGCAGCCCGAATCGTCCCCCTGCTCACGCCGTACCGTTTGGCCAGCTCCACCTCCCCCGGGAAGCCCGAAGCAAAAACGCCGTTATGAATTTCCTCCATCAGGTCGGCACTGACCTTCTTCCACAACGGCGCGCCGGTCCCGCCGGAGGCAGAAAGCCTGGTGGGGGAAGACGACGGCTGGTGAGTGTCCATGAATGCCTCGACTGCTATGTGCGAACATTGCCGTGGTATGACACTACGTCATTGCCCGGAGATGGCTTGTGAGACGGAGTCACTGCGCCAGACGCGTGAACACCTACCGCGAACACACCCTGTATGAAACGAAACCTGCGACATGAGGGAACGTAAACGCTGCCCTAGCCATCGGCAGCCCGAACCATGCTTACACCCGAAGGTAAGCCGCGCCGTCGAACTGACGGTGGGCGATGTGCGCGACGGCCGCGGGGATCACTTTCACCCCTGAAGGCAGGGCGGAAGGGTCGATCCCGGCGGACCGGAGGCTGTTCCCGCAGGCATAGACCGATACTGAGGGTTCCGGAACCTCTGCGATCGCCTTGTCTCCGATGAGCTGACCGACGCTCGGCCCCTGGACGAGAATTTCGATTTCCACGTCGGGCAGCTCCGCTGCGGCGTTCCCGGCGACCCGCATGGCCATGGCAAGGTCCGGGAAGGGCTCGTGCCCCGGCCCGGCCAGATGCAGGACCAGCACCCTGGATTCAGGTGTCGCGCTCATGCTGAGCGTCCGAACAGTCGACTCAGCCAGTTACCGGCTCCGGAACCCTTTTCCTTTGTGGTGGTGCGCCCGTTGACCGTGGCGCAGGTGCAGCGCTCACTGTTGGGTACGCCTCGCATGACCTGGTCGACGTGGTTTCCGCATCCGCTCCAGGTGGTCTTGCGGCAATACATGCAGGTGGTTGTCCGACACATCTGAGGTTCCCTTTCCGTTGAATCAGCTTCCTTAACGATACCCCATAGGGTATCTAACCCCCACTCCTCAGGCACTTGTGCGAATACCCCCCTCGGTATTACTGTTGATCCCAGAGCGATACCCCCACGGGTATCGAAACGGACTATCGGAAGGAAGATCATGCTTCTTGAGCGTATTTATGACGAGGACCTGGCCCAGGCGAGCTACTTCATCGGCTGCCAGACCAAGGGCGAAGCCGTGGTGGTCGATGCCCGCCGCGATATAGCCACGTACCAGGAGCTGGCTGCGGCCAACGGTATGAAGATTGTTGCGGTGACCGAGACCCACATCCACGCCGATTACCTCTCAGGCACGCGGGAACTGGCGGAAGCGACCGGGGCGGACATGTACGTTTCCGGTGAGGGTGGGAATGACTGGCAGTACGGTTTTGACGCCGAGCGGCTCTACGACGGCAGCACCATCACGTCCGGCAATATCACGATCAAGGCGGTGCACACTCCCGGGCATACGCCCGAGCACCTTGCCTTCCTGATCACCGACGGCGCGTTCAGCGACCAGCCCGGCTACCTCCTCTCCGGTGACTTCGTCTTCTCGGGCGACCTGGGCCGGCCTGACCTGTTGGATGAGGCTGCCGGCGGGCTGGATACCCGTTTTGTCGGTGCGAAGCAGCTCTTCGCGAGCCTGCGGGAGAAGTTTCTGACCCTGCCTGATCATGTGCAGGTCTACCCGGGCCACGGTTCGGGTAGCGCCTGCGGCAAGGCATTGGGCGCAATCCCGTCCACGACGGTGGGTTACGAGCGCCTGTACGCATGGTGGGGCCCGTACCTTGCAGCCAATGACGAGGAAGGCTTCGTCCGCGAACTCCTCGACGGACAGCCCGATGCCCACGCCTACTTCGGTCGGATGAAGCGGCAGAACCGTCTCGGCCCGGACGTGATGGGGCCCCGTGGCGACCTGCCGCAACTGGATAATCAAGCACTTGCCGGCGACCTGACGGAAGACCGCGTGACCTTTGTTGACACCCGCTCGAACGATCAGGTGCACCAGGGAACAGTGACCGGGGCCTTGAACATCCCCGCCGGCACCAAGATGGCCAGCTTCGGCGCCTGGGCGTACGACCCGGAAACCGACGACCGGCCGCTGGTCCTGCTGGCCCCGGACCAGGAAGCGGCCCAGGACATGTGGGATCACCTGGTACGTGTCGGCATCGACAACGTCACCGGTTTCACCCCGACCCTGGACGGGCTGCCGATCACCACACCGAAGGTGCTCGCCCCCGGCGACCTCGAGGACTTCGGCGCAGCGCTGCTGCTCGACGTGCGGAACAAAACCGAACACGCCGCCGGCAGCATCCCGGGTTCTGAACAGCTCAGCGCCGGCCGGGTGCTCTGGCACCAGGACCAGCTCCCCTCCGAGGGCACGATCGTTACCTTCTGCCAGAGCGGGGTCCGGAACTCCGTCGCGGCCAGCGCCCTGCGCCGCGCCGGGCACGACGTCGTCGAACTCGACGGCAGCTACGCAGGCTGGGCAGCGTGGAACGCCTCTCAGGAATCAACCTCGGTCAGCTAACAGGCTGACTCCACCGACAGGCAATGGGTCCGCTGCTTCACGCGCGGACCCATTGCCGTGCCCACCCCGACAACCTCGGAGCACCTCGTGACTCGCAATGAACTGGCCGGCACGGCCCAACTCGGCCTGAGAGCAAACGCCGCGCAGTTCAGTCTGCTGGTCGCAGTGAACGCACTCGTTGGAGGTGTAGTCGGCCAGCAGCAAACCGTGCTGCCCCTGCTCGCCGCCGAAGACTTCGGCCTGACCGGATACACGGTCATTTTCACCTATATTGCCGCCTTTGGAATCACCAAGGCAGCCAGCAATTACACCGCCGGAATCCTCGTCGACCGCATCGGACGTAAACCCGTGCTCCTGATCGGCTGGCTCTTCGCCGTACCGGTCCCCGTGATGCTCATCCTGGCCCCGGACTGGGGATGGGTGGTCGCGGCGAACGTTCTGCTCGGCATCAACCAGGGCCTGACCTGGTCAACCACCGTCGTCATGAAAATCGACCTGGTGGGCCCCGAAAAACGCGGCCTCGCCATGGGACTGAATGAAGCCGCCGGCTACGGCGCCGTTGCCATCACGTCCCTGCTGGCCGGACATCTTGCCGCCACCTACGGCCTGCGGCCGGCACCATTCCTACTCGGAGCAGCCTACGTGGCTCTCGGATTGACGCTCTCAACACTGCTCGTAAAAGAAACCCAAGGCCACGCCGCCCTCGAACAACGCCAACAGACGAACCAGCCCTTACCCCTGCACGTAGCGACAGCACCGGGCAGCTGGCATGTTCTCGCCTTGAGTACCTGGCGCGAACCCGCCCTGGCTTCAGCCAGTCAGGCCGGGTTGGTCAACAACCTCAACTTCGGCCTCGCCTGGGGCCTGTTCCCGCTTCTATTCGCAACAGCCGACCTCTCATTGGGACAGATAGGACTCCTCTTCGCCCTCTACCCCGGCGTCTGGGGCGTCGGCCAACTCGTGACCGGTGCCCTCTCCGACCGCTACGGCCGCAAACGCCTCATCACCACCGGCATGGGCCTGCAGGCTGCAGCGCTGAGCGTCATCGCCCTCGCCGAAACCTTCCTGGGCTGGGCAACTGGAACCATACTGCTGGGCGCGGGCACTGCCATGGTGTATCCGACACTGCTGGCAGCCATCGGCGATGTCGCAGAACCAGCATGGAGGGGACGCGCGGTAGGGATCTACCGGCTCTGGCGCGACCTTGGCTACGCCTTCGGGGCTGTTGTGGGCGGAGTAGTCGCAGACCTCGCTGGCCTGCACGCAGCAGTATGGGCCGCCGCGGCCCTCAGCGCCATCGCAGCCCTCATCGTCGCAGTCCGCATGTATGAAACCCACCCGCCGGCGCCGTCCCAGTCAAGCTAGGCGCACGCTGCCGTCCGATCACAGGGCAGCAGAACGACAGGGGCGTCATGCGGAGTTCCCACATGACGCCCCTTATCGAATGGTCGTTCAGGCCAGTGCAAGGAAAAGCTTCTCGAGGTCTTTCTTGTCCATGGCGTTGCCGCCTTCGGCCATGCACTGCTCCAGGCCCGAGGAAATGATTGCGAACCCGGCACGGTCCAACGCTTTCGAGACGGCCGCCAACTGGGTGACGACGTCCTTGCAGTCCCGGCCTTCCTCCAACATCCGGGTGACCGCCGTGAGCTGTCCGGTGGCGCGCTTGAGCCGGTTGATCACCGGCGTGAGTTCAGTGGTATCGAGCTGCACAAAATCCTCCTGGAAGACGAAAATGACTACCCCAAGTGTATACCCCCTAGGGTTTGTTGCATACCCCAGGGGGTATGTGGCAGGATTGATGCTGACAGTTCAACCCACTGAAAATTCGAAAGGGAAACCTTTGGCTTCCAACACCTCCACCGTGACCGCCCTGGATCCTAAAACCCTGCGTGAGTGGATCAGCCAGCATGAGGACCTGATCATCGTTGACGTTCGCTCTGCCGCTGAATTCGAGACCATGCACATCCGAGGCTCCTACAACGTTCCACTTCCACTGCTCTCCGAGCACACCGCTGAGCTCGCCGAACGGCTCGGACAACGGGTTGTGTTGGTCTGCCAGTCCGGCGTCCGCGCCGAGCAGGCACGCCAGCGCCTCGGCGGAGCGGGTATCAGCACTGCCCAGGTCCTCACCGGCGGCGTGCCCGGTTTCGCCGCTGCCGGCGGTGATGTAGTCCGCGGCGCCCAGCGCTGGGATCTGGAACGCCAGGTGCGCCTGACCGCAGGATCCCTCGTGATCGCGGGGCTGCTGGCCGGCAAGCTCGTCTCACCCAAGCTCCGCCTGCTGGCCGGGGCGATCGGCACCGGGCTGACGTTCTCGGCGGCGACCAACACCTGCGCCATGGGCAACGCCCTGTCGAAAATGCCGTGGAACAAGACCGCCAGCGAACCCACCGCCGCCGCAGCGATCAACCAGATCCCGGCCGGCAACTAACAAAGACTCCGTGTGCCCTGCCCGTCCCCCATCGGGCAGGGCACACGGCACCATCCCTGAACCACATCCCCGACCCGACAGGAGAAGGAACACATCATGGCTGAAATCACCATTCACGATGCGAACGCACGCCGGGACCAGGACCAGATCCTTGACGTCCGCGAAGACTTTGAGGTCGCCGAGGGCATGATCCCCGGTGCCCTGCACATCCCGATGGGGCAGCTGATGTCCCGCCTGGATGAACTGGACAAGACCCGTCCGGTCATCGTCGTGTGCCGCAGCGGCAACCGCAGCGCCCGGGTCGCCGACGCACTGACCACCGCCGGCTACACCGCGGACACCATGGGCGGCGGCATGCTCGATTGGCAGGGCGAAGGCTTTCCCACGACGCGCTGACCCGCACCAACCTGCCTGCCTGCTTGCCTGGCTGCCTGAAAGGACACCCTCATGAGCGTTGTTTTGCTCGCGACCGTACTGCTCTCCGTAGTGATCGGTCTTTCGCTCGGCCTGCTCGGCGGCGGCGGATCCATCCTGACCGTACCGATCCTCACCTACGTCGCCGGTCTCGACGCCAAGGAAGCAATCGCCGCCTCCCTCTTCGTCGTCGGTGTGACCTCCGCGGTCAGCGTCGTCGACCATGCCCGCAAAGGCCGGGTGAAATGGCGCACCGGTCTCATCTTCGGGGCAGCCGGAATGGCCGGCGCCTTCGGCGGCGGACTCCTCGGCGGACACATCCCCGGGACCATCCTCATGATCGCCTTCGCCCTCATGATGGTCGCCACCTCCATCGCCATGATCCGCGGCCGTAAAAACAAGACCAAGACCGCCACCACGCACGATGGGGAACTACCCATAGTCAAGGTCATCGTCGAAGGCCTCATCGTCGGCCTGGTCACAGGCCTCGTCGGCGCAGGCGGCGGGTTCCTCGTCGTCCCCGCCTTGGCCCTGCTCGGCGGCCTGTCGATGCCCATCGCCGTCGGGACCTCCCTCGTGGTGATCGCCATGAAATCCTTCGCCGGGCTCGCCGGCTACCTCACCACTGTCACCCTGGACTGGGGCCTCGTCGCCGCCGTCACAGCAGCCGCCGTGCTGGGATCCCTCATCGGCTCCCGCCTGGCAGGACGTATCCCCGAAGCAGCCCTCCGGAAGGGTTTCGGAATCTTCGTCCTCGTCATGGGCGTCTTCGTCCTCGTCCAGGAACTCCCCACCCTGTGGGGAACCGCCCTCGCAGTCACCGCAGGTGTCCTTGCGGTCGCCGCCGCAGCGTGCTGGTTCTTCCTGCCACGCTGCCCCCTACGCACACCCCTAAACCGGCGCACCGCCGAAGCACACTGAACATCTGAAAAGCCAAGGAGTCATTGCCATGAGCACTCTCAACCTCACCGAACAAAACTTCGCCGGAACCCTTCAAAGCAGCTCGATCATGCTGGTCGACTTCTGGGCCGCCTGGTGCGGACCCTGCCGCTCATTCGCCCCGACCTTCGAAGCCGCCTCACAGAAGCACCCGGACATCGTATTCGGCAAGGTCGATACCGAAGCAGAACAGGCACTTGCCGGCGCTGCGAACATCACCTCCATTCCCACCCTGATGGCCTTCCGTGACGGAGTCCTCGTCTTCTCCCAGCCCGGTGCGTTACCGGCTCCGGCACTTGAACAGGTGATCAGCGCCGTGAAGGACATCGACATGGACGCCGTCCGCGCCGACATCGCCCAGCAGGAACAAAACCGCTCCTGACACCCACAAACCACCGCGCTCAGCTGGTCCCGATAGGGCGGGCCCGGCTGCTGGCCCGGTCAACGGGCCCGCGGGTACGGTGGTTTGCATCAAACGAGGCATTCAAGGAGGAATCCGGCATGGACGTCATCACGATTGAAACCGCGCCGCTCGGGGACCGCAGCTACCTGATCCACGATGGGCAAGTGGCCCTGGTGATCGATCCGCAGCGTGACACCGACCGGGTGGAGAAAGAAGCCGCGAACGCCGGCGTCCAGATCACCCACGTCGCAGAAACCCACATCCACAACGACTACGTCACCGGCGGACTGCAGCTGGCCAAAGACCATCACGCCGCATACCTGGTCAACTCCGCCGACCAGGTCAACTTCGACCGCACCCCGATCTCCGACGGGCAAACCCTGCAAATCGGGAAAATGACCCTGCGGGCAGTCGCTACCCCAGGGCACACCCACCACCACCTCTCCTACGTCGTCACACACGAGGACCGGCAGGCTGTGTTCTCCGGCGGGAGCCTGCTCTACGGATCCGTTGGCAGGACCGACCTTGTCAGCGGCGATGACACGGTACCGCTGACCCACGCCCAATACGCTTCAGTGCGGCGTCTGGTGGAGGAAACAACCCCGGAGGCCGGCCTCTACCCAACCCACGGCTTTGGATCCTTCTGCTCCTCCGGCCCAGCCAGCGGAGCCGACTCCTCAACCATCGGCGAACAAGTCCAGAGCAACCACGCCCTCACGGACCAGGACGAAAACCACTTCGTCCAGGAGCTGATCGACAACCTCAGCGCCTACCCGTCCTACTACGCCCACATGGGACCGGCGAACACCGCTGGTCCGGGTCCGGCCCATCTCGACGTCCCCCATCCACTGAACGCCGAAGACCTCACCGCCAGACTCGAACACGGCGAATGGGTGATCGACCTGCGCAACAGGATTGCCTTCGCACGCGACCACCTCCACGGCAGTGCCAGCTTCGAATACGGCGACGGCTCGAACTTCACCACATTCCTCGGCTGGGTCCTGCCGTGGGACCGGCAGCTCACGCTCGTCGGTGAACGCGACGACGTTGAAAACGCGATCCGTGATCTCTCCCGAATCGGCATCGATCAACCCGATGTGGCCCTCGGCTCCGACCCGACAGCTCTTGCCCCCAACGCCGTCCGGAACTCCTACCCGAGTGTGGGCTGGGAAGAGGTCCGCGCGGACCTCTCAGAGCAGGAAGACGTCATCCTCGACGTGCGCCGCACCGACGAATACGACACACAGCACATCGAAGGAGCGATCAACGTTCCCCTCCACGAACTGCTGCGCCGCATAGACGAAGTGCCCGATCGGAGGCTGTGGGTACACTGCGGATCGGGCTACCGGGCATCAGTCGCCGCGAGCCTGCTGCAACGGGCCGGCAAGAACGTCGTTCACATCGACGGCATGTTCGACGACGCCGAAAAAGCTGCCCTGCCCATGAACCGGTAACCCCCATCCATCTCAACCGCCCAGGAGAAACTCATGGCCTACACACACTCCATCACCTCCAGCCTCCCCTGGAAAGACGCTGTCGAGCGCACCAGGGATGCGCTCTCACAGGAGGGCTTCGGCGTCCTTACTGAAATCGACGTCCGCGCCACCTTCACCAAGAAACTCGGACAGGAAGCCGGGGACGCGGTCGGGGACTACATCATCCTCGGCGCCTGCAACCCACAACTGGCGCAACGCGGCATCACCGCAGAACCCCAACTCGGTGCCCTCCTACCCTGCAACGTCGTCGTACGACGCGCCCCCGAAGACACCACAACAACCATCGAAACAATCGACCCCCAAACCATGGTCCAGGTCAGCGACTCCGACGCCATCCGCGACGTCGCAAACGACGCCGACGAACGACTCAAACGAGCCCTCAACAACATCGCCGGGTAAGCGGGCGGATCTAATCAACTACTCCGGGGAGATGTTCCTATAGACAAATCCGGCGCAGATCATATGAGGTGAGGAACACTCAAAATTCGGACTGCGGTTCTTTGCCTACAGCGTGGTGATGAGTCCCGCCGCTTTGTCGAGGGCGCCGGGAATAATCGAGTAGTAGGCCCAGGTACCGCGTTTTTCGCGGTGCAGCAGGCCGGCTTCGACGAGGATCTTCAGATGATGTGACACCGTCGGCTGCCCAAGGTCCAGAGGCTCGGTCAGGTCGCACACACAGGACTCTCCGGATTCGCCTGCCTTGACGATGGACAGCAACCGTAGCCGGTTCGGGTCCGCCAGCGCCTTGAACATGAGGGCCCGCTGCTGCGCGTCTTCGACACTGATTGCTGGCTGCTCGGAGGGGAGGCAGCAGGAAGCATCCTGTGTGGGTTCGAGTGTTTGCGCAGTGTTCATAGGACCCATTATGCACATGGATTGACAATGATCGATATAGCTGGTGGTATTCATATCGATTCCTATCAATTTATCTGCTTCCCAGGAGCTCCGTGAGTATTCAGACCGACCCCCTGCCGTCCCCTGGCGCTGACGCCGCCGTCGTTGGCAAGCTGTCCACCCTCGACCGTTTTCTTCCGGTGTGGATCATCGCTGCCATGGTCCTCGGCCTCCTCCTTGGGTCACTGATCCCGGGATTGAACACTGCCCTCGAGGCGGTGAAGGTCGGTGAGGTGTCCTTGCCGATCGCGATCGGGTTGCTGGTGATGATGTATCCGGTGCTGGCGAAGGTCCGCTACGACCAGACTCACAGGGTAGTGGCTGACCGGAAGCTCATGATCGCGTCGCTGGTGATCAACTGGCTTGCCGCACCGGCGTTCATGTTCGCCCTGGCGTGGATCTTCCTGCCGGATCTGCCGGAGTACCGTACCGGCCTGATCATCGTCGGTCTTGCCCGCTGCATCGCGATGGTGATGATCTGGAACGACCTGGCCTGCGGCGACCGCGAGGCTGCGGCGGTGCTCGTCTTCATCAACTCCGTCTTCCAGGTCATCGCGTTCGGTGCGCTCGGCTGGTTCTATCTTCAGGTCCTACCGGCTTGGTTGGGCCTATCCACCACCAGTGCGGACTTCTCCTTCTGGGCCATCACGGTCTCGGTCCTGATCTTCCTGGGCATACCATTGTTGGCCGGATTCCTGACCCGGACGATCGGCGAGAAGGCCAAGGGCAGGCACTGGTACGAGAACACGCTCCTGCCAAAGCTCGGCCCTTGGGCGCTGTACGGGCTGCTGTTCACGATTGTGCTGCTCTTCGCACTGCAGGGCGAAACCATCACCGCCCGTCCCCTCGACGTCGCCCGCATCGCCCTGCCGCTACTCGTCTATTTCCTGGTGGTCTTCGCCGCCGGCATGCTGACCGGCAAGTGGCTGAACCTCGGCTAGCCGAGGTTCTGTAAACGCACCTACCTCTCGATGAGAGCTAGGAAGGCGGTGGCTGAGATGAGCCACGATCAGCAGGAACGAACCGCAGGCAATGAGCCGAACGACCAGGCGACGGCGCAGGCGTCGCCGTCGTTGCGGGCGGTGGTGTATGTGCGGATCAGTGATGATCCCGAGGGCACCGAGCGCGGTGTTGACCGGCAGGAAGCTGACTGCCGGGCGTATGCGGCAGCGCACGGGTGGGAAGTCGCCCAGGTGTACCGGGAGAACGACACGTCGGCGTTCAAGCAGCGCACGATCACACTCCCGACGGGTGAGCGGGTGCGGCGCGTGGTGCGCCCGGAGTTCCGCGCGATGTTGAAGCACCTCAGCGAGCAGCGCGCCGGGGTGATGATCGCCTACGACCTGGATCGGGCGGTGCGCGACCCGAGAGACTTGGAAGACCTGATCGACGCCAAGGTACTCAACGGCTTCAGCGTCCGCTCCGTGACCGGCTCGCTGAGGTTGGATACGGATTCTGATGTGGCGATGGCGCGGGTGCTGGTCGCGATGGCGAACAAGTCCTCAGCCGACACCGCCCGCCGTGTCGCTCGGGCGGCGAAGCAGCAGGCCATCGAGGGCACTTGGCATGGTGGGCAGGTGCCGTTCGGCTACCGCGCCGAGAACCACACGCTCGTGATCGACCCCGAGGCTGCCGAGTTGGTGCGGGAAGCCGCGCGGCGGGTGCTGGCCGGAGAGACGTTGTACCGGATTCTCACCGACTGGAACCGGCGGGGTATCCGTACGACGCACGGGTGCCGGTGGTCGGATCGGACACTCAAACTGGTGCTGCGCAACCCCTCGATCAAGGGGGTACGGGAGTATCGACCGTTGTTGCCGGACGGCACCCGGTCGAAAACCTCCCTGATGCAGACGACCGCCGCGTGGCCCGCGATCTTGGACGAGGACACCTGGCAGCAGGTCTCCGATGTGCTCGATGCCCGCAAGCAGGCCCGAAACTTCCATCAGCCCGGCAGTGGGGCGGCGAAACGGCTGTATCCGTTCTCGGGTCTGATCCGCTGCTCGACCTGCGGACGCGCCATGCTGCATCGCGGCCAGGTGTATCAGTGTGTGCAACAGGTGCCGGGCGGGTGCAACCGCTCGATCCGTTCCGGCGACCTCACCAAACTCGTGGAGGAAGCCGTGCTCGCGACGTTCGAGCAGATCACCCTCAACCCCGCCAAGCGCCAGTCTCCGGGCGCGGATCAGGCCGCACGAGTGGGGCTTGCCGCGACGCTCGATGCCGACCGGGAACGCCTCGCCCGGCTCGATGATGACTACTACGACGGGTTGATCGACAAGTCGATGTGGGTGCGGCAACGCTCACGGATCGCCGAACGCATCGAACGCACCCGCCGCGAGTACGCCGCCACGGTGCCGGAGCACACTGGCCCGTCGATTGATATGACGACCGTCGCACAGGAGTGGGCCGACCGTACCCCGATGTGGCAGCACCAGGCCGCCAGTCTCGTCCTTGAAGCCGTCCTCGTTCACGCCCTGCCCAGGGGGATGAACGGCGCGACACCGGCGAGGCGGCGCAATGAGACCGTCGAAGCGTTTCATGCCCGCCGTGAGGTGTACCGGGCGGGGATTCTCGCACATCGGGTCGAGTTCGTCTGGCGCGCCTAACGCCCCCGCGCCTTCGGCAGGCCGCAGAGGGCTTGCAGTTGCTCACGCACCCGTGGGTCAGCGATGACCGGAGGCAGGCCCTGCGCTGCGCGGCTCTCCCGCGCGAGGCGTGCGCCGAGTGGTTCGGGGGCATCGGTCGAGGCTGGTTCGGGCGTGGTTGTGGTGGTCTGCGTCGAGGTATCCATGTAGACAGGTACGACAGGCAAACCACAACATCTAGTTGTACGGGGTCAGGACGTTGGTTGCAGTCGGCTGATCGGGGGGTTGCCTCCGAGGGCTGAGTGGCGTCGTCCAGTGT
>NZ_PJIQ01000023.1 GCF_002929745.1 Arthrobacter sp. B1805
CTGCACCTCACCACCAAGGACTCCGCGGGCTCCAAGCGCCTCGGTGAGCTGCTCGTGAAGGGGATGCCCGCCGTGCTCGCCGCCCCCCCCAGCGTCGGGCCGTCATTGCAGGGTTCCTGCTCCGGGGGTTCTTGCTCCGTAGTATTAGGGCATGGAATACGTCGCTGTTCTGCTGCCGTCGGCAGCCGTTGGTACCATTTTCTATCTTGTGATGCGGGCACTTTTTCAGGTAGACCGGGCAGAGCGTGAAGCCGAAGCTACTGCTCGGACGGACGCCGAAGCTTTGGATGCTCCAGACGTATCAAGTCCGCACTAAGGATTTGACTCACGCGATCATCGTAAATGGCGGTTCCGGGTTCCTACCCCCGCTACCTGAAGAAAACGACCATCGCCCCGTGGCGCCTACATGACCACTGGCATTTCCCACCGTGCGTAAGTGCCCATTGGGCTGCACCGTGTCTGTGTCGACAGGGGTACAGTAACTATCCAGTGCGCCCAAAATGTTGTGTTACCAGACGCTCAGGCGCCCCTTAACTCGTGGGTCTACAGGGCTGAATATCGATTCGAAAAGCATTTTCAGTCCCCACGCATACCCACTGACTACATGAGAAGCGCGAAAGGGCTCGGCCTAGTTAGTGGTTCATTTTGTATGCGCTACCGGGCGCCCTTCAGTTTCGCCCTGGCGACGGGACGCGACAGGCCAGCCGAGAGCGACGGTGAGAGTAGTGACGAGTAGCACGATGCCTGCGACCGAAATAGCCGCGTCGGTCCAGAACTGCTCGGGGAAAAGCCTGATCAACGTGTCATCCAGACGAAAGGTCCACGTTCCGGCAGCGAAGAACAAGGCATGGACTTGCGTGAAAAAAGCTTCCCAACCCAGGATCGCGGAGATAGTCAAGGCCACGATAAGAACTAACGTGAGCACCGCTCCAGAGAACAGGGCACTGCGGACCGCTCCTTTTGAACATCTCGCCAAGTACACACATGCCGCGATGCTGACCATGAACATGATAAGGCCGATCAGGAAGGAGGCCGAGAGAACGCCCTTGACGTCCGTCATGTGTCCCACTTCCCGTGCAAGGAAAAGCTTGTCTCCCTCGGCGTTCACAAGTCCGCCCAGGTATTCGGCAGGTGCGAAGTTCAGAACATAATTCAGCGTGTAGGAGCCATAAACCATGCGCTCCTCGGTCGAGAAGCCATAACTGTCTGCGGGGAAACCGGGGCGGTGGTATTCGATCCAAAGAAATAACGAAGACGTCACAGCCCGGACCGCACCAGCTGCAACGATCACGGGGAAAAACAAGGCCACAAGGACTTGAAGGGGTCGTTCGAGCACCAGCCTCGGCATCACTACCGGCCCGCGTAGGGAAACTCGTAGGGCACCGGAGGGTTGTGGACCTGCGACGGAACCTCGGGGATGGCAAGCAGCTTTCCCGTTGTGGGTTGCATCGTAATCTCCAATCCAAAGTGTTGCCACTGAATACCGGGACGGGGCACGGTCGAGAATGATCGCCGGGCACAGCGGCCGGCAAAGCTGTCGGTCCTGCGGGTCGTTTCGGGTCCGGCCACTAGGCTCGTCTTGAGTGCGCTGCGTCTGCACAAAAGAGGCCTTGACTGCTTCCTCCAAGGCTACAGGTTAGAGAGCGGCCTGATGCTGCAAGACTAGGCTCGACTAGGAAGGGCAGCGCTAGATGGTGTGCTGAGGGTCTGCCTGATGCAGGAAGGGAGTGCTAGGTCCACCATGAAAGAACGTTCTACTACCCCGGTGCTCAATGACCTGTTGTAAGCAGGCCTTTGTCACGTGGGCATTTTAGATATCTGATGCGCCGATGCTCGTGCAGTCAGATGCGCATGGCTCTCCGCAGGAGCGCTTTCTTGACTTCGCCACAACGCTGGCAGGGCCACGGTGTCTACTACACTGTGTAGAAGAAACTCTCAGCCCCCCTCTGCTCAAGGAGCGGCATGCCTCGCATCACCATCGGACTCGGCGGCGTCCTCATCGTCCTCGGCCTCATCTCGTACATCGCGACTGCATTCGTCAGCTGGACGGCGTTGATTCCGGCCATCCTGGGAGCCGTTATCCTGGTCTCCGGCATAGTCGGACTGAAGAATCTGAAGCTTGGCGTCCACATCGCTTTGGTCGTGGCAGTGCTTGGAATCCTCGGTACCACGATGAACGTCATGCAGCTGGGCGCACTCCTCGCCGGCGAGGCGGAGCGGCCTGCAGCTGTGATTACGAGCACGATCACCTTCGTCCTGCTGATCGTTTACGTAGTGCTCGGAATCCGCTCCTTCATGGTTGCCCGCCGCTGGAAAGCCTCAGAGGCCTAATCTTCGGGATCCGCCGCTCTCCCGAGCAGCGCGCACGTAGCGTCCTCGCACGGTTTCGCCGAGCTCCGGCCAGACAGGGCGTAAGGACAAAGCAGACGATGTGCTGCTTGAGATCACCAGCGATGAGAGCGGATTCTGCCTGATCGAGGGCCTGGATACTGCAGCGAACTGAGTGATGACGTCCTTGCAGTCGTCGCCTTCCTTGAGCCTGCGGGTGACCGCGGTGAGCTGGCTTTAAGCACTTCTGAGTTGGTTGGTTGCGGGGGACCGTTCAGTCGGATCGACTTGGTCCGACGGGCGGTTGCTCTTCTCCCTCCCGGGCTCAGCGGTTGTTTGGGCCGTGTTTACCACCGGGCACGGGAGGATCAGTAGCGTCTGCGCCGGGCAGGGGATCCGGCCTCTCACCGGACTCAGCGGGCAGACTTTCGCTTGTGGATTGCATTTCGCGCTGCGTCCGGGTCTGCTGCACCTCGGCCGCGTACCGGACCCGCCGGATGCGCCTGGTCATGTCTCGAATCAGGAGAATTACCAGCACGACGATGAAAAGAGTCGACAGGAAGCCGAGCGTGCCGGGGGTCACCGACGCCGGGTCCAGACCCGGTTTCAATGTCGGGTCACCCGACGGTGTCGTCGCTGCGGCCAGGCTGAGGGTAGGAAACACACACACCACTTTCGAAGCTTTCCAGCGGATCAGGGGCTGTCCGCCAGCCGCAATTCTACAGGGGATAGAAATCTGTGCGGTGGCACGAGACCCACTTGGCTTAGTCAAGCAGCGCCAACCTTAAGTGCTGTTGCGGAACGACCAGTGCCGGTGTCTCGGTGGCCGCAGGCCGGGTTGAAGGAGCCAACCAGCGCTGGCAATCTGTTCGAGGAAAAGCGCAGGCCTGAGGACATCGAACGGCTTGTCGTGGTTAGCCGAGCTCCGGAGTAGAAGCCGGAAGGGCCGGCACAGCGCGAGCAGAGGTTGGTGATGTTGATCGGTTGCGCTGTCGTGGCCAATTCTCCTTATACCCGGCGATCGTCGTTCAGATCGGAAACTCGAGGCAGGTCTATTTATTGGGAAATTTGATCATAGGTTCGAAGGAATGTTGCGGGTAATTCACCTGCGTGCGGGTGGAGCGCGGCAGGAGCGGGCTCAAAGTTGTCCGCCAGTGGGCGAGCTTTCACCATCCCAACGCAACGATGCGACGACAGGTGTAGCGGCTTGTCTTCATTCCCTGCGTAGTCCCAGCATCCACCCGTAGGCTCGGCGGATGGACGAGTTGGCTGCCTTCGTCCTCGCCCGCGTGGGTGAGGATTACGACCTCGACTATCAGGCACTGCACGATCCCGGTGTCGGTGGCATCCTCGGAGCCCACGTCAAAACCCGGCACGTGGCTGACGTCGATCGGCCACTGGACGTGGCTGGGCATGAACTGCTGATGGACCCGCTAGCGTGCCATATTGTGAACCACAACCCGCAGAAGGTCATTGCGGACTGTGTCGCGAAGCAGCGTCTGGTTGCCCACGTGCAAAGCATCCACCGGAACCACCAAGAGGCAGGGGAAGACGCGGGGGAGCAGGACTGCACGCGCAAAATCCTCGAGTTGATGGCTCTCTCGTGGAAGCACCACTCGGAGTACCAAACGCACTGGATGAGCTGAGCGAACGGTCAGGATCGCTAAGACTTAGCAGCGAATACCTGCGGGCGACAGGCATATGCCGCCTAGAAACACGGCTCGACCGGCTGAATCGCCCCGGGTTTAGTGGAGGCTCTCAACCCATGGAGGATGAGAGTTATGGCGACGAAGTACAGCGATGAGTTGCGTCAGCGGGCGACCCGGATGGCGGTCGAGCTGCGGCGTGATCCGGACTCCCGCGTTGGTGCGGTGGAGCGGGTAGCGAAGCAATTGGGGATGCACCCGATGACGCTGCGTAAGTGGGTTCGACAGGCTGAGGTCGATAACGGGGTTCGGGCGGGCACCACGAGTGCGGAGGCCGAGCGGATCGCGAAGCTTGAGAGCGAAGTCAGGGAACTGAAGCGGGCCAACGAGATACTGCGGACAGCGTCGGCTTTTTTCGCCGCGGCGGAGCTCGACCGCCAACTGAAGTAGTTACTGGCTACATTGATGCCCACCGTGATCGTGTCGTGGAGGGCAAACCACTCGGGGTCGAGCCGGTCATCGAGGTCCTGCGCTCAGCAGGCGTCGAGATCGCCCCGAGCAGTTACTACGCCGCGAAGAGCCGGCCGCTCTCAGCGCGTGCGGTGCGGGATGCGGAACTGATGCCGGTCATCACCAAAGTGCACCAGGACAATATTGGTGTTTATGGTGCCCGGAAGGTCTGGGCGCAGATGAACAGGGAAGGCCACCCTGTCGCCCGGTGCACCGTGGAGCGATTGATGCGAGCCGGCGGCTTGCGTGGGATCAGCCGGGAGAAGACCCGCAAGACGACCCTCGTCGCGGGCGCGGAAACACCGCGGCCGGCGGACCTGGTCGAGCGGCAGTTCGTTGCTGCAGCCCCGAACCAGTTATGGGTGGCGGATCTGACCTACATCCGGACACACTCGGGGTGGGTCTACGCCGCGTTCATCATCGATGTCTTCAGCCGCCTCGTCGTCGGCTGGCAGGTATCGACCTCTCTGCGAACCGATCTGGCCCTGGACGCCCTCGAGATGGGGTTCTGGAACCGTCAAAGAGCCCGACAAAGCGTTGCGGGTCTGACGCATCATTCCGATCGTGGAGTGCAATATCGTGCGATTCGCTACACCGAACGGCTTGCCGAAGCCGAAGCGGTCGCTTCCGTTGGATCCAAGGGCGATTCCTACGACAACGCCATGGCCGAGGCATTCAACTCGCTCTTCAAAGCTGAGTGCATCCGCAACCCGATCATGCGGCCCAAAGGCGGCTGGAAAACCGTCAGTGACCTTGAAATCGCTGTCGCTGAATACATTGACTGGTTCAACCATCGGCGCCTCCACGGCGAAATCGGGCTGATCCCACCGGTGGAGTTCGAGAACAACCATTGGGCGCACGAGTCCACGGAGGCCTACAGTCTTACCAACGTCCCCACCGGGGCCGGAAGCAAGTGAACCGAGCCTCCATCAAACCCGGGGCGATTCAGGCTTTTACTCCACCGTCTTAAGCGCTCAAGGCGGTGGGGTAAGAATGACGAGAGGTATTGGAGACTCTGGGGGTCAGCAACCACGGCATCAGTCCTTGAATTGCCTGCTAGGGCAACGACCATCCATTTCCTCCGGTCGCTAAGCAGTTAACCGATTTAGGCTGACAAGCAGGAACTTCCTCTAGCATCCTCGCAAGGAGTCCGTTTCAGCGCTTATCTCCAATGAAGCAGCGCTTGGACACGAGAACCGGTAGCGCCACCGTCGAAACGGCCTTTCCACGTAGTTCACCAAAGATGCAGCGTTTACCAATTAGTGCCGCACCTTGAACAGCGTCCACATCGAGTCCCGTTGGAGTGCGATCGATCGACACCTCTACCGTTTTCGGTGTGATCCGGCGCTTGCAGATCCTTGCTTGATGGCATCGCGGACCTGATCACGCTTCCGTGCAGTCTTACCATCCGCAAGTGCCTGCAACTTCCGGTTAACGGCATCCGCAATTATGGCGGCTTCGTCATCCGAAAGTTCCATAGAAATGGGGGCGTGGGGTCGGCCGCTGTCGCCCCGATTCGCCCCCGGCAACTCCCGGAGCACCGAATGTTCCCGCTAGCGGTGTCGGCGCGGCTCTTGTGGCTTCGGTCTACTCCCAGATCGGCTCCATTCAGGACTGCATTGTCGTCGGCGCCCCAGTGACCTCGTGATTCGTCCTGGTCGCGTCGCGATCTATGTCGGTGGCGGCAAGTTCATCAGCAGTGGCATGAATGGTGTGAACCTCATGATGGAGCACCCCCTTGTCCGACCTTGCCGGATCGACCTTCGTGCGTGTCGCCTGCTAACTTCACCCCTTGGGGAAGTGGTTGCCCTCAAGCTGAGATAGCGCTGATCCCGTTGGACGAGGGGGCTTACCGCTATTTCATTGCCCGCTCGTCTTTGTACTGCCCTCTCGTCGCTCCCTGATAGGATATTGGTCCGTGTTGGAGGTCCGGCACGGACTGCTGGCATGGCTCGTTAGGTGCCTGCTTCCATTTTTTCGGGGCTACAGGGGACATCCAGTGCCGCATGTGACCCATAAGTGTAGATAAGCGGGACTGTGGCGAGATCATGAAGTTGGGATGGTTGTACATCAGTGAATGATCCGTGGGTCAGTGGACCCGTCTGGATACCGGAGGCCCCGCCCTCGTGGGCAACCTACCTGGCGCCGACCCTGCAACCAATTCCGCTGATTCCCGCGATCGCCCTGGTACTGGGTGTGCTGTACCTGGCAGGCGCGATCCGCCTGTGGTCGATGGGCCGTTCCTGGCCTCTCTGGCGGACGGCGATCTTCCTGGCGGGCTGCATCATCATCATGATCACGATGGGCGCAGGAGTTGAGGGCTACGGGCTTCGCATGTTCTCCGTCTTCATGTTCCAGCAGCTGACCCTCATGATGGCCGTTCCCCCGCTTCTGGTCCTGGGCCGCCCCGGTACCCTGTTGCTGCGTGCAACGCCACACCGTGGACTCGGGCGATCTGTCCTCCGGCTCGCCCACGCAGGCTTGCGCTCGAGATCCGCCCGGATCGCCCTCCACCCGGCATTCATGATCCCGGTGTTCCTCGTCAGCTTCTATGGTGTCTATTTGAGCGGTATCGCCGACGCAATGTTGCCCTCCTGGTACGGGCACATCACCTTGGAACTGCTGTTCCTGATTTCCGGGGTGCTCTTTACCGTCCCCGTGTTATCCACGGACCCGCTGCCGGTGAAGCAGTCCCACTTCGGCCGGTTCCTCGACATCTTCGCCGAAATGCCGCTGCACGCGTTCTTCGGCGTCGTCCTGATGATGGCGACCACCCCTGTCGTCGACTTTTTCGGCACATTACCCGCAGGGTGGGATGTCGATCCGATGACCGACCAGGGCATCGCCGGTGGCCTGGCCTGGTCCTACGGGGAGCTGCCGTCGGTGCTGATGCTGTTGATCATCATGGTGCGCTGGCAACGCGACGACACGGTGACCTCTCGGGCCACTGACCGGAAGCACAATCGGGAGGGAACTCCGGAGCTCGATGCGTATAACGCTTACCTTGAGCAGCTCAGGCAACGCTCCGAGCGTCAGGATCGGCGACGATAACAGACGTCGACCTGCTGGCAGTGCGGTTGGCGCAGTACCTCTCGCCGTTTAGGTCCTTCGTGGGGTGATTCCACGTGGGACCCGGGAGTGTCAGCTTGCGACGAGTCGAACAGCTTCGCGGAAGTCGTCGAGTGACGTCAATGCATTCTGGTTCTGGTCATCGAGGAGGATCAGTGCGGGGGCTCGGGTCACGCCGACGCGTGCCGCTTCCAGCCGGTCGGCCTCGATGAGTGACTGCACGTCGGAGCTTCGCATGTCGGCTTCGAACCGTTTGCTGTCGAGTCCGAGCTCACGGGCAACGGCCAGATAGGTGTCCGTGGTGACGCGGGTGTGCATGCGGGGGAGTTCCTGGGCGTCCGGGCCCAGCGTGATCGCTTCCAGGAAGGGAAGGAAGCAGCCCTGACGGTCGGCTGCTTCCAGGGCTGTGGCACCCAGGTACGCCTGGTCGTTCGTGGGCAGGTGGCGTGCGACGAAGGTGACGCGTCGGGAGTAGTCCGTGCGGAGGTTGGAGAGGAACTCCTGCACGGAGATCGTGCCGGGCGTGTACAGGTCGATGAATTGCACCAGGACCGCGCGCTCGTGGGAAGCACGCGATACCAGTCGGTCGCTGGCGACGATCGCATGTCGCAGGACATTCTGTTGTCTGGCTCGTTCACTCGTGCTCGGACCCGACGCTGCCCGGGGGGCGGGGGCGTTCCCTGCAGTGGGCGACGGCTCGGGAGCCCGATCGGTCTCGTCACGATCGTTCGACAGGTAGCCCTTGAAACCGATGAAAAAGGCAATGAAACCCAGCACCACGATGATGGCCAGGGGGATCATTGCTGCAAACCAGGGGTTCATGAAAAGGTGCCGATCCTGTCACGTCCGACGGTTTGGAACGGGTGTACCTGTTCGCCGACGCCGGACGGGTCGTCTATCGGAGCGTCCCGCCCCGAGATGGTGCCATCCCGGCACATCAAATACATCGTACCGTGGACTATTTCGCTCGGATGGTTGTGTCGGTTGCAGGAGCGCCTCGAGCCAAGCACACCGGCCCTGCCTGGCTCGGCGCGATAACGGGCAGGGCAAGCGCGGTGGGCGCAGCGCACAGTAGGGACAGGCACGGGAGGGATGGGCGGTGTTGTACGGCGTCGAGCGCCTGCTTGGCGCCGAGGATGTCAGACGCGTTTGGCGTAGACCACGTAGTTGTCGTCGAAGAGTCCGGTGGCAGGGTCGTATCCGTCGCAGGTGATCAGCCGCAGCTCGGAGCCTTTGGTGTTCCCGTAGACCTTCAGGGTGGGGAAGTTGTCTTTGGGGTACTGTTCGCCGCGGTCGACGGCGAAGCGTGCTGTCGTGCCGTCTTCTCGGGTGATTTCGATGATGTCACCGGGTTTGAGGGCGCGCAGATTGGCGAACACTCCGGGGCCGGCGTCGGTGGCATTGACGTGTCCGAGCAGGACGGCCGGTCCGCGTTCTCCTGGGGTGGGGGACTGGTTGTACCAGCTCGCTGGTGCGCCTGGTCCGTCTGGTGGGACCTCGAGCGAACCGTTCTCGCGCAGGCCAAGGTGAAGGAGGTCAGATCCAGCACCGATGGCAGGGATCGAGAAGGATGTGGGATTGGACGCTGGTAGCACCGGCGGTTGCGCCGGCGCGGCGGCGGTAGGTGCGGCTTCAGACGGTGTGGCCGCTGCAGACGGGGCGGCACTGGGCGCCGCCGACGGGGTGGACGCAGCAGTGGATGGACTTGCCGTGGCTGTGAGCGGCGCGGCGGGAGTTCCTTCGGAGGCGGTGTTGGTTCCGCATCCGGTCAGAATTAAAGCGGCGACCGCCGTGGAAACCAGAAGGTTTCTACGGCGGTCGCTGGGTGAACTAATCATGATGTGGATGTTGTCCGATCAGTTCGTTGTGCTTGGAGGTTATGCCTGGTCGGCTACGCGGCGGCGAACGACGTAGGTTCCGCCGGCTGCGACGGCGAGGACGAGGCCGCCACCGAGGGCGAGCATGCCCACGTTGCTGCCGGTGTCCTGTGCGACGCCGGTGTCAGCGCCACCGGAAGGCATTTCGCCCATCTGGGCTGCGAGGTTTCCACAGAGGGCCGGCGAGGTGGCGCCGAGGGGGAGCTTGGGGTCGAGGTCGCTGGGGGAGTTGAAGACTTCCTCGGAGACACCGGCGGTTGCGGGGTCAAGGCCGTGGACGACGACGACGGCGGTGCCGGCTTCAAGGGCGTCCTGGGTGCCCTGGTTGATTTCGAAGCTGCGCTGGATGGTGTAGCTTCCACCCTGGCCGCCAAGTGCGAGGTTGAGGCCTTCCTCAGGTCCGGTGGCACCGCTGGTGGTCAGCGTCGACTGGATTCCACCGTACTTGCCGGCACCTTCGGTGACGCTCACGATGCCGTCGCCGTTTGCGTCGTCAGCGGAGGTCGGGCAGGTACCCAGGGCGAGGCCGTGGATGTGCTGGACGTGCGGGTAGGGGCCGTCCATGAAGGTCTCGGCGAGACCGTTGACCTGGAGGTTAACGGTGGCGGTGGTGCCCTGCACATCAACGGTGACGGTTCCGGTGCCCGTGGTGCCGTTGAGCTGGCCCAGCGTCGATGAGTAGGACGCATCGGCGGCCATGGCGGGGGCCCCTGCCATGGCAACGACGCCAAGGGCGAGGGTCGGGACTGCAAGAAGCCGCATTTTCTTGTTCATGAGGTAGATCCTTCGCTGTGCGGTGAGCGCGTACCCTGGCGGGCACGTCTAGCTGTGATTCGACCCACTTAGGGATTCGGATTGCTACGCGGGGTGATTATTTTTTTCCGGCCCGCGCGGCCGTGCGGTTGGGGCGCATGGATGGATGGATAAGTGAGGTTAGGAGGTGCAGCGGGGAGACCCGAGAGAGAGGGAATTCTGCGCAAGATAATCAGGGCGTCCCTGATCCGGCTTTTCACCGTGGCCAGGGGGATGCCGAGCTGGGCCGCGACCTGTCCGTAGGTGAGCCCCTCATAGAACGCCAGGGTGATGGCATGGGCTTGTGCGGGGGAGAGGTGCTGCAGTGATGCTCCGACCCGCTGCTGCTCGACTAGGTCCAGGGCTGTCTCGGAGGTGTGGTCGTAGTCCCTGGTGTACATGCGGGTGAGGTAGTCCATTTCATGCCTTTTTGCCCGGTCTTCGGACCGGGCGCGGTCCGTTGCACGACGTAAGGCAATCATCGTGACCCACGTGTCCGGATTTCCCAGGGCACCATCGAAGGTGTGTGCCTTCTGCCAGATTTCGAGGAAGACGTCCTGGGTGATTTCGCGGCCGACCTGCTCATTGAGCACCATCCGGGTGCACAGGGTGTCCACCCGGGGACCCATCAGGGTTAGGAGGTCGGCGAAGGCCACTTCGTCGTGCTCCGCAACCTTGATGAGCAGATCGCCCATTCGTCGGCGAAGCGAGGACGGCGCCACGTCACTGGCGTCACGGGCATCGCTGTCGCTCGAGCTGATGGCCTGCCTCCTGTTGCGGGTACGTTCTTTCAGTTTCCTCGAAGGGTCACGCACGGCCCGACCGCCCGTTTGGTTGAGCATAGGCCTGTGCGTGGCAAGTTCTGTCCGTCTTTTGCAGCTCGAGGGTTTAAGGAGTAGGGGGAGGACCATTGTCACGAGGATCGGCCGGTTGACACAGCCAGCCGGTGCCGTGATTCACAGCCCCGACCTAGAAAGAGGCTGTATTGTCAGCATCATCCTCATGTGCGAGTGATGTGGGTTGCGTGCAAACACACAATCCATAGCGCCGGACGACGGTGCGCGGCTTCCTCCGCTACCGACGTCCGGCGCTTTTTCTGCCTCACCACTCCGCGCAGTCGCGGACTCATTCGTGATCCTTCAAGAGGGTTGACCAGGGTGACAGTCATGAGCAAGACCAAGCCTTCAGGCAGAGTGCTTCGAATCACACGAGAAAGTACCCATGGCAGCTCCATGGGCCCCGGCTACCCTCAAGGCGTGTGACGCATCATGGAAGCACAGCACACTCCCTTGCGCTGGTTCGTTGCAGGGCTCGTTCTGGCCGGAGGACTCACCGGGTGCGGTGCGGTGGAACAGAATCCTCTGAACGTCAATAGTGGTCAGTCAGAAGATCAGCGGGCCGCTGATGCTTCAGGCGCGGAAGGCACACCAGGCAATACTGCAGGGGAGTCCGCGGCATCCTTCATTAGCGAGGATCTCGACGACGATCCGCTGAACATTGGGGTCGACGGCGCCACATTGTGCGGTGTGCAACCAAAGGACAGCTTCCTCCAGTACACGATCATGTTGCACAATCCCACGCTTGAGACCTTCACCTTTGACGACATAAGCCTCGGCGATGCTCAGGGGCTAACGCAGGTCAGCGCCATGATTGCCCCGGCCAACCGCGAGGGTCATGGAAATCACGGTGCGCCCGCTGCCGGACCAAGCGAGCACGCGCCAGCAGCCCATGGCGCCCCGGCCCCTACGCCCACCGCCTCCGAACCAAGTACGTTCACGGTCGAACCAGTACCGGCCGTCGGGTACCAATTCGAACCGGACAAGCACATCAACATTGTGGTGTCCGTGGCGCTTGAAGATAATGCACAGCGTGGCACAGCCGACGATGTCATCGTCGAATTCTCATCACCAGGCCGAGAATTCTCCGTGCCCCATGACCTGAACATCACAATCGACAGGACCACCTGCTCCTGACCCAGGGGTCCATCCTCTCCAGGAGAACATCTTGCCTGGCGGGCCAGTGGTGCGATTTGTGGAACCGACAAGGGCTCCCTGATCGAACGGAAGCAAGGAACGACGAGTACCGGTAAGGAAAAAGTTTTCCCGCGCCAAACCCTTTTTAGGCACGGCTAAAACTGCTAGCGTCGGGTCATGTTCCGGCAACGTTCCACACCGATTCCCTCCGGGGAGTCCCTCGAGGCCGGTCCTTTCCCAGAGGCACCCCTCAATGGAGGCAGGACGATATGGCTGCTGGGGCCCGCCCTGGTGGCCGGTGTCGCCTACCTCGATCCAGGAAACGTCGCGAGCAACATGACCGCCGGGGCGATCTACGGGTTCCTGCTGGTCTGGGTGGTCATCCTCGGTAACGTCATGGCCTGGCTCGTGCAGTACCTCTCCGCGAAGCTCGGCATCGTCACCGGCAAGAGCCTCCCGGAGATACTGGGGGAGCGGATCGGCTCACGCTGGGCGCGACGCGGGTTTTGGTTGCAGGCCGAGTTGGTCGCCATGGCGACGGACATCGCCGAGATCCTCGGCGGAGCGATCGCCCTGAACATCCTGTTCGATCTTCCCCTTGTGGTCGGCGGGCTGATCACCGGGGTGGTGTCCCTCGCGGTCCTGCAGCTCCAGGGCCACGGCAGGCAGCAGGTCTTTGAACGGCTCATCATCTCGATGATGTTCATCGTCGCGATCGGCTTCTCGGCGGGAGTGTTCCTCAGCCCACCGGAACCGACCGACGTCGCAATTGGTCTCCTGCCGGCCTTTGACGGCAGCCAGTCCGTCCTCCTGGCCGCGTCGATCCTCGGTGCCACGATCATGCCGCATGCGATCTACGCACATTCAGCGTTGGCACGCGACCGTTTTCCACGGCGCCCCCAGTCGGCGGTGCCACGGTTGCTGAGCGCCACCCGCTGGGATGTCACCATCGCCTTGACCATTGCGGGCGCGGTCAACCTCGCCATCCTGCTCCTGGCTGCCACGTCCCTGCAGGGCCGCGACGACACGGGCACGCTGGAGGGCGCCCATGGAGCGATCGCCGAGGTCCTCGGACCTGTCATCGCGACGCTTTTTGCGATCGGGTTGCTCGCCTCGGGTTTGGCCTCGAGCTCCGTCGGCGCGTATGCGGGAGCGGAGATCATGCACGGGCTGCTGCGGGTGAGGATTCCCCTGACCACCCGGCGCATCATTACCCTCATTCCAGCTCTGCTGATCCTTGCCTTCGGGGTCGACCCGACGCAGGCGCTGATCCTCAGTCAGGTAGTGCTCTCGTTCGGCATTTCCTTCGCCCTGATTCCCCTGGTCTACCTCGGTACGCGCACCGAGGTGATGGGAGATCACCAGAACAGGTGGTGGACGACCCTGGTCGGCGCCGTGGTCGCAGCCCTGCTGGTGACACTGAATCTGACACTGCTCTACCTGGTCTTCACCGGGTAGCGGATAACCCCGCCGCGAGATTGGCACCACAGAGATCGGCACCACATTGTGAAACCCGGGGCGTTCCGCCGCCCGGGTAGCCTCCGGCCTGGACCGGTCCTGATGCAGTGTGGCTGGCGCCCCTGATGGGTGGGAGCTCGGATCGCACGTCGACGATCGGACCGCTGAAACAGGCCGGATGCACCCCCTGTAGCCTGTTGGGTGCGGCGGCAGGCTCTCATCTGCAGCCAAGGACCGGCCAACAGCAGTCCACTGACAGTCCGCCCAAGCCCCCGACAGCTCACGACATGGAACCTGTTTACTAATGACGACACAGCGCCAAGGAACCCTGCCTAACGCGGCGGTCGAGGATTACCTCAAGACCATTTATCAGCACACGGAGTGGCAGGACGAGCCCATCACTCCTTCCGCGTTGGCATCGAAGCTGGCGGTCGCTCCGGCGTCGGTGACCGGCATGGTGAAAAAGCTTGCTGCTCTTGGGCTCGTTGACCACGTTCCGTACGGGCCTCTGAACCTCACAGAGGAGGGGACCTCCCGCGCGATTGCTGTGGTGCGGCGGCATCGGCTTATCGAGACCTGGCTTGTCCGGGATCTCGGTTACTCCTGGGACGAGGTTCATGATGAAGCCGAACTCCTCGAGCATTCCGTCTCGGACCGCCTCCTCAGCGCGATCGATGAGCGTCTGGGGCATCCCACCCATGATCCGCATGGTGACCCTATCCCTGACGCGTTCGGCAACGCGCCGGTGTTGGCGTTCGTACTGCTCGAACATCTCGAACCCGCCCGGCAGGGCACCGTGCTGCGTATCGACGACAGGAAACCGGAACTGCTGCGGCTGTTGGCGGCTAACAATATCCGCCCGGGCAGCACCGTCACCGTGCACGAACGAAGCGAGTATGACCTCACCATTTTGGCCGAACCGTCCGGCGCACGTCCTGCGGTGCGCCTGAGCATCCCGGACGCACAGCGGATCTGGGTCCGACAGTCCTCGGGCACGACCGCCCGCTGAACGAGGAACCGCTTCCTGCGGTGTCTAGCAGTGGTCGTGGCGGCCTGTGGCCGGCTCGAGTTGCAGGGTGGAGTGTCGGATATCGAAATGTTCGCTGATGCAGGCGTTGAGCTCCGTCAGAATCCGTTCGGCGCGGCCGCTGGTGAACGCTTCAGAATCGATCTGCACGTGGGCGGTCAACGCTGGCAGGCCTGAGGTGATCGTCCAGGCGTGCAGGTCATCCACAAGGACGACGCCGGATACTTCTTCCATGTGTCGACGTACCTCGGCGAGATCTGTTTCCTCCGGTGTCGCCTCCAGGAGCACCAGAACTACAGCCTTGAGCAGGCTATAGGCTCGGGGAAGGATCAGGATGCCGATGGTGATGCTTGCCAGGCCATCGGCGCGCGCGAACCCGGTGAGCCCGATGACCAGGGCCGCGACGATGACAGCAATGGATCCGAGCATGTCGCCCAGGACCTCGAGGTACGCGCCGCGGACATTGAGGCTTTCCTTCTGCCCTCCCATGAGCAGCCGCAGGGCGAAGAAGTTCGCGATCAGACCCAGAGCCGCCGCGATGAGCATGATGGGGGCGTCGACTTCCACGGGCGTCAGGAAACGCTTCGTCCCTTCAATCAGCATCAAAACGCCGATGACGCCGACGACGAGGCCGTTGACGAGAGCCGCGAGGACCTCTACCCGCTTCCACCCGAAGGTCCGTCGTTCCGTCGCCGGGCGGGCCGCAAGCCAAGTCGCGAAAATAGCAATCGCCAGGCCGAAGGAATCACTGAGCATGTGTCCGGCGTCAGCCAACAGGGCCAAAGACCCGGACACTACAGCGCCCACCACCTCGATCAGCATCACCGAGAGCGTGATAGCCAGGGCAGCGACGAGCCGGCCCCGATGGGCGCCTCCCACGGTCAGTCCATGCGAGTGCCCATGCCCGCCATTTTTGCCGTCACCATTGCCGGCGCTTCCGCCAGTACCGCCGCCAGCACCCCGGTCATCATGACCGGCATGTCCGGAGTGACCACCATGCCCGGCACTCATGCCGACACCACAGAACCCGGAAGAGCGGTTTCTCCTGCTGACCGGCGCCCCATAGACGTGGTGTCCGTGACGGCCACCAACGGATCGTCGTGGTGTCCCTGGTGGTGCGCATCCGGCGCCCCCGGGGTGACGAGGCGTTCACCGGCGTGCAGAAGATCATCGAGGCCGGGATGGGCCAGCCGGTACAGGGTCGCTCGACCATCGGGAGTTGCCGCAACCAGCCCTGCGTCCTTGAGCAGCGCCAGATGCGCCGAGACGGTCGATTGCGCCAGACCGAGGTGCGCCGACAGCTCACCCACCCGGTGCGGTCCGTCAGCGAGGCAGTGGATGAGCGTCAGCCGGGAAGGCTCGGACAGTGCCCGGAAGATACGGGCCACATCCTCGTGCTGGTGCTGGTGCTGGTCATAATTTATCGCCATGCAACGTTTATATCGTTAAGTAACGATGATAACAAGGTGAGGTGCCGAATCATCCTTCAGCCGCCATTCCGGATTGGTCGGTAACCTGTCGCAGCAGTCGATTCTTGAGCTGCTGCCGTAGACGCCGGCGTGCCAGAAGCGCGGCGAGGGCGGCCACCCAGGCGAGGCCCAGGCACACCAGCGCGGCGTAGAAAAGAGCAGAGGCGGGAGGCTCGACGGAGTCCGTGCCGCTCAAGAGCAACGGCCCGAAGTACCCCAAAAGAAGGACCGCGCTGGCGAACGCGGCTGTGGCGGCTAAGAGCATCAGTGGTTGCCGGTGGGACCGCGTGCCATTGGTCGCCAACCCGACAGGCAACAAAAGCAGTCCGGTGAAGGTGAGCACCTGACCGACTGCAATCAACTGTGATGACAGCGCACCTACGAGCATGAGCAGCAGTGCGATGGCAACGACCCTGCGGTGCACCAGAGGCAGCCTGATTGCCCCCGGGCCGGCGGTAAGCAGCGCTTGGGCAAGACGCGCGGTGATTTGCTGCTGACTTGGGATCGGACGCTCGGGGATGGACGAGCTGTGGACATGCGAACTGGTCATATCAGCCGGGGCGGCAGACGCAGGCGCTTGTGAGGAATCTGCCGGAACGATCGTGCCGTCGATAAGGAGTGCGGGCAGGTTCTGCGCAACAGGCCTAGACGGGCGTTTCCGGGCGCCGGTACTCACGAGGGTGATATCGGCGTAGGGCGCGAGGTCTGCCAGGGACCGTTCGGTCCGTTGTCGGAGCTCCACCATGTCAGGGTCGGTCTGGGCGAAGAGAATTTCGATATTCACAGGGGGAGTGACCTTCAGGCAGTGATACGGGTGGGGAGGTGCTGCATACGGATGTTTGGGAGATGCCTCTGACGCCTGCTTCCCGCTTCCATACCAAGGGTGGGACGGGAGCAGGCGCCAGCGATCAGGTATGTGAAATGTCTATCCTTGGTTCAGACGGCGCCGCGTGAGCAGCGCCAGGACGGCTGCGATCAGGACGCCGCCAATGGCTAGGTAGATGACGAAGTCCGGCAGCCCGGCCGAGGAACCGGTAGGGTCGGCGGCCTGTGGTGACGCGGACGTGCCGTCTTCGGTCTCTGCGCCTGAAACGCTTGGCCCACCCGTTGGTTCGGCGCTGTCTGCAGCTCCTGGTTGGGCGGTGTTGCTCGTGAAGGAGTAAGTCCCTTCAATGGGGTGGTCGTCGGAAGATACAACCCTCCATTGCACTGTGTAGGTACCGGCCGGTGCACCCGATTTCAGGGCCTGAGTTGCCGTGTTGTTCACAACCCGGGTGGGGCCTTCTGACCAGGCAAGGCCCGTGCTGTCGGAGACGATGATATCCACTCCGATGCCCGAGGGCGGGTTGGTGAAGGTGAGAACGACTTCGGTGGGAGCCACGTCAACGGTCGCGTCGGCTGTGGGGGAACTGGCGGTGAGCTCATCGTGCGCGGTCGCCGCACCGACCGGTCCCATCAGCAGCGAGGCCGAGGCCACCATCAGGGCTGCTATCCGTGCGAAAAGCCTCCGTGAACGCTGAGCGGTCGAGCGGATTTCAGAGGTGGAGGGGGACGTCGAGGTGGAGGCGGAGACCTGGTGGAGAGGGGTGGTGTGTGCTTGTGCTGTCATGACTGTTCCTTCCGGGCGACATCAGGGTGGGGTGACGTGGGAGCGGCACCCCACCCTGGTGTCTCGCGTTGTTAGTTCTGGCGCCGACCGCGGGTGCGGGCCAATGCCAGCGCGCCAACGAGGAGCCCCAGGACGCCGGCGCCCAGGCCGATCCAGCCGAGGGTGGTGCCCGAGGTGTCGGTCATGGTGGAGGCCTGTTCGGTGCCGACCTGGCTGATGCCCGCCACAGCTTTATCGGTGGCTTCGGTGCTGGCCGCTCCGTGGGAGTCCGTGCCATCGAATGCAGTCGTGACGAAAGAGGGAGCCGGGTTTTCTGGTTCCTCCTCGCCATCGACGGCCGGTTCGTCCCAGACGCGGACGGTCCCATCCGCGTAGGACTGCGTGACGGGAAGTTCTACCGTGGTGCCAGCCTCGGGCAGTGTCCCCACAGAGAGCGAGAACGTCTGGTACTGCTGGGCGTTGAGCTGGTGCTCCCCGTCCGTGGCTGTCCAGATCACGGTCAGCGGCGCCTCGGTCAGCGTCGCCCCGTCAACTTCGACCGGCTCGGGCAGATCGCCCCGAATCACTTCAGAGGTCCATCCCTCGACGGGTTTCACGCGGACGGAGGTGAAGAGCGTGTCGGTGGGAAGCGCGACCTCGATCATGTTTGTAGTGGTGTCGGTCGATTCGCTGGGGACGCTGAACGTCAGCTGGGAGTAGCCGCCTTCCGTTGTCGAGGTCGGGTCGACGCTTATATGGGCGGACGCGGCGCCGGCACCGGCGAGCAGCAAGCCCGACGTGGCAGCGAAAGCGGCGATACCGCGGAGAGTCCGGCGGGCCGTGCGGGCAGTGTGGGCAGGAGCGGTGCCATCGGATGACGGGCCGATGGGCGGGGGCGTGCTGTGTGCAGCAAGCATGGGGTGTGCCTTTCGTGGGCCTCTGCGACAGGTGGGTCGCGGGCGCTGAGCAGGGATGGATTGTAGGGGTTGCACAGGCAACCGATCCAGCACATGCGTGCGCGAAGGATCAGCCGAGCGCCATTTTCCGGGGCATGATTTCCGGAGGTCCTCGTCGCACATCGGCAGGCACATTGCGTCGGGCGGGGGGAGTGATGGGTCGTTCGGCGTATTCGGGCAGCTGTGGCCGCCCAGTCACCGGTTCCGGGGAGGGCAATCCGATCAGGGGGCGCAGCCAGGCAAGGAGTGACCAGAAAGCATTCTCACCGCGGGAGAGGATCCACACCATGACGAGGACGGCCAGCAGGTGTCCGATCACCATGATCGGCGCCGCGCCGCTGTCGACCAGATGCGGGACAAGATGCTCGGACGTGGACCCGACGGGAGGGCACTGCATCATCACGGCCGCGTGATCCGTCCCGGCACCATGCACGCCCTGGGGTGCGCAGGCTGCCGGGCTGGAGAGCATCTCGAAAACATGGTGCAGAAGGACCTGCCCGCTCACGAGCAGGCCGCTCAGGACGGGAAGAGAGAGCCGTCGTCCGGCCAGGAAAGCAATGGGCATCAGGGCGAACATTGTCAGTCCGACGAGCAGGGGCCACGGGGGGAGGGAGCTTCCACCCACCAGGTGCGCGCCGAGCGCGAGGGACATCATGCAGGACGTCACGATGATGGACCGGACAAGGCGTGCTGCCGCAGTCACCTGCATGCCGCCGTCCTTTCCCGTCACCATCACTCATTCATGCCCTGCTGACATTACCGCCACTCATTACCGTCACCACCTTGCTGGGCCGATGCAGTCTCTTCGTTCCGGAACGCGGTGCGGACCGCCCGCACTACGGCACAGCCCAGTCCAATCCCGTCCGTTTCGGTTCTGCACGTCGGCGCAAGGCGCACCGAGGGGGCGGCGCAGCAGGGCGGCATGCCTGCGCGACCGGCGCCGCACAGACCAGAAGGGGAGCCACCGACGCACCCCATTCCCCGCCCTTCATCAGTACATATGACAGTGTATTATTTGGGGGGTGAAGACCTTACTGCAGCCAGCCGTGCTCGCGAAGTTCGGGTACGCCCTATCGGATTCGACCCGGGCGCAGGTTCTCCTGACCCTGCGGGAGGGCCCGGCATACCCCAGCGACTTGGCGGAATTGGCTGGCGTGAGCAGGCAGAGCCTGTCGAATCATCTGACCTGCCTGCGGGGCTGCGGGCTGGTTGTCGCTGTTCCTGAAGGTCGTCGGGTCCGATATGAGCTGGCCGATCAGAAGCTGGGCGTCGCGTTGACTGCTCTGTTGGACGTCGTCGCGGTCGCTGATGCCGAATGCTGCTGCACCACCACAGCAAATCACGTCACCGGGAAGGCCTGCTGCTGATGAGCACCCACACCTCACCCGCATCGGTACAGCCAACGCGCTCTGCGCCGACCGTGGAGCGGCGGGCCATCCTGTCGCGGCGGGTTCGGCTTTTCGTGGCAGCGACGATCACCTACAACGTGATCGAAGCGGTCGTCGCGATCAGTGCCGGCACGATCGCATCCTCGAGCGCTCTGATCGGCTTCGGATTGGACTCGATTGTCGAGGTCCTTTCCGCCGCGGCCGTGGCGTGGCAGTTCGCCGGCCGGGACCCGGAAGCCCGCGAGAAGACCGCGCTGCGCCTGATCGCGTTCTCGTTCTTTGGGCTCGCAGCGTTCGTGACTTTCGATGCCGTTCGGACCCTGCTCGGCGCGTCCGACCCCCAGCATTCCCTGGTCGGGATCATCCTTGCCGCGGTCAGCTTGGCGGTCATGCCGTTCCTGTCCTGGGCGCAGCGCCGCGCCGGACGCGAACTGGGCTCCCGCTCTGCCGTGGCCGACTCGAAGCAGACCCTGCTCTGCACCTACCTGTCCGGTGTCCTGCTGGTGGGCCTGTTGCTCAACAGCACCCTTGGCTGGTCCTGGGCCGACCCGATCGCCGCCCTCGTCATCGCCGCCGTCGCGATCAAGGAAGGCCGCGAAGCGTGGAAGGGCGACTCCTGCTGCGCACCATCGTTCGGAAACCTCGACGCCGATGAGAGCGTTGACACCTGTGAGAGTGCGCCCGGCGGCGGCACGGACCCGTGCTGCAGCCCCGACACCCCGACACGCTCTACCACTTCAGGAACCTTGACCGCTGCAGCGGTGATCATTCCCGAGGCAGCTGGGCCCTTGACGCTGACAGCCCGATCCGCAGGACCGGATGCCGCGGCAAGAACCACGGCACGTCCGGTAGCAGAGGCGGCATCGACGCCCGCGAAGGGGTCCTGTACCTGCTGCACGCACGACTAGAACACCCCAGTAAGCCCCGACCTACCCCAGCTCCACCTGATTCACCAGTAATTCCCTGCACCCGGCGGGGAATGAGCACGACCACATAGTTCCCTGCAGTTCCATGACGAGGAGACACCCCCGTGCCGACCCCCGCCCCCGCTCCACCCACGACCCCTGACGCGAAGAAGGGGCTGAGCCTGCAGAACCGGGTCATGGTCGGCCTGCTCGCCGCTGTCGCTCTCGTCATCGGCTTGGTGGTCCTTTTCAACACTCTTGGCGAGGATGAGGGACAGGCTGCCGGCACGGCCACCACGGCCGAGGTCGTGCGCGGGGACAGCCACCGCCTGTCCCAGGCACCGGACGAGAAAGCCGTCCTGGTCGAGTTCCTCGACTTCGAATGCGAAGCGTGTCTCGCCGCGTATCCGGTCGTGGAGGACCTCTCCGAGGAATACGGGGAGAACCTGACCGTCGTCTCCCGGTACTTCCCGCTGCCCGGGCACCGGAACTCAGAAACCGCGGCCGCCGCCGTCGAGGCCGCAGCGCAGCAGGGCAAGTTCAAGGACATGCACGCCCGCATGTATGAGACACAGACCGAGTGGGGCGAGGCCGATGAGGACCGGTCACCGGTATTCCGCGGTTACGCCGAAGACCTCGGCCTGGACATGGCGGCCTACGACGCGGCGATCGCCGACCCAGCAACAATGGAGCGGGTCGACGTCGACAAGGCGGACGGCATGGCGCTGAACGTCGAGGGCACCCCCACCTTCTTCCTCGATGGCGAGAAAATCCAGCCGTCCACGCTTGAGGAATTCCGCAGTCTCATTGAAACCGCCATCGCGGACTGATCACAATTCCCGGCGAAAGACCACCCACCATGTCTCACCCGACCGCAGACGATGTTTCCTCGATCCAGGAACCCGCTCAGGACGACGTGGCCTCGATGCCCGGGTTCGCACGCAGGATTCCCTTCGGTGTCATGCTCGTGGTCACTGGTGTCATCGGATGGGTTGCCGCGGGGATCCTGATCCTCGAAAAGCTCGAGCTGTACCGGAACCCGGACCATGTCACCAGTTGCGACATCAACCCGTGGGTGTCCTGCGGGCAGGTTATGGACACCTGGCAATCTGAACTCTTCGGCTTCCCGAACCCCTTCATCGGTCTCGTCGGCTTCACCATCATCATCACCACCGGCATGGCCTTGCTTGCCAGCGCCCGCTTCACCCGCTGGTACTGGGCGGGCTTGCAGGTAGGTGTCACACTCGGTGCGGTGTTTGCGACCTGGCTGTGGAGCCAGGCCCTGTTCGACATCTACATCCTCTGCCTCTACTGCATGATCGTGTGGGCAGCCATGATCCCACTGTTCATCCTCACCACCGTCCGGAACATGGCCCAAGGTGTCATCCCGGCACCCGCTGCTCTCACCCGCGGGCTCGCAGCCTGGATCGGACCGATCATCGTCCTGACCTACATCGCCGTCGCGGCCTCGGTGTTCTTCCGCTTCCTCCACGTCTTCACCTAAGGATCCTATGAGTGTCCCGGCGCCTATCTAGGATCGTGCTAACCCTCGTGTTCGATGGAATTGAGGCTGATCGTGTCAACGCAGACAGCATCGCTTCTCGCCCTGGGTCTCTATACGGTCGGTGTCATCACCGCCTTCGGGGTACGGTCCTGGATGCACTGGCGGAAAACCGGGTCCACGGGCTTCCGCGGCATCAGCGGGATGCCCGGGTCCATCGAATGGTGGGGTGGCGTTCTCTTCATTGCAGCCATCGTGCTCGGTGCTGCCGGCCCCGCCCTGGCCCTCGCCGACCTCGTCGTCCCGCCTCAACTGCCCGGCCTTCCCTGGATCGGGACTGAGGTCACTATCATCGGGTTTGTCGGCACACTGGCTGCCCAGACTGGGATGGGCGCTTCCTGGCGCATCGGCGTCGACACCACCGAGCACACTGACCTGGTCACGACCGGCCTGTTCGCCGTAGTCCGCAACCCCGTGTTCTCCGCCATGCTCGCAGCGATGACCGGAATCATGCTCATGGTCCCCACACCGGTCGGCGCAGCGGCTCTGGCCTGCCTGTTCCTTGCGGTGGAGATCCAGGTCCGGTTCGTCGAAGAGCCCTACCTGAACCGCATCCATCAGGGCGCCTATGACGACTACACCGCGAGAGTCGGACGCTTCCTGCCAGGCATCGGCCGCATAGAGGCAAGGGACGCTACAAAGGACTGAAACCGCTCAATGCACAAGAGGTACGAGGGCTGCCAGATGGTTATGGTGCCACCGTGCCCATGGGGTCACGGTGATCGGCGCCCCGCGGCATCACAGGATGCTGGGACCGGGTAGGGCAGCTCGGCTCATCAACGCCACATCTTCGGAGTCAGTGCAGGATGGTGGCGCTGGTGTTCGCAGGTCCCTAGGAATTCCCTAGGGATTCCCTAGCAGGCCGCGCGACAGTAGCCCACATGGCAACGACAGCACCAACGAGACCCGCGGCATCAAAAAAAGGTCCGAGGGCCTCACGCAGGCGCCTGAGGTTCCTGATTCCATTGCTCTTGCTCGCCCTTGTCGGCGCCGTGGTCATGAACGTCCTGATGGCCGCGCCCAGGACACCCCCTACTTCTCTGGGCGGCTCTGCCAGCGTCGAGGGTGGGCTTGCACGCATCCAGGGAGTCATACCAACCGAAACCGACGGGTGGATGCCTCCCCAACCTTCCACCGCCTTTGCCAGTCCCCCCGGTGACGAGCTCCACCGGGTCCGCATCCTGCTGGAGCTGACGGCGATGGAGGTAAGCGGCCTGTCCTTCGACCCGGCAGAGTACGCCGTCTCAGCCCTCGGCGGCGAGACGTGGAAAGCGGTCTGGTCCGCTCCTGCTCCCGCCCAGGCGCGCCAGGGGGAAACTATCGATGCGGTGCTCGTCTTCGAGCTCCCGGACAAGGCCATCGACTTGACGCTGGAAGTGCCCGATGGGGGCAAATTGTCCCTTGGGCCGGGACACCACCGAGGGTGACAAGCACGGGGCCGGCTCCTGGGGCGTGGGACACCACGGGCTGACAAGCGCGGTCATCCCCGGGGTGCGGGGTGTTGTTTTCTTGGGGTTTGCATGGATGTTTCTAGGGGTCGTTCAAGGATGAGCGGGATCGGGTGCAGGGAATCTCCAACCTGGGTGCGGGATGGTCGGGGTACTAACCAAGGGAGACCTGCAATGTCAACTTCACGCCGTAATGTTCTCCTGTTCGGAGGGCTCGGAGTTCTTGGCGCAGGGGCTGCAACGTTGCCGGCGGGGTCGGTGGAGGCGAAGTCGGCGAGCCGGCTCGATTCCAGCCAGATGCCGCGGCCATTCCAGGCCCCGTTCGTCCAGGCCCCGATGCTCCAACCATCCTCCACCGGCATCGACCCGGCCGACGGGTTGCCCGTCAACTACTACAAGCTGACGGAAAAGGCGGCCACCGCCCAGATCCTGCCGCGACTGACTACCCCCATCCTCGGATACAACGGGTTGTTCCCGGGCCCGACCATCAGCCTGGACAAGGGCACGAAAGCAGTCGTGCGGATGCGTAACCAGCTGCCGGCACAGCATCCGTTCGACGGGCACCCCCTGACTACCTCGACCCACCTGCACGGGTCCGCGTCGCTGCCGCAGTACGACGGGTATGCCAGCGACATCACCCGCCCCGGGTTCTATAAGGATTATCGGTACCCCAATTTCCAGCCGGCGCGCACGCTCTGGTACCACGATCACGGTGTGCATTTCACGGCCCTGAACGTGTATTTCGGTCTCGTCGGGCAGTACCACATGCACGATCCGCTCGAGCGCCAGCTGTTGCCGCAGGGCCGTTATGACGTCGCCCTGACCATCAGTGATGCGATGTTCGCCGAGGACGGGTCTCTAGGCTATGACGACAACAGCCACTCGGGCCTCTGGGGGGACGTGATCCTGGTGAACGGGAAGCCCTGGCCCGTGATGAAGGTGCAGAAGCGTGTGTACCGTTTCAGGATCCTGAACGCTTCGATCTCCCGGTCGCTGCGGCCGACGCTCAGCACGGGGGCGCCCTTGGTGGTGGTCGGTACCGATGGCGGTCTGATGCCGACAGCGCAGAGCGTGGCGAACTACCGACATGCCGGTGCGGAGCGGTACGAGGTCCTGATCGACTTTCGGAAGTACGCCACGGGGCAGCGGATCGAACTGCGGAACCTCTCGAACAACAACAATGTGGACTACGACTTCACCAACAAGATCATGGCGTTCGACGTGACGGACGAGCCGGTGGATACCACGGACCCGACGTGGAACCGGATCCCGACAACCCTGACCGGTAGCGAAGCGATGTCGCTAACGGCCGGGCAGTCCGTGAAGACCCGCAGGTTCCGGGTCAAGCGCAATGACAGCACCAATATGTGGACGATCAACGATGACAGTTGGCAGGACGTAATCACCAGCGGCTACAAGAAGATCATCGCCGATCCCGCGCACAACTCGGTCGAGATCTGGGAGATCGAGAACAGTTCGGGCGGCTGGTTCCACCCCTTGCACATCCACCTCGTCGACTTCCAGGTCCTCAGCCGCAATGGAAGGGCAGCCTTCTCCTATGAACGCGGTCCGAAGGACGTGGTGTACGTGGGCGAAGGCGAGACCGTCCGACTCCTGATGAAGTTCACCCCCGAACAGGGGCTATACATGATGCATTGCCACAACCTGCCCCATGAGGACCACGACATGATGGCCCAGTTCCGGGTGGGCCGGTTGGAGGGCGATCTGGACCCCAACGATCCGATGACGGCGGCCCGAGCTGTGTGGGACGACGAGGTAGGTTGAGGACCACACCATCAGGCGGCGGCCGGCGGTGGCGGACGCGGTTGAAGGTGCAGTCGTTGTCAGGGGAGTGGACCCGCTATCTGGTCGTGGCGTTGGTTCCTGTCCTGGTGGTTCTTGCTGTCCGTGCGTGGGTGATGGAACCTTTCACCGTTTCCTCCGACAGTATGGAACCAACTATCTCGTCGGGTGCGGTCGTGCTCCTGTACAAGCCTGCGGCCGCTTTGGACACGTTCCCCAATGGTGTGGTGATCGCCTTCACTAGCCCCTTGGACGGCCACGCAACCATTAAAAGGGTCGTCGCGGGAGAGGGGCAGACCGTCGCCATCCGAGACGGGGAACTCTATGTCGACGACATTCCCATTTCAGAGCCCTTCATCGATCGCAGTCGCATCGATGCAACCTACTTGGGGCCCCAGACGGTGCCTACAGGTTATGTTTTCGTCTTGGGCGACAACCGCGGCGTGTCGGTCGATTCCAGGGACTATGGCCCCGTGCCCCGGACGGCGATTCAAGGCACACTGCTTACCGGGCGAAAATAACCGCAGCCGGAGGGGCTGCTCTTACTCGCGGCCCGGAGCGTGGTCGGACTAGTTGTTATTCTCTACTATTTTGCTGTCGTCATGTCCTGATGATTCCCGCGCTTTGACACTGCTCTATTAATCGCCGATAACGTAGGTTATGTCAACTTGAACGGTGATTATTGCATCTGATGCATGATCGCCCGTCCTCTGCCCGCAACTCGCCGCCACGTGGTCATCAATCATC
>NZ_PJIQ01000024.1 GCF_002929745.1 Arthrobacter sp. B1805
TTCGGTCGTGAAGTCGTTCACGGCCATCTCCTCTCGGATCAGGCCGAACCCTCACACACCGTTATTCAGACAGTCCCTCACAGTCATCATTGGTGGGTTTCATCCGTTGTCCGGGTTGCACGACCTTCCTGTCCTAACGGGCGAAGATCGATCTCGGTGTGAAGGCCCTGGGTGCGATGTTCAAGGTAATGGGAGGTGGTGGTGGATGACGGCACCGTGTGGGTGTTCAGGAAGTCCGCAGGATCTGAAACGCTGGCCGGGCTAGCGAGGGACGTTGTCGAGGATACAAGGTTCTGCGGGTCGGGAAGGGCGGCGGCGAGACCAGCCCCGCCGAGAGCTAGGCCAGGCACCAGGGCAAGCACGACAAGGATGCGGCGGCCGTGGCGAAAGAGGGACATCAGTGATCCTTTCAGGAGTCATCAACCATCAGCAGGTAAGGACTGCTGTTGGACGAGTCGTTCCCTCATCATCGTGTGGTCGTACTGAGCAACCCCTGAGGACGCCCGAAGCTGTCACAGAAACCTGCCACAGAGACCTGCCATAAGGCAGGACAGATCTCACTCTGAGCAGGATGAAGTGTGACGATGCCCGCTCCAAATGAAGGGCAGGAGATGTCATTCCCGAGCGCAAAAGTCTCTTTCCGTTAGTGTTCACCGCGTAGCTCCTGGCCCGGGGGGCCTACTGCGTCGTCGTCCTTCGCCGCTTCGACGGTGTCGTTCTTCGCCGGTACCGGGTACCGCTGGCCCGGTCACGCGCGCATGCAGCGAGGTTGCGGGCGGAGTTGGCCGAGCGGAGCTTGGCAGAATTTCTGCAGGCCCATCATCTGGAGGAAGAATTCGACCAGCCCAACGACCACGTGTGGTGATGTCGCGGCAAGGAGTGCGTTGTCGATAAGCGACGCCACCGACAGGCTGGCCACCCAGAAACCGGGCTCGTGGTGTTCTCTTCCCTAGTCATCAGCGCGGATCAGTGTGGGGCGCGTGGGCCAGGACAGGATGAGAGCCACGGCGAAGACGGTCCCCAGCAGCCACCCCAAGGTGACGTCGACGGGGTCCTGCTGGGCGAGGTAGGCATGGCTGAGGGCTATCAGGGGCGTGATAGCTGCCAGGGCGGCAAGGATCAGGACCACAGTGCGCCAGCGCATGGCAGGGCGGCTGATGAGTAGCCAGGCGGATCCGGTGAGCAGAGCTGCCGAGATGAGGGTCTGTCCGGCCGGAGAGGCGAGCGAGAGGCCATGCTGGGAGGCTCCGGCGTCTGGCATCACCGTCGACACCACTGCTCCAAGGATCGTAGCCAGGACCACGCCTCCGCCGAGGTAGAGGGCGAACTGCCCTGGGCGCAGGACAGGCCCGCGCCGGGCGATCACGGCGCAGATACCCAGTGCCAGGAGGGCTACGGCTGGGTGTCCCAGAATGGTCACCGCCTGCATGAGAACGGTGAACTCGTCATCCTGGTGCTCGAGGAACCACCTCCGCACAGGAGTATTCACTCCAGCCAGCACCTGCACGCCCGCACTGGTACCGCTGAAAAAGCTGTACCCCATCACCAATGCGAGGAATCCGGTGACCAGAACGATTCGGGTCTTCTTCCCGCCGTGGAAAGACTCTAAAGAAGGCGAGGGAGATTTTCCGACGATCTGCGGATAGGTCTGCGGGTCGGGCTGCATGGGAAATTCGGAGGAGGACTGGTGTTCTCCTGCTCGCTTGTCGCTTTCAGGTGTGGTGTCCGGCACTGGTGTGAGTGCTGATATGGCGGGTAGGGCTTTGAGTTTTTCTACCTTGGTGCGGGTCCAGCGGGGGTTGCGTAGGGCGAATCGTGCGATGAGGGCGATGAGGAGGCCGCCGGCGAGGACGAGTGTGAGGATGAGACTGGCCTTGCCTAGGTACTGCTCCACGGTCTTGTAGGACTGGCCGGCGAAATATCCCAGCAGGACGACGGTGACAGCCCAAACGGTGCCGCCGATGGAGTTATAGAGCAGGAAGGTCTTATAGGGCATTCGTGCCATTCCCGCGATCGCCGGGACGAGAGCCCGGAGCAGGCCAACCCAACGGCCCAGCAGGACCGCCGTACCGCCGCGCCGGGCAAGAAACTGCTCCCCCTTAGCCCACTTATCGGCTCCAACGAAACGGCCGGCACGGCTGTTTTTCAGGTTTGGTCCGAAGCGCCGTCCGATCTCGTAACCCACTGAATCGCCGGCAATTGCCGCGACCACGGCGACGCCGAGCATGATACCCAGGTTCACGTGTCCCTGGCTTGCTATCACGCCGCCCAGGAACAGTGCCGTTTCTCCGGGCAGGACCAGCCCGACGAACGCGGCTGCCTCGCTGAAGGCCAGGAGCCCGATGATGATGTAGACGAGCGGCCCGGACAGGGAAACCAAGGAATCGATGATCGTCGTCATGGGCGGATCCTTTGCGGGCTGCTTACGGCGGACGGGGGCGTTGGTGCAGCACATCCGCCAGGTAACGGCCGACCGGTCGCGGGCTCGTCAGCTGTTTTCACGGCGAGGACCTGACGGTTCCGTGGTGGAAGCCGAGCTTTGCAGTGGCAGTGCGACTTTGAAGCGGGTGAGGCCTTCAGGGCTCGTCGTTGAGGTGATGGTGCCCGCATGCGCGCGGATGATTTCCCTGCTGATCGCCAGGCCGAGCCCGCTGCCGCCGCTCTCCCGCGTACGGCTAGCATCTAGGCGCACAAAGCGTTCAAAGACCCGCTCCCGGTCTGCTGCGGCAATCGTGTCCCCGTCGTTGTCGATCTGCAGGATCACCGTACCTGTCTGCGGGCCAGAGTCGGGGCCAATGCCAATGCCAGTGTCAGTGCCAGTGCCGGTGCCGGTGTCAGTGGTCAGGCTGATGTTGACGGTCGTGGCCGCGTGCCGTTCGGCGTTGGTCAGGAGGTTCCGGATGACCTGGACGAGCCGGTTGGGGTCTCCGGTGATGCGGGCGGGGGTGATGTTGGCGTGGACCGTGTGGCGAGACACGGCTCGAAGGCGGGTGAGTTCTTCGTGCAGCAGATCATCGAGATCGACGTCCGCCATGACGAATCGCAGTCCTGCATCATCGATCTTTGCCAGCGTCAGCAGGTCCTCGACGAGGTAGCCCATTCGTCTGGCCTGGGTCTGGAGCATGTCGGTGGTGTCATGCCAGGTTGTGCCGGAGGGATCGGCGACCGCGATGTCGAGGCCGGTCGTCAACGTGGCCAGGGGGCTCCGTAGTTCGTGGCTGGCATCGGTGATGAAACGCCGCTGCGCTGCGTCGGCGGTTTCCAACCTGGCCAGCATGTCATTCATGGTGGCCGCCAGACGCTCGATTTCATCACCCGTAGGTGGAACTTCGACCCGTTCGTCGAGGTGCTGGTGGGAGATCCCGGCAACGGTCGCACGGATTCGTTCTACCGGCCGCAACGCCCGCCCGACAAGGAACCAAATCAGTCCGCCCGCCAACGCCAAGAGAACGGGGACTCCCCCGATCAGGAACCATCCGACGGTGCTGACCGCATCCCGCTCGATTGCCGTGGGAACTCCGACGACCACGACGACATCACCGTTCGGGGTGGCAACTCCCTGGGCAGTGACCAGATAGTCATCGAAATCCACAATCCCGATCAGGCCAGCCCGATCGGATTCATACGACTGCCCCGGGGCCAGCGGCCCCCCGTCGTATAGGACGTCGCTGAGGGACTCATCGGTGGTTGCGAGCACTGTCCCGTCCGCGGCGAGGATCTGGGTGACCTGCGTGCCGGATCCCTGGATATCACCTGCCAAATCCTCGGAATCGTTCTCCCGGATCTGCTCGACAACTGTGTCACGGCGCTGCAGCGCGAGCTCCCGGGCGTTATCCAGCAGCGAGGATCGTAGGACCGACAGCAGCACAATGCCCGCCAGTGCCAACACGACCGTCATCGTCAGGACCGCCGCGAGAACGGCCTGTTTACGCACTCCCCAGGCACCCGTCCTGCCCGTAAGCATCCTGGCCCACCGCTTCCCCAGCCCAGGTAAACCCTTCTGGCTCACCTCATCTGCCTTAGCGGTGGTATCACTATCCACAGTCAGGCCCATCGTCAGCACCCATCAGGCAAGTCCATCAGGCGACGCTCATGGTCGGATGTTCATGGTTGGACGTTCATGGTTAGCGTTCATCGGAGATCAGGCAGTACCCCATGCCGCGGACTGTCGTGAGGGTGACCGTGCCGAAGGGGGTGTCAATCTTTTTTCGCAGGTACCCCATGTAGACCTCTACGACGTTGTCGCTGCCCTCGTAGGCGGCGTCCCAGACGTTGTCGAGAATTTCGGCCTTGGATACGACCTGATCGTGGTGACGCATCAGGTACTGCAGGATGGCGTATTCCTTCGGTGTCAGCGCGATCGGCTCACCGCGTCGTGTGACGGCTCGGCGTACCGGGTCCAGGATGAGGGACCCGACGGTCATGGACACCGGGCGTTCCGGGGCCCCTCGCCGGATGAGGGCCCGCAGGTGTGCGACCAGGACGATGAAGCTAAATGGCTTGGTGAGGTAGTCATCGGCTCCGAGGTCGAACGCGTCCGTCTGGTCGTATTCCCCGTCCTTGGCCGTGAGCATCAACACGGGGGTCCAGATGCTGGCTTCACGGATTTCTTTGAGAATCTGGTATCCGTGCTTACCTGGAAGCATGATGTCCAGGACTGCTACGTCGTAGGGGTTCTCAAGCGCTAGCCACGCGCCGGTCACACCGTCGTTGGCGACGTCCACGACGAAACCCTCATTGGTCAGCCCGCGACGGATGGAGTCAGCGAGGTCCTGCTCGTCCTCAACCAGCAGCACACGCACCGGGGCCCCTTTCATTGAGTGATGATCTGGGCCCATCCTAACGACGCTGTTCTATGCGCGAGTTTCGTCGGATGTGATATCGGGGTCCCTCGCTGATGTTCTCGAGGGATGGATGCCTATGTCGACTCATGAGCTTGGTCAGGAAGAGGGCTGCAGCGAGGGAGAGGGCAAAGGACGCGATGACGTCCGAGGGGTAGTGCACACCGAGATACACCCGCGAGGCGCCGACAAGGACTCCGAAGAGGGCCGCGCCTGACATAGCGAGAACTCTCCACCGTGTGTTCGCCATCACCACGGCCACGGCGACCCCCAACGAGACGGCAAAAGCCGTGTGGCCGGAAGGAAACGAGGTAAAGCCCGTCATGCCGGGGACAAGGGGATCGGCGAGCAGCACCGGGCTGGGTCTTTCCCTGCCCACCATCACCTTCATCACCGTGGTCAACGCCCAACCACCTGACGTCAGCACGAGAATGAACAGGCCATCAACGACAGAGCGCTTGATGACCGTGACAGCAACCGCCACGACGCCCAGGAAGAACCACGCAGAAAGTCCGCCTAACCCGTAATGGATGCCCAAAGCTACCGTGTCAACGGCGCTGCTGTGGTGCTCACTCAGGCCCATCACGACCCGCAGGTCAGAAGATGCGAGGAAAATGTCGGTCTTCAGCACCATGCCGGCGATGAACACCGACACCGTCATCAGCAAGGGCCCTATGATCCAATGGCGCATCACGAGAAGCCCTACCGGTGCCAACACGCCAGCCCGGTGTAATGCGTTGGCCTGGATAGTACCTGTTCCAAGAGATGTTGAGACAGTTGGCCAGTACCGAACGCTATCTACTCCCTGCATGTCCGTCTGGATGTCCGTTGGCATGTCTGGCCGCGGCTCATCCTGTCTGGGCGTCCCGGTCACGGTAGCTCCCCCGGTCGACGGTCGATATCAGCTATGGATTCCATCGAACTCACCGCCGCCGGCCTACTATCACTTGCCCCGGTAGGAGCATCATCAGGGACCGTCGGCTCGGGCAGCTCAACGGCCGGACCGCGCCCCGTTCCGGCTTTGTTCTTCCGGATATGGCGAACGACTTCAAGGATGGTCGGAACGACGGAAACGACGACGATGACTAGAGCGATGAGGTCGATGTGATCGGCGATGAACGGCACCCCGCCCAGAAGGGAACCGGCGACCGTCAGCCCTGCACCCCAGAGGACGGCGCCGAGAACGTTCCACATCAGGAAAGCCCGATACCGGTACTGGGCGGTGCCAGCGGCCAGCGGGACGAACGTCCGGGCGAAGGGCACAAAGCGGGCCAGGACCAAAGATCGGCCACCGTATCGGGTGAAGAACTCTTCCGCACCGGTGAGGTACCGGGTGTTCAGGATGCGTGCATCGGGTGTAAACAATCTTCTTCCGAATCGCCTGCCCAACCAGTACCCGACCTGGTCACCCAGGATCGCAGCGCTGACGATGACAGCAATGAGAACTGCCAGGGGCAACCCGAGCCGCACGTGGAGCAGGCCGGCCGTGAAGATCAAGGAATCTCCCGGCAGGAAGGGAAACAGGACCCCTGATTCGATGAACACGATGACTGCTACCACCGCCAAGACCCATCCACCAGCACCCTGCAGCAACGCTGCAGGGTCAGCGATGTCAGCTAACGAGATCCCCGTCGGGATACCCCCACCTATCCAGGTCATCATTACGATCTGCCTTTCCCTGCTTCAGTTTCAGAACGGAGGCGTACCGTCCCTGATCATCAAGATCGCCTGTTACTCGCCCGGCTGCTTTGCGATACCGCAGAGCGAGCAGTGCTTCCATCGCCTGCTCACGGTCCCACGACGTTGCTGAAAGAGTGCTGAGCGTGCGCTGTGCGAGAAGCCCCTGGATGCGCGTACAACCCTGGGTTCTTTCTCTCTGTCCGTGTGGGGCCTGCAGGAAGCACCGCGTCACGAGGAGCGACGGATTTTAACGGAGACCGGCCGCGCACTGCTGTGGGGGGCGGGTGCGCGGCCGGTGTTTGGGGCTCCGGACGTCGTCAGGAGCGGATGGGTTAGTTACTTGCCGTTGGCGGCGTCCTGGGTGGCTTCCTGGGCGTCGTTCATCTCGCCGTCGGCCCCGTTGTCGTCGCTCTGGTCAGCGCCGCTCTGGGCTGCTTCCTGGGCGTCGTTCATCTCGCCGTCGGCCCCGTTGTCGTCACCTTCGGAACCCTCGGGTCCCTCGGAGGCTTCGTCGTCGCCGGCTTCGGAGGCCAGAACGGTGGCGTTCCCCGCGTCGACCTTCACTTCGGTGACCGTGCCGGCCCCGTCCTTGACGCTCACGTCGTAGACCAGGAACCCGTCCTCGTCGCCGAGCTCGGTGCTGACGACACTGCTGCCGGGCACCGAGGCGGTCGCGGCTGCCTCCGCCGCCTTGGTATCGATGGTGGCGAGCTTGGCGAGCTGAGCTGCCTCCTCAGCATCGGGAACCTCGGTGCCCGACTCGGGAACGGAGATCGAACCCGTCACCTTCGCTTCCTGCTGCTCACCCTGCTCGCTCTGGGTGGTGCCCGGCGAGGGGGTTCCGCTGTTGGCGTTTGCGACGGCAACACCGCCGAGGGCGGTTCCGCTGACCAGGACCAGACCTGCGAGGGAACCGACGATGGCTTTCTTCTTCTGGATGACGTTCATGGTGTGACTACCTTTCAATCTAAGGACGTGAACCCGTAGTAGGCGTAGTAGACATCGGATGTCCCTGTGCTAGTTCCGGATCCGGCCCCGTCTCGCGGTGCCTGGTACAACTCTCACCCCTGCCCACTAAGAGAATGCTGAGAGAGCCTGAGGGTCCCTTCAGCCACCCTCCACCACGCCCGCGATCAGCCCCGCTCCTTGAAGACCGTCGCTCAGAATGGCACTGCCTCCAAGGGTTGATGAGAAACGTGCACCACCCCTTCGCCGCAGATTATGCGACGGCCACTCATCGTCGTTCATCTTCGTTGTACGGCCGCTCTCAGCGTCCGTTCAACACCTTCGGCGCACACTGACACCAGCACCACCGGCTCAACACCCACCCATCACCTATCCCTACCCGCTACCTACGCATCAATGAGCAGCAAAACCAGGGGTAGCACCGGAGGGTAGGGCGAACGCGAAGGCCGGCGGGTAGGGGTAGCTAGAAGTGACTAGGGATGAACGAGGCAGTTTTCAGGAGGACATGATGTACCGGTCAGGACGCGAGCAACGCCGGGCGGCACTCACTGCCGGCGCAAGTTTTGCTGCAGGGGCGCTGCTGGTGGCGACGGCGGCAGTGGGAGGAATCGTCTCCTCCCACCCAGGTGACACAACCGGGTCCGTCGTTTCCGGCCCCGTTACTACGGGCTCCGTCGATACAAACGCCGCCAGTGCACCGTTCACCGGTGCGCCATCCTCCGGTGACTCAGGAGCAACCTCCCATCAGGCGGGGCTGCTGGCATCCCAGGCAGGAACGATTGCCGCTGGAGCGCACAACACCGAGTGCATCAACCCGGTGACGGGCGGACCTGGACAGCCTCTTGCCGATGCCCGTCGGACGGCCCTGCTGATCGGTGATTCGCAGTCCTCCGGCGCCGCAGGAGTCAGCGGTGACCATACGTGGACGCAAACCGGACTGCGCAACGCCGGGTACGACGTTCAGTTCCTGGGCGCAGGCGGAACAGGTTTCGTCGCCGCAAACAACTCCGGCGGCCTGAACTACACATCAGCGATGACGCAGGGCCAATGGGTGATGCCCTGTTCGGACCCTGCCCTGATCGTTGTGGAGGGAGGCGGGAATGACGCCACCCAAGGCGCAACCGACGCCCAGATCATCGCCGGCGCCGATGCGCTGGTATCCTCGCTCACCCAGCACTACCCCACCTCGAAGATCGTCCTGGTCGGCACGTTAGCCAAGGGTGCCACTGACGGGGGACGACGCACCGCGGTCGACGGACTGCTCGGGACATACGCAGACGCGCACGGGATCGCTTTTATCAGCGCCGGCGACTGGTTAACCCGCTATCAGGCCGTCAACCTCATGGCCGACGGGGTACACCTCACCCAGGCCGGCCACGACCGGCTGGCAGCAGTGCTCACCCATCAGATGCAAGCGAAGCACCTGCTGCTCTCCGACTTGAGCGCTTAGGGGAACGTCAAATAAGAACCGATACGACTGCTACGGGCCAACCTGAGTGGCTATCCCACGACGGGTTGGCCGACCGGGATGTCCGACCGACGTGTCTCTCTGGACCAGATGTCCTTGACTCAGATGTCCTCACGTCAGTTGTCTCTGCCTCAATTGTTCTCGCCTCAGTTGTCTTTAGCGGGGCCGGTGTCGTCCAAGCCACTCATGACGGCCCGGTGAGTCCAAGACGCCCAGTCAGCCAGTCGAGGTTGTTCTGCAACCCGGGTTTCCACACCTGCCATGAATGCCCTCCCGGGAGCACCTGGAGTGTGACGGACATGCCCGATGCCTTGGCCGCCTCATAAACCTTCTGTCCCTGCGGAGCGTAGGTGGTGTCCTGCGCGCCAGTAACGACGATCCCGGACGATGAGCCGAAGGACCCGACAGCGAGTTTGTCGAGGGCGTTCTGTGCGGCGAAGGCTGAGGGATCGCCGGAGAAATAGGTGCTGATCAGGGCTGGGCGGCCCCCAGGGACGGTTGGTTCGGTTTCTCCTGAAATGTCGATGAACGTCGGGTACGTGCCGGGGAAGTTGGTGGCAAGTTGCATGGTGCAGGTCCCGCCGTAGGAGAACCCTGCGACTGCCCACTGCTGGGCGCTGGTGGTGCCGGCCCCCAGGGTCGTTTTTACCCAGGCCGGCAAGTCGACGGCCAGGTACGTGGCGGACCGGCTGATGGTCGTGTCCATGCAGAGGGGTGGGTTGCTTGCACCGTTGTTGGTGATGTCCGGGAGGATGACGATCGGTGCCAGACCATGATGTGCCGCTGCGTACGCGTCCATCATCTGAGCGAGCTCACCGCCGTTCAACCAGTCAACCGGGGCCCCGGGTAGTCCGTGCAGCAGGACCAGCACTGGAAGGTTGGCCGCCTTCGGGGTGCCCAAATACGCCGGTGGAAGATAGACGAGGGCCGGGGCGGCCTCGTACCCCGACACTGGTGCCGGAATGGTCACGGAATAGGTAGTTCCCCTGGCTGGTATATCTGGTGGTGCGGTCCATGTGGACTCAGTGATCGGCGGTTCCGCAGGTGCCCCGGGGCCGGCGGCGACAGTGCTGATCGGCTGGTTGCTGACCCCGTTGTCTCCCAGGGCGCTGCCGACGGTGGGGTACTGGCCGAAATGCACGTTGATCACAGACGCGGACGCTACTGTCACCAACACGACGGCCAGGACTACGCTTCCCATACCGGCTATGGCTTTCACTGCTGAACGGGAGCGTTTCGGCTCCGACGGGGCGGTGGACGGTGAGTTGCGCCGCCGCAGGGATCGTATGCGTGGCAGGCACAGTATTAGTGCAAGGAGGGTGACGGCCGCCGGGACATACAGGATCCGGGGAAGCGACGGGTCCCACCAGTGGAACACCGTTTCGGCCAGGTACCACAGGACAAGCGTCAGGCCCACTGCTATCACTGCAGCACGAGGGACTGTTCGTCGCAGGTACCTCCGTCCGCCGGCCAGTAACCAAAGCATCCCTATCGATCCTGCAACGAGGACGACAACCGGGAGCGGGCCGGTGATCAGCGATATATCGTTCATCTGCTGCGGGCCAACACCTTGCGGGCCAGTTTGATGCCCTGGCTGAAGGAAACCTCGGGCAGATACGCCCTCCCAACGGCGTTGGCGATTGCTGGTAGGGCCGCCGCGTCCGGGTACACCATATGCAACGCTGCATAGTGCGGCTGGAACTTGGCCTTGAACACCAGCAGGGACCTGAAACCGTACACCGGTTCCAGTGACGCTCCCAGCCCTACCAGGAGCTTATCCAGGACCCCCAGCACAGCGGCCTCCTCAGGCTCACCGGAGTCGGGGTTGCTCGAATCGGGCTTGCTCGAGTGGGGGTTGCCGGAGTTGGGGTTGCTGCTCGTAGAGAGGGTGCCGCTGCTTTTCGCTGTCTGTGGCTGTGGCTGTGGCTGTGGCTGTGGCTGTGGCTGTGGCGAGATGATGGGTGGTCGGTGGGCGGCATCGACGCGTGCCAGAGGCGCCCCTGAGAGGCTGATGAACTGGCATCCTTCTTTTTCCAGGGACAGGGCAGCTGATGCGATGAGGAATTCGATGGAGGCACGGAAGCCGCTACTACGCCGGCGCATGAAGTCCAGGGTCCAGCCGATGACGGCGCCGTCCTCGTAGACGGGCAACCAGGACGTGATGGCATGGACAGTCCGCTCGCTATCGATGGCGATCAGGCAGCGCACCTCAGGGTCATCGACCTGGTCCAGGGATCCCAGGGTGAACCCCATTTCGGGCATGCCCTTATCCGCTACCCATTCCTCGGAGATCGCGTTGATCTGATCGACGACGGCCAGTGGAGCGCTGGGGTATCTAACCCATTCGGCCTGGATTCCTTCTTTCGCGGCTTTGTTCAGTGCGGTGCGGACGTCCTGGAATTTCTTTCCCGTGAAAGCGATCTGGCCCAGTGGCAGCACTGTCTCCTCGGCTACCTGGACGCTGTTCCATCCCAGATCGGCTGTGATGTCCTTGACGGTGTCTCCCACCGAGTACAGGCAGGGCGTCCAGCCGTTCGTGGCGCAGAACCCGCTGAAGGCTTTCACTGTTGCATTCAGTTCCGTCCGCGGCCCGACAGGTTCCCCGAGGGTCAGGGCGACGCCGGACAGGACCCGGAAGGCGACGAAGCTGTTGCCGGAGGGGGAGAACCAGTAGGTGTTTCCTGGCCAGGTGGTCATCCATCCCATGGTGCTGCCGCCGTGGGCGCGTAACAGATCCCGCGCACGGTCCTCATCGGACCCGGCGACATGGTGTGCGGGCCGGAGAAAGGATCGGACCAGCAGGACAGCGGTGATGGACCAGAACAGCACACCGACCCCTTCATACAGGAGGACCGCCGGCGGGCTTTGAGGCACGAATGCCGGCACCTGTTCAAGGACCTGACTCACCGGAACGAATCTATCCGGTATATCGAAGATCAGCTGCAACAACCCTGGGGCCGGGGTGAATCCGCTGCGCAGAAATATCCCGAGCCCCACATACACCGATCCCAGCACCAGGGCCGTCCCGGCCACCACGGCACCGAACCTCCGGTACGTTCCTGCCGGTGCGGATACTCCGAAGAGGGAACGGGTCGCTAGAAGGACACCGATTACTGTCAGCGGCACGAGCATGGGCAGCACCAACCCCACGGCGCTATGGATATACCCTGCCTCAGAGGGGTTGACGCCTGTCGCAGGGGACCCGCTGAGGAGAGGGAGGACGTCCACCACGGCCAGGGCGGTGGTGGATGCCTGAACCAGAAGTGCTGCTCCCCACGCGAAGCGGCGTCCACGCCGCAACCCGTCAGCGAGGATCACCAGGATGAATGATGGCAGGACGGCCATGAACACTGCCCCCACTCCTGCCCGCAGTTGGAGCGTCGCGGACGCGCAGTCTTCCGCTTGAGCAGGGTCCGCACAAAGCGCCTGAACCGTAGCCGGGTCCGTCGGTTGGACCTCTGTGTAGAGATACCTAAGAACCGCCAGCGGCCCTGCAGCCTGAGCGTTCAACGAGGCCAGTACCGGACCGACCGCGCACGCGGCCACCAGCAGCGCAACCAACACCCGGGCTTCCCTGCTGCTGACAACGAATCGTGCCGGGCGTGGACGGCGACCCATCAAAATTGGTCCCAGCAGAGCGCCGGTCAAAGCCGCGAAGAGGTTGAGAACGTCCTGGAACGAGCCACCATAGAGGGCCAGGAGGAGTACCAACACGAATAATCCAACGCGCAGACGCCTGCGCCATAGCGTCCCGAGCAACGTGGACCCCGCAGCCGCCACACCACATACCAGCCCTGTCACGCCCACGAATGACGCTGACACCAGAGCTGCGGACCAGTCACCGACGACCGCGCTGGTTCCCCGGGCGAATCCGATGGTCAGTAATGCTCCCAGGACCTGGCTGGAAACCGACGCAGCGAGGAACCGCCAGCTACCCATTCTATGTTCGAAGACCACCCCCACCAGAACCACCAGAACCGTTCCCACGAGGTAGGCGCTCAGCGAATCGGCCCACAACGCCGAGGCTCCCACTGCCCACGGATTCCCGGTGAGGGACCCCACCGACAACCGCACTTCGGAAGATAACGGCTCACCGGGTCCGGACAGCAAGCTCGACGTTCCTCCGCCCACCACCCATAACAGGAGCACGAAGGCGACGGTGACCGGAATGCTTCTAGCACTCCAACCGACACGGCGAATTCCCCTCAGATGACTCTTAGGACCGGCCTGCGTACTCATCGAATGCACTCTTCCATAACGTCGATCGCCTCCGCACCCGGCGTAGCACTCACCTTCGGGCCATCGAGCCCGCGTCATGACGGTGCAGGATCAGTTCTCGGTCAGGGTTTTCTCTTCCATTGTGACTGGGCCCCTGCCCTCTGCCCCTTGCCCTTTGCCCTTTGCCCTCTGCCTGATCGGCGACGCTTCACCCCTGCAGGTACACCGGTGACCAGAACTGCACTCGTCAGGTGCCCTGGTGTTCGGCTTCTCGGCAGAGCTCTCACGGTCAAATAGGCGAATTGTCGTAACCCCGGCCCGGAAAGTTCCTTCTCAGCGTCCTTCTGGGAACAAACGCCCATAGTGATGGCACCAGCGATGAGCGCAGGAAGGACCGTCCGATGAGCTTTCCACAGCTACCCCTCCCCCGACCGGGACAGCCCTCGAGCGATTAACGGCAGGCCGTCCCCGCACTGCCTCAACCACTTCCCGCGGCGGTGGCTCCGAGGGATCCAGAGGGGCGGGCGGGAAGAACGAACCCGGTGACGGCGCGCACGAGGACGTCCCGACGGCGAACCCGGGCGACGATGGCGGTTGGACCGGCTCAAAGAGACCCCGAACACGTGTGCAGGGATTCAGGCGGAAAGCCCTGATCATCGTGTTGATGATCGCTGTCGCATCTCATCGGCGGCGCATTGGCGATGGCTTTTACCTACCTCGTCGGCGCACTCCTCGGCACAACCGGCATCGTGTGATCCGCGCCGTGAGCCCCTCTCGATCCGCCAGGGTGACTTCGCGGCAGCGGCAGCAGGCTCTGCACAGCCTGCTGCCGAGGCCCAGCCCTGTAGTCCGGACCCGTCAAGCTGTGCATGTCGCGTCACTCGTATCTTTCGATGCTGCAGTAGTTCTCCTCCACCCGGCACACCCGGATGGATCAGGGGCGTCGTCCCTCCCGCATTCTTGCCCACTTGGAAAGAGTCAATCTCATGATTGAAATCGGCGGCCTGCCGGCGCACATGCTCCTCATCCACGCGGTCGTCGTTCTCGCGCCGATTGCCGGGCTCCTGGCGGTCCTGTTCGCCGTCCTATCGCGTCTGCGTGGCCGACTGACGTGGCCATTGGGGGTTCTGACAGTCCTGCTGGCGCCATTGTCTTTCTTGACTGCACAGGCTGGTGAGCAGCTCGAGCGGAGCATGCCCGAATCGGAGCTTATCAAAGCGCACGCAGAGCAAGGACATCTGTTCAAAGCCCTCGCGCTGGTTTTCCTCGTCGTCGTTGCAGCCCAGCTCCTCGCGGCGTTCCCGCAGGCTTTGATCCGACCTCAGCGACTCAGCGGCCTGCGGGGGCTTCTCAGCACGCGCCTGGTCGGGGCCCTCGCCGTGGTCCTCGGTGTGGCCGGCGGCCTGGCGATCATCTACCAGAGCATTGTCACCGGGCACTCCGGTTCCGCCTCCGTCTGGGGCGCTTAAACCCCTACCACCGCCGCCATAAGACCCTCGCCCGCGACACCTGGCGGGTCTGCGATAAGCACCACGCCCCCGAATCCTCACCCGTTCGGGCCGTCGTTGTCGAAAACCGCGGCCGAGGTTTCAAGCGCTCACTGATGGGTATTGCCAGTAGAGGGCACGTGCCGGGCAGTATTTCACGGCAAGGCGTGCTTCCACGCTCTCCGGTATTGGACCATCAAGTATGGGGTAACCCCACTCGTCGAGTGTGATGTGTTCGGGCAGGACCGTCGCGCAGACACCATGTCCGGTGCATGCGACACGATCCACGGTAAGCAACGGCTTTGTCACGTCTTCTGTCCCTTTTTTCATGTCAGGGCTCATGCGGCTGCTCCGGGCTGCCCGATCGTGCAGTGACCGTTTCTGTGTTCTTCGAGGTGGGCGCTGAAGACGTTTACTGCGCTGGCCGTGAACGCTGCGACACCGTCCGGGAAGTGACAGGCGCCTCGCCCCGGCAGGAGACTGATGTGGCGGGCGAGGTCGTGCAGCACGCCGGGCCCTGCCGTGCCGTCGGCCAGTTGCTGGAAGCCGCGGGCGACCGCTGGCACACCGAACATGCACGGCCCGCACTGGCCCGCCGATTCCCCTGCCGCCCAGGTGAGCATCCCGGCGATCGTTCGGACCGGGCAGGAACCCGGGGCGAGCACATTGATGATTCCGGGGCCGATAGCAGCGCCAGCGGTGGCCAGAGACGGGCTGGAGTAGGCCAGGTCCGGCACCTGGTCCATTGGGATGAAGCTTCCGCCCAGACCGCCGATATTTAGGGCAGGAGAACTGCGGTGGACGTAACCGGCCAGGGCGAGGATGTCCGTCAGGGCTGGCCCGGCCTGTGTTTCATAGACCCCGGGGGAAAATACCGCCCCGGTGATGGTGATGAGGCGGGGTCCGGGTTCCGCTGGTGTACCGAAGGAACGAAACCATGTCGGGCCGTGCTGCTCGATCTGAGCGATCCGCAGCACCGTTTCGGCGTTCATCACCAGCGTAGGACGGGTTTTCTTGCCGTCCGAGGTGCGCCCGCCCTCCACAAGGCGGGTTCGTTTGGCCATCGGCCGGGCCGGCCGGCCATGTTGCAGGGCGACAAGAGAGCTCGCTTCAGAGGAAACGTACCGGTCCGGGACGGGCAGAACCTTCTTACCCTGGGCGAGCAGGAACTTCTCAACGTCGGTCCCGGCGTGAACGGCGTAGATGACCGGGATGAAGCGTGTGAGTTGGGTCAGTTGCGCCCCGTGGTCCACATGCGAAAGATAGCGTCGCAGCACGTAGCTGTCTTTGGCCGCACCTATCTCTCCGTCGCAAGCATTGATGATCAGCTCCGCCCCGGCACGCTGAGCTGCCGCGAGCTTCACCGCAGTGGGAAACGCAGACCCACCCCGACCGGTGAGGCCCGCCGTGTCCAGGGCCTCGATGATGCTCAGCGCCATGGTTGCTCCCTTATCTGGTGTCGGCGGGTTTTATCGGGCTGGTGGGCAACCAGCCGATAAATCACAGCACCGATCCCCGCAGCCAGGCAGGTGATGCTGATCGCGCGTAGCACCCACCCGCTCCCGGTTCCCAAGGCGATGCCGTGCACGATGGCGGCCGGCCAGAGGACGTAGGCCAGGGCGTGGATGCGCTGCCACCACATATCGGGGACCCGGTGCCGCAACAACGACGTCATCGTCACGGCGATCAACAGGTCAAAGGCAATGGCGCCAAGGCTCACCCAGACCGGCTCGTAGGCGGACGTGAAGGGTACGAGGGCGGAGACCCACCCGATGTCGACGTAGGTCTCAACCACGGCCGTGATCACGTGCGCGGTCAGGAACACCGTCAGGCCCAGGGCAAGATTGCGGTGCAGACCGGTGATGACGGTGGTCTGCGTCCCGGTCGGGCGTCGTCGCCCGGAGAGCATTACTCCAAGGATGAAGACCACGGTCAAAAGTACCGTGGCGGCGACCCCGGTAGCACGGGATACGACCCAGAGGATCTCGTTCGCGGCCGGACTCATATCAGCACTTCCGCAACGCCGCCGGAGAGGTCCTCTTCGTCGGCCGGCCATCCCCCAGTGCGAACTACCTCACCGTTCAAGCGCCTCAACCTGGCACTAATTCCATTGAAGTGCAGCCATTCCGGGGCTTCTTCGCCCAGGATAACGGCCGCGGTCGAGGCGGCGTTTGCTTCCACCGCAGTGGCCCCAGCGCAGGTCGCTTCCGCCCACACCGATGGCGCGGTATCCCCGGTCCGGGGATCAAGTATGTGGTGGATCCGCTCACCGTTACGAATCCAGGTCCGCAGCTGCGTCGAGGACGTAGCCAGCGCCTGGTGATGGATGGTGACGACTTGGCCGATGCGCCCGTCTGCCTGTTCCACTCCCACCTGCCACCCACCCTGAGGTGGGTTCCCGGAGACGGCGATATCCCCACCCAAATCAACGAGGAACCCTCCGGGCAGGGTTCGGGCCAGAAGTTCGGCGAGCCTGTCCGCGGCATGAGCTTTCGCGCTGGCGCCAAAATCAAGGACCATGCCCTGCGGCACCCCCACCACCCCCGAACGAGGATCGACATGGATAAGCTTCCATCCGGGCGCCGGCACAGGCTTATCCAGCATCATCCAGTCCAGCCTGACGGTGGCGGCGCTCAGATCGATATCGTATCCCGAGCGGATCAGGGCAGACCCGATGGTGGGATCTACGAGTCCCCCGGTCAGCTCAGCAGTGACAAGAGCGGCCCCGACCACTTCGGCAAACAGGCCACTAACAGCAAGGGCTACAGACCCCGATGCTGCCCTGCGGTTGACCTCGCTCAGCTCGGAGTTGAGCCGGAACCGAGAGACAGCATCATCCAGTCTCGTCAGGTAATCACGAACCGAGGTCACGGCCGACTCCAGCACCGATTGGTTCGTGGCGTGTACTCCTACGGTTGTTCCGATCGCGGGGAACGTCACCGAGTACATGCTCACGACCCCTTGGTCGTGACCTGGGGCTGCGTCTGCTGGGGCGCGTTCTGCGGGGCGGAGCTCTTACTGAAACCCTGCCCCCCGGTCGATTGTGCCGTCTGCTGGACCGCCTGCTGGGTTGGTTGCTGTCCGGCGGCGAGCCCGGCACCCACCCCCGCCGTAGCAAGACCAGCAATGAGTAGCACTCCCACCGTCCATCGTTGGATGGATTGCAAAGCCCGGATCCGTGAATTGGTTGTCATCGCTTTTCTCCTCTCAGCGTCCGTTAAGCATCCCACCGGCATGCTTAACGGACGCTGAGAGGCAGCCGGGGAAGGAAACCAAGACGTGGTGGAACCTCTCGCCGGTAAGCGCACAACCCCATCATCAGTTCCGGGAAAACGCCGCAGTTTTTAGCACCAGCCACCCTTGCAGCGCCCCGGTCCTCAACGACGTCCGATCCCGTCTGCTACCCGCGGACAAGGCAACAGCCGTGCATCAGCTGGAACAGGACGGCCACCGGGTCCTGCTGATCGGCGACGGCGTCAACGACGCCCCTGCCCTCGCGGCCGCGACCACCGGCATCGCGATGGGACGGCACGGCTCCGACCTCGCCCTGGACACAGCCGATGCCATCATCGTCCGTGACGAACTCGAAGCCCTGCCCTCACTGATTGCAATGTCGAAGCGCGCGCACCGGTACGTCGTCGCGAATCTCGCCATCGCCGCGACCTTCATCACGGTTCTCGTCACCTGGGACCTGATCTCCACCCTGCCGCTGCCGCTGGCCGTCGCCGGACATGAGGGATCCACTGTAATCGTCGCCCTCAATGGCTTGCGGCTGCTACGGAGCCAAGCCTGGAAGAACTGACCCACAGCCCCCAAGGCTGGTACCGCAACACTCGCGGCTCGAATCCAAGATTGTTTCGCATAGACGACCGTCCGTAGGACTTCCAGCAGTAGCTGCATCCAGAGCGGTAGTCGTGTCGCATGAGCCGTGTCCGGAAGCTATGCACTGCGAGCAACCTTGATAGTGCAGATTATGGAAACCCTAGAACAGTGTTGGCGCTTCGGGGTCGATGCCGGTGAGCAGGGGCCGGATGATCGGTTCGTTCCATCCGTGCTCGAGGAGAGCCGTGCGCAACTGGACGGATTGGGCCCGGAACTGAGCGCGGCCGACTCCCCGCCACCGGAAGGTCGAGGCGTTTGCGTGCCGGCCCTTCTGGGACCGGTCAAGCATGTTCAACGCCTGCGTTCCCGGCAGCAGGTGCGTGTCTGTCCCGGTACTGGCGTGGACGCAGAGCGGCACGTCACAAACATGCATGAGCGCGATGCCCGTGTGCAGGGTCTCTCCGGTGAGATGTTCGTAGGCGTAGCGTTGCGGCCGCAGAGCGCGCTGCTCACCGTCCCGGGTGACCCAGAACCGCCCGTAGCCATCGTCAGCCACCGCACCGGTCCAGATCCAGCAGTCATGCGGTCGCGGGCCCTTGACGACTTTTTCCCAGAACCGGTCAGCCTCTCCCCTACGCTGCCTCACCGCCGACTACCCCCGCTAGGACGTCATCGGACCCGCGCCGGCCGGCGGACGATCGGCCGGCGACCCTCCATCCGCACCACACCGACGATGACGACTGCAGTTGCACCGATGATTAGCCACTCGGCCCACCACGGGCTGTCGGAGACGGCGACCGGAACCAGGAGCAGGAAGAACCAGAGTGCAATCGCCAGGGCGCCGGCGACCTGGTTGCGGACCCGCGGCGGGATGGGCAGCAGCAGCAACGGCAGCCGACGGATGGCACGGACAAACCGGTAGCTGTACCGGATGCTCGAGGTAAGCAACCAGCGGATGAGCGGGATCATCGTATTGTCCTGATCATCGAGAGACCCCTGGTTCGAGCCCGGCCTCGAGTGCTTCGACCTCGGCCGCTGATCTCGCCGGTGCTTTCGACCTCGGCTTACGCCCCTTCGCAGGAGTCGCCTGATCTCGCTTGAGTGTCCGGTAAATGGTAGTCCTGCTGACTCCAAGGACCTGACCGATCTGTTCGACGGTCATGTCCTGCTGCTCATACATTCGCCTCGCGGCTGTGGCCTGTTGAGGACTGAGGCGCGGTGGGCGCCCTCCGGTGCGGCCTCGAGCTCGGGCTGCCGCGAGACCGGCGTTTGTGCGCTCCTTAATAAGGTCACGTTCGAACTCGGCGAGAGCGGCGAAGACGTGGAAGACGAGCCGACCGCCAGGTGAGGTTGTGTCGATCGTTTCCTGCAGGGACTTAAACCCGATGCCCTTGTCCTGGAGCGCTGTGAGCTGGTCGATGAGGTGACGGATGGAGCGGCCGAGCCGGTCGAGCCGCCACACCACGAGCGTGTCCCCCGGCCTGAGCTGATCCAGCAGCTTCGTGAGCTCCGGCCTCTGATCGAGGGATCCCGAAATGGTGTCGACGAACACCCGATAGCAGCCGGCCGCAGTCAGCGCGTCGACCTGCAACGCGGCGTCCTGGTCGGTCGTCGACACTCTCGCATAGCCCAGAAGATGTCCCATACCCTTCAATGTAACGGAACTCGTCTTGAAGGCGTAGAAGTGAAACATAGATTCTGGCACTAAGTATTGCTACACGAAAGGAGCTTCTACGTGCTGTTTCGCTGTATCGCAGCTGTGTGTAGCGAATACGTTCGTTTTAGGCAGCCGAACCTTCCTGCTTCACGACGTCGCCTGGTTCATGACTTCCGGCGGGTGCTGGTGCCCGGGACAGCTTTGGCGGCGATCGCTGCGAGGTCACGGGCCGGCCCGGGAGGCGGTGAGGTGCCGGTCTGCCAGATGGCCGTCAGTGTGCGGCGTAGGGGCAGCCCGCGGATAGGAACGGCGACGAGCCGGTGCAGTGCGAGGTCGTCGCGGACGGCCAGTGCGCTGAGTACTCCGGGGGCCGTGCCGGCTGCGATGGCGGAGCGGACGGCCGCCGTCGTAGAGAGTTCCACCATCGGTTCTACCAGGGGCGGGGCCCCTGCGGTGGTGAGCAGGTGCTCGAGGGCGTCCCGGGTGCCGCTGCCCTGTTCCCTGGTGACCAGCGCGGTTGCTGCCAGTTCGGCTGCCGTGACGGGTGTCCGGCGCCGGGCCCAGGGATGTTCCGGTGCGACGACCAGGACCATGTCATCCTCCTGCACCGCCGCTGCACTCAAGTCCGGGGGAAGGTGCGGGCTTTCGATGAAGCCGATGGCTGCCTGTCCGGATCGGACCCGGGCTACGGTGGCTTCACTGTTGTTCACCGCCAGCTCCACGACGGTGGGGACGAGTTCGAGGCTCTCCTGCTGGCGGCGCAGCGCGACCAGCCAGAGCGGCAGCAGGTGTTCGGCGATGGTCTGGCTGGCCGCGACCTTCAACTGCCGGGCGGTGTCGGATCGGAGCGAGGCGATCCCGGCATCGAGCCGTTCCCCGGCTGCGAGGACCTCTGCGGCCCACTCTGCGACCAGTTCACCTGATTCTGTCAGGGTGGACCCCCGCGGGGTCCGGGTCAGCAGGACGAACCCGATCTGGGACTCCAGGGAGCGCATCCGGGAGGAGACAGCCTGCTGGGACAGACCCAAGTGTTTCCCGGCGGCGGAGAGGGAACCCAGATCATGGACCGCGGCGAGCATTTCCAGGGCGGAGAGTTCCGGTATCCGAGGGCTGAGCATCGGGATTCTCCTTCAGACACGGTGCATTCGATACAAGTCCGGCTTGTATCCTGGCAAGTGTATGCCCCCTACTGCGGCAGGTCCGGGACCGGGAGCATGGAAGGTATGGGAACACTGCTGTCGACCGCTGACAAAGACCACACCACACCACCGGCACAGACCCCGGATAGCGGTACCGGGGGCCGGCGCGTCCTGCGCCGTCTGGAGAAGCCCTCGGAGCTGTTCGCGAACCTGACCCCGAACTGGTTCGCCTCCATCATGGGTACCGGGATCGTCGCGACCGCGGCCGCGACGCTGCCCCTGCAGTTCCCCGGGCTGCGCACCGGCGCCACCATCGTCTGGGCCCTGGCGTTTCTGCTGTTGATCCTGCTGAGCGCCGCCACCGGGGTGCACTGGATCCGGTACCGGGAAACCGCTCAAAGCCACCACAGCCATCCGGTGATGGCACACTTCTACGGCGCACCTCCCATGGCCCTTCTCACCGTCGGCGCCGGAACCCTGCTGCTGGGAAAAGACATCCTCGGCGAACAGCTGGCACTGAGCATCGATGCGGTGCTCTGGACTACCGGGACCTTGCTGGGGCTGGCCAGCGCCGTCGCCGTCCCGTATCTGCAGTTCACCCGGCACCAGGTCACACCGGACAGTGCGTTCGGCGGCTGGCTGATGCCTGTCGTCCCGCCTATGGTTTCGGCCTCCACCGGGGCGCTGCTGTTGCCCTACGTCCCGGCCGGGCAGGCACGCCTGACCCTGCTGATGGGCTGCTACGCGATGTTCGGACTGAGCCTGCTGGCCTCCATCATCATCACCACCCTGATCTGGAACCGCCTTGCCGGGCACAAGATCGGGGCCGCGGCGGCCGTTCCCACCTTGTGGATCGTGCTGGGCCCGCTGGGCCAGTCCATCACCGCCGCGAACCTCCTGGGCGGAAACGCCCACCTCGCCGTGTCCGGGACCCTGGCCCAGGCGATGGAAGCCTTCGGGGTCCTGTACGGGGTGCCGGTCCTGGGCTTCGCGCTCATGTGGGCCGGTCTCGCAACCGCCATCACCATCCGCACCGCACGCCAGGGCCTGCCGTTCTCCCTGACCTGGTGGTCCTTCACCTTCCCCATCGGAACCTGCGTCACGGGCCTGACAGGCCTCGCTGCCCACACCCACCTCGCCGTGTTCGACGCGATGGCCGTTGCCGGCTACACCCTGCTGGTCGCCGCGTGGATCATCGTCGCCGCCCGGACCTTCCACGGCAGCATCCTCGAAGGCACCCTCTTCCAGAAACCCGCAACGACCGCACCGTAGGCGGGCCGCAGCGGACCAGTAGCCCCTCACGGAAACAAGCAACCGTTCACAGCACCCGAAGGCGGCCTCATGAAACCCCGGACAACACCCGGCTCACAGCAACGCTCACCCACCAACGCAAAAAGGGCCAAATCGCCCGCCCGATTGCAGCCGCCGCTGAGCGCCGTCGGCGTGCCACTCTTCCTCGCAGCCGGCGCGCTCACCTACGGACTCGCCGTAAACGGCAGCGGTCAACACCAATTCCGGCAGCAACGAAGGGACCCAACCATGATCGAAGAAGTCATCAGCTATGCCCGCCTGAGCAGGAACCACGTCCAGACCGCGGTGACCTCTCCGAAACGTCCCGGCGTCGGCGGAGACCACTCACCGGTGTGGACGAACTGCGGAGCCTACGACCGGCCCGTACAGAAAACCCGGGGCAGTGCACTCCCCTGAACACGGTGCCGTCTGGATCAGCTACCAACCCGGGCTTCCAGCCGATGACATCGCCAAACTCGCCGTCTTGCAATCAACCAGAGCCACGTGTTGGTCAGTCCCTTCCGGCCAGGGATCCCCCATCGAAGCAACCGCCTAGGGAGAACGACTAAGCGTCACAGACCCAGCAGATCCGCGGCTGTTCGCATTCATCAAAGCCTTTCAGCAAGGTCCGCAGACACCCGAACCCGGCGAGACCTGCAGCGGCGGAGTCAACGCATAAATCAGGAGAAATACTGCCGCTCGGCCGATCAGTCATCCAACGCCCGCCATCCCATGAACTACCGATCACCCGTTGATGGCTCCCCGGACGGGACGACAAACCGCCGATCTAGACTGCGATTTAACCGCCATCTCCAACTAAAAGTCACAGCTGCAGAAGCCGCAAAAGGACCCTAGAGCAACACGATCTGATCCGTTCTGCCCTGTGGCGCTGGGGTGTACCCAAACGCAACAGTGCAGAGTTGCTTCTGGCGACGTGGCTATACCTCTATGAGTAAGGGGAGAGCTTAGGCATTCGGGTAGTGAAGCCTCCACAATAACGAGGATCTGTCCTGCTTCGGCGGCCGTGTCCCAAATCTTGCCCAGTGGTTGTCGCACACGTGTAGTCCCTCGGTGACGTTGTCGTTCTTGTACTGGTACAGGAACCATAGGTGCACATCAGTCAGCGGTGGATGTAACCGCGGTGGTGCAAGGGTGAACACATCCGGAGGAAGCACGTACTTGCTGATTGCTGCCGTCAGATTTCCGGGTGGCCCGAACGGATACACCACCAGGTGTTTGGTCGAATACCCGGCTAGCTGTACCCGGCCATGAGGTTGGTGGCGTTTCCGGTCTTGTGAAAGGGGAGAACCTCCGGGCTTAGTGGAGATGTCTGA
>NZ_PJIQ01000025.1 GCF_002929745.1 Arthrobacter sp. B1805
TCAGACATCTCCACTAAGCCCGGAGGTTCTCCCCTTTCACAAGACCGGAAACGCCACCAACCTCATGGCCGGGTACACCTAGTCGGTGTTGATCCGTTCCGGGCTGAGGTCAATCCGGCGTAGGATTTGGGCGTTCAGGGCGACGACGATCGTGGACACGCTCATCAGGACCGCCCCGGCGGCAGGGGAGAGCAGGATCCCCGCGAACGCCAGCACCCCTGCAGCCAGTGGCACGGCCAGCACGTTGTACCCGGTGGCCCAAATCAGGTTCTGAATCATCTTGCGGTAGCTCGCCCGGGACAAATCGATCAACGCCAGCACCGATCGCGGGTCATTCCCGGCGAGGACGACACCGGCCGATTCCATGGCAACGTCGGTGCCGGCGCCGATGGCGATGCCGACCTCGGCGCGGGCCAGGGCCGGGGCGTCGTTTACGCCGTCACCGACCATCGCGACTTTCAGGCCGCGGGATTGCAGTTCGGTGACTTTGGAGTCCTTGTCCTGTGGCAGGACGTCGGCGAACACCTCGTCGATGCCGAGCTCCCTACCGACGACGTCGGCGACCTGGCGTGCATCTCCGGTGATCATCGCGACCTTCACCCCGCGGGCCTGCAGGGCCTTCACGGCTGCCCGGGATTCCTCCCGCACCTTGTCCTCGAGCCGGACTGCGCCGATTACCTGCTCGTCACGGATGACGTGCAGCACGGACGCACCACGGCCCACCCATTCCTGCACCGTGCCAGCAATGTCGGAAGGGGTAGCGAGTCCGAGTTCGGCGAGCATGTTCGGCCCGCCGACTGCGACCTCGTGGCCGTTGACGGTTGCCCGGACACCGCGTCCGGTCATGGAGCTGAATCCGGTTCCCGTGTAGGAGAGGCTCGTCGCCGCGGGGTTGGTTCGTGCGGCGGTGACGATGGCTCGGGCGACGGGGTGCTCACTATCGGCTTCGGCTGCAGCAGCCAGAGCCAGGAGTTCGGCTTCGCTGACACCGGTGATGGTAGTTGTTGCGGTGACTGCGTGCTTGCCTTCGGTGAGGGTGCCGGTCTTGTCGAAGAGGACGACGTCGACGGTGCGCATGCGTTCCAGGGCGATCCGGTTCTTGATCAGCACTCCGGCTTTCGCTGCCCGTTCGGTGGAGATCGCGATGACCAGGGGGATGGCCAATCCCAGGGCGTGGGGGCAGGCGATGACGAGGACCGTGACGGTGCGGATCACCGCATCGTCCGGGCTGCCGAGGAGCGTCCAGGCGATGAAGGTCAGGATGCCGGCGCCGAGGGCGAAGTAGAACAGCAGGGCCGCGGCCCTATCGGCGAGGGCCTGAGCCCTCGAGGAGGAGGCTTGTGCTTCGGCGACCAGTCGCTGGATCCCAGCGAGGGTTGTATCTGCGCCGACGGCCGTAACTTGCACCCGGACTGCGTTGTCGGTGGCCACGGTCCCGGCGACGACTGTCTCACCGATCGTGCGGGACACCGTGCGGGACTCCCCGGTGATCATCGCCTCGTCGAACTCCGCGACCCCGTCGATGATCTGCCCGTCGGCGGGCACTCTGGCGCCGGAACGCACGAGGACGACGTCCCCGGTAACCAGCGAGCTCACCGGCACGGTCTCAACACCCGTTCCGGTGACCCTATCGGCCTCGTCTGGCAGCAGTGCGACCAGGGCGTCCAATGCCCCGGCCGCGGAGCCGAGGGCCCGCATTTCCATCCAGTGCCCGAGCAGCATGATCACCACCAGCAGGGCCAGCTCCCACCAGAAGTCCAGGTCGAACTCACCGATCCGCAGCGTGGTGACCCAGGAGGCGATGAACGCGACGCTGATCGCCATCGCAATCAGCAGCATCATGCCCGGCTGCCGGGACCTCAGCTCCGTCACCCCGCCTTTGAGGAACGGGGCCCCGCCGTACACGAAGATGACCGTCCCCAGGATCGGGGCGACCCACCTCGAGCCCGGGAACTCCGGTGGCATATATCCGAAGAGCATCGTGAACATGGGGCTGAACGCCACCACGGGAATCGCGAGGACCAGGCTGAGCCAGAACTTGTTCTTGAACATCGCCGTGGAATGCCCGGCATGCTCCCCATGCGAATGGACCTGATGATCCTCATCCGCGGCCCCACCCGAGCGACCGGAGTGTTCCGCATGACCGGTATGACCGGTCTGACCCGTGTGACGGGTGGGGTGATGTGTTTCGGCGAGAGCGGAGTGGGCGTCTGCCTGGGGCATGGCCTGGCCGTGGGTGGTATGGGCATCGTCGCTACCATTGGCCGCAGCCTCTGCGACGGTGGGACCGGCAGTGGGACCGGGGAATCCCTGGTGATGATTGTGGTGGTGTGCGTTATTCGGCATGATCAAGCCCTTCCAGGGCACCTGATAGCAGGTATGTTCTGGTCCCTGCAGCGCTCCTACATCAAGCGCTGCAAGGCCTAGCTGGACGCCAGCTGATATCCGGCATCGCTGATTGCCGAGGCGACAAGCCCAGCGTCCCGGGGTGTGGCGCTGGTGACATGCAGGGTGGAAGTGCCGCCGGCAACGAGATCGACCCGTGCCTCACGGACCCCGGCAATCTTCCCGACGGCCCCGCTGACCCTGGACGCGCAGGAGCCGCACGTCAAACCGAGAACCGGGAACGCCGCGGACACCTCGTCGGACGTGACCGGAGCCGCCGGCGCTGCAGCTTCCTGAGGGGCGCAGCAGGAACACCCGGAAGAGCTCTTCTCCGTAACAGGAAGCAAAACGGTGGACGAAACAGTCGACGAATTGGTGGACGAAGTGGTCCACGTAGCAGATGTGCCGCACATGGGAACCTCCAAGGAACATGTGAATACGCGAGGGGAACCGAAGCGCTGCAGGAGGTCACGATCAGTAAGCCCGCCCCAACACCACACCAGTTCCGGCTGTCATGCCGGGCATCTCACAGGAGGACCCGACAGCAACGAAATTATACCCCCAGGGGGTATATGTCAAGGGGGATTCTCCACCGCTCTCACATCGACGAATTCATGGCCGGTCATCGTGAGCGGAGGCTAGCGTGACACGCGGGGCGCCGGTCCCGGATGCCTCGATCTCCAGTGGACCTCTAGTAGACCGACGGAAAAGGAGCGGAACAATGACTCACATCACCTCCATGCTCGAGACATACCCGAAGGATCTTGGTGGACTCGACCGCGAGAAGCTGGCCGAATGCATCGCGACTTGTTTCGAGTGTGCACAGACCTGCACCGCATGCGGGGACGCGTGTCTGAGCGAAGACATGGTTGCCGAACTCACCAAGTGCATCCGCACGAACGCTGACTGCGCAGACATCTGCACCACGACCGGCCGGATACTCTCCCGGCATACCGGCTATGACGCGAACATCACCCGAGCTGTCCTGTTGGCTTGCGAGGTCGCCTGTAAAGCGTGTGCCGATGAATGTGAGCAGCACGCGCAGATGCACGAGCACTGCAGGATCTGCGCTGAAGCATGCCGCCGCTGCGAGACGGCCTGCCGTGAACTCGCCGCTTCTCTCAGCTGAGCTCGGTCACCGGCGGCTGCCCGCGCTCAAGCCTCCAAGGGGCAGCCGCCAAAGAACCGTCTTCGGAGACCCTCGCCCCATCACGTCCGGCACTCGTTCTCGGCGCTCATGTTGAGCGCTCGGTGAGGAGGCCCGGGTTTAGCGCAGCAGCCTGCTGATCGCCTGGGTTGCTTCCTTGACCTTGGCGTCAACGACGTCGGAGGACCCGCTTGTCGCGGCTTCGTGTGCTGCGTCGACGACGCAGTGCTGCAGGTGGCTCTCGAGCAATCCGAGGCTGACGGCGTGCATTGCGCTGTTGACCGCGGCGACCTGGGTGAGGATGTCGATGCAGTACTTGTCCTCGTCAACCATGCGGGCGATACCGCGCACCTGGCCCTCGATGCGCTTCAGGCGTCGCAGGTAGGCATCCTTATCCGCTGCGTATCCGTGAACTGTGTGAGCAGTAATTTCTTGACTCTGGCCCGCACCGGGTCCTGTGGGCTCACCGGCTGTCGAGGAGTCCGTTTCGTGAGATGTTGCAGTGCTGGCATGCGTTCCGGTTGCGGAGCTCACGGTCATTCCCTTTCACCACCAATCGATGTGATCCGGTGGTGCCGGCCGAGATCGTTGGTGCCTTCCCCTGCTGTGCCCATCGCGCAGCAGCTTCCAGTATCGCTGGTCGTTAGGCCCCTGTCCTTATGTTGGCAGCGTATTAGCGGTGCTTTGTTGACCTTGGTAACCATTAGGTATTCGGTTTACGGCGTGTTGTGAAGACACGCCGCGCGGCGTTACCTGAACGTGACTTTGATACCACCCTGGGGTATTATCGTCGAATGTTCCCGGCATTCCGCCGAGACCATACTCCCGCGCAGAATGCCGAGCCCTGCCGCTGCATCCGGGAACCGTTCGTACCACCCAGTAGGCAGGGACGGGGGAACCACGTTTCCACCGGGCTACCGTATGTATCTATGCGGTGACCCTCGGGGTTAAGTCGATCCGACAACCTAGGCACGACCTGTACGTTGCGTCCGCGACTGCAGGAATGCGCAGGATTGAACGACGGCCGGGTGCACTCCCATCCGAACCCGACAGCTCACCCCGCAGGCATGGGAGAGGCAATCACCATGTCACGTACGTCCATTCCGGCGCGCCACCGCGCCGCCGTCACCCACTCCGTCGCCCTCGAGGGCCTGTCGTACTCCGCGAAGACCGGCGCCGTCGCACTCGGTAAGCCCGCCATCATCGCAGCAGCAACCGGCGGTCTCGTCTTCGCCGTCGGCGCCCCCGCACAGGCTGGCACCTACACCCAGGAAGCCACCACCGGCACCGTCGCCCAGGCATCCGTCGCCCCCGCAGCTGTTGCAGCTCCTGCTGCAGCAGCCGGAGTCCACACCGTCGTCGCTGGCGACACCCTCGGCGCCATCGCTGCCAAGCACAGCCTGAACCTGAACACGCTCCTGGCCCAGAATGGCCTGTCCTACGCATCGATCATCTACCCCGGGCAGCAGATCAACCTCACCGGAAGCGCCAGCGCCGCCGTCAGCCCCGCAGCTGTCCCCGCAGCAGCACCTGCCAGCCAGGTCTTCTACGCAGCACCCGCCCCCGCAGCTGCCGCAGTGGCACCCGCAGCCGCACCGGCCGGCATCCAGCTGGCCTCGGCCACCATCGCCCCGATCGCCCCGGCAGCCCCCGCAGCTCCTGCGGTCCCCGCCAGCGGCGTCGGCGCAGCCCTCGTCGCCTCCGCCTACGCACAGATCGGCGCAACCCAAGACTGCACCATCCTCGTCGAGCGGGCCCTGCGCTCGATCGGTAAGAATGTCGGTGACCTCGGCCCCATGCAGTTCTTCCAGTTCGGAACCGTCGTTGCGACCCCGGCACCGGGTGACCTCGTGATCCGCCCCGGCCACATCGCCATCTATGTCGGTGGCGGCAAGGTCATCAGCAGCGGAATGAACGGCATCAACGCCACGATGGAGCACCCGCTGTCGGATCTTGCTGGTTCGTCCTTCGTGCGTGTCGCAGGCTAACTTCACCCTCTGGTGAAGTGGTTGCCCTCAAGCTGAGATAGCGGTGAGTGCCCTGGACGGGGGCGCTCACCGCTATTTCATTGCCCGCATGTCTTTGCTTTCAGGGGCTGCTGTGGAAGTCGACCGCCGGGCACAGTCCCTAAACATTGATGGACTAGGCCGTAGTAAGACCGTGACGTTGGGATGGTTGTGCATCAGTGAATGATCCGTGGGTTAGTGGACCAGTCTGGATACCGGAGGCCCCGCCGTCGTGGGAGACCTACCTGGCGCCGACACTGCAACCCATTCCGCTGATTCCCGGAATCGCCCTGGTCCTCGGTGTGCTGTATCTGGCCGGCGCGATCCGACTGTGGTCGATGGGGCGTTCCTGGCCTCTGTGGCGGACAGCGATCTTCCTGGCGGGCTGCATCATCATCATGATTACGATGGGGGCAGGCGTCGAAGGCTACGGGCTGCGCATGTTCTCCGTCTTCATGTTCCAGCAGCTGACCCTCATGATGGCCGTTCCCCCGCTTTTGGTCCTCGGGAGACCCGGCACCCTGTTGCTGCGCGCAACCCCTCATCGTGGACTCGGGCGCCCGATCCTCCGGCTCGCCCACGCAGGACTGCGCTCGAGATCTGCCCGGATTTCCCTCCATCCGGCGTTCATGATCCCGGTGTTCCTGGTCAGCTTCTATGGTGTCTACCTCAGCGGTATCGCCGACGCCATGCTGCCGTCCTGGTACGGGCACATCACCCTGGAACTGCTGTTCCTGATTTCCGGGGTGCTCTTCACCGTCCCCGTGCTATCGACGGACCCGCTGCCGGTGAAGCAGTCCCACTTCGGCCGGTTCCTCGACATCTTCGCCGAAATGCCGCTGCATGCGTTCTTCGGCGTCGTCCTGATGATGGCGACCACCCCTGTCGTCGACTTCTTCGGCACGCTCCCCGCGGGGTGGGACGTCGATCCGCTGACCGACCAGGGCATCGCCGGCGGCCTGGCCTGGTCCTACGGGGAACTGCCCTCGGTGCTGATGCTGCTGATTATCATGGTGCGCTGGCAACGCGACGAAACAGTGACCTCGCGCGCCACCGAGCGGAAGCACAATAGGGAGGGAACCCCGGAGCTCGACGCATACAACGCCTACCTCGAGCAGCTCAGGCAACGCTCCGAACGCCAGGATCGGCAACGATAACCAGACGTCGACCCGCGAGCAGTACGCCTGACGCAGCATCCTCGACGTTTAGTGCTCTCCAGCTCGTCTGACCCTCGAGTTCAGTACGCGGTGATTCGAGGTAAGCGCCCGGGATCGCTAGCTTGCGGCGAGTCGAACCGCTTCACGGAAGTCATCCAGTGACGTCAAAGCGCTGTGGTTCTGGTCATCGAGGAGGATCAGCGCGGGGGCACGGGTCACGCCGACGCCTGCGGCTTCGACCCGGTCAGCCTCGATGAGTGACTGCACATCGGAGCTCCGCATATCAGCTTCGAACCGTCCGCTGTCGAGTCCGAGCTCACGAGCAACGCCCAGGTAGGTGTCCATGGTGACGCTGCTATGCAGGCGGGGGAGTTCCTGGGCGTCCGGGCCCAGCGTGATGGCTTCCAGGAAGGGAAGGAAGCAGCCCTGACGGTCGGCGGCTTCCAGGGCTGTGGCACCCAGGTGCGCCTGGTCACTTGTGGGCAGGTGGCGTGCGACGAAGGTGACGCGCCGGGAGTAGTCCGCCCGAAGGTTGGAGAGGAACTCTTGGATGGAGATGGTGCCCGGCGCGTACAGGTCGATGAATTGCACCAGGACAGCCCGTTCGTGGGAAGCACGCGACAACAATCGGTCGCTGGCGACGACAGTCCCCCGCAAGGTATTAAGTTGTGTCGCTCGTTCGGTCGAGCTCGTGTTGGGCGCTGCCCGGGGGCCGGGGCCACTCTTCGCTGGTGTGGACGACGGCATAGGGTTCCGGTCAATCTCGTCGCGATCGTCCGACAGGTACCCCTTGAAACCGACGAGGAAGGCAATGGAACCCAGCACCACGATGATGGCCAGGGGGATCATGGCTGCAAACCAGGGGTTCATGAAAAAGGTGCCGATCCTGTCACGTCCGACGGTTTTGAACAGATGTTCCTGTTCGCTGGCGCCGGATGGGTCGTCTGTCGGAACGTGCCGCCCGAGATGGTGCCACCGCGGCACATCAAATACATCGTACCGTGAACTATCCCGCTCGAATCGTTCTCCGGTCGTGGCAGCGCCCGAGCTACGGCCGTATTCACCGTGGCCAGCCGGTACGACAAGCGGTTAGGGCGCGGGCGGTGCAGGCAAGGTGCATACAGCGGGGACGAGCGGCGAGTAACGAGCGGTGCTTCATCGCACGACCGCCTCGTCCAAGACTGCTTTTTGTCAGACGCGTTTGGCGTAGACGACGTAGTTGTCGTCGAATTCTCCGGTGTCAGGGTCGTAGCCATCGCATGTGATCAGACGGAGTTCTGAGCCCTCGGTGTTTCCGTAGACCTTGAGGGTCGGGAAGTTGTCCTTGGGGTATTGCTCTCCGCGATCGACGGCGAAGCGCGCCGTCGTGCCGTCTTCTCTGGCGATCTCGATGATGTCACCGGGTTTGAGGGCGCGCAGGTCCGCGAATACACCAGGTCCTCCATCGGTGGCATTGACGTGTCCGAGCAGGACGGCCGGTCCGCGTTCTCCTGGGGTGGGGGATTGGTTGTACCAGCTGGCGGGCGCGCCGGGACCGTCCGGCGGCACCTCGAGGGAGCCGTTGTCCCGCAGCCCTAACGCGAGGAGGTCAGATCCGGCGCCGATAGCCGGGATCGAGAAGGAGGTGGGAGCGGACGCTGGTAGAACCGGCGGTTGCGCTGGGACCGGGGCGGCGGTGGTAGGTGCGACCTCTGCCGGCGTGGCCGTTGCAGAGGGTGCGGTGCTAGGTGCTGCAGACGGGGCGGGCCCAGCGGCGGAGGAGGTTGCCGTGGCTGTGGGCGGCGCGGCAGGAGATCCGTCGGAGGCGGTGCTGTTCCCGCATCCGGTCAGTATTAAAGCGGCGACCGCCGCAGAAACGAGAACGTTTCTGCGGCGGTCGCTGGGTGAACTAATCATGGTGTGAATGCTGTCCGATCAGTTCGTTCTGCTTGGTGGATTACGCCTGGTCGGCTACGCGACGACGAACGACGTAGGTTCCGCCGGCTGCAACGGCGAGGACGAGGCCGCCACCGAGGGCGAGCATGCCCACGTTACTGCCGGTCTCCTGTGCGACACCGGTGTCAGCGCCACCGGAAGGCATGGCGCCCATCTGGGTTGCTGCGAGGTTTCCACACAGGGCCGGCGAGGTGGCGCCGAGGGGAAGCTTGGGGTCGAGGTCGCTCGGGGAGTTGAAGACTTCCTCGGAGACGCCTGCAGTGGCGGGATCCAGGCCGTGGACGACGACGACGGCGTTGCCGGCGTCGAGGGCGTCCTGGGTGCCCTGGTTGATCTCGAAGGAGCGCGAGATGTTGTAGGTTCCGCCCTGGCCGCCGAGGGCAAGGTTCAGGCCCTCCTCGGGTCCGGTGGCGCCGCTGGTGGTCAGCGTGGACTGGATTCCACCGTACTTGCCGGCACCTTCGGTGACGCTGACGATGCCGTCGCTGTTGGCGTCATCGGCATCGGTCGGGCAGGTGCCCAGGGCCAGGCCGTGGATGTGCTGGACGTGGGGGTAGGGGCCGTCCATGAAGGTCTCGGCGAGACCGTTGACCTGCAGGTTCACGGTGGCCGTGGTGCCTTCGACGTCAACGGTGACGGTTCCGGTGCCCGTGGTGCCGTTGAGCTGGCCGAGGGTGGAGGAGTAGGAGCCCGACGCGTGGGCGGCCATGGCTGGGGCCCCGGCCATGGCGACGACGCCAAGAGCGAGGGTCGGTACTGCGAGAAGCCGCATTTTCTTATTCATGAGATGAATCCTTCACTGTGCGGTGAGCGCGTACCCATGCGGGCACGTCTAGCTGTGATTCGAGGCACTTAAGTCCTTGGATTGGTGTGATGGCTAATCATTTTTTGAATGCCTCCGGAAGCAGAGGAGGGAGTACCTACCGCGCAGGGGCTTTGCGAAGCCGGATGAGGGCGTCCCTGATCCGACTTTTCACCGTGGGTAGGGGGATGCCGAGGTGGGCCGCAACCTGTTCGTAGGTCAGTCCGTCATAGAACGCCAGGGTGACCGCACGGGCCTGGACGGGGGAAAGGTACTTCAGCGATGCTCGGATCCACTGTTGCTCGACCAGGTCGAGGGCTGTTTCCGAGGTGTGGTCGTAGTCCCTCGTGTACATGCGGGTGAGGTAATCAGCTTCGTGCCTCTTGGCCCGGTCTTCGGACCGGAAGCGGTCCGTCGCACGATGGACCGCGATCATCGTGACCCAGGTATCCGCGTTCCCCAGCGCAGCATCATAGGTGTGTGCCTTCTGCCAGACCTCGAGGAAGACGTCCTGAATGATCTCGAGACCGACCTGCTCATCGAGCACCATCCGGGTGCACAGGGTATACACCCTGGGCCCCATGAACGTCAGAAGGTCCGCGAAGGCGACCTCATCGCGTTCTGCAATCTTGATGAGCAGCTCGCCCATTCGTCGGCGAAACGAGGACGAAGCCACATCACCGGCGTCGCTGGGATCACGGGCGTCACGGGCGTCACGGGCGCTCGAGCTGATGGTTTGCCTCCTGTCGCGGGTGTGCTTTTTCAGTATTCTTGATGGACCGATCGTGACCCGCTCAACTGACCGCCCGTTTCGCTGAGTATGGGCCCGTGCATGGCGAGCACTGCCTGACCTCGGCAGCTCACATATCCACGGATTAGTGGGAGATTACCGTCGAGGTCGGGAGGTGCGGGGATTCACAGCCCCCACCTAGAAAAAGGCTGTACTGTCAGCATCATCCTCATGTGCGAGTGATGTGGATTGCGTGCAAAACACACAATCTATGGCGCCGGACGACGGTACGCGGCCTCCTCCGCCACCGACGTCCGGCGCTTCTTTTGCACCAATGACCTCGCTGCCTTGTCTTGTCGACAATCCTTAAAGAACTGCCGACCGTCACAGTCACGAGTCAGACCAAACCACCAGCTGAAGTGCTCCGAATCACACGAGAAAGCGCCCATGACACCACCATGGGCCCCGGCTACCCCTCAAGGCATGTGACGCATCATGGAAGCACACCACACGCGTTTGCGCTGGCTCGCCGCAGGGCTCGTCCTGACTGCCGGACTCACCGGGTGCGGTGCCGTGGAACAAAATCCCCTGAACGTCAACAGTGATCAGTCAGAGGATCAGGAGGTCGCTGATGCCTCCGGCACGGAAGGCACACCGAGCGATCCTGCAGGGGAAGCTGCCGCATCCTTCATTACCGAGGATCTCGGCGACGACCCGCTGAACATCGGGGTGGACGGCGCCACATTATGCGGTGTGCAACCGAAGGACAGCTTCCTCCGATACACGATCATGCTGCACAATCCCACGCTCGAGACCTTCACCTTTGACGACATCAGCCTCGGCGATGCTCAGGGGCTGACACAGGTCAGCGCCATGATTAGCCCGGCTAACCGCGAGGGTCATGGAAATCACGGTGCGCCCGCTGCCGGGCCAAGCGAGCACGCGCCAGCGGCCCATGGCACCCCGGCGCCCACTCCCACCGCCTCCGAACCAAGTACGTTCACGGTGGAACCAGTACCGGCAGTCGGGTACCAATTCGAACCGGACAAGCACATCAACATCGTGGTGTCTGTGGCACTTGAAGACAACGCACAGCGCGGCACAGCTGACGATGTCGTCGTCGGATTCTCATCACCAGGCCGAGAATTCTCCGTGCCCCATGACCTGAATATCACGATCGACAAGACCACCTGCTCCTAACCAAGAGCCCTTCCCTCTACCAAGGGAGAACATCCTCCCTCCAGGGACAGTGGAGTGTTCTGTAGAAGACACTAAGACCTCTCTGAGAGAACGGAAGCGAAGCAACCACGAGTACCTGCAGTGGAAACATTTTTGCCCTTCGGCCGACCTTTTTAGGCACGACTAAAAATGTTAGGGTCAGGTCATGTTCCGTCAGAGTTCCGCACCGACCCCTCCCGAATTTTTCAAGGCTGGACTTTCGCCAGAGGTGCCCCTTAGCGGAGGCAGGACGATATGGCTGCTGGGGCCCGCCCTGGTAGCGGGTGTTGCCTACCTCGATCCAGGAAACGTCGCGAGCAACATGACTGCCGGGGCGATCTACGGTTTTCTGCTGGTCTGGGTGGTCGTCCTCGGAAATGTCATGGCCTGGCTGGTGCAGTACCTTTCCGCGAAGCTCGGCATCGTCACCGGCAAGAGCCTCCCGGAAATACTGGGGGAGCGGATCGGCTCACGCTGGGCGCGACGCGGATTCTGGTTGCAGGCCGAGCTGGTCGCCATGGCAACGGACATCGCCGAGATCCTCGGCGGGGCGATCGCCCTGAACATCCTGTTCGACCTCCCCCTGGTCGTTGGCGGGCTGATCACCGGGGCAGTGTCCCTGGCCGTCCTGCAGCTTCACGGCCACGGCCGTGAACGGATCTTTGAACGGCTCATCATCTCGATGATGTTCATTGTCGTGATCGGTTTCTCGGCGGGAGTGTTCCTCAGCCCGCCGGAACCGACCGATGTCGCAGCAGGTCTGCTGCCGGCCTTTGACGGCAGCCAGTCCGTCCTCCTGGCCGCGTCGATCCTCGGTGCGACCATCATGCCGCATGCGATCTACGCGCATTCAGCGTTGGCACGCGACCGTTTTCCACGGCGCCCTCAGGCAGCGGTGCCACGGTTGCTGAGTGCCACCCGCTGGGATGTCACCATCGCCTTGACCATTGCGGGCGCGGTCAACCTCGCCATCTTGCTCCTGGCTGCGACGTCCCTGCAGGGCCGGGACGACACGGGCACGCTGGAGGGCGCTCACGGGGCGATAGCCGAGGTCCTCGGCCCTGTCATCGCGACGCTTTTTGCGATCGGGTTGCTCGCGTCGGGTTTGGCATCGAGCTCCGTCGGCGCGTACGCGGGAGCCGAGATCATGCACGGCCTGCTGCGGGTGAGGATTCCTTTGGCCACGCGGCGCATCATTACCCTCATTCCGGCGCTGTTAATTCTTGCCTTCGGGGTCGATCCCACGCAGGCGCTGATCCTCAGTCAGGTTGTGCTCTCCTTCGGCATCTCTTTCGCTTTGATTCCCCTGGTCTACCTCGGTACGCGCTCCGACGTGATGGGAGATCACCAGAACAGGTGGTGGACGACCCTGGTCGGCGTTGTTGTCGCAGCCCTACTGGTGACACTGAATCTGACCCTGCTTTACCTGGTCTTCACCGGCAGCGGATGATCCCGCTGCGAGATCGGCACCTGATGATGAACTGGCCGTCCGGACGCCTCGCGGCTCCGGACCACGGTCAAGCCGGCCGGATGCATCCCTGTAGCCTGTTGCGTGCGGCGGCAGGCTCTCATCTGCAGCCCAAGGATCGGCCAACCACTGTCCACTGGCAGTTCGCCCGAGTCCCCCGACAGCTCACGACATGGAACCTGTTTGATAATGACGACACAGCGGCAAGGAACCCTGCCCAACGCGGCGGTCGAGGACTACCTCAAGACTATTTATCAGCACACGGAGTGGCAGGACGAGCCCATCACCCCTTCGGTGTTGGCGTCGAAGCTGGCGGTCGCTCCGGCGTCGGTAACCGGCATGGTGAAGAAGCTCGCTGCTCTTGGGTTGGTTGATCATGTTCCGTACGGGCCTCTGAAGCTCACAGAGGAAGGGGCCGCCCGCGCGATTGCTGTGGTGCGGCGGCATCGGCTTATCGAGACCTGGCTTGTCCGCGATCTCGGTTACGCCTGGGACGAGGTTCATGATGAAGCCGAGCTCCTTGAGCATTCCGTCTCCGACCGCCTTCTCGAGGCGATCGATGAACGTCTGGGTCATCCCAGTCATGATCCTCACGGAGACCCCATCCCTGACGCCTCCGGCACGGTACCGGTGTCCGCGTTCATCCTGCTCGAAGATCTCAGACCCGCCCGGCAGGGCACCGTGCTGCGTATTGACGACAGGAAACCGGAATTGCTGCGGCTTCTGGCCGTAAACGACATCCGCCCCGGCAGCACCATCACCGTGCATGAGCGGAGCGAGGATGACCTGACCATTTCAGCCGAATCGTCCGGCACGGGTCCTGCGGTGCGTCTGAGCATCCCGGACGCGCAGCGGATCTGGGTTCAACAACCCTCGGATGCGGCCCTCCGTTAAATGCGGCCTTCGTTAAAGGAGCACGCGTCCTGCAGTGTGCCTAGCAGTGGTCGTGGCGGCCTGTGGCTGGTTCGAGTTGCAGGGTGGAGTGCCGGATGTCGAAGTGTTCGCTGATGCAGGCGTTGAGCTCGGCGAGAATCCGTTCGGCGCGGCCGCTGGTAAACGCTTCAGTGTCGATCTGCACGTGGGCAGTTAGTGCTGGCAGGCCTGAGGTGATCGTCCAGGCATGCAGGTCATCCACCAGGACGACGCCGGGTACTTCCTCCATGTGTCGGCGCACCTCGGCGAGATCCGTCTCCTCCGGTGTCGCCTCCAGGAGCACCAGGACTACAGCCTTGAGCAGGCTGTAGGCGCGGGGAAGAATCAGGATGCCGATGGCGATACTTGCCAGGCCGTCGGCGCGTGCGAACCCGGTGAGCCCGATGACGAGGGCCGCGACGATGACAGCAATGGATCCGAGCATGTCGCCCAGGACCTCGAGGTAAGCGCCACGGACGTTGAGGCTTTCCTTCTGCCCTCCCATGAGCAACCGCAGGGCGAAGAAGTTCGCAATCAATCCCAGCGCCGCCGCGATCAACATGACGGGGGCGTCGACCTCCACGGGCGCCAGAAAACGCTTCGTGCCTTCAATGAGCATCAGTACGCCGATGACGCCGACGATGAGGCCGTTGACAAGGGCCGCGAGGACTTCCACCCGCTTCCACCCGAAGGTCCGTCGTTCCGTCGCCGGGCGGGCCGCAAGCCAGGTCGCGAAAATGGCGATAGCCAGGCCGAAGGAGTCACTGAGCATGTGCCCGGCATCGGCCAACAGGGCCAAAGACCCGGACACGACAGCGCCCACCACCTCGATCAGCATGACCGAGAGCGTGATAGCCAAGGCAGCGACGAGCCGGCCCCGATGAGCTCCTCCCGCTGTCAGCCCATGGGAATGCCCACGCCCGCCACTCTTACCGTCACTCCCGCCAGCACCGCGGTCATCATGGCCGGCATGTCCGGAGTGAGCACCATGCCCGGCGCTCATGCCGGCACCACGGGATTCGGGAGAACAGCTCCTCCTGTGCGAGGGCGCCCCGTAGACACCGTGTCCACAGCAGTTACCAGCGGATTGTCGTCGTCGTGGTGGCTCTGATGGGGGAGGTCCTGAGTGCCCGGGGTGACGAGACGTTCACCGGCGTGCAGAAGATCATCGAGGCCGGGATTGGCCAGCCGGTACACGGTCGCTCGCCCGTCAGGGGTCGCCGCAACCAGCCCAGCATCTCTAAGTAGCGCCAAATGCGCCGAGACCGTCGATTGCGCCAGGCCGAGGTGCGCCGAGAGTTCACCGACCCGGTGAGGCCCGTCGGCAAGGCAGTGGATGAGCGTCAGCCGGGAAGGCTCGGACAGTGCCCGGAAGATACGGGCTACATCCTCGTGCTGGTGCAGATCATAGTTCATCGCCATATACCGTTTATATCGTTAAGCGACGATGATAGCAAGGTCGGGTGCCGCATCACTCTTCCGGTGTGGTTTTGGATTGGTCGGTTACTTGCCGCAGCAGTCGATTTTTGAGCTGCTGTCGTAGACGCCGGCGTGCCAGAAGCGCGGTGAGGGCGGACGCCCAGGCCAGACATAGGCATATCAGCACGGCGTAGAAGAGGCCGGAGGCGGGAGGCTCTGCAGAGTCTGTGCCGCTGAAGAGTAGCGGCCCGAAGTAGGCCAGGAGCAGGACAGCGCTGGCAGACACGGCCATGGCCGCTAAGAGCATGAGTGGTTGTCGGCGGGACCGCGTGCCATTGGTCGCTAATCCGACGGGCAGCAGAAGCAGCCCGGTGAAGGTGAGCACCGGACCGATCGCTAGGAACTGTGAGGACAATGCGCCCGCGAGCATGAGCAGCAGCGCGATGGCCACGATCCTGCGGTGTACCAGGGGCAGCCTGATTGCTCCCGGCCCGGCGGTGAGCAGTGCCTGGGCGAGATGTGCGGTGATTTGCCGCTGGCTGGGGATCGGATGCTCGGGGATGGATGAGCTGCGGACAGGCGAGCTTGTCATACCAGTCGGGGCGGTGGTGGCCGGGGTGGTGTAATCAGGCGCATCTGGGGGATCAGCCGGAACGGCCGTGTTATCGATGAGCAGTGCCGGCAGGTGCTCGGGTACAAGTCGGGATGGGCCTTTCCGGGCACTTGTTCGTACAAGGGTGATATTGGCATAGGGCGCGAGGTTCGCCAGGGATCGTTCGGTCCGTTGCCGGAGTTCAACCATCTCAGGGTCGGCTTGGGTGAAGAGTAGTTCGATGTTCACGGGGCGAATGACCTTTAGGCAGTGATATGGGTGGGGAACTGCTGGGCACCGATAGTCCGGGCGCATGTGTTCCGAAAGCTGTCTCAGTCGGAGAAGCCTGCTCCCCGTGTTTTCACCCGGGAATGTATGGGCGAAGTAGGCGGTGAACCAGGGGAGCAGGCACCAGTGATCGGAGGAGCGGACGTTCTACTGTTTGTTCAGAAGGCGACGTGTGATGAGCGCCAAAACGACTCCGAGGATGACGCCGCCGATGGCCAGGTAGATGACGAAATCCGGCAGCCCGGTGGAGCTGGCAGGGTCATTGGCCGCCGGTGGCGCGGACGCGGCTTCTTCGGTTTCTGTGCTCGGGGTGCTTGGCTGTCCCGTTGGAGAATCGGCACTGCCTGCGGACCTTGTTTGGGCGGTAGTGCTCGTGAAGGAGTAGGTCCCTTCGATAGGGTGGTCGTCGGAGGAGACTACCCGCCATTGCGCTGTGTAGGTGCCGGCCGGCGCACCTGATTTCAGGGCCTGAATTGCCGTATTGTTCACCACCCGGGTGGAGCCTTCTGACCAGATAGTGCCCGTGCTGTCGGAGACGATGATGTCCGCTCCGATACCGGAGGGCGGGTTGGTGAAGGTGAGAACGACTTCAGCGGGAGCCACGTCAACGGTCGCGTCGGCTGCGGGGGAACTGTCGGCAAGCTCATCGTGTGCGGTCGCCGCACCGACCGGCCCCAGCAGCAGCAGGGCAGAGGCCACAATCAGGGCTGCTATCTGTGCGAAAAGCCTCCGCGGACGCTGACATGTGGAGTGGAACTCAGAGGTGAAGCGGGACCTCGAGGTGAGGGCGGAGACAAAGGGGAAAGGGGTGGTGCGTGCCTGTGCTGTCATAACTGTTCCTTTCAGGCGACACCAGGGTGGGGTGATGTGGGGAGCGGCACCCCACCCTGGTGGTTCGCGTCGTTAGTTCTGGCGCTGACCGCGGGTACGGGCCAGTGCCAGCGCGCCAACCAGGAGCCCTAGAACACCGGTAGCCAGACCGATCCAACCGAGTGTGGTGCCCGAGGTGTCGGTCGTGGTGGAGGCCTGTTCGGTGTCGACCTCGCTGGTGCCCGCTGCAGCTTCGTCGGTCGCTTCGGTGCTGGCCGCTCCGTGGGAGTCCGTGCCGTCGGATGACGTCGTAACGAAAGAGGGAGCCGGATTTTCTGGTTCCTCCTCGCCCTCGATGGCCGGTTCGTCCCAAGCACGGACGGTCCCATCCGCGTAGGACTGCGTGACGGGAAGTTCGACGGTGGTGCCGGCTTCCGGCAGTGTCCCCACAGAGAGCGAGAACGTCTGGTACTGCTGGGCGTTGAGTTGGTGTTCCTCGTCGTTGGCCGTCCAGATTACGGTCAGCGGCGCCTCGGTCAGCGTCGCCCCGTCAACTTCGACCGGTTCGGGCAGGTCGCCCCGAACCACCTCGGAGGTCCATCCCTCGACGGGCTTCACCCTCACGGAAGTAAACGGTGTTTCAGTGGGAAGTGCGACCTCGATCTTGTTCGTGGTGGTGTCGGTCGATTCACTGGGGACGCTGAACGTCAACTGGGAGTAACCGCCTTCCGTGGTCGAGGCAGGCTCGACGCTTACATGGGCGGACGCGGCGCTGGCACCGGCGAGCAGCAGGCCCGACGCGGCAGCGAAGGCGGCGATACCGCGTACAGTCCGGCGGGCAGTACGGGCAGGAGCGGCGCCGTCGGATGACGGGCCGACGGGCAGGGAAGTGGTGTGTGCAGCAAGCATTCGGGTGTGCCTTTCGTGGGCCTCTGCGACAGGTGGGTCGCGGGCGCTGACAGTGATGGTTTGAAGGGGCCGCGCAGGCGTCCGACCCATCACATGCGTGTACGAAGGATCAGCTGAGCGCCATTGTCGGGTGCATGGATTCAGGAGGGCCTCGTCGCACATCGGCAGGCACATTGCGTCGGGCAGGGGGAGCGACGGGTCGGTCGGCGTATTGAGGCAGCTGTAGCCGGCCAGTCACCAGTATCGGTGAGGGCAGTCCGATCAGGGGGCGCAGCCAGGCAAGGAGTGACCAGAAAGCGTCCTCACCGCGGGAGAGGATCCACACCATCACCACGACGGCCAGCAGGTGTCCGATCACCATGATCGGCGCCGCGCCGCTGTCGACCAGGTGCGGGACAAGATGCGCGGACGCGGACCCGGTGGGAGGGCACTGCATTCCGACGGCCGGGTGATCCGCCACCGCACCATGCATGCCCTGAGGTGTGCAGGCTGCAGGACTGGAGAGCATCTCGAAAACATGGTGCAGAAGGACTTGGCCGCCTACGAGCAGGCCGCTCAGGATGGGAAGAGAGAGCCGTCGTCCGGCTAGGAAAGCAATTGGCATCAGGGCGAGCATTGCCAGCCCGATGAGCAGGGGCCACGTGGGAAGGGAGCTTCCACCCATCACATGCGCGCCGAGCGCGAGGGACATCATGCAGGACGTCACGATGATCGACCGGACAAGGCGCGCTGGAGCAGTAACCTGCATGCCGCCGTCCTTTCCCGTCGCCATCACCCGTGCTTGCCCTGCTGACATTACCGCCACCGCCTTGACGGGCCGATGCAGTCTCTTCGTGCCGGAACGCAGTGTGGACCGCCCGCTCGACGGCGCATCCAATTCCGGTTCCGTCCTGTTCTGTACCCCGGCACCGAGGCGCACTAATTTGCTTGTGCATCGGGGCGGCCTGCCTACCCGACCCATACCAGCCCCACCCTTCATCAATACACAGGACAGTGTATTATTAGGGTGTGAAGACTTTACTGCAGCCAGCCGTGCTCGCGAAGTTCGGGTACGCCCTATCGGATCCGACCAGGGCGCAGGTTCTCCTTACCCTGAGGGAGGGGCCGGCGTACCCCAGTGACCTAGCCGAGTTGGCCGGAGTGAGCAGACAGAGCCTGTCGAATCATCTGACCTGCCTGCGGGGCTGCGGGCTGGTTGTCGCTGTTCCTGAAGGTCGTCGGGTCCGGTACGAGCTGGCCGATCAGAAGCTAGGTGTGGCGTTGAATGCTCTTCTGGACGTCGTCGCCGTGGCGGATGTCGAATGCTGCTGCACCACCACAGCGAACCACGTCGACGGGAAGGTCTGCTGCTAATGAGTACCCACACGTCAGCAGCGTCCGTGCAGTCAGCACATTCGGCCCCCGCTGTGGAGCGGCGTGCGATCCTGTCCCGGCGGATCCGGCTCTTTGTTGCAGCGACGATTACCTACAACGTGATCGAAGCGGTCATCGCGATCAGTGCCGGCACGGTAGCGTCCTCGAGTGCCTTGATCGGCTTTGGGCTGGACTCGATCGTCGAGGTCCTCTCCGCCGCGGCCGTCGCGTGGCAGTTCGCTGGTCGCGACCCGGAAGCCCGTGAGAAGACCGCTTTGCGCCTGATCGCGTTCTCGTTCTTTGGCCTTGCAGCGTTCGTGACCTTCGATGCCGTCCGTACCCTGCTCGGCGCGTCCGAGCCCCAGCACTCGCTGGTGGGCATCGTCCTCGCCGCCGTAAGCCTAGCGGTCATGCCGTTCCTGTCCTGGGCTCAGCGCCGGGCCGGCCGTGAACTGGGGTCGCGTTCCGCTGTTGCAGACTCCAAGCAGACACTGCTGTGCACATACCTGTCGGCGGTTTTGCTGGTGGGCTTGCTGCTGAACAGCATGCTCGGCTGGTCCTGGGCTGACCCGATCGCCGCCCTAATCATCGCCGCCGTCGCGATCAAGGAAGGCCGTGAGGCATGGAAGGGTGACTCCTGCTGCGCCCCGACCTTTGGAAACCTCGACGTCGACGGAAGCGTTGACACCTGTGAGAGCACGCCTGCCGGCGGTGCGGACTCGTGCTGCAGCCCCGGCACACCGACACGCTCAACCGCTGCCATAACGTCACCCGCTTCAGTGAGCACTCCTGCGGGAAGTACGCCCTTGACGTTGACGGCCCAACCAAAAGGACCGGGTGGTGCAGCAAGCACCACAGCAGGTCCGGTAGCAGACGCGACATCGACGCCCGCCGAGGCGTCCTGTGCCTGCTGCGCACACGACTAGAACGCCCAAGTAAGCCGACTCAACCCAGATCCACCTGATGCACCACTAGTTCCCTGCACTCGGCGGGGAACGAGCACGACGACGCAGTTCCATGACGAGGAGACACCACCGTGCCGACCCCCGCCCCCGCTCCAACCACCACCCCTAACGCGAAGAAGAGCCTGAGCCTGCAGAACCGGATTATGATCGGCCTGCTCGCCGCTGTCGCTCTCGTCATCGGTTTGGTGATCCTCTTCAACGCGCTCGGTGAAGACAAGGGCCAGGCCGCCGGCACACCCAGCTCCGCGGCTGACATTGTTCGCGAGGACAGCCACCGCCTGTCCCAGGCACCGGACGAGAAAGCCGTCCTGGTCGAATTCCTCGACTTCGAATGCGAAGCGTGCCTCGCCGCGTACCCGGTTGTCGAAGACCTCTCCGAGGAATACGGGGAGAACCTGACCGTCGTCTCCCGCTACTTCCCGCTGCCTGGGCACCCGAACTCAGAAACTGCGGCCGCCGCCGTCGAGGCCGCAGCGCAGCAGGGAAAGTTCAAGGACATGCACGCTCTGATGTACGAGAAGCAAACCGAGTGGAGCCACACCTCGGAAAACAGGGCGCCGGTATTCCGCGAGTACGCCACATCCTTGGGTCTGGACATGACAGCCTATGACGCGGCGATCGCCGATCCCGCAACCATGGAGCGGGTCAACATCGATAAGAACGACGGCATGGCCCTGAACGTCGAGGGAACCCCCACGTTCTTCCTTGATGGCGAGAAAATTCAGCCGTCCACGATTGAGGAATTCCGCAGTCTCATTGAAACCGCCATCGCGGACTGATCACGACTTCCGGCGAAAGACCCCCACCATGTCGCACCCAACCACGAATGATGTTTCCTCGATTCAGGAACCTGCACAGCATGACGGGTCCACGATGCCCGGGTTCGCACGCAGGGTTCCGTTCGGGATCATGCTCGTGGCCACGGGCGTCATCGGCTGGGTGGCCGCCGGGATCCTGATTCTCGAAAAGCTCGAGCTCTACCGGAATCCGGACCACGTCACCAGCTGCGACATCAACCCGTGGGTATCCTGCGGGCAGGTCATGGAAACCTGGCAGTCCGAACTCTTCGGTTTCCCCAACCCCTTCATCGGTCTCGTCGGCTTCACGATCATCATCACCACCGGCATGGCCCTGCTCGCCAGCGCCCAGTTCAACCGCTGGTACTGGGCCGGCCTGCAGGCAGGTGTCACCCTCGGAGCTGTGTTCGCGACCTGGTTGTGGAGCCAAGCCCTGTTCGACATCTACATCCTCTGCCTCTACTGCATGATCGTCTGGGCAGCCATGATTCCCCTGTTCATCCTCACCACGGTCCGCAACCTGGTTTACGGCGTCATCCCCGCACCCGCTGGCCTCACCCGATGGCTCGCAGCATGGGTCGGACCGATCATCGTCCTCATTTACATTGCCGTCGCTGCCTCAGTGTTCTTCCGCTTCCTCCACGTCTTCACCTGAAGCCCCTACCGCGGCCATGCGGTTCCTCAAACACGCTTCAGGCCCTGTGATCACCCTGTAATCGCCCTGTAGTCGTCGGATAGAGGCACCCCGTGTCAGTGCAGACAGCATCGCTTGTTGCCCTGGGCTTGTATGCCGTCGGTGTCATCACCACGTTCGGCGTCAGGTCCTGGCTGCACCGGCGGAAAACCGGATCCGCCGGTTTCCATGGCATCAGCGGGAAACCCGGGTCGGTCGAGTGGTGGGGCGGTGTTCTCTTCGTCGCAGCCATGATGCTTGGTGCTGCCGGTCCCGCTCTGGCCCTCGCCGGCCTCGTCGTACCACCCCGGCTGCCCGGCCTCGCCTGGGCCGGAACCTGCATCGCGATCATTGGCTTCCTGGGCACACTAGCCGCGCAAAGCGGCATGGGTGCGTCCTGGCGCATCGGCGTCGACGCCACCGAACGCACGAACCTTGTCACCACCGGCTTGTTCGCCGTGGTCCGCAACCCCATCTTTACGGCCATGCTCATGGCCATGACTGGAATCGTGCTCATGGTCCCTACGGCGGTCAGCGCAGCAGCCTTGGTCTGCCTGTTCATTGCGGTGGAGATCCAGGTCCGATTCGTCGAAGAGCCCTACCTGAACCGCACCCACGGGCGCGCCTACGTTGACTACACCGCGAGAGTCGGCCGCTTCCTGCCTGGCATCGGCCGCTCACAGGTAAGGGACACCGCGCGGCGCTAACCCACCAGAGGTACAAGGGCTGCTGGGGGTTCATCGTGCCACCGACCTATCGAGGTCTCGGCAAGCACCGTCCCGCGCCCATCGAAGAAGAACACGGACCGGGCGGCGGCGTTCGGCCTGCCACCGCCACCCCTTCAAAGTCGACGGATTGATGCCGGTGCTGGGGGGCTAGTGAATGGTGAGACCAAACAGACGTGCGACCTCGATCAGGTCCGGGTCGGTCTTCTCGATTGAGGACTGCTCATCGATGAACGTGTCGGTGCCGGAGAAAATCGCCCAGCATTCCTCGGTGTCCAGCTTCGAGACGTACCTGATGCCCGAGTACTCGTACAGGCCCTCCTCATCGAGGGAGGAGTACGCCCAGCGGGCGATTTCACGGGTGAGCAGGCGGTTCATGCCGCGCACGTCAGGGACATCGAGGGTTTCGACGCCCAACGGTTCGAGCTGCTCTCCGATCTGCCCCAGAATGTACTGGCGGGTCTCGAGGTCCTCAAGGTCGATGAATGAGGCGGGGTTCGCGGTGCCGATCTTGAATAAACGTCGTTCGTTCCGCCAGGACGCTGGAATGCTGTTGGGCGGCATGAAGCCCGTGGGGTCATCTCGTACGAGGGCCGCCATCTTCGCTGACACTCTCTTGCCTGCGAGGGTTTCCAGGTAGGAACCGCGCGGAGTCGTCGCGCAATACAGCACACCTCCGCCTGGAACGTCGAAGCGGTTGCCGGCATCGGGCAGCAGAGCGTCGTCCGGAGCGATTGCGGAGTAGCGCTGTCCAGAGGGGATGAGAGCAACCCGCCAGACCCTGTCAGGGATTTCTACCGTTCGAGGTTCAAGCGAACTGCCCCCATCCACCCGCTATCCTCCGGCCCGGTACGCGCGTGCTGCTGCCATTGCTTCGCGGGTCCGGTTTTCGGCAATTGCTTCTGCCGGGGACATGTCATCGAGTTGCCCGTTCATACCCATGAACCAGGCCCGCACGGTGTGAGGGGACTGGGGCGCCTGCGGGTCATGAGCCAGGAACATGAAGATCTGGTACGCGGCCCTGATGCGGCGTTCGACCTCGAGCGATTTGGGAAGCTGCTTGCCGCTCATCCACCGTGCCACCGTTTGTCGGTCCTTGCCCGCGATGAGCTGCGTCAGTCCTGGGCCCAGGTTGTCGTTGAGTACCGACACCATGTCGTTGAATCCGGTCTCGAACTCATGCGCTGTAGATCCGGTCGCGCTGCCGCGCCCGTGCCTTGTCCTCGTGGTCACTCCGTCGCCCATGATGGTCCTTCTATAGCGAGATGTCGTAGTAAATGCTTCTGCGGGTGCTTTATATACACACCTAAACGATCATCGAATAATACACGTTCCGACCATAGAACGACTATGGAACGACCAGGCACGCACACAGGTGCTCCTTGATCACGAAGTAGTTGGCAGCGCCATCAAGGCCTGCTCCCGTTTCGCCGATAACCGCGATTATGTCAACTTGAACGGTGATTATTGCATCTGATGCATGATCGCCCGTCCTCTGCCCGCAACTCGCCGCCACGTGGTCATCAATCATC
>NZ_PJIQ01000026.1 GCF_002929745.1 Arthrobacter sp. B1805
CCTGTGCCAGCTGACACCCTGGACGCTACAAGACTGCAGATCCTGCGGCGCCCCACTACCAATGGAACAAGTCAGGAACGTGCGAATTTCGCTGTTCAGTGCTTTGTCCGCCCGGCCCGGTCAACCTTGGTCGCCTTCCGTTCGAGCGTGACCGTTAGGAGCAATGAGTGACAACGACAGCAATGACAACAGCGGTGGATCAGCCGATTAGGACCATCACGGTCGGCGTCGACACCCACTCAAAGGTGCACCACGCCGCAGTGCTCGATGATTGCGGAGCAATGCTGGGGGAGCGGCGGTTCACCACCGACGTCCGCGGCTATCAGGAGCTGTTGGACTGGGCTGCAGACTTCGGGATCATTAACGCGGTAGGAGTCGAGTGCACCGGCTCCTACGGAGCTGGCCTCACCCGCCACCTCCTGGCGGCCGGCGTCGACGTCGTCGAGGTGAACCGTAGCCACGCCCTCGTGCGAAGTCGCTCAGGTAAGAGCGACGCAATCGACGCTGAGGCTGCAGCCCGAAAGATCATGTCGGGGGAGTGCAAGTCGCCGGCTAAAGACACCAGCGGATCCGTAGAAGCCATCCGAAATCTGCACCTCGTGCGCGATTCCGCAGTCAAGTCCAGGACAGCTGCTTTGGTCCAACTTCGCGACGTGCTCGTCACAGCACCTGACGAGCTGCGTCATCGGCTGGATGCGAAGACCCTTCAGGCCAAGGCCATGCAGGCGAAGTCGCTTCGTCCGGACATGGCTCGGCTGCACGAGCCGGAGCAGGCGGTGAAGTACGCGCTGCGCGACCTCGGTCGAAGGATTTTCGACCTGACCGTCGAAATCAACGCCACTGACAAGCACCTCACCAGGCTCGCGACTGATGTCGCTCCGACGCTTATGGCTTTGCCTCAGGTCGGACCCGTGAGCGCAGCTCAACTACTGGTCACAGCCGGGCAGAACATCGAAAGGTTCCCTAGCGAAGCAGCGTTCGCCCGCCTCTGCGGGGTCGCACCTATCCCCGTCTCATCAGGAAAGACCAGCAGGATGCGCCTGCATCGCGGGGGCAACCGCCAGGCCAACAAAATCATCTACCTCATCGTGATTTGTCGGCTCCGCTACGATCCGCGTACTCAGGCTTACCGAGACCGAAAGCGAGCACTCGGACACTCAACTGCCGATGCAATCAGAAGCCTGAAACGATACGTCGCCCGTGAGCTGTACTACGCACTCAAGAAGGACCTGACGATGGCTTAGGGCTGATGGTCACACCCCGCGCTCTAGGTCCGGCTAGAGCTCTTGATTCGGCGCAGAGTCCGATTCAGTTCTACACTCTTCCGGCAACTTTCGGTATGCCCGAACAAGCAGGAACACCCCGACGATGCAAATGACCACCGCAGCAATGGAAATGATGATGTGATCCCTTGTGGGATCTTGAAGCAGCATCACCGGTATAGCGATACCAGCAAGAGTTCCCGCGATGATCTGTGCAAGGTAGTAGATCCGAGAGCGTCTGTCCTGTGGATGGACCCAAGGTTTCACGTATCAGCGCCTTCAGAAAGTTGCGAGAACAGGGTTGTCGCTGAGCATAACTTGTCTATAGGAACATCTCCCCCGGCCGCCGCCAGACACGCTGACGCGACCACACCCACCAGCCACGAGCTGCACCTACAGGGTTAGTCCGCCAGGCGACCTCCGGGTGCCGGCCGCGCCAGCACGTACAGTGAAATCACTCCACCGAGTAAGGAAGACACACGCATGGGAACCACGGACCACATCGCGCACACCACCCCGAGCATCACCATGACAACCCCGTTCAGCGAGAGCCTGGCCGTGCACTTCCCGCAGCTGACAGCGCCGACAGTGGAAGAACTGCTCGAGGACCGGGTAACGGCCGGACCCATCCAGTTCTCGCACGTTGACGTCGTGTGGACACCCGAGGCCGACAAGGATCTCCTCGCCTAAGAGGACCTGGAGCCGTGGCTTCTACTACGCCGTCACTAGCTGATGTCTGTCCGGTAGCTCAGGGAAGGATCGACCCGGCTTTCGATGAGGGCAAACGCCTCATGCCCCTTCGCGAACCAGGATTGTTGAAGTTCCATAGACGCGGCATCAACCCCGTGCAGTGCGATTCCGTAGGACGTGTATTCGAGTCCGCGAACGTCTTCCCACCGAATGGTGGTCACCACCTGGTCTACGAGACTAACGCCATCATCTCCGACCACGAGGCGAGCCTTCGATGGGACGCCTTGGAAGGAACCACGGAGGCTGCGCTTGAAGGCACGTCCAGACACCGGTTCGTGCTCTTCGCTACCGAAAGTATTCAGGGTGGGATCCGACGTAGTTGTTCCTTCGGGCATACCCACAATGAGTGTCGAGTCGAGCAAAGACAGAGCATCCTTCACCGACTGTGAAGTCACTGCAGCGGTTTCCGTAACCATCTGTTCCGGGCTGACGATCTGCTCGCCCACCAGGTGACGTCGGGCAGCATCGGCCGCGGCAACGACTGCTGAGCGAGGATCCGCGACGAAATCTGTGATGTCGTCCGTCAGCTGCTGCAACTCCAACTCCTCAGGCCCATCCAAGGCCAATTCTTGGAGCATGCGTCGAAGCTCGCTGCACACCAGTTCAGCATTCTCATTCCGCGGATCGGCGGTGAAGCACACAAGGCCCCGGCCACTACCACCCTCGAAAAGGTCGAACTCGATGTCATAGATCAACCCGCGCTGCTTTCTCAAATCAGCCAAGGCGCGCTGACAGACGATCTGCGCGATCGCGGAGGCGCTCGTTCTCGCCAACTCGGACCCGGACTCGTACTCGAAGGATAGGGCGAGGGGCGGCCCGCCCAACTCGAACCAGAGCGGCAACGGAAGGTTTTTAATCGGTGCCGCAGCGGAAGGACGCCGTGCGTCACCGGGAGGTAGAACGAGGGACAAACCCGGGGGAGGAGGGCCCGTCAGCGCCAGTGCCGCATTGCCTCTCGTAAGGAAGGTCCTGATGACTTCTGCAACAGCCTCCTGATCAATGCCTGTAAGTGCTGGCTGATCTACCCCTGCGAGCCCGAACGTGGAAAGACCGTACCTGCGAAGGAGGTGCTCTGCGACTGCTGGTCCTACGACAGATGAGGCTTCCGCAGCCAAGACCTTTTTTTCGACGTCTAAGGAGCCGAAATCGGGGGAGCAGATGTGTGCACAAACGTCCTTGAGGAACGCGACCACCTGCTCCGGACGACCGGTAGCTTCGAACGACGTGAAACTCAGTTCGACCGTAGCGTTGTGATCGTGCCGGGGCGACGGTACGCCGCTCATCACGACATGTTCGGCAAGATGAGTGATTCCCGATGTCACCAGGGACTCGTCTCGAACACCAACACGGAATACGAGTTCGGCACTCAGCGGAGGGGGACCATCGACCCAGAAAACTGGTATGCCATCGATCTCAGCCCTATTGAGTGTCATGAGTTGATCCTAGGTCGCCACAGGGACTCCTGATGGCGACACGAGTATGCGCGCAACCCGCCAGCTTGGCAGCCCCGATTCTTCGAGGACTTGTCTATAGGAACATCTCCCCCGGCCGCCGCCATGCACGCTGACGCGACCACCAGACCCAGCCACGAGCTGCACCACGGACTGACACCACCGAGACATACAGTGACACCAACTCACCGACCAGGAGGAGACAATCATGGGACCCGTGGACCACATCGCAAACCCCGAGCTGCCCGCTGCTCTGAGCCCTGACCTCAGCGCGAACCTGCAGGTGCACCTGCCCGAGCTGCAGGCGCCCACGCTTGAGGACTTCCTCGAGGACCAGCTCGAGAGCGGCCAGCCGAACGGATTCAGCGGCGTCGGACCCGTCGACGTCGCCGACGCCTCCGACGAGGCACGCCGCTTCTTCCAGGACTGACGCCGCAGCAGTGACCCAAAAGACACCACGGGCACCGCAGGCACTGGGGACCCCGCACCTGGCACAGTGCTGTATCTGCCGTGCCACCACGAAGCTCCTCGACGAGGGCAGGCCACTCCCCGAGGGCTGGCTGTACCGGACGATCACCGTCGACGTCGGCCGATACTACTGCCCCGACCACGCCGACCACGCCTGAACGGTGCAGATGAGTGAATGAGTATTTGAGTCTTTGAGTAGGGGCCGGCACCGATGGGTGCCGGCCCTTCGTCGTTGCTGGCGTTCCTGGCTGGCGGCCACGGGTGTGTCACCTGTAGTGCTTCCCTGGTTTCCGCTGGCGCTCCACCCAGGGCAATGGTCCTGCGCTTCGCTTCGGCCTGATGAGGCCCGGGCGCTCCTGCGTCGCACCCGACCCTGACGTTTTTTGCTGCTGTCCTACGGATTATGCGCCCCCGCTCCACAGCGTCAACCGGCTCCGCCGGCATCGGGTACACCGATCCTGTCCGGCGCTCCTGCGTCGCTTATTTCCTCCCAGGATCGGCGCACCCTCGCGCCTACGGCGTTGAGCACTGCTCCGTCGGGGACGAGCGATCGAGCTCGCCAGCAGGCAAAAAACAACGGGGGAAGGGTCCACTGCTGGTCACTACAGGGCCCCGACACCACCACTGCAACCAAGGAGCAACACTCATGAACACTCAGCCGACTATTCAGCCGACCTCCGCCCCGACGCTGGAGATGATTGACCCGCGCACGCTCACCGTCGACGTGAACGTGCGCAAGGACGCCGCCCTGACGCCCGAGTTCGTCGCGAGCATCAAGGAGCACGGCGTGATCGAACCCGTGATCGCACACCGCAAGGACAACGGCGACGGAACCACCACCGTGCACGTCCTGATGGGCCAGCGCCGCACCTGCGGCGCGGTCGAAGCCGACGCCGCCCTGATCCCGGTCATGGTTGTCGCCAGCCCCGAGGAAGCCGAGCGGATCACCACGCAGGTCGTGGAGAACATCCAGCGGTCCGCACTGACCGACGCCGACGAAGCCGATGCATTCCACCAGCTGTCCCTGCTGGGCGTGAGCGCGGCACAGATCGCCAAGAAGACCGGCCGCGCCAAGACCCAAGTCGAAGGAGCATTGAAGGCCAAGAAGAGCACCGCAGGGGAGGCCGCGCTGTCCAAGGGGCTGAGCATCGAGGAAGCTCTCGTGCTGGCCGAGTTCGAGGGCGACGAGGACGCCACCGAGGAACTGGAATCGGTCATCGCGGACGAGCCGGACATGCTCGCGCACGTCGCCCAGCAGATGCGCGACAAGCGCGCACGCGAGGAAGCCCGCGCCGCACTGGTGGCCGAACTGGAAGCCGCCGGAACCGTCGTCGTCAAAGATGTGAGCTACGGCTACTACCCGACGGACGAGAACGTGGTCGTCACCGGTCTGCTCCGAGCCGACGGAGAGCGAGCCACGGACGAAGACGCCAACGCCGTCTGCATCGCCAACAACTACCACGGCGACTACAGCACCATCCCGGTCGTCACCGGATGGAAGGAACTGGGTTTCACGCTCCGACACGCCACGAGCACAGCGGCCCCGAAGGGACCGATGAACGACGAGCAGAAGGCCGAGCGGAAGACCCTGATCGCGAACAACAAGGCCATGGAATCAGCGACGGTCGTACGCCGCGAATTCGTTCGGTCCCTGCTGGCGAAGAAGCAGGCACCCAAGGGCTGGCAGTACTTCACCGTCCACGCCCTAACCCACCACTCTCAGGTTGCCAGCGGTTACGAGGGAGCGGTGGCCGCTGAGATGGCCGGAGCGAAGATCGAGGGCAAGGAAACGTGGGGATGGAACCCGCTCCGCGACCACGTCGCGAAGACGACCACCCGCCCTGAGGTGTCCATGATCGCGCTGGTCTGCGCAGGGTTCGAGAAGACCATCGCCAAGGACTCGTGGCGCTCACCGAGTGCAAGCCACCTGACCTATCTCACGCAGTTGGTTAGTTGGGGGTACACGCCGAGCGAGGTCGAGCAGATCATCCTCGACAGCGCGAACAAGACCACCGAACCCGACGAAGACACCGAGGACACCGAGCACGACGAGACGTTCGAGGAAGTCCACGCGGACGAGGAGGAAATGATCGCGGAAGAGTACGCGGCCGAGTAGCACCGGGCACCGGTGGTGCAGGGAGCGGTAGCCCTGCACCACCAGCCCCGGCTACGGGAGAGGATGCCGGTCGGCTTACCGCTGGTGGGCTGGGCGGTTCGCCGCCGTTACGGGAACCTCGAGCTGTGGTCACCGGCGACGAACCGCCGTCCTCGCACTCAACTTCGCCCCGGCTCCGGTGCCGCGCACCAGGTACGCACGCCCGGCCGCGCCACACACCGACACGATCCGACTTACCTCGCGGTCGACAACGCCGCCGGCTTGCGAGCCGTCATCCTCCACGCCACACCGAAGTTTGATCCGGCTGCGAAACCGAAGATCCACGCGACCGGCACCGACCGGATGACCTCGGAGTTGCCCGCGAGTAAGAACAACACGGCCAGTGTTCCGGCCAAAACCAGTAGTGCTGCCCACGCCTGACGCGAGCCGAAGCGGAAAAGCCAGATCCCCAAACCCGCAGCAGCAACGAGAGCTGCGAAAGGCTGCCACGTCACAGCGGCTGCACCGAAGACGATGAGGGCAAGAGTCACGCAAGCGATGGCACTACCAAGAACCAGAAATCCCAGCGCAGATGCATGCCGTCGGAGCCTCACCCGCTACGCGGCCTTTGTCTCTGCTGCGACCTGTTCCACGACGTCGTCCGCTGTTGCCGCCAGCGCAGGCTCGGTCCGTCCTTCTCCGGAGGGCGAGCTGGTGCCGGCCCCTTCCAGGGCCCGCTTCATCTCAGCCGTGCTGAGCCCGAGTCGGGCGGCGACCGCTGCGCGGCTCTCGCCGGTGTCGAGCATCTGCTGCACCTTCGCGCCGGCTTCCTTCGCGGCCGCCTCGGCGTCTTCCTCGGCTTTCGCCAGGATCGCATCGGCCCGCTCCTGCGCATCGGCGCGGATCTGCTCGGCCTGCTGCTCCTGCTCGAAGAACTCCGCCGCCAGGTCAATCAACCGCTCGTGCCGCTCGGTCAATTCCTGAGCCTTCGCCCTCGCCTTTTCCCGTGCCGCTACCTGCTGCGCTGACTTCCTCGGTGCTGCCATGATGACTCGTCCCCTTCACTCATCCTGCGTTCCATACGCGCCCCGGGCGCGACTTGCGAACCGACGCACTTTCCCTGCCAAACCTAACGGTTAGCGGCCGACCCGAACCGATCACCGACCATGCCCGACGTCACCGCCAGCACCCATGAGATACCCATGCGGACCTCGCTGACGCTCGGACTGGATCTAACGGACGTTGACCACACGTGGACAGCTCCGAGATAAGCCAACGTCTCTCCGCTGCCCACCTGGTCGATAACGTCCGTTAGCGGTTCCACACAATCGAACGATCCGTGGATAACGGAAATCGTGTTACCCACCGCTCATTCTCATGTGCACAACCGCATTGAGATTCGATGGACCAATCGTACTGGTTTCCACGGCGCTTCATCTGGGTTTCCTCCTCCGTCGTCACCATGCGATTTCGCACCCCTCCAACCAAAACAATCTGTCACACCTCTTGCACTTATGTGAGTGAGGTCGACAATCGCGTCCCTGCCCGCGAGAATAGGGCTGTGATGACCGTCCATAAGCTCAGTGCTGGGGACGGTTACGCCTACTACACCTCTGAGGTCGCCAGCGCCGACGAGCTGCGCGCAGGGGACCGGGAGCTGGGGGACTACTACACCGTCGAGGGCATGCCTCCTGGCCAGTGGGTCGGCCACTCAGAGCAACTACTGAACGTCTCCGGTGAGGTCACCGAAGCGCAGATGAAAGCCCTCTTCGGTGAGGGAATCAAGCCCAACGCGGCGCAAATACTTGCCGACGGAGGCTCTAAGGAGGATGTGGCCTTGGGGAAGGCGTACCTCCAATTCGGCGCAGCGGACACCGAAATGACCCGTCGCATTGAGGAAGAATCAGCACGGTTCCGCAGGCTCGGTGGCCCCGAATGGGCCGGTCCTGAAAACGCAGACAAAGCGCTGCCGAAGGACGTCCTGCACGAAATTCGGTTCCGGGTCGGTGGTGAGCTGTTCCGTGAGTCCCACGGCCGGAACGCCCGCAGCAACGAGGAACTTGCTCGCTACGTGACCGCGCAGACGGCGCCCAAGCAGCAGACAGTAGCTGGGTATGACCTGGTGTTCTCTCCCGCCAAATCGGTGTCCCTGCTGTGGGCGCTCGGGGGCGACGAAGCGCGTCAAGCCGTCGAGGCTGCCCACAACGAAGCCATCGGCGAGACCATCACTTTCCTCGAGAAGAACGCCGCCTACACCCGCCGTGGACCCCAGGGTGTGCGGCAGATCAACGTGGAGCACGGACTGGTAGCAACCCAGTTCCGGCACTACGACTCCCGCGCCGGCGACCCGCAGCTGCACGACCACGTCGTCATCGCGAACAAGGTCATGGGTACCGACGGGAAGTGGTCCTCCCTCGATGGACGGACCCTCTACAAGATGGGCGTCGCCGCGTCCGAGACGTACAACGCGAAGGTCATCGAGAAGGTCTGCGCGTCCCTCGGAGTCAGCACCGTCGCCCGGACCGCCGGTGGCGGGGAGCCTATCTACGAGGTCGCCGGCATCGACCTGGACGCCATCCACCGGGCCTCCTCGAGGCGCACGAACATCGCCGGAGCGATCAACCGGTTGGAGTCGGAGTTCACCGACAAGCACGGGTACGCGCCCAGCGATAAGCAGAAGATTGCCCTGGCACAGCAGGCCACACTGGAGACTCGACCAGAGAAGAAGAGTGCCCGCCGCCTCTCCGAGCTGGTCGAGGAATGGGAGAAGGACTACAGCATTGGACTGGACGGTGGGATGGGCATGCCGGTCGGGCCAGCACTCCTCGAGCACGTCCGCAGCGCCGCCATCTCAGCAACTACTGGCACGTCCGCCGGCCCCAATGTTGCGGACGTCGACGCGCACGAGCACGCCCGCGACATCGTTCACGAACTGTCAGCCAAGCGCGCTTCATGGGGGCGAAACCATGTCATCGCCCAGACCCGCCGCCACCTCAAAGACGCCTTTCCCGGACAAACGATCACCGACGAAACCGTGGAGAAGGTCACCCGCTCGGTCATCGCCACCCACAGCCTCCAGGTCACGCCCGAGGCCTTCACACCAAGCCTGCGTGAGTTCCTGCGGGCCGATGGATCGAGCCAGTTCCAGCAGGCCGATACTTCCCTGTTCACTTCCCACGAGGTCCTGAACGCTGAGCACAGGATCCTCGCCGCCGGACAGAAAAGCGTCATCCCGGCCGTGTCCATGGAACGCTTCGATGCAGTCCTGGCGCAGCACACCGAAGCGGTAGCGAAGGCCGGTAAGCCATCCCTGTCCCAGGGGCAGATCGACCTGGCGCGCGTATTCGCCACTGCCGAGAAGCTGCTCACCCTCGGCATCGGACCGGCAGGAACGGGTAAGACGACCAGCCTGTCCCTTGCCGCCGACGCCGTCCGCGACACCGGCGGACGGGTCATTGGACTCGCCCCCACCGCCGCCGCGGCCGCCGTCATGACCGTAGACCTCGGAGCCGAAGCGACGACCATCGACGCGTTCCTGGCCACCCACCGCAACCAGCAAGCCGGTACGAGCGCCAATACAGGAGCCTTCGCTCTCGGGGCCGGGGACGTGATCATCGTCGACGAGGCCGGCATGGTGACCACCCCGAAGCTCGCCGACGTCGTCGCCATCGCTGCCCGCAATGGTGCCGTCGTCAGGGCTATTGGAGATGACCGGCAGCTCGGAGCCATCGGCTCCGGCGGGGCGCTGCGCCTGCTCAACAACGAGGTCGGAGCGGTCCGCCTCGAGGAAGTCCACCGCTTCCGAACCGAGGGTGAGTCAGAGGCATCCCTGGCGCTGCGCGAGCCACCCGCCGCCGGTGTGGACACCCCGTTCCACTGGTACCTCGAGAACAAGCGCGTCACCGCCGGCACCACCGAAGCCATGACGCAGGACGCCCTTGCCGCATGGATGACCGACACCCAGGCAGGCAAAACTTCGCTGCTGGTCGCCACCGACAACGCGACCGTCACCGACCTCAACGCCCGCGCTCAGGCCGCCCGTATCGCCACCGGCGACCTCACCGACGGCACCGGAGCGATCACCGAGGCAACACCGTCCGTCGTGCTCCGCGACGGCCTGCGCGCCTACGCGGGCGACACCGTCGTCACGCGTAAGAACGACCGCACCCTGCAGGTCAACCAGGGCAAGGACTTCGTGAAGAACAACGACGTCTGGACCGTCGAAAAGGTCACCGCCGACCCAGCCGCCAACACAGCCACCAGCAAAGCCGCCGACGCAGCTGCAGGGCAGGAGCGGCAGCGCATCACCCTCCGGCATGCGGGGCACCGGGGGCGGATCACCGTCGACGCCGAGTACCTCCACGAGTACGGGCAGCTCGGCTACGCCGCGACCGTGCACCGCGCCCAGGGCGCCACCGTGGACACCGCGCACGCCATTCTCGATGAGCGGACCGACCGTGCCGGCGCCTACGTCGCCGCCACCCGGGGACGGGAGACGAACCGTCTTTACGTCGCGCTCGGCTACGACAACGACCAGACCGTGACCCGCGACAGTGTCCTGTCCACCATCACAGCGAATTACGACCGCACCCTGTCCGCGCATGAAGCAGTACGGTTAGAGGCCGTCCGCACCGGTGACGTTGCGACCCTGGCGGGCGTCTACAACGAGGTCGAGAACGCCGCGTGGGGGGCCAAGACCAGGACCATCGCCGCCGAGGTGATCGGGCCGCGGACCGCCGTGCAGTTCACTTCGCACGAAGCATGGGGAGCGGTAGCTACCCACCTGCGTACAGCCGAAGCCCGGGGACTTGACCCCGCAGCACTCCTCGCCCAGGCCGCCGGCGTCAGCCGTGACAGCACCGGACGCGGACAGCACGCCGACACCGGGCACCTGCGCGGGTTCGACGGCGCCCAGGACCCGGCAGCTGTCCTCGCGTACCGGCTCGAGCAGTGCATCGACGCCGCCACCAGCCTCCTCACAAACGCCGACCAGCGCCCCCTCGGGGCCGTATCCGATGAGCACCTGGCCCGCCTCGCACAGCAGGCCATGAAGCACGCAGCAGGAACCGAGCTGCCGCGCCGGTCGTCCGGTGAAGTGCCGATGGACACGCAGTGGGCGGGTCGCCCCTTCGCCCTCATGCGGACCGACAAGCTCACCGACGCTCGTACCGACGCCCTGCAGAAGGTGCAGGGTATCGACCCAACCCAACCCGTCGACGCCACAACCCGGAAGGCGCAGTGGACGGTGCAGGCGATGACCGTCGAGCTGGAACGACGCCAGGATCTCTCCCCGCCGCAGGCCGCGATCGAGCGCACCGCACGCGGGGAGGACCCCCGCGCCGCACACCAGGTCACCATCGGTGAGGCCATCCGGTACGAGCAGCAACTCCGCGCCGTCACACTGCCACAGGCCGATAGGCCGATCAAGTCTCCGGCGGCCGCCGGGACGGTCAGTGATGACCTCGCACCGTCCATGCTTCTGCGTGATGAGCTGGTGCCGGCCTCCTATCGAACCGAGCTTGACCGCCTCAGGACGCACCTTGAGCAGAGGGTCGTGGTTCGTGGCGCGCAGCTCGCGGAAGAGAAGCCAGCGTGGACGAACACGCTCGGCCCCGTGCCCGGTAGGCAAGCGAAGGCAGCCGAGTGGCACAGCATCGCGGCCGAAACCGAGGCGTACCGGAACCGGTACAACATCGGCACCCACGAGACGGCGCTGATCCCCAAGCAGTACCGGGATGACCCGACCGCGCAGCGCCTCATCGAGCGGGCCACTGCCCTCCATAAGCACAGCGAGCTCACGACTGTCGCACCGCGAACAACCACACAGATCCAGCAGAGCACTGACGAGGCAGCGATCCTCGACCGCATGACGACCGAGCAGGCAGCAGCCCGACGCGTCATCGACCGGATGCGTGCAGAACGCGCCGCCGCCGGCGACCCCCTGCCGGCGCCGCAGCAACGCGAAGCACGCATCGTGAACGCCGTACAGGACGAACCAGTAGCGCAGCAAGGCGACGACATGTCGGCCGCGGTTGCCCGTGTGCTCGCCAGGCACCGCGCGGCCGCCGAAGGCGCTGCAGGCGGACCACCGTTTAAGGCGAAGGACCAGAATCAAAAGGAGACAACAGTGAGCGAGAGCAACGGCACTGCTGCAAGTCGCACCAAGGCAGGTAGAGGAATCAGCCAACGACAGGCCGAACTCATCGAGAGCAGGAAGACCACTGCCGCGGAGCGGCAGAATACTGAGAAAGCATCGAGACGGGATGGGGCTGCGGCTACCCGGAGGGCAGAGCAAGCGAAAAAGGATAACGGACGATCGCTATGAAGGTGAGAGTAAACCAAAGGTCTATCGAGGGTTATGCCTCAGTTCCGTTGAGCACGTGGCTGAGTTGTTTGGCGTGACCTGATGAGACGAGCCAGTAGGGTGTTCGGTCTTCCTTGTCCGATAGTTCGATTCGGACGACGCCGTCGATCCATCCGCGGATGCAGAGAAAAGCCAGGCCATGCAGGTGGGTGCCTCGTTGCGCCGTAGCGTTCGCGCCAGCGAAACTTTGGGCCCGACCCACATATTGGCGTTCGATGCGAGCTCGTCCTACATGTAGTTCGGTGGGTGTGACGCGGATCGTGGGTGTTGAGGTGAGGAGCGCGAAGATGAGGCCGAGCAGGGTCAGTACGGATGCGGCGACGCCGATCAGCATGTCGATGGGCGCGAAAACGATGGCAGGAACAAAAGCTAGGCCTACTGTGATAATCCAAATCCAGAAGCTCGGGTAGAGACGCTCCTCGTATAGGACTTCGCTCTCCTGCCCTGCAGATTTCGTGTGTTGTGGGGTGAGGCCGGGTATTTCGTGTGGCTGGTACATGAGTGTGGTCCGGTCTATTGGCTGAATGGTGGCGCCTACTGCCTTGGAGCGTGTGTGGCGAGGTTGCTTGGTGAGGATGATTCCGACGATGAACAGGAGTGCGGCGGCGGGGTAGCCGGTCACTGCGTCCCAGAGCGGGGACATGTGGGGTTGGCGTTGTGGCGTACTGGCGAGGAGATGCCCGACGCCGGTCAGAAGCCCGAGTGTCATCAGGATCGGTCCGACGAATCGTCGCGTTCTTGTGGCGATAGATTTTTTGGCGGTCACATCTGCTGCGGTGTGTCAGGTGATGGCTCGGGCTTTTTCTGCTCGTTTTTGCTCGGGGTGACACCCCAGTGGGAGGACAGTGCTTGCTCGAGTTTGATGGCCTCGTTTCGCAGGCCCGAGTCTTCTCCTCGCGCGAGGAGTCCGTACTCAAGGGTGGTGCCTCCCTCTGGTGTTGCACGGGCTTTGATCCATACGCGTCGACGCGCGGTGATGAGCGAGAGGATGAGTCCGGTCAGGGCGAGGGTGGAGAAGATCAGGGCGCCGATCTTGCCTGGGTCATAGGTGATGTCGAGGGCGACGAAGCGTTTCAGACTGTCGAACGTGATGGACCCTCGGCCGTCAGGTAGCTCGTAGGTTTGCCCGGGCTCGAGCACGATGCCGCCTGCGTTCAGGTCCCGCCCGTTGAGTTGGGTGAGGTTCGTGGTGTCCAGTTGGTATACGGACCGGGGCGTTCCATCGTCCAAGCCGAGATCACCGTAGTAGGAGTTGAGGTTCAACCTCGGGTTGAAAGGATCCGGGTCGGAGCCGAAGGCCAGGCCTTCACTATTCACGACGGCGGTCGGCAGGAAGAAGCCGACGAATCCGAGCTGATCAGGATTCGCGTCGGGCGCTTTGATGACGATCGTTGAGGTGTAGGCCGAATCCGTGGGCTGGGACGGGACGGGGCCGGAAAAGGCGATGTTCCCTTCCCCGTCGCGGACCTCGACTACGGGAGCGTATCCGTTCCCGACGAGATACACGTTGGTGCCGCCGATGCCGATGGGGGAGTTGACCTTCAGGACCCGGTCCTCAGCGCGCTGGTCAGGGCTTTCCTGCACGGTCATCCGCGCGGTGAAGTCCAGGGGCTGGCCATAGGTGGATTGTTCGTCCCGGTTGAACCGGACATCGAAGTCGTCCAGGGTCAGCGCGAAGGGGGTCAGGGTGTCTGGGTTGAAGTTGGTGCCAGGGGAGAAGGAGTCGTAACCGATAAGGGCGTTGGTGAACCCTTCCCCTTCGACGATGAGTTTCTGTCCCCGGTAGCCGAACATGCCGCCGATGGCGACGGATACCAGCACTCCGATCAGAGCGGTGTGGAACAGCAGGTTCCCTGCTTCCTTCATAAAACCCCGCTCGGCACCCACGGACGGTGTGGCCGTGTCTGCGTCGCGGATGTCGACCCTGTATCGGAGCTTCCGCAGAATTGCCGCTGCGTCCTTGACTGCTGCGGCCGGGTCGGGGGCGGGCATCCCCGCGCCGCCATCGTTCAGGACGATGCTTCCGTGTTGGGGGAGTCTCGCGAACCGGCGGGGGGTGCGCGGGGGTGCTGATCGCAGGGCCTTGAGGTGGGCTTTGGTGCGGGGGAGGACGCATCCGACGAGGGACGTGAAGAGAAGGAGGTAGATCGCCGAGAACCAGACCGAGGAAAAGACGTCGAACATCTGCAGGCGGTCAAGCCAGGGACCCGTGTCGGGGTTGTCCTTCAGGTACTGGGTGACGACAGCAGGATTGGCTCGGCGTTGCGGGAACAGGGACCCGGGAACGGCGGCCACGGCCAGCAGCAGCAACAACTGCAGGGCTGTCCTCATGCTGGTGAGCTGCCGCCATACCCAACGGAGCATCTCGCCGGCGCTCAGACTGGAGACCGAGATATCGGGGGTCTGCTCCGGCCGCGAATCAAGACCCTGGTCAGGCGCCTGGCCGGGAGCGTCCTCCAGGGTTTGGTTGGTTGTTTGTCCGGGTGTTTGTCCGGGTGTGGGGTCAGCTGGCATCGTCGGTTCTCGCCGTCGTGGACGGGAGGGGCGTCACAGGGTTGTCTTCAGCCAGTGCGTCTGCGATCAGGGTTTTCAGGGTGCTTTCGTCGGCGATGCCGAGGATGCGGGCGCTGACACGGCCCTGCCGGTCGAGGACCAGGGTGGTGGGCACAGCCTGCGGCGGTACATAGCTGGTCAGGCTCAGGAGCAGTTTCCCGTCGCGGTCTCCGAAGCTGGGATAGGTGATGCCGAAGTTCCGTTCGAACGCCTCAGCCGTGGGCTTTTCGTCGCGAACGTTGATGCCGTAGAACCTGACGCCCTCGGGTGCGAAGGAGGTGCTCAGCGTTTGCAGCATGGGTGCTTCGACCCGGCAGGGGGCGCAGGCGGCGTACCAGACGTTTAGGACGACGACGTTGCCGACCCATTGGTCGGAATCGACGGTCGTTCCGTCGTAGAGCTCACCCTTGACGTCCACGGGTTCGCTTCGGGTGTCGGGAGCGTATTCGGCGACCGACCCGTCACCGGCGATGTAGTTCTTGTTGTCGCCGGCGTTGGCCTGCTCGGCAAGGGAGTTGTTCTGCGCCGAGCATCCGGTGATGAGCAGTGTCGCCGTCACCAGCAGAGCTACGAGTGTCGATGCGCGGGTGCGGGGGCGCGGGCTACCCGGCGCCGACGCATTCTGTAGGGGCGTATGCGGCGCCGGTGGAGTCCTTGGTGCGTGGGGTGGATTTGGGTTGGTGCGGGCGGGGGCACTCATGGGGCGATCTCTTCTCGATCGTGGTGTGTGCGGGGGAGGGGATGCGTTTGGTGGAAGCATTAGACGGGGGTGAGAAAGGTTCCTGCGAGGTTTTGGAGCTGGTAGATCCACAGCATCCAGACGCCGGTCACCATGAGGACTCCGACCATGACGAGCAGGGCGCCGCCGATGAGGTTGAAGACGCGGATGTGGCGTCGAACGAAGGACAGTGCGGTGGTGACCCACTGAACTCCGAGCGCGACGAGGATGAACGGTATGCCCAGGCCGAGGCAGTAGACGAAACCGAGGAGCGCTCCACGCCACGCTGTGCCGGTGGTGGTGCTCAGGGCCAGGACAGCGCTGAGGGTGGGGCCCATGCAGGGTGTCCAGCCCAGACCGAAGACCACGCCGAGCAGGGGTGCGCCGGCGATACCGGTGCGGGGCCGCCAGGACATTTTCGCGGTTCGCTGCAGGAACGGAAGCCGGCCGACCAGTGCCAGTCCCATGACGATGACGAACACGCCGAGGACCCGGATCAGGGGGTCTTGCCAGCGTAGAAGCCAGGAACCGATGACACCGAACGCGGCACCGTAGAGGGTGAACACGAGGGCGAAGCCGAGGATGAACAGGGCGACACCGGTCAGCAGTCTGCGCCGGTTGTCCGGGCGGCCGGGTTCTGCCAGTCCGGAAACGTAGCCCAAATAGCCGGGGATGAGCGGCAGGATGCAGGGGGAGAGGAAGGATACGAGCCCTGCGATCATCGCCAGAGGTATTGCGGCCAGCAGCGCTCCGGATTGGACGCTGTCTGCGAAGTATTCGCCGATGGTCATCAGCGGTGTACCTGCGAGGCCGCGATCGTCGTCGAGTAGCGATGGGTTTGAGGGTGATGCGGGGAAGTCATGGGTGGGTCCTTGGAACGCGGCGGCACGCAGCACGAGCGTGAAGGCGCCGCGCGAAGAGTAGGGCGAAGCTCGTCCAGTAGTTATTGAACCTGGCGAAGGAGTGAGGCGGGCTCGAGGAAGGCGCTAAATCCTAGATGCGGCTGATCGACAGTTGAAGCAGGCAAACGCCGCTCGAGCGCAGAGGGGCCGCAACAGACGGTAGTAATTCGCGCGTCCTGTTGCCCCCGGGCAGGAAAACCATGGCTCGCAGACAGTAAAAACCAATGAGACCGGCAACGACGAGCACCATGGAACACAATGCGGTCGCCACCAAATGCCCATCAGGACAGGCGGCAGCACAGACATCTCCCAGAAGGATGTCCTGACCGAAATCTAGCCCGATAAGGGGGGACGGAGCCTGCTGAAGAACCTCATTAGGTATCAACGCTGCGGGAGAGACGAAAACCTGCTCCGTCATAGTTATGGAGGAGGACTGTACAGGTGCACTGCTGCTGTTGGAGAGCGCGGGCCCGGCCCACACGTGCAGGATGGTGATGCCCAGCAGGAGCACGAGGACTCGCAGGTGCCACCGGGCGGGCGAGGGAACGGCGGAGGGATTCAAGAGCATCATCTGATGCATGACTCTCCCAACGTTCCTGCTGAATCGTTCGTTTTAAACGGCCTGACCTTGCCTCATTCTACCGGCGGACAGTGACGGCCCTGATCAAATGAGCGTGCCTGTAGTACTCAATCTGGGCCCGCGGCCGATGTCAGGAGAGCGGCACGGGTACATCTGGTGACGAGATCGGCCTTCCTGACCGATTCAGCCACTCATGTATAGTACAGCGCGTGCTGACTAATGAACGATACCTCGATGTGATGAACAGGCTAGGACGGGCGATGGCCGATCCGACCCGGTCTCGCCTCCTCATGACCCTGCTCGACCATCCCGCCTATCCGGCGGACCTGGCCCGTGAGCTGGAGCTCACCCGGTCAAATGTTTCCAATCATCTTGCGTGCCTTCGGGATTGCGGAATCGTCATTGCTCGCTCCGAAGGTCGGCAGACGCGCTACCAGATCGCTGATCCGCACCTGGCTAAGGTCCTGACGTCCCTGGTTGAAGTGAGCCTCGCAGTCAATGAGGGAGCGCCGTGCCTGGATGCTGGATGTTCTCTGCCGGGTTGCCAGGATGCGGTGGTCACCGCGTGATTCTGTCCTCAGTTCTTCCAGCTATCGGCCTGTTCTTTCTCACCAACATCGATGACATCATCGTCCTCGCCCTGTTCTTTGCCCGCGGAGCGGGACAACGAGGAACTACAACCCGAATCCTCGGCGGGCAGTACCTCGGTTTCATCGGGATCCTGGGCGCCGCGGTACTCGTCTCCCTCGGGGCAGGTGCTTTCCTTCCCGAGGAGGCCATCCCCTACTTCGGCCTCATACCTTTGCTGCTGGGTCTTCGGGTTGCATGGCAGGTATGGCGCAACCGAGACGACGACGACGATGATGACGACGAGTCGAAAGTTGCCGGGAAAAAGGTTGGTGTCTTCACTGTCGCTGCTGTGACCTTCGCCAACGGTGGCGACAATATCGGGGTTTATGTCCCGGTCTTCCTGAACGTCGGACCGATCTCCGTCGTCGCCTACTGTGTGGTCTTCCTCGCCCTGGTGATCGTCCTCGTGTGGCTCGCCAAGTTCGTAGCCACACGACGTCCTGTCGCTGAGGCCCTTGAACGCTGGGAGCACATCCTGTTCCCGGTCGTCCTCATTGCTCTTGGCCTGTTCATTCTTATCAGTGGTGGAGCGTTCGGCCTGTGACGACGTGCACCTACCTCCGTCCAGGCGGCGCCAGGTTTCCCCCCAGATTGTTAACACCGCGCCAAGCGGCAACAACGGGAAAACGCGATGAGTAAGGACAAGCCCGCTGCGTCCGCTGCATGGAGAGCACGCAATAGAGCCCGGGCGTGGATGCTGGTCGGGTCTTTGATCCTGGTTGGTATTGATCTCGCCGTGAAAGCCGTCGTCGAGCTACAGCTGCGCGAGGGCCAAACCATCGAAGGTGGACCCGTGGACTTGCGGCTGCACTTCAACCCGGGTGTCGCTTTCAGCTTCGGAGCCGATCTACCGCCGATCGTCATCCTGCTCGGCACTGGAGCGATCATCGCGGGTCTGACATGGTTCCTCCTGGCGTCGGCCGAGACGCTGGGCCGGCTCGGCCTGATAGGCGGGGCAATGGTTCTCGGCGGCGCGCTGGGCAATTTCCTCGACCGGTTGGCCGGCGGTGGTGTGGTCGACTACCTTCACGTCTCCTGGTTCTCCACTTTCAACCTGGCTGATGTCTTCGTCTCGGTCGGTGTCGGGCTACTGATCCTGGAAACCCTGTTCAGCACCCGCGGCCGCACCCCTGAGCCGCGCGACTCCTGACCTCCTACCGGTGGTTTCATCTATCGCTCCCGCAACGGACGCACGCATGAATACGGACCTGTTCGCCTGCGCAGGGATTGCCTCCGTGATCCCTGCGGCGGTCACCTAGCCGATGATGGATTTGAGTTGCGCCATGCTTGGTGCGCCCGCGGAGCCTTTGTCGGTCATGTACCTGCGGCAGGCGAGCCCTACGGGGGTGGTTGCGTCGCCGAACGCGTCGATGCCGTCAATCAGGATGGTGGGAGAGCCGTGAAAGCTCATGCGTTCGGCTTTTTCCGCCGTGTCAATGAGCTGGTAGTTGAGTGCGATGTCTGGGCGTTCCGTCGAGAGTAGTCGCAGCCGTTCATCAACGAGGGTCCAGTTCGGGCAACCATCAAAATACTGCAGGGTGATGTCCATGCGCTCACCGTAAACCTTGTAGTCCACTACAAGGGCAAGCGTTAGGCTCTGGTGATGCTGATCGGGGAGCTTTCCGCCGTCACTGGCGTGGGACGTCAGGCCATCCGCTTCTACGAGCGTCAGGGCCTCATACCTGAACCTGGACGAGCTGCAAATGGTTATCGGTCATACAATGCGACAGCCATCGGCCGGCTACGGTTCATCCGCACAGCGCAGAGTGCCGGTCTTGCCCTGGCCGAGATTGCGCAGGTCCTCCACCTACGTGATGCGGGTCAGATGCCTTGCACGCATGTGACACTCGTCCTAGAGCAGAAGCGGGCAGAGGTGCGGGCGCGGCTGCAGGAACTCGCCGATCTGGCAGACGAGCTCGAGATGCTCCTAGAGACCGGCCGCACCCTCGACCCGGCCGCCTGTGGACCATCAGATATCTGCCACATCCTCACATCCAAGACATGACTCACACCAAGCGTTCGGACGCCTACCGCCACATCGGTCTTACACTGGCGCATGACACTCCTGCGTCGAAGCAGCGGGACTAGCCGCAGCAGTCCGCCAAGCCCGGCCACAGCGCACTGTTCGTGCTGTGGCCGACGCCTAGAGGTAAAGAAGCTGCATTCGCTGGCCGGCGGTAGCGCCCACATTTGTCGGAGATGCGGGCTCTGGGTCGCAGTCCATCGCCGATAACACGCGGCGCTCCTGACACCCATACTTGCTCCACTGCACTCCGGGAGCTGATCTCAATCACACTCAGCAGCGCCTAACGAGACTGTCCAGGATGCTCCCTAGAAACCATCGGACGATGGGCGGAGAAGAGCAGCCGCGTCAACATTACTGGCAACGGTGCATATTCGTTTCCGAACTATTCCTTGAACCCGCTTTGGGTTCCTGCGTTGTGGTGCCACTGTC
>NZ_PJIQ01000027.1 GCF_002929745.1 Arthrobacter sp. B1805
ATCATCCTGGCCTCGCCGCCGCTGGACTTCCACGTCTCCGACACCTACTTCGTCGTTGCCCACTTCCACTACGTGGTCTTCGGCACCGTAGTGTTCGCGATGTTCGCCGGGTTCTACTTCTGGTGGCCCAAGTTCACCGGGAAGATGCTCAACGAGCGACTCGGGAAGATCCACTTCTGGATGCTTTTCCTCGGCTTCCACGCAACGTTCCTCATCCAGCACTGGCTCGGCGTCGAGGGCATGCCGCGACGCTATGCGGACTACCTGCCGGAGGACGGCTACACGGCGATGAACCAGTTCTCCACCATCGGTTCCTTCGTCCTCGGCGCTTCGCTGATCCCGTTCTTCTGGAACGTCTACGTCACCTGGCGTACCGGCAAGAAGGTCGAGGTCGACGATCCATGGGGCTTCGGAGCCTCGCTCGAGTGGGCGACGTCGTGCCCGCCGCCACGCCACAACTTCACCTCGCTGCCTCGCATCCGGTCCGAGCGTCCCGCACTCGACCTGCATCACCCGGAGCTGCAGCAGACACACACGCCCGATGACAGCGCCGCGAGCTTCATGGGCTCGGCGGACCGGAAGGACGCGAAGTCATGAGGATCGAAAAGAATCTGTTCCTGATCGGTCTTCCGATCTTCGTCGTGATCGGCGTGATCTACGGGTTCCTGACCGAGTTTTCCGAATGGGTGGGATTCCTAGGAATCCTGCTGGTCGGAGGACTCGCAGGGATGATCGGCTTCTACCTCGCCTTCACCGGCAAGCGTGTCGGTGAACGTCCCGAGGACCGCCTCGACGCCGAGATCCACGAGGGTTCCGGTGAGCAGGGCCACTTCAGCCCATGGAGCTGGTGGCCGCTTGTGCTCGGCCTTTCTGCCGCTACCGGCTTCCTCGGGATCGCCATCGGGTTCTGGATCCTGTACATCGGACTCGGCATGGCCGTCATCGCGCTGGTCGGCTGGGTTTTCGAGTACAGCCGTGGGGACCACGCCCACTAGTTCTCGTTCGAAATGCCTGGGAAGGAGCCCGCACACGTGCGGGCTCCTTCCCGTTTAAGTACAGTCGGGACCGAAGGACGATCGACACGGCGGGCATCGGACCGCCGGAGCCATGCGTTGAGGAGGTGGAGTAGGCCATGACGGTGTTGCCCAGGCCGTTCGATGCTGAACTTCTTGATCACGCGTCCGTCACACCGAAGCATGTCCAGTTGCGCGAGAGCCTACGGCGCTACGTGCGCCGGCACGGTGAGCCCGGTGCCACCATTCCGTCCGAGCGTCAGCTCAGCGAGTACTTCGGGGTTGCGCGGATGACCGTCCGGCACGCGGTCGATGCACTCGTAGCGGAGGAAGTACTCGACCGGGTCGTCGGTCTCGGCACGTTCGTTGCTCGCAGCAAGCTGGATCTGCACATGAAGATGACGTCCTATACGGAGGAGATGATCCGGCGGGGGATGGTGCCGGACGCGCGCGTGCTCAGCTTCGAGCAGCAAGGCGCCTCGCCCCTCGTGGCAAGGGAGCTCCAGATCGAGATCGGGCAGCCGGTTGTTCGCTTCCGGCGCCAACTCCTGGCGGACGGCGAACCGATGAGCGTCGACGAGAACTTCATCCCGGCTCACCGAGTCGTGGGAATCCTCGACGATCCGCCCCCGACGTCCCTGTACAACGTGCTCAGCGAGAAGTACGGACTGGTCATGGAGTGGGGTGAGGACACGATCGAGGCGACTGCTGCTTCGCCGTCGATAGCGCGGCTGCTCAACGTCGAGATGAACGCGCCTCTGCTGAAGATCCAGCGGCACGCCTACGTCGCCCGCGCGATGATCGACTACTCCGTGTCCTATTACCGAGCCGACCGTTACAAGCTGTGGGTTCCCCTGCAGCGGCCAGGGGTCCGCACACCGCGTGCCTACAGCTCGAAGCGTCTCGGATGAGCGCTGCTGCTCGCGCAGCCGGGCAGGTGCCTTCAGGGGCGAGGCGAAGACGAGGATCGGTAGCTGTGCTCCGCGTTCCATGTCAGCAGCGACGACAAGCATTGCTGCAAGCGACCAGCCGCGAAGGCAACGACCATCAGTGCGACGGCGCTCAGCTCGCTGCTGCTGATCTGCGTCGTCGGGCAGTTCCCTTACGCATGGCGCCGGTTCTGAGGCGTGGATCAGGGGAGCCAGGTGGCCACGTACGAACCTGTGATTTGTTCCTGGTCTTGACGCGTTCAGATAGCCCGACCTCCCAAATGGCTGGGCCGGGGGCTCCTCACCATGGGGGCCGGCTGCTTCCTTCACAGCGACTTCGGGGTGTGTGGACCGCGCAGATCCTTGAGCGAGTACTCCCAGAGGACAACGGATCAACGTTCCGCTGACCTGCGAGCTCATCTATGAGTGGATTGGCAGGCAGTGGATAGCCGGACGTGCACACGATAGACAGAGGGTCTAGCCCCGAAGGAGGCACAGCATGATCGATCGTGAGGCTCTGGGCTCGTTCCTGCGTCATCGCCGCGCGTCGCTACAGCCGGAAGACGTGGGCCTGATGCGGGGCCAGCGGCGGCGGACCAGCGGACTGCGGAGGGAGGAGGTGGCCGGGCTGTGCCACATGTCCAGCGATTACTACGCCCGCCTCGAACGCGGCACCGGCCCCCACCCCTCCGAGCAGATGATCGCTTCCATCGCCCAGGGGCTGCACCTGACCTTGGGCGAGCGTGACCATCTCTTCCGCCTCGCCGGGCACACCCCACCTCCGCGTGGCACCGACAGCGAGTTCGTGAGCCCGGGACTGCTGCGGATCCTGGACCGGCTCACCGACACTCCAGCAGAGATCATCACCGAGGTCGGGGACACTCTTCGGCAGACACCGCTCGGTCTGGCTCTCTTCGGTGATGCATCACAGCGCACGGGTCCCGGTCGGAGCATCGGATACCGGTGGTTCACCGACCCCGCAGCCAGGGAAGCGTACCCGGTCGAGGAACGCGACCGGCTGTCGCGCGTCTACGCTTCGGGCCTGCGTCAGCTCGTGGCCCTGCGCGGGCCGGGCTCGCGGGCAGCCGAACTGGCCGCGAGCCTCCAGGACAACGCGGACTTCCGCCGCGTCTGGGTCACCCAGGAAGTCGGCGTTCAACCACCCGAGGTCAAACGCTTCCTCCACCCGGCAGTCGGCCGCCTGGATCTGAACTGCCAAACCCTGCTCGATCCGGACCAGTCCCACCGCCTCCTGGTCTACACAGCCGTGCCCGGCAGCGACAGCCACGAGAAACTGCAACTGCTGGCGGTCATCGGCACGCAGAGCATCCCCTCCTGACCGCCGGCACCCTCAGCCACTGTCTGGCAAACCATGGCTCGACAGGTCCTAGCTGCGCATGAGCAACCGGTGAACCATGAGATCAGGCGCCGATACCGGCACCCCTGATCCTCCGACCGAAGGAACTCCTCATGGCCCGCACCCACGACCTCACCATCCCCGATCTGACCGGGACACTCGCCGTCGTCACCGGAGCGAGCGACGGGATCGGCACCGTCATCGCGACAAGGCTGGCCGGAGCCGGCGCGGAGGTCATCATGCCCGTCCGCAACCAGGTTAAAGGCGACGCAGCAGCGCAGCGGATCCGCGCCGCCGTCGACGGCGCCAGGGTCAGCACCCGGCCCCTGGACCTGTCATCGCTGGAATCCGTCACATCCCTCGCGGCCACGCTCTCGTCGGAGGGCCGCCCGATCAACGTCCTGATCAACAACGCCGGCGTCATGCAACCACCCACCCGGCAGGAGACCTGTGATGGGTTCGAGCTTCAGTGGGGCACGAATCACCTCGGCCACTTCGCCCTCACCCTGGGCCTGCTGCCGCTCCTGCGCGAGGGCCGCGCCCGCATCACCCACCAGACCAGCGTGGCCGCCCGGAAGGGCTCGATGAACTGGGACGACCTGAACCACGAGCAGAGCTATGACGTCATGAAGGCGTACACCGGGTCCAAGATCGCCGTCGGCCTCTTCGCGCGCGAACTCGAGGTCAGGAGTCGCGCTAACGGGTGGGATATCAGCAGCAACCTCTCACACCCCGGCATCTCCCCGACCAACCTGCTTGCAGCACAACCCGCCATGGGCCGCGACAGGACGCCACCGGCGCGCCGCCTCATCGGATTCCTCTCCCGAATCGGTCTCGCCGGGACCCCGGACAGCGCTGCACTACCCGCACTCATGGCGGCGACCGACCCTGAATACGGAGGAGATCAGTTCTTCGGGCCCAAGCGCACCGCCGGTGGACCGCCGACCCTGCAGGACTTCTGGGCACCCCTGCGCGACTTGGACGACGCTCACCGCATCTGGGAGGTATCCGAGCGTCTCGTTGGGACAGGAGCGAATCGCTGAGACTAGGGGCCACAACGGTGACTGGGTCAGCGGCCGACACTCAGTGATCCAGCTGTGGCGGGTCTTGGCCAACATGTGCTCGCACAGCATGAGAGGGACGGATGAGGGAGCCTGCTCTGTGCCGGGTCGCACCGGATCTCTGCAGCGGATGTTCTGACAAGACCGGCCTATCCACCCTGGCGTCTGTAGTACATGGCGATGTTCGCCAGGCTCAGGCCTGGAGGGGTAGTTGCGCCACAGACTGTGACCGGCAATGCAAAAGGGCCAGGGCGATTCAATGCAGAAGGGCCCGGACGATTTCGTCCGGGCCCTTCTCCGCGCATCAGGTGAACCTGACTAGTGGCTGGCGATCGACTCGCGATCCTTCGCGCCGGCGATCTCGCCATGGTGGTCGTTGTGTGATGCTTCGAGCTCCTTCGGCGTGACCGGCGCAACGCGGTCCTCGAAGAAGAAGCGCGAGGCGCGCCCGTGGACCTTGTCGAGAAGGCTGATCTTGCCGTTCTCGTCCGGCTTCGGCACCATGACCTCAGGCGAGTCGAAGCTGACCAGCTTGTAGCGCTTGTAATCGTCGACGGGCTCGTGGACCTCGATGAACTCGCCGTGCGGCAGACGCACGATGCGCCCGGTCTCGCGGCCGTGCAGGGCGATCTCGCGGTCCTTGCGCTGCAGGGCCAGCGCGATACGTCGCGTGACCATGAAGGCGAGGACCGGACCGATGAACACCAGGGCCCGCAACCAGTAGGTGACATCGTTCAGCGAGACGAGGAAGTGCGTGGCGATCAGGTCGGAGCTCGCTGCTGCCCAGAGGACGCAGTAGAACACGATGCCTGCAACGCCGACGCCTGTGCGGGCAGGAGCATTGCGCGGACGGTCGAGCAGGTGGTGCTCACGCTTGTCCTTCGTGACCCACGCTTCGATCCAGGGCCAGGCGAACATCAGGGTGAAGACGATGGCCGCAGGCACCAGAGCGGGAACCAGGACATTCAGGGACAGGGCGTTGACGCCCCACGGGAACGGGATCATGAATTCGAAGTCGAAGTTGTCCCCGAGGGTTCCGGGCATCAGGCGGAGCGCGCCGTCAACCCACCCGATGTACCAGTCAGGCTGCGTGCCCGCCGACACAGGGGAGGGGTCGTAGGGTCCGTAGTTCCAGATCGGGTTGATCGTGAACGCGGCGGCGATCGCGGCCAGGATGCCGAAGACGATGAAGAAGAATCCACCGGCCTTCGCCGCGTACACGGGCCCAACAGGGTAACCGACGACGTTCGTATTGGTCCGGCCGGGGCCAGGGAACTGCGAGTGCTTGTGCAGCACGACCATGAAGAGGTGGATGCCGATCATCAGCAGGATCACGGCGGGGATCAGCAGGATATGGAGCACGTACAGGCGCCCGATGATCATGGTGCCCGGGAACTCGCCACCGAAGAGGAAGAAGCTCAGGTAGGTGCCGACCACGGGGATGGCCTTCATAACGCCATCGATGATCCGCAGGCCGTTGCCGGACAGAAGGTCATCGGGAAGCGAGTAGCCGGTGAAGCCTGCGGCGAGGCTCAGGATGACCAGCACGCACCCGACGACCCAGTTGAACTCCCGGGGGCGGCGGAAGGCGCCGGTGAAGAAGACCCGGAGCATGTGTACCGCCACCGAGGCTGCGAAGAGCAGTGCAGCCCAGTGGTGGAGCTGCCGCATGAAGAGGCCGCCTCGCACGTCGAACGAGATGTCCAACGAGGACGCGTAGGCGACGGACATCTCCACTCCGCGCAGCGGCAGGTAGCTGCCGTTGTAGTGCGTCTCTGCCATCGACGGATCGTAGAAGAACGTGAGGAACGTTCCGGTGATCAGCAGGATGACGAACGTGTAGAGCGCCACCTCACCGAACATGAAGGTCCAGTGATCGGGGAAGATCTTCCGGCCGAACTCCTTGACGATCCCCGAACCGCCGACCCTGGAGTCGACGTAATCAGTGACCTTACCGACGCGCGTCTTCGGCACGTAGGTTTGCGTCGTCGTTGAGCTGCTCATGGTCAGCCTCGCTCCCAGAAACTAGGTCCTACGGGTTCTTGGAAATCGCTTGACGCGACGAGGTAACCCTCGTCGTCGACTTCGATGGGTAGCTGCGGCAGGGGACGCGCAGCCGGTCCGAAGATCACCTCGCACTCTTGCTCGAGGTCGAAGGTGGACTGGTGGCAGGGGCAGAGCAGGTGGTGCGTCTGCTGTTCGTAGAGCGCTACAGGGCAGCCGACGTGGGTACAGATCTTGGAGTACGCGACGATGCCGTCGTAGCCCCAGTTCTCGCGTCCGGGAGAAGGATTGAGCTCCTCAGGGTCCAGGCGCATCAGCAGGACGACTGCCTTGGCCTTCTCCTCGAGCTTGTTCTCGACCTCGTTGAGGCCCTCGGGGATCACGTGGAAGGCCGAACCGATCGTGACGTCGGAGGCACGGATGGGTGTGCCGCTCGGGTCTCGGGTCAGGCGCACCCCGGTGTCCCACATGGTGTGCTTCAGTGAGTTCCCGGGGAGGGGACCGAGATCGCGGAAGATCGCAATGGCCGGGAGTGGCGCCAGGAGCGCCGCGCCGAGGAGCGTGTTGCGGATCAGTGGACGACGCTTGATGCCCGACTCGTCGAGGATGTCGTTGACGATCTTCTCGGCGTCCCGGCGGTCCTTCTCCGGGCGGATCTCGTGCCGGCTCTCGGTGACCTCGTGGTCCGGCATAAGCGTCTTGGCCCAGTGCACGATCCCGACGCCGATGCCCAGCATCGCGAAGGCGGTGCCGAGACCGAGCATCAGGTTCTGAAGGCGAAGGCGCTCGATCGTCTCGTTGAGCGGAACGAAGAAGTAGCCGGCGAAGAACAGGAGCGTTCCGAGCACCGAAATGAGGAACAGGAGCGCCACCTGGCGCTCGGCGCGCTTCTCCGCGCGCGGGTCGCGGTCGGCCAGACGTGGCCGATGCGGCGGGAGGCCCGGGTTCTCGAACTCGTCGAGCTCGCGGCCCGGCGTAGCGACGGTGACCGAGGTTCCCGGAGCGCCGTTACTAGAGTCGGCCATGATCACTCTCATCCTTCTTTAGGTACTGCATTCGCAAGTCTGTAGTGGATTCGTACACGGTGTGTGTCCGGATGGTCAGGAGGACCTTGATGTAAGCCACACGGTGAAGGCGATGACGACGCCCAGACCGGCGACCCAGATGAACAGTCCTTCGGAGACCGGGCCGAGTGATCCGAGTTCGGCGCCGCCAGGGGAGCCCTGCTCCTCGATGGTCTTCAGGAACGCGATGATGTCCTGCTTGTCCTCCGGCGAGATGTTCGCGTCGCTGAAGACCGGCATGTTCTGCGGGCCGGTGACCATCGCCTCGTAGATGTGCTTCTCGCTGGTGCCGTCGATCGACGGGGCGAACTTGCCCCGGGTCAACGCACCGCCGGCAGCAGCCGCGTTGTGGCACATGGCGCAGTTCACCCGGAACAGCTCGCCACCATTGGAGGAGTCGCCTTCTGACGCGTCCAGGATCTCCTCGGAGGGGATCGACGGACCCGCTCCCAGCGAGGCCACGTAGGCCGCCATCTGGCGGATCTGCTCTTCGGTGAACTGAACGGGCTTGGCCTGCGCCTGAGGGCCGTTCATCTGCAGGGGCATGCGGCCCGTGCCCACCTGGAAGTCCACGGAGGCGGCGCCGACGCCGACGAGGGACGGTGCCGCGTCGGATCCGGTGGCGCCCATACCGTGGCAGGAAGCGCAGTTGGCGGAGAACAGCTTGCTCCCCTCTTCGACGTCGTTCGCCGTGAATGTGGTGGTCTGTGCCTGCGCCTCGTTCGCGGTGCTGGCAGCGGCGTAGATCCCGCCGGTGACGAGGAGCGCCATCAGGAGCAGCGCAAATGCTGCTAGTGGGTGACGCCGCCTCTGGGAAAGTGCCTTCACGAAATGGTTCCTGCCTCTTGTGGTGCCAGAGCTGCTGAAGTTCTTCATTGAATTCTACCTCTAGTAGAAGAGTCTACGGGAGGTAATTACTGAAGGAAGTAGATGATGATGAAGAGGCCGATCCAGACGACGTCGACGAAGTGCCAGTAGTAGGACGTGACGATGGCGGAGGTCGCTTCGAAGTGGCCGAAACGGCGGGCGATGAAGGCGCGGCCGATGATGAAGAGGAAGGCGATGAGTCCACCCACCACGTGGATCCCGTGGAATCCGGTGGTGATGTAGAAAGCGGACCCGAAAGCGTTCGACGACAGTGCCACGCCCTCGGAGACCAGCTCCGCGTACTCGTACGCCTGGACCGAGACGAAGATCGCACCCATGATGAACGTCAGCAGGAACCACTCGACCATGCCCCAGCGGGTGATCGCGAGAAGTCCGCCCGTCCTGCGCGGCTGCAGGCGCTCCGCCGCGAAGACGCCAAACTGGCAGCTGAACGAGCTCGAGACGAGAATGATCGTGTTGACGAGAGCGAACGGTACGTTCAGCTTCTCGGTCTCCATGGCCCACAACTCGCTCGACGTGGAACGCAGGGTGAAGTACATGGCAAAGAGGCCGGCGAAGAACATCAGTTCGCTGGACAGCCACACCACGGTTCCGACGGAGACCATGTTGGGGCGGTTGAGCGCTGGATGCGGGGCGGCGCTGGGGGCTTGGGTCGCAGATGTCACGGACTCATTATGCCCGCAAGATCGCGGCGATCACCAACGCGAAACGGGCGTCCGGCCGACCCGATCAGCAGGTAGCGGTCTCCAACGCCCGTGATTCCGCGGAAGTTCCCCGTAATGACTTTCTACAATTCGTAGATAATCTGGGACCGTGAGCCTGACAACGAGCCCTTCCACTGCGGTACCCACCTGGCCGTCCATCTTCTCGGCGCTCCTGGCGGGTGCCGATCTGAGTACCGGGCAGAGCCGCTGGGCGATGGACACCATCATGGCCGGCGAGGCGAGCCATGCCCAGATCGCAGGCTTCCTCATCGCGCTTCGCGCCAAGGGGGAGTCCGTGGCCGAGCTCTTCGGCCTGGTGCAGGCGATGCTGGGCCGGGCGCACCGGATAGATGTCGCCGGTCCGACGCTGGACATCGTAGGAACGGGCGGGGACGGCCTGAACACGCTGAACATCTCGACCATGGCGTCGCTGGTGGCCGTGGGAGCCGGCGCAAAGGTTGTCAAGCACGGAAATCGCGGGGCCTCGTCGGCCTCGGGGGCCGCCGACGTCATCGAGGAACTCGGCGTCAGGCTCGATCTCGCGCCCGCCGACGTCGCTCGGACGGCGGAGCGTGCCGGGATCACGTTCTGCTTCGCCCAGGTCTTCCATCCATCCATGAAACATGTGGCAGTCCCACGGCGCGAACTCGGTGTACCGACCGCCTTCAACTTCCTCGGTCCGCTCAGCAACCCGGCCGGAGTGACGGCCCAGGCCCTTGGCTGCGCCGATTCGAGGATGGCGCCTCTGATGGCCGGCGTGCTCGCGGAACGGGGCATCCGCGCCCTGGTGTTCAGAGGTTCCGACGGGCGGGACAAGCTGACGACGAGCGGCTCCTCGACGGTGTGGGAGGTACGCGACGGCCGGGTGCAGTCCCACGAGGTCCATCCTGGCGACTTCGGGCTCGACGTCGTCCCCGTCGATGCGCTGAGGGGCACCGACGCGACCGGTAACGCGGCCGTGGTACGTGCGGTGCTCGCCGGGGAGCCCGGGCCGGTGCGCGACGCCGTGGTGCTCAACGCTGCCGCCGGGCTGGTTGCTCTCGACGAGGCCGCGGAAGGAAGTCTCGTGGAGCGGATTCGGTCGGCCATGGACCGCGCGCGTAGCTCGGTCGATTCCGGTGCCGCTGCCGCGGTCCTCGAGCGGTGGATCGAGGTCAGCCGGTCCTTCTGATCGCGCACATCGCGGGAGCGAACGCGTCGTGCGCTGACACGACCGGAGGATTCAACTGTCGAAGCCGAGCGAGAAGGCGGCGTCGAGGTCGTGCTGGGAGTACGAGCGGAAGGCGATCTGGGTCGTCGTCGATCGCACGCCCTCGATCTTTGACAGGCGGTCCGCGATGACGTCCGCCAGATCCTCGTGTCGGCTGACGCGGGCGATGGCAATAAGGTCCCATTCACCCGTCACCGAGTAGACCTCGCTGATCCCCTCGATCTCCGAGATCGCCTGGGCGCTTTCGGGGATGCGGGACGCGTCGGTCTGGATGAGGACGAATGCGGTGATCATGGCGTGCCTTTCGGGAGAGTCGGAACCTCGCACCTACGCTACCGGCTCACGATGCCGGTTCCGCCCGAGCGTGCGTGCAACGGCGCGCGGAAGGACGAGGAACGCTCCCAGCACCAGCAAGGTGACGATCTGGAAGCTCATGGCCACGCCGGCACCCGTCAGGGCACGCAGCGTGAGGCCTCCGATGACCGTGCCTGCCCACAGAAGGAGTGCAGTGGGTACCAGTGCTGCGGGAGAACGCCACGCCCGCGTCGCCAGGGCCGTGAGGACATAGGCGAGGAGGAACGGCCAGGCTGTCTCGAGGACGCCGAAGACGCCCAGTTCGTGCTGGTGGGTGCGACGCCCCGAGGCCGCGAAGACAACGATGAGGAAGACGTCGACGAGCGCCCACACGCCGGCGTTCTCAGCCGCTGACCCCCGTTGCTCCCCAGGGGTGAGGGGGCCGTTCGCATGCTCAGGCATGGCTCCAGCCTAGTGGTTGTCGCCGTCGTGCCGGTGGACTAGATTCGGGCGACAGCCCGCGCCCGACGCGGGCGACGAGCAAAGGACACCCCATGGGATCGATCACTCCCTGCCTCTGGTTCGACGGCCAGGCAGAACAGGCCGCGGACCTCTACACCTCGGTTGTCAGGAACTCGCAGGTGATGAGCGTGGCCCGTGCCGGGGGCAACCCGGACGACCCCGCGCTGACGGTCTCCTTCGAACTCGACGGGCAGCCGTTCGTCGCCTTGAACGGAGGACCGCAGTTCACCTTCACGGAAGCTGTGTCCTTCCAGATCGGGTGTGCGGACCAGGCGGAGGTGGACCACTACTGGGCGGCCCTGACAGCCGACGGGGGAGAGGAGAGCCGCTGCGGCTGGCTCAAGGACCGCTTCGGGCTGTCGTGGCAGATCGTCCCGACCGTGTTGCCGCAGCTGATCGGGGGCGATGACGCCGATGGCGCCCAACGGGCTGTCCAGGCGATGCTCCAGATGCGCAAACTCGACATCGCTGCGCTCGAAGCCGCTTATCGCGGGGAGTGAGACATCGGCGCCCAGCCGGTAGGGACGCTCCCTCCTGCGGTCACCGATCGGGAGACACAGGTTCCGCACAGCATCGGGAAAGCCCGCCCACAAGCGGCTCGACCACCGTTGATCGCGGGGCATCTGTCCCTACATCGGAACCGACCGCGAACAGCGGCAGATCGAGGAGACACAATGATGGAGCGTAGAAAGATCGCACTGGGCGTCGGGGCAGCCGCCCTGGTAGCCGGAGCGAGTCTCGGCGTCACCGGCATGGCCAACGCGACGACGACGGCGACACCGTCGGCCAGCGCGTCTGCGACGTCCGACGAGGCGTCCGGCGGGCAGGGCCACGGCGGTGGATTCGGACGCGGTCCCGGGTTCGACCCGGCGGGCCTTGCGGAGAAGCTCGGTGTGGAGGAGTCCGCCGTCACCGATGCCTTGCAGGCGCTCCGAGACGAGGCCCGTCCGGACGAAGAGGCCGGTGGCACGCCTGATCGCAAGGACAGGCCCGACGTCGCAGCGTCGCTCGCGGAGGCTCTGGGCCTTGACGAGGCGACGGTGCAGACCGCACTCGACGACCTGCGGACCGAGCAGCAGGAGGAGCGATCCGCAGCCCTCCAGGAACGCTTGGACGCTGCGGTGGCCGACGGCTCACTCACGCAGGAGCAGGCCGACGGCGCCGCGAAGGCGGTCGAGCTGGGGATCCTCGGCGGGCACCGGTAGGAAGCGGGCTGCGCAGCGTATCGAAGTGGCACGCACTCTCGCCTCCCGGTGAGGAACCAGCAGGGTCCGCAGCACGCCTTTCGTGCTGCGGACCCTGACCGTCCGCAGTGGTCCTTCGAGCGGACCGCCGGCCGGCGCACCCTGATCGCAGGAGCGACGCGGACCAGAGAGATCATCTGCTCGGACCAGCGGCCGGTCATGGAGCTCTACCTCAGGGCAGCCTGCCCGGCCTGAGTACCGAGGCGATGTGAGCGCTCGCCGGATCCAGGCGTACAGGGCTCAGGAGCACCGCAGGTCCCCGGTGCAGTGTTCCGCCGGTCAGCGGGCGGCAGCGCAGCCCTCCTCGGCCACGCATCGCCTTGTGCGCGCCGGGAGCGAGGACCCGATCCATCCACGCGCACGGGTGCGCGTGCCGGCCGCCGTGGAGATCCACCCGGCCGTTCCGCGACTCGAGAGCGAAGTCCTGCCCGATGAGCGGTGTCAGCTCCGCACCGCGCAGCACCACGTTGCGGCGCGGAAGCAGCGGATCGAACGGAGCGGTGCCGAGGCCGGCAGCGATGGCCTCGAGCGATTCGACGGCGAACAGGGTCACAGCTGCGTCCATGTGAGCCGCCTTGCCGAAGAACCTGTCTCCGACGATCCCCTTGCCTTCGACCACGACGACGCTGTCGGCGTCGGTCGTGGCGACGTCGGCAGCACCGTCCCGGGATCGCCCGAAGTAGGCGTGCGAGGGCGATACCAGCAGGTGCAGGATCTCGACGTCGTACCGGAAACCAAGGGTCATGCTCCTACGCTAACGTCTCGGTGTGCAGCATGAACGAGCAGGTCCCTCATCCTTATAGGCTGGAGGACATGACTGAACCCTCAGGCGCCGCTGCAGAGGGACGCAGTGTCTTCACACGCCCCGCCAAGCCGCCTCGCCGCCAGCCCGGCCTCTCGCGCGACCGCATCGTCGAAGCGTCGATAGTCCTTCTCGACCGTGAGGGCCCGGCCTCCCTGACGATGAGGAAGGTCGCGGCGGAGCTCGGCGTTCACGCCACGAGCCTCTACTGGCACGTGGAACGACGCGAGGACCTCGTAGATCTCGCTGTGGACCACGTTCTGGCGCCGGAGGCGGCCGCGCCCCTGGCACAGCTCGACTGGGACGCAACCGTGCGCGAAGTAGCCTGCAGACTGTACGCGGCCTTCACCAGGCATCCCTGGGCTGCCCTCTTCGCCGGCACACGTCCTGCCATCGGGCCCAATGCGCTGGTACTGGCCGGCCAGCTGATTTCCGCACTCGCAGCGACGGGTGCAACGGAACGCGACCAAGCCATTGCGGGCACTGCCGTGTCCAACTTCGTGCTCGGAGCCGCGACCGCCGCTGCGGGCGCTCAGGCGATGGGCCTGAGCGATCCCGAGTCGCCACAGGCGAAGGAGGTGTTTGCCCGGGTGTCCGCGGTCGCGGAAACACCGGACTCGCACCGCATCTGGCAGTCGTTCTTCGACGAGGGGCTCGAACTCCTGCTCACCGGCATCCGTGTCCGCTTGGACGCAGCGGATGCAGGAAGCGGGCGCTCCTAGGCGGAGTCCCTCGGTGGTTCGCCGGCATCAGCTACGTGTCATCGACATCAGGCATCGAGGGGATGCGGATCAGGAGCAGGCAGCAGGGCGGGAGTCGGATCGATGTCCTGTCGGAGCGCCGCTCCGTCGAGGTGTACGCCGGGCACGGGCGTACGGAAGATGGGCGCCGATGCGCGCTCGCATTGCCGAAGGGCAGCGGCGTCGGCATCCGGGTCGCTGGTGGCTTCCTCGAACATGACGTCGACGTCGAGATCGATGTCGCGGTCCGCGGGGCCGGCGCCGCGAGGCGCATCGTGAATCATCCTGTACGAGTCTGAGGTCGGCATGTCGGAAGGATGTCAGCACGGGATGACGAACAGGAGAACGGCGTGCGAACGGAATCCTCCGCTGTCAGCTCTGGCCGGATCCGACGACGGCGTCGAGGAGCCCGGGGAAGCGGCCGTCGATATCGGCTCGTCGAAGGGTCATGGTGATAACCCTTCCCTCCCGGGTCTGCTGCAGGAGCCCACTCTCGCGCAGGACCCGCCAGTGGTGGCTCGCAGTCGACTGAGGTACGTGCGGCAATGCGGTCGTGCAGTTCAGATGTTCGCCCTGGCTGAGGCGTTTGACGACCTCGAGCCGGATGGGGCTGCCAAGAGCGCTGAGCACGCTCGCCAGAACGAACTCCTCGGGACCGGGGTGAGCGAGTTGCATACTTCGATTATAGTCGATGCGACGCGGTGCTTCGTAGATTCTCCCAGCTCGCCCGGTTGCAGCGTGAGAAGTGGCCGTAGATGCGTGGCTCCTCGGAGCAGCCGGCAGAACTGCTGTTCGGTGGGCGCGTAGCGACACCCCTGTCCGCACGTGCACGTGGCCCAGGCGCTCGTCGGACCAGAACGGACTGCTTGCGGGTCAGCCCGAGCAGCGCTCCTGCAGCTGACGGACTTCGCGTAACACCGTGATCAGTGATTCGTTGCCCTGCCGGAAGCTCTCGACAGCGTCACGGAGCTCGGTGATCTGACTGGCAAGCTCCGGCGGGGCTGTCCTGGCGATCTCGTCGATCTCGAGCAGCAGGCCCAGCGGATCTGTGCCGAGCTGTTCGGGTGCTGTGCGCACCATCTCCAGGATGCGGGCACACGCGTCATCGACGGTGTCGACGGCCGCGTCGGAGGCGGACGTACCAGGGTGTGCCGCGCTTGCCGGCGATTCTGTGGCGGGCTGCTGGGCACCGGGCTGTGGACCGGCGAGTGAACAACCGGCAAGGACCAGCAGCACGGCCGTCAGGGACAGCGCACGGGGCATGGGCAATCGGGTAGCGCGGAGTGTCGGCACGACGAATCTCCTGTTCGGATCGGGAAGAGCGGTCAACGCATCGAGGGCGTTTCTATCTTCACAGAAGTCTTGGTGGCATTCACCGTCCCAATGGCGATACCGAAGCAGCCCTCAGTATCGGCGTGAGCCTGTTCTGCGGCAGGACCCGCCGGCACCGTGCTTGCATCCAGGACGCGAGGGGAAGCACCCGTCAGGCTACGTTCTCGGCCGGTGCTGACTCAGTACATCCAGGACGCGGTCTATGTCGTCGTCGTTATTGAAGTAGTGGACACCTATGCGCAGACGGGTTTCAGTAGCAGCCGCCCGCACGCCCTGTTCACGCAACAGATCCGGGAGATGCGGGATCACTGGACTATTCAGGACGGCGATGTGGCTCGGGAGACCGTACGCGGGGGAGCTGTAACCGAAGCTTCTCGCGGTGTCGACGAATCGCTGCGCAAGACCTGTCGTGTGTTCTTCGACCTGCGTGTGGTCGAGGCTTGCGTGGATGTTCAGGGCGGCACATACACCTATCCAGGAAAACCATGCGGGGGAGCTGTCCAGGCGCATCGCACTTCTGGCGACGAGGTCTGGCGAACCTCCGAAGTAGCCATGCGGCAGGGCCGTTGATTTCCAGCCTGGAGCTAACGGTTCCAGCTCATCGGCGCGGTCAGGGCGGACGATCAGGGCAGCGGTACCCCGCGGGCACAGCAGCCACTTGTAGCCGTGGAAGGCGACGTAATCAGCTGCGAGAGTCGCGTAATCAGTGGCCAGCACACCGAATGCCTGCGTACGATCCACGAATAGTCGGGCGCCGACGGCATCAGCAGTTGCTCTCAAAGCGCTCAGGTCGAGGCGGATGCCATCGCTGGACAGCACTTCGCTCACGGCGATGAGGATATCCCAGGGGTCAGCGCTTCGATCAGTGCTTGGGTGCTGTTGGCACCGGGGGCGGTAGGAACGAGGGCTACTGAAAGCTTACTGGCAACGGTGCATATTCGTTTCCGAACTATTCCTTGAACCCGCTTTGGGTTCCTGCGTTGTGGTGCCACTGTC
>NZ_PJIQ01000028.1 GCF_002929745.1 Arthrobacter sp. B1805
ATGATGTCCTGGTTGCGGAAGAAGAACCCGTCGCACGTCGCGCACCATGACACGCCCCGGCCGGTGAGGCGCTTCTCATCCGCGAGCCCGAGTTCCTTGTACGCAGAGCCGGTCGCCAGGATTACTGCCGGCGCCTGATAGGTGATGCCGCTCAGGGTCGTGACGGTTTTCAGGTTCCCGGTGAGCTCGACCGTGGCTGCGTCGTCGTATTCGATGACCGCGCCGAACCGTTCGGCCTGCCCGCGGAGGTTCTCCATCAGTTCCGGTCCCTGGATGCCGTCGGTGAAGCCGGGGAAGTTCTCGACCTCCGTCGTGTTCATCAGTGCACCGCCAGCTGTCACCGCGCCGGCGATGACCCTCGGGGTCAGACCGGCCCGGGCGGCGTAGATCGCCGCTGTGTACCCAGCAGGGCCGGAGCCTACGATGATGATCTTTTCCTGCTGCAGGTCTGTCATGACGGTGCCTTTCAAATCCTGGAAGCGACGAACGGGAAGGGCTGAGAGTCAGGCGCTCTGCGTACCTGTACCGGCACCGGTGGGCAGGAGTTCGCTGATGAGCTGCTGGATGCGGCCCTTGATCTCGTCGCGGATCGGGCGGACGGACTCGACGCCCTTACCGGCGGGGTCCTCGAGGACCCAGTCCTCGTATCGCTTGCCAGGGAAGTACGGGCACTCGTCCCCGCAACCCATGGTCACGACGACGTCTGAGGCCTTGACGGCCTCGGTGGTGAGGATCTTCGGGGTCTCAGCAGTGATGTCGATACCCTCCTCCTTCATCGCCTCCACGGCGGAGGGGTTGATCTGGTCGGCGGGCTGAGAGCCGGCGGACAGGACCTCGATGCGGCCCTCGGAGAGGTGATTCAGGTACGCGGCCGCCATCTGGGACCGGCCTGCGTTGTGGACGCAGACGAACAGGACCGACGGCTTCTTCCCAGTCAGGGTGTCCGTCGCGTTCGTCTCAGAGGACGTCCCAGGGATGGTCTCTGTTGCTCCAGCGGCTGTTTCGATGGTCATGGTGATCCTTCGGTCTTCGCTCTCCCCGGTACGCCGGACAGGCCTCGTGAATGATGGATAGGAGTCAACAGCTCCTCAGATACTGCCTACGGAGGTATCCGACAAGAGATTGACTGGCTTCGATATTTAGTATGCGGATCCATATCGACGATTGTCAATGTGCAGGTATGCTGGGTGGCATGACGACGATTGCCGAGCCCCGAACCACGGCAGAAACCAGGGCTGCAGACACGGATCTCGCGACCACTGAGGTGGTTGATGAGGGTCGGTGCTGTGTGCCGTCCGGGACGCCGGCGATGAGCGCGCAGCGGGCCGAAGAGCTGTCCAAGCAGTTCAAGGCGATCGCCGATCCGAACCGGTTGCGCCTGGTGTCCCTCATCTCGGCCAGCGCCGAGAACGAGGCGTGCGTGTGTGATCTCACCGAACCGTTGAATCTCGGGCAGCCGACGGTGTCGCATCATCTGAAGATCCTCGTCGACGCCGGGATCCTGCACCGCGAGAAGCGCGGCGTGTGGGCGTACTTCTCGATCGTGCCCGGTGCTCTGGACGCCCTCGCCGGCGTCCTCACCGAACCCAAGTAACCTCCGCTTCGGGTCCTGCCCGTTTCTTGCTTGGTTCCTTCCTGCCCCCTGCTTTCCTCCCGTCAGACCAGAAGAAGTGAGTGCCCCTGTGAGTTTCAAGGCCGACAAGCCCGCTGTCCTGTTCGTGTGTGTGAAGAACGGCGGGAAGTCCCAGATGGCCGCCGGCCTGATGGACAAGGTCGCCGGGGACTCCGTTACCACCGCGTCTGCCGGGTCGAAGCCTGGGTCCGCGGTCAACACTCTGTCGGCCGAGGTCCTGGGCGAGGTCGGGGTCGACATCAGTCAGAACGTCCCCCGGCAGATCACCCGTGAGGATCAGGAGAAGGCGGACGTCGTCGTCATCCTCGGAGCCGAGGCTCAGGTCCACGAGGTCGAAGGCACCCTGTATGAGCGGTGGGAGACCGACGAGCCCAGCGAACGCGGCATCGACGGGATCGAACGGATGCGCCTGGTCCGCGACGACATCCTCGAGCGCGTCACCACACTTCACACCACCCTCACTACCCGCTGACCTCCAGCACCACCTCCTCACCGGTGAGCTCATTAGTGAGTTCATTGGTGCGTTTCTTCCTGCCCTCCTGTTAGGAGCCCTGCTGCTATGACTGCCATGACCGTGGTCGCTGTTCTGATCTTCCTCGCCACTCTGACCCTGGTCATCTGGCAACCCAAAGGCCTCGGCATCGGCTGGTCCGCTCTGGGCGGCGCTGTCCTCGCGCTTCTCACTACGGTGGTGAGCCTGTCGGATATACCGGTGGTGTGGGACATCGTGTGGAACGCGACCTTCGCGTTCGTTGCGATCGTGATCATTTCGCTGATCCTCGACGAGTCGGGCTTCTTCAAATGGGCAGCACTGCACGTGGCCCGGTGGGGGCGGGGTAACGGGCGGCTCCTGTTCACGCTCATCGTGCTGCTCGGCGCCGCGATCGCGGCGGTCTTCGCCAACGACGGCGCGGCGCTGATCCTCACCCCCATCGTCATCCAGATGCTTTTGGCCCTGAAGTTCCCCGCCAAGGCATCCCTCGGGTTCGTGATCGCATGCGGGTTCATCGCCGACGCCGGCAGCCTCCCCCTGGTCGTGTCGAACCTCGTCAACATCGTCACCGCGGACTTCTTCGACATCAGTTTCGCCCGCTACGCGGCCGTCATGGTTCCGGTGGGTATCGCGTCCGTCGCAGCGAGCCTCGGGGTCCTGCTCCTGTTCTTCCGCAAGGTCATCCCACGCACCTACGACATGAGCGTCCTCGAGACACCCAAGTCAGCGATTGCGGACCCCCTCACGTTCAAGGCCGGCTGGGTGATCCTCGGGGTCCTGCTCATCGGCTACTTCGCCGCGGAACCACTGCACATTCCACTGTCTGCCGTGGCCGGTCTCGGCGCCGTGGTCCTCATGCTCGTCGCATCCCGCAAACCAGCCTTCCTCTTCCTCCGGAGCACAGTCCCGGCAACAGCCTCAGCGCCGACTTCCGTAGTGCAGGGATCAACGTCCGACACTGATGCAGCTGGCAGGGCGGCCGACCTCGACTACGAAACCGTCAGCGCGGCTCACCGCTCCACCGGCGGCAACGCGAACAGCACTCATCCCACCGCCGATATGAAGACCTCCACTGCGGACGGCGACGACGCAACCCTCTCCTCAGCTGGTGGCGGTACGGCGGTCCTTCCGGACGGTCGGATCTCGGTTCCGCGGATCCTCAAGGAAGCCCCGTGGCAGATCGTCCTGTTCTCCATCGGCATGTACCTGGTCGTCTACGGGCTGCGTAACCAGGGACTCACCGACGAACTCGCCGGCGTCTTCTCGGCCATCAGTAACAACGGCGTGCTCATCACCGCCCTCGGCGTCGGCGTCATCGTCGCGGTCCTCGCATCCCTGATGAACAACATGCCCACCGTCCTCATCGCCTCCCTCGCCATCGGAGCAGCAGGGGCAACAGGTCTGACGCAGGAAGCGATGATCTACGCGAACGTCATCGGCTCGGACCTCGGCCCGAAGATCACCCCGATCGGCAGCCTCGCCACCCTGCTCTGGCTGCACGTTCTGGATCGTAAGGGCATCCACATCGGCTGGGGCCAGTACTTCAGGGTCGGCATCGTCCTGACCATCCCCGTCCTGATCATCACTCTCCTCGCCCTCGCCGGCTGGCTCACCATCATCGGAACCTAAAGGCCCAGTTATCACCCACCACTCCCGACCCATAGTGTTCAGATAACCGTGGACCGAAGCTCTTGTCCGTCATCGGGTAGCGGTGTGAGCGCATATTGCACCGAGTCCGAGGGGCGGGGAGCCTACTTGATGCGTGCGTTCCCCAGCTTCCTATTCACATCCAAGAGGTAGACCAGGTCGTGCTCGCGCACCGCAGAACGCGCTTGGAATGCTTCCTTGAAACCGGCAGCTACGACTCGAGCGGTTGCCGCTCCTGCTGTCATCAAGTCAGGAAGTGCGTCTGCCGCTTCACCAATGCCTACAACAGCCACCAGCACCGTCGGCAGACTAGGAATCTCTTCGATGAGGCGTACACCGGTGCCATGCATCAGTCGCGTCTTCAGTGTCGATTTCTGGAGCTTCTTCAGCTTGGGCCGGACGGAGTCGTACCACAACTCATTGATCTCGCTAGGCAAAGTGGCGTCCAAGGCCGAGGACTGGAGCTTGCCACTGAGCTCCTTCACAGCTTCCCTGTACTCGCTTCGACCTTCGGCAAGCTCTTCCCGAGCCTCCAAAATGTCGCTCATCGGAGCGTTGGGGAACACCGGCAGTCTTTCGACAAGACCTGCACCTACGGCAGCGCGGCGAGACCTGTCGTCTGCCACTGCCGGAAGGCCGTCGGAGTACCGCCCCGACGCGTTGACGAATTCGCTCGTTAACTCATCGAGCAAGACTGGGCTACCAGCAACAGACAACTTCCAGCACTGGCCGCCCTGGCGCCCACTGGTGGTGGACACAGCGCGGCGGATCCTCGACTACACGGGCGGAACCCTCGTGCAAGGCAGTAGTTGGTTCAATGCAGACCATCGATCCGGGCCCGGAGGCTAGCGCGGCACTGCTGCAGCGCGCACTGCGATGAGCCGGTTTAGTTAGATGCGGGGAGCTCCACTGAGAGATCGGCGCAAAGCGAAGCGAGAAGGTAATGACCCGAGGCACAATCTGCCTCGGGTCATTACCTTCTTATTGCTCGTTTCATCAACGCCGTAACCCGATCATGGGGCTGGGTCGTGCTCTTGCGTTTGCTTGAACCTCCTACTCAGAGTATTGCGACGAATCAGGTAAACAGTAAGAAGCACGACGGACAAAACGGCAAGCGCAACTGCGCGCCAACCGAAATCCTGCGCATTGGTGACGTCTCCCTTGCTCTCAATTTCCTGAAACAGAACCGAAGTCAGTACTGCCGTTAGTAGCGCCAATACTCCGCTGGCGATCGAGCCATAAAGAAGCATTTTCAGCCCCTTGCGCTGTTGGCTCATGCTGCAAAACTCCATCCATCTCGACTCAATATCGATTCGCCGTTGTCCAGTTGCAATGGTGGATAGCTACGCCATAGCTCCAGACCGTGGTGCGGTTCGGACGGAACCGCTCGAGGTTCCATGTGCCGGCGAAGGCGTTTCCGAACGCGTGGCAGTCGAACTGCTGGCGCAACGTCGCCTTGCTATTCAGGATGGGTCCGACTGGAGCCGCACCTCCCCAACCGACTGCCTCCGTCCAGCCAGCACCGGTCATCACCCATGGCGGCATCCCCCGACCGAAGTCTGTCGGTTGCAGGTTTACCCGAGAGTCTCCGTTGTAGTTATCAACCGTGATCCACGAAAACAGGTTTTGACCTGCATAAGGGTCGGCGGTGATCGGGTAAGTGTATGAGCCCGACGAGTGCTCAACGACCTGGATCAGGGTACTGCCAGCGGTCTCGAAGTGGGTAGGAACCGCGACCCCGTTGGCGTCATAAGCCCAGGGTGCCGTGACGCCGCCAACGAAGTCTCCGTTCGCGTCCAGGATGACAGCGACTTCGTCTTTGAGCGTGATGCTTACCGGAGTGGTCGACGAGAAGTCATACTCAAATTTCTCCGGAGCAGCTGAGTCAGCGATTACGTTGATCAACTGGATAGAGCCATCCTCGTGCGGCAGCGGAACAACAGAATAGTTCCGCCCTGTGTCATAGACCGTTGTGCCGTCCGAGGCCACCTCGGCCTCACCGTCAAGGCCACCGTTCACGTAGAGCGGCTCATAGATTTCGGATTCCAAAGTGATCGTCGGGGAATTGTTAGCCTCGATCGCCACCTCCGTTCCTGCACCGAGAACCACTCGTGACCCATCGGACTCAACCGTGAAAGATTCAGCCTCCTCGATCGGTCCAGTGCCCGGTTGGCTTGCCACCTCCTGGATGGCGAGCACTGCATCAGTCGCTGACAGTTCCCCCTGCGTATCATCTGCCGCTGCCGGAACTACTGTCGCAGCGCTGGCTAAGACGCTGATGAGAAGAATCGCCGCCCACGACCTAACTGCCGTAATCTCAGCAGTTGCAACGTAGAAACCGGACTTCGTCCGAACTGACATACAAAACATCCTGACAGTAGAAGTTATTCACGCGTGTAATCATCGCGAGAAATGGCAGGTGTCAGCAATCAGCATGGCCCCCCATAAGCAAGAGAGTAACGCCGCTGATCATCCACCACAACCCCTTCATTAACTGCCCATCACTTAATGCTCTTGTCACAGTAGAGAGCTTGCTCAGGACTGATGCGCTACTGCCCGGAGCACACCCAATGTTGGATTGACGGGTGCCCCGGGCACTTGAAGGTTTCGCGGGCAGAGGCCCTACGAGTCGTCATCGTCGAATGAAAATGAGACCACGCCCTAGCGTCTCCATTGACTGATGCATCCCGTGCCAACGGTGGGGTGGGCTCAAGTGAAACTGCGGTTAGTCCACTAGTGAGTCGGGATGAAAGGGGTTGTGGGCTCAAGTCGGGCTGCGGAAGTGGTCTCCACTCGCGTTGACATTCACACGCGGGCTGGGACTAGAGCAGGAGAAGCGAGCAGGCCTGATTGTCGGAGCTGCCTCGTAATGTCCGGGGGTGGGCCAGAACAAAAAGGTACGCGGCGCACTTCGCAAAGCGGATGGACGAGCGGATCGAGGAGTTCGTCATGCGCGAGGAACTGATGATGCTCACTGCGGCCGAGCTCGACGTCGAGGACTGCCGACCCACCGACTTTCCGGAACCGCGCCGGGTGTACGCGTGGGTTCGATACCCGTCGAAGGCGATCAGGGTGCAGGCGCATGCGATCGCCTACACACGCACAGCGGTGAAAATTCGGTTCCTCGAACCGCTGATCAAGATCCAGCGTGAGGGCTGGGTGTGGCTGAACGCAGTCACACCGGCACCCACCGAGGAGTCTGCGGACGGGCATCAACAAAAAGTGGCAGGCACCCCCGTCCAGGGCACCTGCCACTCTTGTTCAGCTTACGGACGCTATGCGTCCGCTGAATCTGTGTTAGCCGTTGACGCGCACGAAGGACGAACCGGCGAGGTCCGACAGGGGGTGCTTGATCGTGAGGTTCGCGCCGTTCATGCCGCTGCTGATGACCTCGCCGTTACCGACGTAGATCGCGATGTGGCCGGGGCGGATAACCAAGTCACCGGGCGCCGGGGTCGAGACGACCGAGCCGTACTGGTAGAACTGGGTCGGGCCGAGGTCGCCGACGTTCAGGCCGATCGAGCGCAGGGCCCGCTCGACGAGAATCGTGCAGTCCTGGATGGAGCCGAGCTGTCCGTAGGCCGAGGCGACAAGAGCTGCGCCAACGCCACTGGCGGGAACCGCACGAGCCGCGGGAGCTGCTGGGGCTGCTGGGGCTGCTGGGGCTGCTGGGGCTGCTGGGGCGATGGTGGCCGAGGTCAGCTGGACGCCGGCCGGTGCGGCGGTGGGTGCTGCGTAGAAGACCTGGCTGGCAGGTGCGGCTGCGGGGCTGAGCGCGACGCTGGCTCCTCCGGTGAGCTTGATCTGCTGTCCGGGGTAGATGACCGACGCGTAGGACAGGCCGTTCTGAGCCAGGAGCGTGTTGAGGTTCAGACCGTGCTTGGCAGCGATGGCGCCCATCGTGTCACCGGCAACGACGGTGTGGCCGTCGGCTGCAGCGACGGGAGTTGCAGCAACTGCGGGGGCGACGGGTGCGGCTACAACGGGTGCCTGGGCGACGGTGCCCGTGGTGGCTTCCTGGGTGTAGGTGCCGGCCTGTGCGGGGGCGCCGATGGCGAAGACGAGGCCGCCGGTTGCTGCTGCGATGATGGCCGGCTTACCCAGTGCGACTGCACCGGTCTTCGCGGAGTGCGACAGGCCTTCAAGGGCGATGGAGTGGGTGACGACGGCGCGGTGGCGCGCCGGAATGGACGTACGTGACATGGTGATTGCCTCTCCCATGCCTGCGGGGTGAGCTGTCGGGTTCGGATGGGAGTTCACCCGGCCGTCGTTCATGCCTGGGCATTCCTGCAGTCGCGGACGCTATATACAGGTCGTGCCAAGGTTGTTGGATCGACTTAACCCCGAGGGTCATCGCACAGTTACGTGCGGTGGCCCGGTGGAAACGTGGTTCCCCCGTCCCTGCCTGTTGGGTTGTACGAACGGGTCCCGGATGCAGCGGCAGGGCTCGGCAATCTGCACGGGAAATTGTTCTCGGCGGGGTGCCGGCAACATGTGACGATAATACCCCAGGGTGGTATCTGTGTCACGTTCAGGTAACGGTGTTCGGCGTGTCTTCGCAACACGCCGTCAACCGAATACCCGTTCGTTACCGAGGCCAACAAAGCGTCGCCAGTATGCCGCCAACCCAACGACAGGGGCCTTAACGACCAGCGATACTGGAAGCTGCTGCGCGATGGGCGCAGCAGGGGAAGTCACCAACGATCTGGGCCGGCACGACCGGATCGCATCGATTGGTGGTGAAAGGGAATGACCGTGAGCTCCGGAACCGGAACGCATGCCAGTACTGCAACATCTCACGAAGCGGTTTCCGCAGCAGCCGGTGAGTCCACCAAACCCGACGTGAGCCAGAATCAAAAGGTGACTGGGCGCACAGCCCACGGTTATGCAGCGAATAAGAATGCGTACCTGCGACGCCTGAAACGCATTGAGGGCCAGGTGCGCGGCATCGCCCGCATGGTCGACGAGGACAAGTACTGCATCGACATCCTCACCCAGGTCGCCGCGGTCAACAGCGCCATGCACGCCGTCAGCCTCGGACTGCTCGAGAACCACCTGCAGCACTGCGTCGTCGACGCAGCTCACGAAGCCGCGACGAGCGGATCCTCCGACGCCATCGACGCCAAGGTCAAGGAAGCAACCCAGGCGATCAGCAGGCTACTGCGCTAGACCCGGGCCTCCTCACCTAACGCTGAACACCGAGCGGTGAACACGGACGCTGAACATGAGCGCCGAGAACGAGTGCCGGACGTGAGGTGCGAGGGTTTTCCGAAGACGGTTCCTTAGTGGCTGCCCTGAGGCTTCAGTGCGGTGCAGCCGCCGGTGACCGAGCTCAACTGAGGGTAGCGGCGAGATGTTCCTATAGACAAGCCCTGACCTTTTCTCGTTGGTCAAGGGCTTTCAGTGTTACTCGTGAACGGGTTCCCCGGTGACGCGGTGATCTGCATGATTCATGCCCTCGAGGATGAGGCGTGCAAGGTGTCCATCGATAATGCTGTAGACGACGTTGCGTGAGTCTTTGCGGGTCGAGACGAGACCTGAGAGTCGGAGTTTAGCCAGGTGCTGGCTGACCGCTGTGCGGTTCGCTCCGGTCGCTGCGACGAGTGTCCCGACATCTGCGGACCCTTGGGTGAGGAGCCAGAGTATGTGTAGACGCGTGGGGTCAGCGAGCATCCTGAAGGTCGCTGCTCCGGCCTCGAGGCGTTGTGCGTCCGGCTCGACGGCGTGCACGAGGCTTGGTTCAGCATCAAGGAGCTCGTGGTTGTCGGCCTGCATTACTGCATGGAGGGCAACGCTGTGACCGACATGCTGAGCTCCGGGCGGTTTGCTCATGGGCGCTCTTTCCCTCTCGGCGCGGATCAGATGCTGATAGTGGTTCTACGCTACCGCCTGCTTTTGGAACCGTGATTGATATCGGATGGCTGAAGTGCTGTCCTCGCTACTCCGGTCGACGGCCACACGCTCAGCGCGGTGATGGTTCCGATGAGAGCGAACACGCCAAGGACCAGGCGGCCGCGCTTTGACCGGTGACTGCTCCGACCCATCCGGCGACGGGATAGGCGAGGAGGAAGCAGGCGTGGGAGAGGGAGAACTGGGCTGTGAAAAGGTAACTGCGGGTGTCATCGGTCGCGACCCTGCGCAGCAGGCGTGAAGAGGGGGTGCTGATCATCGATGTACCGATACCGAGGACAACCCAGAGCCCGAGGAACAAGACCCATGAGCTGTTGGTGGTCTGTCCGGTGAGCTCCGTGATTGAGGAGAGGAGCGCCGCCGCGAGCAGTCCCATGGTCAGGACCGCCGCGCCAATGAGCATGAATGTCCGGTTGGGTACGCGTTCCAGGGCTTTCGGTGCGATGACAGCGACGATCATAGACCCGGCCCCGTAGAACGCCAGCGCGATCGCGACATCCGTGTTAGATCCGCCGAACAAATCCCGCGCATAAACAACGGTGTTGACGAGCACCAGGGCTGTGGCGGTGGCAACGGCGAGATTCAGGGCCATCAGCCCGCGCAGGGTCGGCTCTCGAAGAAAGATCCGGCTGCCCAAAGTGGTGCGGTGCAGTAGCGAGCCCTGCCCCTGAGCAGGCGGGACTACCGGCAGTCTGGTTGCGAGGACCATGGCCGCAGAAACCAGGAACCCGACCATCGTGCCCACGAACAGGTTGTGGAAACTCATTACCGCCAGCAGAGCCGCGGCGAGCAGCGGGCTCACCAATGACTCGAAGTCGTAGGCGAGCCGGGACAGGGACAGGGCTTTGGTGTAATCCTTCTCCTCGGGCAGGACAACAGGGATCAGGGCCTGGAACGCCGGGGTGAACGTCGCGGACGCGGACTGCAGGACGAACACCAGCACGTAGATCTGCCATACCTGATCGATGAACGGCAAACTCAGCGCGATCGCCGCGCGTACCAGGTCTGCGTTGACCAAAACACTTTTTCGCGGCAGCCGCTCGACCAGGGCCGCCATCACCGGGGCCACAAACACATAAGCGACCATCTTGATCGTCAGAGCGGTTCCGAGGACCGCGCCGGCCTGCCCACCAGCAAGGTCGAACGCAAGCAAACCCAACGCAACCGTGAGTAAGCCCGTAGCGAGCAGGGCGACAACCTGCGCCGTGAAGAGCTTGCGGTAAGCCGATCGGCGTAGAACAGAAAGCATGGTGAGCCCGAGCCCGTCATATGCAGGAATAAGTCCCACCCACTATACGTGCATAATTACGCACTTATGAACTCACTAGGACTGGAGTGTCACCATGATTCAGGTCTTTTTGAGCGCCTAGTAGAGTTCACGGGCCAGGTAGTGCTTGAGACTCCTGATGGCATCAACAGAGGAATGATCAAGTGCTCTCTTGCGATCACGGCGGGTCTGCGACCTCGAGTCATAGCGCGACCGACCAATGATGATGTTCCTCTGGATAGGCCCTACTCCCCCAGCGCTGAATTATCACTCTGCACGGGTTGTGAGCCGCTTCAAAACAGGAAGAACCCCCGCCTTCTGGCGAGGGTCCTTCCTGTGGCCGTGGCGTACCCGACGCTCAGGGCGACTGCTCCTGCAGCTCGGAGAGTCGTGCGAGGGCTTTGCGCAGACGGGTGTCTGCGTCATCGGCCACATCCCGGACGGCAGGGCTTGCACTGAGTTGAACCATGGTCTGCGGATCGATGGCTTCGATCGTCGTTTCGTGCTCATCGGGGCCCCGTCGAACGACGACATTGCAGGGCAGTAGAGCGCCCATGGATGGTTCTGCGGCCAGGGCGCGGCTGGCCAGGGATGGGTTGCAGGCGCCGAGGATGATGTAGTCCCCGACGGCATCGGCGGCTTCTGCTCCGAGCTTCTTTTCGAAAGTGGCCCGGACGTCGATCTCGGTGAGAATTCCGAAGCCCTGCTCGCCCAGTGCTTCCCGTGTGTTCTGCACTGCTTCGTCCCAGGACAGGGGGACGGTGATGGAGTGGGTGTACGTCATGGGGAGACTCCTTCGCTTAGGTCGTGCAATGGCGGGCGGCAGGACTATCCCAACGGGTCGCGGGATCGTGCCACGACCAGGGAAAACCTGTGTCAGGCGAGGGTGAGGAACAGTTTTTCGAGTTCCTTCTTGTCCAGGGTGGTGTCCTCGCGGACGATGCACTGCTCGAGGCCGCTGGCAATGATCGCGAATCCGGCCCGATCCAGTGCTTTGGAGACTGCTGCGAGCTGGGTGACGACGTCCTTGCAGTCCTTGCCCTCTTCAAGCATTCGGGTTACCGCGGCCAGTTGGCCTTGGGCTCGCTTCATGCGGTTGATCACGGGTGTCAGTTCGGTGGGGTCCAGCTGCATGGTGTTCTCCAAAGGTCGTTTCTACTCCCCCAATCTTATACCCCCATGGGTATTTTGACTACCCCGGGGGGTATGCGGAATACTCCTGGGGGTATCCGATTTCCTTGTGATCGAAAGGCTCCTCGTGAACACCCCCTCCCCTTCTCCCGCGACTACCGCACCTTCCACCTCTTCGTCCTCCGCCTCTGTCTCGGGTGCCGGATCGGCAGCGTCCCCTGCGGTGACTGCGCTTGATCCGGGCACGCTGCGTAGCTGGATCGCCGGGGGTGAAGACGTTGTGGTGATTGATGTGCGTTCGGCTGCGGAGTTCGAGTCCCTGCATATCCGTGGCTCCTACAATGTCCCGCTGCCCTTGCTTTCGGAGCACACCGATGAGTTGGCCGCCCGTTTGGGCAGCCGGGTTGTTCTGGCGTGCCAGTCCGGTGTCCGGGCCGAGCAGGCACGCCAGCGCCTTGCCGCGTCCGGGATCGGCGCCGCCCACGTCCTCACCGGCGGTGTCCCAGGGTTCGCAACTGCCGGCGGTGACGTGGTCCGCGGTAAGGCTCGCTGGGATCTCGAGCGGCAGGTCCGCCTCACGGCCGGGTCCCTGGTCCTGGTCGGCATGGCCGGCGGGCGGTTCGTCTCTCCGAAGGTCCGCATGCTCGCTGGTGCTATCGGGACCGGCCTGACGTTCTCCGCGGCGACGAACACGTGCGCGATGGGCCGAGCCCTGTCCGCGATGCCCTGGAACAAGGCGGCCCAGGAACCCACCCGCGAATCGGCCATCCTGCAGTTTCCCTCCACGAGTAACCAGCTGAGCAGCCGGATGAGTGGCCGGGCCGGCGAGGTGCCGGCGGCGTGATCGCCGCCCTGGTCCTGGGGCTTGTCGTCGGGATCGTCCTTGGCGTGGTGGGTGGCGGCGGTTCCATCGTCGCTGTCCCGGCACTGGTTTACGGGGTGGGTATGAGCCCAGCCGAAGCAATCCCCACCTCGTTGCTGGTCGTGGGCGTCTCCTCCCTGGCGGCGCTGATCCCGCGGGTCAGGGAGGGACTGAACTGGCCGGTGATCCTCCTCGTTGGCGCCGCCGGTGTCCCGTCCGCGTGGGCGGGGACAGCGGTGGGCCGATTGGTGGACCCCGAGGTCCTGATGCTTGCCTTCGCGGGAATCATGATCATCGCCGGCATCCGTATGCTCGGTCGCACACCCGAGGCCGAGGGTTCCTGCAGCACCGGACCCGGCAGGTCTTTCCGCACGTGCGCCCCAAAGGCAGTGGCCGTGGGGCTGCTGGTTGGTTTCCTCACCGGACTCCTGGGTGTCGGTGGCGGATTCCTGCTCACCCCAGCACTGACGCTTTTCCTGGGGCTGCGGATGAAGCAGGCCGTCGGGTCTTCCCTGGTAATCATCGTGCTCAACTCCGCGGCCGGCTTCAGCGCCCACGCGGCAGGGTTCACGATCAACTGGCCGATCGTTCTCGCCTTCGCTGCTCCTGCCATCCTTGGCTCCCTCGCAGCAGCGAGGTTCGCACGCCGGCTCAACGACCGCCACATCCGCGTCTCGTTCGCCGTCCTCATCTTCATCGTGGCCGCCTGGGTGGCAGTGAACACCGCCGCCACCCTGATCCCCACTTGACCAAAGAACACCGCGCTAAATCAGCCGCTCAGCCTGCCGCAGGACCAGTCGTAAAGCCGAACCCCGGACATGAGCCCCTGCAGGCGGGCTCGTGCGCCACTGAAGCCGATCAACTCCCCGAAAGGACACCACCATGGCTGAAATCAGCGTCACTGAAACGAACCAGCGCCGCACCCAAGCCCGAATCCTTGACGTCCGCGAGGACGTCGAAGTTGCTTCCGGCATGATTCCCGGCGCCCTGCACATGCCCATGAGTGAGATACCCAACCGCGTGGATGAGCTTGAGTCAAGCACCCCGCTTATCGTGGTCTGCCGCAGTGGCAACCGCTCCGCTCACGTCGCCGACGCCCTCACCGCGGCAGGCTTCACTGCCGACACCATGACCGGCGGCATGATCGCCTGGGCCAGAGCTGGATTACCCACCACCTAAAACCCCGGAACCCTGCCCCGCCGGCACTGCGGGAACATCACCGGCAGTGCCAGCATGCGGGGCCGGTTTCCCTCATGACCGGGTGCGTGCCCGGACCTGCCCCGTTCCAGGTCCGGCCACGCACCCTCCTTTTCCCAGCACCGCCCAGCCATCCAACCGGAACATCGCCCGCCTTGCCGTATACCCCCAGGGGTATTATGCTGGCATTCAGCAGATACCCCCAGGGGTATCGGAAGTAGTTACTTACGGGCCTCAGATTCCCGAATCGATGAAGGAGAGCACCAGATGCTGATCGAACGTATTTACGACGAAGACCTCGCCCAGGCCAGTTACCTGATCGGATGCCAGGCCAACGGCACCGCTGTCGTCATCGACGGCCGACGCGACATCGCCGTCTACCAGGACCTCGCCGCGAAAAACAACATGAAGATCGTGGCCGTCACCGAGACCCACATCCACGCCGACTACCTCTCCGGCACCCGGGAACTCGCCGCGGCGACCGGAGCGGAGATCTACGTCTCCGGGGAAGGCGGACCGGACTGGCAGTACGAGTTCGAGGGGACCCGCCTCTACGACGGGGATGCAATCACCGTCGGCAACATCAGCATCCAGGCTGTCCACACCCCCGGTCACACCCCTGAGCACCTGTCGTTCCTGGTCACCGACGGTGCGTTCAGCGATCAGCCCGGCTACCTGCTCTCGGGTGACTTCGTGTTCTCCGGCGACCTCGGCCGCCCTGACCTCCTCGATGAAGCCGCAGGCGGCGTCGATACCCGCTTCGAAGGTGCAAAGCAGTTGTTCAAGAGCCTGCAGGAGAAGTTCCTGACCCTGCCCGACCACGTCCAGGTCCACCCCGCCCACGGTGCGGGCAGTGCCTGCGGCAAAGCCCTCGGCGCCATCCCGTCCACCACCGTCGGCTACGAGAGGCTCTACTCCTGGTGGGGCCCCTACCTGGCCGCGAACGATGAGCAGGGCTTTATCGACGAGCTCCTCGACGGGCAGCCCGACGCGCACGCCTACTTCGGTCGGATGAAGCGCGAGAACCGGGAAGGACCTGCCGTCATGGGAGAACGCGCACCCCTGGCCGAGCTCGACACTGATCAGGTCGCCAGGGATGTCGCCGCGGACAGGGTGACGTTCATTGACACCCGCACGGCGGACGAGGTCCACGCCGGGACGGTCGAGAGGTCCCTGAACATTCCCGCCGGGGCTGCGATCGCCACCTACGGCGCCTGGGTCGTGAACCCCGAAACGGATAAGAACCCTCTCGTCCTGCTCGCCTCCAGCCAGGACCACGCACAGGAGATCTGGGACCACCTCGTCCGAGTCGGCATCGACCAGGTTGCCGGGTACGTCACCAGCATCGACGGGCTTCCCATCACTAAGCCCGCCCTCATCCAGCCCGCCGACCTCGCAGACATGGACGCAGCGATGATTCTCGACGTTCGCAACCGCACCGAACACACTGCCGGGCACATCCCGGGCGCCCACCAACTCAACGGCGGACGGGTCATGTGGCACCTCGACGAACTCCCCACCGACGGAACGATCGTCACCTACTGCCAGAGCGGACTCCGGAACTCCGTCGCAGCCAGCGCGCTCCGGCGGGCCGGGTACGACATCGTCGAACTCAACGGCAGCTACACCGCCTGGAACACCTGGCAGCAGGCCCGGGAAAGCGCGCCTACAGCTTGACCAGCACCCGCTGGTGCTGCGGAAGCAGACAGCGAACACCCCGTCGCCCGGGCCATCGTTACCGCAGCACAGTCCGACCCCGGCGCGGTCAGCCTTGATTACACGGGCACGAGTTTCGCGTCCATGACCGGACGCGGTGTCCAAGCGACAGTGAACAACC
>NZ_PJIQ01000029.1 GCF_002929745.1 Arthrobacter sp. B1805
GACAGTGGCACCACAACGCAGGAACCCAAAGCGGGTTCAAGGAATAGTTCGGAAACGAATATGCACCGTTGCCAGTAGAAGAGATCCAATGGCAGGATCTGCTGAATAGGACTCGGTGGTACGACTCCCCCTCGTCTTGCTGTCTGAGCGCTGAGATCCGCGTCGTTGCAGGGATGTAAGGCTGTGGGGAGTTGTGGCGGGCGTCGGCGCGTTGGGTGACGAGGTTGATGGGTTGAGCTGCCGACGCGGCCGGTGGTTCCGCGGATTCTCGGGGTTTCCTTGACGGGCGTTCGCATTTTATGCACTCTGAGTGCATTATCTGCAGAGGCTTCGGAGGCCGTGATGGACCCGTTGGAGGGCCGATTGATCAGGCTTCCGCTGCGGCAGGAAGCCGTCAGTGCGGATGCGGTGTTCGAGGACATGCTCACGGGCTGGAAGCAGCAGCAGCTGGCCAGGAACTTCACGGCGGGCACGATCCGGGGACGTGAGAGCCTGGTCCGTCGGTTCGTGGATTACACCGGGCATTTCCCGTGGGACTGGACGGTTGGTGATGCTGATGAGTTCTTCGCTCATGAGCGATCGATCCTGAATCTGGCCTTCGCGACGATCCGCGCGTATCAAACCCATCTGAAGGTGTTCTGCGATTTCCTGACCGATCCGGCTTATGAGTGGGACCGGATCTGTCAGCAGGGGTTCGGCCGCTCCCCTGCCCAGATCATTACCGAGTTCAACCGGGCCCGGCACGTGCAGAACAATGAACAGGCCCCGGCGAAAAGGCCGTTTACCCGGGTCGAGCTGCAGGGATTTTTTGATCTTGCCGACCTCGAGGTCGAACGGGTCCTGTCGTCGGGGCGTAAGGGAGCGGTGGCCGCTTACCGGGACGCGACCGTGTTCAAGACTGCCTATGCCTGGGGTTTGCGGGCCAATGAGGTCACGCACCTGCAGACGGTGGACTTCTCCCGGAACCACCGGGCGCCGCAGTTCGGTGAGTTCGGTGTCCTGCAGGTCCGGTATGGCAAGGCCCAGCGGGGTTCCCCGCCCAAAAGACGCTCTGTGCTGACGGTTTTTGACTGGTCCCCCGAGGTCCTGGACACCTGGATTCGTGTTGGTCTGCCCTGGCTCACCCCAGCCGTATCGGAGGTCTTCCCCACGGCCAATGGTCTGCCGGTCCCCAAGTCCAACCTGCACCGTCGCTTCCGTGACTACATCGATGAGCTCGGCTACCCACCAGGCCTGGACATGCATTCCCTGCGCCGTTCCTACGTGACCCACCTTTTCGAGCACTTCGGCTTCGACCACACCTTTGTTCAACGGCAGGTCGGCCATGAACACGCCTCGACGACCTCCCTTTATACGGCCGTCTCCAGCGACTATCAGACCAGTGAACTCAACCGGGTGCTTGAAGACATGATCGACAGGGCCGTCAGGCCGGAGGAGGAACGAGAGTGAAACGGGACATCGAATACCGGTGGCGGGCCCGGGAACTGATGGCCCGGCACGGCATGCGCACGACCCGTGAGCTCGTGGGGCCGCTCCGTGAACGGGGCATCACTCTCTCCGAGTCACAGATCTACCGCATGGTCAGCCAGAACCCGGAACGGATTTCCTTCCAGCTCCTGGCTGCCCTCTGCGACATCTTCGGCGTCGAAGCCAACGAACTGTTCACCTTCACTGCCACCGATGCCAAGTCCAAACGCCAGCAACAGGCCGTTACCTCCGGGGAAAACGTGGTCCGTTTCGCTGACGCCTACAAACCCGTCAGGGCACGGATCCTTGAGGACTGAACCCGCCCCGCGTGGCCGGCCCCGGTCCCACGGCGAGCACCGGTGCGCCCGATGCAATCGCATGGCCGCCAAAATCCGGGTGGCATGGCCCGATGGGCCGATTTGCGGGATCTGCTTCACCACTGCCCTGCGGACCCGGGGAACGTGTCCCATTTGCGGCGACGAACGACTGCTCCCGGGTAGAACCGCTGAGGGGGCACACATCTGCCGGGACTGCGCCGGCATCACCACCACCATGACCTGCGACGGGTGCGGCACCGAAACCGAGAGGTTCCGTGCCGGCCACTGCATCCGCTGCGTACTCAAGACCGACCTGGAACAGCTCCTGCACCCCACCAGTCCCCCGGACCTGCGTCTCAAACGCCTCATCGGTGTCCTGGCCGGGGCCGATCGCCCCGAGAGCGTCTACACCTGGATGCGCGGAGCCAAAACCAGGCACCTCCTCGAAGGACTCGGCACGCGCACCATCGCACTCACCCACGAAGCCTTTGACGCCCTGCCCGGATCACGGTCCGTGGAATACCTGCGGGAACTGCTCATCCATCACGGCATGCTCGAGGGCCGGGACCGCCAACTCGCAGCTTTCGAACGCTGGCTGACCACCCGAATCATGGACCTCGCCGGAACCCCACACATCCAGACACCCATCGAACGCTTTGCCCGCTGGCACCACCTCAAACGCCTCCGCGCCATGGCCGCCCCAGACAAGAACCTCAACACGGCCGTCCGCTCCGCGAAACAGGAAATCACCGAAGCTGGGAAGTTCCTCACCTGGCTCGACACCACCCACGACCTGACCAGCACCGGCATACAGCAGGCCCACATCGACGCATACCTCGCCGACGGGCCCTCCACCCGATACACGATCCGCACGTTCATCATCTGGCTCATCAAGAACAAGGACATCGACAAGATCCACGTACCGCACCGTTACGCCGCCACGACACCCCTGATCACCCAGCAACAACGCCTCGAACTCATCCGCAACTGCGTCGAGTCCAGCGAAATACCCCTCACCTACCGGGTCGCGGCCCTGATCCTGCTGCTCTTCGGCCAACCCGTCGGAAAAATCGCCGCCCTGAAATGCTCCGACATCCAGGCCCTACCTAACGGATTGCATCTGAACCTCGGCAACACCCCCGTCCTGGTTCCTGCCCAGATAGCCCCCATGTTCTGGGAACACCTCCACCACCGCCCCAACCTGCGAACCGGCAACCGCGGGAATCAATGGCTCTTCCCCAGCACCATCCCAGGACAACACATCCACGCCGACACGATGATGGGTCAACTCCGTACCCTGGGCATCAACCCAGGCGGAGCACGCAACACCGCCCTGCGCGGTCTGATCCAGGAACTACCACCCACACTGGTCGCTAATGCCCTCGGCTACAGCTACCAAGTCATCCACAAACACGCCACCGACGTCGGCACAACCATGGCCAGCTACGCAGGGAAAATCCCTCTCCCCACCCACACCCCACCCAAACACCGACCACTAGGCAGCGAATAGGACTCAAAACGATAAGTCCCGTTCCCGCTTATGTTGACGTCTATGGGTCCCCCCACCTGCCTCAGGCTCCGGTAAACCCCAACCCGAATGGCTCTCGATGCTGGCGTCAGTGACTGACGCGGAGACTGACACGGAGATTTAGAACGTGTGGCAGGGAAGTTAGAAGTCATGCGACTCGGGGGTGCGGCCGCGGGGGCCCACCAAGGTTCCCAGGATTAGCAGCCCGACACCGATCGAGACGAAGACATCAGCAAGGTTGAAGGTGGAGAACCAGGAGACGTGCAGGTAATCGGCCACACCACCGTCGGCCAGCCGATCGAGCAAATTGCCCAGTGCCCCGCCAAGAAGCAGAAACCCTCCTACTTGGCCCAGGCGGCCCAGCGTCGGGGCTGACGCCAGGAGGAACCACGCCAGTCCTACGATGATCGCCCCAGTGCCGAGGAGGATGACAATCGGCGGCAGATCGGCCCCGAAGCTGAACGCGACACCCGGGTTGAAGTGCAGCCGCAGGTCCACGAGTCCGCCCTCGATGGTCTGGCCCTCACGCAGCTGCAGTTCGACGATTGCCTTCACGGCGAGGTCAACACCTACCAGGATCAGAGACCCGACCAGCATCCAAACCCGGGTTCTCTTGCGTGCTCTGGATGCAGCGGAGGCAGCAGGCTCGTCTTCACTCATCACGGTTTCCTCCTGTTGCCGTCCGAGGCGCTGTGAAAAAGGTACTGTCCGCCGAGGACGCGGGCAGTGGTTCCTCATTGTCCCGTTCCGCGCGCGAAGAACAGGGCGAGGACGATGGTGTCATCGATGGTGGTGAGAAAGAACAGGCCCATGGCTGGGAGGATCGAGGGCGGAATCACGCAGTGACCACCGAATCCTGGCAACCGGGCAGAGAGCATCCGGCCTCCAGGCACGGTGCTCCTTCATTGACCGCGAGGCTTACCTCAACCAGCGACGTCAGGATCTTAGCCAGGTGTGGATCAGCTATCTGGTAGCGCGTGTGCCGGCCCTCGGCGCGTGCGATGACGATGCCGCAGTCCCGAAGGCACGCAAGGTGATTGGAGACATTTGACCGGGTGAGCTCCAGCTCGCGGGCGAGGTCCGCCGGATAGGCGGGATGGTCGAGCAGGGTCATGAGGAGGCGGGACCGGGTCGGATCGGCCATCGCCCGCCCCAGACGGTTCATCACATCAAGGCGTGGTTTATCAGTCAGCACTCGCTGTACTATACATGAATGGCTGAATCGGCGAGGAGGGTCGGTTTGATGAGCGGATGTACCCGTGCGGCTCTACCGAGATCGGCTGTGGGCCCTGGCCGCGGTACTCGAGGGACGCCCATCGGATCAGGGCCGTTACTGTCCGCCGGTAGAATGAGGTAGGGCCAGGCCGTTGAGAACAAACGATGCAGCAGGAGTGTTGGGAGAGTCATGCATCAGATGATGCTCTTGAATTCCTCTGCCGTTCCCTCGCCAGCCCGGTGGCACCTGCGGGTTCTCGTTCTCCTGCTGGGTATCACCATCCTGCACGTGTGGGCCGGGACGGCGCTCTCGAACAGCAGCGGTGGAACCGGACAGCCCGCCTCTGTGACGACGATCATGCAACAGGCAGCCGCTTCCCCCGCAGCCCTGATGCCTGCTGAGGTCCTTTACCAGACCCCGTCCCCCTTTATAGGGCCGGACTTCAGTCAGCACGCCCTCCTGGAAGATGTGTGTGCTGCCGCCTGTCCTGATGGGCACCTGGTAGCGACCGCTTTGTGTTCGATGGTGCTCGTCGTTGCCGGTCTCATAGGCCTCTACTGTCTGCGCACGATGGTCTTCCTGCCCGGCCGTAACAGGACGCAGGAGTTATGCCCGTCCGTACCGCCCCTTCTGCACTCAAACGGCGTCTGCCTGCTGCAACTGTCGATCAGCCGTATCTAGGATTCAGCGCCTCTCCCGTGTCCGCCCCGCTCCTTCGCCAGGTTCAATGACTGCCGGACGAGCCCTGCCTACTTTTCGCGGCGGCCTCACGCTCTCTTGCTGTGTGCTGTCGTGTTTCCAAGGACCCCACCCATGACTTCCCTGCATCACCCTCGAACCCTTGCCTGCCCGGCAACCATCGCGGCCCGGCTGGTACATCACTGATGAGCATCGGTGAATACTTCGCGGACAGTGTCCAGTCCGGGGCGCTGCTGGCCGCAATACCCTTGGCGATGATTGCAGGGTTCGTGTCCTTCCTCTCCCCTTGCATCCTGCCGCTCATCCCGGGCTACCTCGGCTATGTCTCCGGACTAGCGGAACCCGGCCGCCCGGACAACCGGCGCCGCCTGCTGACCGGTGTCGCCCTGTTCATCCTCGGCTTCGCCCTCGTGTTCACCCTCTACGGCGCCGCGTTCGGTGTCATCGGTTCCTGGCTTCTACGCTGGCAGGACCCACTCATCCGGGTCCTCGGCGTGTTCGTCATTGTGATGGGACTGGCACTGGTCGGCCGGCTTCCGTTCCTGCAGCGGACCGCGAAAATGTCATGGCGGCCGCGCACCGGCGTCGCCGGTGCACCCCTGCTCGGTGTGGTCTTCGGTCTGGGCTGGACTCCCTGCATGGGCCCCACCCTCAGCGCTGTCCTGGCTCTGAGCACCACCACCGGCACCGCGTGGCGTGGGGCGCTCCTGGGATTCGTCTACTGCCTGGGCTTGGGCGTACCGTTCATCCTCGTCGCGCTGGGAGTGCAGTGGGTCACTACCGCCCTGTCCTTCGTACGCCGCCACATCCGCGTTTTCAACCTCATCGGCGGTGCCCTGCTCGTTCTGGTCGGAGTTCTCATGGTCACCGGCGTCTGGATGCTGTGGATCTACCAGCTCCAGAACCTCGCAGGAACGTTCCTCACCCCCGTCTGATGCTTCCCCTGAACGCACCCCTCCCCCGTGCACACCACGATCGAGAAGAGATCGCCTCATGAGTGCCCCCACCCCCACCAACCCACATCAGCTCCACGCACCAGGAACTCCGCCCGCGCCCTGTGCGCCCCGACAGGATTCAATGGCGCCCGGTAGTTCGCGCCCCCGCTCCCGCGCGTCAACACTCGTAGCTTTGCTAGCGACGGCGACACTGCTCATCACCGGATGCTCGGCGCAGAACAACTCCCTTGCCGAGCAGGCCAACGCCGGCGACAACAAGAACTACATCGCCGGCGACGGGTCGGTCGCCGAATACGCTCCCGGCACCCGGAGCGAACCCGTGGACGTTATGGGCGAGCTCTACGACGGAACGACCGTCGACTCCAGCCAATGGGTGGGCGACGTCGTCGTCCTGAACGTCTGGTACGCGGCCTGCGCCCCCTGCCGGGTCGAAGCGCCCATGCTGCAGACGTTGAGCTCCTCCTTCGCACCCGAGGGCGTCAGGTTCTACGGCATCAACGTCCGCGACGAAAAGTCCACGGCTGAGGCGTTCGAACGGAACTTCGGCATCACCTATCCCAGCTTCGTAGACCGCGACGGGAAGCTGCTTCTGAGCCTGACGAGTTATGTGCCGCCGCAGGCCGTGCCCACAACCCTGGTCCTGGACCGGCAGGGGCGCGTCAGCGCCCGCATCCTCGGCGTCGCCGACGAAAGTACCCTCAAGACCCTGATCGCAGACGCACTCGCCGAAGATGGCCCCGCTGCACCGCCTAACCCGTCCACGACGGCAGGAACCGACGATGCCAGCTAACCCCTCATCCGGTCAGACACCCAGGCAGACACCCGGTCAGACAGCAGAGGACGCTCCCGGCCAGGCACCTGACCAAGGCCTCGATTCGAGGCCGGATCAGACACCCGATATTTCGGTGTCCAGTCTGAGCGCCGGTGAAATGCTTCGCTGGGTATGGCGGCAGCTCACCAGCATGAGGACAGCCCTGCAGTTGCTGCTGCTGCTGGCCGTGGCCGCCGTCCCCGGATCCCTGTTCCCACAACGCCGAGCCAATCCTGCCGTCGTCACCCAGTACCTGAAGGACAACCCCGACACAGGGCGTTGGCTTGACCGCCTGCAGATGTTCGACGTCTTCTCCTCGGTCTGGTTCTCGGCGATCTACCTCCTGCTTTTCACGTCCCTCGTCGGATGCGTCCTCCCCCGCACCAAAGCCCACCTCAAGGCACTGCGATCAGCACCCCCGCGCACCCCCCGCCGGTTCGCGCGACTCCCCCAACACGGCACCATCGTCCTGAACGGTGACGGCGCGGGAACGCCCGGCCCCGACCCGGCCACGGCGGTCAAAGACGCCGCGGCGATCCTGCGGAAGCTCCGGTACCGGGTCGACATCCGCGACGCAGATACGGCCACCCCCTCCGTCGGCGCCGAGCGGGGTTTCATGAAGGAAGCAGGGAACCTGCTGTTCCACACCGCTCTGATCGGCGTGCTGGTATCCGTCGCTATCGGCGGCATGTTCGGCTACCGGGGACAGAAACTCATCGTCGAAGGGGAAGGGTTCACCAACGCCCTCATCGGTTACGACTCCTTCTCCCCCGGCACCAACTTCAACCCCGACACCCTCACCCCCTTCGCGCTGACCCTGAACGACTTCGAGGTCCGTTTCAACCGGGACGAACAAGCCACCTACGGTCAGCCCCTGGACTTCACCGCGCGGATGACCGTGCAGGAAAGCCCCGACCAGCCCGCTGAGGACCGGGTCCTGAAGGTCAACGCCCCTATCGGCATCGGTGGCACCAACGTGTATCTCGTCGGGAACGGATACGCTCCCGTCGTCGAGGTCCGCGATGGGGAAGGAAACATCGCCTTTTCCGGCCCCGTCCCATCCCAGCCCACGGATACGGCGTACACCTCGACGATCGTCATTAAGGCGCCCGACGCGAATCCTGATCAACTCGGATTCGTCGGCTTCTTCCTGCCGACCGCCGTCGTGAACAGCGAAGGTCTGGCCTTCGGCTCCGACCCGGATCCCTTTAACCCCCGACTGAACCTCAACTCCTACTACGGTGATCTCGGCCTGGACGATGGAACACCGCGGTCCGTGTACCAGCTGGACACCACGGACCTGACGCAACTCAACGGACGGGACCTGGCCGCAGGCGGCATCGTGCTTGAGCCAGGGCAAACCTACGAACTGCCTGACGGCCGAGGGTCCATCACGTTCGACAGCCTGAAACGCTTCGTCGCCCTCGACATCACCTACGATCCGGGCAAAATCGGTGCCCTGATTTTCTCCACCCTCGCCCTGACCGGGCTCATCCTCTCGCTCATCACCGCGCGCCGGCGCGTATGGATCAAAGCAGGTGCAACACCAGAGGGAGGCACCACCCTCGAGTACGGGCTTCTCGCCCGAGGAGAAGACCCGAGCCTGCGCAACGAGGCCACCAAACTCGAGCAAGCACTGTCAGCCCGCTGGGGTATCACCTCACGCAGCGACGAGCAGAAAAAGCCCTTGCCATCACCTGACACACCGCAGCACATATGACCGCCAAGACATTAATTGCTACGAGAGCCCGACGATTCGTCGGGCCGATCCTGATGACACTCGGGCTTCTGACCGGCGTCGCGCACTTCCTCACGACTTCGCCACAACGCCAACCCCACATGTCCGCCCTGTGGGACGCAGCGACCGGCTACCCCGCCGCCGCCCTGCTGTTCATCATCGGAATTATCCTCACCAAGCCTCGCCGCACACGCTCCAAGGCGCCAGGCACCGCCATCCACCACACAGACCGGAAGACGCTCATGTATCAGCCACACGAAATACCCGGCCTCACCCCACAACACACAAAATCTGTAGGGCAGGAGGGCGAAGTCCTGTACGAGGAGCGCCTCTACCCGAGCTTCTGGATTTGGGTTCTCACAGTAGGCCTAGCTTTCGTTCCTGCCGTCATCTTCGCGCCCATCGACATGCTGATCGGCGTCGTCGCGTCCATCTTGACGCTGGTTGTCCTGATTTTCGCGCTCCTCACCTCCACGCCCACGATCCGCGTGACACCTGCAGAAGTACGTGTGGGACGAGCAACTATCGAACGACAGTATCTAGGCCGGGCCCAAGGTTTCGTCGGTGAGAATGCCACAGCACAACGGGGTACTCGCTTGCATGGCTTGGCCTATCTCTGCATCCGCGGGTGGATCGACGGAGTGGTCCGCGTTGAAGTATCGGATGAGGAGGACAAGACACCCTACTGGCTCTTCTCTTCCCGTCGGCCGCAAGTACTTAGCCGAACTCTCAATGACACCCGTTTCCAGCCTGAACAGAACCGTTCGAGCTGATCAGAACCCTGAACGAGCTCGGCGGGGGAGCTAGTTTCCCTGCCGACCTTCCGACGAAGAACGGCTAGCGCCAGATCTCCTGAGACAACGGGAGCAGCATGAATCTCGACGATGAGCCTGCAGCAACTCCCCTTCACACGGGTACACGAGAAAACTGGACACGGCGGACACGTGATCGCGGATGCGATTGACGGAACTTCCCGCTGTGAACCCGGGTTGCGTTCATGTCTCCCCGCTCGCGACCAAACCAGAGGATGATTGGTTACCCGAAGGGGTAACCGCATCCGCTTCTTACCCTTCTTCTGCAAGATCGGGGTCATCATGGTCTTCTTGAATAGCCAGCTCTCTGAGCGATGGCCGCACACCGCGATGCTTGGAATGATACGAGGACACTGGGTACGCCTACCTGCTGACAACGGGCACGAGGACGATGTCATAGTCGGAGCCGTCGTCGCTACCGATCGGACCTTCAAGCGCACAGTACTTGCCGGACACCCTTCATCAGGACCGCTCTTTCGCCGCAGCCGGCCCGCTGGAGCAACCCCGCTCCGGCCGCGGTTCCACCATTAGGGGACCGGCATGACCTCGACACTCTCCCGGCCGACCCCCGCCCCCGCGCCGGTGCCCCCTACGCCGACCCCGCCGGCCCCCGCCGCCGATCCCTGGCACTGGGCCGTCACGGGCGCTTCCCTCCTCGCCGTGCTCGCCGCGGCCACCAGCCTCGACGGCGTCCTGGAACCCTGGACGTGGCTCCTGCCCGTGGTCCGCACACTCGTCCCCGTGCTGCTGGCGATGGCGTTGACGCGGGCACTCCGCCTGAACGCCGTGCTGGCACCCCTCGCGGGTGTGCTCGCGCTCGTCGGCACCCTCACGGCCCAGTTCTTCCCGCGGCAGAGCATCCTCGGCGTCGTGCCGGGGCCGGGCACCTCGCTGCAGCTCCAGCGCCTCCTCGCCCAGGCCGAGGAGACGGTCGTCTCCCAGGTGGCTCCGGTGCTGCCCGGCCCCGGGATCTTCCTCATCACGTGCGCAGCCCTGGGGCTCATCGCCATCATCGTGGATCTCTTCGCGGTGACGATGCGCATGCCGGCCGCGAGCGGCCTGGGGCTCCTCACCGTCATGGTCGCGCCGGCCATCGTGAAGCCGAACGGCGTCGGGATGTTCGCCTTTCTCGCCACCGTCGTGGCCTACCTGCTGCTCCTCGCGGTGGCGCAGTGGCGCAAGAACCGGCTCGCATCGGGCGGCGCACGGGCGTCCTCGGGCTTCGCGGGCCGGAGCATGATCATCGGCGCGGCGGCCCTCGCCGTGACCGTGGTCCTGCCGCTGTTCGTCCCCGGCTTCAACTCCGGCGCCTTCCCCCAGGGAGCGCGCCTGAACGTGTGGGGCACCGCCACCGGACTGAATCCCGCCGTGACGCTCGGCAACGACCTCCGCAATCCCACGGGCTTCGGACGGATCGCCTACTCGACCAATTCGGACACCCCCCTGTACCTCCGCGCGGTCACCCTCGAGGACTTCAGCGGCAGGCGGTGGGAGCCCGAACAGCGGAACGGGGACCGCGAACAGGGCGTCACCGAGATCGGGGATGAACTGGGCGCGCCCGTCATCCCACCGGAGGCACAGACCGTCTTCACCCGCGTCACCACGCAGAGTTACGCGAGCCCCTGGCTCCTGGCACCCTATTCGCCGGTGGGCGTCTCGAACGTCCGGGGGACCTGGGCCTGGGATCCGGCCAACCTGTCCATCCTCGCCACGGACGGAGGCTCGACGGCGCGCCAGCGGTACCTCGTGGAGAGCCGCTCGGCGGAGCTGACGCGCGACGGGCTCGGCGCCATCCGGCCCTCGGACCCCGACGCCGTCCCGGAGATCTTCACGCAGCTGCCGGACGACACCCCGGACATCGTGCGCACCACGGCCGAGGAGATCGCCGGCGAGTTCGTGAATCCCTACGACAAGGCCATGGCGATCCAGAACTTCCTGCGCGGGCCCGACTTCACCTACTCGGTGGAGGCACCCGTGGACGGCGGGTACGACGGCAGCGGCCTGGACGTGATGGCCCGGTTCCTCGAGTCGAAGTCCGGGTACTGCGTGCATTACGCGGGGACGATGGCCGTCATGGCCCGCGCGGCGGGGATCCCCAGCCGCGTCGCCATCGGCTACACACCGGGCAGCCCCACGGGCAACACGGAGGAGGGCCCCGAGGGAACGGAGCTGCGCGAATTCGTCGTCGACTCCCGCAATGCCCACGCGTGGCCGGAGCTGTACTTCGAGGGCGTGGGATGGGTCCAGTTCGAACCGACCCCGTCGCGCGGCGTCGTTCCCACCTACGCCCAGCAGGCGTTCGCGCCGGTGGGGCCCCGCGCCGACGACACCGACTCGCTCAATCCCGGTGGCCTTCCCGACGTGACCGGGCAGTCAGGATCGACGGCGGAGGGGTCGGACGCGGCCGACGATGCCGGGGCGAACGGGCCCTCCGACGAGGCGCGGCCCGTCGACGGCCTGCTCGCCGTCACGGGCATCGCACTGCTCGCATTCCTGCCGTTCCTCGCCCGCACGGCCAGGACGCGGTCGCGCCGACGGGCCGTGGCCGGAACCGATGTCTCCGCGGGCACGGACGGCGCGGCGACCGCGGCGTGGGCCGAGACGACGGAGATCGCCGGCGACTACGGCTACCCGCTCCAGCCCACGGACACGCCGCGCACCTTCGCCGGCCGCCTCGCCCGCGACGCCGCCCTGGCAGCAGAACCGGCGACGTCCCTCGCACGGCTGAGGACGGCCTATGAGCACGAAGAATACTCCGATTACGGTCCGGAAAGCAGGACAGGAGAAAGCACCGGAGCCCAGCCACCGGTTATATTCGTGCGCCCAATGGCGGCCCCCCACTGGGCGGACGTCGATGCAGTCACGCGGGCGCTCCGTCACCGCAGCTCTTGGTCAGCCCGTCTTAAAGCCCGCCTCTTTCCACAGTCGCTGCTCAACCGCTTCCGGGACAACCCCCGCCGCTGACGATATGGCTTGAACTTGGCGGTAGAGACGTGCGGTGAGCCTCGCTGCTGATTGCCGAGACAATGGCCCTCACGCGCGAATGATTTTTCTGCGGCATCGTTATTCCCCGAACGGGTACACAAGCCACAAATGAACGTCGGTAAGCGACGGGTTCGACTGTGGTGACGTTATGCCGCGAGTCAATGAAACCTTCAGCACCCGCCCTCGTACCGGTGCGCCCATTTCGAGAGCGTGTGACGAGCCACCCGGCCTCCGCCGCGACGTGGGCGACCGGGCAGTGCTGGCAGCGTTCGACCAGGCGTCGTCTTCCGCCGGGTGTTAATGGGGCGTTAGAGTGGGTCATGAGGGGTAGGTCCTTCGTACGGATGTTTGTAGAGGTACTTCCATCCTGCGATCGGGGATCTACCCCTTTCTTACGCTTACATCACCCGCGTGTCACCAACGTCATGACCCACAACAGCTGGTCAAGAATCCTCTACCAACCAACATGAATTGACTCCACCGCTTACCGCCGGCGAGTCTACCCGCAGCTGCACCCGATGGGCAGTGGAACGCCCCTGATCAGCACCCACATCTACTGTGTTCGGGCTGATGTCGACAATCTTCCAGCCCACGACCGCGTAATTCTCGCTCAACGCCTGAATGGCACATTGCGCAGTCGCTCCCGGATCCTTGATTACCTCGAAATCAACGGATGCGAAGCCATTCTGCTCAACGTTGAACCCCACATCCTTACTACTTACCGGTTCCGTGTTCGTCATGGACAGAAACCCTGCAGCGATAACTGCGAGTGCCAGAAGGATGGCTAAGAGAACGAGCTTTGTCCGCCTGGATAGCCGCGCACGAGATCGCCCATATCGGGTGGTTGCAGTACCCCGCTGAGCGGCAGTCGATTCGCTCATGCCGGAGTCTCGCCGCGCCAAGCCCACAACGTATCGATTGCCGAAGGTGCGGACCTGTGTCTGATATTCATTTTCTCCGTTCTCCTCAGCTGATCTTTGAACATGCACATACTCGGGCCGCTTTCATTTGAAAACAGATCCACTCACTTCACAGCAAATATGTAGATCCACCTAACGGCCCGGTCAGGCGGCGGGGCCGCCGTCGCGTCCCGCCGCATGGTGGCCGGCGACTGCGGCACGGATGTCGCCCTCTTCGTGCCCGCCCTTCTTCCCGAACGGCAACGCCTTCATGAGCGGGTGCACGATCGCCATGACGAGAAGGCCCCAGGCGAGTCCGAGGACGGCCGAGCACAGGGTGTTGACGAGCCAGGCCAGGAAGCCGCCCGCTACGGGGACTCCGGCGAAGGGGTGCTCGAGGACGTGGACCAGGTCATAGGGCGCGTGCCAGCCCAGATCGTAGGCCCCCTGCAGCATGATGTGGCCACCGACCCACAGCATGGCGATGGTCCCGACGAGCGTTATCACTGTCAGCACGGCGGGCATCCCCTTCACGAGCAGCTCACCGAGGCGCTTGGAGCCCGCGGAGTCCTTGGTGGTGAGGTGCAG
>NZ_PJIQ01000002.1 GCF_002929745.1 Arthrobacter sp. B1805
ACACTGGACGACGCCACTCAGCCCTCGGAGGCAACCCCCCGATCAGCCGACTGCAACCAACGTCCTGACCCCGTACAGCTAGGCGCTCCCGGAACCGGCGAGGGCGAAGCGGATCAGCGCTCCAGGGGGCAACTGGGCGGCGCGGTCCAGGTCGGCGGAGACGACGACGGCGATGACGGGGTAGCCGCCCGTGACCGGGTGGTCCGCGAGGAACAGCAGCGGCAGGCCCGACGGCGGCACCTGGAGTGCACCGCGCACTGTCCCCTCGCTCGGCAGTTCGCCTTCACGCGTCCTCGTCAGGGCAGGACCGGTGAGCCGAAGACCGATCCTGTTCGACTGCGCTGAAACGGCCCAGTCCGTGCTGCACAGGAGAGCGACGGCGCCGTCATCGAACCAGTCGTCCCGCGGACCGGGGACCACTCGCAGCACCTCGGGGGACCCGGCACGCCTCGGAGCCTCCGGCTCACCCACGGCGGATCCGGGCCGTTCCTGACCTACCGGCAGGGCCGTTCCCCGCGCCAGGGCCGGCGGCCCGAGGCCGGACAGTGAATCCGTCGATCGGCTACCCAACACCTGCTCCGTGGCGAATCCGCCGCGCACGGCCGTGTAGGCGCGCAGTCCGGCCACCGGCGGGGACTGCCGCAGCACCTCACCGCTTCGCAGGAGGAATGGCGCGCACAGGGACGGCGAGCGCTCGACGCCGTCGGGCGTCCTGACCGTGAGGTCCACCTCGGCCCCGGTGACGGCGAGGACGTGGTCCTCCTCCGCTTCGAGCGCGAGACCGCCGTTGAGGCTTTCGATGACCGCGGAGCCGGCCGGGTTGCCGACGAGCCGGTTGGCCTGCCGCAGCGCTGCGCGATCGAGAGCGCCGGCCCCTGCGACCCCGAGGTCCATCAGTCCTGGCCTGCCGAGGTCCTGCACGGTGCTGTAGAGGCCGGGATCGACGACGGTCAGGCCTCCCTGCGCGCCAGCCGGCCGGGTTGAGGCGGCGGAGCCGGGTACAACCGATGCAACCGCCGTACCGGGAGCGGCAGACAGCCCCCCGACGTGCATCGCCTGCTCCGGGATCTCCACCAGCTCGCGCACCGCCGTGAACCGCACTGTGGTGCCGGGTCGGATGAGCGCCGGTTCGGCGCGGTGCGTATCCCAGAGCACAACAGCCGTCCGCCCGATCAATTGCCATCCGCCCGGGGATTCACGCGGGTAGACAGCCGAGTACGGTCCTGCGAGTGCCACCGAACCGGCCGGTACCACCGTCCGCGGCGAGTCCTGCCGGGGCACTTCCAGCCGTGGATCGCCCCCGATGAGATAGGCGAAACCAGGGGCGAAGCCCCCGAAGGCTGCCACCCACGGCGTGCCGGTATGGGCTGAGACCACGGCTTCCTCACTCATGCCGGTACGCCGGGCGACGTCGGCGAGGTCGACGCCGTCGTACTGCACCTCGATGGTGACGAGCGAGTCCCCCTGCTCGGACGGCAGGGAAGGATCGATGGATCGCAGGTGCGCGGCAAGGGCGGCGATCTGCCGCGCCTCCCGGACGGTCACGAGCACGGTGCAGGCAGCAGCGACGACATCCACCTGACCGTCGACCGGATGCTCCTGGAGGTGGGCCTGCAGGCTGAGCACCTCCGGCAAACCGGGGAGCTCGACCAGCAGCGCGCGATCACCGACCGGCCGGAGGAGCAGCTCCGCCGGGCGACTCACGTCGGCAGGCTCAGGCAAAGGCACCGACCGTCACACCCGCCGAGACCAGCGCCCGCCGCACTGCTGCGGCCATCGCGACGGCACCCGGAGTGTCTCCATGAACGCAGATGCTCTCGGCTGCGAACCGGATCCGGGATCCGTCGATCGCGACCACCTCTCCCTCCGTCGCCATCCGCAGCACGTGATCGACGACGTCGGACTCGCAGTGGAGGACCGCCCCCGGCTCGCGCCGGGACACGAGGGCACCATCCGGCGTGTAGGCGCGATCGGCGAAGGCCTCGACCACCGTGCGCAGTCCGGCCGAGCGCGCCTGCTCCTCGATCACGGTGTCGGGCAGCACGAGCAGTGGCAGGGAATCGTCCACCTCGAGGACGGCCTGCACCACGGCGCGAGCCTGCCGCTCATGTACCGCGATCGCGTTGTAGAGCGCTCCGTGGGGCTTGACGTACCGCACGGAGGTGCCGGCTGCACGTGCGAGCCCCTGGAGCGCGCCGATCTGGTAGACGACGTCGTTCGTCAGTTCGACGGGGTCGACGTCGATGAATCTCCTCCCGAAGCCCGCCAGGTCCCGGTATCCCGGGTGGGCTCCGACGGAGGCACCGGCGGCTGCAGCCGCCGCGCAGGTCGCCCGGATGCCGCTGGGGTCACCGGCGTGGAAGCCGCAGGCCACATTGACGCTGGACACGGACTCGATGATGCGTGCATCGTCCCCGAACGTCCAATGACCGAAGGACTCCCCCACGTCGCTGTTCAGATCGATCGCCGCCATCTGGCCTCCCTCCCGTGTGCCTCCAAGCTTGCCCGACCGCTCCGCATTGTCCAACAGATCGCACCTACGGCTTGCCTGCCGCACTCGGGCGGCGCGGGATCGCAGGTGCGGACGCGCGGTATCGAAGGACGGCGCACCGGGGCGCGGGCTGTCATGGTTCGGATCTGAACCCGATCAGCTTGTGGGACCCGTCGCAGTAGGGCTTCAGCACCGACGCGCCGCATCGGCACAGCGCCACAGTGCGCCGCGTGCGCGGCAGTTCCTCGCCGTCCGGGCCGACGAGCTCGAAGTCGCCGCGGATGAGGAGCGGCCCGTTCGGGCAGGCGACAACGGAGGCGGGGGCGCCCTCGCCCGAGTTCAAGGAACGCATCGGTGCCGGGTCGGCACCGTCGGACGGCGACTCGTCGCTCACGAGGCCATCGATTCCGAGGGACGCAGCGACGAGCGTCCCGACTCCCACGCCTCCATGATGTGGACAGTCATGAGGGTATCGACGGCGAGTCCGGCAGCTGCGCCGAAGAGGACGTCCTGCAGCAGGCGGGGGTCGGATTCCACCAGGCCGCCGGCCATGTCCCTTCCCGCGATCTGCTCGTGCACGGCGTCGGCCTCGACGTGTTCGTCGAAGTATTCCGTGGCGTCCTCGCCGTACCCGTGGCGCTTGAACCCGCGCGAGTAGAGGCGGTTGGGCTGGGAGGAGGTCATTTCGTACGCAGCGAGGTGACCGACTACCGCGCCCCGAAGCCGACGGTTCAGGCCGAACAGGGACATCAGGTTGTTGACGGCCAAGGTGATTGCAGGGGCTGCATCGAGGTAGGCGCCGTAGGTGTCATCCATACCGAGTGAACGCATGGTGCGGGCGAAGAGCGCGGAATGCATCCGGGCCGGCAGGCCGTTGCCGTATTCGTCGGCCTGGATCTCGACCATCGCGGCCTTCGAACGCCCTGCCAGCCGCGGGATGACCCAGGTGTGCGGGTCGGCCTCCTTGAGCTGGTAGATCGATTTGTGCACGAGGAACTCACGCAGTTGCTCCTCCGTGGCGGACTTCGCCACGAAGCGGGACATGCTGGGGCCCGAGTCCTCTCCGGTCATCCGGAACAGCTCCTGGCAGACCGCTTCGCTCGTTGCTTCGGGCAGGCTGCCGAGGACCACTTCGTCCCGCACCCTGGCCTCGAGGGCCGCCTCGATCCGGTGCCGCACCCGCAGGAGATCGGGATTCCACTCCCAGTCGTCGCCCGCCTCGTCGATCCCGCTGTAGTGCAGCTCGTACTGGCAGAAGAGCGCCAGCTGGAGGTCGTCGTCGTGCAGGATGTCAGCCGTTGCGGCGACGGCGCTCTCGACCAGCCGATCGAGTCGGGCAAGCGGTTCCTGCTGCGATTCGGCGGTACCGCTGATCACGGCCAGGACGAGGGCACTGATGTCTCCTCGTGGTGACGGCTGCTTCATCGAGGTCCTTCTCTCTCGGCTGCGCGCCCCACTGGGAGGGGCGTTGATGCTAAGCGTACTTCGTATCCCCATGCTGTGGAGCGGGCCCTTCACGGGCCGAACACGACGACGCCGGACCGAGCGAGCCCCAACGGGGACCGCCGGTCCGGCGTCGTCGTGTCATGTCAGCAGCACTCGTGCCGCACGGATCCGCTCCTTGGAACGGGATTCCGGTTGAATCAGGCGCGAGCCCCGGTGCGGTCATTGCGGGTGAGCAGGAGCGCAAGCGCAATCATCGCGACGGCCAGCAGGAAGTGCAGCCAGTTGTCCGCACCGTTGAGGGGGACGAAGTTCGCTCCGGACTCCTGGCCGATAACGAGGCCGTAGATCCACAGGATGGCGTAGATGATGCCGCCGCCCAGCAGGTAGTTGCGCGCTCCGGAGACGGTCTTCGCCATTGCGAGGCCTGCGATGCCGAACAGCAGGTGGACGATGTTGTGGAGGATCGACACCTGGAAAATTCCGAGCAGATGCGCCTCCGACTCGTGGCCTGCGAACTTCATCGTGTCGTAGTTGGACGTGATACCGGGAATGAATCCCAGGATGCCGACCAGCAGGAACACGATGCCCATTACCTGCGCAGCGCGCTGTACCTTCGTGCGGCCGTGGTCCACCGTACGGTTGTTCGTACTTGTCATGACGATCTCCTTCTCTTCGGGTAGGGCGATAAGTTATTCGCGGTTCAGCTTATCTTGGATGGTTCCCGCCATTTTTTCGACGGTGTTCGGGATCTCCGTGGTGCCGTAGAAGCGCGAGTCGGGATGCGTCGCCGGCGGCATCGGGGCACTCGTCGTCGGTCCCTCGTGATACGTGAACTCTCCCTTGCCGTCAGGGGTCGGGCCGGAGGCCCAGCTGCCCTCGGACGCGGCCTTGCCGTCGGAGAAGTTGAGGTACTGGTAGGAGACCTCGCGTGCTTCCTTCTTGATGGGGAAGTTGCTCGGCACTGGCAGCTCTTCCAGCTTCGCCTCCTGAAGTTCCTTCGCCGCTGCGATCCACTGGTTCTGGTGCATGGTGTCGCGTGCCAGGAGGAAGGACAGCATGTCGCGGATACCGTGGTCGTCGGTCATGTGGTACAGGCGGGCCACTTGGAGCCGACCCTGCATCTCGGCGTTCGCGTTGGCGGTGAAGTCTGCGAGCAGATTTCCGCTCGCCGTGATGTAGCTGCCCTGCCAGGGGTTGCCGTTGCTGTCCGCGGCACGTGCCCCGGCTCCGGCGACGATGGCCTGCTGCATGTCCGTGCCGCCGATGACGGCAGCGATGGCGGGATCAGCCTGGATCGAATCCTCGGTGATGCCCAGGGGCGCCTTTTCGAGCAGCTGGGCGATCATGGTCGCAAGCATCTCCACATGGCCCATCTCCTCGGCACCGATCCCGAAGAGCAGGTCGCGGTACTTCCCTGGGATGTGGGCGTTCCAGGCCTGGAAGCTGTACTGGAGCGCGACGGTGATCTCGCCGTACTGTCCGCCGAGCACCTCCTGGAGCTTGCGCGCATAGATGGCATCGGGCTTGTCCGGGCTGGCCTTGTACTGAAGTTCTTGCTTGTGGAAAAACACGGGTGGTTACCTCCCCACGTAGCGACCACCCGGGGTGATCCCCGCTCCTTCTGGAAGCGGCCACCGAGGGTCCTCTTGATCCGACGCTAACCGCGCACCTAGGATTTATGGAAGATACTAAGCGTACTTATTTAGATGTTGCAGTATTTCCGGGAAGAGCTTGCATCGGGGAATGTAAGCATGCTTAGCTTCAGTGATAAGTCCAGCACGAGATGCCGGACCATCGCGCAACATCACGATGGAGCGTCCGCTACAACGGCAATATCAACGTTAGGAATGAACATGACTACGCAGAATTGGCCGCAGGATCCCCTGGTTCCCTCCACCACCGGAACCGAGTCGTCCACTTCGGACCTCGGAACCCACGAGCTCGGCACCGCGGAATTCACGGGTGGCTCGACAGGCTCCGGCGACTCGAAGGCGTCGGTCGCGAAGGACCAGGCCAGGCAGGTAGGCCAGGACGGCAAGGAAGCAGCCAAGAACGTGGCAGGCACGGCCGCCTCAGAGGCGAAGAACGTTGCAGCCGAAGCCGGCTCGCAGGCAAAGAACCTGCTCGGCACGGTGACCTCCGAGGTCAAGAACCAGGCCGGCACGCAGCAGCAGAAGATCACCGAGGGCATCCGGAGCATCTCCGATGAGTTGAAGTCGATGGCGGAGAAGTCGGACAACCAGATGGTGTCCAGCCTCGTCCAGCAGGCCTCCCAGCGCACGAGCTCCGCCGCAGGCTGGCTCGAGGGCCGTGACGCCGCTGACATCCTCGAGGACGTCAAGGCCTTCGCTCGCCGGAAGCCGGGAGCTTTCCTCGCCATCGCAGCAGGTTCCGGCCTCGTCGTCGGCCGACTCACGAAGGGCCTCACCGGCAACCGGGAGTCGAACAGCACCTCCGGCGGCACACAGGACTCGACGGCAACCGGAAGCTACCCCACCTACTCCGAGTCGGATTCCGGCCTCTACAGCGGCACCCCCGCCACCGCCACCTTCGGTGAGACCACCCGCGGCCAGCACGTCGCCGAGCCGACTCCTGCGTTCGTGGACCCCGCTGACGACTACCCCACCATCCCGCCGGGAACCCCTCCCGTCGGCACCCTTCCGAATGACGGGAGCCTGCGCTGATGAGTGAGGCATATACGAGCGGCTCCCACCAGGCCGCCGCTCCCCTACCGTCGGAGGCCGAGCAGCGCTCTGCCAACGCGTCGGTGGGCGAGCTGCTCGGGGAGGTGACCAAGGACCTCTCGAAGCTCATGCGCCAGGAAGTCGCACTGGCAAAGGCCGAAGCCACCGAGTCGGCGAAGGATGCCGGAAAGGGTGCCGGCATGTTCGCCGGTGCCGCGGTCGGCGGTCACTTCGTCCTCCTGTTCCTGTCTCTCGCCCTCATGTGGGGCCTCGACGCGCTCATGCCGATCGGTTGGGCCGCCGTCATCGTAGCCGTCATCTGGGGCATCATTGCCGCGGTGCTGGCCATGCAGGGCAAGAAGGAAATGAAGAAGGTCAAGGGTCTCCCCCAGACAGCGGAGACCGTCAAAGAGATTCCGCCGACACTGAAACCAGGTGAGCACACACGATGAGCCAGACACCAGATGAGATTCGCGCAGATATCGAACGCACCCGCATGGAACTGGGTACAGACGTGGATGCGGTGGCGGACAAGGTAAGCCCCGCCAACATCGCCCACCGTCAGACCGAGAAGGTCAAGAACAGCTTCAGCAATGTGAAGGAGACCGTCATGGGCAAAGCCGAGGACGTCAAGGATTCCGTCATGGGAACGGCCGGAGATGTGAAGGACTCGGTGTCCGACAGGGCCGGGGGCGTGAAGGACAGCTTCAAGAGCACAGCCGGCAGTGGGAAGGGAGCCGCCCAGTCGGCCACCGGAACCGCGAAGGACAAGGCCCTGCAGGCTGGTCACGCCGTTCAGGGTGCACCCCGCCAGCTTTCGAACAAGGCCGCCGGCAACCCGCTCGCCGCCGGGTTGATCGCATTCGGCGCCGGCTTGCTCGTCTCCTCGCTCATCCCTTCGAGCCAGAAGGAGCAGCAGGCCGCTTCCCAGCTCAAGGAGCAGGCAGCCCCTCTGAAGGAGAAGGTGACCGAAGCCGCGAAGCAGGTTGTCGAGGACATCAAGGAGCCCGCGCAGGAGGCCGTCCAGTCCGTGAAGGACACAGCCGCCGAGTCGGTCCAGACGGTGAAGGACGAGGGCCAGCACGCAGCCAGTGACGTCAAGGGCAGCGCGCAGGACGCGAAGTCGAGCGTTCAGCAGAGCTGACACCTGATTGATGGGAGGGAGGCCGCCGGGACGACCCGGCGGCCTTCCTGTCGTCAGGGCAGGGCTTCCGCATGCGTCAGCGAGCGCGGAGCGCTCGTAGCTCTCGTAGCTCTCCGGTGAGCGGGGTGCTGCTTCCAGCCACGAAGGTCAGCCGAACCGCGCCTCCGCCTCCTCCTGGCCGATGATCGACTGCCTGTACTCGACGGAGAGGATCTCCAGCATGGCAGCGGCGTAGTCGTCGTTGGTGCTGCCGATGGCGTCGAGCGCGTAGCTCACCCGGAAATTCTGGGCAAAGGCATCGGCTCCCGTATGAGCGACGCAGTTGTGCGTGGACACTCCCGCGAGCACCACGCTCTCCACACCTTGGGCTCGGAGCCTTTCAGCGAGGTCCGTGCCGAAGAAAGCGCTGTCGCGCGTCTTCGTGACCGTTTCAATACCCTCGACGTCGAGGCCCTCCACGAACTCCGCTTGATGGGTGCCCCGGAAGATGAAGCCCTGGTCGTCGTCGCGCATCGACAGGGTCCACGTCGATCGGTCACGCAGGTGCTCGGTCCTCGCCAGCAGCACGGGTGCGCCACCGGTCCGGGCCGCCGCGATCAGGCCGTTGCACGCGGCGACGAGCGTTTCCTGAGCGGTCCCGAGCTTCTCGTCCTCGAAGAATGCGTTCTGCATGTCGATCACGAGCAGGGCAGTGCTGCCTGCGGTCCGGCCGTCCCCGGAGCCGGGGTCAGACTGCCGCATCCGGCGTCCTTGAAGTAGGGAATGAAACGCCGTCGAGGACTGGTTCGGCACCTGCTGATGGCACATCCGCGAGGCGACGGACCTCTGCCTCGGGCACGTTTGCGGCGCGGGAGATCTGCGCGTGCGTATGGCCCGCGGCCAGCGCTTGCCTGATGGTGTCTCCGAAGGCCATGGCGAGCCTGTCGCGCTCGAACTCGGCATCCTCGAGGTCCGCAGCGGCCACCATCAGATCGCTGATGGGGGAAGTACGAGTAGCTGACATGTCTGCCCTTTCGGTGGGCTCGGCGCACGGAACCAAGCGCGCTGTCCGGGCCCGAAGCGTGATCTCCGCGAAGGACGTCGACCTGGCGCCGGCCATCCTGCTCGGCTGGTACTCGGCGTTCCATCAAGAATCTGCATGACGGCCCCGGCGTCGAACCTGGTCCGTCCGGGGAACATTCGGCCGCTTGCTGGACCTTGTCGCCATCATACGGAAGCCCCGATCACGATGAAAGCTGCAGGCTCCGGCACGGACCGCGCAGCACACATCGTGCTGTGCCGGGATCCGGAGAGGAACGATAAGCATGCTTCCAATTAACTACTAAGTATGCTTACTCTAGAGACCGGTGGTTCGAAGGGCTTCGGTCCCAATGGAACCTATAACCGTGAATCCCATACCCCTCACAGTGAGAATGCTCAGAAGGAGAAGGTAATGATCGCTCAGGAGAACATCGATACCCTGCTCGGCAACGGCGGGAACGTCCTCGGTTCCGACGGGGAGAAGATCGGCTCGATCGGCCAGGTCTACCTCGACGACCAGACCGGGGAGCCCAGCTGGGTCACGGCGAAGACGGGCCTCTTCGGAACATCGGAGTCGTTCATCCCGCTGCAGGGCGCGGACATCGAAGGCCACGACGTCCGCGTGCCCTACACCAAGCACCAGGTCAAGGACGCCCCCCGGATCGACTCGGACGGCAGCCTGAGCCCCGAGGAAGAGGATCGCCTCTACCGCCACTACGAGATCGGCGGCGGCACCACCGACTACAGCGACACGACGACGGTCGGCACCGTCGGCCAGGGAGAGCGTGACGTCGACATCGACACCACCTCGGGCCGCCACGCCGGTGTCACCGACACCGACACGAGCAGCTACTCGGGCACGGACCGTGCAACGGTCGGTCATGACACCTCCGGCCCCACTACCGATGACGCCATGACGCGCTCCGAGGAGCAGCTCCATGTCGGCACGGAACGCCGCGAGGCAGGCCGCGCACGACTGCGCAAGTACGTCGTGAGCGAGAACGTCACCCAGACCGTACCCGTGAGCCACGAGGAGGTCCGCGTCGAGCGCGAGCCCATCACGGATGCCAACCGCGGAGACGCCTACGACGGCCCTGCCATCAGTGAGGAGGAGCACGAGGTCACGCTTCACGCCGAGCGCCCCGTGGTCGAGAAGGAAGCGGTTCCCGTCGAGCGCGTGCGCCTGGACAAGGAGACCGTCACGACGAACGAGACGGTGAGCGGAGAGGTCCGCAAGGAAGAGATCGAGATCGACGGCGCGGATGATACCCGCCGAGGCAACAACCTCTAATCGATCGATGCCGCAAAGGGCCCGGGGCACAGCTCCGGGCCCTTTGTCGTCCCCTGTGGCGCGTGCCGCCGGGCGCGCCGGTCGTAGCGGCAGCATCGACCGCCCGGCCACCCGGCCACCCGGCCACCCGGCCACCCGATAATAAGCCTGCTGTCTATTTGGGGCGAAGTTGTCTAGAGTAAGTAGAAGGAACAAGCGCATCCACCGCGTACAACCGAGGGGAAGGAATCGCCATCGTGCCGGAGTTGAACGATTGGTCGACCAGCCGCCTGCTAACGACCGCGGCCCGCATCGTCGAGCATTCATGGAACGAGAAGCTCCTGAGCATCGGCATCACGCACGCAGGGCTGACGACATTGGGAGTACTGGAGCGGGAAGGAACCCTTACCGGGGTCCGCCTGGCGCAGCTCGTCCACGTGCAGGCGCAGACGGTCGGGCGGACCCTCGACCGCCTCGAGAAGCGCGGCCTCGTGACACGGCTCCGCAACACCGCCGACCGGCGCAGTCAGAGGATCACCATCACCTCGGCGGGGCTCAAGGCACTCGAACGCGCCAAGAACATCGAGCATGAACTCATGGCCGAGGACGGCCTTGCGTCCGAAGACCTGCGCGACCGGCTGAAGACGGTCATCCAGGAGCTCGGTCCGAAGAAGGACTAGTAGCCCCCGCCGTCGGCGGCCATGTTGTTGAAGCGCGAGTAGTGCCCCTGGAATCCGACCACCAGGGTCTTGGTAGGTCCGTTTCGGTGCTTGGCCACGATCACATCCGCCTCGCCGGCACGCGCCGACTCCTTGTCGTAGACGTCGTCGCGATGCAGCAGGATGACCATGTCGGCGTCCTGCTCGATCGATCCCGACTCTCGAAGGTCCGAGACCTGCGGGCGCTTGTCCGTTCGCTGCTCGGAACCGCGATTGAGCTGGGACAGGGCGACCACGGGCACGTTCAGCTCCTTCGCCAACAGCTTGAGGGCGCGGGAGAACTCCGACACCTCCTGCTGGCGGGACTCCACGCGCTTGCCGGAGGACATGAGCTGCAGGTAGTCCAGGACCACGAGTTTCAGGTCATGCCGCTGCTTCAGGCGCCGGCACTTCGCCCGGATCTCCATGAGGGACATGTTCGGGCTGTCGTCGATGAAGAGCGGAGCGTCGTTCATACGACCCATGGTCGTGGCGATCTTCCCCCATTGCTCATCCTTGATGGTCCCCTTCCGCAGGTCCTGGAGACCGATGGTGGCTTCGGCGGACAGAAGGCGCATCGCGATCTCGTTCCGCCCCATCTCCAGCGAGAAGAAGACGGTGGTCATGTTGTGCTTGATGGCTGCCGACCGCGCCCAGTCCAGGGCGAAGGTCGACTTCCCCATCGCGGGACGGGCCGCGACGACGATCATCTGACCACCGTGAAGCCCCTGGGTGAGCTCGTCGAGCTCGTAGAAACCGGTGGGCACCCCCGTCATACCTTCCCCGCGGTGCCCGGCGGACTCGATCTCGTCGACGGTTCCCTCGATGATGTCCTTGAGAGCCACGTAGTCCTCGGCCGTCCGGCGCTCGGCTACCGCGTACACCTCGGCCTGCGCTGCATTGACGAGGTCATCCACCTCGCCGTCGTTGGAATAGCCGAGCTGCACGATCTTGGTGCCTGCGTCCACGAGGCGGCGGAGGACCGCCCGTTCACGGACGATCTCCGCGTAGAATCCGGCGTTGGCCGCCGTCGGAACGGACTGGATCAGCGTGTGGAGGTAGGCGGGTCCGCCGATGCGCGAGATCTCCCCGCGTTTCGTGAGTTCGTCCGAGACCGTGACGGCGTCGGCGGGCTCCCCGCGCCCGTACAGGTCGATGATCGCCTCATAGATGCTCTCATGGGCCGGCCGGTAGAAGTCGATACCCCGGAGAACCTCGACGCAGTCCGCAATGGCGTCCTTCGAGAGCATCATCCCGCCGAGTACCGACTGCTCCGCGACGAGGTCCTGCGGGGGCGTGCGCGAGAACTCCGGGGTACGTGTGTCCGATGATGAATCTGCATGTGCCAGGGACACTGAAGGGCCTCTCTCCTACTGTCGAAGCGGCGGTCGCCGTAGCGCACCGCCGGACACCCGGGCCGGGTCCGACAGGACAGGCCTATCACCCGACACCCTCACTATTGGGAATCTCCCGCAACGCTAGCCCTCCTGCCGAGCACCACAAAGCGCGGTGCCAACAGGGGGTGTGGGTAAGTGTGAATAAGCTGTGGATTAAGCAGGAAGTATTGTGCACAGGATGGGGAGAACTCTGTGGACAAGTATCTTCAGTAGCTTCGAAGTAGCCCCTGACCTGCGGAAACCTTATCCCCCGCCTGTGGAGCGGAATTAGTTTCGGTCGGCCCTCATCCACAGGCGTGCTGTTGACAACTCTCGGGAAACCACTTCGCTAGGTTCCCTAGCCGCACATATCGCCGCTGCGCCACACTCCGTCCGGGGCGCTACCCAGCACCAGAACCGGTGGACGTGGGCGTATGCACGAAGCAGTACTTGAAAGGAGGCTGAGGAAAGCGCCGGCGGCTCGAGCACCCCCGCGAGTAGTCGCGAGGAGGCATGGACAGCGACACGGCTCCGGCCTCATGCGGGTGGACGCAGAGTCCTTAACCAGGGAAAGCCCCCGCTTGTGCGGGGGCTTTCTCTGGTGGTTCTGATCTGGCAGAGCAACGAGCGCTAGCTCGCGACGACGTCCAGATCGATGACGGCTGCTACGTCCTCGTGGAGACGGACGTTGGCCTGATAGGAACCGACCGACTTGATATGAGCCGGGAGCTCCACCTTGCGCTTGTCGATCTTGCCGAGACCCGCGGCCTCGACAGCCTTCGCGACATCGTCGGCCTTGACCGTGCCGAACAGGCGGCCGGAGCCACCCGCCTTGACGGTGAGGGTGACAGGCTTCGCCGACAGTGCGGCAGCCTGGCGCTGGGCGTCCTCGAGCGATGCGTGCTCACGGGCGGAGCGGGCAGCCTTGATCGACTCGACCTGCTTCTCGCCACCCTTGCTCCACATCAGGGCGAAACCGCGGGGCAGAAGGTAGTTACGTGCGTAACCGTTCTTTACCTCGACGACGTCGCCTGCGGCACCGAGTCCGGTGACCTCCTGGGTCAGAATGAGCTTCGACATAGTGTGTCCCTTTCCCTAGCCGCGGCCAGCGCCGGAGTACGGCAGGAGCGCAACTTCGCGGGCGTTCTTGATTGCCTGGGCGATCTTGCGCTGCTCCTGGACCGTCACACCGGTGACGCGACGGGCGCGGATCTTTCCACGATCGGAAATGAACTTGCGCAGCAGTGCTACGTCCTTGTAGTCGATGACGGTGACGTCAGCGGCCTTCAAGGGGTTGGACTTTGGTTTGGGCTTACGGAGTTCAGCCTTAGCCATCGTGGTGCTCCTTTTTCTGTTGGAGCCCGCAGAACGATTCTGCGGGATGGGAATTGCCAGTTCCACGAGGAACTGCGGCAGGGGTCCCGGGAACGGGACCCTGCTGCCTAGAAGGGAGGCTCGGAGTCGGGGCCGTTGCCCCAGCCCTGCGAGTTACCACCCGCAGGAGCGCCCCAGGGATCATCCGCGGGTTGCTGGGCCTGCTGGCCACCACCACCCCAGCCCGAACCGGAGTTCGAGCCGCCGGAGTTACCACCGAAACCGCCACCGCCGGCGTTGCCACCGGAGTTGCCGCCGAAACCGCCACCGTTCCCGCCGCCGGAGCGCTGGGTACGGGTGACCTTCGCCGACGCATAGCGCAGGGATGGACCGATCTCGTCCACCTCGAGCTCCATGACGGTGCGCTTCTCGCCTTCTTTGGTGTCGTACGAACGTGACTTGAGTCGGCCCTGGGCAACCACGCGGGTTCCCTTGGTCAGGGTCTCTGCAACGTTTTCCGCAGCCTCGCGCCAGACCGACGCACGGAGGAACAGCGTTTCGCCGTCCTTCCAGTCGTTGCTCTGGCGATCGAAGGTGCGGGGAGTGGACGCGATGGTGAAGTTGGCAACCGCCGAACCCGACGGCGTGAACCGCAATTCGGGGTCGTTGGTGAGGTTGCCGATCACCGTGATGACTGTTTCGCCTGCCATGGTGCCTCCTTAGTCACTTCCCGCAGGAGCGGGATGGGTGGATGAGGAATCTGCCGAAACTACTCGGCGGAAACCTTCTGCTCCTCGGGGCGGATGATCTTGGTGCGCATGATCGTCTCGTTGAGGCTCAGCTGGCGGTCGAGCTCAGCAGCCACGGCCGGAGTCGCGGTGAAGTTGACGACGGCGTAGATGCCTTCGGTCTTCTTCTGGATCTCGTACGCGAGGCGCCGGCGTCCCCAGATATCCACCTTGTCCACTGTGCCGCCGCCGTTGCGGACGACATTCAGGAACTTGTCCAGTGTTGGGTCGATGGAGCGTTCCTCGACGTCGGGGTCGATGATTACCATCAATTCATATGCACGCATGTGTGAACCCACCTCCTCTGGGCTAAACGGTCGCGGTCCTTCCGCAACAGGAGGTTCTTTAGCGTTGGTCCGGCCGCCGTCGCAGTATGAACCGCCGACCGGTTGTGGCACAGACGTATCAATGATACCGGACGATTCAAGGGAGGCGGTTCCGAGCTACTGTCCAGCGCGGAAGAACGCCGTCGTGGCCGTCGCGAGGTGGCCGGGGTCCTCCACGCCGCAGAGCTCGCGGGCCGAGTGCATCGACAGGAGCGGCGTCCCGACGTCGACCGTCCGGATGCCGAGCCGGGTGGCGGTCAGCGGCCCGATGGTCGACCCGCAGGGCATCACGTTGTTCGACACGAACTCCTGGTACGGCACGCCGGCGGCCCGGCACAGTGCAGCCCAGTAGGCGGCGCCCGGCGCATCCGTGGTGTACCGCTGGTTCGCGTTGATCTTCAGCAGTGGTCCCTGGTTCAGCACAGGCAGGTTGACGGGGTCGTGCCGCTCGGCGTAGTTCGGGTGTACCGCGTGTCCTGCGTCCGCCGAGACACAGAACGAGGACGCCAGGGCACGCAGGCGCTCCTCGGTCCCTGCGCCGAGACCCAGGGCGATCCGCAGGAGCATGTCTTCGAGGAACGGGCCACTTGCTCCGGAACGCGAGCCGCTGCCCACCTCCTCGTGGTCGAATGCCGCGAGGACTGAGATCGGCCCGTCCGAAGGGCCGGTCGACGCCGTATCGATGAGCGCCGTGAGCCCGGCGTGCACCGAGGAGAGGTTGTCGAGCCGCCCGGACGCGAAGAACTCACCCCGGGCGCCGAAGACCCGAGGCTCCTGCGTGTCGGCGACGACCACGTCGAATCCGCCGATGTCCTCAGCACGGACACCTGCGCTTCCGGCCAGCATCCCGAGGAGATCGGCGTCTGCCGGCTCTCCCAACCCCCAGACAGGATTCAGGTGTCGCTGCTTGTCCAACGCCAGGCCGTCGTTCACCGCACGATCCAGGTGGATGGCCAGTTGTGGGAATCGCAGCAACGGCCCGGTGGCCACGAGGTGTTCGCTTCCGTCGTGCAACGTGAGCCGGCCGGCGAGCGCGAGCTCGCGGTCCAACCAGGAGTTCAGCAACGGCCCGCCGTACACCTCGACACCGGCCTGCAGCCATCCGTACTTGCCCGTGGTCGGTTTGGGCTTGAGTTTGAACGACGGGGAATCCGTGTGGGCACCCAGGATGTGGAAAGCCGTGGTGGCACCAGCGCTCTCGGGAACCACCCAGGCGATGAGCGCACCGTCCCGGATGGCGTAGAAGGACCCGGTCGAGGCGTCCCAGGCGTCCCGCTCCTCGAGCCGACGGAACCCGGCGGCGGCAAGGCGCCGGCCTGCTTCCGCCACGGCATGGAAACTCGACGGTGACGCGGTGACATAGGCCGCGAGGTCCTGGATGTGCGCTGTGGATGGACTCATCCCCCGATTCAACCAGATGGTGGTCCGCAGCTCCGGAGGCGCCTCCGCCCGAGCAGCGGCCTCGGCCCCGTGTTCCCGTCTCCGGCGCGGTCTCATGTCCGGCACGGTATTTCTTCTCCTTCCCTTCGGTTTCCGCACGGTCTTCGGTTTTCTTTCGGCAAGGGTTCGCAGCATGCGCAGGTTCGGGTTTAGCTGCGCCTTCCAGAGTTGGTATCAGAAGCACCGGGATCCGAAGGAGACCGGAGAAGGCATACCAACCACCGCAGCACTCACGAAAAGGGTCAACCTCATGGCACGCACCGCTCGCAGCTCACGAATCAACATGAAGTCCACGTCCGGTAAGGTCCTCGCCTCCGTCGCCCTCCTCGGTGTGGCTGCTTCGGTTGCGGGTCTCGGAACCTACGGTTCCTTCACGTCCACGACGTCCGCCAGTGAGACCGTCACAGCCGGCTCCGTCAAGATCGAACTCGGCGCGACCGGCACCGCAGCCAACCGCCTCACGGTCCCCGCCGTCGGCGTCATCCCCGGCGACACCATTCAGCGCGCTGCCACCCTGTCGAACACCGGCAACCAGAACTTCGGCGGCGTCACTCTCAGCACCACTGCCGCGGCTCCCGCTTCCAAGCTCACCACCGACGGCATCAACGGCCTGCAGGTCGCCGTCGACGCCTGCAGCGTGCCCTGGACCGAAGCCGGCACGGCGCCTGCCTACACCTACACCTGCGCCGGCACGATCACCAGTGTCCTGCCGACCCGCCCGATCATCGGGACCGATGTCGTGCTCTCCAACCTGGCGTCGATCACCAACCCCAACAGCAGCAAGGCCGACAACCTCCGGATCACCGCCACTCTGCCCACCGCTGCGGACAACACCTTCCAGGGCCTGACCAGCACCGTCGACTTCGCCTTCACGGCTACCCAGCGCGCAGCAACCAGCCGCTAGCCAGACGTGGCCCGGTGTCCTGACCCCCACCAGGAGCCCGGGCCACGTGCACGACACCGCCGGACCGAGACCGCACCAGGAAGGACGAGCATGAGCCAGCACCGCGCCGCACGCCGGCTGGGCCCGCTGCGCCTGGTTCGCTTCGTCGTCCAGGTGCTCCTCGGAGTCATCGTCCTCACCTGGGCGCCCACGGTCGCGCAGGCCGCGTTCTCCGGCGCTGCAGTGGCTCCGGTCACGGTCGGCACCTACGCGATTCCAGCTCCGGCCGGTGTCACGGGCAACTTCAGCTGTACCACGAACAAGCTGTCGATGACGGTGAACCTGACGGATTTCGGTGCCGTCAATCGCGCGACCGGCTACACCGTGTCCCTGACGGCACCCAACGGGCAGGTCACCACCAACAACCTCGCGGCGAACACCCGCTCCACGGCGATCACCCGCTCGTCGAGCACCGTCGGCAACTACACGCTGCGGATCCGGGCGAACGTGGGCACCTGGACGGGACAGAACCTCGAGCGCGTGCTCACCTGTCCCTGATCAGGAAAAGGATCAGTGCGGACCGGCAGGACCGGGCACCACGATCCCGTTCTCGTACGCATACACGACGGCCTGCACGCGGTCCCGGAGATCGAGCTTGGTGAGGATCCGCCGCACGTGCGTCTTGATCGTCGCCTCGGACAGGAAGAAGCGTGCGGCCAGTTCCGCATTGGACAGCCCTTCGGCGATCGCCTCCAGCACTTCACGCTCCCGCGGCGTCAGTTCGCCGAGCCGGCGGTCGGGCACCCTGGCCGGGTGCGCCGGGGCCAACGACCTGACGTACGTCTCAAGCAGGCGCTGTGTCACGCGAGGGGCGACGACGGCATCCCCGCTGGCGACGACACGTACCGCGTGCACCAGGTCCTCGGGGGCGACGTCCTTGAGGAGGAACGCGGAAGCACCCGCCTGAAGGCCCGCGAAGGCGTATTCGTCGAGGTCGAACGTCGTCAGGATGATGATGCGCGAGCAGGACCCCGAGGCTGTGATCTGGCGTGTGGCCTCGATCCCGTCGCCCTGGGGCATCCGCACGTCCATCAGCACGACGTCCGGCAGCAGTTCAGCGGCAAGGCGGACGGCCTCGGTACCGGTCGAGGCCTCACCCACGATCTCCAGGTCGGACTCCCCCTCGAGGATCAGCCGGAATCCCATCCTGAGCAGCGGCTGGTCGTCAGCGAGCAGGACCCTGATCGGCGTATCCGGCGTGATGTCGTGCGCTGTCATCTTTCTGTTTCCCCCGTTCGTGTCCCGACCCGTCGTCGGTGTCGGGGACTGTCAGATCCACTTCGACGAGCCACCCACCCGAGGGACGGCTTCCGACCTCGACCGTGCCCGCATAGATCGCGGCCCGCTCGCGCATCCCGGCGATGCCCTGCCCGGAGCCGAGGGAGACGACGGGCCCCATAGCTCCGCGACCGTCGTCGGCGACGCGCAGGGACACGGCTTTGCCCGTCCTGGTGATCGAGATGTCCACCAGCGTAACCCCCTTGCCGTAGCGCAGTACGTTGGTCAGCGACTCCTGCAGGATCCGGTACACCGTCAGCTGGAACGCCGGGTCATCCGGCAACCGCGGGCCGCTGGTGGTCACCCGGAGGGGCAGGCCCGCGGCACGAAAGCCGTCGAGGAGCTGCGCCAGGGAGCTCGACGCCGGTAGCGGCTCGAGCGACTCACTGGCGGCCTCGGCGCGGAGCACACCCAGGACGCGTCGCATGTCTGCGATCGCCGTGCGTCCGGTGCCCGACAGCTCCCGCAGGACCGCGACCGCGCGGCCCGGGTCGCGCTTCATGACGACGGCTGCTCCGTCGGAGAGCGCCACCATGACGGTGAGCGAGTGAGCGACGACGTCGTGCATCTCGCGGGCGATGCGGTTCCGCTCTCCCGCCGAGGCCAGCTCGGCGTTGCGGGCCGCCCACTCCCGCAACTCACTCTCGTGCTCGCGATCGCGCCGCACCGTGACGCCGACTCCGACGGCGATCGCGAGGAACATGACGACGAACCCGCTCAGCAGCCAGATCACTCCCGGGGCATCGGCGAAGATCCCCACGGGAATGAGGAAGAGTGCCCCCACCGAGAGGATCACGGCCGCGCCCGCCGCCAGCAGTGCCTTCTTCAGTGGATAGGTCGCTGCCACGGTGTAAAGCGCGATCATGGTGGCGACCGCTACGCTGCCGGCACCATCGGTGAGGAAGCTGACGGGTGGATCGAGCAGGGCGACGAACGCCAGGACGAGCATCGGGTGGCGCCGACGGAACACCAAGGCGCCCGCCGCGAGGACGATGCCCGGCAGCCCCAGCCAGCTGCCGTCCTCGAGGATCAGGAAGAGCGCGTTGGGAAAGGCCACCAGGAGGAACGCCAGAACCACGACGGCGTCCATAGCCCTCGGGTGACTGCGGAAGAACCGCCGCAGGGGACCCAACCGGCGGGCGTTGAGCTCGGTGAAGGAAACCGCGGCCGTTCGTTCCGCGGTTCCCTCCACCGAGAGTCTGTTACTCATGGGCGGGGGTCATGAAAGGTGTTCGGGGATTCTCACACGTCCCGCTTCTTGGCGACCACGAGAGCGATGACCAGGAGTACGAGGGCCCAGGCGGCCATGACGAGCCCGCCTTGCCACTGGGTCAGGGCGTCCTCGGCGACCTCGACGGCAACCATCTGCTCCCCCGCGTCCGCCGGCAGGAATCGCGCGGCGTCCGGGATCCAGTCGGCGATGCCGGAGAGGAGTTGAACGATGATCGGCAGGACGAAGAAGATGCCGACGGCGGTGACCACGCCACCGGCGGTGTTGCGGAGCAGGATGCCGATGGACATCGAGATCACCGCGACGAGTGCCAGGAATGTACCGGTGTTGATGACGCTCGCCAGGACGCCGTCCTCGCTCAGCGCGAAGTCCAGGTTCTCACCCCGGAGGATGGGCTGGGCAACGAGGTAGGACACCAGCGCGCTCACGAACCCCACGACGAAGGCGACGACTGCGATGATGACCGTCTTGGCCAGGAGAGCCGGAACGCGCTTCGGCACGGCGACCATGGTGGACCGGATCATTCCGGTGGTCCATTCGGAGGCGATCAGGACCACAGCCAGGGACGCGATCAGCAGCTGACCGAAGGCGAGCCCCGACGACGGCGTGGTCAACGCCTGGAAACCCGGACTCCCGGGGCCCTCGGTGGGTGTGCGGAATTCTGCAGGCACGCTCGGGTCGTTGATGGACTGGGCCATCATCGTGAGCGACCATGCGAACAGCGCCGCGAGTCCCACCATGACGACGACGGTGGAGACGATGAGGATGACCGTGGAGGGAACCGTCGTGACCTTGATCCACTCGGACTTCATGACGCGGCCGAAGTTCACACCCGGGCCGGTCTCGCGGTGCTGGCGCGGCCGCGATGGAGCCGGCGCGCTTGATGTCGAGGTTGCCATGGTCAGCGTCCTTCCAGTGGAGCCACGGCCTCGGAGGCGTCGGGCAGGGAGTGTGAGTGGTACTCGACTTCTGTCTGGGTGAGCTGCATATAAGCGTCCTCGAGGGACACCTGCAGCGGAGTGAGCTCGTAGACGAGCACGCGGTCGCGCAGCGCGACCTCCGCAATGCGGCGGGCGTCGACTCCGGTGATCTCGATCAGTTCGGGCTCGAGCACCTGCGAGGTCACGCCCTCTCCCGCGAGGCTCGCGAGGAGGTCCTGGGGTCGGTCGGCGCGCACGCGGACGCGGGCCCTGCCCTGCCCGTCGATGATCGACTGGATGGGCGCGTCGGCGATGATGCGTCCGCGACCGATGACGATCAGATGGTCTGCCGTGAGGGCCATCTCCGACATGAGGTGCGAGGACAGGAAGACGGTGCGGCCCTCGGCTGCCAGGCCCTTGGCCAGGTGGCGGACCCACTGGACGCCTTCCGGGTCGAGCCCGTTGACGGGTTCGTCGAGGATCACCGTGTGGGGATCACCGAGCAGGGCGGCTGCGATACCGAGCCGCTGGCCCATGCCGAGGGAGAAGCCGCCGACCCGCTTCTTCGCCACGGGACCGAGGCCGGTGAGCTCGATGACGTCCTTCACGCGGCTGTTCGGGATGCCGTGGGTCGCTGCCATGGCGCGGAGGTGGTTGTAGGCCGAGCGTTTGGTGTGGACGGCCTTGGCGTCCAGGAGCGCGCCCACCTCGCGCAGTGGGGCTTTGTGCTGGGCGTAGGGCTTGCCATTGACGGTGACGTGCCCGCCACTCGGGTTGTCGAGGCCCACGATCATCCGCATCGTGGTGGACTTGCCGGCTCCGTTCGGGCCGAGGAAGCCCGTCACCCTTCCGGGCTGGACGGTGAACGAGACGGCGTCGACCGCCGCTTTCGCGCCGTAGCGCTTCGAGAGGGCCTGTGCCTCGATCATGGTGCGTCCTTTGCCTGTCGACGTCGTTCCGTGCCGCTGGTGCGGCTCCTGTCATCAACAGTAGGTCGGGGACCGCGGCCGGTCACCGCCCCCAGGGATGATCACTGCCCCGGCAGCAGTACGTCTTTCGGACGACTGCTGCCGGCACAGGACACTCCATCAGCGGCTGCTGATCGAGGCGAACTTCCTGATGCACAGGGGCACGAAGATGACCAGCATCAGGATCGCTCCGACCAGGACCGTGAGGACCGCGTTCTGCATGGGCCACGCATCCGGGACGGGGACGGTGCCCGTGTTGCCGAACAGCTCTCGGACCGCCTGCACCAACGCCGACACGGGATTCCAGTTCGCGAAGGTCTCCAGCGGCCCGGGTAGATTCTGGGCCTGGACGAAAGCGTTGGAGATGAAGGTCAGGGGGAACAGGATCATGAAGGATGCGTTGTTGATGACCTCCGGCGACTTCACCGACATGCCGAGGAGTGCCATGACCCAGCTGAAGGCGTAGGAGAAGAGGAGCAGAAGCCCTATCCCCGCGACCATGCTTGCCGGGGAGGTGTTGACGCGCCAGCCGACCAGGGCTCCGGTGCCCATCATGATGACCACCGAGAGCGTGTTCAGCACGAGGTCGCTGTTCGTCCGGCCCACGAGTACGGCGGAGGAACTCATGGGCAGCGTCCGGAAGCGGTCGATGATGCCGTCCTTCAGGTCCTGCGCCATGGCGGAACCGGAGAAGGTGGAACCGAAGATCACGGTCTGCGCGAAGATCCCCGCCATGAGGTACTGCGTATAGTCACTCCCCTCGACCTGGATGGAACCTCCGTAGATCTGGCTGAAGAGCAGCACGAACATGATCGGCTGGAGGACGGCGAAGACCAGCATGTCCGGCGATCGCTTGAGTTTGATGAGGTTCCTCTTGGTGACGGTCCATCCGTCGGAGAACCACATCGACACGTCCGACGGCTGCTGCGGAGCACCGGCCCCCGCAGGGCGGGAGTGCTGGTTGTCGGGCTGCCGGTCGTTCGGCGCCAGTACGCTCATGCTGCAGGCTCCTTCTGGTGCGACGCTTCCTCGGTGTCCTCCGCGCGGTGTCCGGTCAGCTGCAGGAAGACGTCGTCGAGGCTTGGGCGCCTCATGCCGGCGTCGTGCAGTTCGATGCCGCGCTCGCCGAGCTCGGACAGGATGTACTGGAGGGCCCGTGGGCCCTCGTTGACGGTCACCTCGATGCTGCGGCCGTCGCCGCCGACCACCGGATCCCCGGAACCGTGACGTCCCAGAATCTCGCGGGCTGATGCGGCGTCGGCGGCATCGACGAGGGACACCACGACGCGGTGCCCGCCGATCTGCGCCTTCAGCTGGTCTGCCGTACCTTCCGCGATGGCCCTGCCACCGTCGATCACGGTGATGTCGTCGGAGAGCTGGTCCGCCTCCTCGAGGTACTGCGTGGTGAGGAGCAGCGTGGTGCCGTCCCGCACGAGCTCCTTGATGATGCCCCACAGCGAGAGCCTGCTGCGCGGGTCCAGGCCCGTCGTCGGCTCGTCGAGGAAGAGGATCTTCGGGTTGATGACGAGGGCCCCGGCGAGGTCGATCCGCCGCCGCATGCCGCCCGAGAAGCCTTTGACCGGGCGGTTGCCGGCCTCGGTGAGTTCGAACTGGTCGATGAGTTCCTGCGCACGGCGCCGTGACTCGCGAGCACCCAGGTGGTAGAGCCGGCCGACCATGTCGAGGTTCTCGAACCCGGTGAGGTTCTCGTCCACGGCGGAGTACTGGCCGGAGACACCGATGATGCGACGGGCTGCCTTGGGGTCACGGACGACGTCGATACCGTCGATGTGTGCGGTACCCGCCGTGGGCTGGATGAGTGTGGTCAGGATCTTCACGACGGTCGTCTTACCCGCGCCATTCGGCCCCAGGAGGGCCTTGACCGTGCCCTGCGGAACGGAGAGATCCATGCCGTCGAGAGCGGGGACCGGCCCGCTCTTCGACGAGTAGGTTTTCTTCAGACCTTGTGCCTCGATGATTGCCATGCTGCACAGCGTAGGACCAGCACGGCGGCTCTCCTAGGGACTTCGGTCAGAACCTGTCCGCAATGCTTCGGGCGCGTGGTCGGAGCGCTCCCGGGCGGCGGGAGCGACCAGGAAGGACGCCAGGACGGCGACCCCGACGGCGAGCAGCGCGTTGCGGATGCCCACGACGTCACCGAGGAAGCCGATGAGGGGTGGGCCGGCGAGGAATGCGGTGTAGCCGATGGTGGACACCACGGAAACACGCGCGGCCGCGCGCTCGGGTTCGTCCGCTGCGGCCGACATGCCCATGGGAAACCCGAGCGCCGCCCCCGCACCCCAGAGAATGGCGCCGACGGCGGCGAGCGGAACGGTCGGGGCGACGACGAACAGGACGAGTCCCGCGAGGGACGAGCCGAGGCTGGCCTGCAGCACCCGGACGCGGCCGAACCTGTCGATCAGGCCTCCGCCCACGAATCGCAGCGAGGTCATGGCGGCCACGAACACCGCGAACATGATGGCACCCGTACTCTCGGTGGTCCCCAGACCGTCCACACTGGCCTTCGCGACCCAGTCGTTCGCCGCGCCCTCTGTCAGTGCCGCCCCCAGGACCACGAGCCCGATCAGGAGGGTACGCGGCTCTGCCCACGCACCGAATCCCTTGCTCCTGGACCCCTGCTGCTCCGTTCCGACGGCTTGGGGCACTTCCTTCTCCTCGGGCAGGAAGTATCGCGGCGTCCACAGCGAGACGACCAGGCTGAGCACGGCGACAGCCGCCAGATGAGCGGGCAGTCCGACCTCCAGAGCGGACAGGCCGGCGCCTATCAGCGCGCCCACGAAGGCCCCTCCACTGAACGCCGCATGGAACCGCGGCATGATGGTGCGCCCGACCCGTCGTTCGACGTCGGCTCCCTCGATGTTCTGGCCCACGTCCCACAGGGCTATGCCGCACCCGAAGAGGAACAGGCCGATGGCGACGAGGGGCACCGAGACCGCCCCCAGTCCCGATGCGACGGCGATCGCGCCCAGAGCGGCAGCGGTTCCACCGAGGCGGACCGTGTTCGCGGTACCGAAGCGGGCGGCAACGACGCCGGCCAGCGGAAGGGAGAGCACGGAGCCGACGGCGCCGATCAGCAGGAGGCTCCCCATCTGCCCGGATCCCAGGCCGAGCGTGCTGGAGGCAGCGGGGATGCGGGCGGCCCAACTGGCGAAGACGAGGCCGTTCAGTCCGAAGATGGCATAGGTGGCGAACACGGCGGATCGGACGGGTGGCTTCACCCTGCAACCGTAGGCGGGCGTGACGTCGCACCACAAACGCCGCCCGTTACAACCGCCGCGGAGTTATCCACCGATTGTGGACAAGGCTGTGGAAGGACTGTGGACGAGCGGCGCCCTAGCGTGCCCGGACGACTCTGTTCTCGTCCCAGACGGGCTCCTTGGTCTCGTAGACCTTGCCGTCCGACCCGAAGACGAGGAACCTGTCGAAGCTCCGCGCGAACCAGCGGTCATGGGTGACGGCCATGACCGTGCCTTCGAAGGCGCCGATCGCACGCTCGAGGGCCTCCGCCGAATGCAGGTCCAGGTTGTCCGTCGGCTCGTCGAGCAGCAGCAGGGTCGCACCGGACAGTTCGAGCAGCAGGATCTGCAGGCGAGCCTGCTGGCCACCGGACAGGGAGTCGTAGGGCTGCTCCGCCTGCGGTGCCAGTCCGTAGCGGTCCAGCACCGCTGATGCGGCTTCGCGGCCCAGGCCCGACCGGTGCTCGTCGCCACGATGCAGGATGTCGATGAGGGTGCGCCCGAGGAGGTCGGGGCGCGAGTGTGTCTGCGCGAAGAACCCGGGCCGGATGCGGGCCCCGAGCTTCACCGAACCCTCGTGGGGCACGTGCGCGATGTCGACCTCCGACACCGGCATGTGCTCCTTGTCCGGATCGGACCCGCCGGCCGCCAGAAGCCGCAGGAAGTGCGACTTCCCCGAGCCGTTCGAGCCCAGGACACCCACCCGGTCCCCGAACCAGATCTCCGTGCTGAAGGGCTTCATCAGGCCGCTGAGTTCGAGTTTCTGGGCGACGACGGCACGCTTGGCGGTCCTGCCACCCTGCAAGCGCATGGACACGTTCTGCTCCAGCGGGATTGCTTCGGGTGGCCCTGCCTCGAGGAACTTCGCGAGGCGGGTCTGCGCTGCGTGGTACCTGTTGGCCATGTCGGACCGGAATGCCGCCTTGTTCTTGTACATGTTGACGAGTTCCTTGAGCTTGATGTGCTCCTCGTCCCAGCGCTTGCGCAGTTCCTCGAACCGAGCGTTCCGGTCCTCGCGCGCCTTCAGGTAGGTCTCGAAACCGCCGCCATGGGTCCACGACGACGCTCCCAGCACACCGGGTTCGAGCGTCACGATGCGCGTCGCGGCGTTGGCCAGCAGCTCCCGGTCGTGGCTGACGAACAGGACGGACTTCTTGGACTCGCGGAGCTTCGCCTCCAGCCAGCGCTTGCCCGGAACGTCCAGGTAGTTGTCGGGCTCGTCGAGGAGCAGCAGTTCATCGGGCCCGGAGAACAGTGCTTCCAGCACGAGCCGCTTCTGCTCTCCACCGGAGAGCGACGACGCCGCACGGTACTGCGCGCGGTCGAAGGGTATTCCCAGGGCGGCCATCGTGACCTCGTCCCACGTGGTCTCCAGTTCGTAGCCGCCGGCATCGCCCCAATCGGCGATGGCCTGCGCGTACTTCATCTGCGTGGGCTCGTCGTCGGCCTCCATCATGGCGAGCTCGGCGTCCTCGACGCGTTTCGCGGCCGCGGCCAGGACCGGCGGGGCTGCGGTGACCAGGAGATCCCGGACCGTGGTGTCGTCGCGCACCTGGCCGACGAACTGCCTCATGATACCCATGCTTCCCGACCGGCTCACGGAACCCTCGTCGGGCGCGAGGTCGCCGGAGATGATCCGCAGCAGCGTCGTCTTGCCGGTACCGTTCGGCCCGATCAACGCCGTCTTGTGGCCGTCACCGACCTTGAAGGCGACGCCGTTGAGCAGTTGCCTGCCGTCGGAGAGGAAGTAGTCGATACCTGATACGTCGAGATGTGCCACGAGTCCAGTGTTCCATCCGGAACGGACCCGCTGCGTCGACGGACTTCAGGACCGGTTGTCGTTCGGCATCATGCGGTACCCCACGCCGCGTACCGTCCGGATGAAGCGGGGGTTGCTCATGTCCTCGCCGAGCTTCTTGCGCAGGTTGCGGATGTGCACCTCGACGAGGTGGTGGTCCTGGCTCCAGCCGTCCCCCCACACCCGATTGAGGAGCGCCTCCCGCGTCCAGACGCGCTGGGCGCCGGTCAGGAGTGTCTCGAGGAGGTCGAACTCGATGCGCGTCAGGGCGAGCTCCTGCCCGTGCAGCGTGACGACGCGGCCCTCGACGTCCATCACGAGGTCGTTGTGGCGGAGCATCTCGTTGCCGGCGGGCTGCCCCTGCACAGCCGGGGCCGGGCCCGTGCGGGGACGGCGGAACATCGCCGAGACGCGCGCCGAGAGCTCGCGGGGGCTGAAGGGTTTACCGATGAAGTCGTCCGCGCCGGTCTCGAGCCCGATCAGGCGATCGATCTCGTCCTGCCGCGCGGTGACCATGACGATGTAGGCATCACTGATGGCTCTGCACTGACGGCATACCTCCACGCCATCGAGGTCCGGCAGATTGAGGTCGAGGGTGATCAGGTCCGGCTGGTGCTCCTTCAGCGCGGCCAGGCCGTCGTGCCCTGACGCGGCCTCGACGACGGCGAAGCCGTTCATGCGCAGGGTGGTGGCGAGCAGCTCACGGATATCCGGGTCGTCTTCGACGATCAGCGCAGTGCGCTGCGGCGCGGAAACGGACATGAAGCAAGACTTTCATAGATCGGCGCCCGCGAGGGCCCGGTGCGGGAACTTGCCGTGATCAAATCCTGCTGCTGCGGTACCCTGCCCCCGTAGAATGCCCGGATGCAGCCGATCTCCCTGAGCACCCTGAGCACGGTGCAGGCGCGGGGCTTGACCGTCCGCATCCGCACCACACCGGAGCCGGTAGCTCCTTCCGACCCTCGGCGTGGCCCGTACGTCCTGGTGCACGGGTTGGGCATGACCCATCGCTACCTCGACCGTCTGGCGGCGGAGCTCGCGGCTGACGCCGTCGTACATCTCGTCGACCTACCCGGTTTCGGACCTGATCCCCGGCCCCGGATCCACCTCGGAGTGGAGGACCACGCCGCTCTGATCGTCGATGCACTCGGCGCCATGGGGATCCGGAAGTGCACGCTCGTCGGGCATTCGATGGGCGTGCAGTTCATCACGGCTGCCGCGATCCGATCACCGGCCCTCGCGGAGCGCCTGGTCCTCATCGGGCCCGTCGTGGATCGGTGCCGCCGTACGGTCGTCCAGCAGGCCGTCTCCCTGGGCCTCGATACCTTCCGTGAGAGCGCATCCGCCAATGCGATCGTCTATACCGACTACCTGCGCACCGGTGTGCGCTGGTACCTGCGCCAGCTACTGCCCATGATGCGCTACCCGCTGGAACGCGCGATCGAGAGCGTCGAGTGTCCCGTCCTGGTGGTGCGCGGCGGGCGTGACCCGGTGGCCCGGCGTCGCTGGTGCCGGGAAATCGCAGGGCGCGCCAAGCACGGTTCCCTCGTCGAGATTCCCGGGCAACCGCATGTGGTCCAGCACTCGGCAGCCGCCGAAGTCGCTGCCGGGATCATCGCATTCGGCTCACGTCCCCACCGTGGCGGGGATCTCTTTCCTGAAGCTTCGGACGGGGCAACGGTAAAACTTGAAGATTGAAGAGCATAGTGGACCTATTGCACGACGCCCGGCCGGTGCTGTAGGCCAGCACCGGCCGGGTGTTCCAAGACTTCGGGAGGAAGATCACATGTCTGAACTGGAAGAGTGGTCAACCAGCCGCCTGCTCACGACGGCCGCTCGTCTGGTCGACCATGCCTGGAACGAGCGGCTGCTCGACATCGGGATCACCCACGCCGGCTACACGACGCTCGGTGTCCTCTCCCGACAGGGCACGATGACGGGCGCGAAGCTCGCCGTCGCGGTGCACGTCCAGGCGCAGACCATCGGCAAGACCATCGAGAAGCTGGAGCGGCAGGGCTTCATCTCCCGTATCCGCGACAGCATCGACCGCCGCAGCCAGCGCATCACGATCACTCCAGCAGGCGTCGAAGCGCTCGCCAAAGCGGAGAACATCGAGCGCACGCTCATGGTGGGTGAGGGCCTGGAGTCCTTCGAGTTGCGCAGCCTGCTTCGTGGCATCGTCGGTGAGCTCGCCCCCCAGCGGCAGAAGAGCGCGGCCGTCGTCGTCTGACCCCTGCCGATCGACGACGCTTCGCGAGCATGAGGAGCGGCTACCCCTCCGGGGGTAGCCGCTCCTCACCGTTACGGCTTCATGACGAGAGCGTCAGTGGTCCCTGCCTCAGAGGTACGGCTCGACGTTCTGCTCGTACGATCGCTGGATGGCCGTGCTCGCCGTAGCGAAGGCTTCGGCCGGGTCGCCCTGCTGCAGGATGATGCTCTCCAGGGCCGTCGTGAGCTCCTTGTCCCCTCCCGGCACGAACACGCGGCCCCAATCCTGGACGCGCGTGGTCTCGAGCTGGTCGACGGCGGTGCGGAACTGGGGGGAGGTCTTGTAGACCTCGGCCATGATGTCGCTGTCCTGTGCGGAGGTGCGCACGGGCATGTACCCGGTGTTCGAGGAGAAGTACGCCGTGCTCTCGGTGCTGGTGAGGAATTTGAGGAACATGCCGGCGGCGAGCTGCTGTTCCGGGGAGCGGTTCGAGCTGATGGCCACTCCTGTGCCGCCGGTGGGGCAGGCGGGTCCGGCGGGCCCCTCCGGCAGGAAGCCTGTCCCTACCCCGAACTTCGCCGCTTCGAGGATGCCCGTCAGCGAGCCGGTGGAGCCGATGGTGCACGCCGTCAGTCCCGCACCGAAGTCGGCTACGTTGTCTGTGGCCGCCACGGCCGCGATCTTGTCGTCGAAGATCATGGACTGCACGAACTTCGCGGCGTCCAGGGCCTCGGGGGAATCGAGCGTCATGGACCACTCGTCGGAGTAGGCGCCCCCCCGGCCCCAGAGGAAGTTGCAGAACCACCACGCGGTCCAGGACGTGCCCTTGCCGAGGCCCAGTGGAATCATGGACGCCGATGCCAGCTTCGGAGCCCATTCGGTGAACTCGTCCCAGGTCTTCGGTGAGCGGTCCGGCAGGCCGGCTGCGGCCCAGGCGTCCTTGTTGTAGTAGAACAGCGGGGTCGAGCGGGCGTACGGCACGGCCCAGTGGGCGTCGTCGTACCTGTAGTCGCTGTAGAGCGTCTCGTTGTAGTCGGCGGTGTCGAATTCCAGGTGCTCCGCCAGCTGGTCCATGGGCAGGATCTGCCCGTTGATCATGTAGCGGAACCACCACACGTCACTGGAGACGACGACATCGGGCCCGTTGTCGGTGCCGGTCGCCGCCTGGAACTTCTGCGCGACCTCGTCGTAGTTGGCGCCCGCCGTGACCAGATTGACCTTGATTCCGCTCTCCGTGGTGAAGCGCTTGATGAGTTCCTCCTCCACCGGGCGCGAGGCGCCGGGATGGTTGCTCCACCAGGTGATCTCCTTGGCCGGGGTCACGGACGCCCAGTCGGTCGCGGCGTCCGTCGCCGCGCCTCCCGCCACGTCGGAGCTGACGGACGGGCCTCCGCAGGCTGCGAGCGCTGCTGCGCCGCCGAAGATGGCGGTGAGCTGGAGGAGTTGGCGGCGGTCGAGGTCGAACTGCGGGCGCGGGGACATGGGGACTCCTTGATGGTAGGGAACTGAGGGGAGGAAGAGGTTGGTCAGCCGGTCACGGCACCGGCGGTGAGGCCGGAGACGATGCGCCTTTGCAGCGCGAAGAACGCGAGCAGGACGGGTGCGGTCACCAGGACGGTCGCGGCCATGAGCACGCCCCAGTCGGCGATGCCGTCGTTGTTCTGCAGCAGCGTGAGCCCGACAGGCAGGGTCATCATGTCGGCACGGTCCACGACGAGCAGCGGCCACAGGTACTCGTTCCACTCGGCCACGATCGAGACGAGGGCGACGGCCGCGATGGTGGGCGCGGAGATCGGCACGATGAAGCGCCACAGGCGCGTCCAGTGCCCGGCCCCGTCGAGCGCTGCCGCCTCGAGGATCGAGACGGGCAACGTCAGGAAGTGCTGGCGGAACAGGAAGGTGCCGAAGGCGCTCGCGAGACCGGGGACGATGATGCCCTGGTACGTGTTGACCCAGCCGAGTTCTGCGACGAGCGTGTAATTGGGGATGATGACGATCTGCTGCGGCACCAGCAGCGCGAAGATCACGACGCCGAACACCACCTTCTTGAAGGGGAACTCGAGGAAGACGAGCGCGTACGCCGTCGTCAGTCCCAGCAGCATCTTCAGGCCCGCTCCGATGACCGTGGTGATGGCGCTGTTGATGAAGAAGCTACCGAACGGTACGGCGCTCATCGCGGTCTCGTAGTTCGAGCCGTCCACCGCCGCGGGCAGCCACTGGATGGGCGAGGTGTAGATCTCGTCGCGCTCCTTGAACCCAGCGAGCACCATCCATACCAGCGGTAGGACCATGACGGCGACGGCGAGCAGGAGCGTCAGGTAGCTGCCCCAGGGCGTAGGGGTCGAGCGGCGCGGCGTCGCCGCTGCCTGCACGGTCGTGGAGCCCATCAGTAATGCACCTTCCTGTCGACGTACCTCACCTGGGCGAATGTCACGAGGAGCAGGACCACGAAGAGGATGGTCGCGACGGCGGACGAGTACCCCGCGCGGCCACTCTGGAAGCCCTCCTGATAGATCTGGTACATCATCGTGGTGGTGCCGCCGAGCGGGCCGCCCTTGGTCATGGCCTGGATGATGTCGAACGACTGCAGCGACGTCAGCAGCGTGGTGATGGCGAGGAAGAACGTGGTCGGCCCGAGAAGCGGCAGCACGATGGACCGGAACGACCTGATCGACGACGCGCCGTCGATCGATGCCGCCTCCACGAGATCGCGGGGTACGGACTGCAGCGCGGCCAGGTAGATGAGGGCTACGTAGCCCACGTTCTTCCAGAGGTAGACCACGATCACCATGACGAGCGCCCACTGCGGATCGTTGTACCAGTCGGGCGAGGCCAGGCCCACCAACCGCAACAGCGCCGCGGTCACACCGAAGTTCGGATCGAAGACGAAGAGCCAGAGCAGGCCGACGGCGACGCCGGAGAGGACGTAGGGTGCGACGACGACGGTCCGCGCCACACCGGTCCCGCGCAGCCTCCGGTTCAGGACGAGTGCCAGGAGGAGACCTATCACCATCCCGCCGCCCACGGTCGCGACCGTGAAGAGCACGGTGACGGTGACGATCCCCGGCGTCGTGGGGTCCGTGAACCAGTCGACGTAGTTGTCGAGGCCCACCGGCATCGCGACGGGGGATCCGATGTTCCACTGGAGGGTGGAGTAGTAGAGCGACTGCATGAGGGGCTTGTAGGTGAAGATCACCAACAGTGCCATGTTGGGTCCCGCGAAGAGCAGGAACAGCATCCACGATTTCCAGGGGGTCCGCCGGCGCCGTCGGGCGGGAGCGGTTCCGCTCGGGCCCCGCCCGGGTGACGACGGCGGTGCCTGGTCCGCCGCCCGATCCGCCCGCGCCCCTTGAAGTACGGGGATGTCCGCCACTTGTTCCATCGATCGCCCTTCGCTCGGCCTCCTGAACCTCTGCAAGGCTAGGGGCGCGAATCGTCCGATCAGCCCCGGATCCGGCTTCTGAGCCGACTTGTGCGTCAGAGTTCACGAGTCATTAAGTCGGGCGATCTGCTGTTTCCCTGCCCGTTGCCGCCCGCGGTGCAGCGCACCCGAGGGAGATCCGGCTGGATATTACGCGGGCACGCGCCGGGCAACCGGCGGGCGGCCGCGAGCGCGAGAGGAACGCGTTGCTAGACAAACTAACTAACCGTCGTAAGATGACCGAGTGAACGAGGAGAACCCACATGCGCAGTCGGTAGCCCAACTGCAGGACCTCATGCTCAGCAACGAGAGCGTCGACCAGTTCCTCGAGGACCTGGCGAGCCTCTCCTCACGGATCCTCGGCGGCTCCGTTGAGGTGCAATGCGGTGTCACGTACCGACACCAGAACCTGGCGACGACCGTGGCCTGCAGCAGCGACGAGGCGAGGATCCTCGATGAGTTGCAGTACGGCTTCGGGGACGGGCCGTGCCTGCACGCCATCAGCACCGGCAACACCGTGATCGTCGACGACGTGCGCACCGACAGCCGCTGGCCCGACTACTTCCGGGCCGTCGCGGACCACGAATACTTCGCCATGATGGGCGTACCCCTCGTGCTGGGATCGGAGGGCGGGGCAGCCCTGAACTTCTACGCCGCCCGCCCACGAACCTTCACCAGCAGCACGCAGCTCCTCGCGGAGGGTTTCGCCACCCAGGCTGCCAAGGCACTCCAGATGGTGCTCCGCGTCTCCAGGCATGCCAACACGTCGACCAACCTCAAAGCGGCCATGGAGTCGAGGACGACCATCGACATCGCGATCGGCATCATCATGGGTCAGAACCGCTGCACCCAGGCGGAGGCCTACTCGATGCTGCACCGCGCCTCGAACGCCCAGAACGTGAAGCTGCGCGACATCGCGGAGCGCATCGTGAACGGAATCTCGGCGGAACCGACGCGAACGCATTTCGCCACCTGACAGTCCCGTCACCGCTGGCGACCCGCCTCCGGGTCGGAGTCATCAGGGCCCCGCGGCTCCGCGGCAGTCGTGGACGTCAGCGGGCGGGGAACGTCACGTCCGATGCCGCGAGCTCTGCCAGGTCGTTGAAACTGTAGACGTGCAGGCCCGCGTACCCGGCGTCGTCGAGCTCTGCCACGAGCGGTGTCGGATCGTATGACGCACTGGAGAGCAGCTGCCGGACCACGGAGCCCGCGTTGGCACTTCCCGCCGACCGGCGGAGGAACCCCAGGGACGGACCTACTCCGATCCTTCCTGCGAGCCGTAGCAGGCGGCTCATCCGCACCGGTCCGGGTATCCCCGCCCACACCGGCAGGGTGATGCCCTGCCTCCGCAGCTGCGACGGGTAGGCGCGGAGGGTGTCCGGCGAGAAGCAGAGCTGCGTGACGCACCACGACGCCAGCTCCTGCTTCCCCAGCAGAATCCTGGCCAACTCTTCCTCGTCCGTCCCCGGATGCCCCTCCGGGTACACGGCGATCCCGATCCGGAGGGCCCCGCCGGACAGCTCCGCGACGTCCTCCATCAAGGCCCCACCCCACGGGTACGGTCCCGCGGCGTCCGCCGCGTCCCCGCCGACCACGAACACGTCGGTGATGCCGACGCCCAGGCATCGGTCCACGTACTCCGCGAGCTCCTGCCGGCTGTGCACCGATCGTGCTGCCAGGTGCGGAATCGCCGTGTACCCGGCACCGGCCAGTTCCACCGCCGCTCGTACGGCCTCGCTCGGCCCATGCTGCGGCAGGCACGTGACGGTCACGACGGCGGGGGCGGGCAGATGGGCTCGCAGCCGCTCCTGGAGACCCTCGCTCGGGATGACTTCGACGCGGATCGAGGATTCACCCACAGCGCGTCAGCATTCTACGACGTTGAGGGCGAGCCCGCCCCGCGCGGTCTCCTTGTACTTGTCCATCATGTCCGCGCCGGTCTCGCGCATCGTCTTGATGGCGACGTCGAGGGAGACGTGGTGCTGGCCATCGCCCCGCACGGCCATGCGGGCGGCCGTGATCGCCTTCATCGCACCCACGGCGTTCCGCTCGATGCAGGGGATCTGGACGAGCCCGCCGACCGGATCGCAGGTGAGCCCCAGGTTGTGCTCGATCCCGATCTCGGCGGCGTTCTCGACCTGCTCCGGGGTCCCACCGAGAACCTCCGCCAACGCTCCCGCGGCCATGGCGCACGCGGAGCCGACCTCACCCTGGCAGCCGACCTCCGCGCCGGAGATCGAGGCATTCTTCTTGAACAGCGAACCGATCGCGGTGGCTGCGAGCAGGAAGCGCACGACGCCGTCATCGTCGGCACCGGGCACGAAGTCGACGTAGTACTTCAGGACCGCCGGGATGATACCGGCCGCGCCGTTCGTCGGCGCCGTGACCACACGTCCACCGGCGGCGTTCTCCTCGTTGACGGCCAGCGCGAAGAGCGTGACCCACTCCATGGTCCCGAGGCGATCGTTCGGGTCGTCGGCCTTCTCGAGCAACTGCCGCTGCCGTTCGGCGCGGCGCCGGACGCTCAGTCCGCCCGGAAGGATACCGCCCGTGGTTGTGCCCCGCCGGATGGTGTCCTGCATGACGGACCAGATCTCCAGCAGGCCGGTCCGCACGTCGTCCCGCGAGCGCCACGACATCTCGTTCGCCAGCACGACGTCGGAGAACGACCACCCGGTGGAGCGGCAGATCTCGAGCAACTGGTCCGCGGTCCCGAAGGGGTGCGAGACCGGTACGGGCTTGAGGGCGGCCGTCTCGGACCCGATCTGGTCCTCGTCCAGGACGAATCCGCCGCCCACGGAGAAGTATTCTCGCGTCCGCATGAGCTCTCCATCGGCCGAATATGCCGAGAAGCGCATGCCATTGGTGTGATAGTCGAGGCGCTGGCCCCGGTGCAGCACCACATCGGCTACCGGATCGAAGGCTATCCGGCGTTCAGCCCCGAGGTTCAGGGATTCGCCCGCGCCGATCTCCGCAACACGGGCATCCGCCGTCGTCGGATCGACGAGATGGGGCTGCTCGCCTTCGAGCCCGAGCAGGACGGCCTTGACCGTTCCGTGCCCGTGGCCGGTCACGCCGAGCGAACCGAAGAGGTCCACTCGCACACGCCGTACGGCATCGAGAATCCCGTCGGAGCGGAGCAGCTCCGTGAAGAGATAGGCAGCGGTCATCGGTCCGCCCGTGTGGGAACTCGAGGGACCGATGCCGATCTTGAAGAGGTCGAACGCGCTGATCGTCACGGCGCGGGCTCGGAGGGCTGGCGCCTGTAGAACGGGGTGGGGACGACGGTGAACGGTTCCGGCCGCCCACGGAGATCCACCTGCACCTCGGTGCCGACGGCGGCATGGGCCGAATCCACGTACGCCAGGGCGACGGGGTATCCGAGCGTGGGACTCGGCAGTCCGGACGTGACCGTGCCCACTCGAGCCCCGTCGACGACGACGTCGTAGCCGGCGCGCGCGGACCGGCGGCCCACCGCCCGGAGGCCGACGAGTCGTCGGGAGGGCTCGACTGCCTTGAGCGGCTCCAGCACCGACCGGCCCACGAAGTCAGCCGCCTTCTTGGTGCTGACCACCGGTCCGAGGCCGGCCTCGAACGGGTTGGTATCGAGGCCGAGTTCGTGCCCGTACAGTGGCATTCCCGCCTCGAGGCGCAGCGAGTCGCGGGCGGCGAGCCCGCAGGGTCGGAGCCCGTGCGCTTCCCCTGCCTGCAGCGCGGCGTCCCAGAGGCGTACTGCGAGGTTGGTGCCGACGAAGATCTCGAAGCCGTCCTCGCCCGTGTAGCCCGTGCGCGCCAGCAGGACAGGGAGCCCTGCCAGTTCGAGTTCCACCGCGGCGTAATACTTCAGGTTCCGGATGGCTTCGGCGTCCTCGGGGCGCGCGAGCTCGAGCAGCACAGCTTCAGCCCTGGGACCCTGCACCGCGACCAGCGCGGTCACCTCCGACTGGTCCTCCACAGCGACGTCGAATCCCTTCGCGCGCAGGCGCAGTTCCTCCGCGACAGCCGGAGCGTTGGAAGCGTTCGGCACCACGAGGAAGGAGTCCTCGGCGAGGCGGTAGGTGATGAGGTCGTCGATCACGCCGCCCTCGTCGTTGCAGATGAGTGAGTACTTCGCCTTCCCCACGGCCATGATCGCGAGGTTGCTCACGAGCGCGTAGTCGAGGAACTCCGCAGCCTGGGGACCACTGACGAGGACCTCGCCCATGTGGGACAGGTCGAAGAGGCCGGCTGCCCTCCGGACCGTGTGGTGTTCCTCCAGTTCGCTCCGGTACTTCAGGGGCATCTGCCAGCCCCCGAAGTCGGTGAAGGAGGCGCTATGCGCCTCGTGCTGCGTGTACAGCGCTGTGTGTTTGCTCTGCTCGCTCATGGGATCCGGTCCTAGTCTTCGAAGGCTTCGATGGGCGGGCAGGAGCACACCAGGTTGCGGTCGCCATGCGCGCCGTCGATCCTGCGCACCGGGGGGAAGTACTTGTCGTGGCGAAGGGATCGCAACGGGTAGGCGGCGAGCTCGCGCGGGTACGCCTGCGTCCACTCGTCGCTGACGAGTACCTGTGCGGTGTGCGGCGCCTGGCGCAGCGGACTCTCCTCGATACCGAACTCGCCGTCCGCGACCCGGTCGATCTCGCCCTTGATCGCGATCATCGCGTCGACGAAGCGGTCCAGCTCGGCGAGGTTCTCGGATTCGGTCGGCTCCACCATGAGCGTTCCCGCGACGGGAAAGGACAGCGTGGGGGCGTGGAAGCCGTAGTCGATGAGCCGCTTGGCCACGTCCTCGGCCGTGACGCCGGTAGCGGCGGTCAGCGGACGGAGGTCGAGGATGCACTCGTGTGCCACGAGTCCCTGGACACCCGTGTAGAGCACGGGGAAGTGCTCGGTCAGTCGGGCGGCGACATAGTTGGCCGCGAGCAACGCGTGTGCCGTCGCGCTCGTGAGGCCTTCGGAACCCATCAGGGCGATGTACGCCCAGGAAATGGGGAGGACACCGGCTGAGCCGTACATCGATCCGGACACCGGGGTGCCGCCCGCTGCTACCGGACCGCCGTCGGTCGCGATGTCCCGGTTCGCGTCACCGGGCAGGAACGGGGCGAGGTGCTCGGCCACGGCGACGGGACCGACGCCCGGTCCTCCTCCGCCGTGCGGGATGCAGAAGGTCTTGTGCAGGTTGAGGTGGGAGACGTCCCCGCCGAACTCCCCGGGCTGGGCCAGACCCACGAGTGCGTTGAGGTTGGCGCCATCGATGTACACCTGGCCGCCGGCTGCGTGCACCTTCTCGCAGACCCACCGCACATCCTCCTCGAACACGCCGTGCGTCGAGGGGTACGTGATCATGATGGCCGAGAGGTTCTCCGCGTGCTGCTCGATCTTGGCGAGCAGGTCGTCGTGGTCGATGTTGCCGTTCGGCGCGGTGCCGACGACGACGACCTTCATGCCGGCGAGCACTGCCGACGCCGCGTTGGTGCCGTGCGCGGAGGAGGGGATGAGGCAGACGGTGCGGTTCTCGTCGCCCCTCGAGCGGTGGTAGCCACGGATGGCGAGGAGGCCTGCGAGCTCTCCCTGCGACCCCGCGTTCGGCTGCAGGGAGACGCGGTCGTACCCGGTGATCTCCGCGAGGCGCTCCTCGAGATCGGTGATGAGCTCACGCCAGCCCTCGGTCTGGCTCTCCGGCGCGAAGGGGTGGATCGAGGCGAACTCGGGCCACGAGATCGACTCCATCTCGACGGTCGCGTTGAGCTTCATGGTGCAGGATCCCAGCGGGATCATCGTGCGGTCCAGCGCGAGGTCCCTGTCCGAGAGCTTGCGGAGGTACCTGAGCATCGCGGTCTCGGAGCGGTGCAGCGAGAAGACGGGGTGGGTCATGAACGCCGAGGTGCGGTGGAGTGCGTCGGGGATATGGTTCCCGCCGGCTCCCGACTCCCTCGAGGAACCCCCGAAGACGTCCGCCACCGCGGCGACGTGTTCCCGCGTCGTCGTCTCATCACAGGAGATGCCCACGTGGTCGGCGTCGACGCGCCGGAGGTTGTAGCCCAGGGCTTCGGCCTTGTCGGCGACGTCCGCTGCCCTGCCGGGGACGCGGACCAGGAGGGTGTCGAAGAAGGCGTCGTGCACGACGGCGGCGTCGGTCCCCTCGAGTGCGGCGGCGAGCTCGACGGCCCGTTCATGGGTGGTGCGAGCGATCGCCTTCAGGCCCTCGGGGCCGTGGTACACGGCGTACATGGACGCGACGATGGCCAGGAGCGCCTGCGCGGTGCAGATATTGCTCGTCGCCTTCTCGCGGCGGATGTGCTGCTCGCGGGTCTGGAGGGCGAGGCGGTAGGCGGGTGCGCCGTCCGCGTCCTTCGAGACGCCCACCAACCGGCCGGGCAGCATCCGCTCGAGCCCTTTGCGGACGGCCATGTAGGCGGCATGGGGGCCGCCGAAGAAGAGGGGGACGCCGAAGCGCTGGGCAGAACCGACCGCGATGTCCGCGCCCTGTTCGCCCGGAGGCGTGATGAGCGTGAGCGCGAGGAGATCGGCTGCCACCGTGACAAGGGCGCCGCGGTCCTTGGCCGCGCTGATCACGGCCGCATGATCGCGGAGCGCTCCCGATGCGCCGGGCTGCTGCAGGACCACACCGTTGATGTCGCCGTCGGGCAGGCCGTCCGTGAGGTCTGCGACCTCGATGTCGAAACCGAGCGCCTCTGCCCGGCCGCGCACGACGGCGACGGTCTGCGGGAGCGCGTCGGCGTCGATGACGGTGCGGCCCTTGTTCTTGCCGGAGCGTCGCATGAGCAGCACGGCTTCGGCGACGGCGGAGGCCTCGTCCAGCAGAGAGGCGTTGGCGATGTCGAGGGCCGTGAGGTCCTGCACCATCGTCTGGAAGTTCAGGAGGGCTTCGAGCCGGCCCTGGGAGATCTCCGGCTGGTAGGGCGTGTAGGCCGTGTACCAGGCGGGCGACTCGAGGACATTGCGACGGATGACCGGCGGCGTGACGGTGTCGAAGTAGCCCTGGCCGATCATCTGGACGGCGGTGCGGTTACGGTTCGCGATGCGCCGCAGCTGCGCCAGCACCTCCGTCTCGGTGAGGGCTCCGGGCAGGTCGAGTGCCCGGTTGAGGCGGATGCTCGCGGGAACGGCCATGTCCACGAGCTTCTCGAGGCTCGGGTAGCCCAGAACTTCGAGCATGTGCGCCGCGTCAGCGGATCGGGGACCGATGTGTCGATCGGCGAAGGTGGACGCGACGATGCCGGATACCTGATCGGGTGTGGCGGTCATGGGGAACTCCGTAGGTCAGAAAGGGGGCGCGTGCGCGCGTGCCTGGTCGGGTTCCTCCCCGCTCTGTGTGGGACCTGAGAGTTTCCGCAGGGCTCCGCGCCTGCTTGCACCGTCGGTGAGCGTCGGGCCTGCCCGATGCTGCTTTCCAGAGTTGCCTATCCGTAGCGGTACTGGGCCTGAGAGATTCCTGGGGAGGATTTGCTCCTACGGCGCCTGCCGGTTGTGTCTCGACGGCAGAACTCTCCCGCTGCAGATCATTGGCATATTCAGTTGAGGTGTTCGGCATGTGAGCCGTCCCACAGCTTACCGCGCGGTCGGGACGTGAGGCAAAGCTCGGCCACCCGGGGAGCGTAGAGCAGCCCTTGGGCACGCCCGTCCCGCCGGACCGGGGTCGCCACTGTCAGCTGCGTAGGAGCTCAGAGCGAGATAGATACCTTTGCATGGAATAACGCCGTCCTGCCCTCCGTTCTATGAGCAGGCCCAGGGTGGGCCGGAACGGCAAGCACGGGGAGTTGCACCATGGCACGCGAACTGGAACTCGGACTGGACACCTTCGGGGACGTCACGCGCGGACAGGACGGCAACCCTGTTCCCTATCCGCAGGTCATCCGGAACGTCATCGCCGAGGCGGTCCTCGCCGACGAGGTCGGCGTCGACTTCATCGGGATCGGCGAGCACCACCGTGACGACTTCGCCATCTCCGCCCCCGAGACCGTCCTCGCCGCCATCGCCGGCCAGACCGAGCGCATCCGCCTCGGCTCCGCGGTGACAGTGCTGAGCTCGGACGACCCCGTGCGCGTGTTCCAGCGTTTCGCCACGCTGGACGCCGCGTCCAATGGTCGCGCCGAGGTGATCCTCGGCCGCGGATCCTTCACGGAGTCGTTCCCCCTTTTCGGCTACGAGCTGTCCGACTACGAGCGGCTCTTCGAGGAGAAGCTTGATCTCTTCGCCGAGCTCATCAAGGAGGGCCCCGTGGCCTGGTCCGGGAGCACCCGCCCCGGCCTCGACAACCACGAGGTGTACCCCAAGACCGACGGTGGCCGCCTCAAGACGTGGATCGGTGTCGGTGGAAGTCCTGAGTCGGTGGTGCGTGCCGCACGATACGGGATGCCCCTGATGCTCGCGATCATCGGTGGTGATCCGGCCCGGTTCGCGCCCTATGTGGATCTGTACCACCGGGCCCTGACCCAGCTCGGCCAGCCCACGCTGCCGATCGGAGTCCACTCGCCGGGCTACGTCGCGGACTCGGACGAACAGGCCCGCGAGGAGCTGTGGCCCGACAACCGCATCATGCGCGACCGCATCGGCCGTGAGCGCGGCTGGGGCCCGACGACGCGCGCGGAGTTCGACCAGGAGGCCGACTTCGGCTCCCTGTACGTTGGTTCGCCGGAGACCGTTGCGAAGAAGATCGCCGCAACCGCCCAGACGCTCGGCATCGACCGCTTCGACATGAAGTACAGCGCGGGTCCGCTGCCGCACGAGAAGCTCATGCACAGCATCGAGCTCTACGGTACGAAGGTCATCCCGATGGTCCGCGAGATGCTCTCCTAGGATCGTCCCTCCCGGAGTCCCTCGCACTGTCCACCAGGACGGTGCGGGGGACTTCTGCGTTCTCGTCGCACGGGTACAGGAGACCCCTCGAATACCCCTTCGCCCTTTCTTCGGTCTCTTTTCGCCCTTCCGCCACTCCACCTTTGAGCGACACGCGCCAGAGTAGTACTCAGAAGTTCGACACTCTTCCCGCCGGCTCCGCACCGTCCACCGGAGCCGGCGGGTAGCTTCAGCCGGGCAGGAATCCGGTCGATCAGGAAACCAGCAGCAACAGAAGGAGCAGGCGTGAGCACGATCGACCTTTCGTCCATCGGTCCCGGGTTCCGAGCGAGCGCTCGCAACCGGCAGCAAACGGACGACGTGACGACGGCTACCACGGCGACACCCGGGGCAGTGCGTGCGACTTCCGATCGCCCGTCCATCGCCCAGCGCATCACCAGCCTCCTGGGCACACTCCTCATGGTGCTCGCCATCGCGGCCGTCCTGTTCTTCGCGATCGGTCCGCGCTTCCTCGGCTACCAGACGGCGACGATGCTGACCGGCAGCATGGCCCCCGAGATCATGCCCGGTGATGTCGTCGTCACCACGGTGCAGCCGGTGAGTGACATCGCTGTGGGAGACGTCATCAGCTACCACATCCCCGTCGAGGACCACCGCGTCGAGACACACCGCGTGATCGAGGTCATGAGGGGAACCGACGGCAGCACGGCCGTGCGCACCAAGGGCGACGCCAATCAGGCCGCCGACCCCTGGATCGCCACGCTCGAGGGGGACTACGTCTACGAGGCAACGGCCACCATCCCCGAGGTCGGCAACGTGATCCGCGCCCTCCGTACGCCCGTCGTCCGCCAGGCCCTCGTGTACGGCGTGCCGGCCGTGCTCGTCGGCAGCCTGCTTCTCATGATCTGGTCACGCCCCAAGGAGGAGGACGACGACGCCTCGGTCGGCACGCCTGCCACGGTCGAGGACCGTCCCGGTTCACCCGTCATGCCCACGGCCGGCGGCACCGACGTCCCACTCCTCCCGGTCCTGGACCGGTCGGTCCTGCAGAACCTCGGCGTCGAACTCTCCAGCCACGCCGGGGCGCTCCACTTCGCTGAGACGTTCGTCCAGCTGCTGCCGCAGCGCATCGCGGCTGTGGAGTCCGCGTTCAGGGCCGAGGACACTGATGCCGCCGTCGTCGCGCTGCTCAGCCTCAATGTGAGCGCGTCCATGGTCGGCGCCAGCCGGCTCGAGGAGTCGACGTCCGCAGCACTCCGCCTGATCGAGAATCCCTCGGCCCACCCCGGCCTCATTGCTCGGCTTCGCAGCCTCGGGGACGAATTTCAGTCGGCGCTCGGCGGGATCATGCGGTAGCCGACACCGCGTACGGTTCGGATGAAGCGCGGGGCCTTGGTATCCTCGCCCAGCTTCTTCCGCAGGTTGCGGATGTGCACCTCGACCAGATGCTGGTCATTGACCCACCCGTCGCCCCAGATGCGCGACAGCAGCGTCTCCCGCTGCCAGACCCGCCGCGGCCCCGAGACGAGGGTTGCCAGGAGGTCGAACTCGATGCGTGTGAGCGGCAGTTCCACACCCTCGAGCATGGCGATCCGCCCTTCCGTGTCGATGCTGATCGGTCCGTGCAGCAGCGATCCCTCGACCTGCTCGTCCCGGGGGGCGACCAGCGTGCTCCCCGTCGCAGGCTGCGTCACCTCGGTCTCCTCACCGGTCCCCAGGAGGGGCTGCGACACGTTCCGCACGGTGCTCCTCGGGCGCCTGAACATCGCGTTGACCCGTGCACCGACCTCACGCGGGCTGAAGGGCTTCACCACGAAGTCGTCGGCTCCGATCTCCAGGCCGATCAGGCGGTCGATCTCGTCCTGACGTGCAGTGATCATGATGACGTACGCGTCCGTGAGCGGTCGGATCTGACGGCACACCTCGACGCCGTCGATGTCGGGGAGATTGAGATCGAGGGTCACGAGGTCGGGCTGGCGGTCGCGCACGAGTGCGACACCTTGCCGCCCGGTCTCGGCCTCGAGGGTGGTGAAGCCGTTCATGCCCAGAGTCATGACCAGCAGCTGCCGCACGTCGGCATCATCTTCGATGACGAGGGCAACACGCGAATCGGGGTCGGAAGTCATGATTACACAGTGCCAGATGTTCGAAGCACGGCCGAGTGCATCAGCACTGTTGTGTCGATTTTCTGGCTGATCCGCTCGTCGGACACGCGATCAGCACTGCCGCCCGCTGTTGTGGTTGTGTCACCCGCTGTGTCATTGAATGGCCGGCGTGGACCGGGTCGAGGAGGATGATGGCCACGTCGGCACCGTGGCCACCACGAGCAGCGGGCTCCTAGCCCAGATGGACCGCTTCGCCCGACGTCGTGAACTCGTTCCTGGCGACCCTGATCATGAACCATGAGATCGGTGCTGCGAGCGCAAGGGCGACGGCGGCGGCGAGGAACACGACCGCGTAGCCATCGACGAGTGACTGGAGTCCGCCTGCGGCTCCCTCTGCCGTGCCGGTTCCTGCGCCCACGGTGTAGAGCGCGGTGAAGACGGCCGTACCGATCGATCCGCCGATCTGCTGGGTCGCCGTCACCGCGGCACTCGCCACGCCGGAATCACGGGGAGCGATCCCCAGGAGCGCGACGTTCTGCAGTGGTACGAAGATGAACGCGAGACCCATGCCCAGCAGGATCTGCGCCGGCAGGACCTCCAGCACGTAGGATCCGTCGACGGTGATACGGCTCAGCAGGAGCAGCCCCGCCGCTGCGATCAGTGGACCGACCGTCATGAGGATGCGGGGTCCCACCGTCGTCAGCAGGCGTGAGACCACTCCGGCGCAGACGATGATCGCTGCCGTCATGGGCAACGACGCCAGGCCGGACACGAGCGGACTCATCCCCAGCACGATCTGGAAGTACAGCGTCAGGTAGAGCAGGGCCCCGAGCAGCGCGGCTCCCACCGCGATCGACGCCAGGTATGCGCCGGCCCTCGCCGGATTAGTGATGATGCGCAGCGGAAGCAGAGGGTGCGCCGATCGGACCTCGACGAGGACGAACAGGGCCAGGAGCGCGGCGCCGAGGGCGAGGAAGCCCAGCGTGTCCACCCGGACCCAACCTGCTTCGGCCCGGGAGAACCCGTAGACCACGGAGGCGAGACCGAGACTGACGAGGACGGCACCGGGGACGTCGTACCGTGTGCTTCCCTCGGCGCGGCTCTCCCGCAGGACAGGTACACCCACCGCGATCGCGGCGACCGCGATGGGCACGTTCACGAGCAGGCACCAGTGCCAGCTGAAGTACTCGGTCAGCACCCCACCGAGCAGGAGCCCGACGGCTGCACCTCCTCCGGCGATGGTCCCGTAGACCGCGAAGGCCCGCACGCGGTCCTTGCCGCCGGGAAACGTCACGGACAGGATGGCGAGCGCAGCCGGCGCCAGCAGGGCGGCGAAGGAGCCCTGCAGACCGCGGGCCACCAGGAGCAGTTCTCCCGTCGTCGCGATGCCGCCGAGGGCGGACGCGAGGGCGAAGCCTCCCATACCCACGAGGAACGAGCGCTTGCGGCCCCAGAAGTCCGCGATGCGGCCACCCAGCAACAGGAGGGCACCGAAGGTCAGGGCGTACAGCGTGACGACCCAACTGCGATCGCTGTCCGACATGCCGAGTTCCGCCTGCGCCTGCGGCAGGGCGATATTGACGATGGTGCCGTCGAGCACGACGGTGAGCTGGGCGAGCGCGACGATCGCCAGCACGAGCCAGCGGTTCGCGGGGGCCTCGACGGAAGCATCGCCCGGGGCGGACGTGCTGGCGGGGCCCGAGGGTGGAACGGTCATGGATCTCCTCAAGGACAGGTGGATTCCGAGGTTAGGACAGCTGAGCACCACTGTCAAACGAACTAGTTCGTTTGGGTATACTGGCAGGATGTCTTCGACGACGGACGTACGGACCCGCATCCTTCTGGCTGCCCGCAGCGAGTTTGCCGCCTACGGCCTCGCAGGTGCCCGCATCGACCGGATCGCCAAGGCCGCGAGTGCCAGCAAGGAGCGCCTCTACGCCCACTTCGTCGACAAGGCTGCCCTCTTCCAGGCCGTGCTCGACGTGAATGCCATCGAGTTCCATGAGGGCACCGCGCTCGATCCCACGGACGTTCCCGCCTTCGTGGGCCTCGTCTTCGACCATACGCACGAGCACCCTGAGATCCTCCGGATGCTCACCTGGGCGCGGCTCGAGGGCATCGATTACGACCTACCGGGCCACTGGCCCGCTCCGGACGCCAAAGTGACGGCTCTCCGCGAGGCGCAAGAGCTCGGGCTCGTCGACTCGTCATGGGCGCCCGAGGAACTCCTGCCCATCCTCTTCGGCGTCGCGCAGGCGTGGGCCCAGGCTCCGCTGGTCGCACAACTCAACGCGCAGGACACTCCCCGGGCTGCCCACCGCTCGTCAGCGGTCGAAGCCGCACGTCGGATCCTTCGGCCGAAGGGATAGACGGCGCCCGCCGGGTCAGCGCCCGGAAGGCGCTGCTTCCGCGCGGTGCTTCAGCGCCCTCGGCCCGACCTCGTCGGACGACCGGCTGTGTCCTCAGACGCCGAGGACAGGCACGGGAAGGCCGAACTCGCGTCTGAGCGCCAGCCGTGCTGCGTTGAATCCCGCCATGCCGTGCACGCCGGGACCGGGAGGAGTCGACTGTGAGCAGAGGTACACGCCCTTGATCGGCGTAGCCCACGGCTGCAGGGACGGTACGGGCCGGGCGACGATTTGGCGCAGGTTGACGGCCCCGCTGCTGAAGTCCCCGCCCACGTAGTTGGCGTTGTAGGCCTCGAGCTCGCTCGCCGTCGTCGTATGGCTGCGGACGACGACGTCGCGGAAGCCGGGAGCGAAGCGCTCGATCTGCGCGGTGATCGCCCCGGCCATGTCGCGCGTGGACCCGCGTGGCACATGGCAATAGGTCCACAGCGTGTGCCGACCCTCCGGAGCGCGGGTCGGGTCGAACGACGACGGCTGCGAGAGGAGCACGTACGGGCTGTCGGGATGCTTGCCCTGGTTGACCTGCCTCTCCCCGGCAGCGATCTCCTCCCTCGTTCCGCCAAGATGCGCCGTCCCGGCCCTGTGCAGGTCCGGATGAGTCCATGGAACGGGGGCGGACAGGATGAAGTCGACCTTGCAGGCAGCGTTCCCGTAGGTGAAGGCGGACAGCGCCGCGTCATACGCCCATGGAAGGCGGCCACGGGACATCGACCGGAAGGTCTTCGGAGCCACGTCGAGGAGCACTGCGCGGGCGTCGGACACCTCGGCCAGTGTCCCGATCCTGCTGTTGGTGACCACCTCTCCGCCGTGCTCACGGAGATCGAGCGCGAGGGCATCCGCAATGGACTGTGACCCACCGACCGGGATGGGCCATCCCACGGTGTGGGCCAGGAAATTCAGCACCAGGCCGGCTCCGGCTCCCGTGATCGATGGAAGTGTCCCGACCGGGTGCGCCATCACGCCGGTGATGAGCGCTTTCGCTTCGTCCGTCCTGAAACGGCGGTTCCAGGAGGGCAGACCCTGGTCGAGGACCGCGAGGGCGAAGCGCACAGCAGCCTCCGGTTTCGCGGGGACGCGCACCACATGGTTCAGGGTGAACGCGAGGATGTCCTGCTCCCGGTCACTCAGCGGCTGCATCAGGTGCCGGTACGCCTCACCGTCCGCGCCCAGCCCCGCCACGGTCTGCTCCATGCTGCGGTAGGCGATTCCTGCCCTGCCGCCGTCGAGCGGGTGGGCGAAGGACACGTCGGGGACTGCGAACCCGATCCGTCGGCTGAGCTCGAAGGCGCGGAAGAACGGCGAGGCCAGCGCCATGGGGTGGACCGCGGAGCAGAAGTCGTGGAGATGTCCCTCCTCCATCAGTTCCAGCGACCGCGACCCGCCACCGAGCGTAGGAGCGGCCTCATGGACCCTGACGGAAAGGCCCGCGCGCGCCATGACGACGGCCGCGGCGAGGCCGTTCGGTCCAGCTCCGACGACTTCGACATCTGCCATGATGCTTCCTCTCCTATGCCGTTGGGACCCATTCCCCTCCGACTATGTATTGGCTCCCTGTGCACCCGCTGCGGACCGCGCACCCCTGGCCCGCCGCAGGAGCACACCAGCACGGTGCAGGGCCGCTCGTCCAGCCGTCGGCACTGATCGTCGCGCAGCGAGGAGGGACGCCACCGCTGCGTAGCGGGCCGGACGCAGCGGGATGTCGTACGTGGTCGGCACCACCACCACGTTCTTCGAGAAGTTTCGCTTGAACGTGGTGACGTTGGCGAGCCCCGGGTAGTTATCGCTCTCGATACCCGTGAGCCCGCACGCGGTGTTGCCGGCGGCCTTCAGCGTCCTGAACGCCTCCCACAGCAGCAGGTACGGGGCGAACGTCTTGCGGGCCTCGAGCGTACTTCCCGCGAAGTAGTAGACGGCGTACCCGCGGTACTCGGTGGTGATCAACCAGCTCACGGGGACTCCGTCGCTGTAGGCGACCATAAGGCGCATGTGGTCACCCAGCACCGTCAGCAGGGTCTCGTAGTACGAGGAATCGAACGACTGGAACCCGTCCCGATCGGCGGTCTCCTGCATGATCGGGTACAACTGCGTGGCGAAGACTCCAGTCCATTCCTCACGAGGGATATGCCTCACCTCGACGCCGCTCCGCTGTGCCCTGCGAATGCTGTTCCGCGCGTTCGGCCGGAAGCTCTTCAGCAGCTCTGCCTCGGACGGTTTCAGGTCGACGACGATCTCGCGCTCGTACCAGCCGTGCTCGATGGGACCGTTGGCAGGGGGCTGCAGCGTAGCGACCTGCATCCGGACGTAGAGGGGATGTACGGAAGGATCGTGGCGGAACTGCTCCCGTACCGTCTCCATCAGCAGCCGCTCCGCTGCCGGCGTCCGCTCTGCGAACCAGACAGGGCCGTTGACGACGACGACCGACTCCCTGAAGCGACGCACCACGCGGATATAGCTGGCGGTCGCCACGAGGTTCCCGGCCGCATCCGTGTAGGCCCAGATACCCAGCGGAGCCCGTCCTAGCGCGTGCTCGAACTCGACCCAGTCCGGAGTCTGCTCGATCGGGATCACGACGCCGGGGTGCGCGTCTGCGATCGAGTCGAAGCCGCTCCTGGTGAGCCTGCTGTAGGTAAGGGATGCTGCTCTCACTGATGATCTTCCGCTGGAGGTGTCGACGGCGCACGGATGGATCGACGGGGCAGCGACTCCGGCTCGCCTGCGTCGGCCGCTCGGGAGTGCGTGGCGTCGACGCCGTTCCGCCAGCCTATCGGAGCATGGCCGCCCGCCGCCCGTACCGGCGGCTGGGGCAGGGCCCCTCCGGTTCGACGACGACCCCGTCCGGAGCGCAGGGTGAAGCGGTCGGGCAATCGGTCGAAGGGACCACCCTGTGGATCGTCGATCCCGATGCGCCGCACGGCGTCCAGCGATGGCGAACGGATCTCGACCACCACGACCGCGGCAACATATGCAGTGGCCAGAATATGCGCGACGACGGCCCAGACGTAGAGGCCGAGCCCCAGGTTGTTCTCCGGCGGACCGCCGCTGGTCTGTCCGCCGAGGTACAGCCAGACAGCCGCCCAGTGGAGTACTTCCACCAGTTGCCAGGCGATGACCACGCGCCACCGGGGGACGGCAAGTGCCACCAACGGCACGAGCCACAGAGCGTACTGCGGTGAGTAGACCTTGTTGCAGAGGACGAAGGCGATCACGATCAGCAGGGCGAGTTGCGCCAGCCGGGGCCTGCGCTGCGCCCGGAGGGCCAGCACTGCGACGGCGGCGCAGCACGCGACAAAGAGGATTCCTGCGCCCGCATTGATCGCACCCGGCGGGAGCACGGGGGCACCGGTTTCCCGTGCGAGGGCGTTGAAGACGTACCACCCGGACGAGAAACCGGCATCGCGCGTCTCCGAGAAGGTGAGGAAGTACGCCCATCCGTTCGGATCGCGCAGCAGGAAGGGCAGATTCACCACGAGCCAGGCGCCCGCGGCGCCCGCGAGAGCGGCTGCGAACGGCCGGTACCGGCCCGTACGGATGGCCAGCACCAGCACGGCGCCGAGCAACAGGACAGGGTAGAGCTTGACCGCTGTCCCGAGTCCCCACAGCACGCCCGCCAGGACCGGCCGATCGCGGGCGAAGGCCAACATCCCGGCCGTCGCCAACAGCACCGCCCATAAGTCCCAGTTGATCGTCCCGGACAGGATGATCACAGGAGCCGAGGCCACGATCGCAGCGTCCCAGGGCCGCCGGTGGGACAGGCGCATGGTGACGAGCACCGTCATGATCCAGACGCCGGCCAGCAACACGGCATTCAGGTCGAAGTAGAGGAGCGACTTCGCCTCTGGTGCAGCTCCGTGCGCCGCGAGTTCGACGAGAACCGCCGTGCCCGATGCCAGCAGGCCGAGCAGCACCGGATACTCGAACAAGGCTCCGGGGGTGATGAACGGGAGGACGCCCTCGCCGAAGCCGCGACTCTGGTAGAGCTCTGCCCAATCGGAGTAGCAGGCGCGATAGAAGTAGTCCGGGGAGGACCACCCACCCAGTCGGCAGGGATTCTTGGCCGCGACGGCGAGGATCGAGGAACACACCGTGATGAGGATGAGGACCCGTGGGACTGTGAACCATCGCGGAGCGACGCGACCCGGGTCCGCGTGACGGCCGAGTGGCCCGCCGACGCCCTCGACGAACTGTCGGAGGATCGGATCCGACCGGCTCGGGATGCTGATGCGGTACGGTCCGCGCCTTCCCGTACCCGACGTCATCCATCGAGCCTAACCCCAGGGACCGTTCCTGATGCCGCGGAACGGGCAGGCTTGACGCGACGGCCCTGGCGGGCGCGGAATGGACCCGCTTACACCCGCGTTGTGAACTGAACGTAGACTGGCACTTCCTGCCGACCGCGCCCAGGGCGATGACGGCCGGGGCATATTCAACGGGCTTTCGAGGAGAACTGTGGGACAGAACCCCATTCGCGTGGCAATCATTGGAGTCGGCAACTGTGCCGCGTCGCTCGTGCAGGGTGTGCATTACTACCGTGATGCGGATCCGGCAGGCAGCGTTCCGGGCCTGATGCATGTCGAGTTTGGCAAGTACCACGTGGGGGACGTGCAGTTCGTGGCGGCGTTTGACGTCGACGGCAAGAAGGTCGGTCACGACCTCGCCGAGGCGATCGGTGCGAGCGAGAACAACACCATCAAGATCGCCGACGTACCCCCGACCGGTGTCATCGTCCAGCGGGGTCACACTTTGGACGGCCTGGGCAAGTACTACAGGGAGACCATCGTCGAGTCCGACGAGGAACCCGTGGACATCGTCGGTCAGCTCAAGGCCACCAAGGCCGATGTGCTCGTCTGCTACCTGCCGGTCGGGTCCGAGCACGCTGCGAAGTACTACGCGCAGTGCGCCATCGACGCGGGCGTCGCGTTCGTCAATGCGCTTCCGGTGTTCATCGCCGGCACGAAGGAATGGGCGGACAAGTTCACCGAGGCAGGAGTGCCGATCGTCGGTGACGACATCAAGAGCCAGATCGGTGCCACGATCACCCACCGCGTGATGGCGAAGCTGTTCGAGGACCGCGGCGTCACCCTGGACCGCACCTACCAGCTCAACGTCGGCGGCAACATGGACTTCAAGAACATGCTCGAGCGCGACCGCCTCGAATCCAAGAAGATCTCCAAGACCCAGGCCGTGACCTCCAACGTGAAGGCGGATCTGCACGCGAACGACGTGCACATCGGCCCCTCGGACTACGTGGCCTGGCTCGATGACCGCAAGTGGGCGTTCGTTCGTCTCGAAGGCCGCAACTTCGGCGACGCTCCCGTCTCCTTGGAGTACAAGCTCGAGGTGTGGGATTCCCCGAACTCGGCCGGTGTCATCATCGACGCCATCCGCGCCGCCAAGATCGCCCTGGACCGCGGCATCGGTGGTCCGATCCTCTCGGCGTCGAGCTACTTCATGAAGTCGCCGCCCGAGCAGTACGCCGACGACATCGCCCACGAGAAGGTCGAAGCTTTCATCCGGGGCGACCTCGACCGCTAGTCCGACGCATACCCGCTAGTCCGATTCATCGAAGGGCTGGGACGCATCGCCGTCCCGGCCCTTCTGCGTGTGCGGTCCCTGCTGGGCGTACCGCTGGATGGACCGGCTAGCCTGGGCGAGTGCGATGACCTTGAGGATGAGCTGGTTATGCAGGTGCATCCCGACCGCTGCGGTGAGGATGAGCTCCTCGACAGATCGCTGGCCGTCCGTGACGGTCAGCTGGGCATCCGCGATCGCGTCCGCCGCTCGCGCATACAACACCAGCACTGCTGGGTCCGCTGCCACTCCTGCAGCGGTCATCGCCGCAAGGTGCTCGCCGACCGCAGCGCGCGCTTCGCTGTCCTCGTCAGGCCACCCCATCTGCAGTACGAGTTCCTTGACCGTAGGCGGCTCCCTCGTTCCACTGTTGCTGAAGCCGAGCACGACGGACTGCACCGTGGCGAGCAGGGCGAGCCGCTTGTGCCCGGAGGTTTCGGCGCCGTCGGAAGCCTCGATGATGCGTCGGATGTCCTCAAGGCCCAATCCGATCACCGACCGCAATCCCTGGATGAGACGCAGTCGCCGCACATGGGCGTCCCCGTACTCCGCCCTGGTGGGATGGACGGCCTGTCCTGGCTCGAGGAGCCCTGAGCGGAGATAGAACTTGATACTCGCCGGACTGATTCCACTCACCGCGCTGAGTTCGCTGAGCCTCATGCAGAATCTCCTCCTCGCTGCTGCAATGGATAGTGACCCCGTGGGCAGCTCTCCTGATGTCCATATCAAGATAGTGCAACTATCCTGAGCGCATGGACTGGAACCCGCTCCTTGCGACGCATGTCGTCGGCGCCCTCGTCGCGCTCGTCATCGGACCCGTGAACATCCTCCGACGGCGGCGCGACCGCACCCACCGCATCCTCGGCTACACCTGGGCGGCGTCCATGTACTACGTCTGCATCAGCAGCTTTTGGATCGTGACGGACGGGCGATTCAGCTGGCTCCACGGGCTGTCCGCCTTCACGATCGTCACAGTCACCCTCGGTATCGCGGCGGCGTCGAGAAGGAACATCCGCGCCCACCTCATGAACATGATCGGCAGCTACCTCGGGCTCCTGGTGGCGTTCGTCTTCGCCGCCACCGTTCCGACGCGCGCCATCCCACGCCTTCTCATCGGTGATCCCAGCACCGCCTGGCTCGTGGCGACCTTCGTCGTCGCCAGCGTCGCGGCCCTCTATCTCACCGTGCGACCACGACGGCGCGGATCCGAACCGGAGCCGCAGGTTCGCTCCGTCCGGGAGGACACCGCCGCCGTCGAGCAGAGCTAGAACAATCCGACGGCGTTTCCCTCGGCGTCGACGTCCATCTGCAGCGCGGCCGGGTCCTTGGGCAGGCCCGGCATGGTCATGACCGACCCGGTCAGGGCCACGATGAATCCTGCGCCCGTCTTCGGGATGAGATCCCTCACGTGGACCGTGAAGCCCTTCGGCGCTCCGAGCAGGCTCGCGTCGTCGGAGAAGGAATACTGCGTCTTCGCCATGCAGACGGGAAGACCTGACCACCCGTTGTCCTCGATCTCCTTCAACCGCCTCAGCGCCGGAACGGAGAACTCGACGCCGTCGGCGCCGTAGATCTCCTGCACGATCGTCCGGATCTTGTCCTCGATCGAGAGATCGAGCGGGTAGAGGTGCGAGAAACGGACGGGCTGTTCGAGAGCAGCGAGGACTCTGGCCGCGAGTTCGTCGCCGCCCGGTCCCCCACCGCCCTGCCCCCAGACATCGGCGACCGCCGCATCGATTCCCTCCGCCGCACACCAGGATTCCAACCAGTCGAGTTCCTCCTGGGTGTCCGTGCCGAACCGGTTGATGGCCACGACGGGTGAGATACCGAATTTCTCCACGTTGCGCACGTGCCGGAGCAGGTTGGCAGCGCCACGTCCGACCGCTTCGACGTCGGGGGCAGCGAGGTCGGCCTTCGCGACCCCACCGTGCATCTTCAGGGCGCGGACCGTCGCAACGATGACGACCGCGTCGGGAGCAAGGTCGGCAGCCCGCGCCTTGATGTTCATGAACTTCTCCGCGCCGAGGTCCGCCCCGAAGCCCGCCTCGGTGACCACGATGTCGGCCAGCTGCCGGGCAGTCCGGGTAGCGATCACCGAGTTGCAACCGTGGGCGATGTTCGCGAACGGACCGCCGTGGACAAGGGCTGGAGTGCCCGCGATCGTCTGCACCAGGTTCGGTTTGATGGCGTCCCGGAGCAACAGGGCGAGCGCGCCCTCGACCCGCAGTTCGCCCACCGTGACGGGCCTGCGGTCATACGTGTACCCGAAGGTGATCGCGGCCAGCCGTTCCTTCAGGTCATCGAGATCCCGGGCGAGGCAGAAGACAGCCATGATCTCGGACGCGACCGTGATGTCGAAACCGTCCTGGCGCGGCGTGCCCTGCGCGGGCCCCCCGAGCCCGACGACCACTTCGCGGAGGGCCCTGTCATTGACGTCGAGTACCCGCTTGAACGTGATCCGCCGCGGGTCGATGCCGAGTTCGTTGCCCTGGTGGATGTGATTGTCGATCAGCGCAGCGAGAGCGTTGTTGGCTGATGTGATCGCATGGAAGTCGCCGGTGAAATGCAGGTTGATCTCATCCATCGGGAGCACCTGCGAATACCCGCCGCCCGTCGCACCGCCCTTCATCCCCAACACGGGTCCGAGCGAGGGCTCACGCAGGGCGATCATGACCCGCTGCCCGGCACGGGCCAGCGAGTCCGCGAGGCCCACGGTGCAGGTGGACTTCCCTTCCCCCGCGGGTGTGGGACTCATGGCGCTGACCAGGACCACCTTTCCCGGGATCCTGCCCTCGTCCGGCAGAAGGCGGGGATCGATCTTCGCCTTGAAGCGCCCATGCAGTTCGAGCGCCTCCCGCGGAATACCCGCGGCGTCGGCAATGTCCCCGATGGGCCTGACCGCGGCAGCGCGGGCAATCTCGAGATCGCTCATGGGGAAAACCTACCAGCGCTCCGGCTTCAGAGGAGGGGCAGACCGGCGCGCTCGAGGACGTACGCGATGAGCGGCTCGTACAGTCCCGGACACACGTTGTCGTCGAGCGGCACGGCGACGTCCACCTGTCCCTGCGCTTCCGAGACGAACAATCCCGGGTCGTTGCAGTCGGCGAACCCGATGGTCGGGATGCCCGAGCTGGCAGCCTGCCCGGCCCACCCGTGATCCGCCACCACGAGGTCGGGCAACCCCTGTCCGGCCTCGGCGAGCGTCTCGAGACTGAGGCGCATGGGCTCGGGGAAGTGGGTGTGCATGAGCCCGCCGTGCTGATGCCAGACGAGGACGCCGAAGACCTGCCGGATGTCGCCGGCACCGAAGCGCCGGCCCTCGTGGACGCTCACCACCGTGGCACCGACGGCGGCGACTGCACGTGCGAACGCCGCGTGGACGGGCAGCAGGCCGGCCGGATGGCCCGTCGCGAAGAGTATCCGCTCACCACGACGGGCCGAGGAACCCAGCCGGTCGGCGAATCGGTCCAGGGCAGCCACGCACTTGCCGGCGTCGATCGTGTCCTGGCCCTCGGTATGGCTGCGGTCCGCGCTCGTTCCTACGCGCTCGTGCATCAGGTCGAAGACGTCATCGTACGTCCACTCCCGCGTGCGGGTGACACCGAACTCGAGGTGTTCGTTCCCCTCCAGGAACAGCTGCATGTGCCTGAGATTGTCCTGCCGGGGAGTGGCAACCTGGCCGGTGATGCGGACGGAATCGAGGTACTCGGCGAGCTCGGTCGGGTTCACCTTCCCATCCTAGGGGCCTTGTGGGCATGCCTCAGTGTGCGGTGGCGGCGGAGAAGCGCTCGACGGCTGTGCGGTAGCTCTGGGCTGTCAGCAGGGCAGTGCGCTGCCAGCCCAAGGCGAGCGCATGGGTCGCGGCCGCCTGGCCGAGATTCTTCCGGAGGGGGACGTCGTCGTACAGGCGTTCGAGGGCGGCCGCCCAGCCGGTCGCCGAGTGACCATCCACCAGGAGCCCGGTGCGTCCATCGCTGATCGCCTGTGGGAGGCCTCCGACGTTGGCAGCCACGACGGGCGTGCCGCAGGCCTGCGCCTCGAGCGCCACGAGCCCGAAGGACTCACTGAAGGAGGGCATGACGACGGCGTCGGCCGACCTGAACCACTGGGCCAGCCGCGCTGCCGTGACGGGCGGGTAAAGCCGGATGTCATCGGAGAGACCTTCAGCATCGATCAGGGGCTGCAGTGCGAGGGCCTCCGAACCGCTGCCCGACCCGAGGATGCTCACGTCGAGCGGGATGTCCGGCCTGCGGTGGCGGAGTTCCGCCGCAGCTGCCACCAGCACCTGCGGGCCCTTGAGCTTCTGGATCCGGCCGGCGAACACCACGTGGAACCGTTCCGGGGGGAAGGCGAGCGCAGCGCGGGCCGCAGCGCGGTCACCGGGATGGAAGGTCGAGAGATCGACTCCCGGGGCCACCACGTCGACGCGATCCGCGACCGCCCCGTAGAGGGAGACCAACTCGGAGGCCTCGGTACGGGTGTTGGCGATGAGGCGTGCCGCGCCGGCCACGATCTCCTGCTCGCCGGCAATCCTCTCGCCCGGCTCCGGGGAGCCGAGCGCCTTCATGTGCAGGTTCTTGACCTTCGCCATCGTGTGCATGGAGTGGACCAGGGGCAGGTGCATCTCCTGGCTGAGGGTGAGCCCGACGGTGCCGGAAACCCAGTAGTGGGAGTGCAGGACGTCGAAGTGTCCATCGGCGAGGACGTCGGCGACGTCGGTGATCGCATCGGCGAACGTATTCCTCAGGCCCGGCAGGGCTTCCTTCGGGATCCGGTGGCGGGGCCCGGCATCGAGGTGATGCACCACCACACCGTCACCCAGCACCTCGCGGCGGGGGCGTCCCTCGCCGACCTCACGCGTGAAGATCTCTACGTCTATGCCTACCCGGGCCAATTCGAGCGCCGTGCTCCTGACATAGACATTCATGCCTCCCGCGTCGCCCGCACCGGGCTGCTCGAGCGGCGAGGTATGGAGGGACAGCATGGCCACGCGCCTGACGCCGGACACACCCTCTCCCTTCCGACGGGCCGACGGATGGCCCGGTCGATTGACCCCATGACCCTATAACGCGATGTTCCCGCCCCACATTCCGGAACACCGCCCCGGGCAGACGGCCCCTCTCCCGGCCTCAGAAGGGCGCCGGGCCGATGACGAGCCAGGACCGCTGACCTGATCGCGGGCGTCTGTCTCGGCTCGTGCGACGTCCATCGATGCACGGCGTCCTACTTGATGAACATGGTGTGGTGAGGATCCCGGAATCGATGGCAGTCGTCCCAGGGACCACGTGACGGACTGGACAGGATCCGGCCCCAGAACGACACCCCATTACGCCACCTCTTCAGCATGCGCTGCACCTTCTTCCTGCGGTGGAATCCGGGCATGGCGGTGGCAGGGGTAGCTGGGTCGTCCTGTACTGTCCCGGTGTCCTGCAGGGAGGGTGTCAGTGATCCGCTCATGATGAATTCCCCCTGCGCGGACCCCCGACCGGCGGGAGGAGGTTTAGTGGTGGGGGACGTCGCTGACGGTTCGGTGAATTGGGCAGGAATGCCCCGTAAATTGGACATGACAAACTCTCAGTGGCTGGTGAAGGGCACGATGAAGCCCAGGAAAGGGCAATTCCTGAAAAAGAAAGGCCAGAAGAATCGCGGAAGGAAGTCGCGCACGGGCGCGGGGTGAGGAGTGGATCAGCCGGCTGGAGCCGGTGCGCTGACTTCCTAGTGCGTACGGATGACGAAGGCGGGATTGGCGCCGCGGGCAAAGGCTCCGCTGAGCATGGTATTCACAATCTCCACCTCCATTTCGCTGAGTGCACCTATTGATGTCCAGCCACGACGTTCCCGGGATGTTCGGTTGGGAAGGCCCAATGGCATGTAGATAAAGCTACCCCATGAAATGCTGATCGGCATAGCCCACGAGAAAATTCGTCGCTGAATTCTTCCTCGACGAGAGTTTGCGCGCAATCCCGTGCAACCGGTTCGGAGCCGGCTACAAATTCCAGTGCACGATCGCGGGGGTGCGCTTGTCCCACCCGAGGGCGCAGACCGCGGCTGTGCCGAGGACGAACCGCCTCCCTTCGATCCCGCCGAACTGCAGCCAGCGAGCCGCGACGATCCGAAGGAAATGACCGTGGGCGACGAGCAGGGCGTTCTGCACGGGCTGCGCCTCGGGATGCCTGTCGGCAGGCGTCCCGCACCCGGCCTGCACCCGCGCGATGACACGGTCCGCCCGCTCGGACACCTGGTCGAGGGTCTCACCGTTCGGGGCGCCGTCGTTCCAGATGAGGTAGCCCGGGTTCTCCTCGCGGACTGTCTCACTGTTCCTGCCCTCATTGTCCCCGTAGTCCCACTCGTGGGCGAACGGGAGTACCTCCGCGTTGGGAAACCCTGCCAGTTCGGCCGTACGGACCGCGCGCTGCAGGGGCGAGGTGACCACGAGATCGAACTCGACGTCCTGGAGGTGCTCGCGGGCCGCCAGCGCCTGCTCCTCGCCGTGCTGGGTCAGCGGAAGATCCGTCAGTCCGGTGTATCGCCCGTCCCTCGACCACTCCGTCTCGCCGTGCCGCAGCAGCCACAGCCTGGGCAGCGGCGTCCCGGCCGGAGTGAGATCCGGCGCTGCTGCGCCTGTCATGGGCTTCATGGTGTGCTCTCCTGTGATTCGGGCTGTTCGGTCCACCACTGGCGGAGCTTGGTCTCGGCGTCGGCGGGGTCATGGGGTCCGTGCTCCATGCGTTCCTCGAGGAGGTAGCGGTAGGCGCGCCCCACCACCGGGCCGGGGCGGATGCCGAGGAGTGCCATGATCTGTTCCCCGTCCAGGTCCGGCCGGATCTGAGCCAGCTCCTCCTGCTCGGCGAGATCGGCGATCCTGGCCTCGAGATCGTCGTAGGCGAAGGCGAGGCGCTCGGCCTTGCGTCGATTGCGCGTCGTGACATCCGAGCGCGTGAGGCGGTGTAGGCGCTCGAGCAGGGGGCCCGCGTCGTTCACGTAGCGCCGCACGGCGGAGTCGCTCCAGCCTGCCTCTCCGTAGCCGTAGAAACGCATGTGCAGTTCCACGAGGCGAGCCACGGCCTTGATGGTGTCGTTGTCGAAGCGCAGGGCCCGCAGCCGTTTGGCTGCCAGCTTGGCGCCGACGGCATCGTGGTGACGGAAACTCACCGCACCGCCGGGTTCGAACTTCCGCGTCGCGGGCTTGCCGATGTCGTGCAGCAGCGCGGCGAAACGGAGGACGACGTCGGGGGAAGGTACCGGGCCGTCGTCGTCCGTCTCGAGCTCACACGCTTGGCGCAGGACGGTCAGCGAATGCTGGTAGACGTCCTTGTGGCGGTGGTGCTCGTCCGTCTCGAGGCGCAGCGCCGCGACCTCCGGCAGCACGTGATCGGCGAGTCCGGTATCCACCAGAACGTCGATCCCGGCGTCGGGCGACCGACCCTGGATGAGCTTCACGAGTTCGTCCCGGACGCGTTCCGCGGAGATGATGCAGATGCGCTCGGCCATCGCCGTCATCGCCTCCGATACGTCGGGCGCGACGGCGACCCCCAGCTGGGAGACGAAACGCGCCGCGCGCATCATCCGCAGCGGGTCGTCGGAGAAGGACGACGACGGAGTTCCCGGGGTGCGCAGCATCCCGGCGTGGAGGTCCCTGACACCGCCGAACAGATCGACGAGTTCGAGCGACGGCAACCGCAGCGCCATGGCGTTGATCGTGAAATCACGGCGGAGGAGATCGTCCTCGAGGCTCGTCCCGAAGGCGACCTTCGGGTTCCTGGACTCCGGGTCGTAGGCTTCGGCGCGGTAGGTCGTGATCTCGATCTGGAACCCGTCCTTGCGCAGCCCGATGGTGCCGAAGGCCCGGCCGATCTCCCAGTAGGCGTCGGCCCAGCGCCTGATGACGGCGAGGGTCTGGTCGGGGTCGGCGCTCGTCGTGAAATCGAGGTCCGGCGAGACCCTGCCGAGGAACAGGTCCCTCACCGGCCCGCCGACGAGGGAGAGCTCATGGCCCGCCGCATCGAAGAGCTCACCGACCTCGAGGACTACGGGAGGGAGGGGTGCGGTAAGGGTCGAAGTGTCCAGCAGGTGCGCCATAGTCCCTTAAGGGTGCCAGATCAGCCCGTGTTTCCCACACCGGTGCCGCCCCCCGCGGCTGGTACCCAGGCGGGCGTGCAGCGCGTCGCGCCGTCATCGCCGCTCCTTAAAGATCGTTAGAGTGGTCTTCATGGACCGACCCGTTCCAAGTGCTCCAAAGCGCACCCCGTTGACAGTGTCAATGGGAACCACGGGTATGCCTGCCGCGCAGCACCAGCTGCCCACGGTGGAGGAGGTCTCGGCGGGTGGGATCGTCGTGGACACCACGAAGGACTCACTGGACGTCGCCATCATCGCTCGTTTGAACCGAGGCGGTCGCCTGGAATGGTGCCTGCCCAAGGGCCACCCGGAGGGCGTCGAGAACAGCGAAGAGGCAGCCATCCGTGAGATCGCGGAGGAAACCGGGATCGAGGGGCGGATAGTCTCCGCCCTCGGCAGCATCGATTACTGGTTCACCGTCAGCGGTCACCGCGTCCACAAGACGGTGCACCACTTCCTGCTGATCGCCACCGGCGGCTACCTCACCATCGAGAATGATCCGGACCACGAAGCCGTCGACGTCGCCTGGGTCCCTCTCCAGGAACTGGGCCGCCGCCTGTCCTTCCCCAACGAACGCCGCATCGCCGACCTTGCGCGAGAGGTCCTGCCCGAGCACCTCTGAGCCACTCCCCGAGGGCGCGGACGTCGTCGTCGTTCCGTGGGTGAGACGATGGGGAGCGATGTCTGAAACGAACACAGCCTCGATACCACTGCAGGATGCCGGGCAGCCCCTACGGGAGACCCGCCCTACCCCGAGCAGCGGTTCCACCGCACGCTCGAGCGCCATCATGGCCGCCGGGACGCTGGTCTCGCGGATCCTCGGCCTGGTTCGCGTGGGACTGCTCGCCACCGCGATCGGAGCCTCGGGGCAGGTCTCGGACCTCTTCACCTCCGCGAACAACCTCCCCAACTTCATCTACCTCATGCTGGCCGGCGGCGTGTTCAATGCTGTCCTGGTACCGCAGATCATCCGAGCGAGCAGGCAGCCCGACCGGGGCGCGGACTACGTCAGCAGACTGCTCACGCTCGCCGCCGCCGCCCTCCTCGTCCTCACGGTGCTCGTGACTCTCGCCGCTCCCGTCATCGTCGGGCTCACCACGAGTTTCACGGGAGCCAATCTCGCGCTCACCACCGCCTTCGCCTTCTGGTGCCTACCGCAGATCTTCTTCTACGGCATGTACGCGGTGACAGGGCAGATCCTCAACGCCAACGGTTCCTTCGGGCCGTACATGTGGGCGCCCGTCGTCAACAACCTGGTGTCCATCGCATTCCTGGTGGTCTTCATCATGCTCATGGGGACCGAGCAGGTGGAGCGGCACAGCCCGGAGACGTGGACGACGGAGCAGACGGTGCTGCTCGCCGGCGGAACCACGCTCGGCATTATCATCCAGGCGGTCGTGCTGTTCGTCCCGTTGAAGCGTCTGAACCTGGGCCTGAAGCCGAAATTCGGGGTCCGTGGCACCGGGCTCGGTCGGACCGGGAAGCTCGCCTCCGTCACGATCGTGACCATGCTGATCGGCAACGGACTCTACCTCGTGAACCTGCGTGTGGCGACGATCGCCGCCGATGCCCGGCCACGCCTTCTCGCACAGGATCCACCGGTGCAGATCGCGGGCTCGACGAACCTCGAATTCGGGTCGATGGTGTATCAGCTCCCGCACGCGGTCATCGCGCTGTCCCTGGCGACGGTCATGTTCAACCAGCTGGCGTCCGCACACGCGGACAACAACCTGGCCGCCGTCCGGGCAACACTGTCCCAAGGGTTGCGCATCATCGGTGTTGCCACCGTCTTCGGTGCTGCCGCACTGCTCACCTTCGCCGGACCCCTGGGGATGCTCTTCAGCGAATCCGCCGAGGTCGCTGCCATCAACGGCGTCATCATCGCGATCCTCGCCGTAGGAGCGCCGTTCCTCAGTGCGAACTTCTTCCTCAATCGCGTCTTCTACGCCAGCGAGGACGTCAGGACTCCCCTCAAGATCCAGCTGATCCTGTCCGTCGTCGGGGTCGCATTCGCGCTCCTCGCCGCCATGTTCGATCCTCGGCTCATTGTGCCGATGCTCGCAGTCGCCTACACGCTGGGCAACGTGATCGCCGTCGTCATCAGCCACGTCTTCCTCAAGCGCGCCATCGGATCCTATGGCGCCGGGCACGTCTTCGACGTCCACGTGCGGCTCATCATCGCGGGCATGGTCTCGGCACTCGCGGGAACGGCCCTGTCCTGGGCATTCGGCGGATATGACCCCGGCGGGTACCTCTGGCAATCGAAACTCAATGCCCTCCTCGTCCTCGCGATCGGCGGAGTTCTGATGTCCGCCGTGTACCTGGGCATGCTCAAACTGCTCCGCATCACCGAACTGACCGAGTTCCTGGAGCCGCTCATGGCGCGATTCCGCCGGAGCGGCGCCTGACGCCCCAGCCCGGGAAAGGCGTGACCGACCGGTAGCATGGTGAGAAATCAGCCAGGTTTGCCGGGAGGAACACGTGCCAGAAGCAGTAGACGTCGGTTCAGTGCTGGGGGGCCGCTACAAGGTGACCGCCTATGTGCTGGCATCTGCTGAGAAGGATCTCGTGCTCGAGGGCGTCGACCAGGTTCTCAACCGCTCGGTGAGCATCCTCGTCGCATCGGCAGGGAATGCTTCCCAGGTAGCAACGAGTGCCCGCGAGCTGGCGACCGGCGACCGCAGCGGGAACATCCAGGTCCTCGACCTCGGGATCACCGAAGCGGGCACCTACCTGGTCACCAATCGGGCACCGGCCGCCGACATGCTCGACCTGATCGTGCAGCAGGACGCGCCCGCTCAGGAGCCGCCATATGTCGAGCCCTTCTTCACCGACACCCTCGGTTCGGAGATCTTCGGCCGCCCCCGGTCCATGGAACCCGAAACCTATGAGGACGACGACGACCAGTACGACGAGTACGACGACGAGCAGCCCCACCGGAAGTCACGCCTCTCCGGTCTGACGCGGCGATTCGGGCGCCAGAGGTCCGACCAGGAACGCCAGGACGAAACATCCGATCTCCCACCCGTCGTGGCCTCGCCGGTGGCCGAGCCCCGCCGCACACCTCACCTCGTACCACCGCCGCCCAGCAGGAAGCCGAGCGGTCCTCCGGCCGGGCAACCGTCCGGGCGCGACGGCGGGTCCGAACAGGATGACGCGCGTCCCCTGCGCGCGGCAGCGGCAGCAGGAGCCGCAGGTGCCGGGGCAGCCGGCGCGGCATCCGCTATGGCGTCGCAGCAGCCCGAACGGGCGGCGTCTCGCTTTCCGCTGTCAGGACACCAGAGTGCGTCCGATGGCACACAGCACCCTGATGGCCATAACCGGAATGACGACGACGGCTACGGGGATGACTACGACGACACCGACACCGGGGGGCGCAAGTTCAGCCGCGTGCTGGTCGGCGTCGTCCTCACCATCGTGCTCGTGGTGGCTGTCGTCCTCGCGGCGACACAACTGGGAAAGATCTCCGGGGGAACCGACCTCGCGGGCGGCGGGACCGAGCAGGCCACGAACGAGCCGGCGCCGGAGCAATCGGTGGCGCCGCCCACTCCCTCGGCAGAACCGACACCCGAAGCAGTACCACCCGTCGTCACCGGGATCACCCGGCTCGTTCCTGACAATCAGGCCCTCGACGCAGCGAACGACGTCAATCTGCCGCTCATCATCGACGGGAATCCCGCCACGTTCTGGGGCAACCAGGTCTACGCCAGCGACACGTTCGGCGGGCTGGCCACGAACCTTGCCCTCGTCGTCGAGCTCGAGCAGCAATCCGCTGTGTCTCGCGTCACGATCGATCAGCTCAACGGAGCAGGGGGCGGCTTCTCCGTCCTGGTGAACGATCAGCCAACCCTCGACGGCGCTGTCCAGATCGCGCAGGGAAGCTTCACCGCACCCACGGTCACCCTGCCTATCCCGGCCGGCGCCGACGGTCCTGCGAGTGGTCGCTACGTCATCGTCAACATCACCAGACTGCCCCGGCTCTCCAATATCCAGGCCCAGTATCCGTTCGGCCTCCGGATCGCGGAGATTCGCATCGAATAGATCCCGTGAGGTAGCGACCCCGCTCAGCGGGGCCGCGGGATCGCTTGGGTGACGGACACACCGGGTCGACGGAATAACATCCCTCGTGCGCCCGTTGACGGAAGTGTCCGCGGATATGTCCAGCTCGGCCGTATCAGCGCATGAGAAGACAGAAAGGTCTTTCGAGAACGTGACAACGCAAACCGGTGTCCAGCTGGACACGCCTACAGTCAACGGCTCAGGTAATGAGCAGAAGATCCACGACGTCATCATCGTGGGCTCCGGGCCGTCGGGCTACACCGCTGCGGTGTACACCGCCCGCGCGAACCTGAAGCCCGTCATGCTCGCCAGTTCGGTGAAGGCCGGCGGCGAACTCATGAATACCACCGATGTCGAGAACTTCCCCGGATTCCCCGAAGGCGTCATGGGACCGGAGCTCATGGAGCAGTTCGAGAAGCAGGCGCGTCGCTTCGGAACCGAGATCCTCTTCGAGGACGTGGTGTCCGCCGAGCTGTCCGGTGAGGTCAAGAGACTCACCATTGCGACGGGCGAGGAGTTCCTGGCTCGCGCGGTCATCATCTCGACCGGCTCGGAGTACCGCGAGATCGGCCTCGACGACGAGAAGCGGCTGTCGGGTCGCGGGGTCAGCTGGTGTGCAACCTGTGACGGTTTCTTCTTCCGCGACCAGGACATCGCCGTCGTGGGCGGTGGGGACTCAGCCATGGAAGAAGCGCTTTTCCTGACGAAGTTTGCCCGCTCGGTCACAGTGATCCACCGTCGCGACAGCTTGCGTGCCTCTAAGATCATGCAGGATCGCGCCTTCGCCCATGACAAGATCCGGTTCCTCTGGAATTCCGAGGTCGTGGGCATCCACGGCACGGACAAGGTGACCGGCGTGAAGGTGGCGAGCACCGTCGATGGAACGACCAGCGATCTCGACGTTACAGGCATATTCGTCGCTATCGGCAACGACCCGAGGGTCGATCTCGTGAAGGATCAGCTGGAGCTCACGAGCGAAGGCACCATCGCGGTGCTGGGTCGCACGTCCAAGACTTCGCTGCCCGGCGTCTTCGCGGCCGGGGATGTCATCGATCCGACCTATCGCCAGGCGATCACCGCCTCAGGTAGCGGGTGCGTAGCAGCTCTGGACGTCGAGCACTATCTGGCTGACACGGTAAGCGCAGCACAGACAGCTGCCCGGGTTCCCACCCCGCCGGCTGAAGCCGTCTCCGAAACTGCTTCCCTCTGATTGATTCATCAACTACAAGGAGAACTCGAATGAGCAACGCAAAGGATGTGACTGACGCGTCCTTCGACGCGGACGTCCTCAAGGCGAGCAAGCCCGTCATCGTCGACTTCTGGGCTGAGTGGTGCGGCCCTTGTCGCATGCTTTCCCCGATCCTCGACGACATCGCCACGGAACACTCGGAGAAGGTCGATGTCGTGAAGGTGAATGTCGACGACAATCCCGCTATTGCCGCCAAGTACGGCATCACGTCGATCCCGGCGGTCTACGTGTTCCACGGTGGAGAGGTGGCGGCCACGTCGATCGGGGCGAAGCCCAAGCACGTTCTCGAGCAGGAGTTCGCAGCTTTCATCAACTGAACTCGATGAGGAGGGGCCCGTCGATATTGATGGGCCCCTTTTTCATGTCTCAGAGAATCCATTGGAGACCCAGCAGCAAGCACGACTCGCTCGTCAACTAGCGCGTTGGGAGGACGCTGGCGAGACCATCAGTCAGGACAGCCTTCATTTCCTGCGAATATGCAGGACATTAGGAAAATTCTCCTGCAAGTAATGATGTCTTTTTCGTTCTAGTTCTCCGACTAGGGATGTGCCGCCCATGGCAGGCCCTGCGGATGGGTCGTTTCACGTGAAACGGCGTGGGCGAGTGCAGCACCGGTTCTTCTGCGTCGCTCCGAGTAGCCAGTGCAACGGCGCGGATCGGCTCGAACTTACGCCCTCTCTTTCGGCCGCCGCCTCTCACTTCGGCTCCCATAGCCGTGCATCACAGAGTCTCGTTCCCCCCTGGAACCGCTCCCTCAACTAAACGGCCCTTCATGCATCCGCGCACAGCCGCTTCTCGCCGGAGTTGTCGGGGCACTCCCGCATCTGGCTGTTCTGCAGTCTTTCCTGACCGCCGCGTCCAACCCCTAGAATCCGCTGCTCCTCAAGTCAACGCAGAGCGAAGGTGAGAGGACGATAGTCGAGCCACGTCCCAAGGCTGGAGGAGGCCAAGGGCAATCAGCGCCAAATCTGAAAGCATCTGATATAGGAGCGCTCTCCTCGATCTCCTCAGCTTCGGGCTGCTACTCCAGATTCCGCGTGGCCGCCCGGGACGATGCGACCGGAACGGATAGAAAAAGGTCCGACGATTCGTGGCAATGGGGATATCCGGCTATCGGCGCGATGCCAGCCGCAGCGCCTTCAAAAGCACAGGGATCATCACGGCTGCCGCGAGAGCCACGATGACCCGCGGAGATGCTGTGATCGCAGTGGCACTGCTATTGCAGGACACGCCTTCTTCCAGGGAGCCGTGTTTCACGTGAAACGAACCGGCGAACGCGAGAACGAGTACCGGGACCAGTCACGGAGGGTTGCGGCAGGCCTGCGCTCGAATCGGTGCTTCGACAACTCGGGCCCTTCAGCGAGATTTCATTCTCGCCGATCGCCATCTCACTGCACCAAATGCAGCTAGTAGTAACGCCGGTCCAAAGCTATAGCGCATTTCTGCCGCCATCCGTGCGGACGTACACCGCGCTCCTTGCCTTCCCACCTCCTGGCCGGAGTGCCTCCGAAAGGTGCACCACGTCGATCGAAGGGGATCGAAGCAGCATCTGGATCAAGAAGCAGCCGGAGGAGACAAACCGCTCTGTTCAGCTGCTTTCAAGTAATGGCCGGACCTCACTAGTGGTTCCACACCATTCCACTGCGACGAGCGCGTGGGCGAGGCTCGATACAAGCCTTCATGTTCCACGTGAAACACTTCTGTTCGCTCTGCGCATCGGTAGCGCTTCAAGGATTCGCCCGGCCGACCACCGTCTCCAATAAGGCTACCGCTGCCCCTTGGCTCGGGCGCGGTCCCGGGCTCAGACTAGGACTCGGACGCGGTCCCGGGCTCGGACTCGGACTCGATCGCGGTCCCGGACTCGGACTCGGACTAATGAGTTGCGTTGGCAGGAGAAGCTCTCATTCGCTTGGGTTGCGGTGAAAGTCGAGAATGGCAGCACATACCCTCCGCCTGGTGGATACAGCGGTCATCCCAAGGAGGAAGGCTGCGCCACCATCCCGGTTCAACCGCACAGACAGCCCGCGCAGACACCGACCCTTCGCCACCTCGGATTAGGGCTGCTGACTTCTACGGACTTCGTTACCCCAGGTGCCTGACGAAGCGAAGCCAGCAACCGGCGCGGAACCTCGGCAAGAACAATCTCGTACTTCTACGCAGCGCACCGAAAGGCCCCAAGTGATGGAACAACGTGACGAACGCAGACGCGTCAGAGCATAAATATGAGTCCCCTGGACCTCGATAGTCAACGGTGAGATACAGGCGTCGTTCGTGGGATCAGTGCCTACTCATCAAATCGCTACCGCAGGGACAAAGATCTTTGTAGCGCCATTCGTCAGACAGAGCAGGTGGCTTGCCAGCGGACCCGATGACCCAGAAAGCGGCACCTGCTGGCTCAATCGTGCGAGTACAGTTTCACGTGGAACCTGCCCTCCATCTGGAGCAGCTCACTGCTCCTACCATCCATAGCAAGTTGACGAGGAGCGCTCCGACTGAACATTCAGCACGAGGGCGTCAATGATGCAACCGTCATAGCAACCGAGCGGACGGTGGGGAAAGTAAAGCTCAGCACGCACACGCTCGCGACCGATAGTATCCGGAGCCTTGGTTTCCAGAAGTCTTCCTGTTCGAGGCGACAGCATCGGTTCGCTCGGCAGGTCGGCTCACCAGACTTCGGACTTGAGTTGCAATCACCCGGGCATCACTATCCAGTAAGAGGCGTCTGCCGAACGACGAAAGCTAGACCGACCCGGCAGCTAGGCGAGCCACTAACGCCGAACATCGCCTAGCGTTTCACGTGAAACATCCTCGCCCCGCTGAGGCATCACGAGCCGCTACTCCGAAGTGGGCGACAGAACTCCGACGATCCGGTTCAAATCGTCCACGCTCGCGAACTCGATGCTCACTCGTCCCTTCTTAGCTCCCAAGGTGATCTTCACATTGGTGTCCAATCGGTCCGACAAGGAAGTAGCCAGGTAGTCGAGACGCTCGTGACGAGCACCGTCGCGAGGAGCCGTGGGCTTGCTGGCCCTTCGGAGCCCACCGCTCAGGGCTACAATCTCTTCCGTCGATCGAACGGACAGGCCCTCCGAGACAATCCTTTGAGCCAGCTTTTCCATCTCTGCGGGCTCACTGAGGCCGAGCAGTGCGCGCGCGTGGCCCGCCGACAGAACGCCCGCTGCCACACGGCGTTGTACGAGCGGGGGCAGCTTCATCAAACGGAGGGTGTTTGAGATCTGGGGACGTGAACGACCAAGGCGTCCCGCCAACTCGTCATGGGAGCAACCGAAGTCCTCGAGGAGCTGCTGATATGCGGCAGCTTCTTCCAACGGGTTGAGCGCGCTCCTGTGCAAGTTCTCAAGGAGGGCGTCGCGCAGCAGATCATCGTCGAGGGTGGACCGTATGATGGCCGGCACGGTCTCCATGCCCGCCTCACGAGAAGCGCGCCACCGCCGCTCACCCATTACGAGCTCGTACTTAGCCTCACCGGATTCCTGGGACGGACGTACGACAATCGGCTGCAGGACGCCGATCTCCCGGATCGAATGGACGAGCTCGGCTAGCTCATCCTCATTGAACTCGACACGAGGCTGCTTCCGATTCGGATGAATGCTGTCCAAGCGCAGGTTAGCGAAGGTCGCACCGGGTACATCAACGAGCGCGGCCTGGTCGCCTCGTGGCAAGCTATCAAGCGGCGGGCGCGGCTCTGCTGCTGTTGTTTCACGTGAAACGGCATTGTCCTGGTCACTTTCGACGGTGCTTCCCGAGGGATCACCCTTCGAAGTACCACCATGGGCGGCGGCACTCGTATCTCCGTCGGTATCGCTCGCATCGGGGTGAGCAACGGCGGTGTTAGGCCCCGCTACACGCACGTCATCACCCGCCAGACCAGGAGAATCCACTGCGGGCGCGAACGCGGCAGTGCCCGAGGCGCTCCTACCTGCTACCGCGTTGTTGGTACTCCGCGGAGTCGGCGGCATCTCTGCGCCGTCTGCGCCAGTAGCTTTTCGGGTACCCCGGCTCGCAGCCCTTTTGGATTGCGCCGCCGTGACATTCTTGTTGATCCCATTCCGCAACGCGGTGGAGTAGGAGCGAGGCTGCCCTGCCACGTCGTCCTCCGTGACGCGCTCGAAGAACAGATCGACAGGGCGCCCGACAGGTCTGCGAGAGTCGTCAGGGCCTCCATCAACAGACTCCGGCTGATCCTCGTCGGCGGAGAGGACCTCCGCTGTCTCGGGGACGTCCTCAGCAGGGGCACTCGGAATCAGGGCTCCCAGCCCTCGACCGAGTCCGCGCCGCTTTTCTGCCATGTCTTTCCTTCCACAGTGTGGAGCGAACCTCCACTGCTACATCGTGATGGTCCTTGGAGGACCGATAGTACTGACTACTGGGACCGCGAAGCGATCTCGGCCGCCGCTTCCTGGTAGGAGAGCGCACCGCTGGATGAAGGGTCATACGTCATCACGGTCTGCTGATAACTCGGGGCCTCGGAGATGCGCACGGACCGGGGTACGACAGCCTTTAGCACCTGCTGCGGGAAATGCTCCCTGACCTCAGCTGCTACCTGTGCAGCCAGATTCGTCCGGCCGTCATACATAGTCAAGAGGATCGTGGAGACGGTGAGTTCTGCGTTGAGGTGCTTCTGAATCATCTCAATGTTCTTCAGCAACTGACTGAGACCCTCGAGCGCGTAGTACTCGCACTGGATCGGAATGAGCACTTCCTTGGCGGCAACGAACGCGTTGACCGTCAGAAGCCCAAGACTTGGCGGGCAATCGATGAAGACGAAGTCCAAGCGTGGCTCGCCCTTCTCCTCACGCTCCTTCGCATATACATCGATCGCTCGGCGAAGGCGCTGCTCTCGCGCCACCAGCGACACCAGTTCGATCTCGGCGCCGGCAAGGTGAATGGTTGCCGGCGCGCAGATCAGGTTCGGCACATCTGGGCAGGGAGCAACGACCTCTCCGAGCGGTACATCGTCTATCAGGACGTCATAGATGGAGTCCACGTCAGCGTGATGGTCGATGTTGAGGGCAGTGGAGGCATTGCCCTGCGGATCTATGTCGATCACCAGCACTTGAAGCCCAGCACTTGCAAGGGCGGCGGCAATGTTCACCGTCGTGGTCGTCTTACCCACCCCACCCTTCTGGTTGCTGATGGTCATGATCCGGGTGTTCTTCGGCTTGGGAAGGGTCTTGCCGAGCAGCTTCTCCCGGCGCCTTGCTTCACTTGCCAAGTCCCGGCCGAGGGGTGATGAGTCGTCCATCGCTTCCATCACGCTTTTTCCCTTGCTGGGCCTCTCCGTCACCGGCGCCTTCCCGCCTGCTGCAGACACACTCGGGGTTTCACGTGAAACCACACCTGTATTCGCTGGATCCGCAAACACGCCTGGTTGAATTTCTCGAAGACCGACGGCGAGCGGGGATCCTGCCACGCGGAAAGGCTCGGACTTCTTCGCGGGGGCGTCCTTGATGGTCACTCAGCAACTCACTCTCACATGCCAGACGTCATTATCTACAAGGGTAGCCGCAAGCGACCGGCGTACCTGCTTGGCGTGCCGAGCACACACCCGCAGCATTCAGACCGAGCGAAGCGGAATCCGGACAACAGTCGTCGGCTCAGCGAGCACATTCGCGCCTGCCGAAACAATTTCCGCACTTCCTCCACCGAGTTTGCGGATCAGCTTGCGCGCCTTTTCGATCTCCTCCGCAGCGCTCCGTCCCTTGATCGCTAGAACCTCCCCGCCAGGTTCGACCAACGGCAGTGTCCAGCCTACGAGCGTGCTCAGAGCCGAGACGGCCCGAGCGGTCACGTATTGTCCGGAAACCCTACCGACCACCTGTTCGGCACGGGCCCGGTGGACGCTGACATTCGACAACCCGAGGTCGGCCACCACCTCATTCAGCCAGATCACCCGTCGATCAAGAGGCTCGACGAGCTGCAGCTGAAGGTCCGGGCGTGCGATCGCAATGGCGAGCCCAGGAAGGCCGGCACCGCTACCGACGTCGACGACGGAGGCGTTCTCACTCATGAGTTCCGCCACCACCGCGCAATTGAGGACATGGCGCCCCCAGAGACGCGGGACTTCCCTCGGCCCGAGGAGCCCGCGTTCGATACCCGAGGAAGCCAGATGCCCCACGAAACCACGAGCCAGATCCAGCCGACCACCGAAAACAGCCTTTGCGGCGGTGCGCTCCTCCGATGTGGGCTCCGGAGCTTCGCCCGGATCAGAGGGAACGGTCTCAGTCATTACTGGGCGATACGACGATATGCCGCGCCTGGCCCTCGCCCTCGGACTCGCTGACGAAGCCCAGGTCAGCGACGACATCGTGCACGATCTTCCGCTCGTAGGCGGACATGGGCGCAAGCGCGACGTCGTCGCCCGTTTCCCTGACCGTCTCAACGGCGTCCTGGGCGATCTTCGTCAACTCGCGTCCACGTCGGTCGCGATACCCGTCCACGTCGAGCACCAAGCGCGAGCGTGTCTCGGTTGCAGTAAGGACGCTCAGCCGCGTCAACTCCTGCAGAGCTTCGAGTACCTCGCCGTCGTTCCCCACCAGTGAACTGAGGCCGGAGTCCGACGAATCCTCCGACACGATCGAGATGTACGTGCGTCCACTACGGACCTCGATGTCGATATCGCCGTCGATGTCAGCGATGTCGAGCAACTCCTCGAGGTAATCGGCTGCGACATCGCCTTCCTCGTCCAGCCTTGCAGCTTTGCTGCCTCCGACTGCCTCGGCAACAGGCTCTGGATCACCAAGCTCCGGGGTCTGCTCTTCGTTGTCTACCGTCATCGCCTCTTCCTCTTCTTGCGCTGGGGCTGGACTCGCTGGCCGCGAGGCTCCGGTACCGCTTCGATCGCAGGTTCGGTCTTCCGCTCTCCGAGGAGCGGCACCATCGGCAGGCCTTTCTTCGCACGCCTTTCGGCGAGGGCCTTCGCCGCCGGCGAGCCGGGGGTCGGCATGCGGCGGATGACGTAGAACTGCTGAACCATGGTCCACACGTTGGTGGTCGTCCAATACACCAGCACACCGATCGGGAAGTTGATACCACCGACACCGAACACGAGCGGAAGGATGTACAGCATGATCTTCTGCTGACGCATGAAGGGGCTCTGCATGGCCTCCTCGGACATGTTCTTCGCCATGATCTGCTTCTGCGTGATGAACTGCGACGCCGTCATCGCGATGATCATGATCACGGACAGGATGATGACGCTGATGTTCCCGTCCGAGCCGAAGCTGCCGAGGAAGGTCGAGGAGAGGGGAGCACCGAAGATCGTCGCATCATCGAACTGGCGAACCGATTCCGGCGACAACGCACCGATCTCGGCACCTTCCTCGCTTGCCCGGGAGATGCCGTTGAGCACAGTGAAGAGTGCGAAGAAGAACGGCATCTGGATGAGGATCGGCAGACATGCAGCAAAAGGATTGGTGCCGTGCTTCTTGTACAGGGCCATCTGTTCCTGCGTCATCGCCTGGCGCGAGAGCTGGTCCGTCTTGCCCTTGTACTTCTGCTGAAGCTTCCGCAGGTCCGGCTGCAGCGCCTGCATGCCTCGCTGCGCCTTGATCTGCTTCACGAAGACGGGGATCAACGCGGCACGGATGACGACGACGAGGCCGACGATCGACAGCACCCAGGTCCAGCCCGATGCGGGATCCATCCCGAGGAAGGAGAACCCCTCGTGGAACATGAACATGATCCACGACACGAGCCACCTGAACGGCGCCAGGATCGTCTCAAAAAAACCCATAATCAGTTAGCTCCTCAAGCCGCCGGGCGGCTTTCGTCATCGGCCGGGATGACCGGATGGTTCAACACAACAATCGAGGGGACCTTCCCGGAGGGGAAGGTTCTGGAACCGGCGGGTACATGGTCCACTCCGCCCGCGTTCCAGGGGTGGCAGCGCACCAACCGTCTGACAGCAAACCACAGTCCACGAACGAGCCCGTGGACGGTGACGGCCTCGAGCGCATAGGCCGAGCAACTCGGATAGAACCGGCACACCGGTCCGTACAGCGGAGAGATGACCTTCCGGTACGCGATCAGGAGTCCGATCACAGCCAGACGAGGGAACCCGATGAGGGACTTCATCACGCTGACAGCGACCTTCCTCACGATACTCCGCTTACCCTTTCCGGTGCCTCCGACCGATCGAGCCGGCGAACCACGGTAACCAGGCAGCCGGTGAAATCCTTCTGCAGGGCAACCCAGTCGCTCTCAGCGGCTGGTGGCAACGCCCGGACCACGACGTCGTAGCCGTAGGGATGTGCACTGACCCACTCCGCCGAGGCATGACGCAGCCTCCGTTTAACGAGGTTCCGGGTAACCGCGTTCCCTACGTTCTTCCCTACGATGACACCAACTCGGGAAGGCTCGGAATCGGCAGTTTTGGACCCGTATAGCACGACGTTCCGGCGCCCTGACCGGGCACCGGAACGTACGGTACGTGCAAAATCCGCTGCCGTTCGCACCCTGTGGATCATCGGAAGCACTGCGGATCCCTGTTCATTGCTGACGTGAGGAACCCCGTGCCGGCGCAATCACCCGAAGGATGCATGGCGAGGGAGGAACCGCTTATGCCGAGAGTTCGGTACGGCCCTTGCCGCGGCGCGCCGACAGGATGGCGCGACCAGCACGGGTGCGCATGCGAAGTCGGAAACCGTGCTTCTTGGCACGACGGCGGTTATTCGGCTGAAAAGTCCGCTTGCTCACTGTAGTTACTCCAGAACGATCTTGAGATGCGTCCGGCCCATTGCAACAAGGGGGAAGAACAGACTGACGCGATGAAGGTGTACATCCGACATTCGCGTTGGAGCTGTCACATCCCGAGGCCTCTTAGTACCCGGGAACATCTGTGATGGCATGCGAAATGCAGACATGTTGGACTACATAACGTTAGGGGACGCGGCGCAGGGGCGTCAAACTCGCCGTCGTCCGCCTGTGGGCACAGACCTGTGGACAACCGGGGTCGAAAACACACTACACGCATACCGACAGCACCGAGTGAGCCCTCTCACGGGGCAGTGTTCGGCGCTCCAGTCCGCTATCTTCCGCAGTTTTGATCCTCTAGTCTTGGCCATGGTCCGTTTATCCACGCCTTGTGTACAACTCTGTGGATGACGGACCTTTTCGAGCGTGGACAGCACAGCCAAGAGGGGTCTTTGTGGGTACAGATGAGGTAAACGACGTCGGGAGCTCCTGGCGTAAAGTCATCCGGACCCTCGAGCAGGACGATCGCGTCACCCCTCGGCAGCGTGGATTCATGGTCCTTGCCCAGGCGCAGGGCCTCATCGGAACGACGATGCTCATCGCGGTGCCGAACGAATTGACCCGCGAAGTACTCCAGACCCAGCTCAAGGGAGCGCTGGATGAAGCGCTGCGGGACGTGTTCCGGGAGGACATCCAGTGCGCGTTCGTGATCGACCCCGAACTCACGCCCGTCGACGAGGAGATTTCGGAGCAGGAACCGGAGGAAATCTCTCCGGAGCCGAAGGGTGAGGTCAAACCGTCCCCGACGCCTCCCAGCAATTCACACGAATTCGGGAGGCTCAATCCCAAGTACATCTTCGACACCTTCGTCATCGGCTCTTCGAACCGGTTCGCGCATGCTGCTGCGGTCGCCGTGGCCGAAGCGCCGGCCAAGGCCTACAACCCGCTCTTCATCTACGGGGATTCCGGTCTCGGTAAGACGCACCTCCTGCACGCTATCGGCCACTACGCCCGGCATCTCTACACGGGTATCCGCGTGCGCTACGTGAATTCCGAGGAGTTCACCAACGACTTCATCAACTCGATCCGCGACGACGAGGGCTCGAGCTTCAAGCAGACCTACCGCAACGTCGACATCCTGCTGATCGACGACATCCAGTTCCTGTCGGGCAAGGACCGGACCATGGAGGAGTTCTTCCATACCTTCAACGCCCTGCACAACCACAGCAAGCAGGTGGTCATCACCTCCGATCTGCCGCCCAAGCAGCTCATCGGGTTCGAGGAACGTATGCGTTCCCGCTTCGAGTGGGGCCTCCTGACGGACATCCAGCCGCCTGAGCTGGAGACGCGTATCGCCATCCTGCGCAAGAAAGCCATCAGCGACAGCCTCAGCGCGCCCGACGACGTCCTCGAATACATCGCCTCCAAGATCGCCACGAACATCCGCGAGCTCGAGGGAGCATTGATCCGGGTGACGGCCTTCGCAAGCCTCAACCGGCAGCAGGTCGACGTGAACCTGGCCGAGATCGTGCTGAAGGACCTCATCTCCGACGACGGCGCCCAGGAGATCACCTCGACGGTGATCATGGCCCAGACGGCCGACTACTTCCAGATCAGCATGGAGGAACTGTGCAGCAAGTCGCGGACCAGGACCCTCGTGACCGCTCGTCAGATCGCCATGTACCTGTGCCGCGAACTGACAGACATGTCGCTGCCCAAGATCGGAGCCGAACTCGGGGGACGGGACCACACCACCGTCATCCACGCTGACCGGAAGATCCGTGAACTGATGGCCGAGCGGCGAGCGATCTTCAACCAGGTCACCGAACTGACCAACCGGATCAAGCACAAGCAGCGCGAGGCCTGACAGCGCATCAGCACCGCCTGGTTGCGGGGCCGTAATTAACAGGTGTGGACACAGCTGTGGATAACTGGGGGAACATCGAGGGTCAGCCTGAGGAAAACCGCCCTTCTACCTGTGGATCCACGGAATCACAAGGGCGGCGCCCACAACCAGCTCCTGTGCGCGGCTCTCCGGACACACACCTTGTCCACAGGGCGGATCAGCATCAACGCCCGGGTGAGGGCACTTATCCACAGAATCCACAGCAGTTATTAACACTACGAACCTTAAACTTCAAAAAGTTCGTCAAATAACATTCTGTGTTCCGAACGACCCTCACCCACCTCCACAGCGCCTGCTGCTCCGCTCCACTGTCCGGCTAAGCTGTGAGTCAGTAGGGTTGTAGTTCCCCGTGCCCGGGTACCCCCGTGGACGACGCTGCAGCACATGTACCGACCATCCGCCGGTGTTTCGCCGGTGGCTGTTTTTTGATCTGGCGAAAGGCGGCACTGCTCCGTGAAATTCAGAGTTGAGCGGGATGTACTTGCAGAGGCTGTGTCCTGGACCGCTCGTTCCCTGTCACCACGACCTCCCGTGCCCGTCCTGGCAGGACTCCTCATCAAGGCCGAGGGTGGTTCTCTCAGCCTCGCCAGCTTCGACTACGAGATCTCGGCGCGGCTCGAAATCGCTGCCGACGTCCTGGAGGAGGGCACGATCCTCGTCTCCGGGCGCCTCCTCGCCGACATCTGCAGGAGCCTTCCGTCAGCCCCCGTCGAAGTCGCTACCGACGGGTCGAAGGTGACCCTGACATGCCGCAACAGCCGCTTCAACCTGGCGACGATGCCGGAAGGTGAGTACCCCGAGCTCCCGAAGCTTCCGGCCGTCAGCGGAGTGGTCGACGGCGATGCCTTCGCCCAGGCCGTCTCGCAGGTGATCATCGCAGCCAGCCGGGACGACACCCTGCCTATCCTGACCGGCGTCCGCATGGAGATCGAGGACGATCTCATCACGCTCCTTGCCACCGACAGGTACCGGCTGGCACTGCGCGAAGTCTCCTGGAAGCCGACGACTCCCGGAATGTCGACCAGTGCGCTGGTCAAGGCGAAGACGCTCAACGAGGTCGCCAAGACCCTCGGCGGTGCGGGAGACCTGAACATCGCCTTCTCCGAGGACTCCGAGCTCATCGGCTTCGAGTCGGGAGGCCGGCGCACCACGTCATTGCTGGTCGACGGTGACTATCCCAAGATCAGGTCGCTCTTCCCCGACAACACCCCGATCCACGCGACGGTCCAGACCGGGGCGCTCGTGGAGGCCGTACGGCGTGTATCGCTCGTCGCCGAGCGCAACACACCCGTCCGGCTCGCCTTCACCGAGGGCCAGGTCACTCTCGACGCCGGTACGGGTGAGGACGCGCAGGCTTCCGAAGCCATCGAGGCAACTCTGGACGGCGACGACATCACCGTCGCGTTCAACCCGCATTACCTGAGTGAGGGACTCGGCGCCTTCAACAGCCCGTTCGTCCGTTTCTCCTTCACTTCACCCCCAAAACCGGCCGTGCTGTCGGCCCAGGAGGACGCATCGGGCGAAGACAGGGAAGATTACAGGTACCTGCTGATGCCCGTGCGGTTGCCCAACCAATAACCTCCCGGCAGGAGATCGACCGGCCCGACCGGCCGTCGGACACATCGTCAGAAAGAGAAGCGCATGCACATCGGCCTCATCGGACTCGGAAAAATGGGATTCAACATGCGGGAGCGCCTTCGTGAGAAGGGCGTGGAGGTCACCGGCTTCGACCGCAATCCCGATAAGACCGATGTGCCGAGCCTGACCGATCTGGTCGCTGCCCTTCCGTCGCCCCGCATCGTGTGGGTGATGGTGCCCGCCGGGCAGATCACCGACGCCGTCGTGAAGGACCTCTCCGAGGTCCTGTCCGAAGGTGATCTGGTGATCGACGGCGGCAACTCCAAGTTCACCGATGACCAGATCCATGCCACCCTGCTCGCACAGAAGGGCATCCGCTTCCTGGACTGCGGCGTTTCGGGCGGGGTGTGGGGGCTCGAGAACGGGTACGGCCTCATGGCAGGCGGTAGCCAGGACGACGTCGATCTCGCGATGCCGATCTTCGATGCTCTTCGTCCCGAGGGTGAGCGCGCAGAGAGCTTCGTCCATGTCGGCGACGTCGGAGCGGGTCATTACGCCAAGATGGTGCACAACGGCATCGAGTACGGCCTGATGCAGTCCTACGCAGAGGGCTACGAGTTGCTCGAGGCGAAGGACATCGTCAAGGACGTCCACGGGACGTTCGCCGCCTGGCAGAAGGGCACCGTCGTCCGCTCCTGGCTACTCGACCTCCTGGTGAAGGCGCTGCAGGAGGACCCAGGACTCTCCCGTATCGCGGGCTACGTCGAGGATTCGGGTGAAGGCCGCTGGACCGTCGAGGAAGCGATCGCCAATTCCGTGCCCGCTCCTGCGATCACGGCGGCACTCTTCGCGCGCTTCGCATCGCGCCAGGAGGACTCGCCGTCGATGAAGATGGTGTCGGCATTGCGCAACCAGTTCGGCGGCCACGCAGTGAAGCCCGCACAGCCGACATCCGAGTAAGTGGGTACCGGTGTACGTTGAGCACCTCTCGCTCACCGGGTTCCGGAGCTATGCGCAACTGGATACGGCGCTGGAGCCGGGTATCACCGTGTTCGTCGGGCCCAACGGCATAGGCAAGACCAACATCGTCGAGGCCATCGGGTACCTCGCCACGCTGTCCTCGCACCGTGTCAGCACCGACAAGCCGCTCATTGCATTCGGCGAGGAACGGGCGATCATCAGGGGGAAGCTGGTGCGCGGATCCCAGCGCACGAGCGTCGAGGTGGAGATCAACGCCGAATCAGCCAACCGGGCCCGGATCAACAGGTCCAATCCCGTCCGCGCGAGGGACGCCGCAGGCATCCTGAAGACGGTGCTCTTTGCTCCGGAAGACCTTGCGTTGGTCAAAGGGGACCCGTCGGGCCGCCGTCGCTACCTGGATGACGCCATGGTGTCGTTGCTACCGCACCACTCCGCCCTGCGTGCCGATTACGAGCGCGTCCTGAAGCAACGGAACGCGCTGCTCAAGTCCGCCCGGGCGGCAGGCAGGTTCTCCTCCGCGCATGAGGCGACGCTCGATGTGTGGGATCAGCACCTCGCTGAAGCGGGTGCACGGCTGTTATCGGCCCGCATCGTCCTGGTCGACAAGATCCGTCCCCACGTGCAGCGCGCCTACGCCGAACTGACCGACGGTTCGAAGCAGGCCGACCTCTCCTACCTCTCGACCGTGTCCTCGTCGTCGGACCTTCTGAATGTTGATGACGACACAGCAGCCACCAGCAGCGAGCCCGAAGGGGTACTGCGCAGCGTGTCCCTGCCGGCACTCACCGAGTTGTTCGTGGCATCCCTCGTGCGCCACCGTAAAAAGGAACTCGAGCGAGGCATCTCGCTCGTCGGTCCCCACCGCGACGAGCTCGCGCTGCTGCTGGGACGGGTGCCGGCCAAGGGCTACGCGTCACACGGTGAGACATGGTCGATGGCGCTGGCCCTGAGGCTCGCCTCCTACTACCTCCTGCTGGAGGAGGACCGGACGCCGGGCGGGGATCCGGTGCTGATCCTCGACGACGTCTTCGCGGAGCTCGATGCGCAGCGGCGCACACGCCTGGCCGCGATCGTGGCGCCTGCGGAGCAGGTGCTCGTCACGGCGGCCGTGGGTGACGATATCCCCGGTGCCCTGCTCGGTCGTCAACTCCGTGTGGTGCCGGGTGCGATCGCAGACTCACAGCCGAAGGGCGTCGGCGGGCCGCCCGGGTTGAGTGCCACCTCGGGCACGGAGACGGCGACCAGTGCCTGAGCAACGATCCGCAGAGGACCCCGAATCCGGCGGCCGGCCGCGCGGACAGCATCAACCGCTGGCCGGGCCCCCTGCTGATGTGGTCGGTCGTCGTGTCGATGACCCTGAGGGTGGCGGGATCCAGAGGTCTCCCGGCAACGGGGTTTTCCCCGAGCAGGATGCACCCCGCGCACTCCTCAACAGGCTGCGGAGTGCTTCCCAAGCGAGGGGAACCCCTCGTGAGGCTCAGTCGAAGCGCGTGGGGAAGACTGCGCGGCGTCGCTATTCCCCGGAACCCGTGTACGGGGGACGGGATCCCGAGGGAGTCGGCAACGTCTTCTCGAAGATGCTCGCCGAACGTGGGTGGAAGTCGCCGGTGGCCATCGGATCGGTCCTCGCCCGCTGGGACGAGATCGTGGGTGCCGACATCGCGGCTCACTGCGTGCCGGAGAGTTTCGATGCCGACACCGTCCTCGTCAGATGCGATTCGACAGCCTGGGCCACCCAGCTGCGGCTCATCACCCCCCAGGTGCTGCAGAGGTTCGAAACCGAACTCGGGGCCGGCGTCGTCACGCGACTGTCCGTCATCGGCCCGGCCGCGCCGAGCTGGCGCAAGGGCGGACGATCGGTCAAGGGCCGCGGGCCGCGCGACACCTACGGGTGAGGAGGGCGACCGGATACCGCCCCGCTGGACGGCCTTCAGCGCAATCGGGGGTCCGCCCGGCGTATCCGTCCTCATGGAAGGTCCCTCTATCGGCTCTGGAGCCGCTTTGGGGGCCAATGAGGGGCTGTTGGTGACGGATTGTAGCCCTCCACAGGGTAGAATGGAGACAGATTGTTTTGGTCTATCCAGCTGAGGAGCCTTCTACGCCTGTGGCACACGAGAACGAGTTGAATGCAAGTGATGTCCTGATCGGCGAGGGCGAATCCCCGATCCTCGAAGCAGCCACCGAGCATGCGTATGGTGCTAGTGAGATCACCGTTCTGGAGGGCCTCGAAGCGGTTCGCAAGCGTCCCGGTATGTACATCGGGTCCACGGGACCGCGAGGCCTCCACCACCTTGTGTACGAAGTTGTGGACAACTCGGTCGACGAGGCGTTGGCCGGGTACTGCGACCACATCCAGATCACGCTGCAGGCCGATGGCGGCGTCAAGGTCGTGGACAACGGCCGCGGAATCCCCGTCGACATGCACCCCACCGAGGGACGACCCACCGTAGAGGTCGTCATGACCATCCTCCATGCCGGCGGCAAGTTCGGCGGCGGCGGCTATGCGGTATCCGGCGGGCTGCACGGCGTCGGTATCTCCGTCGTCAATGCACTCTCGAAGCGGGTCGAGACGGAAGTGCGCCGCCAGGGGTACGTGTGGCACCAGTCGTTCGCGGACGGCGGTAAGCCGGTCGGTGAACTCAGGAGGGGTGAGGAGACGACCGACACCGGGACCACGCAGACTTTCTACCCCGACGACGCGATCTTCGAGAGCACAGAGTTCGACTTCGAGACCCTCCGTGCGCGGTTCCAGCAGATGGCCTTCCTCAACAAGGGTCTCCGCATCACCCTCACGGACGAGCGTGCGGACGCGGTCGAGACCGACGAGGTGGTCGAGATCGAGCAGGCACAGGAGTCGGACGGGCAGCCGAAGCACCGGGCCGTGGAGTACCTGTACGAGAACGGGCTCCTGGACTACGTCCGCCATCTCAATTCCTCGAAGCGCGTGGATGTGATCCATGAGGACGTCATCGCGTTCGAGACCGAGAACGCGGACAAGAGGATGGCAGTCGAGGTCGCGCTGCAGTGGACCTCGGCGTACTCGGAAAGCGTGCACACCTACGCGAACACGATCAACACGCACGAGGGTGGAACACACGAAGAGGGCTTCCGCGCAGCCATGACGACGCTGATCAACAAGTACGCGCGCGAGAAGAACATCATCAAGGAGAAGGACGACAACCTCACGGGTGACGACATTCGCGAGGGACTGACGGCTGTCATCTCGGTGAAGCTGTCCGAACCGCAGTTCGAGGGCCAGACCAAGACGAAGCTCGGCAATTCCGAGGTCAAGGGTTTCGTGCAGCGCGTCGTGTCCGACCAGCTCGGTGACTGGCTCGAGCGCAACCCGGGACCGGCACGCGACGTCATCCGCAAGTCGATCCAGGCATCGCAGGCCCGTCTCGCCGCCCGCAAGGCGCGTGAGTCCACGCGCCGCAAGGGACTGCTCGAATCGGGAGGCATGCCCGGAAAGCTGAAGGACTGCCAGTCCAAGGACCCTGCCCGTTCGGAGATCTACATCGTCGAGGGTGACTCGGCCGGTGGTTCTGCTGTCCGTGGGCGGAATCCCGAGACCCAGGCGATCCTGCCCCTGCGCGGCAAGATCCTCAACGTGGAGCGGGCACGCCTCGACCGGGCCCTCGGAAACAGCGAGGTCCAGGCCATGATCACCGCCTTCGGGGCGGGGATCGGCGAGGACTTCAACGTCGATAAGGCCAGGTACCACAAGATCGTCCTGATGGCCGATGCCGACGTGGATGGCCAGCACATCACGACCCTCCTGCTGACGCTCCTGTTCCGCTACATGCGGCCCCTAATCGAGAACGGTTTCGTCTACCTGGCGCAGCCGCCGCTGTACCGCATCAAGTGGTCCAACGCGAAGCACGACTACGTGTACAGCGACCGTGAGCGCGACGAGGTCATCAAGATCGGCCTCGCCAAGAACCAGCGCCTGCCCAAGGACAACGGCATCCAGCGCTACAAGGGCCTCGGCGAGATGGACTACACGGAATTGTGGGACACCACCATGGATCCGGACCACCGCACTCTGCTGCAGGTCACCATGGACGACGCCGCGGCCGCCGATCAGGTCTTCTCGGTGCTGATGGGCGAGGACGTCGAGTCCCGCCGCAACTTCATCCAGCAGAACGCCAAGGACGTGCGTTTCCTCGATATCTGAGTGGCTGGTTCCGTCATTCTGCCGGCGCTACGAAATTTCTTGCGGGCCTGGCGGCCCTTGAAATATTAAAGCGCCTCTTCAGAACGACGGAACCACCCTTGATCGGTCGTGGGTACTGCAGGGAACAAGACATGACGAACGGAACTGACTTATGAGTGACGACATCACCGGTAACGGCAACGGATTGGACGTACCCCTCGAGGGTGAGGTCCTGACGGACCGCATCGAGCAGGTCGACCTGCAGACGGAGATGCAGCGGTCCTATCTGGACTATGCGATGGCGGTCATCGTCGGTCGCGCCCTGCCCGATGTGCGCGACGGCCTGAAGCCGGTCCACCGCCGGGTGCTCTACGCGATGTTCGACGGCGGCTACCGCCCGGACCGCTCGTTCAACAAGTGTGCCCGCGTTGTCGGCGAAGTCATGGGGCAGTACCACCCGCATGGTGATTCGGCCATCTACGATGCCCTCGTCCGCCTGATCCAGGACTGGACCATGCGGTATCCGCTGGCACTCGGACAGGGCAACTTCGGGTCCCCAGGTAACGACGGCGCGGCGGCCCCCCGGTACACGGAGACGAAGATGGCTCCGCTCGCCATGGAGATGGTGCGGGACATCGATGAGGAGACCGTCGACTTCCAGGACAACTACGACGGCAAGAACCAGGAGCCGACGATCCTTCCGTCTCGCTTCCCGAACCTGCTCGTCAACGGGTCGTCCGGCATCGCCGTCGGTATGGCCACCAACATCCCTCCGCACAACCTCAGGGAGGTCGCCGACGGCGTCCAGTGGTACCTGGAGCACCCGGAGGCCTCGAAGGAGGAGCTGCTCGAGGCCCTCATCGCCCGGATCAAGGGTCCCGACTTCCCGACCGGAGCGCAGATCCTCGGCCACAAGGGCATCGAGGATGCCTACCGGACGGGGCGTGGTTCGATCACCATGCGCGCCGTCGTCAACGTCGAGGAGATCCAGAACCGTACCTGCCTCGTTGTCACGGAGCTGCCCTACCAGGCGAACCCGGACAACCTGGCGATCAAGATTGCCGAACTCGTCAAGGACGGCAAGGTCAGTGGTGTCGCGGACCTCCGCGACGAGACCTCGGGACGCACGGGCCAGCGCCTCGTGATCGTGCTCAAGCGCGACGCCGTCGCCAAGGTCGTTCTGAACAACCTCTACAAGCACACGCAGCTTCAGGACAACTTCAGCGCGAACATGCTGGCGATCGTCGACGACGTGCCGCGCACGCTCAGCCTCGACGCCTTCATCCGTCACTGGGTCACGCACCAGCTCGAAGTCATCGTGCGCCGCACCCGGTACCGGCTGCGGAAGGCGGAGGAGGAAGCGCACATCCTGCGCGGACTGCTCAAGGCGCTCGACGCACTCGACGAGGTCATCGCCCTGATCCGCGCCTCGACGACCACAGATGAGGCCCGCGACGGGCTCATGGGTCTTCTCTCCATCGACGAGCTGCAGGCCACCGCCATCCTGAACATGCAACTCCGCCGCCTCGCGGCGCTCGAGCGGCAGAAAATCCAGGACCGCCACGCCGAACTCGAATCCATGATCACCGAATTCAACCGGATCCTCGCTTCCGAGGATGTCCAGCGCGGCATCGTCAGTACGGAGTTGTCGGAGATCGTGGCCAAGTTCGGCGATGATCGGCGCACCGAGATCCTCATGGGCTATGACGGCGACATGAGCATGGAGGACCTGATCCCGGAGGAGGAGATGGTCGTCACCATCACCCGCGGCGGGTACGTCAAGCGCACGCGCAGCGACAACTACCGTCAGCAGGCGCGCGGCGGCAAGGGCATCAAGGGCGCGCAACTGCGCGGGGACGACGTCGTCGAGCACTTCTTCGTCACCACCACCCACCACTGGTTGCTGTTCTTCACGAACCTCGGTCGGGTCTACCGTGCGAAGGCGTACGAACTCGTCGAAGCTGCCCGGGATGCAAAGGGTCAGCACGTCGCCAACCTCCTGGCCTTCCAACCGGACGAGACCATCGCCCAGGTCCTCGACCTGCGCGACTACCAGCAGTCACCGTTCCTGGTGCTCGCCACCAAGCGGGGACTCGTGAAGAAGACACGGCTCGAGGACTACGACACCAACCGGTCCGCCGGCGTGATCGCGATCAATCTCCGCGACAACGACGAGCTCGTGTCGGCACAGCTCGTCGCGAGTGATGACGACATCATGCTTGTGTCCCGCAAGGGACAGTCGCTGCGCTTCACGGCGGACGACGACGCGCTGCGGCCGATGGGTCGCGCCACGTCCGGCGTGACCGGGATGAAGTTCCGCGATGACGACGAGCTGCTCGCCGCCAGCGTGGTCACCGACGACTCCTATGTCTTCATCGTGACCGAGGGTGGCTTCGCCAAGAGGACGAAGGTCGACGACTACCGCGTCCAGGGTCGTGGCGGGCTCGGAATCAAGGTGGCCAAGCTGGCCGAGGAACGCGGTGACCTCGTCGGCGCGCTCGTCGTGCAGGAGGAAGACGAGGTGCTGGTGGTCATGGGAGGTGGCAAGGTGGTCCGTTCCGCCGTTGCCGGCGTACCCGCCAAGGGCCGTGACACGATGGGCGTCATCTTCGCCAAGCCCGACAAGAGCGACCGCATCATCGCCGTGGCCCGCAACAGTGAGCGTAGCGTTGCCGTCGAGGAGGGGTTGATCGAGGATCCCTCCGAAGCGAGCCCTGACGTCGACGTTATCGATACGGTCACGCCGCAGGAGGAACCTGCGGAGTTCACAGCCGATGAAGTACGGTTGTCGACAGAGGAAACGGCTGAGCCTGACGCTGAGTCGCCGGAACACGGAGGTAGCGAGTGAGCTCGGCCAACACCAACCCGCGAGGTCCCAGTGGACAAGTGCGGACGTCCGCTGCTCCTCCGCGGGTGAATGCTCCCGCTCGTCCCGCCCAGCGCCCTGCGTCAGCGGGAGGACAGGGAGCCCGTCCGGGACAGCGTCCTGGACTGGTCAAGCCGGCTCCGAAGGCGAAAGCCCGCAAGGCTCGGCTTCTTGTCAGCAAAGTGGACCCGTGGTCCGTTCTCAAGATGTCGTTCCTGCTGTCGGTAGCACTCGGGATCGTGACCGTGGTGGCCTCCTTCGTCATCTGGACCGTTCTGGACCTGACCGGGATCTTCGACGGCGTCAACGAGCTCCTGCGGGAGATCGCCGGTTCGGAGAGTGGCGGGTTCGATCTCCGCCAGTTCGCTTCCCTGCCGCAGGTGTTGTCCTTCGCCACGATCATCGCCGTGGTGAACGTGGTGCTCCTGACTGCGCTGGCCATGCTGTCCGCGGTGCTCTACAACATCTCGTCCACCCTGGTCGGCGGAATCGGCGTGACGCTGACCGACGACTAGGAGACCGGCCTCTTCGTCGCCTGAGAGCGATTTGAAGAATGGCGAGACACTACTGTAAAGTCGTATCTCGGCCCGAAGAGGTATCGGGGCGTATAGCTCAGGCGGTTAGAGCGCTTCGCTGATAACGAAGAGGTCCCAGGTTCAAGTCCTGGTACGCCCACGGATCCATCACTCGCAGGTACCTGCAAGGAGACTGTTGTGAAGAAGTTGCTCATTGCGGCAGCGGCTGCAGCAGGCGTCCTGGTGTACAAGCGGTGGCAGGATGCCGAGAAGAGCAAGGGTGTTTGGAGCAATGCGACGGACGACGTCGCGTAGCGAGAACGGTTGTCCGGTGCAGTTATACTGGACGAGGTTCATTTCGGGGGCATGGCGCAATTGGTAGCGCACCTGCTTTGCAAGCAGGGGGTTCGGGGTTCGAGTCCCCGTGCCTCCACCGAAAGGGAAGTCCCGGTCATACGACCGGGACTTCCCTGCTTTAAGACGTGTGTCGGTGACCCCGGAACGGTGTGGAATAGGGTTGCCCGGTGACAGTTTTCCTTTCGATCCTCGGTGTCATCGGCGTGTCCGCTTCAGGGCCCATCATGGCTGCGACAGCTGCTCCCGCGCTCGCCATCGCCTTCTGGCGCAACCTGTTGGGGGCCGTTCTGATGGGCGGACCCGCCGCTGTGTCCAAGCGGGCGGAGTTCGCGGCACTGACTCGAGCGGACTGCCGGCGCCTCGCTATCGCAGCGGCGGCACTCGCGCTCCACTTCGCCTGCTTCATCACGGCTCTCAAGCTCACCTCGGTCGCTGCGGCGACGGCGCTGGTGTGCCTTCAGGTGGCGTGGATCGCGCTCTTCGACGCATTGCTCGGGTCGAGGGCCCAGGGGACGGTGGTTGCGGGACTGGCTGTCGCCTTCGTCGGCGTAGTCATCATCACCGGATTCGATCTCTCCCTGTCGCGTGAGGCGTTGCTGGGGGACATCCTCGCTCTGGCGGGAGGCGCGCTGGCCGGTATCTACCAGATGGCAGGTGCCGCTGCCCGCAGGACCTTATCCACCGGCACCTACACGACCCTGTGCTACGGGGCATGCGCCGTGATCCTTCTCGGCATGTGCGCGGTGACCAACCAGCCGATCATCGGGTTCACTCCAGCGGCCTGGGCCGGCATCCTTGCCGTGACGCTGCTTGCGCAGATCATGGGCCACTCGGTCTTCAACCACTTGCTGGCTGTCATGAGCCCGCTCGTGGTGTCGATGATCATCCTGCTGGAGATACCCGGTGCCGCGATCCTGGCAGCGGTCTTCCTCGGGGAGAAACTACCAGCCGGCACCTACGGTGGTCTCGCACTGATTCTCGTCGGTCTGGCGGTCGTGATCCGTGGACAGCAGAGGCGGCGCAGCCGCCGTAGAACGCTCGGCCAGGAGGGCATCGCCGCTCCCCCGCCTGTTCTCGGCGGTGAGTAGCGCGGAGTACGGGAACAAGAAGACCCCCGAGCGTCTGCCCGGGGGTCTTCGTCGTCGCGATGCTCGGTTCTGTCAGGCCTGAGTGCCGTCGGATGGCTTCGCGGCATGCTTGGCGGTTTCCGTGACATCCTTCGCCCGGTCAGCGACTGCTTCCGCAGCGTGGGCGGGCTTGTCCTTGGACTCCCCCGTGTCGTTGTCGGACGTCGCGGCACGCTCTGCCGCCTCCTTGATGCTCGACACGACGTCCTTTGCGTCCTGCGAGTTCTCGCCGGATCCCGCAGGGGTCGTCCTGATCGGGGCCGGTGTCTTCCAGGGATCCTCGACGGGCTTGGAAGCCCGCCAGGCGGCGACGCCTGCAACGATCGCAGCTGAGATGATGCCGAAGATCAACCAGCCCTTGCCGGACTTCTTCGCCTGGCTCCGGTTGAGCTCCTTGGACGCCTGCAGGGTCGCGGCGACGAGGCGTTTCTGTGCGTTCTTGACGGTGTTCTTGTCGCCGGTCACCTTCGTGACTGCCTTCTCGACGACGGGAGGCACAGTGGCGGCAGCCAGCGATCGCGAGGCGGTGTCGGCGGCTTCCCCGAGCTTGCTCGACAACGCGGGCAGGTAGTCGTCGACGACCTTGCCCTTCGCGGAGTTCAGCACGGGAGTAGCCTTGTCGAGCGTTTCCTGGATCCGAGGAGTCGTCTCGTCGATGACCTGCGTGATGCGCGGGCCGACGCTGTCGATTCCGTCCTGAATCTTGGGGGTGACGACGGCGATGCCACTTGAGATACCTTCGGCCGCTTTGCGGACGGTCTCCTGCAGAGCCGGTCCGGCGGTCTCGATGCCCTTCTCCCAGCGGGGCTTCGCCCAGCCGTAGGCGGCGTCGACGTGAGGGGATGCCCACTCGCGGGCTGCCACCACTCCAGCAGCGAATGCTGCTGCAAGAGCGGCGCTCTCCTCGAGTTCGTGGGTGACAGGTACGTTCTTCTTCACAAAGACCTCCAGGGGATGGTTGCTCGTTCTGATCAGCCTACGTTGCATGGGCAGGGGGTGCTATCAGCTCAGTCCGCAAATACTCTGTTTCCCGGACCTTTCACTGTGCGCGGAATAGGTCTCCTCCAGCTTATTGTCAGGAGCCGCGTGGAAGAATGGCCCCATGACTGCTATCCCAACTGCCACAGCCACCATCCACACGAACCAGGGCGACATCAAGGTCAACCTCTTCGGCAACCACGCCCCGAAGACGGTGAAGAACTTCGTAGGACTCGCCACCGGTGAGATCACCTGGACCCACCCGCAGACCGGCGAGGAGAGCAACGCCCCCCTCTACAGCGGCACGATCTTCCACCGCATCATCAAGGACTTCATGATTCAGGGAGGGGATCCGCTGGGCCAGGGCATCGGCGGGCCGGGCTACAAGTTCGACGACGAGATCAACCCCGACCTCACCTTCAACGAGCCCTACAAGCTTGCGATGGCCAACGCAGGGCTCCAGGGTGGTCGCGGCACCAACGGATCCCAGTTCTTCATCACCTCGGTGCCGACCACCTGGTTGCAGGGTAAGCACACGATCTTCGGTGATGTCACGGACGAGGAGTCCCGCAAGGTGGTCGACAAGCTGAATGCGATCGCGACCGATATGAGGGACAAGCCCCTCGACGACGTCGTGATCGAGAGCATCACCGTGGAACAGCTCTAGCCGAATGTCCTACGGTGTGCCCGCGCCTGACGCAGGCAGCCAGCAGGCTCCGGTGTGCCCGAGGCACCAGGACCGCGTCAGCTATGTGAGATGCCAGCGGTGCGGCCGTCCCGCCTGCCCGGAGTGCCAGCGGCCGGCCGCCGTCGGATTCCAGTGCGTGGATTGCGTGCGCGAACAGGCGGCGAGTGCGCCTGCGTACAAGAACGCGTTCGGGGGCGTCGCGCGCGGGAACACCATGGTCGTCACCTACACGCTCATCGGTCTATGCGTCGTGGTGTTCCTGCTCCAGCTCGTTTTGCCTGGAATCACCCGGAGCTTTTCCTACGCGCCCGTGTTCACCGCGGGCGCAGGGGGAGTCATTCCCGCTGAACCCTGGCGCATGGTGACCGCGGCGTTCCTCCATTCGCAGGGATCCTTCCTGCACATCGCGCTCAACATGTACGTGCTCTACATCCTGGGCAAGGTACTCGAGCCCGCCATGGGCCGCGCGCGATTCCTGGCGCTGTACCTCATCTCGGCGGTAGGAGGATCTGTCGGCGTCCTGTTGCTCAGCGGACCCATGCAGTACGTCGTCGGTGCATCCGGTGCTGTCTTCGGCCTGTTCGGAGCGTTGTTCATCGTGCAACGCCGGCGGGGCGGCGACGTGCGGCAGATCGTCGTCCTGATAGCGATCAATGCAGTAGTCGGCTTCCTCGTGCCGAACATCGCGTGGCAGGCCCACCTCGGTGGTCTCCTCGCCGGTGCGGCCTGTGCTGCCGTGATCGCCTATGCGCCGAAAGGTGCACGCCAGGCTCAGCTGCAGTGGCTCGGCCTCGGGGGCGTCGTCGTACTCCTGGCTCTGTCCACCTTCGTGGGAGTGTCACTCCTACCGTTCTAGCCTGCTCGAAGCGTCAGTGGGGCCGGTACCTGGTACCGGCCCCACTGCGTTATCCACACCAGTTATCCACACGGGGGATAACTTACACACATGTAATTCCACACCTGTGGATATCCGTTCCCCGGAATCTAGGACCCGTTCCTGACCCATCAACAGCACTGTGCACATCTGTGGATAACTTCATGCACAGCGTGTGCACAGTGCTTTCTTTATCAGCACAGGTTCCGGGAACAGTCCGGACTACCGCCAGCGGGTCGTCATGAGGAAGCCGACGATCGCGATCCCGAAACCGGCGAGGATGTTCCATGATCCCCAGGCAGCCACCGGAAGAGTGGACTCCGAGATGTAGAAGGTGATGATCCACAGAAGCCCGATGATCATGAGGCCGAACATGACCGGCTTGTACCAGACCGGGTTCGGCTTGGGCTGCGACGACTTTGCAGCAGGTGCAGCGGAGGTGGCTCTCTTGCGGGGCTTCGACTCGGGCACGACTTCTCCTCGACAGGGCACGACTGCTGATCAGCAGCGCCGGTGGTCTCGCGGGCCGCCGCAGGGCGTCCGTTCCCGCAGGCTATCCTGAGGGAACAACACCATCCGGCGGCCCGGCTTTCCGAACGATTCTAGCCAAGAACCGCCGGATACCGGTGCATCCCGAGTGGCAGGAGCGGCAGTGGTCAGGTCAACCCTCGATCCGGCACCTGGAAACGCGACCAGGCGCCCGAGGGCGGCGAGGCGTCGCCGGTCGGTGCTCCAGTCGATCATCCAAGTCCTGGGAGAGCTGCTGATCACCGCAGGGATCGTCCTCCTGCTCTTCGTCGGCTGGGAATTGTGGTGGACCAACATCGACTCGGGTATCAAGCAGGAGCAGGCCCTCGAGCAGTTCTTCGCCGATGTGCCCGCGATCGATTCCGGACGCGAGGCGACTGACGACGTCGAGGTCCGGGACTTCGGTGAGCCCGTCGTTCTCTCCCCGACCGATCTCGAGGGAACTTTCGGAGTCGTCTACATACCCCGGTTCGGCGCCGAATACTCACGGCCGGTGTCGGCAGGTGTAGGGACGGACGTCCTCGACAACCTCGGTCTCGGCCACTACCCCGGCACCGGCGCGCCGGGTGAGGTCGGGAACTTCGCGCTTGCCGGGCACCGGCAGACCCACGGCCAGGTACTCGACCAGATCCACACGCTCGTCCCGGGCGACCGCATCTACGTGCAGACGCGGGACGGTTTCTATACCTATGTATTCCGCAACACCGAGATCGTCCTGCCGGATCGCGCAGACGTCATCGCGCCGGTGCCCACCGATCCGGCCGCTGAACCCGTGGACAGGATCCTCACCCTGACCAGCTGCAATCCGCGCTTCGGTGCGCAGGAGCGTATTATTGCTTATTCGGTCATGGAGTCATGGCGTCCTTCGGATGCCGGCCCGCCACCCGAGATCGCGGAGCAGGTAGCCCGCGCAGCAGGACAGGGATAGTCGCGATGTATGGATGGATATTCCGGGCCCTCCCCGGTCCGCTCTGGATGCGCGTTATCCTCTCGCTGATCCTCGTCCTCGCGGCCGTCGCAGTGCTGATGGTCTTCGTGTTTCCCTGGGTCTCGCAGTTCAATCCGCTCACAGATTCAACGATTGGTTCCCCGTAGCTCATGGCTCACACCACCAGAATCCTCGTCGTCGACAACTACGACAGCTTTGTCTACACACTCGTCGGGTACCTCCAGGAACTCGGCGCGGAGACGACCGTGGTCCGCAACGACGACATGACCCTGGCCGAGGCAGCGGACATGGCTGCCTCTCGCGATGGGGTGCTGATCTCCCCCGGACCGGGCACCCCCGGCGAGGCAGGCGTCTGTGTGGACCTCATCAAGTGGTGCGGCGCGCATGCCAAGCCGATGCTGGGCGTCTGCCTGGGTCATCAGGCACTCGCGGAGGCATACGGCGGCACAGTGACCCACGCTCCCGAGCTCATGCACGGCAAGACCTCCCTCGTGGAGCACGACGCGACCAGCGTCTTCGCAGGGCTCCCCTCGCCTGTCACGGCCACGCGGTACCACTCGCTCGCGGCAGTCAGTGATGACGTCCCGGCCGACCTCACGGTGACAGCACGGACAGCCAGCGGCATCATCATGGGCCTCGAGCACAAGACCGCGCCCCTGTGCGGCGTGCAGTTCCACCCGGAGTCCGTCCTCACCGAGGGCGGTTATCAGATGCTGGGGAACTGGCTCGAATCGCTCGGCCTCGAGGGTGCAGCAACCAAGGCGAAAGGACTCAGCCCGCTCATTGCGCGCTAGTCCCTGCCCTCCGTGGGTCGGGGTTTCGACTGGTTCTCGGCGCCCTGCGTCGAGCGGGGCTTCGATGAACCGGCGGAATCCTCGGTAGGCTCGCTGCTCGGGCTCTCCGCCGGCTCCTGTGACGGCTCGACGGCGGGCGCTTTCGCCACGGTGAGCACGATCTCCGTTCCCTGGTCCACCTCGGTCCTCGCCGGTGCGGATTGCGCAGTGACGATACCGGGTGCCACGACGCTGTTCTCGACCTCACGGACGGTGAAAGGGAGCTGCACGGCAGGATCGGCGAGGAGGGCCTGCGCCTGCTCGACGGTCAGGTCGGTCAGCAGCGGAACGGTCACCTTGCCGTTGGACAACACAAGATCCACTGCACTCCCGACAGGCACGGTCTGCCCCGCCTGGGGGCTTGTGGTGATGACCCTGCCCTCCGCGACGTCCGCGCTGGTCTCCTCTGTGATCTCGCCGCCACGCAAACCGAGTTCCTCGAGCGCGTCACGGGCAGAAGACTCCGTCAGCCCGGCGAGGCTCTCGGGCAGCACCACGTTGGCGGGTCCGAGGGACACCGTGATGTTGACGCGCGACTCCCTCTCGACGGAAGCACCCGCAGACGGGTCGGAACTGATGACGTCCCCGGCCTCGACGGACGCGTTGTACGTTTCATCCGTGGACGGGACCAGCCCGACGTCCACGATCGCGTCGCGGGCGTCGGCCTCGGCCATGCCCGCCAGGTCGGGAACGACGACGGTGGTGACCTCCGCCGCAGGCTGATTGTTGGCGACGTCGTTGAGCACGAAGTATCCCCCGGCGAGGACGAGCAGCACGGCGACGAAGAATACCGTGATCCAGGCGGCCCTCGATGACGTGCGGCGCCGATCCTGACGGTGGTCGGTCTCGTCGGACGCATGCAGGAGGTCGAACCGGTCGTCGTGCACGTCCTCCTGGCCGACGCGTCCGGCCGTGATACTGGTCATGGCCCGTGTGTGCGGTCCGGCTGCTTCCGAGTCGGAGGACGCAGTCGACAGTGCAGCGCCGATAGTTGCTGTACGCGTACGGGGAGCGGCCACATCCATCGCCTCGGTGCTTGCTCCGGCACCGCCCGCGACGACGACGCCCCGTGCGGCGTCCGACAACGCGTTCCTGAAGGAGGCCGCATCCTGGAAGCGGTGTTCGCGGTCCTTCTGCAGTGCTTTCGCGAGCACGGAGTCGAGGGCCGGCGTCACCGCCGGGTTGAGGCTACTGGCCACGGGCGGTTCCTCGCGCACGTGCTGATACGCGACGGACACGGGACTGTCGCCGACGAACGGCGGACGCCCGGTCAGCAGCTCGAACAGCAAACACCCCGCCGAGTACAGGTCACTGCGGGCATCCACCGTCTCGCCGCGGGCCTGCTCGGGCGACAGGTACTGCGCCGTGCCCAGGACGGCCTGTGTCTGCGTCATCGTGGCCTGAGAGTCGGCGATCGCGCGCGCGATCCCGAAATCCATGACCTTGACCGCACCGTCGGGCGTGATCATGACGTTGGCGGGTTTGATGTCCCGGTGGACGATCCCTGCCTTATGGCTGTATTCGAGCGCGCCGAGGACCCCGGTGAGGTACGAGATGCTGGCCTCGGGCGTCAGGTCTCCGGATTTGACGTGGTCACGCAGCGTGCGGCCCTCGACGTACTCCATCACGATGAAGGGCACACGCACCTCATGCTGCGGGCGGTCCGGGATCTCCTCCTCGCCGGTGTCGTAGACGGCGACGATGTTCGGGTTGTTCAGGCCGGCCACGGCCTGCGCCTCCCGACGGAAGCGCGACTGGAAGAGGGGATCACGGGCGAGATCCTGCCGGAGTACCTTGATGGCCACCGACCGACCGAGCCGGAGGTCGTGGCCGAGATGCACGTCGGCCATGCCTCCCCGGCCGATGAGTTCGCGGACCTCGTAGCGGCCGTTCAGGATGCGCTCTGTCGCCATCATCGCCTATCCTTCCGTCGCGGGCTCTCCAGGCGGGTCATGGCCCGGACGTCGTGGTCGGCGAAGGGGTCGGGCTGCTCGGGCTCGTGGGACTCGCGGGAGGTTGCGAGGGAGGCGGACCGGAGGACACCGTGTACCCGACACTCGAACCCGCCGGCAGGACGGATCCGGCACCGGGGTTCAGGGCGAGAACAGTGCCGGCCGGCTCCGCCGACTGCTGCGAGCCGGTGTTGACGGGCACGAGTCCGAGTTCCACGAGGATGGCTTCCACCTCGGTGGCCGACCGTCCCTGTAGCCCAGCGGGTACGGTGACCTGTTCGGGGCCGGTCGACGACGTGATGGTGATCGTCTCACCGGTCCGCAGCGTACCGACGGGCTCCACGGCGAAGACCAGTCCGGCAGCGTACTCGGCGGACGGCTCGCGCTGAGTCACCACCCGGAAGCCGAGGGCTCCGAGCTCCGCGGCGACCTGCGCCTCCGGGCGGCCCAGGTACTGGCTCGGCGTGATGATGACCTCGTCCGCGTCCTCCGTGCTCGGGGACGGCGAGGGTGTCGCCGATGAGGACGACGGGGAAGGGCTGGGCGTCCGCGACCGGGACGGGGTGGCGCTTGCGGATGTCGTCGTCGCGGGAGCGTTGTCACTGTCGTCTCCGGCCAACAGCGGCTGAAGGACCAGGAAGGCGATGGCGATCAGGGCCAGCAGCAGCAGAACGATGAGCGGAATGAGCCACGGGCTCCGCCTGTTCTCGTCCTCCCGGCCGTATGCCGGTGCGGGATCGGCGGCATCGACGTCCTCTTCCGACCAGTCCCGGGACGCGGCGATACCGGCCGCGGCGCCGGCTGCGGCAGGTGCGGCAACCGTGGGCAGGGCCGACGTCGTCGGTGCGGGAACCGCCGTCGTCGCCTGTGTGTCCTGGCGCGGCACCGCCGCAGTTGCGGCGTCGCCACCGGCGGCGAACGCAAGCATGCCCGGAACTGCTGCTTCTGCCTGCCGGATGTCACCGGCGCGGATGGCGTCCACAGCGCGTGCCAGCGACTCGGCGTCGGCCGGTCGGTCCGCGGGGTCCTTCGCCAGCATGGAAGCGATGAGGGCCCGCACGGGACGCGGGATCGATTCCGGCAGGGGCGGGGGTGCGTCATTGACCTGTGCGAGGGCGATCGCGATCTGGGACTCACCGGAGAACGGACGGCGCCCGGCGAGCAGTTCGTACCCGATGACACCGAGGGCGTAGATGTCCGAGGAGCCGGTTGCCGGCTGACCCGTTGCCTGCTCGGGCGCGAGGTACTGGGCGGTACCCATGACCTGTCCGGTCGCTGTCAGGGGGACCTGATCAGCCAATCGGGCGATGCCGAAGTCGGTGATCTTGACCCGACCATCGGGCATCACGAGGATGTTCCCCGGCTTCACGTCGCGGTGGACGAGGCCCTGGCGGTGTGCAACGGCGAGAGCCGTGGCGGTCTGCCCGATGATCGAGAGTGTCCGGTCGGGAGAGAGCACCCGCTCCTTCTCGATCACGGCGGAGAGGGGCTGACCTGGCACGAGTTCCATGACCAGGTAGGCCGAGCCGCCCTCTTCGCCGTAGTCGAAGACGTTGGCGATGCCCTCGTGGTTGAGCAGCGCCGTGTGGCGCGCCTCGGCACGGAAGCGGTTGAGGAACGCCGGGTCGCCCGAGTACTCCTCCTTCAGGATCTTGATCGCCACGATCCGACCGAGGATCTGGTCACGTGCCTTCCAGACCTCGCCCATACCGCCGATGGCGATGCGCTCGGTCAGTTCGAACCTGCCGCCCAGAGTGATTCCTGACGTGGGCCTCATCTGCTCAACACCGCCTCTATGAGTCTCTTGGCACTGGGTGAGGTCAATTGCTGACCAGTGGGAATGTCCACGTTCTCCATCACGATCGAAAGTGCTACCTGCGGGTTGTCGGCCGGGGCGAAGCCCGTGAACCAGGCGTTGTCACCGGTTTCGGTGACCTCGGCCGTCCCGGTCTTCCCGGCGACCTGCACACCCGGGACCTGTGCTGCGGTGGCGGTCCCGTTGTCCACCACATTGACCATCCAGTCCGTGAGCTGATCGGCCGTCTCCTGGCTGACCGACTGGCGGAGCACCTCCGGTTCGGGCGATTCGATCAGTTCGAGATCCGCCGCGCGGATGGACTTGATCAGTTGGGGTTTCATCTGCTGGCCGCCATTGGCGATGGCCGAGGCCACCATCGCCATCTGGAGCGGCGTCACCCGGGTATCGAACTGCCCGATGGCGGACTGCGCCAGTTCGGTATCCGCCAGGTCCGATGGGAAGTCGCTGGCTACGACCTGTGTGGGGATCTGCAGTGCCTCGCCGAAACCGAACTTGGCGGCCTGATCCTGGATCGCTTCCTCCCCCAGTTCGAGCGCGATCTGCGCGAAGGGAGTGTTGCAGGACTGTTCCAGCGCGAACTCGAGGTCTGCGGTGCTCCTGCTTGCACAACCGCCCGTGACGAAGTTCGGCAGGGCGTATCCGGTGCCGGGGAACTCCAGGGCAGGAGGGTTCGGAATCTCGGATTCGGCGTCGTACTGACCGGACTCGAGAGCCGCAGCGGCATCGATGAGCTTGAAGACGGAGCCGGGGGCAACCAGTGATTGCGTCGCGGGGTTCATGTAGATCGACAGACCGGGTTGCTCGGAGAGCCTCGCAGCGTTCTCCTCGATGATCGCGGTGTCATGGCCCGACAGGAGGTTGGGATCGTACGAGGGTTTGGAGACCATCGCGAGGATGTTGCCGGTGGAGGGCTCCATGACCACGATGGAACCGCGTTGGCCTTCGGGGATCAGGTCGAAGGCCAGCCGCTGGATTTCCGGATCGATGGTCAGTTCGATGGATGCGCCCTGTGAGTCGACACCCGAGAACATTCGTACGACGCGGTCGTAGAACAGCGAGCTGCTGGTGCCCGCCAGGATCTCCGATTGTTCGGCCTCCAGCTGCGTGGACGACAGGGAGAGCGAGTAATAGCCCGTGAGGTGGGCGTACAGCTCCGGCTCGTTGTACACGCGCTGGTAGTTGAACTCGTCGTTCGACGGGACGGACTCGGCGATGGCGCGACCGTCGACGAGGATGGCCCCGCGCTGCCGGCCGAAGTCCTGGTACAACTGTCGGCTGTTCCAGTCGTTGTCATTGAGCTCCTGCGCCTGGAAGAACTGGACGTAGGTCAGAGAGCCGAGGACGAGCGCGAACATCGCGATGGCGACGACCCATGCGCTGCGGATGGCCTGGTTCATCGGGTGGCCTCCTCGGCGGTGGTCTTTCTCACGGGCTTCCCGTTCACGCCGAGGGCCTCGGGGAACGAATCCTTCATCGGACCCGAAGGCGCAGGTCGTCGTGCCGTCTCCGAGATGAGCAGGATCAGGGCGACGATGAGCCAGTTCGCCAGCAGCGAGGACCCGCCTGCGGACATGAAGGGCGTGGTGAGGCCCGTCAGGGGGATCAGTCGGGTGATTCCACCGATTACCACGAAGCACTGGAGGGCGATGGTGAAGGACAGGCCACACGCCAGGAGCTTGCCGAAGCCGTCCTTGGTGCCGAGTGCGGCGCGGATGCCGCGTGACACGAGCAGGACGTACAGCATCACGATCGCGACGATGCCGATGAGTCCCAACTCCTCGCCGAGCGCGGCGATGATCATGTCGCTGTTGGCATAGGTGACGAGGTCCGGCCGTCCCTCGCCGAGTCCGGTGCCGATGAGGCCACCGTTGGCGAGACCGAACAGGCCCTGCACCACTTGCGCGCTTCCACCCGGCGCCCTGTTGTAGACCTCGGGTGCGAAGGCGTTGATCCAGGAGTCGAACCGGAGCGCGACGTGGCTGAACAGTTCCAGAGCGACGAAGACTCCGACGCCGATCATCGCCAGCCCGATCAACACCCAGCTCACCCGGCTCGTCGCGACGTAGATCATGACCATGAAGAGCCCGAAGAAGAGGATGGAGGACCCGAGGTCACGCTGGAAGATGAGCACGCCGATACTGACGAGCCAGGCTGCCGCCATCGGCGCGAGGTCGCGGAAGCGCGGAAGCTGGAGAGGACCGATCTTCTTCCCCGCGAGGAGGATGAGGTCACGGTTGGTCGAAAGATACCCTGCGAAGAATATAGCGAGGGTGATCTTGGCGACCTCTCCCGGCTGGAACGTGCCGATTCCCACCGAGATCCAGATGCGGGCACCGTTGATTTCCAGGCCGAGCGGGGTGAGTGGCAGGAGAAGCAGGATGGCGCTGACGATCAGCGAGATGTAGGTGAACCGCCGAAGAATCCGATGGTCTCGCAACAGGATGAGGAGGATCGCGGCAGCGCCGATCGCAACTGCGGTCCACAGGACCTGCTGCGGCGCGACCGGTGTGAAGTTCGGATTCGCCATGGAGGCGGACAGATCGAGTCGGTGAATCATCGCCAGCCCTATGCCGTTGAGCGCGATGACGATCGGCAATATGACTGGATCGGCATACTTTGCTCGCACCCGCAGGACGATGTGGATGAACAAACCCATGAGTCCGAGGGTCAGAGCCTGCGACCAGAAGTAGTCACCGAGGGCGTCCTCGCGACCGCTTCCCGCCAGATAGTTGGCGACGAATGCGACAGCCAGCGCGAGGAGTAGAAGGAGGAGCTCGATGTTGCGCCTCGACCGAGGGGCCGTCAGGACGTCACTCATGTGCTGCACCTCCGCACTCGATGGCCTGGGATGGGGGATCAGCGGTAGGCGCGGCGCCGGCCGATGCGCTGGAATCCGGAGAGGCAGCCGCGGACGCGCCAGCGCTCGGCTCTCTCGTCGGACCTGCCTGGGGAGGTGCGCTGGTCGACGGGCTGGGAGTGGGGCCCGCAGTAGGAGAGGCGCTGGCGGTGGGGACCGGCGTAGGGGTCGCAGTACCGCTTCCCTCGGGATCGCAGGAGACGGCCCGCAGCTCGGAGCGGAGGTCACCGACGATCCGCTCGGCTTCTTCCAGGCTGGCCGCGGGCAGCGTGCTCGACAGTTGGGACCGCTGGTACTCGGGCAGGTTCGAGACGGGTATGTCCGTCGTCTCGTACAGCTCGCTGAGGCTGACCGGTCCTATCCGCTGGGGAACACCGGTGTAGATGGCAACCCTGTTGTCCGTCTCGGCAACGTAGTACCGCGTCTGGGTCCAGGTGTAGCCGAGACCGAGGACGGTGATCAGGATGAGGGCCATCAGCGAGAGGAACGCCGGCATGAGCCAGCGCCGCTTCCGGGTAGGCGCGTCGTCGGCGCCGTCGTCCGGGTTGTCCGGATCGGCCCGGTGAGTGAGCATCATCGCGGCCCGGCGTTCTGCGGATCGCTGTGTCACGATCGGGATCTGGCCCGTCTCGGTAGCGAGCGCGGCGGATCCCACCAAAATGTGGGGCCTCGTCAGGAGGTCCTGCCGGATGATGTCTGCCCGGATAGCGGTGCCGGGGAGGTCGCCCTTCTGGTCGATCTCGGTGGGGAGAGCATCCGCACTGTCGACCGGAGGCTTTTCTCGTTCGCCCGCCGCCTCTCGGGCAGGGGGCATCGACGCCGGCGGCGCGTCGTCGCCGTCGTCCGCTTCGATGACCTCGACCACGGCAATTGTGATGTTGTCCGGCGAACCACCGGCCAGAGTGAGGTCGACGAGCGTGTTGACGCAGTCACGGATGCTCGTGGTTTCGCGCATGACCTGCTCCACCACGCGGTCGTTGAGGACAGCATTGAGGCCGTCGGAGCAGAGCAGCCAGCGCTCTCCGGGTTCGGCGTCGAACTCCTCGAGGTCCAGTTCAGGACTCGCGTCGACGTCTCCCAGGACCCGCATCAGCACGTTCTTGTGCGGATGGATCTCCGCTTCCTCGGGCCGGAGCCGTCCCTCGTCGATGAGCCGCTGGACGAAGGTGTGGTCCTTGGTGATTTGCTCGAAAATCCCGTTCTTCAGGCGGTATGCCCGTGAATCGCCGATGTGCGCGAGTTGCAGCTTTGCGTCCTCGAGCAGGATGGCCGTCACGGTGGTTCCCATGCCCGCCAGTTGGGGATTGGCGGCCACGAGTTCGGAGAGCAGCGAGTTCGCGGTCTGGATCTCGTCGGCAAGATGAGTCGCGGCGGCTCCGGCGTGCTCGGCGTGATCGAGGTGTACGAGGTCCAGGACTGTCGAGGCGGAGGCGACATTGCCGCCGGCGTGCCCGCCCATGCCGTCGGCTACGACAGCGAGGTATCGGCCCACGTAGGCGGAATCATCGTTCTTCGCACGCACCATGCCCACGTCCGAGCGGGCGGCGAACCTCATGGCAAGCGGCACGCCTACGGCCTCAATTCGATGACCGTCTTACCGATCCGGATGGGGACGCCGGGCTCGACCGGCAGTGCGCGCGTGAGTTGCGTGCCCGCAAGGTAGGTGCCGTTGGTGGAGCCTAGGTCCTCGATGAACCAGCGGCTGCCCTGCGGGAACAGACGCGCGTGGCGGCCCGATGCGTAGTCGTCCTCGAGGACGAGGGTGGCCTCCTGCGCACGGCCGAGCAGAATAGGGCTCGCCGCGAGGTCCAGTGTGGTTCCGGTGAGCGGACCCTCCGTGACGACGAGCGTTCGGGCGGGAGTCCGCGCGGGCGCCGGTTCCTCCCCCAGATCGGGGTTCTTCCGGATCTCGCGCGCCGTAGGGGTACCGACCTTGTTGCGGCGTCCGACCGCGAGGTCGCGACGCAGCGCTCCGACCGTGCTGAGGACCAGGGCCCACAGCAGGATCAGGAAACCGAAGCGCAGAAGCGTGACGGTCAGCTCTCCGGCCTCACTCATCGCTGGACACCCCCGTTCTGGGCCGGCACGAGACGGAAGGTCAGGCGGGAGCGACCCATGGTGATGACGGAGCCGTCCGTCAATTCGGCCTGCCCATTGACGCGCTGTCCGTTGACGTAGCTACCGTTGGTGGAGCCGAGGTCGACGGCGTAGACCCGGCCGTCCTGCGCACGGATCTCCAGATGGCGCCTCGACACACCCGTGTCGTCGACGAGGATGTCCGCCTCCGACGACCTCCCGAGCACGATGGACCCCGAGTTGATCGAGTATCGCCTGCCGTCGATCTCGAGGATGGGCTGGTACCGAGTGGGCTGGCGGCGGGGTGCTGTCGGTGCTGCGGGGCCGGCGGACCTCCGGGGGGCGGCCTGCTTCTCGATCGATGAATCGATCTCGAAAATTCCGGCTTTCAATTCGGGATCGTGCTCGAACGAGACGCGGACCGGGCCCTGCAGACTGTACTGCTGGCTGTTCACATGGGCGATGACGACGTCGCAGAGTTCCTCGGCCAGGGCGGAGCCCCATTGCTGGGCACGCTCGAAGTCGGAGTCGGACAAGCGCGCAGTGAAGACATTGGGTGCGAGGGTACGGCCCTGCGAGAGGACGAGGGAGCGGTTGTCGAGTTCCTTGCGCAGCGCGCTGGCAATCTCGAGGGGTTGCACCTCGGAGCGGGAGCCCGTGGAGAACGCACCGCGGACCAGCTTTTCGAGTCCGCGCTCCACGTTGTCGAGAATGCCCATTTCGCCTCCTCCCCCTGTCGCACATCGGTTTCGGGCCCAGCCCGCGGTGTGCGGCGGGGCTTCTCCCGGTCCTCCGGACGGCATGGTCCAGCCGGGCATCTTCCATCCGATACTACTGGGAGCGTCTGGTAATGAGCTCCAAGCGACCATTCGGAGCATTACTTTGTCCTAACGATCGGGGCCTCGTCGAGTTGCCCAGAATCGCCCTCGAGCCGTGATCGCGGTGCGGTTTAGGTAATTGCGCCTGCGCTCGGCTATGCTTGTTTCTGCTGTTCACATCTCTTGCGCCTGGTGCGCGGAGTTGGAATCTCGAATTGCGCGAGTGGCGGAACGGCAGACGCGCTGGCTTCAGGTGCCAGTATCCGAAAGGGTGTGGGGGTTCAAATCCCCCCTCGCGCACAGTGCAGTACATGGAAGGGCCTCCACTGAGTGGGGGTCCTTCCTTATATCCTCACCCACTTCGAAAAGCCAGTATGCGAAGTATTTGATTGACACAAGCAACGGCCGCCGTTTAGCTGACTCCATCGCATCCGCACTTCGAAGGAGACCGAGCATGAGGACAACCAGGGCCACCCGCCGTTCCAGGACGATCGCCGCTCTATCGCTTGCAGCCCTGCTGGCATCGGGAACGGCCGCAGCACCCGCGATCGCGGTGGGCGAGGGGCCGAACTACGGCGGGAACGAGACCATCAACACCTCGATCCTGCACACCTACGACGAAATGGTCGCCGAGCTCCAGAAGCAGGACGCCCGGCAGCAGGCGATGGAGCTGGAGGTGATCGGGCAATCGGTCAAGGGCCGTGACCTCTACCTCGCGAAGTACATCACCGACCCGGACAACCCGACCATCCTCTACCTGACGCAGCAGCACGGCAACGAGCAACTGACCACAGAGGGCGCGCTCGAATTCATCAAGCATCTCGGCTCCGGGAAGACGAAGGGCGTGTTGGACGGCGTCAACATCCTGGTCGTGCCGATGCTCAACCCCGATGGTGCGATGGGTGATGTCGATTTCCCGCTCGACGACTACATCGCTGATGGTGGCCGGCACCTCACGCGGGCGAACGCCGTGGGGGTGGACCTCAACCGGGATCACGTCGGCAAGGTGCAGCCCGAGACGCGGGCGCTGCACGAGAACGTCATGAGCGCCTACGACATCGACTACATGATCGACCTGCACCACCAGGGCACGCAGAGCGAACGGGACGGCAAACTCGTCTCGGGTTCGATCCTCTATCCGACGACGCGGAATGCGTCACCCGCCGTGGTGGAGGGATCGAAGCGGCTCGGTGCCGTCGTCTTCGATGCCGTGGATTCGACGGGCTGGGGACATCTCGGGCGCTACGTCGGTGGATCTGCCGAGACGATCAGCCGCAACGGCATCGCCGTCGAGTACGGCATCTCGACACTGCTGTTCGAGATGCGCGGGATGTCGGACCACAGCAATGAATCAGCCGTACTCGGTCAGAAGAGCAACGGCTACCTGATCAAGCAGACGGTGACGACCCTCGACGCCACGGCGAGGGCCATCGCGGATGGTTCGATCGACTCCGCCGATACCTCTTTCTGGGACACGCTGGCGGAACAGACGACGCGCGACACCGAGTGACACAGGGCTTCCGCTGGCGGGCCCGTGCCCGTCAGCGGAAGTCCCGTGATCTGGTGGTGGCCTTCAGCTGCAGCACCTCGATACGGTCTGCCACGACGTTGACGATCCCCTCGGAGGACCGTTCGAGCAGACCGCGCACGATCACGCTGCTCGCTTCGCGCGCCACGCGGCGGTAACGCTGCCAGACTCCCACCGAGCAGATGACGTTCACGAGCCCCGTCTCGTCCTCGAGGTTCATGAAGGTGATGCCACTCGCGGTCGCCGGCCTCTGCCGATGTGTCACGACGCCCGCGACTTCGATCCGCCTGCCGGATTCCACCGTCCTCAGTTCCAGGGCCGTGAGGGCGCCGCGGCGTTTCAGCCTGTTCCTGGCATGGCGCACCGGGTGGTCATCCGGGGTGATGCCGGTCGACCAGAGGTCGGATCCCACCTTGTCGATGTCCGAGAGATCGGGCATCAGCGGAGGTTGGATATAGACCGCTGTCCCCTTGAGCTGTCCTTCCTGCTCGGTGGATGCAGGCCCTGCATTCCACAGTGCTTCGCGCCGGCTCAGGCCCATGGAGTCGAAGGCCCCCGACGCGGACAGTGCCTCGAGCTGCCCTGCATTCACACCCGTGCGCCGCGCGAGGTCAGGCATGTCCTCGTAGGGTCCGTTCCGTTCACGTTCGGTGACGATCTTCTCGGCCAGCTTCACCCCGAGGGATTCCACGCTGGCCAGGCCGAGCCTCACCGCGTAGTTGCCGTCACGGCGGTGCACCGTCGAATCAAAGGGAGTGTCCCGGTCGAAGTAACCCACCGGAGCTTGCTCGTCCTCCGTGCAGCAATCCATTCCGGTGGTGCGTCCACCAGGATCATCCGGAGGTTCGAAGCCCTCCAGCGGTTCCAGGTCCGCATGCACGCCGGAGTGCAGGATGTCCGGACGCAGGACGACGGCGCCGTGCCGCCGGGCATCCGCCACGAGTGTCTGTGGTGAGTAAAACCCCATGGGCTGAGCGCGTAGGAGCGAGGCGAGGAACGCTCCGGGATAGTGCAATCGCAACCAAGCGCTGACGTAGACCAGCAGGGCAAAGCTGATCGAATGGCTTTCCGCGAACCCGAAGTTCGCGAAGGCGTGGATCTTGTTGTAGATGGTGTCCGCCAGTGCGCCGGTGATCCCGTTGGATTCCATGCCCTTGTACAGCTTGGCCTTGAGCGAATCGATCCGTTCCTCACCGCGCTTGGACCCCATGGCGCGGCGCAGCAGGTCGGCATCGGCCCCGGTGCAGCCACCCACCACCATGGCCATCTGCATGAGCTGTTCCTGGAAGAGGGGTACGCCAAGGGTCCGCTCGAGGACGGGTTTGAGGTCGGGATGGATGTACCGGACCTCTTCCTCGCCCATCTTTCGCTTGATGTAGGGATGGACGGCTCCACCCTGAATGGGACCGGGCCGCACGAGGGCCACTTCGATGACGAGATCGTAGAACTGACGGGGCTGCAGGCGTGGGAGCATACCCATCTGTGCGCGGCTCTCGACCTGGAAGACTCCCACCGAATCCGCGAAACACAGCATGTCGTAGACCCCCTGTTCCTCCTTGGGGATGGTGTGCAGCTCCCATTTCTCCCCGAAGTGCCGCTCAACGAGGTCGAAGTTGTACTGGATGGCAGCGAGAATCCCTAGGCCCAGGAGGTCGAACTTGACGAGTCCCATCCATGCGCAGTCGTCCTTGTCCCACTGAAGGACGGTCCTGCCTTCCATTCGGCCATGCTCAATAGGGCATACTTCACCGACGGGCCTGTCGGTCAGCACCATCCCCCCGGAGTGGATGCCCATGTGCCGCGGGAACTTCAGGACTTCCTGTGCGAGACTCACCACGGACTCGGGAATGTCGTGGTCATCGCTGGAGACCAGCCCACCCCACCGTTCGATCTGCTTCGACCAGGCATCCTGCTGACCCGGACTGTGCCCTAGTGCCTTCGCCATGTCCCGGACGGCGAACTTGGGGCGATAGGTGATGACGTTGGCGACCTGGGCGGCGTTGAAGCGTCCGTACTTGCGATAGACGTACTGGATGACCTCCTCACGACGGTCCGAATCGAAGTCCACATCGATATCGGGTTCCTCATCGCGCAGGCTCGAGAGGAACCGCTCGAAGGGCAGCCGGTACTTGATGGAGTCGACGGCGGTGATCTCCAGGAGGTAGCACACCGCCGAGTTGGCGGCGGATCCCCGCCCCTGGCACAAAATGCCGTTGCGGCGTGCATAGTGCACGAGGTCGTGGACGATCAGGAAGTATCCGGGGAAGTTCTTGTTCTCGATGACCTCCAGCTCGCGCTCGATACGCTCTCGGACATCGTTCCGGCCCGCGTAGAGCTTGTCCGCCCCCCGCCAGACGAGTTCCCGGAGGTAGCTCATCTGTGTGTGGCCCTCCGGCAATTCGATGTTCGGCAGGCCCGGTGTGACGCTGCGCAGGGTGAAGGAGAGATCGGCGGCGATGTCCACGGTACGTTCCACGGCTCCGGGATAGTCCCTGAACCGTCTCGCCATCTCGGCTCCACTGCGGAGGTGGGCGGATCCAGCGGCCGGGAGCCATCCATCCATCTGGTCGAGGCTGCGGCGGGCGCGGACGGCCGCGAGTGCGGAAGCGAGCCTGTGCTGCTTCGGGGTTGCGTAGTGCACGTTGTTGGTGGCCACGGTAGGCAGCTTCAGGCGTCCTGCGACGGCGGCAAGGGCGTCATTGTGGGCGGTGTCCAGTGGATTGCCCTGATTGATGAGTTCGACGGCGACGCAGTCCCTGCCGAACAGCTCGACCAGTTTCCGGAGTTCTGCCTCCGCTGCGGATTCACCGTCGCTGACCAGGGCCGAGCGCACCGTCCCCTTCCGGCAGCCCGTGAGGATCATCCACTGGCCGCCGGCATGCCCGGCGAGGTTCTCGAGGTCGTAGCGGGGCTTTCCCTTTTCGGCGTCGGTAGTGAGCTGGGCCTCGGTGATGGCCCTGGACAGCCGGTGGTAGCCGGCCGATCCACGGGCGAGCACCAGGAGGTGCCGGCCTTCGGGATCGGCTTCCCCGTTCTGTGGCTTGGACAGACCGAAGGACAGTTCGGTGCCGTACATGGTCGAGAAGCCGGGATACTTCTCGGCTGCCTCCGCGAAGTGCACCGCTCCGTACAGTCCGTCATGATCGGTCAGCGCCATGCCGGACAGGCCGAGCCGCTGGGCTTCCTCGGCGAGGTGTTCCGGACTCGAGGCGCCGTCGAGAAAGCTGAAGTTGGAGTGCACATGCAGTTCCGCGTACGGAACCACAGGTCCCTCGGGGGCCGAAACCTCCGCCGGAGCCGCGTAGGGTTGCCGCTTCCGTGACCAGGCGGGGCTGTCCCCACCGTCGGCGCCGAGCGGCGGAGCGCCGGGCCGGGTGCCGGAGAGATTCCGCTCGAAGTCGGACCACGGAATGGGTGGGTTGTTCCAGCCCATGGTGTTCCCTTCCTGTCCTGCTGTTGTCGTCGTGCGGCATTCCCGCGTGATCAGTCGTAGCTGGCCTCGACCCACCATGAATGGTTCTCGAGCAGCAGCAACCAGGCAGAACCCGACTGGTCCACCAACTGGAAACGGTTCAGGACGCGGCCCTTCGGGTCCCACCACCGCTCGTTGATGGGCCAGGGGCCGGCCCAGGAGTGCACGGGCCGCCGGCCGTCGTCGGACCCGGTACTGAAGAAGGCAGGGTCGGCGCTCAGGAGGCCGCGGGAATCGACGTCCACCGGATTACCGCTGGAGTCGACGACCGCGGCGGGTACGGGGTCGGCGAAGACGGTGGCCGGCGCCGGACCGGGCAGGCGGCCGGGCCAGGGCTGGTCGCGGTCCTTAACGGGCACTTTCGCAGGGGACGACGGTGCATCCCCCCAGGGGATGAAGACGCGGCGGTCCGCCAGGAGCCGCCCTCCGGCGATGATCGCGGTGAGCACGGCGCCGTGTCCCAGCATGCTCTGTACGCGGGCCAGGCCGTGGTGGATTCCCTCATCCGGTCCGGTTCCCCACAAGCCGTCAGCGTGGTCAGCGAGATCCTCGACGATGTCCGGCACGATATGGACCCGCGAGATGCCGGACGTCAGGCCGTGGTCGGATGCCTGGGTGCCCTGGAGCTGCCAGCGCACACGGTCGACGACGTCGTCCGCATCGAACCAGCGTGGGTGCTGCCACCGGCGTTCAGACACCTCACCAGACTCCGTGTGCAGTGAGACGTGGAGTGCGGTGCAGACCAGTCCCGCCTCCCGCAGTGTGTCGACGAATTCGCCGGCCCTTGTCCGGAACGCGAAGGCGAGCTGGTCGATGCGGGCGAGGGGTGGCTCGAAGTCGGCCACGGTGTCGAGTTGCGGCGGTGGTGTCCGGGCGACGACGTTCCTGTGGTCGAGTCCGCTCGCCTGCCGGTGGGCGATAGCTCCTTCCAGGCCGAAGCGGTTGCGGACATCGGATGCCTTGAGCGCAGCGAAGTCGCCGAGGGACCGGATGCCGAGACGCTTGAGCAGCACGGTGAGCTTCGGCAGCTCCAGGACCTCCAGGGGGTAGCTGCTGAGGAACATGGGCGAGCTGCCACGTGGGATGATGACGAGTTGCTCGGCCTCGGGGTCCTCCAGCTGATCAGTCGCTTTGGCGGCCTGTTCGGCAGCGAACGGACCATCCGCGATGCCGATGCGCACATCGGTGAGGCCCATCGCCGCCAATGTTCCGAAGACCACGTCCGCTGCCTTGTCCTCGCCCCCGTAGTAACGTGAGGGCCCCTTGACCAGAACCGCGCACAAGCCGGGCCGGATGACCTGGACGCCGGGCATGATGGTCTCCACCGCGGCCGTCACGGGTTCGAAGGTGCGTTCATCGAGCGAGGGATCGTACGGAAGGGACACCAGTCCCGTGCTGCGGGCCTGGGCCTCCCTGATACGCAAGCCCCTTCTCACGCCGTCCTGGCGTGCTGCGGGAGAGCAGGCGAAGACCTCCCCGCGGTCCACAAGGGCGAGGGCCGCATCGGCGGGCAGTGCGTGCTCGCGCAGCGCAGCGGTAATGGGCCAATCAGGGCACCACAGCATCATGGTCCGGGTTGCGGGGGCCGTGCCGGCGGGGACGGCGGACAGGGTGGGGCTCATGAGGATTTCATCAGCTGGGGTTCGAACAGGGTTCCGGGGGTAGTGGCAGGAGCGGTACCCGACGGGAGTCCCTGGGGGCCCGGTGAGTTGTGGAACGCGACGTCATCCGCGGCGGTGCCCTGCAGGTCCGTCAGTCCGACGTAGGCATGGCGGAGCCTGCCCGAGGGCTGCGTTGCGGTGATCTTCATGCGGCGGGCCCGTAGGTGGCCGGACCCCGAGCCGAGGCCTTCCCACGCGCTCTCTGCCACTCCGAGCGTCGAATCGCTCTGCTTCCAGGCGCCCAGGGTGACCAGTGCGGCTCCGCGCTGGCGCAACCGGGCCTTGAGCCGCGCCCACTCGGTAGGGGCCAGATGCTCCGGGGCGCGCGTCAGGACGATCGAGACGACGTCCACGAGGGCTGCCGTGACCGTGAGCCACTGGGATCCAGGATCGGGCACCAGGATGAGGCGATCGAGATTGATGCCGAAACCCTGGGCCGCCTCCACGCTGAAGTCCGGCATGCCGATGACACTGCACCAGGCCCCCGTGGCGGAAGGACCGGCGAGCAGGGCCATGGCGAGGGTGGTGGAGTTCCGGACGGCGTACGAGCCGCCGGACTGGAGCCCTCCGCCGGGCAGGATCCGCGCGAGGGCCGGAACAGTGGGCATCCGGCGGGAATCGAGTTTGCTGGCCTGCATGCTGTTGATGCGTGCCTGCAGGTCGAGTCGGGCGTCGGCGGCCGGAGTGCCCTGGCGACCGAGGAAGTTTGGGCGTGACGCGTCCTCGAGGTCGGAGGAGGGCTCATCCCATTCGAGGGCAGAGCCGGCAGCTGGAGGCGTCACCCGTTAATATTCGAATACGTGTTCGATTAAGTCAATCGGCGCGCCTCCGCTGAAAACCGCTCTTCTTATGGTAGGCGCGCGCCTGTAGCGGGAGCGGTGATGGTGTTTAGGGGAGCGAAGGATTCAGCGGAGTAGGTATGCAGGTGACAGCTCGGTCCGGCGTCGAGCCTCAGGCGTCGGCGGATTTCTTCCCGGCGTCGCGCTCCTTCACCCGTGCGGCCTCCGCGCGGACGGCCGCCTGCGTGGATCGTTCGGCCACCAGCCATGCGGGTGGTTCCTGCAGCAGGGCGGTGATCTGCTCGCTCGTCAACGGATCCGTGATGCCCCCGCGGGCCAGCCCGCTGATCGAGATGCCGAGCTTCTGGGCGACGACGGGGCGCGGGTGGGGGCCCGTGCGGCGCAGTTCTGCCAGCCACTCCGGCGGGGTCTGCTGCAACTCGTTGAACTCCGCGCGCGTCAGTTCGGTCTCCTGGAAATCCTGGGGAGCGGCGGGCAGGTAGATTCCCAGCTTCTTCGCCGCTGTGGCGGGCTTCAGGGTCTGGGGGTTCTTCGCGGGAGTCATGGTCCAAGCTTAACGGTCATGGGCAGGCGCTACTGTGATCAGGTGCCCAGCGACCAGCCCCGAACCCTGTCCGTCGGCTTCGTGCCGGGTGTGACGCCGGGAAAGTGGGTGGCCAGGTGGCGTGAGCGGCATCCGGACGTACCCCTGGAGCTCCACCAGCACGACGACGCCCTGGCGGCATTGCGCGACGGGTCCGACGACGTCGTTTTCGTCCGGTTGCCGGTGGATCGCACGGGGTTCCACCTCATCCCGCTCTACGAGGAACAGCCCGTGGTCGTGATGTCGAGGGACAACGAGCTGTCGCTCTACGACGATGTGCCGCCCGCGGAGCTCGAGGGGGAGATGCTGCTCGACGTCGTCGAATGCGGCGGTCCGAAGACGGCTGTGGAGGTGGCGGCTTCCGGTGCGGGCGTCGTCGTCCTGCCGATGTCCGTCGCCCGCCTGTTTGCCCGGAAGGATGCCGTCCACCGGCCCGTTCCGGGTCTGCCCACGACGACCATCGGCATCGCGTGGCGGGTGGAGGACGAGTCCGACGACGTCGAGGAGTTCATCGGCATCGTCCGTGGTCGGACGGCACAGAGTTCACGGCAGCCCTCCCAGCGCGAGGCACCCAAGAAGTCCGCGTCGCAGAAGGCAGCCGCGAAGAAGGCGGCCGCCGGCGGGGGAACCAAGGAGCAGAAGGGTAGCCGGAAGCCGCAGCCGAGGAAGCCGGCCCGTCCGTCCGGCTCGCGCGGAAAGCGACGCTGACGATGCTCGCGCGCTACTGGTCCGGCAGTCCCAGGGTCGTCAGGCCTGTGCCGGTTGTCCGTTGCTCGCCATCGTCCCGCCGTCCACGGGAAGGACGACGCCGGTGATGAAGCGCGCGTCCTCGCTGGCGAGGAACGTGATGGCGGCAGCGACCTCGTCAGGTAACCCGCCGCGCCCGAGGGCGATGCGCCGGGAGAACTCGTCGGAGAGCTCGTGCGCCTCGCCGTCGTCGCTCGTGAGGTCGGTCCAGATGAAACCGGGAGCGACGGCATTGACCCGCACGCCGTCCTTGCCGTGGTCCAGGGCGACGGCGCGGGTGAAGTTGCTGACGCCTCCCTTGGCTGCGTTGTACGCGCTCATGTGCCAATCACCAGCCAGCCCTGACACCGACGAGACGTTGACGATGCACCCCTTGCTCTCCAGCAGGTGTCCGAGCGCGGCCTTCGTTCCGTAGAACACGCCGGAGAGATCGGTCTCGATGACGCGGTGCCAGTCGGCGATGCTGGTGTCCTGGACGGTTCCCTGCGTGATCGTCCCCGCGTTGTTGACGAGGACGTCGAGGCGGCCGTACCGGTCGATGGTGGCCTGCACCATCGCGGACACCTGGTCGAAATCGGAGGAGTCGGTCCGTACCGCCGTCGCCTGTCCCGGCGGCAGGGATCCCGCGACGGCGTCGATCTTGTCCGCGACGGTATCCGTCAGGACCACACGTGCTCCCTCGGCTGCGAATCGCCGTGCTGTCGCCTCGCCGATGCCCGATCCGGCACCTGTGACGATGACGACCTTCCCATCGAATCTGCGGTCCATCCTCCACCATCCTCTCTTCTCGTTCCACCGTTGCATCCGGATCGCGCCGCCGCAACGGCCGCCTGCCGGTCGCACCAGCTCCCGCGGGGGTGTCCCACCTGCTACCGGGCAGACGAAAGGCCTGCCCCGAGACGTGCGGGCAGGCCTTTCGGTGGTGTCTTGAGCGTTCGGTCAGGCGAGGGACGCGAGGGCGAACACGGCGGCTGCGATCGCGAAGCCCATGACACCGATCGTCGTCTCCATGACGGTCCAGGTCTTGAGGGTGGTCTTGACGTCCATGTTGAAGAAGCGGCCCACCAGCCAGAAGCCTGAATCGTTCACATGGCTGGCCACCACGGATCCGCCCGCGACGGCGACCACGAGAGCGGCGAGCTGAAGCGCGTTGTAGTCGCCGGCCAGGATCGCCGGGGAGATGAGGCCTGCAGCGGTGGTGAGTGCGACGGTCGCGGAGCCCTGGGCGATACGGAGGATCGCCGCGATGAGGAAACCGGCGAGGATCAGCGGGATGCCGAGGTCTCCGAGGGCATCGGCCAGGGCATCACCGATGCCGCTGGTACGCAGCACGCCGCCGAACATGCCGCCCGCACCCGTGATGAGGATGACGGAGCAGACCGGACCGAGTGCGGACTCGAGGGTGCTCTCGAGGACGGTCTTGTCGATACCGCGGCGGCGTCCGAGGACGTAGGACGCAACGAGGAGGGAGATCAGCAGGGCCACGGGAGTCTCACCGAGGGTCCTGAGCAGCTGGAACCAGGCCTGATCGGTCAATCCCTCGTCCGCGGCACCCGAACGGGCCACGGTGTTCAGTCCGGTGTTGAGGAAGATCAGGACGAGCGGGAGCAGGAGGATGCCGACGACGGTGCCGAACTTCGGCGGGTTGGCCTCGGCGTGCTCATCAGCCGTACCCAGCAGTTCGGGGACCGGCAGGACGTACTTCTTGCCTGCCCACAGACCGTAGAGATAGGACGTGACGTACCAGGTGGGAATTGCAGCGACGAGGCCGACCATGATGACGATGCCGACGTTGGCACCGAAGAACTCCGAAGCGGCGACCGGTCCCGGGTGGGGCGGCACGAAGATGTGCATGACGGAGAACGCGCCGGCAGCAGGCAGTCCGAAGCGCAGGACGCCGCCCCCCAGGCGCCGGGCAACGGAGAAGACCACCGGCAGCATGACCACGAGACCCGCATCGAAGAAGATGGGGAAGCCGAAGATCAGGGAGGCGACACCGAGCGCGAAGGGTGCCCTGTTCTCACCGAAGACCCTGATGAGGTAGTCCGCCAGGACCTTCGCGCCGCCGCTGGTCTCTACCAGGCGGCCGAGCATGGCGCCGAGGCCGACGAGGAGCGCCACCGCGCCGAGGGTCGTTCCGAAGCTACTGACCAGGACGGTCACGATCTGCGAGGTGGGGATCCCGGTGGCGAAGGCCGTAGCGAGACTGATGATGATCAGGGAGACGAACGCGTGGACGCGCAGCTTGATGATCAGGAACAGCAGGGCGAGGATTGCCGCTGCGGCAATCAGGAGGAGCGGACCGGCGGTGAGGCTCTGGGTCCATCCTTCGATGGTCATGTTTTCTCCGTTGAAAGGGTTTGGTGGGGGGCTAGTTGCTGCGCAGGTCGAGCTGATCGATGACCAGGTCGGTGACCTCGTCCGGCGTGCCGGCGTTGTCGATCTTCACGCCCTGCTCGTCGGGCTCGAGTGGTTCCAGCGTGCTGATCTGCGATGGCAGCAGTGATTGCGGCATGAAGTGGCCACTGCGGGTCTTCATGCGCTCCAGGATGAGATCGGTATCGCCGACAAGGTGGACGAATCGAACCCGTCCCTCGGCTTGCGTCAGCACGTCGCGGTAGGAGCGCTTGAGGGCCGAGCAGGTGACGACGGTGCTGCGATCCGAGTACGCCTGGGTTGTCATCCAGTCCCGCATGGACTCCAGCCACGGCCAGCGGTCCTCATCGGTGAGCGGTGTCCCGGAGGTCATTTTCGCGATGTTCGCCGCGGGGTGGAAGTCATCCGCCTCGGCGAACACCCAGCCGAGCGCTTCCGCGAGCCGGGTGGCAATGGTGGTCTTGCCGGACCCGGAAATCCCCATGACGACCACGTGGCGAGGTTGTGCATCCATGCTGACTCCCTTGTCGATGTGTGACTGCTCACGATCTCGAGTAAAGGTAACACCATTCGCACGGCAAAGGTAGTACCTTTGCTCGGCCTCCGTATCGATCTATGGTTGTGTGACCGGGTCGAACGGCCCCGGGGCAGAGCGAGGAGGACGATGACGGCGCAGTCAGCTCCGACGGGGATGCCGGCGGCAACCGCAGAGGTCTTCCACACGCGGATCATCGACTCGCTGGGCCAGGACATCGTGGACGGCGTCGTGCCCGAGGGAACGCGGCTGACGATCGAGGGCCTGCAGCAGCAGTTCGGCGTCTCGCGGACCGTGGTGCGGGACTGTATGCGGGTGCTGGAGTCGATGAACCTCATCGTCCCCAAACGCCGGATCGGGCTCGTGGTGCAGGGGCCCGGGCGCTGGAACGTCTACGATGCCCGGATCATCCGGTGGCGGCTCAACGGTCCCGGCCGGGCAGCCCAGTTCCGCTCCCTCACGCACCTGCGCCGTGCCGTCGAGCCGGTCGCCGCAGCCCTTGCCGCGCAGCAGGCCTCACCTGCGCAGCGCACGCGCTTCGTCGAGCTCGGTCAGGACCTCCGGCGCCTGGGCGAGAGTGGCGAACTCGTCGAGTTCCTGGGCGTCGACATCGAATTCCACACCCTCGTCCTGGAGGCCAGCGGCAATGAGATGTTCGGCGCCCTGCGGGGGGTGATCGCCGAGGTGCTCTCAGGCCGGACGCACCAGGGGCTCATGCCCCACAATCCGAAGGAACACGCGCTCCGGACACACGAGCAGGTGGCCTCCGCGATCGCGGCCGGCGATTCCGCTGCGGCCGAGGCCTGCATGGCGTCACTCCTCGCCGAGGTCAGCAGCGCCATCGACTGACGGGCGCTCGCGTGGTCAGCAGCGCCAGCGGCTCCCGCGTCAGGGGTCGAAATGGGTCTCCGGTTCCGCTTGCCCGATGGATGCCACCACCGATGCCGCGATGTCACGCAATTTCTCGTTCCGGCCGCTGGAAACCGACTTCAGGATGGAGAAAGCTTCCATCTGGGTGCAACGGTTCTGGGCCATGATGATCCCGATCGCGATGTCGATCGCGGTCCGGGACTCCATCGCCGTCTTGAGGCTGGCGGCAGACTCGCTGCGTTGCGCGAGTCGGACCGAGAGCATGAGCGCCTTCGATGTCTGGGCCACGAAGGTCTCCGCGGTGGTGATGGCGTCGGGATGGAAGCCCCCTTGTTCCGTGGAGTACACATTCAGGGCCGCGCGGGCGCCGGCCTCGAGCGAGATCGGGACGGCCAGGATCGAGCGGACCCCGTGCTCGGCGACGCGCGACAGGTAGCCTTCCCAGCGTTCATCCGTTGCCACATCAGCAACGTGCACTGTTTCCTGCGTCTTGCAGGCGGTGAGGCACGGACCATCGGCGAAGAGGTACTGGAGTTCGTCGAGCGCCTCCCTTCCCGCGTCGGCCCGGGTCCCGGCGTCAGACCGTGGCGTGGTCCGTGCCGACAGGAGTGACGACGTCGGCGGTCGGCTCCATGTTCTCGGCGTCGACCATCCAGGCGTACTGCTCGAGCTTCGCGATGAAGCCGTGCAACAGGTCCGCGGTGGTGGGGTCTTCCTCGTCGATCTGGTCGTGCACGTCGCGCATGGTCTTCACGGTGGCGTTCAGCATGCGGACCACGAGGCCGACCGTGTCCTTGGTGGAGACGAGCCCGGCCGGGAAGGGGGCGATCCTGGTGCCTTCGGCTACTGCAACGCTACGGCCGTCCGGAACGGCATGAAGTGCGCGCATGCGCTCGGCCATCTCGTCCGCGAACAGGCGGGCGTCGTCGATGATCTCGTCCAGCTGCAGGTGGAGGTCGCGGAAGTTCTTGCCGACCACGTTCCAGTGGGCCTGCTTGCCTTGCAGGTGCAGTTCGATGAGGTCGACCAGAACGGCCTGCATGTTGTCTGTGAGGGTGGGTGAAGCCTTCATTGATCCTCCGGTGCTCGAGACGAGTGCTCCTCCGGCAGGGCACGGACGCACCGATCTCCACCGGGTGGGCTCTCCTCACCCTAGACCTGCGCGTTGGCCAAATCCACCCGACCTGCCTACGCTAAGGGTACTTACGGTTCAGCCTGTCGGATCCCCTCGAAAGGGCTATGGCCGGCGCCGGAGTCTCTACGAAGGAGGAACCCTTTTGGCTTCAGTGCAGGAATCTATCGACGTAGCAGTACCGGTCAGCACGGCCTACAACCAGTGGACGCAGTTCGAAAGTTTTCCCCAGTTCATGGGTGGCGTCGACTCGATCACGCAGACCTCGGAGACCCACACCCACTGGGTCACGAGCATCGGCGGCGTCAAGCGCGAGTTCGACGCCGAGGTCACGGAGCAGCACCCGGACGAGCGTGTGGCCTGGAAGAGCACCGACGGTGAATCGCACGCCGGGGTCGTGACCTTCCATCGCCTCGACGAGAACACGACGCGGCTGATGGTCCAGATCGACTGGCACCCCGAGACCTTCACCGAGAAGCTCGGCGCCGCAGTGAACGCCGATGCAGCCCAGGTGAAGGGCGACCTCAAGAGGTTCAAGGAATTCATCGAGAAGAGCGGCGGCGAGACCGGCGCCTGGCGCGGGAATGTCGAGGCTCCGCCGACCGGTGGCAGCCCCGATGCGACACCGGCGAACAGCACGGTCCCGGACGCGTCGACCAATGATCCCGATTCAGGTGGTCCCCGCGTCGTCTGACGCTTCTCCCGGGTAGGGCGGATCCCTTGCGGGGGGGGGTCCGCCCTACCCGTCCCGGCTGTCCTAGGAGATGTCGCCGACCTCGATGGAGGCGATCGCATCCGTCGCCTGGCGGGACAGCTCCTCCGAGATGGGCGAGCTCTTCGCGGCTTCCGCCGCCGCCGCCTGTCCCTCCGCACTCACCGCGTAGCTACCGAACGCCCGGACGACGGCGGCGGAAGCCTCGTTCTCGTACCGCGCGCAGTACACGTGGTAGGACACCAGGACCAGCGGGTACACCCCGGGCTCGCTGGTGGTCCGGTCGAGGTCGAGCGCGATGTCGTAGTCCTCGCGGCCGGAAACGCGGCCGGCCAGGTCGACGGCGGCCGCAGCGGCCTCGGAACTCACCGGCACGTAGGCCCCGCCGACCTTCAATGCCACACGGCCCAGGGGGTCCCCCACGGCGGAGTCGTCGGCATAGGTCACGGCACCGACCGTGCCTGCCACGGTGCTGACGACTCCTGCATTGCCCTTGGCATTCTCGTTCTCGAGTTCCGAGGGCCAGGTGCCGTCGGGCTCCTCGGTCCAGACGTCGGGGACCACGGCGTGCAGGTAGTCGGTGAAGTTCTCGGTTGTACCGGAGTCGTCGGACCGGCTGACCGCCGAGATCGGCAGGGAGGGGAGATCGACGTCGTTCTGGTCGGCGATGGCGGGATCGTCCCACGAGGTGATCTCGCCGCGGAAGATGCGGGCCACCGTCGCGGCGTCCAGCCTCAGTTCCGAGATGCCGGGCAGGTTGAACGCCACGCTGATGGGCGAGACATAGGCCGGGATGTTGAAGGCGCCACCCGGCCCGCAGGCCTCCGTCGATTCGGCGAGCTCCTCGTCGCTGAGATACGCGTCCGACCCGGCGAATCCGACCGCTCCTGCAAGCAGGGCGCCACGCCCCGCACCCGATCCGTCGGGCGAGTACTGCACCTGGGCGCGAGGGTAGAGACTCGCGAATCCTGAGCGCCACGCATCCATCGCCGGCCCCTGGGCAGAGGATCCGGCAGCGGTCACCGCACCCTGGAGGGATGTGTCCCCACGTTGTGCGGCGGCTTCCTGCTCCGGTCCCAACGGATAGTCGGATCCGCAGCCGGTCAGTCCGAGGAGGACGGCGAGGGGCAGGTACACAGTGGCTCGGGTTCTCACCCCAGCAACGTTACAGGTGGCTAAAAGATGAACCCAAGGTGTACTTCAGGTGAACGAGCGGTCCGCGAGCGACGTCTGCTCAGCCGCGGCGCAGACGATAGCCGTCGGCCCGGTGTACGAGGCGCCGCCCACCGCCGTCGTGCAGCTGGATCCAGACCACCGAGGCGTCGTCCGTCCTCATGTCCAGTACACCGCTGAGCTGCGAGCCTGCCGGATGCTGCAGGGTGATGTGCTCTCCGCGCCGGATGCCCGACCAGTCCTGAGCATCGGATTCGAGGGAAGGAGGAGGGGAAGCGTCCATGGTGCGCCTTTCGGGAGGATCGGACTCACCACGCTAGCGGTGCTCCCTGAACGCCTTATGAACGAGCGCTGAAAGTTGTGGCGGCGCTCACACATCCCGGTCAGAGGGTGCGCCAGTCTCCGCTCGTGAGGTGCGAGCCCGCCTGCGGTCCCATGAGGAGCATGCCTCCGTCCACCACGAACGACGCGCCGTTGACATAGCTGGAGGCACCCGATGCGAGGAAGGCGACGACGTCGGCGATCTCCTCCGGCGCGCCGGGGCGGCCCAGCGGAATGCCCGGGCGGTCCATGGTGTGTGGGTCCTGTTCCGCGGAGTTGTTCATGGGAGTGTTGATCTCGCCGGGCAGCACGGCGTTGGCGGTGATGCCGCGGTCGGCCAGTTCGAGCGCGATGGTGCGGATGAGGCCGCCGAGGCCGTGCTTGGAGGCGTCATAGGCTGCGGATCCGACACGTGGCTGCTCCTGATGGACGCTGGTGACCGCGATGATGCGACCGCCCTTGTCGCCGTCGATCATGTGGCGTGCAGCGCGCTGAATGCACACGAAGGCGCCGTCGAGGTTCGCCCCCACGGTGCCCCGCCACGTGTTCCAGTCCGTCTCCATGAACATGGTTCCACCGTTGACTCCTGCGTTGTTGACGAAGACGTCGAGCCCGCCGAGTTCCTGGGCCAGCTGGTCCACGACGTCGCCGCACGCCGGAGCATCCGTCGTGTCCAGCTGGGCGACGGCGGCCCGCACGCCCTTCTCGCGGACCAGCCGTGCGGTCTCCTCCGCGCCCTCCTCGTCCGAGTGCCAGGTGATGCCGACGTCACAGCCCAGACCTGCGAGGGCCAGGGCTGTGGCCCGGCCGATGCCGGAGTCGGAGCCGGTGACTATTGCTGCGCTCGGTGTGAAGTCCATGACTCCATCCTTTGCATCCGCAGCATCAGCCCGCAAGCAGATTCTGGCTTTTCAACTCCTGCCCCCTTAACTGCAGTACCCCCGGACACACGCCCGGGGGTACTGCAGTTAGGGTGAGGATTATGCCTCGACCGCTTCCTGGCGCTCGGGGGAACCGACCGCCGTGGACTCAACCGGAGCCGAGGACTCACCGCTGATGATCTCGATCTTGCGGGGCTTCGCGCGCTCACTCACGGGGATCGTCACGCTGAGGACGCCGTTCTCGTAGCGGGCGGAGATGCCCTCGGTGTCGACGCCCTGGCCGAGGTTGAGCTGGCGGAGGAACGAGCCGCTCTCGCGCTCGCGCGTCAGCCACTTGACGCCCTCGGCGCCGCGCAGTGTGCGCTCGGCGCGGATGGTCAGGAGCTGGCCGTCGACGTCGATGTCGACCGAGCCGGGATCGATGCCCGGAAGGTCCGCGGAGAGGACGTAGTGGTCCTTCTCGCGGTACAGGTCCATCGGCATGAGACGGAGACCGGGACGGCTTTCCAAAAGAGCGCCGGCAACGCGGTCCAGCTCGCGGAACGGATCAAACTTCATGGCCACTGGAAACAACTCCTTCGTCTGTGCCACCGGCAGGTGGGCGGTTCCTGGGTTGAGCGCCCTTCGCTCAACTACGAAAATATTAGCACTCGCACCCTCCGAGTGCTAAGTGTTTTTGTTCGCTCAGAACGAACGCCCCGGCACGCAGAAAGGCCCGTACCGACGTATCGATACGGGCCTTCCAGATGATCCTCGTGCCTGCGCGGGGCCTCGATCCCCGGGCCTTCCGCGTGTGAAGCGGATGCTCTACCAGACTGAGCTACACAGGCAATTGGTTCTCCAACAGCTTAGGCCATCCGGGCTCCGCTCCAAATTCCGCGCGTACCGGCGCATGCGTCCCCCGTCCTGCGGGCGCTGGTCTTTGCCCCCCGTCCTCAGTAGCCTGAACGGGAAGCCGGGCGGGCGTTCCGCATGCCGCGGCACGCCATGACGAAGGGACCGCACCATGGACAACCAGGACATTCTGCAGCGCATCCAGGCACTCGTGCAGGAGGAGCACGAGCTCCGCGACCAGCCCCAGGACGCCGGCGCCGGCGAGGCCCACCAGGATCACGCTGCCCGGCTGAAGCGCGTTGAGGAGGACCTCGACCAGTGCTGGGACCTGCTCCGCCAGCGCAGGGCGAAGGCCGACGCCGGCGAGAATCCCGCTGATGCCGATGCCCGTCCGATCAGCCAGGTGGAGGGGTACCGCCAGTAATGGCACTGCCCCTAGTGCTGTTCGACGTCAACGGCACTCTCTCGGACACGGGACGCATGTCCCAGCATTTCGAGGAGATCGGAGCGCCGGCCCCGTTGGCAGCCCTGTGGTTCGCCTCCGTGCTCCGGGACGGATTCGCGCTGACCGCCGTCGGACAGAACGTAGCCTTCCATGACGTCGCAGCGGGAGCCCTGCGGGTGGTCCTCGCGGATCAGGTCCTGAACCGGGGCGTTGATGACGCCGTAGCGCACGTGATGGCGTCGCTGCAGGACCTCCCGGTGCACCCGGACGTCGCCGACGGTATCCGGGCACTGCGTGCCGGAGGGTTCGCCGTCGCGGTGCTCACCAACGGTGCGGCGTCCACGGCAGAAGCGCTGCTCGACCGCGGCGGCATCAGGGACGCCGTCGACGCCGTCCTGTCCGTCGAGGACGCGCCGCGCTGGAAACCTGCCCCGGAGTCCTACTCCCACGCTCTGGAAACACTGAAGAGGGCAGCGGACGACGTCGTGCTGGTCGCCGTGCACCCCTGGGACGTCGACGGTGCAGCGCGTGCGGGTCTCCGCACCGTCTGGCTCAACCGGGAGGGGACGCCCTACCCGGCCACCATGACGCGTCCGGATCATGAAGTCTCCTCGATCGGTGACCTGACCCGCGTGCTGGGCGGCTGACAGCGTTCTGCGTAGCCGGGTACCCGGGAACCTGCTGACCCGGAGGGCGCGCGCCAGTAGGGCCTGCATCAAGAAAGCGTAAAGACGCCGCTCCGGCCACCGGGCATCGGATTGAATGATCGATTGGTGCGACCGCCGCACCGGTCACTTCATCACCCGGAGGTCGAAGCATTCCCGTGAGCTCGAGCAGGGATACCCTCCGGAAATCGGTACCATCCGTCGTCGCCGGCGCGCGCAGGTTCCTCCGGACCACCGGTGCGTGGGCGAAACACCTCAGTCCACGTCACCCCGCCCAGGTGATCGTGATCGGGTTTGCGGCGGCAATCCTCGTCGGCACAGGCCTGTTGATGCTCCCGACGTCGAGGGTGGGTCCGGGCAGTGCCACATTCCTCGAGGCTCTGTTCACCGCGACCTCGGCTGTCTGCGTGACCGGGTTGATCGTCGTCGACACCCCCGTGTACTGGACCGGCAGCGGGCACGTCATCATCCTCGCCCTGATCCAGGTGGGCGGGTTCGGAATCATGTCCTTCGCCTCGCTCCTCGGTGTGCTCCTGGCCCGCCGCATGGGTCTGCGATCGCGTATATCGGCTGCAGCCGAAACGAAGAGCGTGGGTTTCGGCGACGTGCGCAACGTGGTCCTCGGCGTCCTGCGGATCACGCTGCTCGTGGAGTCGGTGACTGCGGTGCTGCTCGCCGCGCGCTTCCTCCTCGGTTACGGCTACGGGCTCGGGGAAGCGGTATGGCTCGGGATCTTCCACTCGATCTCGTCCTTCAACAATGCGGGCTTCGCGCTCTTCAGCGACAACCTGATCGGCTTCGTGGGCGATCCATGGATCTGTCTCCCGATCTGCGCCGCGGTGATCATCGGAGGGCTCGGGTTCCCGGTCCTCTTCGAGTTGCGGCGGAACTTCCGGTATCCGCGGAAGTGGCACACGAACACCAGGCTGGTGCTCGGCGGCACCGTCATCCTCCTGGTCGTCGGAGCGCTCTTCATCACCGCCGTCGAGTGGTCCAATCCTGCGACCCTCGGTGCCCTGCATGCGGAGGAGCGCATCCTCGCAGGGTTCTTCCAGTCCACCATGACACGCACGGCGGGCTTCAACAGCGTGGATTTCGCGCACCTCGATCCGGTCACGCTCCTGGCCATGGACGTGCTCATGTTCATCGGCGCCGGTCCCGCCGGTACGGCCGGCGGCCTGAAGATCACGACGTTCGGCGTGCTGTTCTTCATCCTTCACACGGAGATCAGCGGCGGTACGGCGGTCAACGTCTTCGGCAAGCGTCTGCCCCGCTCCGTGCACCGGCAGGCCATCTCCATCGTCCTGCTCGCCGTCGGACTCGTGATCGCCGCAACGATGTTCCTCATGCTCACCACGGATTTCGGGCTGGACCGCATCCTCTTCGAGGTGATCTCCGCCTTCTCCACGGTCGGGCTCTCCACCGGTATCACGGCAGGCATCCCACCCGCGGGCCAGGTCGTCCTCATCCTCGTGATGTTCGCGGGGCGGCTCGGCCCGGTGACCCTCGCCTCTGCTCTCGCACTCCGCTCGAAACCCCTCTACTACGAGTACCCGAAGGAAAGGCCCCTCATTGGCTAGGCAACGCATCTTCTCCTCCACGCCGACCGAGGCGATCGCAGCCGCCGATTCTGTGGCAGTGATCGGTCTCGGCCGCTTCGGCGGCGCACTCGCGCTCGAACTCGAGAACGCGGGGACGGAGGTCCTCGGGATCGACAACGACGAGGACATCGTCCAGTCCTACAACGGGCGGTTGACGCACGTGGTCCGGGCGGACACCACCAGGGAGGCGGCGCTGCACCAACTGTCACTGCCCGAGTTCGACCGCGTCGTCGTGGGTATCGGCAGCGACCTGGAGGCGAGCATCCTGACGACGTCGACCCTCCTGCGTTTCGACCGCCCCACCATCTGGGCGAAGGCCATCAGCGAGCCGCACGCGCAGATCCTCTCCCAGCTCGGCGTGGAACGCGTGATCCGGCCTGAGCACGACATGGGCAAGCGCGTGGCACACCTGGTCCGCGGGACGATGCTCGACTACGTTGAGTTCGAGGACAACTTCGCGATGGTCAAGACCCGCCCGCCACGCGAGTACTGGGACCGGGAGCTCGGCACCACCGGACTGCGGGCCAGGTACGGCGTCACCGTGGTCGCGGTCAAACGGAAGGGCGGCGGATGGGACTACACGACGGCCGAGACCACGCTGTACGACGACGACGAGATCATCGTCGCAGGGCCGACGCGCAAGGCCGAACTGTTCAGCTCGCTGGTGTAGGACCGCGGAGACAGCGACCGTCGATTCAGGCTAGGCTTGAAGCTCTGGTGAGCCGGGAAGTCTGGTCGGCGCTCCCCTGAGCGTGCCCGATCGAAGGACCCCCGATGAACACACAGCCAGCCTCCCCTCAACCCTCCGCACCGCCCGGCAGCCACGTCTTCACACGCAGCAGCTACCCGGAGCACCTGCGGATCTCGACGATCCTGCGCAAGGAGACGGTGGGCGGCGCGCTCCTCCTCCTGGCCACGATCCTGGCCCTGATCCTCGCGAACTCGCCGGCCGCCGACGCGTACTTCCTGGTGCGGGACTTCCGGTTCGGCTACGAACCGTGGCACCTCGAACTCAGCGTCGGTGCCTGGGCCGCGGACGGTCTGCTCGCCATCTTCTTCTTCCTTGCAGGGCTGGAACTGAAGCGCGAGTTCGTTGCCGGTGATCTCCGGAAGTTCGACCGCGCCGTCGTGCCCGTCGCTGCCGCCGTCGGCGGTGTCGTCGTTCCCGCGCTGGTCTACGTCGCCATCACTGCGACCGCGGGACCGGAGGCGCTGCGCGGCTGGGCCATCCCGACCGCAACCGACATCGCCTTCGCCGTCGCGGTCCTCGCCGTCGTCGGTTCGTCCCTGCCGAGCGCGCTGCGGATATTCCTGCTCACGCTGGCCGTCGTCGACGACCTCCTCGCTATCAGCATCATCGCCTTCTTCTACTCCGAGGACATCCAGGCGCCCCCGCTGCTGTTCGCGATCATCCCGCTCGCGCTCTTCGCCTTCCTTGCGCAGCGCTTCCCCACCTTCTTCCAGCGCAACGTCTGGGCGCCCTGGCTCATCCTCCTGCCCATCGGCTTCGTGGTGTGGGCACTCGTGCACGAGTCGGGGGTGCACGCCACGGTGGCCGGTGTGCTCCTCGGATTCGCCATCCCGGTGCTGCCGAAGGGCAGGAAGGCCGCGGCTGGGGACGTCGTGGTGCACCCCATGACCGTGCAGGACGACGACGGGCCCACGCAGGCGCACGACGTCGCCCCCGACGGCCTCGCCGACACCCTCGAGCACCGCATCCGCCCCGTCTCGGCCGGGTTCGCGGTGCCGGTGTTCGCGTTCTTCAGTGCAGGGGTCGCGATCGGCGGCATCGAGGGACTCGTCAGTGCGATCACCGATCCCATCGCCATCGGCATCATGGTGGCACTGGTGATCGGCAAGCCGGTCGGCATCCTGATCGCGACCTTCGCCGTCACGAAGACCACGAAGGCCAGCCTCGACCCGGACCTCGCCTGGGTGGACATCATCGGCGTGGCTCTTCTGGCGGGTGTCGGGTTCACGGTGTCGCTGCTGATCAGCGAACTCGGCTTCGGGCAGGGAACACCGGAGGACGACCACGCGAAGGTCGCGATCCTCGCGGGCTCGCTCATTGCAGCGCTTGCCGCGGCAATCCTGCTGCGGCGGCGCAACAAGCGCTACCGCGAGATCGAGGCGCAGGAGCAGATCGACGCCGACGACGACGGCGTGCCGGACGTTTTCGAAGGGCGCTAAGGGCGCATCAGTCCTGGATGCGGCGAGCGAGCCAGGACAGCGTCAGGGCGCCGGCGCTGCGGCGGAACCCGCTTCGGCCCGAGACCACCTCGAGCGCCGCCCAGAGGGCGAGACAGGCAGCACTGGCCCGGCGCAGGCGCTCGCGGTTCTCCTCCTCGAGCGCCATGAAGGACGCGGCGCCGAGCAGTGCCCAACCGAGGATCGGTGTGTTCGGCTTCTGGGCGATCGTCTGGCGCCCCAGGCTGTCGGTGAAGAATCCCATCACGCGCCCTTCTTCTTGGAGGTGCCGGAGGTCTTCTTGGTCTCGGCCTTCTTCTCACGGTTCTTCTCGACGCTCCGGCGCAGGGCCTCCATGAGGTCCAGCACGTTGTCGCCGTCGTCCTCGCTAGCGTCGGTACCGAAGGTCTCCTCGGTGTCGAGCGTGTCGCCCTTCTCGATCTTCGCGTCGATCAGGGTGCGCAGCTGGACCTGGTACTCGTCGGTGAAGTTCTCCGGATCGAAATCCGTGGAGAAGGAATCGACGAGGGCGGCGGACATCTGCTTCTCCTTCGCGGAGATGCGCACCTTCTCCTCGAGGGCGGGGAAGGACGCCTCCCGGACCTCGTCATCCCAGAGCAGCGTCTGCAGCATGAGGACGTCCCCGCGGACCCGCAGCGCGGCCAGGCGGCTCTTCTGGCGGAGTGAGAACTGCACGATCGCGGTGCGCTCCGTGTCCTCGAGGGTCCGCCGAAGCAGGACGTAGGCCTTCGTGGAGGTGCTGTCGGGCTCGAGGTAGTAGGCGCGGTCGTACATGATCGGATCGATCTGCTCGCTCGGGACGAACTCCACCACCTCGATCTCCCGGCTCTTCTCGACCGGAAGGGAGGCGAGATCCTCGTCCGTGAGGACGACGGTGTGCTCGCCGTCGTCGTAGGCCTTGTCGATGTGCTTGAAGTCCACGATCTCGCTGCAGATCTCGCAGCGCCGCTGGTAGCGGATGCGGCCGCCGTCCTTGTCGTGCACCTGGTGCAGGGAGATGTCGTGGTCCTCCGTGGCGCTGTAGACCTTGACCGGCACATTGACCAGCCCGAATGCAACCGCACCCTTCCAGATGGCTCTCATGGGTCAAGTCAACACCAAGCAGGCTTAGTGGGCCAGAGGATGCCCTCGGTCCACCCCTAGACTTGAGGGGTGACTTCCGAGACCGTAGAGCCCATCGTCAGCAAGACAACCAGCGACGACGGCGCCACCGTGCTGCGCCTGGAGTTCCAGTTCGCGTTCCCGCCGACCGTCCTGTGGAAGCACCTGACCGAGGCGGACAAGCTGAAGTACTGGTTCCCCTGCGAGATGGAGTTCGAACCGCGGAAGGACGAGGAGATCCTCTTCCGGTACGCGGACCAGAAGCCACTGCGCGGGGTGGTCCTCGAGGCGGAGCGCCCACGCCTCCTCGCTTATACCTGGGAGACGGACAGCTTGCGCTGGGAGCTCGCGCGGACGGGCGACAACGGTACGCAACTCGTGCTCCACCTGACGCCGGGCAGCCCCCGGCACTCGCCGACGATGGCCGCTGGCTGGCACCTCACTATCGCCGGCCTGGACGACTTCCTCAACAAGCGGAACCTCGGCCAGGATCCGGCACTCTGGGACATCTACGTCGATCGCTACCGCGCGCAGTTCGCCGACTAGGACACGCGGCGCCGCCTCTGCACCCGTCACCGGCGGCTGATTGCCACTGGCATCGCGCGCGTATCCGGTCAAGACTGGGTGAATGGCCCCTCCGAGCTCCGCCCGGCAACAGACCGTCACCGTGGACGGGCGCACGCTCCGGCTGTCCAATCTGGACAAGGTGCTGTACCCGGCGACGGGAACGACCAAGGCCGATGTCCTGGCCTACTACGCAGCAGTGGCTCCCCACCTGATCCGGCACGCGGGCCATCGTCCCGTCACGCGGAAGCGCTGGGTGCACGGTGTGGGCACACCGGACGAGCCGGGCCAGGTGTTCTTCCAGAAGAACATCGACGACAACGCGCCCTCCTGGGTGCCGCGCAACGCCATTCAGCACAAGGACCACGTCAACGTCTACCCCATGGTCAACGACCTCGCGACGCTGACCTGGCTGGGCCAGATCGCGGCGATCGAGATCCACGTGCCGCAGTGGCGATTCGGGGCCGACGGTGCGAAGGGCAATCCCGACCGCCTCGTGCTGGACCTTGACCCGGGGGACGGAGCAGGGATTGCGGAGTGCGCAGAGGTGGCACGGCTTGCGCGGCCGATCCTGCAGGACATGGGACTCGAGCCCTACCCTGTCACCAGCGGATCGAAGGGCATCCACCTCTACTGCGCCCTCGACGGAGGGCAGACATCCGAGCAGGTCTCCGCCGTCGCGCACGAACTGGCCCGCGCCCTCGAGGCGGACCACCCGGACCTGGCCGTCAGCGACATGAAGAAGGCGCTGCGATCGGGCAGGGTGCTCGTGGACTGGAGCCAGAACAACGCCAACAAGACGACGGTCAGTCCCTACTCGCTGCGCGGACGGTTCCAGCCGACCGTCGCCGCGCCGCGCACGTGGGAGGAACTCGATGATGAGGACCTGGGCCACCTCGACTACCACGAGGTGATGCAGCGGGTGGAGTCCCTGGGTGACGTGCTCGCCCCGGCAACGGCGTCCGTTGACGCCGGTGGGGACGACGACGCCGGTGGAAACGCTGCGCCGTCGGACAGGTTGTCCACGTACCGGGCGATGCGGGATGCCACGAAGACACCCGAACCGGTCCCTGACACGGTGGGGCCGCCGGGGGGCAACAGCTTCGTCATCCAGGAACACCACGCCCGACGGCTCCACTACGATTTTCGCCTGGAGCGCGACGGCGTGCTCGTGTCATGGGCCATTCCGAAAGGTCCGCCCCTGACGCCGAGCAAGAACCACCTGGCAGTGCAGACGGAGGACCACCCACTCGACTACGGCTCCTTCGAAGGAACCATTCCCAAAGGGGAATACGGTGGGGGCGACGTCTCCATCTGGGATGCCGGAACGTACGAAGTGGAGAAGTGGCGGGACGGCAAGGAAGTCATCTGCACCCTCCACGGCAAACCGGACGGCGGTCTGGCCCGGGGTGGCACCGCTATCCGCCGTTATGCCCTGATCAACACCGGCGGGGGAGCGAACGGCAAGAGCAACTGGCTCATCCACCTCATGAAGGACCAGCCCGCCGAGGCGCAGCAGGGCTCCCAGGCAAGTCCCACCGGGGACGAGGAGGGGGGCGGCGGCCAGGAGGAAGGCTCGGGTACCGGCTCGAGGTCGGCCCCGGAGACCGCCGGCCCGGTGGCCAGGGATGCCGGGAGCGCACGCACCTCGGACAGCCCGTCCCGGCACGCCGAGGCCGCGCGTTCGTCCGCGGGCGTCCGGGCTTCCGGGGCCGGCGTCATCCGCCCGATGCTGGCCACACTCGGCTCCGAGAACGGAATCGCCGACCCGGACGAGTGGGCGTATGAGATGAAGTGGGACGGCGTGCGATGTATCGCGACCGTCAGGGACGGACGGGTCACCCTCGCGAGCCGGAACGGCATCGACACCACGGTGACCTACCCGGAGATCGGTGATCTCGGGGAGTATCTCAGCGCGGACAGTGCGGTGCTGGACGGCGAGATCGTCGCGCTGAACGGGAAGGGGCGTCCGGACTTCAGTCTGCTGCAGACGCGCATGAAGCTCACGCACACAGCGGAGATAGCGGCGGCCCGCAGGACGACGCCGGTCAGTCTCATGCTGTTCGACCTGCTGGAGCTCGATGGCAACGATCTCACCGGACTGGAGTACTGCCAGCGCCGCGAACTGCTCGAGAAAGCGGTCGACGAGGCGGAGGACGGTCACATCCAAGTTCCACCGGCGCTCGATGCGACGCTGGAGGAGGCCGTCGAGGCCAGCCGGCAACTCGGCCTCGAAGGCATCATGGCCAAGCGCCTCTCGAGTGACTACCAGCCCGGCGCGCGGTCGTCGTCCTGGGTGAAGATCAAGCACGTCCACACCCAGGAAGTGGTGGTAGTCGGGTGGCGCCCCGGCAAGGGCAGCCGTACCGCGAAGGTCGGATCGCTGCTCGTAGCAGTGCCCGACGGCGTCGATCTGCGATACGTGGGCCGCGTGGGATCCGGACTGACGGAACGGGATCTCGCCGAGGTGGGCGCCCGCCTCCGGAAGCTGGCACGCAAGACGGCCCCGCTCGACGACGTGCCGAGCGCCGACGCGTCGGACGCGCACTGGGTCCGGCCCGCGCTGGTGGGGGAAGTCCAGTACAGCGAGCACACGGGAAGCGGGCGGCTCCGCCACCCGGTGTGGCGGGGCTGGCGCCCCGACAAGACGCCGTCGGACGTCGTCGTCGAGCTCTGACCCCGCCGCCGAGGCGGAACCACCATAACGTATAACCAAGGAGGCATACATGACCGGTCTTGATATCGCAGGCATGGACGCGTGGTGGCGGGCGGCGAACTACATCTCTGTGGGGCAGATCTACCTGCGTGACAACGCGTTGCTGACGCGTCCGCTCGCGAGTGAGGACGTCAAGGCACGCCTGCTCGGCCACTGGGGAACCACCCCCGGGCTCAATTTCGTCTATGCGCACCTCAACCGGGTCATCTCCGAGCGGAAGCAGGAGATGCTGTTCGTCACCGGCCCCGGCCACGGCGGCCCGGCCAACGTGGCCAACGCCTGGCTCGAGGGGACGTACTCCGAGGTCTACAGCACCATCGGCAAGGATGGCGCTGGGCTCAATGCCCTGTTCAGGCAGTTCAGCTACCCCGGCGGGATCCCGTCCCACGCCGCTCCCGAGACACCCGGATCCATCCACGAGGGCGGGGAGCTCGGCTACACCCTCGCCCACGCCTACGGCGCCGTCTTCGACAACCCGACGCTGATCGCCGCAGCGGTCGTGGGTGACGGCGAAGCCGAGACAGGGCCACTCGCCACGAGCTGGCACTCGAACAGTTTCGTCGACCCCGCCGTCGACGGCGCCGTGCTCCCGATCCTGCACCTCAACGGGTACAAGATCGCCAACCCGACGGTGCTGGCCCGCATGCCGGAGGAACAGTTGCGGCAACTGATGTACGGCTACGGCTACGACCCGCACTTCGTGACGGTCTCGGATCCGTCGGCCACGCAGGACGCCCACCGCGACTTCGCGGCTGTCCTGGACGCCTGCATCGATGACATCCTCGCGATCCAGGACCAGGCGCGCACCTCTCCGGCGGGTGCGGACGCTGCCGCCGCCCGGTGGCCGATGATCGTTCTGCGCTCACCGAAGGGCTGGACCGGCCCGGCCGAGGTGGACGGCAAGCCCGTCGAAGGGACCTGGCGCGCCCACCAGGTGCCGCTCTCCGGGATCCACGACAACGAGGAGCACCTGCACCAGCTCGAGGAGTGGATGCGGTCCTACGACCCGGCGACGCTGTTCACGGAGGCGGGGGAACTCAGGCCGGAGATCTCTGAGCTGGCGCCTCCCGGCGACCTGCGGATGAGTGCGACCCCCTACGCGAACGGTGGCTGGCTCCTCCGCGACCTCGTATTGCCCCGCTACGCGGATCACGCCGTCGAGGTGACGCGCCCGGGAACGGAGAAGGTGAGCCCGATGACGACCGTCGGGGGGTACCTGCGGGACATCATGCAGAGCAACCCGCACAACTTCAGGCTGTTCGGGCCGGACGAGACGGCGTCGAACCGCCTGTCCGCTGTCTACGAGGTGACGGACAAGGTCTGGCAGCCGCGCATTGAGGACGTCGACGAGCACCTCGCGCGCTCCGGCCGCGTGATGGAGGTGCTCAGCGAGCACCTCTGCCAGGGGTGGCTCGAGGGCTACCTGCTCACCGGCCGGCACGGTGTCTTCAACTGCTACGAGGCGTTCGTGCACATCGTCGACTCGATGTTCAACCAGTTCGCGAAGTGGCTCAAGGTGCACCGTACGCTGTCCTGGCGCCGGCCCATCGCTTCCTTCAACTACATGCTGTCGAGCCACGTCTGGCAGCAGGACCACAACGGCTTCTCCCATCAGGACCCGGGGTTCATCGACCATGTGGTCAACAAGAAGGCGGACATCATCCGGGTCTACCTGCCCCCGGATGCCAACACGATGCTCGCCGTGACCGAGCACTGCATGCAGACTCGCGACACCGTCAACGTGATCGTGACGGGCAAGCAGCCGACCCCTACGTGGTTCGGCCCGGACGAAGCGCACCTGCACGTCAAGCGCGGCATCGGCATCCTCGGCTTCGCAGGCTCTGAGGAAGGGGGCGTGGAGCCCGACGTCGTCCTCGCCTGTGCGGGCGACGTGCCGACGCTCGAGACAGTGGCCGCAGCGGGCCTGCTCAAGGCGGGCGTGCCGGGACTGAAGATCCGCGTGGTCAATGTCGTGGACCTCATGCGGCTGCAGGACAGCTCCGAGCACCCGCACGGGCTGTCAGCGCGGGACTTCGACACCCTGTTCACCACCTCGAAGCCCGTGGTCTTCGCCTACCACGGCTACCCGTGGCTCATTCATCGGTTGACCTATCGGCGCACCAACCACGAGAACCTGCATGTCCGTGGCTACAAGGAGGAGGGCACCACGACGACGCCCTTCGACATGGCGATGCTCAACCAGATCGACAGGTTCCAGCTGGCGATGGACGTCATCGACCGCGTGCCGGCACTGGGTGCGTCCGAGGCCCGCTTCCGACAGGACCTGCAGGACCAGCGTCAACGAGCGTGGCAGTACACGCGCGACGCCGGCAAGGACCTGGAATCCATCACCGGCTGGACACTGGACGAGTCCTCACCGGACGACGCGACGTAGTCGGGCGGGGGTAGCCGTCAGAGGAACTCGTCGTTGCTGATGTGATTGTCCCCGACGGTCGAGATGCCGTCGTCATATCCCTCGGGAAGTGTGAGCTGCGGGAGATGGTCGACGTACGCCGCGAAGGGCGCCGCGTCGTCGTCGCTGTAGTGTGCGCCTGCGACGGCGGAGTCGGCACAGTCCAGCAGTTCGTTGACCGCCTGGGTCAGCAGGTCGCGTTCCCTCACCGGCAGCATCCTCAGGCCGTCGAGGTATTCCTGCACGTCGAGGTGGGCGGCGCAGCCGGACAGGTCGATGTAGGCGGTGAGGATGTCGTCGAGGCCCAGGCCCGACTCCCTCACGGCCTGGACGACACTCCACTGCTGGAGGTGTGCGCTCAGCACGATCGCTCCTTCGTCGCCGTGCGGTTCCGCCCTGCACATCGCGCCATGACGTGGCCGTCGTCTGTTGTCTGCATGTTCCCCTTTTCCGCCACTTCATCCTGAGACTCCGTCAACGTTCCCATGGGGCCGATTCCCGGACAAAGCCCGCCTCCGCATTTTGTTGTCCGGTCTTGCAAAATTGCAGCACCCGTGGAACGGGCCATGCGCTGTTGGGCGCCGGCACGACGTGTCGCTCACCGGCAGGCGCGGGTCGGTCTGGAGGTGAGCAGAGTTGCCCACCTGTTCTCCGCCGAACGCAAAGGTCCTAGCATTGCTCGGAGAAACAAATGGGGGAGAGCTTGCTATGCAATCACGGGAATCAGGGCAGTCACGGGAATCGGCGGAAACCGGTGCGAGGGTGATGCCGCCCGACGGCGCGTCACCCGGGGCGGAGCAGGTGCTGCGATCCGGTGCGAGACCGATGCGTCCCACGAGGCGGTTCTCCCGACGACGGAAGATCGGTCTGGTCATCGTTCTGGCGATGATCATTGTCATCGTGGTGTCCGCTACGCCGTGGCCGTCCGCCCTGGTGATCCGGAGTGTCTTCGAGCGGGGCGGCAAGGCCCTCGTCGAAGAGATGACCCCGTACGTCCCCGACACGCCGCTCCGGACGCGAACCGGCGTGTCCTATAAGCCCGGTGCCGTCTTCGATGCCTTCAGCCCGGAAGGAACAACGGGACCGCTCCCGACCGTGGTGTGGATCCATGGCGGCGCGTGGATCTCCGGCGCGCAGAGCGACGTGGACCCGTACCTCCGGATTCTCGCCGCGGAGGGTTACACGACGATCGGGGTGGGCTATCCGATCGCCCCGGAGGCCACGTACCCCACGGCAGTGCGGGACATCAACGACGCGCTGGCCTACATCAAGGCACACGCCGATGAGTTGCACGTCGACACCAGCCGCATCGTCCTGGCCGGCGACTCCGCCGGCGCCCAGCTCGCGAGCCAGATGGCAACCCTGACAGTGAACCCCGACTACGCCAACCTCATGGGGATAGAACCCGCCCTCCGGAAGGAGGAACTGGCTGCCACCATCCTGCATTGCGGTGTCTACGATCTCCGCGCGATGGCGGACCTCAGCGGCATCCCCGCGTGGGGGTTCAAGACCGCACTCTGGGCCTACACGGGCACCCGCGACTGGTCCTCGACGTACGCCGGTAGCACCATGTCCACCATCGACTTCGTCACCGGCGACCTCCCGCCGACGTTCATCAGCGGCGGGAACGGTGACGGACTCACGTGGATCCAATCCGTCCCGTACAGCAACCGCCTGAAAGGTGCCGGCGTCCCGGTCACCGAACTCTTCTGGCCCGCCAACCACGAACCCGAGCTCCCCCACGAGTACCAGTTCCATCTGGATCATGCCGAGGCACGCGAGGCCAGGGACAGGACCCTCGACTTCCTGTCCACGCACGTCGCCGACAGGCCCTGAACGGGACAGGCCGGCGCGCCACCTGGTGAAGCAACCCTGCGATGCGCAGCAGGCGTGAGGCATCAGGCGCCGGGGTGCTGCGTCCGGTAGATCTCCATCTGCCGGCGCCTGCGCTGGAGGCTGTCGCGGCGAGGGGTGCTGTCGGCGTCGGGCGCTTCGGCCGTCAGGTCGATGTGGCGCTCGCCGTAGTGCCACAACAGCATGTCGTCCAGGAGGCGGTCCGGACCGGGCGAGTACCTGTGGTCCAGGGCCTTGCGGACCGTCGTGATGGTATCGGCCTGCAGCAGGGAGACGAGTTCGAGAGTGGTGGTCAGGCCGTGGGCGGCCAGCAGTTCGGCGGCCCAGCCCCAGTTGTCGTCCGATTTCCGGTCGACGTGCGGCAGGAGCGTCTGCCACACGTCGCGTATCCGGTTCGGCGTGAGGGGAGCGCTGCCCTCTCCATCCTCGTCCCAGAAACCCGTGACCGTCTCGTACCGCTCGTGCAGTTCGGCGAACGCGGACTCCACGGTCTCGAGCATGGCGGCGGTGCCGGTGAACTGCCGATCGAAGTAGGGGCTCCACGCCTTCGGGTTGGACGCCTTGAAACGAATGTCGTGCTCGATCTCCGACCAGGCGTGGGCGAGGACCGTGCGCACCTGGACCTCGAACAGGTAGCTTCCGGCCGCTTTCGTCTCAGGGTCCACGGCCTGCTGGAAGGACCGGACGACGTCGTTGTGGATGGTGCGCATGATGAGGTGACGGCTCGAATAGCCGTATGTGCCGGACTCGATGGAGCCGATGTCCTTCTCGCGGTCACCGCGGCAGTCGAATTCGTTGCGTTGGCGCTTCAGCAGGTTCGCTGCGAGGTCGACCTCGTGCGGAAGGGTGGTGATGATCCGGACGCCGACCAGGTCGGTGAGGTTGCGGAGCGGATCCGGGAACACGAGGGTGGGAGGGGCGCCGGGATCCGTCGAGGGCAGGGTGCGGGACGCCTTGTCGCGGAAGGACTCCACCGTCTTGGTGCGGGCCGTCACGAACAGGGGCTTGAGGTCGCTTCCGTCGAAGATGGCAGCGATGCTGTCCCGCATGGCGACGGTGACGCGATCGAGGGCCGGCCGTACGCGCTCGTACTCGCGCGTAGTTGCTTCGACGACAGGGCGCAGCCGCTCGTCGAGTTCATCCCACGCGCCCATGTACCGTGCCTTCCTGGAGGAGAGACTTCATCGTAGCCAACCCCGGGGACGGTTACGCTTCCCTCATGAATCCTGTGGGCCGGCGCTTCGTTCTCGCCCTGGTGGCCGCCGTCGGGGCGGCCCTGCTCGCGGCCTGTGGCGTCAAGGCCTCCACCAGGAGCCTCCCCGCGCCGCAGCGGTACCGCTACGGCGATGATCCCAGCCAGTTCGCCGACCTCTACCTGCCGCCCGAGGACAGGCGCGTGCGCGACGCCGTCGTCATCATCCACGGGGGGTACTGGCGGTCGACCTACGGTGCGGAGCTCGGCGAGCCGCTTGCACTGGACCTGGTGCACCGCGGCTACGCCTGCTGGAACCTCGAATACCGGCGCGCAGGCGACGGCGGCGGCTGGCCCGCCACGTTCGACGACATCTCCGCGGGCATCGATCATCTGGCTGTGGCTGCCAGGGAGCACGGACTGGACTTCACATCGATAACGGCGCTGGGGCATTCCGCCGGCGGCCACCTGGCCGTGTGGGCTGCCGGGCGGTCAGGCCTGCCGGCAGGCACGCCCGGCAGTGGGCCGCCCACGGTGCCCCTGACCGCCGTCATCAGCCAGGCCGGTGTGCTGAACCTTCGGGAAGCCCGGGAACTCGGACTCGGCGACCAGGCCGTGGAAAACCTGCTCGGAACACCCGGGGACACCGATCGGTATGCCCTCGCCGACCCGATGACGGCGATACCCCTGGACGTCCCCGTCTACGCGGTGCACGGCGAGGAGGATGCAACGGTTCCTCCGAGCCAGTCGGAGAGCTACGTCGAGGCCGCGACGGCGGCGGGGGCGACAGCGCAATTCGTGCGAGTCCCGGGCGACCACTTCGACGTCATCACTCCCGGTTCCAGCGCCTGGGAGCGCATCGTGGAACTGATCGACAGGGCGGCGCTCGCACCGAATCCCGGCAGGCTGTGACAACCTGACCGGGACCCGGACCGTTCGTCCTAGTTCAGGGGAAGCGTACCTTCGGGCAGGGCGCCGCCTGAGAGGAGTTCCCGTGCCGAGGTGGCCAGGGCGGTCAGAGCGACTCGCTGGGTCCACGGCCCGTAGGAGATCCGGGCGACGCCGAGCTCCTGCAGGCGGGCCGGCGCGAGACTTCCGGGAACGTTGATGACGCTGAGGCGCTGCGGGCCGAAAGCGCTGACGAGAGTGGTGACTGCGTGCTCGTCGAGGAGACCGGGAACGAAGACGTTCGTGGCGCCCACTGCCAGGTAGGCCTTGCCGCGCTCGACGGCGTCGGCAAGGACATCGTCCGGGTCGCGGTCCCCGGCCTTCACGAAGGCGTCGGTGCGCGCGTTGAGCACGAAGTCGATGCCTTCTGACCGGCCGGCCCTCAGCACCGCTTCCATTTGGGCGACGGCATCGGCCAGCGGGCGCATCTGGTCCTCGATGTTGGCTCCGACGATGCCGACGCCGATTGCACGGCGGACCGTTTCCTCGGGGTTCCCATAGCCGGACTCGAGGTCGGCGGTGACGGGCAGGGTGGTCGCGGCGGCGATGCGGCCGACTGCTGTGATCATCTCCTCGACCGGGATGTTCTCGCCGTCCTCATATCCGAGCGATGCGGCGATCGAGTGGCTCGCGGTCGCGAGGGCCTTCGTTCCGGGGATATCAGCGATGGTCTTCGCGCTGATGACGTCCCAGACGTTGACGACCTGAAGGATCTCCGGAGCGGCATGCAGTCCGGCGAGTGTGGTTGCCTTCGCGGCGATGTCGCTGCGATCGGTGCTGGTGGGTGCTTCAGTCATCGCGAACCTTCTTCGTGTGGGAGGTGATCCAAGCGGCTGCGCCGGCTACCTCGGTGGGGTGGATTCCGTGGCCGCCCTCTCGGACGTTCCGGTCTACTTCGGCGCCGCGGCTCTCGAGGATCGAACCGACACGGATGGCGCTGTCGATCGGCGCCATGGCGTCGGAGGTTCCGTTGAACAGGGCGACCGCCGTCCCGGAGAGGTCCGCGTCGATCGTCCTCCCCTCGAGTGGGTACATGCCGGAGAACGCGATGGTCCTCGGTGCGACTTGCGGGTGGAGCAACGCCATGGCAAGCGCGATATTCGCGCCGTTCGAGAAGCCCACGGCCACGAGCTGGCGGTCTCCGAAGCCGTAGTGGTTGCGCGCCCACTCGACGAAGCCGGCGAGCTTACCGGCGCGGCGGACGACGTCGTCGACGTCGAACACTCCCTCGCCGAAGCGACGGAACCATCGGTTCATGCCGTGCTCCTGTACGGGTCCGCGCGGTGCGAGGTAGCCGGCGCCCGGGGCAAGCCGGTCGACGAGCGGGAGGAGGTCGTGTTCGTCGCCGCCCGTGCCGTGCAGGAGCAGCAGCACCGGAGAGCCTGCTGTCCCTGCCTCGAACACGTGCGGCCAGGTCTGGGGGGTGGTCATGCACGCCCTACTTGAGGAAGGCCTGGATGGCGGGGTTGTTCTCCCGGGGCAGTTCGATCTTCGCGACTGCGTGGGAGATGGCCTCGCGGTCCGGCTCGAGCCACGGTGGCAGCTTCAGGGAACGGCCGAGTTCCAGCAGCGGTTCGTCGATGTCGAAACCGGGGGTGTCGGTCGCGATTTCCAGCAAGGTCCCACCGGGCTCGCGGAAGTAGATCGAGGTGAAGTACTGGCGGTCGAGGATCGCCGTCACGGCGTAGCCCCGTTCGGCGAGTTCCTGGCGCCACACGTCCTGCGTCTGCTGGTCCGGCACGCGGAAGGCCACGTGGTGGACGGTGCCGCCCGCGACCAGTCCGCGCTCGCCGCGCGCATCGGTGACGACGTCGACGATGCTGCCCGGCTCGCCGCCATGCGTGCTGAGACGAAAACGGCCGCCCTTCTCCGCCAGCACCGTCATCCCGAGGTCCCGCGTGAAGGTCTCGAGGGTCCTGGTGGGGTCCTGGACCGTCAGGACGGAGGAGTGCTGACCGCGAATGGCGTATTCCGCCGGAACGGAGGCGGAGTCCCAGGGGTTGCGCGGATCCGACACGGACGACGCGACGAGGTCGATCTGCAGCCCGTCCGGGTCGCGGAGCGAGAGCCGATCCTCCTCCGAGGAGGCGCTCGTGATCGTGGACTCGACGCCGATGGCCCTGAAGTGCTCCTGCCACCAGCCGAGGGTGCCCTGCGGGACGGAGAACGCAGTGGTGGTCGATTGCCCGTTTCCCACGCGTCCGCTGCGGACGCCCTGCCACGGGAAGAAGGTCAGGAGTGAGCCGGGACGGCCGGACTCGTCGCCGTAGTACAGGTGATAAGTACCCGGATCGTCGAAGTTCACCGTCTTCTTGACGAGGCGCAGCCCCAGCCCCTTGATGTAGAAGTCGATGTTCCGCTGTGGGTCACCAGCGATCGCGGTGACGTGGTGAAGACCTTCGGTTCGCGCTGTCACGCTGTCCTCCTCGTTGGACTGGCCCGTGTAATCCCGGATGTGTATGCAAACGCATGCACTACTGGTTCTGTTCCCGCTACCCGGCGTACTGACCGGCAGTCTGCTGACCGTCGTAAGTGTCCAGCTACCTATGTCATCCTGTGTGCATGGCAGCGAAAGAGCGGGTTCGGGGCTGGATCCGCCGGACGGGCATCGAGGTGCTCGGGTGGACCCTCGTCATCCTGGGCGCAGCTGCCCTCGTGCTGCCGGGTCCCGGACTCCTGATGTTGGCCGCCGGGCTCGCCGTCCTGTCGCAGCAGTACCACTGGGCACGCCGATATCTGACACCCCTGAAGGCGAATGCCTACCATGCCGCGGCGCTCGGGGTGAAGACCATCCCCCGGATCGCGGTGAGTTGCCTGAGTGCCCTGACGATCATGGGGCTCGGCGTCGTGTGGATACTGCAGCCCGGCGTTCCTTCGTGGTGGTTCCTCGATTCCAGGTGGTGGTTGTTCGGAGGGCCGGGCACGGGCATCAGCCTGATCGCGTCATCGCTGATCGCCATCGTCCTGATCGTGTACAGCGTGCGGCGGTTCCGTGGTCGGCCTATTCCGCCGCGGCCGTCCGCCGCGCGAACGGACATCCGTTAGGGCAGCCGATCGGAGGACCGTGCCGTCGACGTCAGCGAGCGGGCAGGACGCAGAAACCCGATCGCGCCGATCAGCGAGGTCGCCGCCGCGACAGCGAAGGCGGGAACGAAGCCCGCTGCGTCGATCAGCAAGCCGGTCAGGGTCGATCCGGCGGCCTGACCCAGCACGAGGCTGGTGAAGAGCACCGAGGTTCCGGCGGCGCTGCTCGTCGCAGTATGCGTCGCCCAGATGATCAGCACGGAGGTAGCCGCGGTATACGCCAGGCCGAAGAGGGCGGCTGCGGCGAAGCTGAAGGCGGTGCTGCCGGGAAGGGCAGCGATCGCTCCGGTTGCACCGGCGGTGGCACACACCGTGATCGTCCAGGTCGTCCTGACGGAGTGCCGTGCCAGCCACGGGGCAGTCAGGACGGCTGCAGCGCCGCCGGCGCCCAGGGCGATCCACACCACCGCGGACGACGTCGTCGTCATGCCTCCCTGCTGTTCGAGGAGGGTGCGACCGTGGATCCAGAGCGCGGCACACCCGGTGCCGTAGGCGAAGGCCGCAAGGACAGGGTGGGTCAAGGGGCGCAGGTCCGACCAGCGGGTCCTTCGCGCTCGGACGCCGTGGTGCTGCCGCCCCGGTGCGGTCCGTGCGCCCGAGGAGTCCGTCATCAGGACCCCGATCATCGAAACCAGGGTCACGACGGCAATGAGAGCCCAGGCGAGCCGCCATGAGGTGCTGAGCGCCAGGGCGAGCACGCCGGCCGCCACGACGCCGAAGCCGGTGCCGGAATTCACCACCGACTGCAGCCTGTCCTGTCGGCTCTCGGTGACGTTGCGGCGTACGAGTTCCACCAGTGACGGAGACGCGAAGCCTGCTCCCATGCCCGCCAGCAGGACCGACGCGGCGAAAGCGGGCGTCACCGTGGAGGCAGCGATGCCCGCGCTGCCGAGGGACGCCGAGCTGCCGGCGAGGATGGTCACCGCGCGCGGGTGGTGCGGCGCATAGCGGAACCCGACGGCTGCGGCCAGGCAGTACACGATGGACGCGCCGGAGGACAGCAGGCCGCCGATCGTGGGCGTGAGTGCGAACGAGCCGGAGAACTGCGGAAGGAAGAGGCCATAACCGAACCTCGCCAGTCCGTAGGTGGCCGCGATCAGTGCGACCGCCGTCATGGCGAAGAGGGGACCGGCGGTACCGGAGGTTGCCTGGAACGAGCGTTTCATCGGAACGAACAATACGCACAACGGCCGACGCTCGCCGGGGGCTGGTGCCGATCGCATAGCAGGTCCGCGTGGTGTCTGGAAGTTCCGCGATGGCCTTGTCCGTCGGGCCTCTCCCACCGAAGCTGGAGATGCCCGCCAGCAGATACCCACTTCCGAACGAGGTACGCGCCGTGACAGTGCTCGGTCTCCACTGCTCCCACGAACAACTGAGTCCGCGCACCCTGCTCACCGTGGTGAAGGACGCGGAGGACGCCGGATTCGCCGCAGCGATGTGTTCGGACCACCTCAGCCCGTGGAGCGAGCGTCAGGGCCAGTCGGGGTTCGCCTGGTCCTGGCTGGGCTCCGCGCTCGAGTCCACGGACCTCTCCCTGGGAGTGGTCACCGCGCCGGGGCAGCGGTACCACCCCGTCATCACCGCCCAGGCGATCGCAACGCTGGAGGAGATGTACCCGGGCAGGTTCTGGGCCGCGCTCGGGAGCGGTGAAGCCATGAACGAGCACATCACCGGCGACAGATGGCCGTCGAAGCCTGAGCGGAAGGCACGGCTCAGGGAGTGCGTGGAGGTCATCCGGGCCCTGCTCGCAGGTGAGGAAGTGAGCCATCGAGGCCTGGTCACGGTGGATCGGGCACGCCTCTGGTCCCTGCCGGAATCGCCGCCGCCGCTGATCGGAGCCGCAGTCACGCGGGACACTGCCGAGTGGGTCGCGTCATGGGCCGACGGACTGGTCACGATACTGCAGCCCATGGCCGACCTCGCGGACGTCATCGGCGCCTACCGCAACGCCGGGGGGCGCGGCGACGTCGTCGTCCAGACGCAGGTGAGTGTGGCGCCGACGCATGAGCAAGCCCTCCGTACTGCGCACGACCAGTGGCGGACGAACGTCTTCCCGCCGCCTCTGTGCTGGGATCTCGAAACCGTCGAGCACTACGATCAGGCAGCCGAGCATGTCACCCCGGAGGCCGTGGCCGAATCCGTCTTCGTCACGGCTGACCCGGGCGAGCTCAGCGGCCTGATCGACAGGATCTCGGGTCAGGGCGTCGACCGTATCTACCTGCACAACGTCGACAAGAACCAGGACTTCTTCCTCGACACGATGGCCCAGCACGTCCTGCCGCAGTTCATGGCCGGTCAGTAGCCCCCCCAGCCCCCGGCCATCGCATCGCGGCGCCGGGCGGGGTGGCCACCGGAAGCGACCGCGCAGGATCAGGCAGGTGCATCGGGTGACGACACCTCACGCTCGGTAGCCCTCGAGCAGGAGATGAGGACCCCGACGGCGGCAAGGACTGCGACCATCGAGGACCCGCCGTAGGAGATGAAGGGCAGGGGCACGCCGATCACAGGGATCATGCCGGTCACGACGGCGATGTTCAGGATGGCCTGTCCGATGATCCACACGAGGATCGCTCCACTGACGTAGGTGACGTAGAGATCCCCGGACCGCTTCGAGATCCGGTAGATGGAGTACGCGAGCACTGCGAAGAGCAGGATCACGAGCAGGGCTCCGACGAGTCCGAGTTCCTCCCCGAGGATGGCGAACACGAAGTCGTTGTGTGCTTCGGGTATCCAGTTCACCTTCTGTCGGCTCTGGCCGATGCCGACGCCGAAGACACCTCCACCAGCGAGGCCGTACAGGGCCTGAGCGCTCTGGTAACCCAGTCCCTCGGCCGTTCCCTCGGCTGCCGGGTCCAGCCACGCGCTGATGCGCAGCATGCGGTTGGGACTGGAGGTCACCGCCAGGAGGATCCCGATGGTACCGAGGACGAGACCGCCGACGAACAGTTTGGGGCTTGCACCGGCGAAGAAGAACAGTCCGACGACGATGAGTGCCAGCACCATCGCGGTTCCGAGGTCCTTTCCCGCGATCACGATCCCGATCGCGATCATCGCCGCCGGGACGACGGGAATCGCCATGTGCTTCCAGTTTCCGAGCAGCTTGGCCTTCCGCGCCAGGATCGCGGAGCCCCAGATGATGATGCTGAGCTTGAGGAACTCCGACGGCTGGGCGGTCAGGGGACCGATCCCGATCCAGTTCCGGTTGCCCTGGACCTCGACGCCGAGCGGGCTGAACACCAGCAGGGAGAAGGCGAGGGAACCGAGGAGGATCAGCCACGACAGCTTCTTGTACGTCGCCAGGGGGATGAACGCGCAGACCACCAGCGCGGCACTGCCGATGCCTGCCCACATGAGCTGCTTGGTGAAGGTGTCGAAAGGCGATTCGCCGGCCGCGACCAACTCGACCGACGACGCCGACAGCACCATCATCAGACCGATCGTCACCAGGGCGAAGGTCGTTGTGATCAGCAGGTTCCGGGAGTTCCTGTTCGAGTACGGTCGCGGCGCCCCGACGATCGTCCGGAGGCGGACCTGGCGGGAAGGTGCCCGAGCACCGGAGGGATTCGAGCGTGCGGCGGTAGGGGCGGGTGTCATCGGCGTCCTGGGGACATGACCGGCACCAGGTGCACAGGTCCGGGCGGAGGGGAAGGAATACAAGTGTGCCAAGGATGACCTTCCGCCTCGTGGAGGCGCATCGGCGATTCCGCGAGAGCGGCGACGGGAACGGCGGCGAGGACGGCGGCGAGGACCGCCTCGGCGACGCGCTTCCCTGTACTGCGGCGCGCGGCAGGCAGGATAGTCCCAGGGACCCCTCGGGCAGAATCCAACGCTCCGGGTCGGCGCCCTGCCGGGGCTGGTACGTTGAATGAGTGCTCACCGTAATCGGGGAAACCCTCATCGACGAAGTCGTCAGCGACACTGCCTCAATGCGCGCGCACGTGGGCGGTAGCCCCATGAACGTCGCCGTGGGGCTCGCACGCCTGGGCCATCCGGCGCAGTTCGTCGGACGGTACGGCGACGACGACTACGGCCGGATGATCCGGAAGCACCTCCGCGACAACTCAGTGCCCTTTCCCGTCGAGCCGGACGGCGCTCCCACGAGTGTCGCGACGGCGCGCCTCGACCCGGCCGGGGGAGCCTCCTACGACTTCCGGCTCGTTTGGGAGCTCCCCGACCTGCCCGAGCGCAAGGACAGTCTCCTCGATGGGACGACCCTCCTGCACACCGGTTCCATCGCCACGATGCTCAGCCCGGGGGCCGACGACGTCCTGGCCCTCGTCACTGCGGCCCACCCCCTCGTCACCGTCACCTATGACCCCAACTGCAGGCCGACGATCATCCGCGATCCGGCGTTCGCCCGGGAGCAGGCCGAGAGGTTCGTGGTGCTCGCCGACGTCGTGAAGGCCTCCGACGAGGACCTTGCCTGGCTCTATCCCGACCGCACCCCGGAGCAGTCGGCGCGGGCCTGGCTGGACGCCGGGGCCGCCGTCGTCGTCGTCACCCGCGGGTCGAAAGGACCGTGGGGTGTCTGCCGGGCGGGCGAGGTATCCGTTCCTGCGCCCTCGACGAGCGTCGTGGACACCGTGGGGGCGGGGGACTCGTTCATGGCGGCCCTGCTCGGGTCCCTCGTGGACCTCGAACTCGACGGCGCCCATCGGCGGGACGAGCTGCGCCGAATCAACCTCGGGCAGTTGACCGGCATGCTGCAGTACGCGGCGCGGGCAGCAGCCATCACGGTCTCGCGTGCCGGGGCCAATCCGCCCACGCGCGAAGAGATGATCCACAGCTGAGCCACACTTCGCCACGACCCCCAGGAGCACAGCGATGACCCGCGATCCGTACGCAGACCTTCCGCAGGTACCCGAGTTCGAGCTCACCAGTGAGAGCATCACCCACAACGCACCCCTCGACGCCGCACAGGCGTCGGGGCTGATGGGAGCGGGTGGCAGGGACGAGTCCCCGCAGCTCAGCTGGAGTGGGTTCCCCGACGGCACGAAGAGCTTCGTCGTGACCGTCTACGACCCGGACGCGCCTACGGCCAGCGGCTTTTGGCACTGGGCGGTCCTGAATCTGCCCGTCACGACCACGTCCCTGCCGGCGGGTGCCGGGACGCCGGGCTCCGGCCTGTTGCCGGAGGGGGCGGTGCAGCTCCGGAACGACGGCGGCTTTGCCGGGTTCGTAGGAGCCGCACCTCCCGCAGGACACGGTCCGCACCATTACCACGTGGTCGTCCACGCGGTCGACGTCGAGACCCTCGATGTACCGGCCGAAGCTACGCCCGCCTATCTGGGCTTCACGCTGTTCTCGCACGGCATCGGGCGCGCGCGGATCATCGGCACGTTCGAGCAGTAGGTGACGGCCCCGCAACCCGCGACAGGACGCGCGCCGGTACGCTGGAAGCCCAGAACACAAAGGAGTCAGCAATGCGCCTCGTGGCGAGCGACATGGACGGGACCGTCGTCGGTCATGACGGCAAGATGAGCGAACGCACCATCCGTGCGTTCCGGGCGTGTGCCGAGGCCGGGGTGGACGTCGTCTTCGTCACCGGCCGTCCACCCCGCTGGCTGCAGCCCCTCCGCGACCAGCTCGGCCACACCGGGACGGTGATCTGTTCCAACGGCGCCCTCACCTACGACCTGGCGTCCGAGCACGTCCTCGATGCGAAACTCCTGGATCCCGAGGATGTCTACGCCGCGCGCGACATCATCCGCGGCCTCTTTCCCGCAGCTACCTTCGCCGCGGAGACGGTGTCGGGGTTCAAGGTCGAATCGGGGTTCGCCGACGCCGCGACCTCCGAACTCCTCGGCGGCCTCACGGCGGAGCCCTTCGAAAAATCGCTACCCGGCGAGGACATCGTGAAGTTCCTCGCGCGGGAGAAGGACATTTCGCCCGACGAATTCCTCGCCGCGGTCCGGCCGGCCGTCGCGCACCTCGTGTCGACGACGCACTCCGCGCCGACCATCGCCCTGCTCGAGATGGCCGTACCGGACATCAACAAGTCCGTCACGCTGGCGCAGTATGCAGCCGAGCGAGGCATCGAGGCAGGGGACGTCGTCGCCTTCGGCGACATGCCGAACGACGTGCAGATGCTGGGCTGGGCGGGGCAGGGCTACGCGATGGCTTCGGGACACCCCGACGCCCTTGCCGCGGCCAACCTCGTGGCACCGCCGTTCGACGAGGACGGCGTGGCACAGGTGCTGGAGGAACGGCTTGCGGCGCTCCGGACGGCCTGACCAGGGCGCCTACCCCTACCTGCACAATGCGGCAGGGACTCCTCCGAGTCCCCGCCCGATCGCCCTGGCGCACCGGGGCTTCGCGCCGGACGGAGGCGAGAACACCATGGCCGCTTTCGAGCGTGCCGTGGAGCTCGGCTTCCGGTACCTCGAGATCGACGTCCGCGCCTCGAGCGACGGCGTCGTGATGGTCTTCCACGACGAGGACCTCGACCGCGTGACCGACGCCCATGGTCCCATGGCGGCTCGCACCGCGTGGGAGCTCGGAGAGTTGTCCGTCGGCGGCGGCGGCGGCATCCCGACGCTCGAGGCCGTGCTGCTGCGGTGGCCCGGCCTGCGCCTGAACATCGACGTCAAGAGTGGTGCCTGCGTGCGGCCGTTCGCGGACCTCATCAACCGCCGGGCTGCACATGACCGCGTGCTCGTCGCGTCGTTCTCGGATCGCCGCCGCCGCAAGGTGCTGCGGCTGCTGGACGGACCGACGGCGTCCTCGGCGGGGATGGCGGTCACCACGCTCCTGAAGCTCCTTGCGCCGCTCGGCCTGGCCGGAGCGGTCAGCAGAGTCTCAGCAGTCCAGGCGCTCCAGGTGCCTGAGACCTACCGCGGCATGCGCGTCGTGACGGGTCGTTTCGTCGACGCGTGCCATGCGGCCGGGCTGCAGGTCCATGTGTGGACGATCAACGACCGGGCCGACATGGGCCGCTTGCTGGACCTGGGTGTCGACGGACTCGTGTCCGACGCCGCGGACGTCCTCGCCGAGTGCATGGCGGCGAGGTCCGCCTGGCCGCAGGGTGACGTACGCGCCTAGCCTCTATCGGCAGGCACCGCCACCGCCCGTACATGCGGGAGCCCGGTTGCGGCCACTCCCGCAACCGGGCTCCCTCGGTATCGATGGATCAACGGGGTATCGCGCCCACCGCTGACCCATCGAGTCTAGGATCGGGCGTCCGCGCTGCGGACGCCCGATCGGCTACTTGCGGCCCTTGCCGGGCTTCGGTTCGACGGTCAGCTCCACGGGATCCGTGGTCACCGCACCGTGTGGGTTCGAGAACGTCGCGCGGAACAGCCGGCCGTCGTCGGCGGGCTGCGCCTTCTTGACCTCGGCGACCGACGTGTAGGTGCCGTCGTCGCTGCGCTCCGCACGCTGGGTGACGTCCGCGACCTGCCAGGTGGCGCCGTCATCGTCGGAACTCTCCCAGACCGCTACGGGCTCCGGTGTTCCGGTCGCACTCGCCACGAAGCGTGCCTTGTGCCCGTCCCGCACAGTCACCGATTGCGGTGCCGAGGCGAGTTCGGGCAGCTCCACGGTCTGGTCGACGGTGGGCCAGCCGTCCTCCCAACCCATCTTCTGCAGTCCGAGCGTCGGGATGTAAGGGGCCGCTGTGTTGTTGCGGTCGTAGTAGTGGAACGCGAGGTAGTCGCCGAATACGGACTGTCCGCCGAGGCCGTTCATGGCGCCGTGCGATTCCATGAGGATGGTTCCTCCGCCGCCAACCATGTCGCGTCCCTGCTTGTCGAGGTACGGGCCCGTGATGGATTCCGAGCGGGCCACGGCGATCTTGTACGTGGAGTCCGCGCCGCGGCAGCAGAAGTCGAATGACGTGAACAGGTAGTAGTAGCCGTCGCGCTGCATGATGTACGGCGCCTCGATGGGGTTGCCCGGGATGAAGCGGTCCGCGATGTTCACTGTCTGCGACTGCCAGTTCTCCACCGGCTTGCCACTGGGCCACTCCAAGGGCACGAGGAAGATCCCGTACCAGAAGGACCCGATCGACATGTAGGGCCTGCCGTCCGCGTCCTCGACGATACCGGCGTCGATGGCGTTGAAGGTCTTGCCGGGATTGTTCGGGTCGAGTCCGGTGACGGGGGAGTCGACGACGAGCCCCTGGTCCACCCACCTGTAGTCGGGGTCATCGGGATTGAGCGTGGTGTTCGTCGCCAGAGCCGTGAGGGAGTTGTTTCCGCCGAACTGGGACGCCGAGTAGTAGAGGTAGTAAATGCCGTCGTTCTCGTAGATCTCCGGAGCCCAGAGGTTCTCCGGAAGGACACCGCCGGCATAGCGCTCGTCGATCCACGCCGGGATCTCGTCCCAGACGGTGCCCCGGTATTCCCACGTGGTTCCCTCGTCCTTCGAGGACCAGGTCTGGATGGTGCCGCCGTTCTCCCGGGCAAGGAGGCCCGTGGAGTAGACGTACCAGGTGCCGTCGTCGTCGATGATCAGGGCCGGATCATGGATGGGCGTCGTTTCGCCGACGACCGACTTGCCTCCGACGAGGTCGTCGATGCTCCGGGCTGCGGATTGCTGGGTGAGGGCGCCGGTTTGGGCGGGGACTTTCGGCTCTGCCGTCGCCGGCAGCGCTGCACTTGTGAGGGCGAGTGCCAGGACGGCTGCGATACTCGCGGATCGCGACCAAAGCTTCGTACGTGACGTCATTATCACGTGGTCCTTTCGATGGTGAGAGGGCGGGCGGGCGACAGTGCACGCTCGATTTACATCGTTGTCTACATCGTTGTAAAACAGTGCCACGCGGCCACCCGGTCCGTCAAGGGAGGGTCAGAACCGGAGTCCCAGAGCTGCTCATATTCTGCGCGGGATTGCGCGCGGGAATGCGGCCCTGAATGGCGGACGACGAGTGAACTAGAGGGTAGCGACGCCGGCCCTCACTGCGAGCACCGCGAGCTGCACTCGTCCGGCCACATTGAGCTTCGCCATGATCTTCGTGATCTGGGCCTTCACGGTTGCCTCGCTGACATGCAACGCGCCTGCGATCTGGCCGTTCGTCCGACCCTCGGTCAGCGCGGACAGGATTGCGCGGTCACGGGCCGGCAGTCGCTTGATCAGCTGAAGCTCGGACGATTCAGCCGGTACCGCCGGCAGCGGAAACCGCTCGAGGTCGGGCGGCATGGAGAAGATGGCCTCACCACGATGGATCATCCGAATGGCCGCTCCCAGGTCGGACGAAACCGAATACTTGGAGAGGTAGCTGGCGGCGCCGGCCCGGTAGGCGTCGCACATGATGCCAAAATCGGTCGCGGAGGAGAGCATTGCAACCTTCACCTGCGGTGCGCGAGCTGAGATCTCCTGTACTGCCCGGACGCCATCGACGTTCCGCACCGTTGTCTCCATCAGGACGACGTCGGGTTTGAGGGCAAGCGCCTCCTTGATCGCGGCATCCCCGCTCGACGTGACAGATTCGAGCTCAATGTGCTCCAGGCCTTCAAATAGCCGTTCCACACCGAGGCGCACCAGGTAGTCGTCGTCGACCAGATGTACCCGAAGAGTTTGTTGAGCCAAAGTTGTAGCCTTCCCCCTGAACCGATGGCCCCCGCCATCGGCATAACAGATCAACCGCTTACTGCGGCTTCTCCGCCACGTGAGGGTTGTCCGAATAAGACGGGCACCCCAGCACCCGCCATAGCCTATCTGACTGGGAGATTGGACGATTGTCCATCAGTGCCCTGTGTTTCGCCGTCGCATTCCGCTGTGTAGTACGACGAGCACATACCCGGGTAGGTGAAAAGAATGACTGCTTCTCTAGATCAATTTACCCGGTCGATTATCTCTGCCTGTCGTATTGCGTAGATAGCGTTCTGAGCGCCGCGTCCTGTCTTGGGCGCGCTTCTTCTTGATCAAGGAGCAGTTTTGACGTTACTTATAGGGGGGCCGCCTAAACGGCGGCATAGAAATACGATGAGGTTCTTGGCAGGAGGAGTTGTAGCGGGCCTTGCCCTGGCTCCGCTGCAGGGAGCGGTTGCCGCTCCTCTTCCCACTGATGAGAGTGCCGCGCGCGCCGAGGTCCTCAGCGGCTCGTTGTTCACCGGAATCGACCTGATCGGCCTTGGCCTTGCCGAGAGCGCATCCCCGAGCGATCCCGGACCAGATACATCTTCGCTCAATGCAAACGTGCTGAACGCAGTGCAGGTCGATCTCGGCACTGTCCGAGTTCCACTGCTGAACCCGGCTGGCGGAACGGGCGGCCTGCTATCGTTCGGCGAAGCCGGAGTGCTCAACAGTTTCGCGTCCTCACCATCGGCGACAACGTCGGTTGCTGCGGCTGGTGCTATCACCGCCGATGGTGCAATCGCTGTCTCTCCCGCCTCACAGGGGGACTCCGCATCCGTCAACCTCACACCCCTGCTGAGCCAGGTTGCCGGTGGTAGCGTTGTGGATCAGCTTTCGCTGGATCTCGGTGTGCTCGCGTCGCGGGCTGAGCAGAACGGAGCCGAGACGCCGACATCGGAGTACGTTGTTGCGGACGCGCAACTCCTCCTGCGCAGTCCCCTGGTCGGAACCCTGACCACGGACGTGTCCAGGACCGTCGACGGCCTGGCAGCAGCGCTCGGTAACGCAGGCGCCGGCATCGAGCTGGATCTCTCGCTTCTCGGTCTCGCGAACGCGTCCGTCGGACCGGTCACCGTGACCGTGGACGGTGCAGGGGCAGCGCTGGACGCTGTCGTTGATCCGATTTTGGACACACCTCGAGTCAGCCCCGATGGACTCGTCACCGTCAACCTGCGGACTGGCGAGATCGCAGTCGACCTTGATGCTCTTGGTCTCAACGGTCGTCCGGCCAACACTCAGGTGCTGACAGCAGCGGACATCAACCGGATCACGGCCGCCGTGACCCAGGTGCTGACCGACGCGGTCGCCGAGATCAATACGGGAATCACCCGAGTCGTTCCCACACTGGGAGTCACGGTCACTGCAGGCGTAGAGGTCGACTCTTTGCTTCCCCTGGTCCCCAGCCTCACAGGTTCGGCAACCCTCACGGGAACGCTCGGAGGATTCACCGGCACCCCCGGTGCAGTTGCGCCGACTGTCGCGGTGAACATCGCGGGCCTGGACGCAAACCTGACCACGGCTCTCTCCGGCCTCCTGACCACGAACCTGGTCTCGGCGATCGGTACAGCCCTGAACAGCACCCTGACCAACACAACCGCCGGCCTCACGACTTTCGTGAACCAGACGGTAGGCGCGCTGTCGCCGGGTCTTGCGACGGTACTCTCCGAGGTCGTCCGACTGGTGGTCAACGAGCAGCCCACGCCGGGAATCCTCGGTGAGGATTCCTTCACCGTGAGCGCACTCGCTGTGACGCTGCTGCCTCGACTGGACGCGGTCTCGCTTCGCTTAGCTACCTCCAGCGTCCTCGCTTCGGCGGTCGACAACCCCGGTGACAACCCGGGCGACAACACCGGAGTCAACACTGCCGACAACACGACTGTGAACACGGCGGATAACACCGCTGTCCTGGGTGACGTCAACGGTGCGGACAACACTTCGGTGCTCGGTGCGATCAATGGCGCTGACAACACTGCTGTGGCTGGTGCGATCAATGGCGCTGACAACACTGCTGTGGCTGGTGCCATCAACGGTGCCGACAACACGACTGTGAACACGGCTGACAACACTGCAGTTCTGGGTGACGTGAACGGTGCGGACAACACTTCGGTGCTCGGTGCGATCAATGGCGCTGACAACACTGCTGTGGCTGGTGCCATCAACACTGCCGACAACACGACTGTGAACACGGCTGATAACACCGCTGTCCTGGGTGAAGTCAACGGTGCGGACAACACTTCGGTGCTCGGCGCGATCAACGGCGCTGACAACACTGCTGTGGCTGGTGCCATCAACACTGCCGACAACACGACAGTGAACACGGCTGATAACACCGCTGTCCTGGGTGAAGTCAACGGTGCGGACAACACTTCGGTGCTCGGCGCGATCAACGGTGCCGACAACACTGCTGTGGCTGGTGCCATCAATGGCGCCGACAACACGACAGTGAACACGGCGGATAACACCGCTGTCCTGGGTGACGTCAACGGTGCGGACAACACTGCAGTTCTGGGTGACGTGAACGGCGCGGACAACACTTCGGTGCTCGGTGCGATCAATGGCGCTGACAACACTGCTGTGGCTGGTGCCATCAACGGTGCCGACAACACGACTGTGAACACGGCTGACAACACTGCAGTCCTGGGTGACGTGAACGGCGCGGACAACACTTCGGTGCTCGGTGCGATCAACGGTGCCGACAACACTGCTGTGGCTGGTGCCATCAACGGTGCCGACAACACGACTGTGAACACGGCTGACAACACTGCAGTCCTGGGTGACGTGAACGGCGCGGACAACACTTCGGTGCTCGGTGCGATCAACGGTGCCGACAACACTGCTGTGGCTGGTGCCATCAACGGTGCCGACAACACGACTGTGAACACGGCTGACAACACTGCAGTCCTGGGTGACGTGAACGGCGCGGACAACACTTCGGTGCTCGGTGCGATCAACGGTGCCGAGAACACTGCTGTGGCTGGTGCTATCAACGGCGCTGACAACACTGCTGTGGCTGGTGCTATCAACGGTGCCGACAACACTGCAGTGCTGGGTGCTATCAACGGCGCTGACAACACTGCTGTGGCTGGTGCTATCAACGGTGCCGACAACACTGCAGTGCTGGGTGCTATCAACGGCGCTGACAACACGGCTGTAGCTGGCGGCGTCAACGGTGGGGACAATCCTGCTGAGAATCCTGCGGTCAACCCTGCTGAGAACCCTTCGGTCAACCCGGCGGACAACCCTGCTGAGAACCCGGCCGACAACGGTGCTGACAACACGGCTGACAACACGGCTGACAACACGGCTGACAACACGGCTGACAACACGCTCGATAACACAGCTGACAACACGGCTGTGACCGGTGCCGATAACGCAGCGGTGAACCCCGCAACGAACGGCGCTACCAACACCGCCACGACGCCGTCCCTGAATGGCGTCACGGACACCAAGCGGGGTGCCCTCACCGGCGCCCAGCTCGTCCACACAGGCGCTGAAGGAGTCCTTCCCCTCGTGGGCTTCGGCATCCTGCTCCTCCTGGCCGGCATCGCCGGATTGGTCCTGAGCAAGCGTCGCAACCAGGCACGCGCCTAACCAGGAACGCGTCCAGCTGGAACAAACCATGGCGGCAGGGGACAACCCTTGCCGCCATGGCTTTGTCTCGGCCCCCCCTCACACACGCCCCTTCCCTTTCCCATCTCCAGAGAGCAAAGCAGTGAGCTCACCACGCATCCGAAAGATCCCCGCCATCGTCCTCCTCGTTGGAGTCCTGATCGGCGGCGGCCACATGGCGGCAACTCTCGCCTTCACCGGACCGCAGACTCCCTTGAAGCAGTCCCTGCAGCCGGGCCTCAACCGGTATTTCCTGGGTCCGCTGGACCAGGGCTGGAACCTGTTCGCGCCGGGCGTCTACTCACAGGACGAGTACATGCTCGTTCGGGCGTGCATCAGCCCGGCAGAGGTCTGCGCGGGCGGCGACGCGGCCGGCGCCGAGTTCACCGAGTGGCGGAACGTCAGCGAGGAGGAAGCCCCTCCTGCGGCTCTTCGGACAATCGCCAACCGTGAGCACCGGCAATCCAAAGTCATCAACAGCCGTTTCTGGCCTACGGCTTCTGCCCTGTCGCCGGACTACCGTCAGATGGCCGAAGCGAACCACCTCGACCAGGAACCCGTCTTCGGCGTGGACCTCGATTCCGAGGAAGCAGCCGACACCATCGCGGCCGACCAGCTTAACAAGCTGCGGACCTACCAGCGCATGGAGGACGTCGCCGTAGGCTTCGCCTCGCTGTATGCGCTACACACCTGGGGCGAGGAAGCATCGCTTGTCGAGGTGCGTATGCGCCGGGATGCCGTCGTTCCCTTCGAGCAGCGTCACGACGCCTCAGCCGAACCCACCCAGAGCTTCATGAACATCGGCTGGCGCAGCGTCATGCCCTTCAGCGAGGAGACCCGAAACGCATGGCTGTAACATCCCCTCCTCGATCGGCGGCGGCCGCCGAAGACCGCCCCATCCGATCCTGGGTGCGCGCGCACCGGAACAAACCGTCCGAATGGCTGCTCGGGCTATCCTCCTGGTTCGTGGCCGACCGCCACGGTTCCTACGGCCTGGCCGTGATGAGAATCGTTTCCGGCAGCCTCGTACTCGCATGGCTCCTGGTGAACCTTCCGGTAGCAGAGCGCATCTGGGGCCCCGGCTCGGCCTATTGGGAGCCCCACCGCAACGTCATCGGCTACATGTGGCCGCTCGATCTGCTGCGGAACGCCGGCAGCGGCGCCTTCTGGGCCTGGTACGTCATCACGATCGCGCTGGTCATCGCATTCATCCTCGGGTGGCGCACACGCTTCATCACGCCCCTGCTGTTCGTGTTCTATGCAGGCATCAACGCACAAAACACCGTGATTGCCGACGGCGGCAACTATTTCATCCGCATCATGCTCATCTACCTGGTCTTCGCGGACATCTCAAGGAGATGGTCGCTGGATGCCAGGCGGCGAGCCCGGGAGTCCTCGCCGGAGACCCAGACTGGCTCAGTGCTGCACAACCTCGCGCTCTGCATGGTCATCGCTCAACTCTGCCTCGTCTACTTCGAGGCCGGCATGTACAAGGTGCAGGGCACCGCCTGGCAGAACGGCACCGCGGTCTACTACCCACTCGCGTCCGAAACGTACGGAGCGCTTCCCTGGCTCTCGGGAGCTCTGACGTTCTTCACCTGGGCAACGGTCCTGGCGACCTACTTCACGGTGATCATCCAGATCGCCTTCCCGTTCCTGCTGTTCAATAAGGTGACCCGGCGCATCACGCTGCTCGGGATCCTGGCGATGCACCTCGGAATCGCGATCGCGATGGGCCTGCCGTTCTTCTCGGGAATCATGGCCTCGGCCGATGCAGTCCTGGTCGGCAGCGCCACCTGGCTTGCGATTCAGCGCTGGGGCGCTGGTGCGCTGCAGAAGCGGACTGCCAAGCTGGGCATCCGACGAGGAGTACCAGCAACCGTACCGTCTGCATCAGTGCCGGCGCTCGACACCGATGTGGTTGCTAACCCGCGCACCGAGGATCGCGCTTTGGTAAGCAGGCGCTGAGGCGGACTGCCATGCCGCACGTCGTCGTCCGATCGATGCGTTACCCCTCGAGGACCGGATTCCCGAGTGTCCGCAGATAGTGAAGCGCTGCTGGAGCGTAGGTGCGCATCGACTCGTCGTCGGCGTATACCAGCAGGCGCAACCACGAGCCGTACCGGTGCACCCCCGCCAGCTTCAGTGCCGGCTCGACGGCGGCCCTGAGGTCCTCGGATGGCGCATATGTTGTCCATCGGTCGAGATAGGCGGTGACCACCGACTGTATGCGTGGGTCCTCCGCCGTCGTGTTCCACTGCTCGCGCATCTGCGTGATCGGGACGAGCAGCGCGCTGAACGGGTGCGCCCAGTAGGAGTCCGCGAAATCGAAGAAACGCAACGAATCGTCGGGGCTCCCCGGCAGGAAGCAGTTCCGGGCGTGCAGGTCGTTGTGGTCGAGCGACAGAGGCACGGACACACCACGCAGGACGTCGACGGCCTCGTTGATGACCGGAAGCCGTCGTACGACGTCGTCCGCGTCCTCGGCCGACAGGTACAGCGGGTGCCCATCGGGAAGCCCGGTGTGCAGGAGCAACTGGTTCTCGACGAAGTTCGCTGCCACCTCGGGATTCATGATGACCAACCCGGCTTGCGAGAGCCGTTCTCCGTGCGGCGCGGCGAGCTGCTGCAGGTCGGCGAAGTCGGTTGCCACACGCGACCAGACGGAGGCCTCGTCCGATCCCAGCCTGTCGAGGGTGGCTCCATGATCCGCAGTGAGCATCCAGCCGCGCGAGGGCTCGATCGCCAGGGGAGCGGCGACATGATCCGGGGCGATTTCGCCCAGCAGCGACATGATGGATGCTTCCGCGAGCTGTCCGAGGTTGTTCTCCTTGAACCACAGCGTCCCGTGATCCGTGGGCACCGTCAGCTGCGTGGACCAGAATCGGATGCGGGGCTGTTCGGAAGGACCGGTCCGGGACACTCCGAACGTCTCAAGCACGAGGTCGATCCACTGCTCCGCCTGCTGTCGCCACTCGGGGGAGGCCCAGGTCTGGCGGGGGTTGTTCATCGGGGACCGGGGCAGGGGGAGGGCGACATGCTGATCATTCTTCCACTGGCTGACTCAGCCCAGTTTCGAAGGCCTGCTGCCGTGGTCCCTTGATTCGAGCTCATCCGGCCCTGCGACATGCTCGCTTCCGCGGACCCGCGCTATCGCCGTCATCCCGTGGAAGATCAGGAGCGCCGCGGCCGTCCCGAGGGCGATGCCGGCGAAGGTGAGATCACCGATGGTCCAGGTGAAGTCGGCGATGCCGATCACCAGGGCCACCCCGGCCGTCGACAGGTTGATGGGGTTGGAGAAGTTCACCTGGTTCTGCACCCAGATCCGGACGCCGAGGATCCCGATCATGCCGTAGAGGACAACCCCGGCGCCGCCGAGCACTCCCTGCGGCACGGTGGCGATCAGGGCACCGAACTTCGGGAACAGGCTCAGCAGGATCGCCACGATGCCGGCCACCCAGTAGGCCGCGGTCGAGTAAACGCGCGATGCCGCCATGACACCGATGTTCTCCGCGTAGGTGGTGGTGCCGGATCCGCCGCCGGCCCCGGCGACCATCGTCGCGATGCCGTCCGCCATGAGCGCGCGGCCGGTCAGCGGATCGAGGTCGCGATGTGTCATCGCGGCCACCGACTTCACGTGCCCGATGTTCTCCGCGACGAGGACCAGGACGACGGGTACGAAGAGGCCGACGACGGACAGGTGGAACGCGGGCGCGGAGAACTCCGGCAGTCCGATCCAGGCGGCGTCGTTGATCGCGGCGAAGTCCACTTCGCCACGGAACATGGCGACGACGTACCCGGCGAGGACACCGACCAGGATGGACAGGCGCCCGAGGATTCCCTTGAACAGCACCGTGACGAGCAGGATCGCGATGACGGTCACCAGGGCCGTGAGGGGTGCCTGCTCGAAGTTCGTCTTCGCGGTGGGCGCCAGGTTCAGGCCGATCAGGGCGACGATGGCGCCCGTGACGATGGGTGGCATGGCCAGCTGGATCCAGCGCGCCCCGGCGGTGTGGACGATCAGGCCGATGACGGCGAGTGCCGCGCCCGCCATGATGATGCCACCGAGGGCTCCGGCTGCGCCGTGCTGTGACTGCGCAGCGGCGATCGGCGCGATGAAGGCGAAACTCGACCCGAGGTAGCTCGGCACCTTCCCTGCGGTGATGATCAGGAACAGGATGGTGCCGATGCCGGAGAACAGGAGGGTGGTCGACGGCGGAAAGCCCGTGATGAGAGGTACGAGGAACGTCGCTCCGAACATGGCCACGACGTGCTGGGCTCCGACGCCGATGGTCCTGGGCCAGCTGAGGCGTTCCTCGGGAGCGACGAAACCGCCCGGAAGGACATTCCTGCCGTCCCCATGGAGAGTCCAGCTGATTCCTCGTGTGCTCATGGGCGTGCCTTCCACAGGTGGTCGCGGGGGTTCCGGAGAATCCTATCCGCAGCACGTGACAGGGGTGTTACGGCGTGCGCGACACCCCTGTCGGCGAGCCCTGCGGATCCGCGCCAGGGCTTCCTCCCGTGGTCAGCTGATGACGCCGTCCACCAGGGCCTTGGCCTCGGCCTGCACCTGCTTCAGGTGCTCCTCGCCCTTGAAGGATTCAGCGTAGATCTTGTAGACGTCCTCCGTGCCCGAGGGCCTCGCGGCGAACCATGCGTTCTCCGTCGTGACCTTCAGGCCGCCCACCGGGGCGCCGTTGCCCGGAGCCTCCGTCAGGCGTGCCGTGATCTCCTCACCGGCGAGTGTCGTGGCGGTGACGTCGGACGGCGAGAGCTTGCCCAGCGCCGCTTTCTGCTCGCGGGTGGCAGCGGCGTCGATGCGCGCGTACACGGGAGCGCCGAAGCGCTCCGTGAGTCCTGCATAGTGCTGGGAGGGGGTCTTTCCGGTGACAGCGGTGATCTCCGAGGCGAGGAGGGCCAGCAGGATGCCGTCCTTGTCGGTGCTCCAGGGCGTGCCGTCATGGCGCAGGAAGGAAGCACCCGCGGACTCCTCGCCGCCGAAGGCGAGGTCGCCGGTGAGGAGTCCCGGTACGAACCACTTGAAGCCCACGGGAACCTCCTGCAGCACCCGTCCGAGATCGAGGGCCACGCGGTCGATGATCGACGACGACACGAGGGTCTTGCCGATGACGGCGTCCGCTCGCCAGTTGGGGCGGTTCGCGTAGAGGTACTGGATCGCGACGGCGAGGTAGTGGTTCGGGTTCATCAGACCCCCGTCCGGGGTGACGATCCCGTGCCTGTCGGCGTCGGCGTCGTTCCCCGTCGAGATGTCGAACTCCGATGCCCGGCCGATGAGCGACGCCATGGCGTACGGCGAGGAGCAGTCCATCCGGATCTTCTCGTCCCAGTCGAGGGTCATGAACGCCCACTGGGGGTCGACCGTCGGGTTGACCACCGTCAGGTTCAGGTTGTGCCGCTCACCGATCGCTCCCCAGTAGTCCACCGAGGCGCCCCCCATCGGGTCGGCGCCGATGTGGACGTTCGCCGACCGGATGGCGTCGAGGTTAAGGACGGAGGGGAGGTCGTCGATGTACTGCCGCAGGAAGTCGTAGCTGCCGATTCCTTCGGCGGTGCGGGCCTGCGAGATCGGCATGCGCCTGACGTCCCGCAGTCCGCCCTCGAGGAGGTCGTTCGCGCGGTTCGCGATCCAGGTCGTGGCATCAGAATCGGCAGGGCCACCGTGCGGCGGGTTGTACTTGAAACCGCCATCGGCCGGTGGATTGTGCGACGGCGTGATGACGATCCCGTCGGCCTGCTCGACCTTCGCCGCGTTGTAGGTGAGGATCGCGTGGGACACCGCGGGGGTCGGGGTGTAGGCGCCCCGCGCGTCGATCAGGACTGTCACTCCGTTGGCCGCCAGGACCTCGAGCGCGGTGTTCTGCGCCGGCTCGGAGAGCGCGTGGGTGTCCTTGCCCATGAAGAGCGGCCCCGTGATTCCCTGCGCGGCACGGTACTCGACGATCGCCTGCGTGATCGCAGCGATGTGCCCCTCGTTGAAGGATGACCTCAGGGACGAGCCGCGGTGGCCCGACGTCCCGAAGGCCACGCGCTGCGCGGGGTCCCCGAGATCGGGCTCGACGTCGAAATACGCGTCGAGCAGCTTGGTCACATCTACGAGGTCGCTGGGAAGGGCTACGGTGCCCGCTCGGTTAGCCATGGCCCCAGCATGTCAAAGAACGCCCCCGATTACATCCGCTGATCGTTCGTGACGACCGGGCGCAGGGGAAACGTGATCCGGTTGCCCGCTCGACGATCATCAGTAAGCTGAGTATCAGCACCCAATCAGGGGCAGACGCATCACGGAAGGTACCACCATGAGCGAGAATTCCAGCGACACCCCCACCGGCGATCCCGAGGAGCAGGGCGCGGAGGAGGCCGGCAAGCTCGAGGAGCAGGCAGCCGGCGGCTACGGCGGACCCGGCACCGAGGACGAGATCGCCCCCGATTTCGAGGCGGACAACGACGGCGGCTCCGACGACTGACGCATACCGGCCGGTTCTCGGACGGGGCAGGACCCACCGCTAGGGTGGTTGGATGACCACGCACGCGCACCGGCGTCCGCTCAGGATCGTTCTCGCACCGGATTCCCTCAAGGGCAGCCTCCCCGCAGCGGAGGCTGCCCTTGCCATGTCCGCAGGGGTCCACGCTGCGGCCTCGCGCCTCGGCCACCCCGAGCCGGCTGTCGTCCTGGCCCCGCTAGCGGACGGCGGGGAGGGAACCCTCGATGCGCTGCTCGCGGCCTGGGAGGTCGAGCCGCGGACCACGGAGTGCCACGACGCGGCCGGCCGTGCCCGCAGGGCGCGGTACGCCATCTCGCGGGTCCCCGCCACGGACCAGGAGGCGGCACCCGTGTCGGACCAGGGGCGCCAGGAGCGGCTGCCGGTACGTGGGGTGCTCGAAGCCGCGGAAGCCAACGGCCTGCCCCTGGTCGCGGACATTCCTCTCGACGCGCTCACGGCTACCAGTTACGGCGTCGGCGAGATCGCGGCACAACTCCTCGACGACGGCGCCGAGGAAATCCTGCTGTGTGTCGGCGGCTCGGCGTCCACGGATGGCGGGACCGGGCTGCTGTCCGCGCTCGGTGCCCGGTTCCTCGATGCGGACGGTGACGCCCTGCTGCCTGGTGGCGGAAGCCTCACTGCGCTGGCCTCGATCGACACCTCGAACCTGCACCCGCGAGCCCTCGACGTACGCTGGCGTATCGCCGTGGACGTCGACAATCCCCTGTGCGGACCGCGCGGTGCCGCTGCGGTCTTCGGGCCGCAGAAGGGCGCCACGCCGAACGACGTCGTCGTGCTCGATCACGCACTGTCCCACCTTTCCCGCGTCGTCGAGGAGCTGACCGGCGTCGCGATGGTGGACGTGCCCGGTGCCGGTGCCGCCGGCGGCCTGCCCGCGGTCCTCGTGCCGTTCCTCGGTGCGGAGATCGTGCCGGGCTCCGCTCTCGTGGCGGACGCCGTCGGGCTCGCGGGCGCGCTGGCCGAGGCCGACCTCGTGCTGACCGGTGAGGGCTCCTTCGACTCGCAGTCCCTGGGTGGCAAGGTGGTGCAGGCCGTCGTGGCGACCGCGCCCGACACCTGCGCCGTCGTCGTGATCGCCGGGCGCGTCCAGCTCTCGGCCGCACAGGTGCAGGACGCCGGGCTGGCGGGGGCGTTCTCCCTCGCAACGGGGCCCATGGCACTCGAGGAGCTCCTCCAGGGCGCCGCGTCACTGATGGAGGACGCCGCCGCACATGTCTACGGGGTGTTCGGTGCGACCGTTCCTCGTTAGACCGTGATCTCGCGCTTCAGAATAGAAGTCCGGGCGACGGCGCCGTTCGCGCAACAGGCCGACCCGCGGTATCGAGCGGCTGCACGGGGCTAGCGGACCGCGCCCATGCCCTTCCGGATGGCCGGCGCGGCTGCTATGAGGGCGCCGCCCAGGACGATCGCCGTGATGCCGCTGAAGGCGAAGTACGGCACCTCGTTCGCTTCCGAGTAGAAACCGGCAAGGAGGCCCGACACCGTGGTCCCGAGCGAGATGGACAGGAAGAACAGGGCAAGCATCTGGGTGCGGAACGCCTCGGGTGCCAGCTTGGTGGTCACGGACAGCCCGATCGGCGAGATGAAGAGCTCGGCCCAGGTGAACAGCAGCAGGATCCCGGCCAGGCCGATCAGCGGTGTGCTGTTGGCTCCGCCGCCCGCGAAGGGGATGAACGCGAGGAACGCGACGCCCATGACGATCAGCCCGAAGGAGAACTTCAGGGGAGAGGAGGGCTGGCGGCTGCCGAGCCGTGTCCACAGGGCGGCGAAGATCCCGGCGAAGATGATGATGAAGACGGGGTTGATGGACTGCACCATGCCCGGCGGCATCTCCCAGCCGAAGAGATTCCTGTCCAGTCGGCTCTCGGAATACAGCGCCACCACCGTGAACTGCTGCTGGAACAGCGACCAGAACGCGGCACTCGCGACGAAGAGCGGCATGAAGGAGTAGACCCGGCGCCGCTCCTCGGCCGTGACCCTGCTGCTCGAGAGGATGACGGCGAAGTAGGCGATGGTCGCCGCGATGGCGGTGTAGGCCATCACGCCGGCCAGGTTGCCGGCATCGAGGAGCCCGGTGGCCAGGACCACGCCGACGAGGAGGACGACGACGGCGGCGATCGCGATCCAGCGCGGGTAGGCCGACCGGGGCAGGGGGTTCTCGACGGTATGCGCCGCGGCCGGCAGGTTCTTGCGGGTCGCGGCGTACTGGAGGAGCCCGGCTGCCATGCCGACGGCGGCCAGCCCGAACCCGACGTGGAAGCCGTAGGTGTCCCAGGCCAGGTTGGTGAGCAGCGGTCCCATGAGGCCGCCGATGTTGATGCCCATGTAGAAGATGGAAAAGCCCGCGTCGCGGCGGTCGTCGCCGGGCGCGTAGAGCGTGCCGACGAGTGAGGACGCGTTGGCCTTCAGGCCGCCCGACCCGACCCCCACCATCACGAGGCCGACCGAGAGGCCGACGACGCCCGGCAGCAGGGCGAGGGCAACGTGCCCGCACATGATGATGATCGCGGAGTAGAACAGGACCCGCTCGCTACCGAGCACCCGGTCGGCCAGCCAGGCGCCGAGGATCGTCGAGAGGTAGACGCCACCGCCATAGGCTCCCACGAGGCCGGCGGCGGTGCCCGGATCGAGCGCCAGCCCTCCCTCGGCAAGGGAATAGGTCATGTAGAACAGCAGCAGAGCCTGCATGCCGTAGAACGAGAACCGCTCCCAGAGCTCGACGCTGAAGAGGTTCGCCAACATTCGCGGGTGGCCGAGGAACGTTCTTCCGCCGGAGTCGGCGGTCCGCTGGAGTGTACTCACTTACTCCATGGTGCCGCTCGGGCCGGCGGAGGCAAAATCGCTGCCGCCCGCCCGGAGGGCCTCGATCTGGGCGGTCGCGGCGAGGAGGTGCGCTTCCTCCCCGGGGCGTCCGATGAGCTGCACGCTCATCGACAGTCCGTCCGGGAGGTGCAGCGTGGGGACGGCCACCGCGGGAAGACCGCACACATTGACCATGGACGTGTAGGGCGAGTACTGGCATTGCCGCAGGTAGTCGGTGTCGCCGTCGGCGTCGGTGTACCACCCGATGGGGCGGGGGGTCATGGCCACCGCGGGGGTGAGCACCATGTCGTAGCGCGAGTACTGCTCGATCGTGCTCTGCTCGAACTGGCGCAGTACGTCGACGGCGCCCGCCAGTTGCGCCGCCGTGCGTCCCAGGGCCCTGCGGCGCAGCACGCGGGTGATGTCCGTCAGCCGGTCCTCCCGGTCCGCCGGTATCGGAGCGGTCGCAAGGCCTGCGGTCCAGACGAGCTGAAACGCGTCGTGGTAGCGCTCGTCGTACAGCAGGTCGGCGTCGACGACGTCGTGACCCGCGCCCTGCAGCAGCTGGATCCCCGCGTGGAGGGCGTCGGTCGCAGCGCTGTCCAGGCTGATGTCCATCGCGGACGAGAAGGGCGACACAGTACTGACCCCGATGCGGAAACGGCCTTCAGCGCGCAGAGCGGCGTCGGTGAAGGACCCCGGGTACCGTGAGGCGGCGCTCGTGGGCCGGTAGTTCGGTTCGGCCACGAGGGCGTCGAGGAGGAGTCCGGCGTCCACGGCGGAATGGGCGAGCGGTCCGGCGACGACGAACTGCCCGAGGTCGGCCTGCCCGGAGCCGGAGGGCACGCGCCCGCGGTTCGGCTTCAGGCCCACCAGGCCGGTCGCTGCTGCCGGGATGCGGATCGAACCTCCACCGTCGGTGCCCGGAGCGAACGGAACCATGCGGGCAGCCACCGCTGCTGCACTCCCGCCGGAGGACCCGGCAGGGCTGAGCCGGTGGTCGAGCGGGTTGCGGGCAGGTGGGGCGATGCGGTTCTCGCTGTAGCAGCTCAGCCCGAACTCGGGCACCTGGGTCTTGCCCAGGTTGATGGCGCCGGCGCGACGCAGGACGGCGGCGAGCGGCGCGTCCTCCGCGGCCACCGCGTGATCGAGCGCCGCCGTGCCGAGCGTGGTCCTGACTCCGGCGACATCGGTGAGGTCCTTGTGGGCAAGGGGAACCCCGTGCAGGGGACCGAGGGCCACCCCCGTGGAGCGCAGCCCGTCCGCGTGGTCCGCGGCACGCAGGGCGTCGTCGTGCGTCACCGTGAGGAACGAGCCGAGGCCCGGGTTGAGCGCGTCCACGCGCCGGAGGAAGTGCTCGGTGACCTCGCGCGCACTGACGGCACCTCGGGCCAGGGCGTCCCGGAGGGTGAGTGCGGAGAGTTCGTGCAGTTCGCTCAAGGGGCTTCCAGTCGCTGGGCGGGCAGGTCCGGGACCCGCCACGCCGTGGGCCCCCGACAACAACAAACACAACTATAGGAGCCGCTTCGAGGGGCCACCGGCAGCCGCGACCGTACGTAGCAATAGCGGGCCCGCGCCGGGGCGTGAAAAGCTAGGCGCATGAGTGAACCCCAGAACGTGCCGGTGACGGCTGTGCCCAGCGACGCGCGGATCCTCGACGTCCGCGAGGACTACGAGTGGGAGGCGGGCCACGTCGAGGGCGCGCTGCACATCCCGCTCGACCAGCTTCCGGCACGGCTCGCCGAGCTGGATCCCGACGAGGACCTGCACGTGGTCTGCCGCAGTGGCGGCCGGTCGCAGCGCGCAGCCGAGTGGCTCGAGGGCAACGGCTACACGGCCGTCAACGTGAGCGGCGGCATGGGCGCCTGGCTGGAGGCCGGCAAGCCGATGGTGTCCGAGACGGGCAGCGAGCCCACCGTCCTGTGACGCGTCCGGACACCTCCTCCTACGCCTATCTCGGGCCGGAGGGAACCTTCACGGAGGCCGCGCTGCTCCAGGTGCCCGGTGCCGATGCTGCCCGCCGGGTGCCGGCATCGACGGTCGGTGCGGCGCTGCACGCCGTCCGTTCGGGCGCAGTGGATGCTGCCATGGTGCCCATCGAGAACTCGGTGGAGGGCGGCGTCAGCGCAACGCTGGACGCCATCGCCGTCGGAGAGCCGTTGCGCATCCTCCGCGAGGAACTCGTGCCGATCACCTTCGTCCTCGCCGGTCGGCAGGGTTCGGCGCTCGGCGCCGTCCGACGTATCGCGACGCACGGCCATGCCTGGGCGCAGTGCCGCAACTGGGTCGACGCCCACGTCGCCGGAGTCGAGTACATCCCGGCGTCGTCGACCGCTGCCGCGGCCTTCGGGCTCGTCGACGGGGAGGACTCATATGAGGCCGCGATCTGCTCACCCCTGGTGGCCCGGCGGCTCGGGCTCGCCGTGCTGGCGTCGGACATCGGGGACGTCAGCGACGCCGTCACGCGGTTCATCCTCGTCGGCCGGCCGGATGCCCTGCCGCCGCGCACCGGAGCCGACAAGACGACCCTCGTGATCCCCCTGCCCGAGGACCACCCGGGCGCCCTGATGCAGATCCTCGATCAGTTCGCGGCCCGCGGCGTGAACCTCAGCCGCATCGAGTCCAGGCCCACGGGCCAATTCCTCGGCGACTACTTCTTCAGCGTGGACGCGGACGGCCACGTCGAGGACGCCCGTGTGGCCGATGCGCTCAAGGGACTTCACCGCATCAGCCCCGGGATCCGCTTCCTCGGGTCCTATGCACGCGCCGACCGCCGCACGCCCGCTGTCGAGCGTCACACATCGGACCACGCCTTCGGTTTGGCCGATGCGTGGCTCGGGCAGATCCTCGGGGGCCGCTGAACCGACGGTGCAGGGAGCGCTGAAAGCACAGTAGGCTTACTATCGAAGGTCCTCCTCCCATTCGAAGGCTGGTTCCACGATGGCTCGATTGCGCCGCAGCAACACGCGCAGGCCCGGTATCACGCGTCGGCGCCACGGTAAGGGCTTCAGCTACCGCGCTCCGAACGGCGAACTGCTGCGGGACCGCGACGAGCTGGAACGCATCAAGGACCTCGTCATCCCGCCGGCGTGGAAGGACGTCTGGATAGCGCCCTACCCCAACGGCCACGTCCAGGCCATCGGCACGGACGACGCCGGCAGGCGCCAGTACATGTACCACCCGGCATGGCGCGAGCAGAAGGACCGCGAGAAGTTCGACCGTGCCCTCGACTTCGGCGCCAAGCTGCCGAGTGCCCGCCGCGCCATCACCCAGCACCTCCGCAGCGACGGCCTGACGAGGGAACGCGCCTTCGCAGCCGCCCTCCGGATCGTCGACGCCGGAGCCCTCCGCATCGGTTCCACCCAGTACGCGGAAGCGAACGGCTCGTTCGGCGTGACCACTCTCCTCGTGGAGCACTGCATCGTCGAGGGGAACGTCATCACGTTCGACTTCCCTGGGAAGAGCGGCCAGCAGTGGGACACCCGGCTGGAGGACGAGGACCTCGCCAACGCGCTGCGGCCCATGATGGAGCGCGAGGACGCCGACACTGTCCTCGCCTACCTGACGGACGACGGCAAGTGGCACCACGTGGACGGCTCGCTGCTCAACGAATTCCTGCGACAGGTCACCGGCGGACCGTTCACGGCGAAGGACTTCCGGACGTGGCAGGCCACCGTCGTCGCGGCCATGGCGCTCGCCAAGGAGGATCTCAAGGCGACGAGCCGCACGGCGCGCCAGAAGGCCGTCAGTGCCACGATGAAGGCCGTCGCCGACCACCTCGGGAACACCCCGACGGTCGCCCGCAGCTCCTACGTGGACCCCCGGCTCGTCGACCGGTTCATGAGTGGCGAGGTCATCCCGATCACGACCTATTCGGCGTCGGAGAAGGCCGTGCAGGAACTCCTGCGCGACTGAGGCGCACATTTCAAACCATCCCGTTGGTCAGTACGCTGGCAGCGGGCGCCCAACGAGGAGCGCATCCTTCGACGAAAGGAAGCATCATGACCGAGAACGCTCATGGAGGACACATCGTGAACCCCAACGAGGGTGACGGCTCGACGTCGGATCCCAACTGGCAGGGTGACATCGGCGACCAGGGCAACGACATCCGTTTCGCCGAGGAGCAGGCCCTCATCAACCAGCAGGCCGGCCGGGCCGACCACGACGCGTCGGAGGTCGTCGACGACGGCGGGGAGGGGAACTACACCAGCAGCGAACCCTCCGGAGGCTCCGGCGGGTACACCTCCGCGCAGAGCCCGGCGGAAGAGGGCGAGTACACGGACAAGGACAAGCCGCTCGTCGACACGCCCGACGGCGAGGGCGACTACACGGACCGCGACCGCTAGGAGCGGCGCAGGAACCGCCGCCACCTGCCCTGGAGGTCCGACAGCGGCAGCACCGCGGTGGACCCCGATGGTCCGGGAGCCGACACCGGCACCCGGACCATCAGTGCGTCCGGGTCCACCCGGGCGGTCAGCGAGGTGATGGCTCCGGAAGGGTCTCCGTCGAGCTGCGTGGCGATCGGGTCAGCGGACCAGACCGTGACCTCCCGCGCACGGTAGTAGCTGATGACCGGTATCCCGCCGCGGTGGCGCAGGAGGATCTTCGCGGCCATCCAGGTCCAGCCGAGCAGGCTGCGGGGGCTGAGGACCACCACGTCCAGGTAGCCGTCGTCGATCACGGCGTCGGGCACGAAATCGACGCCCGCCGGGAGTTTCCCGCAGTTGGCCACCAGCAGGCTGCGGACCTTGCGGCTCTGGGGAGGCTGTCCGTCCAGGCTGATGGAGATGCGGCGTCGCCTGCCCGGCAGGTGGCGGACGCCGGCCTCGCTGTAGGCGAGCCAGCCGAATTTCTCCTTCAGGTCCTGCTTCGCGTCGGCCACGACGCTCGCGTCGAATCCGACGCCGCCCATGACCAGGAAGGGATAGTCCGAGATGACGTGGGTGCGGTCGTTGCGGAGGGTGATGCGCGCCATGTCGATGCGCCGCTCGTCGCCGTGCAGGGCGGACCGGAGGCATCCCGCGACGTCGTGGTAGGGCAGGCCGAGGTTGCGTACCAGCAGGTTTCCGGTGCCGAGTGGCAGCAGCCCGAGCGCGGCCGGCTTGTGCGCGAGGGCCTGCGCGACGGCGCGCACCGTTCCATCGCCTCCGGCCGCGATGACGACGTCGGCCCCGGCCGCCAGGGCCCGTTCCGCCTGGCCCGTCCCCGGATCCTCGATGGTGGTCTCGAGGACGAGGGGAGGCTCCCAGCCGGCGTCGGAGCAGGCCTGCTCGACGAGGGCGCGCGCACTGGCGGCCTGCAGCTTCGACGGGTTGAGGATGAGCGCCACACGCTGCGGCCCCTCGGCCACGGGTACCGGCTTGTGGAACGACGCCGTGGGCGTGCGCGTCTGCTGCAGCCGACGGACGGCCCAGTAACTCTGGATGGACGCGACGGCGGCGGACGCCGCAGCGGTCCCGGCGAGGAGTTTGCGGCGCATGGTCACCCACAATAGCTGGACCGTTCCCCCGCGCGGTCGTGTCCGCGGGTTTGGGTAGTCTTGTCGGTGTGATCGACGTCAACGACCTCCGCCTGAATCCCGAGCAGTTCCGAGCATCGCAGCGCGCACGCAGGGCGGACGAGTCGCTGGTGGACGCCGTCCTCGCGGCTGATGCCCGTCGGCGCGAGGCCGTGACCGCGTACGAAACGCTGCGCGCCGAACAGAACGCCTTCGGCAAGAAGGTGGCACAGGCCAAGGGCGAGGAGAAGCAGGCGCTCCTTGCGGACGTGAAGGAACTGGCGTCGTCCGTCAAGGCTGCGGCAGCGGCCTCCGAGGAGGCCAAGACGGAGCAGGAAGCGCTGCTGCGCAAACTCCCGAACCTCGTGCAGGAGGGTGTGCCAGAGGGCGGCGAGGACGACTACGTCGTGCTGCGGAAGGTCGGTACCCCGCGCGACTTCGCCGCGGAGGGATTTGAGCCCCGGGACCACCTCGAGATTGGCGAGCTCATCGGCGCGATCGACATGGAGCGCGGGGCGAAGGTCTCGGGCTCACGCTTCTACTTCCTGAAAGGCGTCGGTGCGCGCCTCGAGATCGCGCTGCTGCAGATGGCGCTGGACCAGGCGATCAAGGCGGACTTCATCCCGATGATCACGCCGACTCTCGTGCGACCCGAGACCATGCAGGGAACCGGCTTCGACATCGCGCACGACGCCGAGATCTACCGCCTGGAGGAGGACAACCTGTACCTGGTGGGCACCTCCGAGGTCGCTCTCGCCGGTTACCACTCGGACGAGATCATCGACCTCGGCAAGGGGCCCGTACGGTACGCGGGCTGGTCCTCCTGCTACCGCCGGGAGGCCGGCTCGCACGGCAAGGACACCCGTGGCATCATCCGGGTGCACCAGTTCAACAAGGTCGAGATGTTCACCTACACGACCGTCGAGGACGCGGCCGCGGAGCACGAGCGCATGCTCGCCTGGGAAGAGGAGATGCTCGCCAAGGTCGAGCTGCCGTACCGCGTCATCGACACGGCGGCAGGGGATCTCGGCATGTCCGCCGCACGGAAGTTCGACTGCGAGGCGTGGGTTCCGACGCAGGGCGACTACCGTGAGCTGACGTCGACGTCGAACTGCACCACCTTCCAGGCCCGGCGCCTGAACATCCGCGAACGCCAGGAGGGGGAGGGACAGAAGGGCACGCGGGCCGTCGCGACCCTCAACGGGACCCTCGCCACCACGCGCTGGATCGTCGCGATCCTCGAGCACCACCAGAATGCGGACGGCTCCGTCACGGTGCCGGTGGCGCTGCGGCCGTATCTTAACGGACTGGAAACCCTTCCGGTACTGTGAGCGCCGCCCTACCGGGGCGTCGGTGAGGTCTGGTTCACTGAGTCATGAGTACTTTGATCAATGCTGGCATCGATGACCAGCAGGACAACCGGAAACGCCATCTCATCGCCCTCGACGTCGACGGCACCCTCGTGGATCACGAGGGGAACATGACGGAGGAGGTACGCGACGCCGCGCGGGCCGTCATCGAAGCCGGGCACGACGTCATCATCGCCACGGGCAGGTCCCTCGGAGCGACGCTCCCCGTGATCGACCTGCTGGGCATCAGGCGCGGGTATGCCGTCTGCTCGAACGGCGGCGTCACCTTGAGGATCGACAGTTCGATGCCCGAGGGCTTCGAGGTCGTCGAGCGCGTCACCTTCGATCCGAAGCCCGCCCTCACCGCCCTGAGGGAGCGGTTGCCGGCGGCGAAGTACGCGCTCGAGGACGATCGTGGCAGGTTCCTGTGCACCGAGAGCTTCCAGGACGCGAGCTTCGGCTCCGAGGCGCAGAGCGTCGACTTCGAGGAGATGCTCGAGAGCCACGCCGTACGGGTCGTCGTCTTCAGCACGGACAGCTCCGCCGAGGAGTTCGGCGCCGCCGTGGCCTCCATCGGGCTGCACGGGGTCACCTACTCCGTCGGCTGGACCGCGTGGCTGGACATCGCGGCGCAGGGCGTCACGAAGGCCAGCGCCCTGGAGTCCCTGCGCACGAGGCTCGGAACGGACCGTGCCCTGACCGTCGCCGTCGGTGACGGCCGGAACGACATCGAGATGCTTCAGTGGGCCGGCCGCGGCGTGGCCATGGGGCAGGCGCCGGACGAAGTGCGGTCAGCCGCATCGGAGGTCACCGGAAGCGTGTACGACGACGGCGCCGCGAAGGTATTGCGGTCCCTCGTCTGACGTCGTTCCGTCAGGCCAGGGGGGGCGGCCTGGCGTTGTCTCGCCGTTCATTCCCTTGCAATGCCCTGCTCACGCGCTGCCGTGGTTGTTCGGCTCCGACTGGCTCGATGACGGCGCGACCAACAGCTGGAACGGCTGCATCGGCGGGACCCGCGTGGTCCAGCACCCGCTCGATGCCTCAAGGGGCTGACCGCGCGCGCCGATCTGGAGGAGTTCGCGGTGTCCTCTCGGCGTCCGACCTGCGTGCCGGTATCTCTCAGTAGGCCAGGCTGGCTTCGGGGAGGGAGGCGGGCCCGTACGCGAGATCCAGCAGGCGGGCCGCCGCGGGACGCGTCGCCCACTCCTCCATCCAGTGTGAGCGGACGGCGGCGCGGCTCACCGCCTGCGCGGTGATGCCCAGTTCCTGTGCGATGTATTTCTGCTGTCCGCGGGCACCGGGGGTCATCAGGTCGAGGACGTTCCATTCGGCGTCGGTGCGCGTGTAGACGATCTGTCCGAGCAGTCGGAGGACGGCCTCGGCCTCAGCGGCGATCTCGCTGTCGGGCCCTTCGACCGCGAGGGGAATGCGCTCGCCGGTCTTCTGGGCCCGGTTCACGGCTCTTCGCGCGTACACGAGGCCGTAGCCCTCCGCGTCGACGAGCCGCTCCGGCACCGGGGGGGTCAGCCCGCCGACGCCGATGCCCACGTGCCAGCGGCGGTAGCGGATGGCTCGCAGGGCGGCGTCCACCGCCGTCGACGCGGAGTCGACGACGCCCTGGACCTCGTCACCGACCGATCGCTGGAACGGCACCACGGTCGGCAGGTAGCGCAGGGCCTTGAGCAGATCGCCCACGAGGTCCCCGACCTCGCGCGAGTCGCGCTGGTTGATCGTCAGGACATAGTGCATGGCATCAGTATGGAGGCCCGAGGGCTCGAATCAACCGAAGTGCGTTGATTTCCACGCGCGTCCCTGCCTGCTCGGAGAGCGCTGGAGCTCCCGTCACCCCCTCGACGGACGGGACGACGGGAGCTCCTGTCGTGCTGGGGCTGCTAGCGGCCCTCGGGGGTTTCCGTGGCGTTCTTCGCGTCGACGTCGACGTCGCGGCCCTGCGGCTCGTCGTGGGCGCTGCCCTCGCCGATCTCCTTGAAGCGCTTGAGGGACGCCTCGATCTCGGCTTCGGCTTCCTCCCGACCTGCCCAGTCCGCGGCCTCGACCCACTTGCCCGGCTCGAGGTCCTTGTACTTGGTGAAGAAGTGCTTGATCTCGTCGAGCAGGTAATCCGAGACGTCGGACAGTTCCTGGATGTGATCGAAGCGGGGATCGACCGGCACGCAGAGGACCTTGGCGTCCCCGCCGCCGTCGTCGGTCATGTTGAAGACGCCGATGGGGCGCGACTCGACGAGGACCCCCGGGATGAGGTCGAAGTCCTGCAGCAGGACCAGTGCGTCCAGCGGGTCGCCGTCCTCGCCGAGTGTGTTCTCGAAGTAGCCGTAATGGGTGGGGTACTGCATCGCCGTGAACAGGACGCGGTCGAGGCGCAACCGGTGGGTCTCGTGGTCGATCTCGTACTTGACGCGCGATCCCTTCGGGATCTCGATGGTGACGTCGAGCTTCATGGCAACTCCTATGGGTAGGTCGATGGTCCGGTCGGCAGCCGGCGGCCGCGCCCTCCTGGGAGGGGGCGGCCGGCCGGTCTACTGTTAATCGTCAGCCCTAACATATCGGTCGGTCGCCGGTACAAGGGCATTCCCCGTGGTTTGAGTGCTGCTCGGCGATAGCTTGCGAAAGGACACCATGAAGCGCCCGCTCCGCCTGCTGACCGGTCTCCTGCTCGTCCTGGTCATGGCCGCGATCGCTGTACCCCTGGCCTCCCACCTCGCGCCGGCAGTCCTGGCAGCCGTCGACCCGGCGCCGCCGGCGCCTCCACCGGTCACGCCTGCGCCGCAGATTCCCCCGACGGCCGTCGCGGTGCCCGACGTCGTCACACCACTCTCGGCCTCGGCCCCGACACCGGACCCTGCGGTGCTGGGGGCGCAACTGGATGCGGTGCTGCAGATCCCCGGTCCGGGCACCTTCGCCGGGACGGTCATCGATTCGACCGACGGGAGCGTGCTCTACGCGAGGGAGGCCACCCGCCTGCAGCCTCCGGCGTCGAACATCAAACTGTTCACGGCCGTGGCGTCCATGACCTTCGGGCAGCCGGAGGAGACGCTGACGACGTCGGTGCTCGCCTCGGGGACCGATGCGCACGCCCTGTACCTGCGCGGCGGCGGTGATGTCCTCCTCGGTTCAGGTCTGTCGGACCCGGACGCCGTCGTGGGGCATGCGGGTCTCGGCACCCTCGCCGCGGAGACGGCCGCTGCCCTACCGGACGGTTCCGGCCCGTACACCGTGTACCTCGACGACACCCTCTTCGCCGGCGCAACCCTCAACCCGACGTGGGCCGAGGGTGATGTCGAAGCGGGCGAGATCGCGCCGCTGCACTCACTCGCCATCAATTCGGCCTGGATCGACGAGGGCCGGGCCGGAGGCCCCCGTTCCCAGGACGCAGGCCTCGACGCCGGCCGTACCTTTGCGGCTGCCCTGGTCACAGCCGCTGCCGAGCGTGGCATCGTCGTCCAGCCGGACGTGCGGCGCCAGGCGGCACCGGAAGGCACCGAACCCGTGGCAGCCGTCGAGTCGGCGCCGCTGCAGCACCAGGTGCGCCGGATGCTCGAGATCTCGGACAACTACCTGGCCGAGGCCCTCGCCCGCATCGCCGCCCTCGACAGCGGACGCCCGGCATCCTTCGGAGGAGCGACAGAAGCCCTGACCATCGCCGCCACGCGGCTCGGCGTGCCCGAGGAAGGGCTGATCGTGGGCGATGCCGCCGGTCTGTCCGTCCGCAACGCCGTCTCGCCCCATCAGCTCGCAGCGCTGCTGCGCGGCACGACCACATCGACCGACCCGGGGCTCGCCGCCGTCGCGCAATCGCTGCCCATCGCGGGGCTGACGGGCACGCTGGAGGAGCGCTTCACGCCCGACGCCGGGCCTGCGGCCGCCGGGGCGGGAACAGTGCGGGCGAAGACCGGGACGCTCAATGCCGTCACCGGACTCTCCGGGCACGTGGTCACGGCCGATGGCCGCCTGCTCGTGTTCTCGTTCCTCGCAGCGGGCCTCGAGGGCTCCACGATCGAGGCCAGGGCCGCTGCCGACGCTGCTGCGGCAGTCCTGGCACGGTGCGGCTGCCGCTAGCACCGTCACTGGCCTGTAAGCGCCGCCGGTCCAATCCGATCCGACCCGATCCTTTGCGAACCGTGGGAGCCGCCGTCAGCGGGATGTGATCGAATAGGCGCATGTCCAGGAACGAGCCCGCACCCCGCCCGCAGTTGGTCAACTGGGATATCGCGGCCTCCACCGCGGCGTCGTTGACGCCCGCCGGACCGACGATGAAACCCGCGGACATCGCCCGAGCAGTGCAGAACATGCGCGAACTGGCCGATGCCTCCGTGGGCCACGTCCACGCCATCTCCCGGCTCGACGCCGCGCGTGACCTGCGTGACTCGGAACTGCTGATCGTCGATCGCGCCTCGTGGTCCAGGGCGAACTCCCAGAGCTTCCGCACCCTTATGGAACCCGCACTGGACCAGCTCGCGGCGTCCAGGCCGGACGTCCTGAAATCCGCATCCCTGGCCCTCGGTGGAACCGTCACGGGTGCCCAGCTCGGAGCGATCCTCGCATTCCTCTCGAGCAAGGTACTCGGACAGTACGATCCGTTCGTTCCGTCGCGGAACGGGCAGGGCGGGAGGCTCATGCTCGTGGCACCCAATATCATCTCGGTCGAGCGGGAGCTCAACGTCGACCCGTCCGATTTCCGCCTGTGGGTGTGCCTCCACGAGCAGACGCACCGCGTCCAGTTCGCGGCCGCGCCGTGGTTGAAGGACCACATGACCGATCACATCGGGCAGCTGACGTCGGGGCTGATGGACAAGGCGGACTCCCTTTCGGAGCGGCTCGGAGCAGCGGTGCGGAACATCACGGCAGCGAAGGCGCGATCACGCGGGGAGAGCACGGCGGGAGGCGACCCGGAACCGCAGAACGTCGGCGTGCTGTCGATCCTGCAGGACCCGGAGGACAAGGCCCGCCTCTCGCACCTCACCGCCGTGATGAGCCTGCTCGAGGGCCACGCCAACGTGGTCATGGACGGCGTGGACGGCAGTATCGTCCCGTCGGTCAAGACCATCCGGCGCCGCTTCAATGCGCGCGGCAAGTCCAGGGGCCCGCTCGAGAAGGTCATCCGCCAGCTCATGGGCCTGGACGCCAAGATGCGGCAGTACAGCGACGGCTCGAAGTTCGTGCGCCGCGTGGTCAGCCAGACCGGCATGGACGGCTTCAACGCCGTCTGGGAATCGCCGTCGCACCTGCCCACCGAGCGTGAGATCCACGCGGCTGACGAGTGGATCGACAGGATGAGCCTGCGCCGCCATGGCTAGGCGCCCGCGGCTGCTCCCCGCTGTCGGCACTGCCCGCAACCTGCTTGCCGCGAGCCTCGACGGCCTATTGGTTGACCCCGCAGCCGCCCCGCCGCACCTGCCCCTTGTACTCGTGGCCTGCAGCGGCGGTCCGGACTCACTGGCCCTCGCTGCCGTGGCGGTCCACCTGGCGCGCACCGGGCGTTGCCGGGTCGGCGTCGTCGTCGTCGATCACGGTCTGCAGCCGGGTAGCGCATCGGCAGCGGAGCAGGCTGCGGACGCGGCGCGGGAGCTCGGACTCGCACCCGTCGAAGTGCACCGCGTCTCCGTCGATCGCGAGGGCATGGGCCCCGAAGCCGCCGCTCGCAGCGCCCGTTACGCCGCGCTCGACGAAGCGGCCGCGCGGCTCGGGGCTGTGGCCGTCCTGCTGGGTCACACGCTCGACGACCAGGCGGAGCAGGTGCTTCTCGGGCTCGCGCGTGGCTCCGGTACCCGCTCCCTCGCAGGGATGCCGGCCCGCCGGGGACTGTACATCCGCCCGTTTCTCGAACTGCGCCGCGCCGAGACCGAGGCCATCTGCGCGTTCTACGGCCTCGACCCGTGGCACGACCCGACGAACCTCGATCCCGCCTTCGCGCGCTCGCGCGTGCGCGTCGAGGTCCTGCCGTTCCTGGAAGAGCAGCTCGGCCCGGGCATCGCCCAGGCGCTGGCCCGCACGGCGGCCATCCTTGGACAGGATGCGGACCTCCTGGAGCAGTTGAGCGCCGAGGCCTACGCATCGCTGAGACGGGCGGACGGCGACGGCGCGGTGCTGCTTCCCGAGGACGGTCTCAGGGGACTGCCCGCCGCGCTGAGGCAGCGCGTCCTGGCCCTCGCTGCACTCGAACTCGGTGCGTTCCAGCCGAGTTTCGAGCGCCTCCGCGCAGCCGAGTCGCTGCTCGAGCGGAAAGGCTCCGCCGGACCCGTGCAGCTGGGCGGCAAGGTGAGCGTGTACCGCCAGGTCCGGGGACGGGCAGTTCTTCGGGGGGAACCAAGCTATGGCAACCTTGTCCTAAGTACCAATGGCACAAACAACGGCCCCGGCGTGAAGCAGTTGCGCCGGCCAACCCAGGAGTAATCGGTGGATTCCAACGACGTCCAGTCAGATCTCAAGCATGTCCTCTACACCAGGGAAGAGATCCAGCAGCGCATCAACGAACTCGCGCAGCAGATCGATGCCGACTACCAGGGCCGGGACATCCTGCTCGTGGGCGTGCTCAAGGGTGCGGTGATGGTCATGGCGGACCTTGCGCGCGCACTGCACTCCCATATCACCATGGACTGGATGGCAGTCTCGTCCTACGGCAGCGGGACGCAGTCCTCCGGCGTGGTGCGCATCCTCAAGGACCTCGAGACCGACCTGATGGGCAAGCACGTCCTGATCGCCGAGGACATCATCGATTCGGGTCTGACGCTGTCGTGGCTCAAGGCGAACCTGCTCTCCCGCGGCCCGGCCTCGGTCGAGATCTGCACGCTCCTGCGCAAGCCGGACGCCGCGAAGGTGGATATCGACGTCAAATACGTGGGCTACGACATCCCGAACGAATTCGTAGTGGGCTACGGCCTCGACTTCGCGGAGAAATACCGCAACCTCGACTTCATCGGGACCCTCGCCCCCCACGTCTACGAATAGTTCCCCGCCCCAGCGGTACGCCCAGAGGGAACTATCGGCATAATCCGCGCGTGGTCAATGTCGAAGAGGGTATATGTTGAGGTGCTTCACGGGCACCCGCATGGCAGTGCGCCCGCACATTTTTACTTGCATCAGCAGGAGGGACAGGGCTTGCTGCCCTGAAACGTATGAAATCCAAGAACATCTTCAAGGGTCCGGTCTTCTGGATCGTCCTGGCGGTCGTTGCACTCCTCCTGGTGCTTCCCAGCGTCTTCGGCGGGGGAGGCTCCCGCGTCGACACCAACATCGGGCTCCAGCTCCTCGAAGATGACAAGGTCGCGCAGGCCAAGATCTACGACGGCGAGCAGCGCGTGGATCTGACGCTCCGCGAGGATTACGAGGACATGGGCAAGAGTGTCCAGTTCTTCTACAGCACCGCGCGCGCCGAGAGTGTCGTCGATGCCATCAATACCTCGGATACGGATGGGTTCACCGACCAGCCCGCCGAGAGCAACTGGCTGCTCAGCCTCGCGGGTCTGATCTTCCCCATCCTGATCCTCGGCGCCATCTTCTGGTTCCTGCTCAGCCGGATGCAGGGCGGCGGCTCGAAGGTCATGCAGTTCGGCAAGTCCAAGGCGAAGCTCATCTCGAAGGACATGCCACAGGTGACGTTCAACGACGTCGCGGGCGCCGACGAGGCGGTCGAGGAGCTCCTCGAAATCAAGGAGTTCCTGCAGGAACCCGCCAAGTTCCAGGCCCTCGGAGCCAAGATCCCGAAGGGTGTCCTCCTGTACGGTCCTCCCGGGACCGGCAAGACCCTCCTCGCGCGTGCGGTGGCCGGCGAGGCCGGCGTCCCGTTCTACTCCATCTCCGGCTCCGACTTCGTCGAGATGTTCGTCGGCGTCGGTGCGTCCCGCGTCCGCGACCTGTTCGAGCAGGCCAAGAACAACTCACCGGCCATCATCTTCGTGGACGAGATCGACGCCGTCGGGCGCCACCGAGGCGCGGGTGTCGGTGGCGGCAACGACGAACGCGAGCAGACACTCAACCAGCTTCTGGTCGAGATGGACGGGTTCGACGCCACCACCAACGTCATCCTCATCGCCGCGACGAACCGCCCCGACGTTCTCGATCCGGCACTGTTGCGCCCCGGGCGGTTCGACCGCCAGATCGGTGTCGAAGCCCCTGACATGAGGGGCCGCGAGCACATCCTGACGGTGCATGCGAAAGGCAAGCCCATGGCGCCCGGCGTGGACCTCAGGGGCGTTGCGAAGAAAACGCCGGGCTTCACCGGTGCGGACCTCGCCAACGTGCTCAACGAGGCGGCACTGCTGACAGCCCGATCGAATGCGCAGCTGATCGATGACCGCGCCCTCGACGAGGCGATCGACCGCGTCATCGCCGGGCCGCAGAAGCGCAGCCGCGTGATGAAGGAACTCGAGCGGAAGATTACCGCCTACCACGAGGGTGGGCATGCACTGGTGGCAGCAGCCCTGCGCAACACGGACCCGGTGACCAAGGTGACCATCCTGCCGCGTGGTCGCGCCCTCGGATACACCATGGTCATGCCGAGCGATGACAAGTACTCCGTCAGCCGGAACGAACTCCTCGACCAGCTGGCCTACGCCATGGGTGGACGCGTGGCGGAGGAGATCGTCTTCCACGATCCGTCCACGGGTGCGTCGAACGATATCGAGAAGGCCACGGGAACCGCCCGCAAGATGGTCACCCAGTACGGCATGAGCGAGCGCATCGGCGCCGTCAAGCTAGGACAGGGGGCGGGGGAGCCCTTCCTCGGGCGTGACATGGGCAGTGACCGTGACTACTCGGACCAGATAGCGCTCGTGGTCGACGAGGAGGTCCGCCGCCTGATCGACAACGCGCATGACGAGGCCTACCAGATCCTCACCGAGAACCGCGATGTCCTCGACCGTCTCGCCCTCGAGTTGCTCGAGCGCGAGACGCTTAACCAGGCCGAGATCGCCGAGGTGTTCTCCAATGTCCGGAAGCGGGACCTGCGCGAGGTGTGGCTGTCGAAGCAGACCCGGCCGGTCCACTCGCTGCCCCCGGTGACGTCCCGGAAGGAACGCGCGGAAGCGCTCGAGAGCGGTCAACCCGCACCCGAGTCCGTCGCTCCCCAGGACCAGATCGCAGACGCGAACATCCCCAGTGATTTCGATGTCCAGGGCTCGGAGCTTCCCTCGCCCGAATCGGGCGGAAGCCCGAAGGATGGCAGGGACAGCTAGTCCCGCAGCGATACGCCGGTAGCCAGGGGGCTGCCGTTGGGTAGTGCCGACAAGGGGGAACAACCCATGACAGATTTTGACGACGAAGTGGTGGACGCCGCCCTGGTCGCGACCGGATCGCCCGTGGACCAGCCGCGCATCCAGCGGGCCGTGCGGGAGATCCTGGCCGCCATCGGCGAGGACCCCGACCGCGACGGACTGCTCGAGACTCCCAAGCGTGTCGCAAGGGCCTACGCCGAGATGTTCGCCGGCCTGCACCAGGATGCGGGCGAGGTGCTCTCGACGTCCTTCGACATCAACCACCAGGAACTCGTGCTGGTGAAGGACATTCCCTTCTACTCGACGTGCGAGCACCACCTGGTGCCGTTCCACGGGTCTGCGCATGTCGGCTACATCCCGTCGGCGGACGGGCGAGTCACCGGCCTCAGTAAGCTCGCGCGGCTCGTCGAGGTCTACGCCCGACGCCCCCAGGTGCAGGAGCGGCTGACCACGCAGATCGTCGATGCGATGATGGAGTACCTGAAGCCCAAGGGGGCGATCGTCGTCATCGAGTGCGAGCACATGTGCATGTCGATGCGTGGGGTACGGAAGCCCGGGGCGAAGACCGTCACCTCGGCCGTGCGCGGTCAGATCCGCGAGACGGCGACGCGCGCAGAGGCCATGAGCCTCATACTCGGAAGGTAGGACCGCTCTCGTGGACTCTCTCGCTGCAGCGCCCGGAACAGGGCCGGCAACCTCGCCGCTGCCGGTGATCCGGCCCGTCCGCGTCGCCCGGACGTTCGACGATCTGCCGGCCGACCGAACGGTCGTCCTGGGAATCCTGAATGTCACACCGGACTCCTTCAGCGACGGAGGCAAGTACGCGACGACCGACGACGCCATCAGCCACGGCCTGCGGATGCACTACGGCGGCGCGGACATCATCGACGTCGGCGGGGAGTCGACGCGTCCCAACGCCCGCCAGGTACCGGTCGAGGAGGAGTTGGCGCGCGTGCTCCCCGTCGTGAGGGCACTCGTCACGGCCGGCGCCCTGGTGAGCATCGACACGATGCACGCGGAGACGGCACGGCAGGCGCTGGACGCCGGCGCAGGGATCGTCAACGACATCTCGGGGGCTGACTACGATCCCGCGATGCCGGCCCTGGTCGCGGAGCGCGGCGTCCCCTATGTCCTGACGCATCGCAGGGGAACCGCGACGACCATGGACAGCATGGCGGACTACCGCGACGTGGTCTCCGAGGTCGCGGCGGAACTCGCCGACCTGCGGAACCGCTTCGTCGCCGCGGGAGTCGCCGCGGAGAAGATCATCCTCGATCCGGGCCTCGGTTTCGCCAAGAGGGACGACCACAACTGGGCGATCCTCCGGAACCTCGATGTGTTCACGGGGCTGGGTCACCGGGTGCTCGTCGGTGCCTCCCGCAAACGCTTCCTCGGAACCCTGCTCACCTCGGCGGGCAAGGCAGCCGCACCCGCCGAGCGCGACCACGCCTCGCTCGCCGTCGCGACCCTGGCCGCTGCTTCCGGCATCTGGGGAGTGCGCGTGCACACCCCCGGACCGACACTCGACGCCGTCAAGGTTGCAGCTGCGGCTGGTCCACGGCGGTGAACGGACAGTCCGTCCCGGTCCGCACCGGTTCGCCCTCGGGGCACCTCGACACAGTGGTGCTCAGGGGCATCACGGCAAAGGGCTACCACGGCGTCTTCGACCACGAGCGGCGCGACGGGCAGCCCTTCGTCGTGGACATCGTGCTCCATCTTGATCTGCAACCGGCGGGCACGAGCGACGACCTGGCGCGGACGGCGCACTATGGCGAACTCGCCGAACTGGTGCACGGCATCATCGGCGGGGAGCCGTTCGATCTCATCGAGGCCCTTGCAGAGACCATCGCCACGGCGGTCCTGGCTACCTTCCCCGTTGCAGCCGTGGATGTGACCGTCCACAAGCCGAAGGCACCGATCGACGTGCCTTTCGGCGATGTCGCCGTCACCCTGCGCCGGAGCCGCGCGTGAGCAGCGTCCGGTCGGTCCTCGCGCTCGGCAGCAACCTCGGTGCCAGCAACGACACGTTGGTGCTCGCCGTCGCCGATCTCGTGGAGCCGGATAACGTCCGGCTGCACGCGGTCTCGCCCGTCGTGCGGACCAGGCCCGTCGGCGGACCGGAGCAGCCCGACTACCTGAACATGGTGATCGAGGTGGAGACCAGCCTCGGCCCGTACGAGCTCCTCGCCCATTGCCAGTCGGTGGAGGACAAGCACCACCGCAAGCGGACCGTGCGGTGGGGTCCCCGTACGCTCGATGTCGACATCATCACCTACGGATCCTGGACGTCCGACGACGACGTCCTGACCGTCCCGCACCCCCGTGCGGCGTCCCGAGCCTTCGTCCTGCAGCCGTGGGCGTGGATGGACGCCGGTGCCGAGCTGGAGGGCCGTCCGGTCGCGGAACTGGCCGCGGAAGCTGCGGACATCAGCGGACTGATCCCCTTCGAGGGAGTCTAGGTCGCGATGACGCCTCTTCGGTTCCGCTGGCTGGCCCTCGTCGGTCTGGTGGCCGGGCTCGCCGCCTGGCTGGTGAACTGGCTGGCCACTCGCAACGGGTACGGCACGCCGACCCTGCCCCTGACGTCGCTCGTGACGACGGCTGCGATCCTCTGCATCACGCTGGTGTTCGGCCGCCGCGTGCTCCAGTGGCGCAACGGCAAACGCGACCGTCCCCTGAATCCCCTCCTCGCCACGCGCACGCTCATCCTCGCGCAGGCGTGTGCCTACGCGGGCGCGCTCAGCCTGGGGTGGCACGCAGGCATCTTCGTCGATCAGTTGACCCTCCTGTCGGTCCGATCGACGATGGCTCCCCTGTGGGGGTCCGTGGCACTGATGGTGGGCGGGATCCTCATGATTATGGTGGGATTGGTTGTCGAGAACTTCTGCCGGCTCCCGCCGGACGACGACGGCACGGGCGCTCCGGGCAACACCGAGGGGGAGTATGCGTAGGGAACCGATCGATCCGTCCGGGCTCGAATGGTCCAGGGTCTCACCGAAGTACCTGCGCGTCAGGCTGCTGGGCTGGCTCATCGGTTCGCTGGTCTGGCTCGTGATCGCCGGCGTTCCGTTGGTGCTCCGCCTCACGGGCGTCTGGGACTCCTTCCCGCCTCTCTGGATCGCCTGGGGGCTACCCGGTCTCGTCCTGGTCATCTCCATCTGGCGCGGAGTGTTGCTGCCCCGCCAGGTCGCGGCCATCGGCTACGCCGAACGCGATGACGACCTCCTCGTCCGTCAGGGAGTGTTTTTCCAGCGCACGATGGTGGTGCCCTACGGTCGCATGCAGTACGTCGACGTCGCTGTCGGTCCCCTCGAGCGCGCCTTCGGGATCTGCACCCTCAAACTCCACACCGCATCCCCCGCGACGAATGCGTTCATCCCCGGTCTGCCGACGGACGAAGGCACGAGGCTCCGTGAGCAACTGTCCGCGCGGGGAGAAGCCAGGCTGGCCGGGCTGTGACGACGGCCCCCGAGCCTCCCGGCGACGTTCCGCTGCCGACGGGTTCGACGAGCCCGGATGTCGGCGGCGCCACCGACGTCTGGCACCGCGTCCATTTCATCTCACCGCTCGTGCGGGGCTGGATCGCTCTTGTCGCCATCCTCTACTTCGTCGGCAGGGACTGGTTCGAGGGGCTCTTCGCCACGGAGACGAGGGGGCGGAACCCGCTACCCGAGGGTGTGGGTCTCCTGGTGGCGGTCGGGATCCTGGTGGGAGTGGTGGTGGTCATCGCCGCCATCTTCCTCGTCTCCTGGTACTTCACGCGCTACCAGGTGACGGCGGAGCACGTGCGGGTGCATTCGGGTGTCGTCTTCCGGCAGCAGCGGCAGGCGAGGCTCGACCGCGTCCAGGCCATCGACATCGTGCAGCCGTTCCTCGCACGGATCTTCGGCCTCGCCGAGCTCAAGTTCGAGGTGGCGGATGCGGGCGAGTCCGCGGTCCGGCTCGCCTTCCTCAAGCTCGACGACGCGAGGAAGCTGCGTGCGACGATCCTGGCCCGGGCAGCCGGTGTGGTCCCCGATCCGGAGCATCCCGAGGAGATCGTCGAGGCGCCCGAGCGTGAGGTGGTGGCGATTCCGCCGGCGCGGGTCATCGGGGCAGCGGTCCTGTCCGGAACCACCATCGCGCTGGTCGTGGCCGTCGTCGTCGTCATCACGCTCGGCATCGTGTTCGAAACGCCCATCATCGCGACATCGTTCATCCCCATCCTCATCGGCGTGGTCGGCGCCTACTGGTCGGCGCTGAACACCGGCTACAACTTCCGTGCGGCTACATCCCCCGACGGGATCCGCGTGCGCTACGGCCTGCTCGATACCCGAGCACAGACCGTCCCGCCGGGACGGGTGCAGGCGCTCAGCATCATCCAGTCCCCGCTGTGGCGGCTGAAGGGGTGGTACCGCGTCACGGTGAACGTCGCCGGGTACGGCCTGTCCGCCTCGACGGAGGGGCAGGCGCGGGCCACGCTGCTGCCCGTGGGCACGAGGGACGAGGTGCTGCAGATCCTCGCCCTCGTCCTGCCCGACCCCGGGACGCCGCGCCCTGTCGAGGTGTTCACCGCGGGGATGACCGGCCGCGACGGCGTTGAGGGCTTCGTCACGACGCCGCGCCGTGCCCGGTGGCTGGCGCCGCTCGCCTGGCGTCGCAACGGGTTCGCGGTGACGGGTACGGCCGTCCTCATGCGCTCGGGCGTCCTGTGGCGTCAGCTCGTCGTCGTTCCGCACGAGCGGACGCAGTCGCTGTCCATCGAGCAGGGCCCGGTGGACCGGCGTTTCCACGTGTCGAACCTGCAGTTCCAGACCACGCCTGGTCCCGTGAACCCCCGCGTGCTGCTCGCCGATACCGCAACCGCGTGGGAGCTCTTCCACGGGCAGGCCGCGCGCGCGGCCGAGGCACGGCGACACGGGGGTCCGGAGCAGTGGATGAAGCCCGTTCCAAGGGGTTCCGCAGTCGCCGGAGCAACGTCCCGGAGCATCGGCGACGGTCCGGCGGACGGCGCTGCGTCCGCCTCCCCGCAGCACCTCACGGCGGAGGAGGACGAGTCCTCGAACGAGGTGCCCAGCGAGTTCGTGCACGAGGTCGATCCCACGGTCGTCCCCGGGCCCGGGGCCAGGCTCGAGGACGAGCTCGAGCCCGAGGTCATGCCCGACGTGCCGAGGTATGTTCCGGCGACCACGAGTGAGGATGCTGCCGATGGCCATCGCTGACGCAACCCGTCGGCCCGGGCGGCTCGGGGTCGGCATCGTCGGAGCCGGGAAGGTCGGCTCGGTCCTGGGTGCCGCACTGAGATCCGCCGGTCATGCCGTCGTCGGCGTCTCCGCCGTCTCGGAGGCGAGTCGTGAGCGCGCGGAGAACCTGCTGCCGGGAGTGCCCGTCCTCGAGGTGCCGGACATCATCGAGCGCGCCGAGCTGGTGCTGCTCACGGTGCCCGACGACGCCCTGCCGACGTTGGTGGAGGGTCTCGCTCAGCTGAAGGCCTGGCAGGCGGGACAGCTCGTGGTGCACACCTCCGGGCGTTACGGTACCTCCGTGCTCGCCCCTGCGCGTGCTGCCGGTGCCATCCCGCTCGCCATCCACCCGGCCATGACCTTCACGGGGCTCAGCCTCGACCTCGGCCGCCTGCCGGACAGCATGTTCGGGATCACGGCCCCGTCGGCGGTGCTTCCGATCGCCCAGGCCCTCGTCGTGGAGATGGGCGCCGAGCCCGTGGTCATCGATGAGGAGTCCCGGGCCCTGTACCACGCGGCCCTCGCCCACGCATCAAACCACCTGGTGACCATCGCGGCGCAGTCGGCCCAGGTGCTCGCTGATCTCGGTGTCCAGCATCCCGACCGCATGCTAGGCCCGCTGATGAAGGCTTCCCTCGAGAACGCCCTTTCCTCCGGTGAGAGTGCGCTGACAGGGCCCGTGGCACGCGGAGATGCCGGGACCGTCCGCGCCCACAGGGCGGCCCTGGACGGTCATGACGCCGCGGACACGCGGCAGGCGTACCTCGGCATGGCCCGCGCCACCGCTCTCCGCGCGCTCGAGCGCGGCGTGCTGTCGCCCGTACAGGGCGAGGCGATCCTCGCGGCGCTCGCCGACGTGCTTGGTACGGGAGGGCCGACCAGCACCACCCCGGGAGACCCGCCGGATGTGGCATCGGACCCACCCGCTTGACCCACCCGCCTGAACCGCAATGGCGCCCGTGCGCCCCGCTCCGTCTGCAAAGGACCACTCCGTGACCTCGACCGGCACCGACAGCCCGGCCACCCCTCTCCTCGTCTCCTCCGCTGCCAAGCTCCGTGCGGCGACGGCGGAGCTGCTGGAGCGTGCTCGGGACCGTCGGGGTTCCAGTGACGTCCCGCCGTCACTTGGTCTCGTACCGACCATGGGCGGGCTGCACGAGGGCCACGCGTCACTCGCGAGCACCGCTCGCCGCGCGAACGACGTCGTCGTCGTCTCGATCTTCGTGAATCCCCTGCAGTTCGGCGACCAGGCGGACCTGGACCGCTACCCCCGCACGCTCGACGACGACCTTCGACTGCTGGCCGCGTGTGGCGTCGACGTCGTGTTCGCACCGGGCGTCGAGGAGATGTACCCGGGCGGCGAGCCGCTGGTCCGCGTGAGTGCCGGTCGCATGGGCGAGGTGCTCGAGGGAGCGTCGCGGCCCGGCCACTTCGACGGCATGCTGACGGTGGTCGCCAAGCTCCTCAACCTCGGGCTGCCGGGCACCACGGCGGACTATCGCGCGTACTTCGGCGAGAAGGACGCGCAGCAGCTCGCGCTCATCCGCCGCATGGTGCTGGACCTCGACGTCCCGGTCAGCATCCAGGGCGTACCGATCGTTCGTGATGCGGACGGCCTGGCGCTCTCCAGCCGGAACCGGTTCCTGGAGCATGACGAGCGGAGCGCGGCCCTGGTGCTGTCGAGGGTGCTGCGGGGCCTCCATGACCGGGCATCGCGGGGTGAACCTCTCGATCTGAACTCGGCCCGGGCCGATATCGCCGCCGAGGACCTCGTGGACCTCGACTACCTCGAGGTCGTCGATCCGTCGTCGTTCGCTGTGCCGGGGGACGACGGCGAGCGTGCGGGACAGCGGCTGGCCGTCGTCGCTGCGCGGGTCGGGGCCGTCCGGCTGATCGATAACACCCTCCTGCCGAACGCGGGCTGAGCCCTGCCGGGGTGGACCGCACACCGCGCTCCCGGTAGTGAGCCGTAAACTTGTCTTCCGTGACCCACGACGACACCCTCCCCGCGGACGACCTCAACGAACAGATGCGCTTCCGGCTGCAGAAGCGGGCAGCCCTGCTCGACGCCGGGATGGAGCCCTACCCGGTCAAGCCGGCTCGGACGCATTCCCTCGCCGAAGTGCGGGAGCAGTTCGCCGACCTCGGAACAGGGGAGTCGAGCGGGCGGCAGGTCTCGGTCGTCGGGCGCGTCGTCTTCATCCGCAACTCGGGCAAGCTGTGCTTCGGGACCCTGCAGGAGGGGAACGGCACGAGGCTGCAGGTCATGCTGAGCCTGGCCGAGATCGGCGCGGACAGTCTTGCCGACTGGAAGTCCCTGGTCGACCTGGGCGACCACGTGCAGGTGCACGGCGAGGTCATCAGCTCCCGGCGCGGTGAGCTGTCCGTCATGGCAGACAGCTGGTCCATGGCGTCGAAGGCGTTGCGGCCGCTCCCGACCCTCCATGTCGGCGTCAACGAGGAGACCCGCGTACGCCAGCGCTATGTCGACCTGATGGTCCGAGAGGAGGCCCGCCAGATGGTGCGGACGAGGGCCGCCATCACGCGCACCCTCCGCGAGACGCTCAACCAGCGCGACTACATCGAGGTGGAGACGCCCATCCTCCAGCTCGTCCACGGCGGGGCGACGGCCCGTCCGTTCGAGACACACCTCAACGCGTTCGACCAGAAGATGACCCTCCGGATCGCCCTCGAGCTGTACCTGAAGCGCGCCGTCGTCGGCGGGATCGATCGCGTCTACGAGATCGGCCGGATCTTCCGCAACGAGGGAGTCGACTCGACGCACAGCCCCGAATTCACGATGCTCGAGTGCTACGAGGCCTACGCGGACCAGTTCGTCATGGCGGACCGGATGAAGGAGATGATCCTGGCCTGCGCCGACATGCTCGGGTCGCGCACCATCGAGACCGCCAAGGGCACCATCGACCTCGACGGCGAATGGGCCTGGCTCGGCGTCTACCCCGGGCTCTCCGCTGCCGTAGGGCAGGACGTCACTCCGGACACCGCCCTCGAGGAACTGCAGTCCATCGCGGAGCGCCATGAGGTGTCGCTCCATCCGGAGTGGGGCGCCGAAAAGGTGGTGCTCGAACTCTTCTCGGAGATCGTGGAACCCACGCTGATCCAACCGACTTTCGTCTACGACTATCCGCCGTCGGCCCAGCCACTCGCACGTCCGCACCGCGAGGATCCCCGCCTGATCGAGGCATGGGACCTCATCATCGGAGGCATGGAACGCGGCACTGCTTTCTCCGAGCTCATCGATCCGGTCATCCAGCGCGAACGATTGACGGAGCAGTCTCGCCAGGCTGCCGCCGGAGACGACGAGGCAATGCAGTTGGACGAGGATTTCCTCAGGGCGCTCGAATACGGAGCACCACCGATGGGTGGTATCGGGCTCGGAATCGACAGGCTCGTCATGCTTTTCACCAACGTCGGAATTCGCGAGTCGATCCTGTTCCCCATCCTCAAGCCCGAAACGGGTCAGTAGCATGGAATATGTAGCAGTCCTCCTACCCTCAGCCTGCTTGGCAGTCCTTTTCTACTTCGTGATCAGGGCCATATTCAACGCGGACCGTGCGGAGCGCGAAGCCATGGCCCGCGCCGAGGAGACGCGGGACGCCGAGGATGCACGCAACCAGCAATCGGGTCGGGAAAAGAATGGCGAACAGGATATCGATCCACGTTAGGAATACGCGCTTTGACCTCCATTGAATAGTGCCGCATACTCGATCAGGGGGCATTATTATCGCGGAACTAATAGGAGACCATTGTGGCGCAGACGGTAAAGATCATTTTGATTGACGACCTCGACGGCGAGGAAGCCGACGAAACCGTGCGTTTCGGTCTTGATGGCGTGCAATACGAGATCGACCTGTCGGAGGCGCACGCCTCGGAACTGCGCGAAGCCCTCGCACCCTACGTCGGAGCGGCCCGCCGGAGCAGCCAGCCGAAGCAGCAGCGTTCGAGCCAGCCGGCTCCCTCCCGCAACCAGGAAGCAGCACAGATCCGCGAGTGGGCCAAGGAGAACGGCTACAACGTCTCCTCCCGCGGCCGGGTCAACAGCGAGATAGTCGAGGCGTACCGCGCCGCCCAGCGCTGACACCCCCACCTGACGCCTGAGGGGAAGCCCTCGGGCGTTATCTCGCCTGTGGCGAACACGCACCCAAAGCGAACCCCGTGCCCGTAGCATCGAAATACGCGTTAGCTAGGAGTGTGTGTCTGATGTTTGAGAGATTTACAGATCGTGCCCGTCGAGTTGTCGTGTTGGCCCAGGAAGAGGCCCGCATGCTCAACCACAATTACATCGGCACCGAGCACATCCTGCTTGGCCTCATCCACGAGGGCGAGGGTGTTGCCGCCAAGGCTCTCGAGTCGCTCAGCATCTCGTTGGGTGCCGTGAGGGAGCAGGTCCAGGAGATCATCGGTCAGGGCCAGCAGGCTCCTTCCGGTCACATCCCCTTCACCCCCCGGGCCAAGAAGGTACTGGAGCTGTCCCTGCGGGAAGCCCTCCAGCTCGGCCACAACTACATCGGCACCGAGCACATCCTGCTCGGTCTCATCCGTGAGGGTGAGGGTGTCGCCGCACAGGTCCTGGTGAAGCTCGGCGCAGACCTCAACCGCGTGCGCCAGCAGGTCATTCAGCTGCTGTCCGGGTATCAGGGCAAGGAGCCGGCCACCACAGGTGGCCAGCAGCAGGAGGGAACTCCCGCCGGCTCCGTCGTGCTGGACCAGTTCGGCCGCAACCTGACCCAGGCTGCACGTGAATCCAAGCTCGACCCCGTGATCGGGCGCGAGTCGGAGATGGAACGCGTCATGCAGGTCCTCTCCCGCCGCACCAAGAACAATCCCGTCCTGATCGGCGAGCCCGGGGTCGGGAAGACCGCCGTCGTCGAGGGCCTCGCCCAGGCGATCGTGCGGGGCGACGTGCCGGAGACCATCAAGGACAAGCAGCTGTACACGCTGGACCTCGGGTCCCTCGTGGCCGGTTCGCGCTACCGCGGTGACTTCGAGGAGCGACTGAAGAAGGTGCTCAAGGAGATCCGCACCCGCGGCGACATCATCCTGTTCATCGACGAGATCCACACCCTCGTCGGCGCGGGTGCCGCCGAGGGTGCCATCGACGCCGCGTCGATCCTGAAGCCCATGCTCGCGCGTGGCGAGCTCCAGACCATCGGCGCCACGACGTTGGACGAGTACCGCAAGCACATCGAGAAGGACGCAGCGCTCGAGCGCCGCTTCCAGCCGATCCAGGTCGCGGAGCCGTCGGTGGCGCACGCGATCGAGATCCTCAAGGGCCTGCGGGACCGCTACGAGGCCCACCACCGCGTCTCGATCACCGACGGCGCCCTGACGAGCGCCGCGACGCTGGCGGATCGCTACATCTCGGACCGTTTCCTGCCGGACAAGGCGATCGACCTCGTCGACGAAGCGGGAGCGCGACTGCGCATCCGCCGCATGACCGCTCCACCGGAGCTCAAGGAGATCGACGACCGGATCGCCGACGTCAAGCGCGAAAAGGAGTCGGCTATCGACTCCCAGGACTTCGAGGGTGCTGCTGCGCTGCGCGACAAGGAGCAGAAGCTCCACGACGAGCGCAGCGACAAGGAGCGCCGCTGGAAGTCGGGCGGGCTGGACGACATCGCCGAGGTGGATGAGGAACTCATCGCCGAGGTGCTCGCGAACTCCACCGGTATCCCCGTGTTCAAGCTGACCGAGGCCGAGTCCTCGCGACTGCTCAACATGGAGGCCGAGCTGCACAAGCGGGTCATCGGGCAGAACGAGGCGATCAAGGCCATCTCGCAGGCCATCCGCCGGACCCGTGCAGGCCTCAAGGACCCGAAGCGTCCCGGCGGCTCCTTCATTTTCGCCGGCCCCACCGGTGTCGGTAAAACGGAGCTCGCCAAGGCGCTCGCGGAGTTCCTCTTCGGTGAAGAGGACGCCCTCATCACGCTGGACATGTCGGAGTACTCCGAGAAGCACACCGTCTCCCGGCTCTTCGGTGCCCCTCCGGGCTACGTGGGTTACGAGGAGGGTGGCCAGCTGACCGAAAAGGTCCGCCGCAAGCCGTTCTCGGTGGTGCTGTTCGACGAGGTGGAGAAGGCTCACGCCGATCTCTTCAACTCGCTGCTGCAGATCCTCGAGGACGGACGCCTCACTGACAGCCAGGGCCGCATGGTGGACTTCAAGAACACGGTGATCATCATGACCACCAACCTCGGTACGCGCGACATCTCGAAGGGTGTCATGACGGGCTTCCAGTCCGGCTCCGACACGACGACGAGCTACAACCGGATGAAGGCGAAGGTCCAGGAGGAGCTCAAGCAGCACTTCCGGCCGGAGTTCCTCAACCGCGTCGACGACACCGTGGTGTTCCCGCAGCTCACCCAGGACGAGATCGTCCAGATCGTGGACCTGTTCCTCGAGCGCCTCAGCCGCCGCATGGCGGACAAGGGCATGACGATCGAGCTCACCCCGGCTGCGAAGGTCCTCCTCGCAACCCGCGGATACGATCCGGCGATGGGTGCCCGGCCTCTGCGCCGCACCATCCAGCGCGAGATCGAGGATCAGCTCTCCGAAAAGATCCTCTTCGGGGAGATCAAGTCGGGCGAGCGGATCGATATCGACGTAGAGGGTGAGGGCGTCGACGCACGCTTCACCTTCATCGGTCACGGTGCGCCCAAGGAGCTCGAAGACGCTCCGGCAGCGCTCGAGGCCACCGTCCCCGAGTAGGACCGGCCGCCCGGTCCGACTGCTCCACGGAGAACCCGCCCTGTTAGCCAGGGCGGGTTCTCCGTTTAACGAGTACTCGTGGTGCCGACAACCCGGTGCCTCCAGCAACCAATTCATCCCTGAGTGGAATGCCGTGACGCAAGCCACAGGCGGTGATAGGGATGATCCATGACCACACCCTTTTCGTCGTTCGATGAATTCGTCGCACTACCGCGCCTCAGCGGGCTCGTGCTGAACAGGGAAGGCACGCGTCTCGTCACGTCCGTGGCCACCCTGAACCCCAGGAAGACCGCCTATCACACAGCACTGTGGGAGGTGGACCCCACCGGGGAGAAGCCCGCGCGGCGGCTGACCCGTAGTTCCGACGGCGAGTCCGGCGCCGCGTTCCTCTCGAGCGGGGACCTGCTCTTCACCTCCGCGCGACCGGATCCCGACGACTCAGAAGGCGAGAAACGCCCTTCGCTCTGGCGCCTCCCGGCGACGGGTGGTGAAGCGTCGCTGCTCTTGGCGAGGGATGGAGGCGTCGCCGGGGTGACGACGGCGCACGCAACGGACGTCGTCGTCGTGACCGGAAGTTCGCTCGCCGGATCGGCGAACGAGGGGGACGACGCCGAGCGCCGCAAGGCCCGCAAGGAGTCGGGTGTGACCGCCATCCTGCACTCCGGCTATCCTGTCCGCTTCTGGGACGCCGATCTCGGCCCGGACGAACCGCGGTACTTCGCTCTGCAGGGCATCGACGACGACGGCGGACGGTCTCTCGACGACCTCATCCCGTCCGCCCGCGGTGGGCTGCGCGAAGCCCACCCGGTGCTGAGCCCCGACGGATCCGCGCTCTTCACGTCCCTGACCGTGCCGGAGGAGCGCGGTTCGCAGCGGACCGTCCTCGTCCGGGTCGACCTCGGGACGAAAGGGCTCGCCGTCCTGCTCGACGATCGGGAGAACGACTACGAGCCGGGACCCGTCAGCCCGGACGGGCGGTACCTCGTGGTGGTCAAGGACCGCCGCACCACTGCCGAGCTTGCACCGCAGACGAGTCTGCTGCTGCTTCCCCTGGACGGCGGCGCTCCGACGCCGCTGGCCGAGGAGTGGGATCGATGGCCGTCCCCGCTCGCCTGGCTACCCGACGGCTCGGGCCTCGTGGTCACAGCGGACGACGACGGCGGAGCACCCGTCTTCGTGATCGACGTCGCCACGGGCGGCGTCCGCCGCGTGACGGAGGACGCCGCGGCATACTCGGACGTCCAGGTGTCCCCGGACGGCACGATGGCCTACGCCCTTCGCAGTTCCTACCTGTTCCCGGCCGAGGCCGTGTGCATAGATCTTGCCTCCGGTGCGACCGAGCGGTTGCTCAACCCGGCGGAGCGGCCGGCGTTGCCGGGGTCCCTCGAGCGGATCGAATCGGTCGGCGAGGACGGTCAGCCGGTGAGATCGTGGCTCGTGCTGCCCGACGGTGCGTCTGCCGAATCGCCCGTACCGGCGCTGCTGTGGATCCACGGGGGCCCGATCGGGTCGTGGAATGCCTGGACGTGGCGTTGGTCGCCGTGGATCATGGCGGCACGCGGGTACGCCGTCCTGCTGCCCGATCCAGCGCTGTCCACGGGGTACGGCCAGCACATGGTCGACCGCGGGTGGGGTCAGTGGGGCCGCGCCCCGTACACCGACCTGATGGCCGCAACGGACGGTCTGGTGGCGAGGAGTGACATCGACGGGTCGCGTATCGCAGCGATGGGTGGCAGCTTTGGCGGTTACATGGCCAATTGGATCGCCGGACACACGGACCGCTTCGCAGCGATCGTCACCCATGCAAGCCTGTGGTCGCTCGACCAGTTCGGGCCGACGACGGATGCTGCCTACTACTGGGAGCGGGAGATGACGCCCGAGGCCAGGGACGAGAATTCACCACACAGGTTCGTGGCCGATATCAGCACACCGATGCTCGTCATCCACGGCGACAAGGACTATCGGGTCCCGATCGGGGAGGGCCTCCGGCTCTGGTACGAGCTGTTGTCCATGTCCCGGTTGCCTGCGGACGACGCGGGCAGTACGCCCCACCGTTTCCTCTACTTCCCGGACGAGAACCACTGGATCCTCAAGCCCCAGCACGCGAAGATCTGGTACGGGGTCGTCGAGGCATTCCTGGCGTCCAATGTCCTGGGGGAGGAGCGGGACCTACCGACCGAGCTGGGCCTGTAGGCGCGGGGCAGCGCGCGCTCAGTAGAGTTGGGTGGATGACCCTGTCCTTCACGATCCGGCCGGCCCGTACCACCGATGTTCCCGCTATCAAGGCTCTCGTCGAGCCGCTCGCCCAGGAGCGCATCCTGATGGCGAAGGAGACGGTGGCCTACTACGAGGGACTGCCCGAGTTCCGGATCGCACAGTCCGACGGCGGCGAGGTGCTGGGCTGCGGAGCGCTTCACGTCATGTGGGAGGACCTCGCCGAGGTCCGCACACTGGCGACCTCTCCTGCCGCGCGCGGTCGGGGAGTCGGCCACGCCCTCGTCGAGGAACTGCTGGAGCAGGCACGGGCCTTCGGCGTGAACCGCGTCTTCTGCCTGACGTTCGAGGTCGACTTCTTCCGGCGCCACGGTTTCGAGGTGATGGCGGACCAGTCAGCCGTCGATCCCCGGATCTACTCCGAGCTGCTCCGCTCGCACGACGAAGGCATCGCGGAGTTCCTCGACCTGGCGCGGGTCAAGCCGAACACTCTCGGCAACACGCGGATGATCCGCCAGCTGTGAGCGGTGCGGCGGGGCAGGGCTGGCTTTCCGCAGCTCGGCGGGGATAAGGTAAGACTGCTTAGCATTCCTGTGGGAGTGCCGGCACGCCACCGGAACCGGTGGCCGTACACCGAGCTGAAGGAGGTCCGACTATGGGACTGGATGACAAGATCGGGAACAAGGGCGAGAACCTGGGCGGCAAGCTCAAGGAAGGCCTCGGCAAGGCGACCGGCGACGAGGGCATGGAGGCCGAGGGCCACAAGGACCAGGCCAGCTCGAACGTCAAGGACGCGGCCGAGAACGTCAAGGACGCATTCAAGCAGGGTCGCTGACCCAGCCGGGCCGCACGGAGAAGCGTGCGCGCCGGCCTTCTGAGGGAGGGCGCCCGATTCCGGGCCCCTTCCTCAGGCGTTTAACGGGCTTCGGACAGGCTGGCCCGAGGTGACGGGGCGGCACCCGGATAGCCGTGTGCTGCTATAGGCAGGGGCAGGAACGGGCGGTAACGTTTCCAGTGGCCGGGGTGGTCCATGGAAGGCGGGCTGCAGGCTGTCGTAGTGTTCGTTCACAGCCAAGGAGCAGCCGTCATGAAAAAGCTCATCAATGATCCCAGAGCCGTGGTCGACGAGTCCGTCGAAGGATTCGGTCTGGCCCACGCCGACCTCGTGACCGTGCATCCGGACCCTCTCTTCATCACCCGCAAGGACGCGCCGGTTCAGGGCAAGGTGGGACTCGTCTCCGGTGGCGGCAGCGGCCATGAGCCGCTCCACGCGGGCTTCGTGGGTCGCGGGATGCTCGACGCGGCTGTCCCGGGAGCTGTCTTCACCTCCCCCACTCCCGATCAGATCATCCCTGCCACGGCTGCGGTCGATGGTGGTGCCGGTGTCCTGCACATCGTCAAGAACTACACCGGTGACGTCCTGAATTTCGAGACGGCGGCCGAGATGGCCGAAGCTGACGGCGTCTCCGTGCGCTCCGTGCTCGTGAACGACGACGTCGCCGTGGAGGATTCGCTGTACACCGCCGGCCGGCGAGGCGTGGGTGGAACAGTCTTCGTTGAACGGATCGCGGGGGCCGCCGCGGAACGCGGTGACGACCTCGATGGCGTCACCGCGGTGGCGCAGCGTGTCGTGGACAGCGTCCGCTCCATGGGTGTCGCCCTGGCCGCCTGCACGGTTCCGCATGCCGGGGTGCCGAGTTTCGAGCTCGCTGAGGACGAGATCGAGATCGGTATCGGCATCCACGGGGAGCCGGGGCGGCACCGCATCGCCATGGAGGACGCCGACGGCATCACGCAGCGACTTCTCGACCCCATCGTCGCGGATCTCCGGCTGACAGCGGGAGACCGCACGCTCGTGCTGGTCAACGGCATGGGCGGAACACCCGCGAGCGAGCTGTACATCGTGTTCCGGAAGGTCGCTCAGCTGCTCGATGGACTCGGTGTGACGATCGAGCGATCCCTCGTCGGGAACTACATTACCGCGCTCGAGATGCAGGGTGCGTCGCTGACCATCCTGCGGGTCGACGACGAGATGCTCGAACTCTGGGACACCCCCGTCAACACCGCAGCGCTGCGCTGGGGGGCATGAGGATGACGACGGACCTCGACGCCCAGTGGGCTGTCCGGTGGGTGCGGGAGACGGCCCGCGTCGTCGCCGAGAACCGCGCACTGCTGATCGACCTCGACCGCGCCATCGGCGATGCCGACCACGGCGAGAACCTCGACCGCGGGTTCAGCGCGGTCGTCGCCAAACTCGATTCCGCTGATGTGCCGTCCACCCCGGCGGCCGTCCTCGAGCAGGTCGCGATGACCCTGATGTCGACGGTGGGTGGCGCTGCCGGTCCGCTGTACGGGACTGCTTTCCTGCGCGCGGCGACCTCCGTCGGTGACGCCGACGTGATCGACGCGGAGACTGCCGCCGCGATGATCAGGGCTGCACGCGACGGCATCGTCGCGCGAGGGAAGGCGGAGGTAGGAGACAAGACGATGGTCGATGCCTGGACGCCTGCCTCGGAATCTGCAGAGACTGCCGCCCAGGCAGGAGCGAACGCCCCGGACGTCCTCGCCGCAGCCGCCAACGCCGCCCATGCGGGTGCTGTGGCGACGGAACCCCTGATCGCACGCAAGGGCAGGGCGAGCTACCTCGGTGAGCGCAGCGCGGGCCACCAGGACCCCGGCGCCGTGTCGACCGCCCTGATCCTGCAGGCTGCTGCGGACTCCGCTGGTGGGGCGGTGGCATGAGCGTCGGGCTGGTCGTCGTCTCGCACAGCGAGAAGATCGCGGAGGGCGTCGTCGAACTGGCAGCCCAGATGGCGCCCGACGTCGTCATCGTCGCGGCCGGGGGAGCGGACGACGGCGAGGGCCGCCCCGCTCGCATCGGTACGAGCTTCGACCGCGTGCAGGCCGCGATCGAGCGCGCCTCGGGTGGTGACGGGGTGGTGATCCTGACCGATCTCGGGTCGGCCGTCATGACCGCTGAGATGGTGCTCGAATTCCTGGAGCCGGAAGCACGCGCGTCCGTCCGGCTGGCACAGGCGGCCCTCGTGGAGGGTGCGGTCGCGGCGGCCGTGCAGGCACAGGGCAGGTCCACACTCGATGAGGTGCTCCGGGCGGCGGAGGGCGCCGTCGTCTCCATCCGGCCCGAGGAGCTCGAACCATTCGTCAGCCATGCTGCGGCCGCTCCGGGACAGGGCGACGCCGACGAAGCGCCGTCATCGGCAGGAGGGCCGACGGCCAGCGGGGCGTGGGTACTGCCGAACCAGATGGGCCTGCACGCCCGGCCTGCTGCCGCTTTGGCCACCGGGCTCGCGGAGCTCGATGCCGAGGTGACGGTGAACGGTGTCGACGGCAAGTCGGTGATGCTCCTCATGAGCCTCGGTCTCGGTCAGGGCCGGACGGTCACCGCCGAGGCCAATGGCCCCGATGCGCAGGCCGCCGTGGATTTCATCGGTGAGGCCGTCGAATCGGGCTTCGGCGAGTCGGACTGACGGCTGGGCCGTACCTGGCAACCGGTCGGGAGGCAGGGGCCTCCGAGCGCCGGGGCGCCTTCCCATCGGGGCAGCACGTAATGCTCCGTCAGCGGCTCCTAGCCGGGCAGGCAGATCCCGGCCGGCGTCTCCTCAGCGAGCCCGTCGGTCAGGAGCCCGGCGAGCGCACGTTCGAGCTGCTCGCCGGGAGCACGTAGACTGTGCAGTCGCGTGAGGGCGTCCGGGCGGCCCGGCGTGCCGGTTCCACTCGCCACGGTATCGATGACCAGGTCCACCGGACCCTGCATCAGGAGGGGGCGTGGCACAGGGCCGACGGCGTCCCTCAGCACGGCGACGATCGCGCCGCGCACCTGTCGGTCGGTCCCGGCCCACGCCTGCCCCTTGGGCACGTACTCCGGAGCCGGGCGCCCAGCTGCAACCCAGGCGCACGCGTCCACCACGGGACATGCGTCGCACAGAGGGGCGCGGGCCGTGCAGATGACCGCTCCGAGCTCCATCACTCCGGCATTCCAACGGACGGACCCGGCGTCGTCGTCCGGCAGGAGCGTCACCGCCCGCTTCATCTCGGCAGCCGTCAGCGCCGGAGCAGGGAGCGCACTGCCCCCGACGAGGCGGGCATGGACGCGCCGGATGTTGGTGTCCACGACGGTCTCGCGCTTCCCGAAAGCGAAAGCGGCCACTGCGGCTGCGGTGTACGTGCCGACCCCCGGTAGGGACAGGAGTTCGTCATACGTGGCAGGCACCACGCCGCCGTGATCCGAGACGATCGCACTCGCAGCGGCGTGGAGGCGGAGGGCCCGGCGGGGGTACCCGAGCCGGCCCCAGTGCCGGACGGCGGCTCCCGACGGTTCTGCCGCGAGGTGCGCGGGAGCGGGCCAGCGTTCGAGCCACTCTCGCCACACCGGCAGGACGCGCACGACCGGGGTCTGCTGCAGCATGACCTCGCTGACGAGGATGCCCCATGGCGAGCACGATGGTTCGCGCCAGGGCAGGTCGCGGGCAGCCGCGGTGAACCAGTCGCTGATCCGACGGTGGAGGTCCTCCAGCGAGTGTGCAGCGCCACCGGCAGCGCCGTCGGCGCGCGCGGAACCCTCGGCGGTTCCGGGGTCGATGCTCATGGTTGCTCCTGTGTCCTTGTCGTGAATACTGTATCCACCGGCGTGGTGCCGGAAGGAATGCGAGGAGCGCTCCCTAGCCTTGATGGATGGCATCTAGTGGTGATCACCGGACGGGCAGGCGGTTCAGCGGCGGGCGGAGATCGAGCCCCGCCGTGTACCGTCGGCGCAGGCTTGCGGTGATCATCCTGGCGCTCCTCGTGGTGTCGGCGATCGCCGTCGGTGGCGCGACGCTGGCGGGGATGCTCGGTCGCGGCTCGGATGCCCTGGCCGGCGGAAGCACCACGTCGGAGGCGACGCCGTCACCAGCGGGCGACCCTGCGGCGACTGCCAGCACTGACCCGGGCAGTGCCGTCCCGTCCGAGTCCGCCCCGGCAAGTGCAGGTCCCAGTGCAGACCCCAGTGCCGTGCCCTCACCCAGCGCCACCACGCCGGAGCCCTCGGCCATGCCGGACGCCGATCCGGATGCCTGTGAGTCCGCGTCCGTCGTCGTCGTGGCCGAGACGGACAAACAGGCCTATGAGCCGGGCGAGAAACCCTCGCTGTCGCTCGTCGTCCGCAACAACGGCGTGGCGCCCTGCACGGTCAACGTCGGTACCTCCCAGATGGAGTTCGTCCTGACGAGGGACGACGAGCGGGTCTTCTCATCCATCGACTGTCAGCAGGCTTCCCAGGATCTCGAGCGCACCATTGCTCCCGGCGGGGAGGAGCGCGCGACGTTCGAATGGTCCCGCAACCGCACCGTCCCGGGGTGCACCGTCGTGGCCGACGAACCGGGGTCCGGGACCTACTCCCTGATTACGAGGCTCGGCGCAAGGAGCAGCGAAGCGGTGCAGTTCACGCTGCAGTAGGACCTCGGTTTCGTCCCCGGAGCGGGGTGACGGATCAGTTCCAGGACCACGTCGATTCCGGGTCCTGGCGGGGCTGCGGTGGCACCCGCTACATGAAACGGTCGAGGAGGCTCGTCTCGGCGATCCTGGAGAGGCCTTCCCGGACGGTACGTGCACGCTGCTCGCCGATGCCGTCTACCGCCATGAGATCCTCGATGTTCGCGGCCATGAGGTTCTGCAGCCCGTCGAAATGGTCGACCAGGCGGTTCGCGACAGCCGGGGGCACGGCCTTGATGCCCGAGAGCAGGCGGTAGCCCTTCGGTTGGATGACCGCCTCCAGCGAGTCGACCGACGGGTTGAACCCCAGGACGCTCGCGATGGTCCCGAGGTCGATCAGGTCTGCCGAGCTGAAACCCTGAAGTGTGGCGACGCGCTCCTCGACCGGCGCCGTGCTGGAGCCGAGGTCCATGTAGTCCCGCAACACCATCTCGCTGCCCGGGCCCAGGCCCGTGGTCAACTCCTCGACCTGAAGTGACAGCAGGCGACCGTCGACGCCGAGTTCCAGCACGTACTGTGAGATCTCCTCCGAGATCCTGCGCACCATCTCCTGGCGCTGCAGGGTGACAGCGACGTCACGGATGGTGACCATCGCCTCGATCTCGAGCGCCGACAGCGAGTTCGTGACCTGGTCGAGCCTGGCGCGGTAGCGCTCGAGGGTGGCGAGAGCTTGATTGGCACGGGCGAGAACGGGTTCGGACCCCTCGAGGACGTGGCGCAGTCCGTCGATGTACAGGGCGATGATCTGCATCGACTGGCTGACGCTGATCACGGGCAGGCCGGTCTGTTTCGCCACGCGCTCGGCAGTGCGGTGGCGTGTGCCGGATTCCTGCGTCTCGATGGTGTGGTCGGGTACGAGCTGGACAGCGGCGCGAAGGATGCGGCTCGCGTCCTTGTCGCACACGATGGCACCGTCCATCTTCGCGAGTTCGCGGAGGCGTGTCGGTGAGAACTCGATGCCGATGTCGAAGCCGCCCGAGCAGATCGAATCGACGGTCCGGTCGAAGCCGAGGACGATCAGCGCGCCCGTACGGCCCCTCAGGATTCGCTCCAGACCATCGCGCAGCTGCGTTCCCGGGGCTACTCTGGCGAGGGTGGCTTTGAGCGAGTCCTCGGGACTGCGGACCATGGGCCTATCCTTTCACCGCCTGCGCTGTTGAAGGCCCGGCGCAGTCGGGCGGCCGCCGTCGAGACTCGGACGGCGAGCGATGGCTGACGGTGTCCCGCTCAACCGAACATAATACTACTGGCGCGCACGGAAACCGCCTTACCGCCCGTTGTCGCAGATCTGTAACACTCCGGCACGGCCCGCCGCGGCTCGAAGGACAGTCAGACCCAGCTGCACGCGGCTGGTCCACCTGCTGTTCCGCGGACAACCGCTAGCGGTCCCACCGGTACGCCTAGAACAGGAGAGCCAGTGCTTCCGCGAGCGTCGACACCTCGCGCACCGAGAAGCCCTTCGGCACCGGACCCGTCCCCCCTGGGGATGCGGGAACGATCGCATGGGTGAACCCGAGCCGCTCCGCTTCCTGGATACGCCTGCCGATGCCGGGGACGGGACGCACCTCGCCGGCGAGACCCACCTCGCCGAATGCGATGAGCCGGGCGGGCAGGGGGTGGTCGGTCTTCGCCGAGGCGATCGCCAGGGCGACGGCGAGATCCGTCGCCGGCTCGGTGAGTCGCACGCCGCCGACCGTCGCCACGTAGCTGTCGTCCTTGTGCAGGCTCACGGAAGCACGGCTCTGCAGGACTGCGAGCAACATGGCGACACGCGAGCTGTCGAGCCCGCTCGTCGCCCGCCGAGGTTGCGCATTGGGGGATTCCGCGAGCAGCGCCTGGACTTCGGCGAGCAGGGGGCGGCGACCCTCGAGCGTGACGGTGATGCACGTGCCGGACACCGGGTCCTTGGTACGCGACACGAAGAGCCCGCTGGGGTCGGCCAGGCCCTCGATACCGCCATCGGTGAGGTCGAAGCACCCCACCTCGTCGGTCGGACCGTACCTGTTCTTGACGGCGCGCAGCAGCCGCAGGCGCGAGTGGCGCTCGCCCTCGAACTGGCAGACGACGTCCACGAGGTGTTCGAGGAGCCTCGGACCGGCGATGGAGCCGTCCTTCGTCACGTGCCCCACGAGCAGCGTCGTCATGCCGCGTGCCTTCGCCGCTCCGATGATGGACGCCGCGACTTCGCGCACCTGCGTCACCCCACCTGCGCTGCCGTCCACCGCCGCGCTGCTGAGGGTCTGGACGGAGTCCACGATGAGCAGGGACGGATCGATCTTCTCCACTTGGCCGAGTGCCTGGCCGAGGTCCGTCTCGGCGCTGAGGAAGAGGGAGTCCGCGACGGCATCGATCCTGTCCGCCCTCAGCTTGACCTGCGCTGCGGATTCCTCACCCGTGACGTACAGGACGTCCTTGCCGAGCCGCGCCACCCGCGCAGCGACGTCCAGGAGGAGGGTGGATTTCCCGACGCCGGGCTCCCCGGCCAGCAGGATCACCGCCCCCGGCACCAACCCTCCGCCCAGCACGCGGTCGAGCTCGTCGATCCTGGTGGGCTGGAAGCCCGACAGCGTTGCGTCGACCTCGGCAATCCGCCGTGCAGGAGTCGTCACCGCCGTGGCAGCCGTGGTGCGCGCGACCACCTGGCCCGTCTCCTCGACGGTTCCCCAGGCCTGGCACTCACCACAGCGGCCCACCCACTTCGCCGTCGTCCAGCCGCACTCGGCGCAACGGTAGCTCGGGGTGTTGCTGCGTCCCGCACGCGCGGCGGGAGATGTCTTCGTGGCCATGCTTCTCAGGCTACCGGCGGGCACCGACAGGCCATGCTCGAAGCACTATATATGTGTGCGGTTCAGAGCCGGGGCAGGTAGTCGGCCGCATCCTCGTGCGAAAGGCCCGTCGCTTCGAGCAGGTCCACCACGAGCGGCCGGAGGAGCAGCACAAGGCCCTCGCCCTCGAGTCGGCTGATGTGCAGGGTTTCCGGATGGAGATCGGTGGCCACCGCGGCGAGCTCGTTCCGGGCCTGGCGCAGATTGAGGCGGCGCTCGGCGGAGTCCCGGGCGGACAGGGCCCGGCTGAGGAGGTCCACGGCGTCGGCGGTGTCCTCGAGCGACTGACCGAGGCTCTCGATCGCGTCGTCGGTCAGGGCTGCGTGGTTGATCGCGGAGGTGAGGCGCCGTGAGAACACGCGGCTGTTGCGGATGGCCAGGTCGATAGAGTCGACGGCAGTGCGAAGCGACCCGAGCTCGCCGCGGTGTCGGCGGTAGGCGGGCGAAATGCGGGCGACCTCCTGGGCGGCGCGCATGCTCCCGGTCAGACTGTCCAGCTGGGACTGGCAGTTCCGTGCGCGGATCAGGGCGTGCCAGGCCAGGGTGGAGTCGCTGTCCCGCAGGGCGGCTGCGCTCTCCCGGAGGACTGCGGACAGTTCGGACAGCAGTCCGCGGACATTGGTCTTGGGTTCGCGGCGCGGATCGCGGGGAAGCAGCATCGTGATCACGAGGGCGAAGAGGCCGCCCACGATCGCGTCGACGCTGCGTGTGAAGGGGCCCCCTTCCGGCGCCGGAAGCAGCACGACCAGCAGGGACTGCAGCCCGAGCTGCGTCGTGAAGATGGTGCCGCTATCCAGGAAGCGGGCCAGCAGGATCGAGATGAACAGGACGACGGCGGCCTGCCAGATCCCGGTGCCGAAGAAGGTGAGCAACAGATCCCCCACGGAGATGCCGAGAGTGCAGCCGATCCCCACCTCCAGCACGCGGCGCAGGCGCGGATCCCGCGAGAAGCCCAGCGAGATCATCGACGACGTCGCCGCGAAGAGCGGACCGTTGTGCCCGAGGACCTGCTCGGCGAAGGCATACGCGCCCACTGCACACACCGTCATCTGCAGGGCGGTGACGACGGAGTTGGAACTTCGTTTGAGGCCGATGCGGGAGCGCTTGCGCAGGAAGGCGAAAGCGGCGGAGACTCCCTGACGCGGCGGCATGAACCCAGTCTAGGAGGTGCAGCAGAAGGAGACCTTCGTCTCATTCGCAAGTGCGGACCAGCCGTACTGGGCAATGGACCTGTGCTGTTCACCTTCCGTTCATCTCGGCTGGTCAGTCTCTTTACCTGCAGTCCCTAGCTTCAAGCATGTACAAGAACGCGTACATCTCTACCGAGTGCCACTCGTGCACCGATGAACACATCCCTGGAAGGGGCAAAATCTAGTGAAGGCTCTTCGCTTTGGCCGCGCTGCGGCAGTTATCTCCGTAGCCGCGCTGGCGCTGACCGCTTGTGGTTCCGACAACGCCACCGGCGAGCCCGCCGCAACCGGAGGCGCGTCCTCCGCCGCGGGCACCGCCGTGACCGGAACCCTGACCGGCATCGGTGCCTCCTCGCAGAATTCTGCGATGGAAGCCTGGAAGACCGGTTTCGAGTCCGCCAACGAGGGTGCCATGGTGCAGTACTCGCCGGACGGCTCCGGCGCAGGCCGGAAGGCCTTCCTGAGTGGCGGCGCCCAGTTCGCCGGCTCGGACGCCTACCTGAAGGACGAAGAGATGACCCAGGCGCAGGAAGTCTGCGGACCTGACGGCGCTCTGAACATCCCCGCCTACATCTCCCCGATCGCCGTGGCATACAACCTCGAAGGCGTCGAGTCCCTGAACCTCGATGCCTCGACCATCGCGAAGATCTTCAAGAAGGAGATCGCCACCTGGAACGATCCCGCGATCGCAGCCCAGAACGAGGGCGTCGAGCTGCCTGACACCCCGATCACCGTCGTGCACCGCTCCGACGAGTCCGGCACCACGGAGAACTTCGTGGACTACCTCGCCGCAGCCGCTCCCGAGGACTGGACCTACGAGGTCGAGGGCGCATGGCCCGCCGACCTGCAGTCCGAGAACGCCAAGGGCACCTCGGGTGTCGTCCAGACCGTCACTGCGACTGACGGCGCCATCACCTACGCCGATGCCTCCGCGGTCGGCGATCTCGGCACCGTGAAGGTCAAGGTCGGCGAGGAGTACACGGAGCTGAGTTCCGACGCAGCCGCCAAGGCAGTGGAGGTCGCCACGCCGGTCGAGGGCCGCCCTGACCTGGACATGTCCCTCGAGCTCGAGCGCGACACCACGGAATCCGGTGCCTACCCGATCGTGCTCGTCAGCTACCACGTCTACTGCACCAGCTACGACAGCCAGGAGACCGTCGACCTCGTCAAGGCCTTCGGATCCTACGTCATCAGCGAGGAGGGCCAGGCCGAGGCCGAGGCTTCCGCCGGCAACGCCCCGCTGTCCACGTCCCTGAGCGAGAAGGCGCAGTCGGCGATCGACTCCATCAAGGTTGCTTCCTAGCAGAAGCTTCCCGGTCCCGTCTGGTCTAATGGAGACCGGACGGGACCGTCCGCCGTTTACGGCTGGAATCGGCAGTGGCCTTCTCTTTAGGTCCGGCTCGCCCGGGCCGTCACTGCACTTGAAATCGACCGCCTGGAAGGCAAAGACGTGTCAACCACTTCGCTGAAAGCGTCGACCGATCGAGGTCGCGCAGGCGACAAGATCTTTTCCGGAGTATCCCTCACCGCCGGCGTGTTGATCCTGGCAGTTCTGTTCAGTGTCGCCGTCTTCCTGCTGGTGCAGGCGGCGCCCACCTTCTCCGCCGATCCCACCGAGGTCACCGGAGGCAACGGCTTCTCGGCGTACATCCTGCCGATCGTCGTCGGCACGGTCGTCGCGGCGACCATCGCCCTGCTGATCGCGACACCCGTCGGTATCGCCGTCGCCCTCTTCATTTCCCACTACGCCCCTCGCCGGCTCGCCCGTGCCTTCGGATACGTCATCGATCTGCTGGCGGCGATCCCTTCCGTCATCTACGGCGCCTGGGGGTACATCGTGCTCGCTCCGCAGATGGCCAAGGCCTACGCGTGGCTCGCCGAGAACCTAGGCTGGCTTCCGATCTTCGCGGGTCCTGCAAGCCAGACGGGCAAGACCATGCTCACCGCCGGCGTCGTGCTCGCGGTCATGGTCATCCCGATCATCACCTCCCTCAGCAGGGAGATCTTCCTCCAGACGCCCACCCTCCACGAGGAGGCAGCGCTCGCGATGGGCGCCACTCGCTGGGAGATGGTGCGGATGGCGGTCCTGCCCTTCGCCCGACCCGGAATCATCAGTGCGGCGATGCTCGGCCTCGGCCGGGCTCTGGGAGAGACGATGGCGGTTGCGCTGGTGCTCTCGCCCGGCGCCCTCGGCGCGAGCCTCATCAAGACAGGCAACCAGACGATCGCGGCCGAGATCGCGCTCAACTTCCCCGAGGCCTTCGGCCTGCGTCTGAACGAGCTGATCGCAGCAGGCCTCGTGCTCTTCGTGATCACGCTGATCGTCAACATGATCGCCCGCTTCATCATCACCCGGCACAAAGAATTCTCGGGAGCTAACTAAATGGCAGCGAACCAGACGCTCCAACGTCGCCAGTCCCAGCTCACGCGCGGGCACCTTCCCTCGTACGCCGTGTGGGTCGTCCTCGGCGCCTCGGTCATCCTCGGAGCGGCGATTGCGTCCCTGATCGGCTTCACGGTCGTCGGGTGGGCGATCATCTCCGCCATCGTCTTCGTGGTCGCGGCAACCATCGTCACCGCCGTGGCGGAAGGCGAGCGCAAGGCGAAGGACCGCCTCGTGACGTTCCTCGTGTACGGTGCCTTCCTCGTCGCGCTCCTGCCGCTGATCTCGGTCATCTGGACCGTGCTCGAACGGGGCGTCCCCGGCCTCAGCTACAACTTCCTCTTCACGTCCATGAACGGACTGACGGGTGCGGTGGACAACCAGGCCGTGGAGAACGGGACGCCCGTGCTGGGCGGCGCCTACCACGCCGTTCTCGGTACGCTCCAGATCACGCTGTGGGCGACGCTCATCTCCGTGCCGATCGGACTGCTCACCGCTGTGTACCTCGTCGAATACGGATCGGGGAAGAACCTCACGAAGGCCATCACGTTCTTCGTCGATGTCATGACAGGCATCCCGTCGATCGTTGCCGGCCTGTTCGCGGCCGCGCTTTTCGCGCTGCTGTTCGGTCCCGGTACCCGGACCGGGTTCGTCGCTGCGGTCGCCCTCTCCGTCCTCATGATCCCCGTCGTGGTGCGCTCCACCGAGGAGATGCTGAAGATCGTCCCGAACGAGCTCCGCGAGGCGTCCTACGCGCTGGGCGTCCGTAAATGGCGCACGATCACGAAGGTGGTCATCCCGACGGCCATCTCCGGTATCGCCTCTGGCGTAACGCTCTCAATCGCGCGCGTGATCGGCGAGACCGCACCTATCCTTGTGACGGCAGGGTTCGCGAGCTCCATCAACACGAACGTGTTCAGTGGCTGGATGAGTACGCTTCCCACCTTCATCTACTACCAGATCCTCACTCCGACCTCCCCGACATCGCCGGATCCGAGTACGCAGCGTGCCTGGGCCGCGGCCCTCCTGCTGATCCTCATGGTGATGCTGCTGAACCTGGGCGCCCGTTTCGTCGCCAGCTTCTTCGCCCCCAAGACCAGCCGCTGACCACGCGCGGTACCTACCGATAAGGAAGCAATGTCCAAGCGAATCGACGTAAAGGACCTGAACGTCTACTACAGCAAGTTCCTTGCCGTGGAGGACGTCAACATCAACATCGAAGCCCGTTCTGTGACCGCATTCATCGGTCCGTCGGGCTGCGGCAAGTCGACCTTCCTCCGCACCCTCAACCGCATGCACGAGGTCATTCCCGGCGCACGCGTCGAGGGCGAGGTGCTGCTCGACGGCGACAACCTGTACGACACCGCTGTTGACCCCGTGACCGTCAGGGGCGAGATCGGCATGGTGTTCCAGCGGCCCAATCCGTTCCCCACGATGTCCATCCGTGACAACGTGCTGGCCGGCGTGAAACTGAACAACAAGCGCATCAGCAAGTCCGACGCCGATTCGCTCGTCGAGAAGTCCCTCCAGGGCGCGAACCTCTGGAACGAGGTCAAGGATCGCCTCGGCCGTCCCGGTTCGGGTCTCTCGGGTGGGCAGCAGCAGCGCCTGTGCATCGCCCGCGCCATCGCGGTATCTCCCCAGGTGATCCTGATGGACGAGCCGTGCTCTGCACTGGATCCCATCTCCACCCTGGCCATCGAGGACCTCATCAACGAACTCAAGGCCGAGTACACCGTGGTGATCGTGACCCACAACATGCAGCAGGCGGCGCGGGTTTCCGACAAGACGGCGTTCTTCAACATCGCAGGTACGGGCAAGCCGGGCAGGCTCATCGAGTACGGCGACACCACCACCATCTTCAACAAGCCGGCTGTGAAGGCCACGGAGGACTACGTCTCCGGTCGCTTCGGATAGGAAGGCTGTCTCCCCGACAGCGCAGAAGAACGACGGCGGCGGCTCCCAAGGGGGCCGCCGTCGTCGTTGGTGGTCAGAGCAGCGGGCTCAGGGCGAGGAAGAAGACGGCTCCCAACAGGGCGGTGACGGGTGCCGTGCCGAGCCACACCGCGAGGATCCGGATGGCGCGCGGCCGCTGCACGGATGCGAACCGCTGGTTCGCTCCCGCGCCGACGATCGCCGACGTCATCGTGTGCGTGCTCGACAGCGGGAAGTGCAGGGAGATGGCCCCGATGAACAGCATCGCCGAGCTGACGCCCTGGGCGGTCATCCCCCGCAGCGGGTCGATGTGCACCAGGCGGTTGCCGAGCGTATGCGTGATACGCCAGCCTCCGAACAGGGACCCCGCTGTCAGCAGCACCGCGGCGAAGACCTGCACCCAGAGGGGCATGTCCGACCCGGTCGCGTGACCCGCGCCCACGAGCGCCAGCAGGATCACCGCCATGGTGCGCTGGCCGTCCTGCAGTCCGTGCCCGAGCGCGAACGCCCCGGCGAGAACGGACTGCGCCATGCGGTTGCCACGGTTCACCTTCGCGGGGGAGCCGTGGCGCAGCAGCCACGTCGCGGGGAAGACCGCAGCGTACGCCAGGAGGTAGGCGACGACAGGCGAGAGCACGAGCGGCAGTGCGATCTGCAGCAGGAGCGCCTCACCCGCACCGTTCATCGCCGGGCCGTTCGTCACCTGCGACGCTGCACCCGCCCCGATGATGCCTCCGAGCAGGGCGTGCGTCGACGACGAGGGCTTGCCGCGATACCAGGTGAACACACCCCAGATACATGCTGCGACGAGCGCCGCGATGAGGATACCGAGCCCGGTCGGGCCCGAGGGGAGACCGATGCCCGCATCGGTGAAGAAGAGTGCAAGGGACGTGCTGAGGAGAGCCCCCACGAGGTTGAACGATGCTGCGAGCAGGACGGCCAGGGTCGGCGTCAGCGCGCGCGTCCGGACGGCTGTGGCAACGGAGTTCGAGACATCGTGGAAGCCGTTGAGGAAGGCGAAACCGCCAGCGGCAACGATCACCGCGCCCAGGAGGAGGAGCTCCACCTACGATTCCTTGACGAGGATGCTGCCCACCTGGGTGGCCACTCTCCGGATGTCCTTGGTGACATCGACCAGCTGGTTCGCCACATCGCGGTGCCGTGCGTAGACGAGGGGCTTGTGGTCATTGAGGAGCTCGGCGCACCAGCTCCGGTGGGTACGCTCGGCCCGCCTCGCCAGCCGCAGGATCTCTATCCAGTACTCCTCGAGGTCCTCCATCGAACCGAGCCGCTGCATGGCGACGGCGGTCAGCTCGGCCTGCCGGTTGATGACCTCGAGCTGGTCGGCGGCCCGCTGGCTCAGTTTGCTCAGTTTGTACAGGGCGATCAGCTCGCCGGCGCCATCGAGCTTCTCGATGGCTTCGTTGAGCAGCCGGGACAGGACGTAGAGGTCTTCTCGCGGGAGCGGATTGATGAAGGAGGTCCGCATCGAGGTCAGGAGGGCGAAGTGCAGGTCCGTCGAGGCGGACTCGTGCTGGTGCAGTTCCTCCGAGAGGCGGTCGTACTCCTGGGTGGATGCGCCGAGGATGGCGGACATCGTCCCCACCCCGAGCACGAGCTGTTGGGCCATGCTCGAGAGCAGTTCGAGCCCAGCGTTCTCCTGCGGGAAGAGGCGTAGTTTCACGGAGTCTTCCTCGAAGGATATGGGCGGATCGGCGTGCCTCCAGCGACCGTGCTGGGTGCCGGAGGGCAAAGTAGTGGCGCCGAACCGGGAGCGCCTCTCGGCGGAAGGCCGCTCGAAGCGGCTGAGTGTTGAAGCCCGGGGGTTCCACGGTCCGACGCCGAGTTAAGTCTTGCCGTCCACGGTGCCGCTGTCAACATCAGCCCCAGCGAGCGGTTCAGTCGAGTTCTCCCCGCCGCCACGACGCGGCGGCGTGTTCGAGATCCTCGGCTGTCTTGATGAGCTGGTGTGAGTTGCGCGTGAGCTTCGATGCGCGGGGGCCGTTGGCGAGCTCGGTGTCGTCGGCGTGATTGGCCTGGCCCAGCGCGACGACCCGGCAGAAAGCTGCGAACCGCTCGAGGGCGACGTCGAAGTCCCCTTCGAAGGCCCCGGACAGGATCGTGTCCGCCATCGTGGTCATTTCCGTAGCGCCCGGCGGTTCGGCGACGCCGGCCACGACCTTCGACACCTGAGCCACCTCCTTACCGGAGGCGAAGTAGGCGGCGATGCGTTCGGGATTCTGCTGCGTTGCGGCGCGCAGCGCGTAGAGGCGCCACAGAGCGCCGGGTAGTGAGCGTGCCGGGCTCTCGGCCCACATCTCCGCTATCGCTTCGAGGCCCTGCTGGTCGGCCAGTTCGACGAGGCGGCGTGTCACGTCGGGATCGTCGGCGTCGCGACCGTGGTGCACCAGGGCGTGCGCGGCCATGTGGGCAGCCTCCGAGACCCGTGAAGGATCGACTCCACCCGCGAAAACCTCGAAATCCGCGGGAGCGAATGGCTTCGGCTTGTGGGGCCGCGGGGTGTTGTTCGTGTAGTCGCCGTCCATGGAACGAGGATACTCCTGCGCACATTCGCACCGGATGCCAAGGTGCGGGCGCATTCCTCCGACCGGGCACGATTGCGATAAAGTGAGCGGGTCGTCGGCGCACGGATGTCCCATCCTCGGAGGGGCCGAGCGTGGACGGAGTGGCGGGCCCTTAGCTCAGTTGGCTAGAGCAACGGACTTTTAATCCGTGGGTCGTGGGTTCGAGCCCCACAGGGCCCACCCGTGAACGAGGAAGGACCCCGGAATCGTCCGGGGTCCTTCTGCGTGTCCGGGTCTAGGCGGAGACCTCGTGGACGACGAACGCCGTGAGGAACCCCAGGGCGGCGATGAGCCCTGTGAGCAGGTGCTGCCGCTCGAAGGCCTCCGGAATCATGGTGTCGGCGACCATCGCGAGGATCGCACCGGCTGCGATCGCCGTGATGAAGGCGACCGTCACGCCCGACGCCCCCGCCAGAAGCGAGTAGCCCACGAGGGCGGCGATGCCGGACGTGAGCGCGATGCTGCCCCACAATCCGAAGACGTACCGGGAGCTGCGGCCGGCGTTCTTCATTCCGGCGGTGCTCGAGAGCCCCTCCGGGACGTTGGAGATGAAGATCGCAACGAGCACCGCGGGATTCACCACCCCGCCGGCCACGAGGCCGAGCCCGAGGACGACCGACTCCGGAACGCCGTCGAGCAGGGCCCCGAGTGCGATGGCGTTGCCGCTGCCGGCGTCGTCGCTCTCCGACGGCTGTTGCCCACCCGACCGCTTGCGGTGCTGCGCGCCCCTGCGCGCCAACACTGCATTCGCTCCGACGTAGGTCACCGCTCCGACCAGGAATCCGAGCGCCGTGGGCACGAGCCCGCCCACCTCCTGTGCCTCGTCGACGAGTTCGAAGGCGAGGGCGGAGATCAGGACGCCGGCACCGAACGCCATCACGAAGGACACGACCTGTGGCGGCACCTTCCACTTCCATGCGATGGCGGCCCCGAGGACCAGCGCACCTCCGGCGACAGATCCCCATCCGAACGCCTGCAGCCACAACGGCACGGAGCGCCTCCTTCCGGTGCCTAGCAGGCACGACGACGAAAAAACCTGGCCCAGCCTGTCACAGCAGGCCGGCGCGGGCACGACATCCAGCAGTTCGGCCAGGGATTGACTCATCGCGCTCGCTCGTTTGCACTTGTACGAGGAACGGGGTTGTGGTGGGCGCCGGAAGGCTCCCGGCACCGATCGAGGAGGAATCGATGGACGCCGTAGGCCTGATCGGAAGCATGGCGGCATGCGTCGCCATGGCGGGTGCTGCCGCTGTCACGGCATGGCGGTTCGACGTCGCGTCGCGTTGCAACCGAGCGGTCGACGACTACTTCTGGATAGTGTTCGGCGGCGTCGTCGTCGTAGCCGGCGCCGGAGCCGCCCTTCTATCCGTCGGCCCCGCGTGGCTTGCCGCAGCCGTCGCAGCCGCCTCGATCCCGGCGGCCGCCGCATGGGCCTGGCTGCGGCACGCGCAGCGCAGACGCCTCGCCGAGGAATCGGCACGTGGCGAGGTCTGGGCGGACCTGTGCCGTAGGCATGACGAGGTCGTCGCGCGCTGGGTGGACTACGACGTCGATCCCGCGAAGGCGATCGCATTTCCCGGGATGCATCGCACCGGTGACCCTGCATGCCGGCCGGTGGTCCGAGCGCTTCGCGCAGCAGGCGCCGAGCGGGACGCCGGAGCGGCACCGGGCTCGCATGGCGCCGTCGCCGCACGCCGGTACGAGGAAGCGGTGATGCGTCTGGAGCATGCTTTCGACGCTGCCGAGCATCAGGTCCGCTCGTCTGGTACAAGGCTGTCCGGACGGCTCGGGGCAGCTTCTGGTCGACTTTGAATCGTTACCTGAGGGGCCCCCTACCGGCGGACTTCGCGGGCTAGGCTCAAGTTACCGGAGCGAACGACCTCCGGTGCCGAACGTCCCCTCCGGGCGATGCCGGTCTCATGATGCGAGGGGGAACCATGCGTGTCCTGGCGCGATGCTCGGCCGGCCTGTTGGCCGTGTCCCTCCTCGTCATGAGTGCGCCAGGGGCACTTGCAGATCCACCGGGCGACACACGCTCCGTGGTTCCCGATGGGCTGGCCACCAAGCAGAATCTGCGGATCGCAACCTACAACGCAAGTCTCAATCGATCGGCCGCGGGCGATCTCGTGCGGGACCTCGGTACGCCGGAGAACGCCCAGGCCAGGGCGATCGCCGAGGTTCTCCAGATCACCCGGCCCGACGTAGTCCTGCTCAACGAGTTCGACTACGACGCCGGCGGCACCGCGGCCGACCTCTTCAACCGGAACTACCTCCGCGTCAGCCAAAATGGCAAGGCGGCCCTGGACTACCCGTACGTCTATACCGCCCCGTCGAACACGGGCGTACCCAGTGGACTGGACCTCAACAACGACGGCACGGTCGGTGGGGCTGAGGATGCGCTCGGATTTGGAGCGTTCGAGGGCCAGTACGGCATGGTTATCTACTCGCAGTACCCGATCCAGACGGAGTCGGTCCGGACATTCCAGCACTTCCTGTGGAAGGACATGCCAGGCGCGCTCCTTCCCGACAACCCGGCCACCGCGGAGCAGGGTGACTGGTACTCGGAGGCCGAGCTCGACGTCCTTCCCCTGTCCAGCAAATCGCACTGGGACGTCCCGCTGAGCGTCGGCGGGAAGACGGTCCACGTCCTTGCAAGCCACCCGACTCCTCCCGTCTTCGATGGCAAGGAGGACCGCAACGGCAAGCGCAACAGTGACGAGATACGGTTCTGGTCCGATTACGTGACCGGCGGCCCCAGTGCCTCCTACATCTACGACGACGGCGGCGTTACGGGCGGTCTCAAGCGCGGCGATCGTTTCGTGATCCTCGGTGACCAGAACAGCGACCCTTTCGATGGGGACTCACTGCCCGGGGCGATCGACCAGCTCCTCGGCAACAAGCTGGTGCAGGACCCCCAGCCGTCCTCGTCCGGAGCCACGGAGGCTGCCGCCTTGCAGGGTGGCGCGAACGCGGGCCACCGGAGCGATCCGCGTCTGGACACGGCCGATTTCGAGGATCGGAATGCCGGTAACATCAGGGCGGACTACGTGCTTCCCTCGCGCACCCTGCGCGTCTCGGGATCGGGCGTCTTCTGGCCGCGCGTGGGCTCGCCCGGTTCGGAGCTGACCGGGATCTTCCCCTTCCCCACGAGCGACCACCGGCTGGTCTACGCCGACGTCGTCGTGAGCGGCACCAAACAGAGGTAGGCCTCGCGGGCGCCCTGGCTTCGAGCGACCCTTGTCCTTCGCGCGACGGCGGGTGTACCGTCGAAATCATGAGGACACTTCTTTTTCAGTAACTGAGCCGGCTCCTGCCGAGTTCAGCGCCACTTGTCGATGACAGCACTCCAAGGGCGTCCACTGATCGTGTCCATGTTCGAGCACCTACGCCGCGTCCTGACGCGTGCCGTGGTGCCTGGTCTGGAGCTTCCGGTGGGCGCAAGCACCAGGAAGGTACACCATGACCAGCACCCCGAAAAAGAATCAGCCCGGTGCCGCCAAGGCTACGGCGGCCCGGAAACTGCAGGACGATCCCCGGGCGCAACTCGCGCTCGCCAAGAAGAATCACGGCGCTGCCCCGACGGCCGCAACCGGCGCAGGCCATACGAAGGCCGCGCAGGAGAGCAGCAAGCAGGGCAAAAAGGAGAAGAAAGTGCGCTGGTAGGCCCGAACCGGGACAGCTGCCGAACGGTTAAAGTGGAGCTGGCTCCGAGTTCTGCGTATGGGGGAATCGCAGAAATCGGAGCCAGCCATATCAGTATACTGCGACGACAGACCGAAAAGTCCAATCGAAAGGTGATGATGGCCGTCACAGCCAAAGCGTTCCAGCTGTGGCGTTCCCGGATCGCACCGCAGGACACGGTGTCCGACGTATGTCGCGTTGCGGGAATAAAGCGATCAACGCTCGCCCAGCAACTCGTCCGGGGCAAGGTCTCGGTGCCAACCGTCGTCGCCATCGCCCGCGGGTACGGGCTCCCGCCGGTGAATGCGCTCGCCGTCTTCGAGGGCTACGAGGACCTTCCGGATGGCATCAAGCCCCCGACGGACGCCGAGCTCGTCAGTCAGGTCTCGCACATCGACATCCTGCGACTGCTCGTGGCGCGCAGCGAGGACAGGGAGTGTGCGGGCACTGATCTGCAACTGGACCTCGCCTCCTTCCCGCACCGCAATTCGGTTCGTGCATGGGTCGAAGCCGTGGATCCGGGGGATCTTCGGCAGCGACTTGCCGAGAGCACCGGTGTTGCGCGTCAGAACCTCTCGGCGCAACTCACTGCGGGCCGCCTCGCTCCGGAGATCGCAGTGCAGGCGGCGCGGATAGCAGGGGTGTCCCTGACCAGCGGACTGGTGGTGACGGGGTTGCTGACCCCTGTGGAGGGCGGATGGCCGCCGGACGGCAGGGCGCGCGCCCTGTGCGCGCTGGCGGACCTGGACCTCGTGTTCCTGGCCCGGGACCGGCTCGACGTGCTCGGCAAGCAGATCCGGCGAGCCGAGCTCGACGACGGCAAGGATCGCGCGATGTGGGAGAACCTCGGATGACGGCGCTGACCATCCAGTGGGTCGCCCTGGGATTGTGCGTCGTGGGAGCGGCGGTGCGGATCCCGGGACTGCGCAAGCGGCATGGACGCACGATCTTCGCGGCGCTCGTCCTGCTCACGGTCGCCGTCGCCCTGTCGATCGAGCCCATCTATCTGGCGGTCGACGGCTTCCTGGGGGGCGCGAACATCGCGAACCTGCTGCTCCGGCTGATGCTGTACGCCGTCTTCCTGCTCCTCGGCATCAGGATGGCCGCAGCGTTCGACTCGAACCTGGCCCGTCGACTGGTCGTCGGACCTGTCGGAGTGACCATCCTGGCCCTGGTGGTCGCTGCAACGCTGTACTTCTTCGTGACGAGTGAGCTCTCCGGCAGTTCCACGGCGCTTCGCGACTTCGGGGACCAGGACACGGTGCAGCACTATGCTGCGGCGGGGCGCCTCTACCCCGGCTACGTCGCGGCCTGCCTGGTCATCCCCGCGGTGGCGGCGGTTCTCGATCACGAGGCCCGCACGATCCACAGGGTTGCCTCTGCGTTCCTCGCCTGTTCATTTTCCATTGTTGTGGTGTTCGTGCTCCTGAGGCTTACGCCGGTGAACCTGATGGCGTGGGACATCGTTCTCCCGTTCTCGGCGATCGTGCTGACAGTGGTGGGTCTGTGCCTGATCTGGCTGAGCCACACCCTCGGCCGGAGGCGCACCCGGCAGGCGAACAAACTCGTCTGAAGGTCCGCGCCGCGAGCATGGACACCGCCTGCTGCATCGCAGGGGCGAGTGTGACCGAATCGTGTCCTGCCGGTATTCACGTATTCATGATCCTGTGCAAAAATAATGATTATGTAACTGCCGCTGTCCGTGGGGGGTCAGCGGATTGTTATCCGGCAAGTAGGTGAGTCCATGAGAACGGGTGGACCCACCTACTTGTTCTTAAGCCCGCAGAACGCCGAAAAGGGCACCCTTCGCCAGACATTGCGGCGAAGAGTGCCCTTTCTCGTTGAGTGCCTACTCGGCGTCGTGATCCGTCTCGATGATGAGGGCCAGGCCTTCGAGCGCTTCCTCCGCGCCCTCACCCTCGGCGCGCAGGACGACGACGTCGCCGTTCGAAGCGCCGAGACTCATGAGAGAAAGGATGCTGGAGGCGTCCATAGCTTCCTCTGCCGGCTCACCGTCCATGGCGATGGTGACCTCGAGGGGAAGCTCGCCGGCGGCCTCGGCGAAGATCGACGCGGGCCGGGCGTGCAGTCCGACGCGGCTCGCTACCGTCGCCTTGCGTTCTGCCATGATGTGCTCCTTCTGTAGTTGGTTCCAGTACAGCCAAGCGGACTGCTGGTCAGGCTGCAACCGGCTCGACGACGGGGGTGTCCTTCTTGCGGGTGGCGTAGCGCTTCAGCGCGATCACGGCGAGGGCCGAGACCACCGTTCCCACGATGATCGCGAGGACGAACATCAGGACGTTCCCGATGGCGAAGAAGACGAAGATGCCTCCGTGCGGTGCCTGCGACGTCACTCCGGTCCCCATGACGATGGCACCGGTGACAGCCGATCCCACCAGGGAAGCAGGGATGACGCGGAGTGGATCGGCGGCGGCGAAGGGAATGGCCCCCTCGGAGATGAACGCCGCGCCCAGCAGCCAGGCCGCCTTGCCGTTCTCGCGTTCCGCCACCGTGAAGCGACGACGATCGATGGTGGTGGCCAGAGCCATGGCCAGAGGTGGGACCATACCGGCTGCCATGACGGCGGCCATGATCTGCCAGGGCGCCTGGTTGTCGATGGAACCGGCGCTCAGACCGGCGACGGCGAAGGAGTAGGCCACCTTGTTGACCGGACCGCCGAGGTCGACGGCCATCATGAGCCCGAGGATGACGCCGAGGCCGACGGCGGCAGTCCCGGTGAGGCCCGAGAGCCAGGTGTTGAGTCCGGTGGTGATCGCGGCGATGGGGCCGCCCAGCACGAGGAACATCAGGCCCGAAGCGACGATGGACGCCACGAGCGGGATGATGACGACCGGCATGAGGCTGCGGAGCCATCGGGGAACCGAGAGGCGTCCGATCATCATGGCGACGTAGCCGGCGAGCAGGCCGCCGACGATGCCGCCGAGGAACCCTGCGCCCATGAATCCGGCAACGGCACCGGCGACGAAACCTGGTGCGATACCCGGACGATCAGCGAGGGCGTACGCGATGTAGCCTGCGAGGGCCGGGACGAGGAAGCCGAGGGACAACTGGCCGATCTTGAAGGCGACGGCGCCGAGGTACTCGCCGAGCCCACCCGCGGGCAGGTTCGTGAGGCTGTTCTCCAGGACGACGGTGTCAGCCGTCTCGGTGATCAGGTAGCCCCCGAGGAGGAAGCCGAGCGCGATGAGCAGCCCACCTCCCGCGACGAACGGGATCATGTAGCTGACGCCGGTGAGCAGGGCCCGCTTGAGGGTGCTGCCGATGCTGTCCCTGGCGCCGTCGTCGTCCGTCTGTTCGTTGCCGCCGGCAGTGCCGGCGACCCGTCGCGCATTCGGGTTCCGGGCGGCTGCGACAGCTTCCTCGACCATCACGCCGGGCTCGTCGATGCCGCGCTTGACGGGGGAACTGATGACGGGGAGGCCGGCGAAGCGCTGCTTGTCGCGGACATCGACGTCGACGGCGAAGATGACGGCGTCGGCCGCTGCAATCACTGCGGGATCCAGGGGAGTGGCACCGGAGGAGCCCTGCGTCTCGACCTGGAGGTCGATTCCCCGCTCCTTTGCGGCCGCGACGAGTGAGTCGGCGGCCATGTAGGTGTGGGCGATGCCGGTCGGGCACGCGGTGACGGCGACGAGGCGGCGGACCCCGGTGTCGGTGCCACCCCCGGTGCTGCCCTCTGTGCCGCCCTCTGAACGGCCATGGCCGACGGCCGGTCCGGTCGTGTCGGTGCCAGCGGGTGACGTACCGAGCGTCGCGGCCGCTTCACCGGCACGGGCAGCGTTCTCCGACCGGCTCGTCGAGCTGGTGGCGGCTGTTCCGGCCGGCGCGTCACCGAGCCCGAGTGCCCCGTTGACGAGAGCGACGACGTCGTCCGGGGTCCGTGCGGCCCGCAATGACGCGGTGAAGTCCTTCTTGATCAGCGACCGCGCGAGCTTGGACAACAGCTTCAGGTGCTCCTGGTCGGCACCTTCGGGTGCGGCGATGAAGAAGACGAGGTCGGCGGGGCCGTCCTTGGCGCCGAAGTCCACGGCGGGAGACAGGCGTGCCATGGCGAGTGTCGCTTCCGACACCGCCGTGGAGCGGCAGTGCGGGATGGCGATGCCGCCGGGTATGCCGGTGGCGGTCTTCTCCTCCCGGGCGAGCGCATCGGCGAACAGGCCGTCCACCTCCGTGGAGCGCCCCTGTGCGGCGACCTGCTCCGCGAGATGACGGATCACCGAGGAGCGGTCGCTCCCCAGGTTCCGGTCCAGAGCCACAAGCTCCGGAGTGATGAGATCGGACATCAGAATTCCTCCTGTGCGAGGGGCCCTGCGGTGGACCCGGTTGCGCTTGGTTCGATCACGGGCAATGTGATCTTGAGGGGAGTGACCGCGACGGCGGCCGGCGTGGTTTGGTCGAGCGATGGAACGGTGGAACCGGGAAGGGCGGCGGCCGCCGACCCGTGGGCGACCGCCTGGCGCAGGCAGTTCTCCGGGAGTTCGCCTGCGCTGTGCGCCAGCAGATAGCCGGCCAGCGCGGAGTCTCCCGCACCGACCGTCGAACGCGCCGTGACGGGCGGGTGCACGGCGTGCCATGCTCCCGCATTCGTCACGAGCAGGGCACCCTTGGAGCCAAGGGTCGCCAGCACCGCTCCCACCCCGGCGGTGATGAGCACCGCGCAGGCCTTCGCGGCGAGTTCATGGTCCTTCTCGAGTTCATCACCCGTCCCGATGCCCGTCAGCTCGCTGAGCTCCTCGGCATTGGGCTTGAGGAGATCCGGTGCAGGTACACCGGCGGCGGCTTCGATCAGGGGTTCGCCGGAGGAATCGATGGCGACGAGCGGCGCCGACAGGCCGTAGGCCTCCCGGACGGCCGCTGTGACCCTCGTATAGAAGGTCGGAGGGACACCGGGCGGGAGCGACCCGGCAAGGACGAGCCAGTCCGCACCATCGCTCTCGGCGACGACGACGGCGAGGAGTTCCTCGAGATGTGCCGCGCTGAGTGCCGGTCCGGGCTCGTTGATCTTCGTCGTGGTGCCGTCGTGCTCGGTAATTGCGGTGTTGGTGCGCAGCCCTGCCCCGATCGGCACGTTGCGGAACGGGACGGAGACGCTGCGCAGCCCGGCGAGGACGGGGTCGTCGTCGTCGCCCGGGACGACGGCGAGCGTCCGGGTGCCGGACATGGCGAGGGCGCGGCTGACGTTGACTCCCTTTCCGCCCGCTTCCTGTACGACGTGCACGGCTCGCTGCACGGCCCCGCGGACGAGCGGGGCAGCGAGCTCGACCGTGCGGTCGATGCTGGGGTTCGCTGTGAGGGTCAGGATCACGTGACGATCACCTCCACGTCGGCGTCGGCGAGGTCCGCCGCAAGATCGGCGCTGGGCGCCCGGTCTGTGATGAGTGCATCGATATCCTCCAGTTGGGCAAAACTGACCAGTGTCTCCTCGTTGAACTTCGACGAATCGGAGAGCAGCACCACTCGCCGCGCGGAGCGCACGATCGCCGTCTTCACCGCGGCCTCATCGACGTCGGGCGTGCTGAGGCCGAAGCCGGTGGCGAGGCCGTTCGCGCCGATGAACGCGACGTCGGCGCGGAGCCGGGCGAAGTGTGCCACGGTGCTGCTGCCGACGGCCGCGCTGGTGAGGGCACGGACACGTCCGCCGACGAGTTCCACACTCAGGCCGGCACCGGAGACGAGGGCCGCGATCGGAACGGAATGGGTGACCACCGAGAGATCCGACCGCGCCTCTTCGACGAGCAGTTCGGCGAGGGCGCCGGTGGTGCTGCCGGCGTCGAGCACGACGGCGCCCGTGTCGGGAGTGAGTGCCAGTGCCGCCTGCGCGATGCGCTTCTTCTCCGGGGAGTGCTGGGAGGAGCGGCTCGAGAGGCTCGGCTCGTGTGTCGTCGCACCGCTGCCGGCAATGGCGCCACCGTGGACGCGACGCAGCACGCCGTCCTCCTCGAGGAGCGCGAGGTCGCGACGGACGGTCTCCTTCGTAATGCCGAAGCGGGAAGAGAGGGCTGCTACCGTGACCCGGCCGTCGGCGAGCACCAGCTCGCTGATCTGGCGATAGCGTTCTTCGGCGAACATGAGGACTCCGTTGTCTCCGACTGCTCCGCAGCGTGTGGGTTTATCTGTGTTTGAGTGACTCTATCTGTGGTTGGCGCGCATCGTCAACAGGTTTTCCCCGCCCCAGAAGCAAACACAGATGACGAAGGGGCCGGAGCGGTTGCCCGCTCCGGCCCCTTCTAAGGTGCGGCCGCAAGTTCTCCGGCGGACTAGAGGCCGGTGTCGCGTGTCTCGTTCCTCGTGACGGTCTCGCCCGTGTGCGGGTCGACGACGGACCGTGACTCGGAAATGCGGTTCTGCCTCCTGGGCGCTGCGAGGAGTAGGGAGGCGATGAGGCCGAGCACGCCGACCGCCATCAGGATGTACCCCACGAGGTTGATGTCGACGATGCTGATGACGTCGGCCCGAATGGCAAAAGCAAGAATTGCACCGAGTGCAATGAGGAAAATAGATGAACCGATTCGCATTAGAAAAGCTCCTTCGGGTTGACGTTCGTATGTGTTTCGAGAAATCCCCCAACGGGTTTCACCGTGCGCGCGGATCGTCGCCGAACCGGCCCCACTGCTGGTCATCATACGGGCGAACTCCCGTCCTTCTGCGGTTCTCGGTCGATCAGGGTCCACGGAGTCGCAACGCTACATTTTGGGAAAGATTCACCGGGACGACTTGAGAAGCGCGATTAGTACGGTGCTAGGATTGCACTCTAAGCATGCTGATGAAGTACAATCGTTAAGAGTTGCGCTTCGGTGCATCAGAATATTCGGCAGCATCCCGTCCGCGGATGGGAAGCTCACAATCACTCAAGGAGCACCTTATGAGTTTCATCGGTTTTCTTATCCTCGGCCTCATCGCCGGAGCACTCGCCAAGCTGATCCTGCCCGGTAAGCAGGGTGGCGGAATCTTCATCACGATGCTGCTCGGCGTCATCGGGGCTTTCCTCGGCGGATTCATCGGCGGAAGCCTCCTGGGCGTCGATCTCGGTGGCACCTTCTCGCTGATGTCGATCCTCTTCGCAGTCATCGGTGCGCTGATCGTGCTCGTCATCTACGGCGCCATCACCAAGCGCGGCTCGCGCGTCTAAGCATCAGCAGCATGTAGCTGGACCTTTGGGGGGAACAGCTGCCGAAGGGCGCCACCGACCAACGGTGGCGCCCTTCGCTGTTCACGGCCCGTGCGCCAGGAGAAGAAAGCCCCGTCCTCTCGCGCGGCGCCCCTACACTCATCACAGACCGCTTACCGATCCGATCCAGCCCAGTCCGGGAGGAACCACCATGTTCGGCCGAAACAAGGAAAACCCAGCCGTCAAGGCTGCGAACGGAACGCTGTTCGACAAGGACGGAAACCCCAAGCCCGCCATCCTCCGTGGTATCGAGCGGGCTCTCGACGTCCAGCGTCCGTTGATCATCTCGAACCTGAACCGGCTCCGTCGCCGACACCCGGAGGCGTCCCCCGCCGAGCTCGCCCGCCTCCTGGAGCGTGACTATCTCCGCGCGACGACGGCTGCTGGAGCCGCCGTGGGAGCGACTGCTGCGGTCCCCGCCGTCGGAACGATCGCGTCACTCGGGTTGTCGGCAGCGGCGACGATCGGCTTCCTCGAAGCGACGGCCCTCTACGCGGACTCGATCGCCGAACTGCACGGTGTGAACACCGAGGATCCCGAGCGCTCCCGTGCCATGGTCATGGCGATCCTCATGGGTGAGGAGGGAACCGCGCTGATCCGGTCGGTCCTCGGCGCCTCCGCCGGCCAGGGTGCTCCGCAGTACTGGGGCCAACTGGTGAACAAGTCGGCGCCGTCCTCGATGGTCAAGACCTTGACCGCCTCCATCCAGCGGCGGTTCCTCAAGAAGTTCCTCGCCAAACAGGGAGGTTTCATGCTGGGACGCGCCCTGCCCTTCGGTGCGGGCGCTGTGATCGGCGGTACGGGCAACCACCTCATGGGCAAGGCCGTGATCCGCACGACGCGCGAGGCCTTCGGCCCGCTGCCTCAGACCATCCCCGGGGAGCTGGCCGACGTGCTGCAGCTTCCCGAGCCGGGCACCCGGCAGCAGCAGGCCTGAGCCGCCGGCGAAAGCAGTTCCTGCCGTCGGGCGCCTTTTGCCCCTATGGACGGGCCTAACCGAAGATCGCGTTCGCCACGGCGAAGATGGACAGCCCGGCCAGCGAACCGACCACCGTGCCGTTGATCCGGATGAACTGCAGGTCCTTGCCGACCTGCAGTTCGATCTTGCGCGAGGTCTCCTCGGCATCCCAGCGGCCCACCGTCTCCGAGATGACCCCGGCGATCTCGCTGCGGTAGGTCCGAACGGCGTAGGACGCTCCGTCCGCGATCCAGCGGTTCACCTTGCCGGCGAGTTCGGCGTCGTTCGTCAGGCGTGACCCGAAATCACGCACGGCCGCCTTGAAGTTGGACGTCAGCTCGCTGTCCGGGTCGTTGACCGCTTCCAGGAGGGCGTTCTTGATCGTTGCCCAGGTGCGGGCGGTCAGGTCGCGGACGCGGGGATCGTCGAGCAGTTGGCCTTTGATCTCCTCCGCCTTGGCAATGGTCTCGGGCTTGTGCTGGAGGTCCTGTGCGAGGTCGCGGAGGTACTTGTCGATCGCGAGCCGTACATCGTGCTGCGGATCGTCCTGCACCGCGCGGATAAACTTCGAGAGTTCTGCGTGCACGCGGTCGCCGACCACGCCGTCGACGAGCCGCGGGACCCACGACGGTGAGCGCTGTGCCACGACCCTGGTGACCACGGCGTAGTTCGCGTCCACCCAGTCGCCCGCGCGGTCCACAAGCAGGTCGACGAGCCGGTGGTGGTGTCCCTCGGCGAAGATCCGCTCCGCTATGCCGCCGATGGGTGGACCCCAGGGTGGCTCGAGGACGTGCTTGCGCACCATCGACTCGATGACGCCCTGTACGGCGTCGTCGTTCAGCACCGTGAACATGCCGCGGATGAGTGCCGCTCCCTCGGCGGCCACGCGGTCCGCGCTCTCCGGCTTCTCCAGCCAGGCGCCGGCCTTCTGGGCGATTCCGACCGAGTCGAGCTTGGCGCGAACGACGTCCTCCGACAGGAAGTTCTCCTCGACGAACTGTCCGAGGGACTCGCCGATCTGGTCCTTCTTGCGCGGGATGATCGCTGTGTGCGGGATCTTGAGCCCCATCGGATGCTTGAACAGGGCGGTCACTGCGAACCAGTCGGCCAGGGCGCCGACCATGCCACCCTCCGCTGCTGCGCGCACGTACTCGAGCCATGGATAGGCGTCCTGGAGTGCGAAGGCCACCACGAAGATGATCGCCATGACCGCCAGCAGTCCGGTGGCCAGCAGCTTCATGCGGCGGAGGGCGGCGGCACGCTCCGCATCGGTGCCTGTCATCTGAGCGTCCACCCTCCCGAGTCTATCGATGGTGGTGCGCGATGCGTCCCGACGGGTGGGCCGATGGTGCGCCGAACACGTGCTCCCGTACGGTGGTACGGACAACCCACCGACGTGAGGAATGCCTGTGCCCCCAGTGATCTTCGCCCACCGTGGCAGCAGCGGAACCTACGCCGAACATACGCGCGCCGCTTATCTCCAGGCGCTCTCCGACGGCGCGGACGGCGTCGAATGCGATGTGCACCTCAGCCGCGACGGACACCTGGTGTGCATCCACGACACGACGCTGGACCGCACGACCAGCGGTGCCGGCCCCGTCGCCGACCTGACGCTCGCCGAACTGCGGACGCTCGACGTCGCCTCCTGGAAAGGCGCGGGCATTCCGGCGGAGTACGGCGGAGGCTCGGAGCAGTTCCTGTCGCTGGCCGACCTCCTGCTGATCCTGCGACGGGCCGGACGTCCTGTGAAGCTGGCGATCGAGCTGAAGCATCCGAGCCCGTTCGGCCTGCGGCTGGAGGAGTCCCTGATCGCGTTCCTCATGGACGAGGGGTGGGACCCGGAGTCATCGATGCTCGGGAACATCGAGGTGAGCTTCATGAGCTTCAATCCGGACTCCATGCGCCAACTGGCGGAGTCGGCACCGCACCACATGCTCTGCCAGCTGGTATCCGACGTCAGCCCGAAGGAAGTGCGCGACGCACTGCATTTCGGGCCGATCGCCGAGGGTGCCCTCATCACCCTGATGCGCAGGGCCTTGAAGGAGGGCGAGCAGCTCGTCAACCACCACGAGGTGGGCATGGTGGGACCGGGGGTGCGGTACGCGCGTCATCACCCCGAGCGCGTGCGGAAGTGGGTCCGCGACGGCGTGCGGGTGCGGGCCTGGACCGTCAACACCGTGAAGGACGCCCGGTTCCTCGCGGATCTCGGCGTGCAGGAGATGACGACGGACTATCCCGCGAGGATCCGGATGGCGTTCGAGGGCAACCAGGAGTAACCGTACGACCACGACGGGCGCGTGTGGTTGAGTTGGAAAATGCAATCACCGATTGAGGACTACGCGCTCGTCTCCGACCTCCACACCGGTGCGCTCATCTCACGCAGCGGCAGCGTCGACTGGCTCTGCTTCCCCCGGTTCGACTCCGAATCCGTGTTCGCCGCGATGCTGGGCACGCCCGAGCACGGACGCTGGCTCGTGGCGCCGTCGTCCCCGGACGCCGAGGTGGTGGAGCGCAGCTACATCGACTCGACCTTCGTCCTCCAGACCCGCTGGAGGACCGCCGGGGGCGAGGTGCTGATCACCGATTTCATGCCGGTGACCGACCGGCGCGCGAACGTGATCCGGCGGGTGCAGGGACTGCGCGGCACCGTCACCGTCCACCAGGAGCTCGAGATCCGCTTCGGGTACGGCGAGATCGTCCCGTGGGTCAGCCAGGGGACGGAGGAGGGCGTGCCGGTGCTCCTCGCCATCGCGGGTCCGGACGCACTGCTGCTGCGCGGACCCCGGCTGAGAGCCACCGATCACCGCCACGAGGGCACGTTCGAGGTGTCCGAAGGCGACGTCGTCGACCTCGAGCTGGTCTGGTACCCCTCGCACCGTGACAAGCCCCCGGCACAGGATGTGGACGAAGCCCTGGACAGCACCATCAGCTACTGGCGGGCCTGGGGTGCCAGCTGCCTGGACGACGGCGAGTACGCCGACGCCGTGCAGCGCTCGCTGCTCGTGCTGCGTGCGCTGACCCACGAGGACACCGGCGGCATCGTCGCGGCCCCGACCACCTCCCTGCCCGAGCAGTTCGGCGGTGCCCGGAACTGGGACTACCGGTTCTGCTGGCTTCGCGACGCCGCATTGACGCTCGAGGCCATGATGACGCACGGCTTCGCGGACGAGGCGCTGGGCTGGCGCAACTGGCTGCTGCGCGCAGTGGCCGGCGATCCCGAGGACCTGCAGATCATGTACGGCGTGGCGGGGGAGCGGCACCTGCCCGAGCGCGAACTAGACCACCTGCCGGGCTATGCCGATTCCGCTCCCGTACGTATCGGCAACGGCGCTGTGGACCAGTACCAGGCGGACGTCGTCGGGGAGGTGATGGTGGCCCTGGAGAAGCTGCGCGGCCACGGCGTCACCGAGGACAGTTTCTCCTGGCCCCTGCAGCGCGCGCTCCTGGGGTTCGCGGAGAAGCACCTCGACGACCGCGACCACGGCATCTGGGAGATGCGCGGCGACCTCCAGTACTTCACGCATTCCCGGGTGATGATGTGGGCGGCTTTCGACTGTGCGGTCCGGGCGGTACGGGACCACGGGCTGAGTGGACCGCTGCAGCACTGGACAACCATCCGTGACGGACTGCGCGAAGAGATCCTCGCGCGCGGGTTCAATCGCGAGCTCGGTTCGTTCACCCAGGTGTACGGCGGCACGGAGGTTGACGCATCGCTGCTGCAACTGCCGCAGGTGGGTTTCCTCGACTACGACGATCCGATGATGCTCGGCACGGTCGCACGGATCGAGAAGGACCTGTTGGACCCGCACGGGCTGCTGCTCCGCTACCGCACGGCTAACTCGGACGACGGCCTCGAGCCGGGAGAGCACCCGTTCCTCGCGTGCTCCTTCTGGCTCGTGGAACAGTACGCGCACGGCGGGAGGCTGGACGAAGCGACGCGGCTCATGGACCAGCTCGTCGGCTACAGCAACGAACTCGGTCTGCTGTCCGAGGAGTATGACGCCGAGAACAAGCGGATGGCGGGGAACTTCCCGCAGGCGTTCTCGCACCTGGGGCTCGTGCGCGCGGCCGATGCCCTGCAGATGGCCCGTGGTGAGGCAGGGTCCTACGAGTCGATCGCCCGGGAGTGACCGCGCCTGGCCTCGGGCGACCGGGATGACCTGTGGCAGCCGGCGAAGGCCGGCCCCTGCCGGGCCGGCCTTCGCCGTCGAACAGACTAGACCGTCAGGCCCTGGGGCTTGAGAACGACCTTGATGGCGCCGTCCGTCTTCTTCTGGAAGTTCCGGTAGGCCGCCGGTGCCTCGTCGATCGAGACCTCGTGCGTCATGAGGTCGGTGACGCCCAGCGGGTCCGAGGGATCCTCGACGATCGGCAGGAGCTCGTCCGTCCAGCGGCGCACGTTGCACTGGCCCATCCGGAACTGGATCTGCTTGTCGAACATGGACAGCATCGGCATCGGTGTCGCGGCACCGCCGTAGACGCCGCTGAGGGACACGGTGCCGCCGCGGCGCACGGCGTCGATCGCCGAGTGGAGGGCGCTCACGCGGTCGCTTCCGCCGGTCTCCATCACCTTCTGTGCCAGCCTGTCCGGCAGGATGCCAACGGCGTTCTGCGCGAAGGCGCCGACGGGTGATCCGTGCGATTCCATCCCGACGGCGTCGACGACGGCGTCCGGTCCGCGCCCGCTGGTCATGCTCCGCAGTTCCTCGGCGGTGTCCTTCGAGAAATCGATGGTCTCGATCCCGTGGCGCTTGGCCATGGCCCGGCGTTCGGGCACGGGTTCGACGGCGATCACGCGGTGACCGAGGTACTTGCCGATGCGCGCGGCGAACTGGCCCACTGGGCCCAGTCCGTACACCGCGAGCACGCCGCCCTGCGGGACGTCCGCGTACTGGACGCCCTGCCACGCCGTGGGCAGGATGTCCGAGAGGTAGAGGTAGCGCTCGTCGGGCAGGTCGTGCCCGACCTTCACGGGTCCGTAGTCGGCGAAGGGCACACGCAGGTACTCGGCCTGGCCGCCGGGAACCGATCCGTAGAGCTCGGAGAAGCCGAAGAGGGAGGCTCCGGACCCCTTGTCATGCACCTGTGTGGTCTCGCACTGCGACTGCAGGCCCCGCGTGCACATGTAGCAGTAGCCGCAGGAGATGTTGAACGGCACGACGACGCGGTCGCCCACCCTGAGGTTGGTGACAGCCGATCCGACTTCCTCGACGATGCCCATCGGCTCGTGACCGAGGATGTCACCCTTGTGCATGTAGGGGCCGAGCACCTCGTAGAGGTGGAGATCCGACCCGCAGATCGCGGTCGAGGTGATGCGGACGATCGCGTCCGTCGGTTCCTGGATGGTGGGGTCGGGCACGTTCTCCACGCTGACGGTGCGTTTGCCCTGCCATGTCACTGCCTTCATGTGGTGCTCCTCCGGGTAGTAAGTAGGCTTTCCTTTCCTACTATTCACCTCTTCTCCCCGAATGGAAAGCCGACCGGGCCGTCACCTAGCCTTGTCGGGTGGTCCTTCTCCAGTCTCCGGCGGTTCGCGTCGCCCTCTCCGTGGCCATCGCCACCGGTCTGTACGGGTTGTCCTTCGGTGCCCTGTCCGTCGCTGCGGGGCTGGATCTCGCCCAGACCATGGCGCTCAGCCTCCTGCTGTTCAGCGGCGGCTCCCAGTTCGCGTTCATCGGCGTCATCGCAGGTGGTGGGAGCGGGATCTCCGCGATGTCGGCGTCCGCCCTGCTGGGCATCCGGAACGGCGTGTACGGCATGCAGGTCAACGTCCTCCTGCGTCCCCCGCGCTGGCAGAAGCTGCCGGCGGCCCATCTGACCATCGACGAGTCGGTGGCGACGGCGACGGGGCAGGCCGACCCGGCCGAGCAGCGCCGGGGCTTCTGGGCCGCGGGCATCGGCGTGTTCGTCCTGTGGAACGTCTTCACGCTCGTCGGCGCCCTCGCGGGCAACGCCATGGGCGACCCGGCGCGATGGGGATTGGACGGAGCGGCGGTCGCGGCTTTCCTGGGACTGCTCTGGCCCCGTATCCGCGCGAAGGAGCCTGCCGCCATCGCGGTTGTCTGCGCGGTGGTCACGCTCGTCGCGGTGCCGCTCGTGCCGCCGGGCGTGCCCATCCTGATCGCCGCCGTGGTGGCCGCCCTCCTCGGGCTCTCGGGTCTGGGCCCTGCGACGGAAGGACTCGAACCCGACGTCGAACCCTACCCCTCGGAGTCCGGATCCGCGGGGAAGGGGACAGCATGACGCTCTGGGGCTGGATCCTGCTCGCGTGCGCGGTGTCGATCGCCACGAAGTTCCTCGGGTTCCTCGTGCCCGCGAAGCTGCTGGACAACCCGAGGATGCTGAGGGTCGCGGGTTCGCTGACGATCGGCCTGCTCGCCGCCCTGACCGCCGTGAACGCGTTCGCGTCCGGTCAGTCGCTCGTGCTCGACGCACGCGTGGCAGCCCTGGGTGCGGCCGCCGTCGCGCTATGGCTGAAGGCTCCGTTCCTCGTGGTGGTCGCGGTCGGGGCGCTGGCGGCCGCGGTCGCGCGGCTGCTCGGCGCAGCGTAAGCCCGTGAGCTGGACAGCGGGCCCAGCTCACGGGCTCGAGCGAGGCATGAACATGATCAGCGCAACACCGACGAGGCAGACCGCCGAGCCGAGAAGGTCCCAGCGGTCCGGCCGGAAGCCGTCGACGAGCACGCCCCACGCCAGCGACCCCGCGACGAACACGCCCCCGTAGGCCGCGAGGATCCGCCCGAAGTTCGGGTCCGGTTGCAAGGTCGCCACGAAGCCGTATGCTCCGAGCGCCGTGATGCCGAGCCCCGCCCACCACCAGGGCCTGCCCTCGCGGACCGCCTGCCAGATGAGCCAGGCGCCACCGATCTCGGCACCCGCAGCGAGCACGAACAGAAGGGTCATCCGGAGGATCGTCATGGTTCCAGTCTGCCGGAGCTGGGTGCGCCACACGGTTGCGCCGGCGGTGGGGTCGCCCCGCTGGCGCGCTGTGCCGGGGGTTGTCCGCGCACCGCAACGCCACGCCGGCACGACAGGGCCGGCTTGCCTCCCGTGAGCGCGAGCTGCGTCGACTAGGAGCGGGCGACGACGGCGGCGGTCGCCTCCGCGATGGCCGCCTCCTCGTTCGTGGGCACCACGAGCACGGGGAAGGCCGACGACGGCGTGCTGATGGTCCGCGCCTCCCTGCTGCGCTTGCTGTTCTTCTCCTCGTCGAGCTCGAGGCCGAGGGCGCCGAGCTTCGAGACGACGGCGCTGCGGAAGGCGCCCGCGTTCTCCCCGATGCCGGCCGTGAACACGAGTGCCTGGGCGCCGCCGACCGCGACGTGGTACCCGCCCACGTACTTCGCCAGGCGGTACGAGGCCACGTCGATGGCGACCTTCGCGCGATCCTCGCCGGCGTCCGCGGACTCCGATACCGAGCGCATGTCATTGGTGCCCGTGAGGCCCTTCAGTCCGCTGTTGCGGTTGAGCAGCGTATCGAGGTCCTGCTCCGAATATCCCTCGCGCAGGAGGAACAGCAGGATGGACGGATCGATGTCGCCCGATCGCGTTCCCATGACGAGGCCTTCGAGGGGAGTGAAACCCATCGATGTGTCGATGCTCTCGCCGTCGCGAACGGCCGTGACGGAGGCGCCGTTGCCGAGATGGGCGATGACACCCGTGAACGTGTCCGTACCCATCAGCTCCGCCGCGCCCCTGGCGACGTAGGCGTGGGAGGTGCCGTGGAAGCCGTAGCGGCGGATACCGAACTTCCGGTAGAGCTCGTCGGGCACCGCGTAACGCCACGCGCGCTCGGGCAGCGTGCGGTGGAACGCCGTATCGAACACCGCCACCTGCGGCATGCTCGGCCACTTGTCGGTGATGGCCCGGATGCCGGTGACGGCAGCGGGGTTGTGCAGCGGGGCCAGCGGGTTGAGCCGTTCGATGGCGCGGGTGATCTCGTTGTCGATCAGCACCGGTTCGCTGAAGCGCTCACCGCCGTGCACCACGCGATGGCCGACGGCGTCGATCTCCCGGCCGTCGAGCGCCCTGGAGACCTCTTGGTCCACCCGGTCCAGTGCGGCTGCGTGGTCCGGCACCTCGGCCTCGCCGATGCGCTCCACCAGGCCCTCCGCCAGGACGTCGTCGCCCTCGCGGACCTGGTACTTCAGCGAGGATGAGCCGGAGTTGATGACGAGGATGAGCATGGGGTCCTGTCCTGTAGGGGGCGGCGGGAACGGCTAGGAGGCGGCGGGCTGCTGGGCCTGCACGGCGGTGATGGCGACCGTGTTGACGATGTCCTCCACCGTGCAGCCGCGGGAGAGATCGTTGACCGGCTTGCGGAGCCCCTGGAGCACCGGGCCGACGGCGACCGCCCCGGCCGACTGCTGCACTGCCTTGTAGGTGTTGTTGCCCGTGTTCAGGTCAGGGAAGATGAACACCGTCGCCTGGCCGGCCACGGACGACCCGGGGAGCTTGGATGCCGCGACCGAGGCGTCGACGGCGGCGTCGTACTGGATGGGTCCTTCGACCGCGAGGTCCGGGCGTTGCCGGCGCACGATCTCCGTGGCGCGTCGCACCTCGTCGACAGCTCCGCCGTGTCCCGACTCTCCGGTCGAGTAGGACAGCATGGCGATGCGGGGCTCGACCCCGAACTGGGCCGCCGTCTCCGCCGAGGCGATCGCGATGTCCGCGAGCTGCTCCTCGTTGGGTTCCGGGTTCACCGCGCAGTCGCCGTACACGAGCACGCGGTCCTGCAGCAGCATGAGGAACACCGACGACACGATCTTCACGCCGTCCTTCGTCTTCACGAACTCGAGCGCGGGCCGGATGGTGTTCGCGGTCGTGTGGGCGGCGCCCGAGACCATGCCGTCGACCCTGCCGAGCTGCACCATCATCGTGCCGAAGTATGCCCCTTCGAGTATCCGTTCACGGGCCTGGTCCAGGGAGACGTTCTTGTGCGCCCGGAGCTGCGCATATTCGGCAGCGAACTCCTCGCGCAGCTCGGAGGCCGCCGGGTCGATCAGGGTGAGCCCGGTGAGATCGATGCCCTGGCCCGCTGCGAGCTCGCGTACGCGCGCCTCCGGGCCGAGGACAGTGAGGTCGCAGACGTCACGGCGGCGAAGGATCTCGGCTGCCTTCAGGACGCGCACGTCCTCACCCTCGGGAAGCACGATGTGCCGGCGTTCCGACCGTGCCCGCTGGATCAGCTCGTGGAGGAAGCGCAGCGGGGTGATGGTGACCGGTCGGGGCAGCTCGAGGCGCTCCAGCAGCTCGTTCTCGTCGACCTGCCGGGACCAGGCCCCGAGCGCCGCTGCGGCCTTCCGGCGGAGCCCGCTGGCGATCTCGCCGCGCACCTCGCTCACGCGGCGCGCGGCGGTGTAGGTGTCGTCGTCGAGCGAGAAGACCGGGAACGGTGCCTGTGCGAGGAGGGCGAGGATGTTCGGGTCCGGCGCGAGCCCTCCGGTGAGGATCATGCCGGAGGGCACCGGGAACTCGGGGGAGAACGAGGACGCCAGGGTTGCCACGAGGACGTCCGCGCGATCACCCGGCACGATCACGAGGGCGCCGTCCGTCAGCAGGTGCAGGAAGTTGCCGACGTTCATGGCGGCGACGCGCACGCTGGTGACGTCCCGCTCCAGGTTCGAGTTGCCGGCGATCTGCCGCGCCCCCAGTTCCGTCGACACCTCGGAGACGGTGGGCTGCGAGATCTCGGTCAGTTCCGGGATGACGTAGACAGGGCGGCCGGAGCGGCCCGGGCGGACGTGTTCGCTGATCGCGGTCACGGCGTCGTCCGCTGCCCGGTTGACCATCATCGCCAGGAGGGACACCTTCGCGGCGTCGAGTTCGCGGCGGGCGACGTCGACGGTGTCCGCCGCCTCCTCGACCGACATGTCCTTGGCCCCGACGACGGCGAGGACCATGGCACCGAGGTTGTTGGCGAGACGGGCGTTGAGGTCGAACTCCACAGCGGCGTCGTTGCCGGAGAGGTCCGTCCCTTCGACGATGACGACGTCGCACTCCGCCGCGATCTCGCTGTAGATGGCGACGCAGCGGGCGTCGATCTCGGCGCGGTCGCCGGTCACGAGGAGGGCGCGGGCCTCGGCGCGGGTGAGGCCGCCGCGGGCACGGTTCGCCGGGAGGTCGAACGCACGCTGCATGAGGCGCACCATCGGATCCGCGGCAGGGTCGCTGCCTTCGACGATGGGCCGGAAGAACCCCACGCGGTCGGCGTGCCGGTGCAGCATGTCGGCGAGGCCCAGGGAGATCAGGGACTTCCCGGAGCCGTTGGTCATGGCGCTCACATATATTCCGCGGGTCATGGGGCCAGTCTTGCAGGGTCCTCTGGTGCCCGCCATAACGGGTATCACGTCGTCGGGAACGCCCTTCGGGGTGCCGGCACGGCGCTGCTGCTCGCTCGTTCCGCGACTTGTCGGCGTTTCCTCCCCGCCAGGCGCCGCCCCGTTCTCAGCGGAGCGGCGCCCGGGTGTCCGTCTCCGGCCCCCGGTAACCGCCCAGTGCGACCAGCAGACCGGCGATGGCGAGCAGGACGGCGACCGGCCCGTAGGTGCCGAAAGCCTCCTGCAGGGGCGGCAGGTAGTAGGGGTAGAGCGCCGGGCCGATGATCGACAGGCTGTAGCCGAGCCCGTAGCCGCTGGACCGGACGCCCCCGGCGAACCGTTCCGACAGGTAGGCGCCGACCGGCCCGTAGACCGAGACCGTGACCACCTGCAGGGCGGCGCAGAGAGCGACGACGGCAACGGGGGAGTCGACGGCGAAGATCGCCAAAAAGGTTAGGGGAGCCAGGACGGCGGCCAGCAGGCCGAAGCCGATGAAGAAGCGGCGCCGTCCCACGAGGGTGGACAGGTGTCCACACAGTGCCATGGCGACGGCCGAGACAGCTGTGGCGCAGAGCAGGGCGAGGGTGACGCCGCGGCCGTCGAAGACCTCGGCGCGCGTGAGTTCGGCCGTGAGGGTGGGGATGGCCATATAGGTCAGGAGCCAGAGACCGGTCATCAGGATGAATGTCTGCACGAACACGCGGCGGTCGGGTCCCACGAGGACATCCCGCAGGGGCGAGGCCGGTGCGGGGGCTTGGTGGGAGGCGGGAGCGTCCGCCACCTGGCGCCGGTAGTACCCGAGCATGACAAGCGCCAGGAGGCCGCCGACGACGAACGGCACGCGCCAGCCCCAGGCCGCGTAGGAGGCCGGGTCCAGAACGGCCAGCAGGACCAGGACGAGGGCTGCGATGCTCGCGTTGGCAACCGGGGACATCGCCATGATCAGGCCGCTCGCCAGTCCGCGTCGCCGCGGCGCGGACCACTCCATGGCCAGCGGCACGGCCGAGGTGTACTCGCCTCCCAGGAACACCCCGCCGAGGAACCGCAAAGTGAGGATCAGCGCCACGGTGCCCCAGCCCAGTACCTCGTGACCGGGCACGGCGGCGATCAGCAGGGTCGTTGCGGCTATGCCTGCGAGGGCGACCCTGGTGGTGGCCGTCCTTCCCACGCGATCGGCGACGGGCCCGAAGATCGCCGCTCCGAGGGGTCGTCCGATGAGCGTTGCGGTGAACACGAGCCCGGCGGTCGCGATGACGTTCTCCGCGCCCAGCAGGGTACTCGCAGCCGGCGCGAGGGCGATGACGGGCAGGAAGATGTCGAACTGGTCCACGAAGTTCCCGAGAATCCCACCGCGGACTGCATGACGTGCCCGCCGGTTGTCGTCGGCCTGCACGCCGCTGGTGGATGACCTGGATGACATGGAGGAATGGGGCATTGCATTCTCGCTTCCTTCGCCGGCATGATCCGGAGCAGGTTCGGCGGTCGAAGCTGCAGCAGCTTCCTCTCAGCCCTTGCCGGGGCTCCCGCGGGAATAGGTGGCTCCATCCTGCCACGTCTGCAGGTGCACCCCTTGACCCGGTCCATTCCCCCACGTAACGTACAACCACATGGTTGTAGGACGGGCGAGCGAGGACGAGGTGGACCGCCTTTTCCACGCGCTCGCCGACGCGACACGGCGGGACATCGTGGCGCGCGTCCTGGTCGCCGAGTATTCGGTATCCGGGCTGGCCGAGCAGTACGACATGAGTTTCGCCGCGGTGCAGAAACACGTGGCCGTGCTCGAGCGGGCCTCACTCGTTTCGAAGGAGAAGCGCGGACGGGAGCAGATCGTGCGCGGACAGGTCGACGGCGTGCAGCGTGCGCGCCGTCTGCTGGACGACTACGAGAGGATCTGGCGGCAGCGGGTCGATCAGATCGCGGACATCCTCGCCGAGGATGCCGAGGATGAGGACTAGGAGAGCAGCATCATGGCAGTCATCAGCACCCAGAAGGACACCGAAGCGCTCAGCTTCAGGCTCGTCGCCGAATTCGACGCCGGGGTGGAGCGCGTGTGGCAGATCTGGGAGGACCCGCGCCAACTCGAACGGTGGTGGGGCCCGCCGACATGGCCCGCGACGTTCGACGCCTACGAGTTCGAACCCGGTGGCCGCGCGGCCTATTTCATGACCGGACCCGACGGGGAGAAGGCCCGGGGCTGGTGGCGCATCACCGGCATCGAGGCGCCCCATCGCCTGACATTCGACGACGGGTTCGCCGACGAGAAAGGCGACCCCGTGGCGGAGATGGGGGAGACCCACGCGACGGTGGAGCTGGAGGACCTCGGTGGACGGACACGCATGACCATGACTACCACGTTCGAATCCCTCGAGCAGCTCAACCAGATGGTCGAGATGGGCATGGAGGAGGGCCTAACGCTCGCCCTCGGGCAGGTGGACGTCCTGCTCGCCGAGGACGCTCCCGTCTGACCGGCCTGCCCCTGCCGGAGGAGGACTCGACGCCGTCTCTGCCGCCACCGCTTGGCTGACGCGGCCTCACGTGCCAGGGAGGGCCCGACGCACCCGCGCCGCCGTCCGGAGAACCGGGCGGCGGCACGTGGAGTGGATCGATGTGGCCGCTCGGGCCACGCCGGCAGGAGAGCGTGGATCCTAGGCCGTAGCGGTCTTCGGCCGGCGGTTCGGCAGGGCGAGCTTGAAGATCTTCGCCCAGGTGGAGCCGACCTGCTTGGGCAGGGGGCCTGTGGTGTACGGCAGGTTGTACCGCGAGCAGATGTCACGGACCTTCACTGCAACCTCGGCATACCGGTTGGAGGGCAGGTCGGGGAAGCAGTGGTGCTCGATCTGGTGGGACAGGTTGCCGGTCATGAGGTGCATGAACTTGGAGCCGGAGATGTTGGCGGAACCGATCATCTGCCGCACGTACCAGTCGCCGCGGGTCTCGCCGTCGACCTCCTCCTCCGTGAACGTGTCCGTACCGTCCGGGAAGTGGCCGCAGAAGATCACGGCATGCGCCCAGAAGTTGCGGATGGCGTTGGCGGCGAGGGTGCCGTAGAGGGCCTGCTTGCCGGAACCGGTCAGCATCGCGACGGCGGGAGTGGCCGCGTAGTCCTTCGCGAACTGCTTGAAGGCTTTCTTGCCCAGCGCCTTGAGGTCGCGGTTCATGTCCTCCTTGGACTTGATCCCCTCCTTGTACTCCGGGATCTCGAGGTCGTACAGGGCGATGCCCCACTCGAAGACCGGCGCCAAGATCGCGTTGTACAGCGGATTGCCGATGTTGAACGGGCGCCACGGCTGGTCGGGGTCCATGCGGAGCAGGTTGTACCCGATGTCCTTGTCCTTGCCGATGACGTTGGTCCAGCGGTGGTGCAGGTCGTTGTGGGTGTGCTGCCACGAACGCGCGGGCGTCACGAAGTCCCACTCCCAGGTGGTGGAGTGGATGTCCGGATCGCGCATCCAGTCCCACTGGCCGTGCAGCACGTTGTGGCCGATCTCCATGTTCTCGAGGATCTTGGCGATGCTCAGCATTGCCGTGCCGGCGAAGAAGGCGGGCTTGTACTTGCTGAACAGGAGCGTGCCGCGGCCCGCGAACTCGAGGCTGCGCTGCACCTTGATGACGCGGCGGATGTAGGCGGCGTCGGACGCTCCGCGCTTGGCGAGGATCTCGTCACGCACGGCGTCGAGCTCGCGGCCGAGTTCCTCGACCTGCTCGTCCGTCAGGTGCTTCGCTGCATCGGGACGGACCAGTGGGTGCCCGGATGCCGCAAGGGCGCCGGGGCGGGTCAGCGTGGTGGTCATGGGGACTCCTCTGGTGGGGGACTAAAGGTCGAGGTTGACCGGCCCGGCGGCTGCCGAGACGCAAGTCTGGATGAGCTGGCCGGGCTCGTTGTGCAGTTCACCGGTCCGGAGGTCACGGACCTGACCGGACCGCAGCGGGATCAGGCAGCTGTGGCAGATGCCCATGCGGCAGCCGCTGGGCATCAGGATGCCGGCGTCCTCGCCGATGTCGAGCAGGGGGGTGTCGCCGTCGGCCTGGACCTCGCGGTCGGACTGCTCGAACGTGACGAGGCCTCCGTCATGGCCGGCGCCGGCGGTGAGGTCCGTGGTGAACCGCTCGATGGTGAGCGTGCCGCTCGGGGCCACCCGTGCGGCTGCTCCTGCTGAGACCTCCGGCACGGTGCGAGCGGTCTCGAGGGCGGCCTCACGCTCCCACAGCTCCTCCGCGGCGTTCAGGAACCCTTCGGGCCCACACGCGAAAGCGGCACGGGACCGCCAGTCCGGGCAGAGATCCGCGATGGTCTTCGCCGTGAACTCGAGCCTGCCGCGCGCGCTCGTGAACCAGTGACGCACGGTGAGGTTGGGGAACTGGTCGGCCAGCTCGTCGAGTTCCTCGCGGAACAGGCTCTTCTCCGGTGTGCTGTTCGAGTTGATGAGCACGACGTCGGCGTCCGGTCGGCGCGGGATGAGCGTGCGGATCATCGACATGACCGGGGTGATGCCGCTGCCTGCCGTGAGCATCAGCAGCGACCTCGGGTGCTCGGGCAGGATGAAGTCGCCCTGGGGTGGCGCGAGGAAAAGGATGTCACCCGGCTTCGTATCGCGCACGAGTACATGCGAGACGGAACCGGCGTCCTTCACGGTGATGGCGGGATCGTGCCCCGCCGCGTTGCTCAGAGAATAGGACCGCCACTGGCGCACGCCGTTCAGCTCGACGCCGATGCGCGCCCACTGCCCGGCCTGGTGCGCATGCCAGCCCTTGCCCGGGCGGAAGTAGATGGTGGCGGAGTCCTCGGTCTCGCGCACCACGCGGGTCACGACGCCGCGGAGCTGACGGGAGGAGTGCACCGGATCGAAGAGTGACAGGAAGTCTTCCGGCGTGAGCGGGGTGATGAGCGCGTTTGCTGCTCGCGCCAGCTGTTTGAACCGGATCATTGGCTTAACGCTATAACCTCTCCCGCTAAATTTCTTCGCTTACGACATACAGTTGGTGGAGCAGAATTATCTTGACGTGATAGACGGGAGGGGAATATGGATCCGGCCAAGGCAGCACTTGCTCCACCCGAACCGCCCTGGCTCGCGCTGCCGCCCGATGTCAGCGACAAGCTGCGCCCCCTGACTCCGGACCTCGTCGAGGCGATCATCCAGACCGTTCCCCAGCTGGTTCCTGCCTACGCCCGGCCGATCGAAGGCGATTTCGGGCGGGGACTGCGCCTGGGAGTGGCCGTCGCCCTCGAGCGGTTCCTCGACCTGCCGGGTACGAGGCTGCCCGCCCTGTCCGACCAGAGCCGCCAGCTGGTGGCAGGCCTCGGCCGGGGTGAGTTCCGCCAGGGACGCAGCATGGATTCGCTGCTCGGCGCGTACCGGATGGGCGCGCGGGTGACCTTCCGCGAGATGTCCCGGCGGTCGATGGAGATGGGTCTCGGCTCCGCGGTCGTGGTGAACCTCGGCGAATCGATCATGGCGTACATCGACGAACTCTCCGCGGTCAGCGCCGAGGCGTACGCCTTCGAGCAGTCCGACCACGCCGGGGCGGTCGACCGCCGTCGGGCCGAACTGCTGGAACTGCTGCTGCTCGGGAGAGCGGACGAGACAGCGCTGCGTCAGGCCGCGTCACTCGCGGACTGGGCCGTGCCCGCACAGCTCGCTGTCGTGACCCTGCCGCTGAACCGCGCCCAGGGGTTGCGGCAGCGCCTCGTACGCGGCGCGATCGTCATCGAGCGCGAGACCGACGTCGTCGCCCTCGTCCCGGATCGCGGGCCGGCCACGCGGACGGAACTCGACCGCGTGCTGGCCGGCAGGAGCGCGGCGATCGGCCCCACCGGCGGATTGAGGCAGGTCGCGCAGTCGCTGCGCCTGGCCGTCCTGGCGGCGTCGATGCTCCCGCCTCGCGAGGGCGACGACGATCCGCCCGTCTGGGCGGACGAACACCTCACGGAAGTGGTGCTGGCCGCGGAGCCCTCGGCCACCGCGGAGCTCGCCCACCGCCGCCTGGCCCCACTCGACGGTCTCGCCGACGGCCAGCGCGAGAAGCTCGAGGAGACGCTGCTCGCCTGGCTGCGGCACTGGGGGCAGCGGGCGCCGATCGCGGAGGAGCTCGGCATCCACGCGCAGACCGTCGGTTACCGCGTCCTGCAGCTGCGCGAACTCTTCGGGGACGAGCTGAAGGATCCGAAGGTGCGCTTCGAGCTCGAGATCGCCCTCCGGAGCCGCAGGGCTTCAGCCTAGGGCGCGCTGTAGGTCGCCGACGTCCAGAGATGGAAGAGGGCGTAGGCGCGATACGGGCGCCAGGACTCGGACAGCGTTCCGGCATCGCGGATGCTCGGATTGCCCATGGCCCGGCGCGCTACGAGGTCGCCCGGAGTGAAGGCGTCCGGATCCCGCAGGACCCGCACCGCGAGGTAGTCCGCGGACCACGGACCGATACCCGGAATGGCGAGCAACGCCCTGCGGAGCGCCACAGGATCGGCCTCGGGATCGAGAACCAGCCCGTCGACGACGGCGCGGGCGACGTTCTGCACGGTCGCGGCGCGCGTCCGGGTGACACCGACGGCACTGCGCAGGTCCTCCTGCGGAGCGTCGGCGAGCGCCCGGGGCGTCGGGAACACGGTGAGGCCGGAGGCCGACGGCGAGCCGTACGCAGCCGCGAGTCTCCCGCCGAACGTGCTGCCCGCGGCGATGGACACCTGTTGCCCGAGGACGGTCATGATCGCGGCCTCGAAGGGCTCCGGGTAGCCCACCGCGCGGAGCCCCGGGCGCTCGCGGACCAGGGGTCCGAGGAGCGGGTCGGCGTCGAAGGCCCGGGCTACGGCCCCGGTATCGGTATCGAGGTCCAGCCACGTGCGGGTGGTGCGCACGAGGTGGGTGAACTCGCCGTCGTCCTCCGTGTCCGCCGTGAGCTGGACGTCGTCGGACCGTATGGTGACCGTGACCCGGCGTGGACCGCCCGGCGTCGAGAGCAGGCGTGTGTGCACCCGCGCGGCGCGATCCGTGAGCTCACAGCCGGGAATGGCGTGGTTGGCGAGGATCGCGGCCATCGGCCCCGGGTCGAGGGCGCCGTTCGGGCGGAGGACCGCGGACCGGCTCACGGAAGGATGGCGTCCACGTATCCGCCGTCCACACGCACGGCTGCTCCGGTGGTGGCCGATGCCAGCGGTGAGGCGAGGTAGGTCACCATGTTGGCGATCTCCGTGGGCTCGATGAGGCGCTCGAGCAGCGACTGGGGGCGGTGGTCCTTCATGAACTGCCGCTGGGCGTCCTCCCACTCGAGGTCCTTGTCGACGAGCTGGTACACGAAGTCCTCCACGCCGCCGGTGTGCGTGGGGCCCGCGATGATCGAGTTGACCGTCACGCCCGTGCCCTTGGCCTCCTTGGCGAATCCCCGGGATACGGCGAGCAGCGCGGTCTTCGAGACGCCGTAGTGGATCATCTCGGTGGGGATGACGACGGCGGAATCACTCGCGATGTACTGGACGCGGCCCCAGCCGGCACCCACCATGCCGGGCAGGTAGGAGCGCGTGAGACGGACGGCGGTCAGCACATTGACCTCGAAGTAGCGGCGCCACTCGGCGTCGTCGATCTCCAGGGCCGGCTGCGCACCGAAGATGCCGAGGTTGTTGATCAGGATGTCGACGGCGGGCAGGACGGCCAGGGCCTTCGCGACGCCGTCGTCCCGGGTGACGTCGGCGGCGACGGCCACGAGATCGGCGTCGGGCAGGTCCGCACGGATCGCCTCCATCGCGCGGGCGACGCTGCGGTTGCTGCGACCGTTCACGCCGACGCGCGCGCCCGCCGCCGCAAGGCCCGCCGCGATGGCCAGTCCGATGCCCTGCGTCGAACCTGTGACGAGCGCCGTCTTGCCGCTGAGGTCGATTGACAATGCCATGGGAGCTCCTGAGACGTTCGGGAAGGGGGCAGGTATCAACCCTACGACGCGCGGCCCACCGCTCCCCGGGGGCGCGATCCACTGGAGCGGCGCATACCGCCACGACGTAGCCCTTCTACGCCTCCGCGTCACAAAGCGGTAGGGAGGAACGGGGTTGCGCATGCTGGCAAAAAGAGTCGGCCGAACCGGGTATATTGCTCCCGGTATATGGAATACTTCCGCCTCTTCCGAGGTTGAGAGTGGCATCTGGGCGTCATTCCCGCCCATAGAAGGAGATCTACCCCCATGGCAACCGACTACGACGAGCCACGCGTTCGCCCGGAAGACCAGCCGGCCAACGAGTCACTCGAGGCTATCCAGGCACAGCGCAGCGCGACCACGCAGACCGCGCTGATCGATGTCGAGGACGGCGAAACCGCTGAAGGCATCGACCTCCCCGGGGCCGACCTCTCCCACGAGGAACTCCTCATTCAGGTCATCCCCCAGCAGGAGGACGAGTTCACCTGCATGTCCTGTTTCCTGGTGCACCACCGCAGCCAGCTTGCGCGCGAGAAGAACGGCGACAAGTTCTGCACGGAGTGCGAGGGCTGACAGCGCGTCCGGACGTACCCGAGCCCCTGGTCCGATGGCCGGGGGCTCTGTCCGTTAACCGCGGGAGTCAGGGCTGATCCAGCACCGGCCCGATCGCAGTACGGTGGTGCCATGGAGTCCTCACACGTCATCGTCCTGCCCGGAGGCGGCTACACCATGCTGTCGGACAACGAGGGGGAGGTCGTCGCCGAGCGGCTGCGCTCCTTCGGCCTGTCGGCCGGCGTCTTCTCCTACCCCGTGCAGACGAGGCATCCCGGACCGGTCGACGCCGTACGCGCGGAGGTCCGGCGTGCCCGCTCCGCCGGCGTCGAACGTCTCGCACTGCTCGGGTTCTCCGCCGGCGGGCACCTCGCCGGGCACGCGGCGCTCGCGAGCCGCGAGCACGACGACGAACGCGTGGACGCCGCCGTCCTCTGCTACCCGGTCGTCTCAATGCAGCTGGCGACGCACCGGGGCTCGCAGGACGAGTTGATCGGGCCCGACGCCGATGGCCGGCTCCGTGCGGCGACGTCACTGGATCGCCTCGTCACCCCTGATGCCCCACCGTTCTTCGTCTGGCACACGGCGGAGGACGAGGCCGTGCCCGTCGAGCACGCGTACCTGCTCGGCCAGGCGCTGGCCGCCCATGCGGTCCCGCATGCCCTGCACGTCTTCGCGGAGGGAGAGCACGGCCTCGGGCTGGCGGAGGGCAGCGGCGCAGCCGAGCAGTGGAGCCGCCTGGCGGCCGAGTGGCTCCAGGCCCAGGGTTGGTGACCGGTCCGACCGTGAGCGGAGCGTCCTCTCGGGGCTGGACGCTCGCCGCCCGGACCCACCCGCTGCCACCAGCACGGTGATCGCCCAGGCCCTCGTGGCACTGGGGCCGGTGATCGCCCTGATCGCCCTCGGGTACGGACTCCGCGCGCGGAATTTCCTCGCTCCGGCGTTCTGGCCGCCCGCCGAACGCCTGTGCTACTTCATCCTCCTGCCGGCGCTGTTCATCAGCGGCACGGCGACGGCTGACCTCTCGGGGTTGCCGATCGGTTTGATGGCCCCGATCCTCGCCGGTCCGGTCGTCCTGACGGCGGCCGGGCTGGTGGTCGCGCAGCGCTGGCTCGACCTCGACGGGCCGGCCTTCACCTCGGTGATGCAGGGAAGCATCCGCTTCAACAACTACCTCGGACTGTCCATCGCCCTCGCACTGTTCGGAACCGACGGTGTTGCGCTGGCCGCCATCGCGAACACCATCCTGGTGCCGCTCGTCAATGTCATCTGCACGCTCGCTTTCGCGCGCTACGGCTCGGAGAGATTGAGCGTGGGCGGAACGGTCCGGAGCATCGGGACGAATCCGCTGATCGCGGGCTGCGTCGTCGGCATCCTGCTGAACGTCACGGGTATCGGCCTGCTGCCGGGGACGGCCGAGCTCGTGCGGACCCTCGGCAGTGCGTCGCTTCCCCTCGGCCTCCTGTGCGTCGGCGCGGCACTGGAGCTGCGCAGCATGGGGCGCAACCTGGGTGCCGTGGGGCTCGCGACCGTGGTCAAGTTCGCGGTGATGCCCGGGCTCGGCATCGCAGGGTGCCTGGTGTTCGGGCTCACGGGAGAACCGGCCGCGACGGTGATCCTCTTCCTGTCCCTGCCCACGGCGTCCTCGGCCTACGTCATGGCGCGGGCACTGGGCGGCGACTCGCGCCTGATGGCTTCGACGATCACGCTCCAGACGGTGGCCGGGGTGCTCTACCTGCCGCTCGTGTTCCTCGTCATCCCGGTCATCGCCGGCTGATCGCGCCCGTCCCCGCGCGCTGCCCGCCGAACTGCTCCTCGAGGTCGTGCAGGTCGAGATCGCAGCCCTTCTCCGATCCCCTGAAGGTCCTGCGGTACGCGGCCGGACTGACGCCGAGGGCTTTCTGGAAGTGGTGCCGCAGCAGGACGGCCTGGCTGAAACCCGATGCGCGGGCGACGGCGTCGATGGTCAGCCGCGTCTCCTCGAGCAGCGACTGTGCCCGCAGGAGGCGCTGGCCCGTCAGCCATGCGGCCGGCGTCGTGCCCGTCTCCGCACGGAAGCGCCGCGCGAAGGTGCGCTCGCTCATGTGCAGCCGACGGGCGAGCATCGCCACCGAGATGTCCTGGTCGAGGTGGTCGGCCAGCCAGATCAGCAGTTCCTCCATGGAGGCGCCGCACTCCTGCGGGATCGGCCGCTCGATGAACTGGGCCTGGCCGCCGTCGCGGTGGGGCGGGACCACCATGCTTCGCGCTATCGCGGTCGCCGCCTTCGGCCCGAACTCCTGGCGGATCAGGTGCAGGCTCGCATCGATCCCCGCAGCGGTTCCCGCACTGGTGAGCACGTTGCCGTCCTCGACGTACAGCACGTTCTCGTCCACGCGCGTGCCGGGATAGGTGTCCGCGAGCCTGCGGGTATACCGCCAGTGCGTCGTCGCGCAGCGTCCGTCGAGCAGCCCTGCTTCGGCGAGGGCGAAGGCTCCGGAGCACACGGAGAAGACGCGGGCACCGCGGGCGTCCGCGGCCCGGAGGGCGTCCAGGACCTCGGCGGGCACGGCCGAGCCGGCGGGGAACGGGGTCATCACGACGAGGTCGGCATCCTCCACCCCCTCGAGTCCGGCGTCGACCGCCAGGGTGACGCCCGCGTCCGTGCGGATCGCGCCGGGGTGCGGTGTGCAGATACGGAAGTCGAAGGCGGGGAGCCCGACGCCGAGGCCGGAGCGGTCGAGTCCGAAGACCTCGCAGACCACCCCGAACTCGAAGAGGGACAGACCCGGCAGGACGATCACGGCGACCTTGGTGAGCATGCACTGCAGTATGGCAGTTTTTTAGCGGTATGGGTCGATCCTGCCACTCTTTTTCCGATAGTCGCGGGATCAGGATCGAAGCATGAACATTCTGCTGATCCTTCTGGCCATCACCCTGACGGCACTCCTGGTACGTTGCCTGCTGCGTGCGGTCGCGGCGGATTCGCCGTCGCACTGCCCGCCGTCGCACGCGGACTGGAACGCGGAGTCCCTGCCGAGCTCCGCCTACGCGCTCCGGCGCGAAGCCTAGGGGGGGCGGTCATGTCGCTCATCGTGATCGTCGGCCTCGTCCTCTCCGCCTTCACCATGGCGGGGCGCTGGGTCACGCCGAGGCCTGAACGGCTGGCACTCCGGGACTGGACCGTGCTCGACGCGTGGCGGAACCTTCTTCGCGGGCTCGAGGTGTGGGCCCCGCTCCAGGACCGGTTGCCGCTCCGGTGACCGATGCGGTAGTAAGCATGCTTGCTATCGGGTCGGGTGGGACCTACGGTGAGGGGAGCAACCTCTTCGAAAGGGCCATCATGATCACGCTCGAACAGATGAAGGAATCGATGAACGCCGGCGCGAACGTGCTGAGCGAGGACGGCGCGGTGCTCGGCCCCATGGGGCAGCTCTATGTCGACGACGCCACGGGGGAACCCAGCTGGGTCACCGTCGCGACGCACAAGGCCGGCAATCCGGAATCCTTCGCGCCACTGCAGGGTGCAACCCTCGACGGACGCGACGTGCGCCTCCCCTATTCGCATTCCAAGGTCTACGACTCCCCGAAGATGTCCCAGGACGGGCACCTCAGTCCGGCGGAGGAGCAGCACCTCCTGCGCTACTACGGGCTCATGGCGACGAAGGACGAGGAGCTCGCCGGCCAGGGTCGGTCCGTGGGTGAGCCGGCCGGGACCCGCTCCTCCCGCCCCGAGGGCGACGACTACGCGATGACGCGCTCCGAGGAGCAACTTCGCGTGGGAACCGAACTGCGCGAGACGGAGCGCGTCCGCCTCGTCAAGCGCGTCGTCACCGAGGACGTGACGCTGACGGTCCAGATCCGGCGTGAGGAACTCGTCGTGGAGCGCGTACCGGTGAGGGACGGGGCACCGCTGTACGACGACGGCGAGGGCTCCTTCACCGATGCCGAGCGTGAGCGCCTCTACAACGCCGTCGGGACAGCTTTCAACGGCGACGTCGTCGAGATGGTCCTCTACGAGGAAAAGCCGCGCGTCGAGGTGGACGTCGTGCCGATCGAGCGCGTCCGGATCGCCCGTGAGGTGCACACCCAGGACGAGGTCGTCAGCGGCCAGGTTCGCAAGGAAGTCATCGAGACGGAGCGGATCGAGCCGTAGCACCCGGCCCCGGCACTGGAAGGCCCGCTAGGAGTCGCGGGAGGACAGGACGCAGAACTCGTTGCCGTCGGGATCAGCGAGGACGTCCCAGCTGACGTCCGGGCCCTGTCCGACATCCACCCGCACGGCGCCGAGGGCAAGGAGCCGGTCGAGCTCCGCGGCCCGGTCCTGGCTGGTGTGCGGGGCGAAGTCGAGGTGCAGCCGGTTCTTGCCCTGTTTCTCGTGCTCGACGAGGACGAACACGAGCCCCGGCGGCACCTGGTCGAAAGCCAGCGTCGAACCGAGCTCCCGCGCCCACGGCGGGACCAGGACCGCTTCGTCGTCGGATTCGAACATCACCTCCCAGCCCAGCGCCTCGGCCCACCAGCGTGCGAGCACGCGGTGGTCGGTGGATTCGATGACGGTGGAGTACCAGCGCAGAGTCATGCGGTGATTGTGCTCCTGCGGGGTCCTCCGCGCACCCCACTCCGGACAGCCTGTGTCCGCTTTGATCCCGGGAGTCGACCTGTGCCCGGCGCGGTGTGGCAGGACGCCCTGGAGGACGGCCCTGAGAATCACACCTGAAGAGCGCCCCGAATAACGTCACGGATGCGTGCGCTAATGCTGCTAAGGTCATCCTTACCTGGTGCTTTGCGGCTTCCCTCGAACCGGCGGTACCCGGTACCCGCCCGATCGACCATCCGGAAGGCTTCCATGCGCCGCGCCCCACAACTCATCGCCCTCGCCGCAGCGGCGTCCATGACCGTCGTCCTCGCCGCCTGCGCCACACCCGCGGACGGCACGGAGGATGCGGCGTCATCGAGCGCCGGAGCCATCACGGTCGAGCACGCGTTCGGCACGACCACGATCCCGGAGAAGCCGGAGCGTGTCGCGACGGTCGCATGGGCCAACCAGGAAGTCCCGCTGGCACTCGGTGTCGTGCCGGTCGGCATGGCCGCGGCGACCTTCGGGGACGACAACGGTGACGGGATCCTCCCGTGGGTCTCGGAAAGGCTCGACGAGCTCGGCGGCGAGACCCCGGTCCTGTTCGACGAGACCGACGGCATCGACTTCGAGGGCGTGGCGGACACCGATCCGGACGTGATCCTCGCGGCCTACTCGGGCCTGACGCAGGAGGACTACGACACCCTGAGCGAGATCGCTCCGGTCGTCGCGTTCCCCGAGACCGCGTGGGGTACCCCCTGGCGCGAGATGATCGAACTCAACAGCGCCGGGATGGGCATGGCCCAGGAGGGCAAGGAGCTCATCGCGGACCTCGACCAGCAGATCAGCGATGCCACGGCGGGATTCCCGACGATCGCGGGCAAGAAGACCATGTTCATGACGCACGTCGATCCCACCGACCTCAGCGAGGTCAGCTACTACACGACGCATGACACGCGCGCCATGTTCTTCGAGGACCTCGGTCTGGCGACTCCCGAGAGCGTCGCGACGGCATCGGCCGAAACAGAGCTGTTCTCCGGCACCATCAGCACCGAACAGGCAGACGTGCTCGACGACGTCGACATCATCGTGACCTACGGCGACGACGAGCTCGTCTCTACCCTCGAAGCCGACCCGCTGCTCTCGCAGATCCCCGCCGTGGCCAACAAGGCGATCGTGAACCTGCCGAGCACCACGCCGGTCGGCACCGCGGCCAACCCCACCCCGCTGTCCATCTCCTGGGTGCTCAAGGACTACCTCACGCTCATCTCGGAAGCCGCAGACAAGTCGTAGTGGCTGGTTCCGCTGTCCGGGCCGCCGAAGGTTCCGCCGACGTGCGGGACCTCCGGCGGCTTCGGCCGTTCTGGCTCCTGGTCCTGGTAGGAATCCTGGGCGTCACGTTGTTCGCATCGGTCACCATCGGCTCCCGGGACGTCCCACTGTCGGACGTCGTGGCAGCCCTCGGCGGGTCGACGGACGGGTTCAACGAGGCGGCCGTGGCGAAGCGCATCCCGCGAACGGTGCTGGCCGTGCTGGCGGGAGCAGCGCTGGGCCTCTCCGGCGCGGTCATGCAGGGCGTCACCCGGAACCCCCTGGCCGACCCCGGGATCCTCGGCGTCAACACGGGTGCTTCCCTCGCGGTCGTGGTGGCCATCGCGACGGTCGGTCTCAGCTCGGCGACGGGCTACATCTGGGTCGCGATCGCGGGCGCCTCCGTCACGGCGGTGTTCGTCTATGTCGTCGGTTCGCTGGGCCGCGGGGGAGCCACTCCCCTCAAGCTCGCGCTGGCGGGTGCAGCCACCTCGGCAGCGCTCACCTCGCTCATCAGTGCCATCGTGCTACCCCGCGGGGACATCTCGGGCAGCGTACGGTCCTGGCTCATCGGTGGCGTCGGCGGCGCCACCGTGCAGAGCATCACGCAGGTCCTGCCCTTCCTGGTCGGGGGCCTCGTCCTCAGCCTCGTCTCCGCACGCTCCCTGAACTCCCTCGCCCTCGGTGACGAGCTCGCTGCGGGGCTCGGCGAACGCGTGGCCGTCGCGCGCGGGACGGCCGCGTTCGGAGCCGTCCTCCTCTGCGGGGCCGTGACCGCGGTGACGGGGCCCATCGGTTTCGTCGGGCTCGTCGTACCGCACGCATGCCGTCTGCTCTTCGGCGTGGACCACCGCTGGCTCCTGCCGATGTCCGCGGTCCTCGGGGCAGTCCTGCTCACCTCCACGGATGTCCTCGGACGCATCGTTGCGCGCCCCGAGGAGATCGACGTCGGGATCATCACCGCGCTCGTGGGTGCGCCGTTCTTCATCCATATCGTCCGCCGCCAGAAGGTCCGGGAACTATGACGACTCTGCAGGCACCCCCGCGGGCAGGGATTTCGGCCGCGGAGATCGCAGCGGGACGACGGCGGCGCACCGGGCGGCGGCGCACGGTCATCGGCGTGCTCGCCGCGCTCATCGTCATCGCCTTCGCGGCCTCACTCTCCTTCGGGCAGACCTACTACTCCCCGAAGGACGTCCTCGGCGTTCTCCTGGGCCAGGACGTCGGCGGTGCCGGCTTCACCGTCGGGCGGCTTCGGCTGCCCCGGGCCACGCTCGCGGTGATCGCCGGACTCTGCTTCGGTGTCGGCGGCGTCACCTTCCAGACCATGCTCCGGAATCCGCTCGCGAGTCCGGACATCATCGGCATCAGTGCGGGCGCGAGTGCCGCGGCGGCTTTCGCCATCATCACGCTCGGCCTCGGGGCGACCCAGGTGTCCGTCGTCGCGATCGCCACGGGCCTCGGGATAGCGCTGCTGGTCTACGGGTTGTCCTTCAGGGACGGCGTCGTGGGGACGCGGCTTATCCTGATCGGCATCGGCATCGCCGCCATGCTCGACAGCGTGACGGCCTACGTCCTGAGCCGGGCCGCCCAGTGGGACCTGCAGGAGGCCTCCCGGTGGCTGACGGGCAGCCTGAACGGTGCGAGGTGGTCCGAGGTGGTGCCCGTTGCCATCGCGCTCGCCGTCCTCATGCCCATCCTGCTCACCCAGTCCCGCAACCTGACCGCGTCCCAACTCGGGGACGACACCGCGGCGGCCCTGGGTGTCAGGGTCGAGCGCACGCGGATCCTCGTGATCATCGCTGCCGTGGGGCTCATCGCCTTTGCGACAGCGGCCGCAGGGCCTATCGCTTTCGTCGCGTTCCTCTCCGGTCCGATCGCCGCCAGGATCGTCGGCCCGGGAGGGTCCCTGCTCATCCCCAGCGCCCTGGTCGGCAGCCTGCTCGTGGTCATGGCCGATTTCCTGGGGCAGTACGCCTTCGGCGTCCGCTACCCGGTGGGAGTCATTACCGGCGTGCTCGGGGCGCCGTACCTCGTCTATCTGATTGTGCGGACGAACCGCGCGGGAGGCTCGCTATGACATCGGCCCACACTCTCCAGGTCCAGCAACTGACGGTGGGCTACGGAGCCCGCACCGTCATCGAGCACCTCGACCTCGAGGTGCCGATGGGCAGCATCTCGGTGATCGTAGGAGCCAATGCGTGCGGCAAGTCGACCCTGCTGCGTGCGATGTCGAGGCTCCTGTCACCCCGCGGCGGACAGGTGGTGCTGGACGGGCGCGCGGTCCACCAGATTCCCGCGAAGGAACTCGCACGGACGCTCGGCCTCCTCCCGCAGTCGCCCACCGCGCCGGAGGGCATCACCGTGGCCGACCTCGTGGGCAGGGGGCGGCACCCGCACCAGGGCCTGTTCTCCCGTTGGACGCCCGCGGACGACCAGGCGGTCGCCGACGCCCTCACCGCGACCGACACCGCCGCGCTCGCCGACCGGCCCGTCGATGAACTGTCCGGAGGGCAACGCCAGCGCGTATGGATCGCCATGGCCCTGGCCCAGCAGACCGATGTGCTCCTGCTCGACGAGCCGACCACCTTCCTGGACGTCAGCCACCAGCTCGAGGTGCTCGACCTCCTGACGGACCTCAACCGCACCCGTGGGACCACGATCGTCATCGTCCTGCATGACCTGAACCTGGCCGCGCGTTACGCGGACCACCTGATCGCACTGACGGCGGGCCGGATCCACGCGGTGGGCACGCCCGACGAGGTGCTCACCGAGGGCACCATCCGTGCGGTCTTCGGACTCGACTGCAAAGTGGTCCGCGATCCCACCTCAGACAAGCCGCTCATGCTTCCACTGGGGCGCCACCACACCACGGCGGGGTAGGCCGTGCCCGTCCGACGTGGCTAGGAGCTGCTGACCGGCGGCGCGGCGTAGGGCGCGTCACCGGGGAGCAACCACAGGTACTGCCACTCCACCTCGGCCCTCGCGTCCGGGACAGCGGATCGTGCCGGGCGCTCGCCGGGACGGCCGGTGATCCGTTCCCACCATCGGGTCCTGCTCCCTTGGGCGTTCCCGCCCCGGCCGACGGCGGCGCGTGCGGCGGGCAGGTGCGCATCGGAGGTGCGTTCCACGGCTAGCCGCGCCTGGTATCGGCATGAAGGCCGCGGGAGAGCCCGGTGACGAGGAAATCACGCAGGCCGCCGTGGGCCGGTTCGCCCGGCGCTTTCCGCTCCGGGCTTTCCGATCCGGCAGAAACCGCTGCTGTCGCGGCGAGCCAGTCCCCGTAGTGCGTGATGTCGCGGCCACTGGCGGCGGCGACGGCGTCGCAGGCGAAGCCGACCGCGGTGGTGCCATCGGTCAGGCGGACCGAGCCGAGCAGCATGGGTTCGGGCAGGGCCGCGAGGAACCGTCCGAGTGCAGCTTCGGCCAGGATCCAGCGTTCGGCGACGAGTTCGCCGCCGTCGTCCGCGCGGTACACGCCGGGCTTGGGCGGCTCCGTGTCCAGGGCCACCATGCGGTAGCGGGCGGCCAGCCGCACGGGACCATCCCAGTAGCTGCCGAGCGCCTCGAGCTCGCGGGCGAGTACCTGACCGCGGCGGTGCGCGCCGACGACGACGAGCGGGACGCCGGCCGCTCCGGCTGCCAGCGGCCACGGCTGACCGGCAGTGCCCGTCGGGGCGACAGCACCGGAGGCGAAGAGGGCGGGCGGAGCGGGAGTGAGCTCGATCCGGCGGGCGATGTCCGCCACCACGGCGTCGTCGAACGTGCGTCCGACGACGGTCACGCCGAACTGGGCGCCGTCGACCTCGCCCGCGGGCACGGCCACCGCGCAGAGGTCGAAGAGATTGCAGAAGTTCGTGTACGTGCCCATGCGCGAGTTCACGCCCACGGGGTCCGCAGCAACCTCGGCAAGGAGGGGATGGACTGGTGCCGTCGGGACTAGAAGGGCGTCGAAGCCCTCGAGCTGTGCCAGCGCTTCCCGTTCGAGGACGGCCAGCCGGGCGGTGTCCGTCACGTACTGGTGCGCGGGAAGTGCTCCCGCGCGGCCGATGATGCCCGCGACCGTGGGATCGAGGCCCGCGGGATTGCCGTCCCCGGTTGCGCTGTCCACGAAGGCTCCGACGGCGGCATACCGTTCCGCGACGAGCGCGCCGTCGTACAGCAGCCGCGCAGCCTGCAGGAACACATCGATCGGCACGGGCCGGACCTCGACGCCGGACGCCTCGAGCCGGGCGACCTGACGGCCGAACTCCGCAGCCCAGGCGGGGGACAGCTCGGGCAGCTCGGAGGGATAGGCGACGCGCGGCCGCGCAGGGGCTGCGAGGCGGACCCCGGACGGCCAGGCCCGCGAGCCGCCTGCCATGACGCCCATTGCGCGTTCCGCCATCGCGAGGTCCCGCGCGAGGATGGTGACGGCGTCCCAGGAACGGCAGGCCGGCACGACGCCGTCGGTCGGGACGACGTGCAGGGTCGGCTTGATACCGACGATCCCCTGGAGGCCGGCGGGGATGCGGCCCGAGCCGGCGGTGTCGGTCCCGATCGCGATGTCGGCCAGTCCCAGCGCGACGGCGACGGCCGACCCGGAGCTGGACCCGCCGGAAATGTACTCCGGGCGCCGGGAGTCGCGGACCGCGCCGTGGGGGCTGCGCGTGCCCACGAGTCCGGTGGCGAACTGGTCCAGATTGGTGGCCCCCAGCACCACTGCGCCCGCTGCCCGCAGGCGGCGCACCGCTTCCGCGTCCTGCTCCGGGAGGTAGGCGAAGCCCGGGCAGGCCGCGGTGGTGGGCACGCCTGCCACGTCCACGTTGTTCTTCACGGCGAGCACCAGTCCCGCCAGAGGGAGCTCCTCGCCGCCGCTGATCCGCGCGTCGACGGCGGCGGCCTCGGCGAGGAGGTCCTCCTCCGTGCGGAGGGTCACCCAGATCTCGGGCCGGTCGACGGCGTCCACGGCCGCCAGTGCGGCCCGTACCCGGTCGGTTGCCAGGGTGCTCATGCGGCTACCTCTTCCGTCTCGCGTGCTTCGGGTTGCTGCTCCGGCCGGGATGACGGGTCCTGATCAGTCCCGGGCTCCGTCCCGGGGGACGCGCCCAGCACGACGAGGGCCTCGCCGGCCACGACCTGCGAACCTGCGAGGGGCAGGACCTGCAACACCAGCCCGTCGCAGGGTGCGCTGAGGACGGTCTCCATCTTCATGGCCTCGAGCGAGACGAGGGGCTGCCCCTTCAGCACCGTGTCGCCCGGGGCCACATCCACTTTCCAGACGCTGGCGGCGAAGGGCGCGGAGACCAGGGAGGCGCCGTCGGGCACCACGAGGTCCTCGGTGTCGGGAACGACGGCGGCTGCGGCGTCGGCGCGGTCGAACTCGCCGGCGTCGGCCCAGGCCTGGCGTTCGACGGCGAAGGCCGCCGACTGCTGCACGCGGAACTCCGCGATGGACGCGCTGTTGTCCGCCAGGAAGCGCTCGTGCTCCGCGAGGGAGAACGTCCCGTCCTCGATCTCGACGCCGCGGCCCCGACCCGCGGCCATGTCCGCCCGCAGGTCGAGCAGTTCCTCCGGGCTGACCGGGTACCAGGAGATGCGGTCGAAGAACCTCAGCAGCCACGGGGATCCCGGCTCGAACGGCGCGGCATCGGCGTAGCGTGACCAGACCTGGGTGGTCCGGCCCACGAACTGGTACCCGCCGGGGCCTTCCATGCCGTAGATGCACATGTAGGCGCCCCCGATGCCGACGGCGTTCTCCGGCGTCCAGGTCCGTGCAGGGTTGTACTTGGTGGTGACGAGGCGGTGCCGGGGATCGAGCGGCGTCGCGACAGGGGCCCCGAGGTACACGTCGCCGAGGCCGAGGACCAAGTACTCGGCGTCGAACACGGTGTCGAAGACGTCGTTCACGGACTCGAGCCCGTTGATGCGCCGGATGAACTCGATGTTCCAGGGGCACCAGGGGGCGTCGTCGCGCACTCCGGCCATGTACCGCTCGATCGCTTCACGCGTGGCGGGGTCGTCCCAGGAGAGGGGCAGGCGGACGGAACGGCTGGGCACCACGAGCTCCGAGCTGGCGGGCAGGGAGCTCTCGATGTCCTGAACCACCTCGAGCAGGCGGCGGCTGGAAAGGACGGAGGGATCTACCTTGATCTGGAGGCTGCGGATGCCGGGCGTGAGGTCCACGACGCCGGCGAGCCGCATCTGCTCGACGGCCTGGTGCAGGGCGTGTACGCGGGCCCGGAGACCGAGGTCGAGCACCATGTCGCCGTACTCGACGAGGAGGTTGTCGTCGCCGGACCGGCGGTAGGTCACGGCGGGCCTGCCCGGTTCTTCGGCGACGCGCGCCAGGACGCCGTCGTCACCGTCGCCGCGGCGGGACGCTCGGGTGTTCATCCCGGCCGGTGCGCCGGGAGCGAATCCCGCCGTGCCGGGCAGGATCAGCTGCCGCCCGGGACCGAGGTCCCGCAGCGACGGCGCCTGGACGGCCTGCACCGGGACGAAGCGCACGGTGTCGCCCGGGCGGAGCTGCCCGAGCTTCCAGCGGTCGGCCGTCACGACCGTTACCGGGCACACGAACCCGCCGAGGCTCGGCCCGTCCGGTCCGAGGAGGATCGGGGTGTCTCCGGTGAAGTCGAGGGCACCTACCGAGTACGGGGTGTCGTGGATGTTGGAGGGGTGCAGGCCGGCCTCGCCGCCGTCGTTCCGTGCCCAGCGCGGCTTCGGGCCGATGAGCCGGACGCCGGTGCGCGCGGAGTTGAAGTGCACCTCGTAGTCCGTGGCGAGCAGGTCGTCGATGTCCTCGCGCTGGAAGAACTCGGGGGCCCCGTGCGGACCCTCGACGACGGTGAGCTCCCAGCGGCTCGTCAGCGCGGGCCGGGCGTCGAGCGGCACCGGTGATCCGCCGGATTCCTCCGCGGAAACGGTCCGCAGCACGTCGCCGGTCCGCAGGACGCGCCCTGCGTGTCCGCCGAACTGGCCGAGCGTGAAGGTCGACGCGCTGCCGAGGTACTGCGGGATGTCGAGCCCCCCCGCGAAGAGGACGTAGCCGCGGAGACCCGCTCCCTCCGCCGCGCCGACGTCGAGCGTTCCGCCTGCCGGCACCGTGATCGGCTCCCACGCGTGAACGACGACGTCGTCCACCGTGATGCGCACGTCGGCGCCCGTCACGCACACGGTGGTCTCGTGCGAGAAGGTCAGGCTGGGCCCGGTCATCGTGAACTCGAGGCCGGGGGCACCCTCCGGATTGCCGAGGGCCTGGTTGCCGAGGCGGAAGGAGAGGTCGTCCATCGGACCGCTCGGCGGGACGCCGACCTGCCACAGGCCGGTGCGGCCGGGCCAGTCCTGCACGCTCGTCTGCAGTCCCGGGCGCTCGACGGTGATGCGTGGTTCCGGGTCGCCGACGGCGTCGAGCGTGCTGGTGGAGTGCGCCGCCACGCGGACGACGTCGAGCGTGCTGACGGTGCGGAGCATCCCGAGGTTGGTCTCGATGCCGTCGATCCGAGTGCCGCGCAGGGCGTCGGCGAGCCGGTCGAAGGCCTCGTCGCGGGTGGTGCCGGAGGTGATGATCTTCGCCAGCAGGGGATCGTAGTTGGTGGAGACCTCGCTGCCGGTCTCGGCCCACGTGTCCACGCGGACGTGCTCCGCCGCGGGGTATTCCGCGTTGGTGATCGTGCCCGCGCTGGGCTGGAAGCCACGGGCGGGGTCTTCCGCGTACACCCGTGCCTCGACGGAACAGCCCGAGACCGGCACGCTGTCGGGGACGTCGGCGAGGACGGCTGCGGCGTCGGGTCCGCCCTGCGCGAGGTGGAGCATCCACTCGACGAGGTCGACGCCCGTGATCGACTCCGTGACGGGGTGCTCGACCTGCAGGCGGGCGTTCACCTCGAGGAACGAGGCCTCCTGCCGGGCGGAGTCGTAGACGAACTCGACGGTTCCCGCCGAGCGGTAGCCGAGCGACGCACAGAGTGCCCGCGAACTGCGGTGCAGCTCCTCGCGGAGGGCGTCCGGCAGGTCCGGTGCAGGTGCTTCCTCGAGGACCTTCTGGTGGCGGCGCTGCAGGGAGCAGTCGCGGTCACCGAGGCTGACCACCCGGCCGGCTCCGTCGCCGAAGACCTGGACCTCGACGTGGCGCGCGTTCTCCACGTACCGCTCCGCGAAGACCCCGGCGGTGCCGAAGCTCGCGCCGGCGAGCCGGGAGACCCTCGGGAAGCTCTCCGCGAGTTCCTCCTCCGTGCGGCACACCGTCATGCCGATGCCGCCTCCACCGCCGGTCGCCTTGAGCATGAGCGGGAAGCCGATGGTCTGCGCGGCGGCGAGGGCGTCCTCGACGCCGTCGAGCAGTCCGGACCCCGCGATCATGGGAACGCCGGCGGCCTGCGCGGCGTCGCGGGCGGTGTGCTTGGTGCCGAAGATGCGCAGCTGCTCTGGAGTGGGGCCGACGAAGACCAGCCCGGCGGCCTCGACGGCCTCCGCGAACTCGGCGTCCTCCGAGAGGAAGCCGTAGCCCGGGTGAATGGCTCCAGCACCGGTCGACGCGGCGGCGGCGAGCAGGGCGTCGACCCGCAGGTAGGACTCCTTGGCGGGTGCCGGGCCGAGGAGCACGGCCTCGTCGGCCAGCCGGACGTGGCGGGCGCCGCGGTCCGCCTCGGAGAAGACGGCGACCGTCCGCAGGCCGAGCTTCCGGGCGGACTCGATGATGCGGCAGGCGATCTCGCCGCGGTTGGCGACGAGCAGGGTGTCGAAGCGGTTCATGCGATGTTCTCCGGGCGGGTGACGATCATGCGGACGGGCGTGGGGTTGAAGCCGTTGCAGGGGTTGTTGACCTGCGGGCAGTTTGAGACGAGCACCAGGGTGTCCACCTCGGCGCGGAGCGCTATGCGCTTGCCGGGAGCGGAGAGGCCGTCGACGATCCCGAGGGCACCGTCCGGGTCGACCGGCACGTTCATGAACCAGTTGATGTTGGAGACGAGGTCCCGCTTGCCGAGTCCCCAGCGGGAGCCCTCGATGAGGAAGTTCTCCACGCAGGCGTGCTGCTCGCGGGTGTGCTGGCCGTACCGCAGGGTGTTCGACTCCTGCGAGCACGCGCCCCCGATGGTGTCGTGCACGCCCACCTCGTCGGCGACGACGGTCATGAGCGCGAGCCCCGTGTCGGCGCGCAGCACGGAGCCGGTGGTGAGGACGATGGACTGCTGCTGGGCGATGGTGACCGATGCGGAGTAGCGAACGGTGGTGTCCTCGGCGGCGTAGAGCAGGCAGTCGACGGCCTGGTTGCCGTCGAGGTCCACAATGGTGAGGACGTCACCGGCTGCGACGACGGCGGACCAGGGCCCGCGTGCCTCGACGTACTCGTCGAGGACGACGGCGCCCGGCGCGAGGGCGATGCTGCTCGCGGGCTGCGAGAGGGTGGTGGTCATCGGGTGCTCCTTGCGGCGAGATCGTGCTCGGTGTTGTTCAGTGCCTGCTGGTGCTCCGGCGTCAACGGCCCCACCAGGTTCCCGTGCGCCAGTGCGGCGAGGTCCCCTGGTGACCGCCACGCGGCGATGTCCACGGCGGTGCCGGTGAAGTCGGCGCGCGGGTCCAGCGGATGGGCGGTGTTGGCCAGCACGACGACGGCGTCCACCTGCAGCAGCAGGTCGACGTGTGCTCCGGGGCCGGCGCTTCCCGTGAAGCGGATGCCGCCGTCGCCGTCGACCCGGACGCCCTTGAAGAAGGTGAGCGACGGCGCGACATCGCGCGGACCGAGTCCGTTCTTCAGTGCTCCCAGCGTCAGCAGTTCGCGCGCCGCGGGTGAAGCACTGTGCGCCGTGCCTGCCCCGTACCGCGCCGTGTTACCGGCGAGGGTGGTGGCGCCCGTCAGCGCATCGTGGCTGCCCGAAGTGTCCTCGACGATCGTGGCCAGAAGGCGCCCGGCGTCGGACAGGAGCGGGTGCCCTGCTCCCGGATAGGCCTGCCACGGGACCTTGACGGAATCAGCCGCGTTGTAGCGTTCGTGGAGTGCTCCGGCTCTGTACAGGAGGGTGTGGACACACGAATCCCCGGAGTCGGTGAGCCGGAGGCGTGTGCCGCGGGCGAGCTGCAGGGTCGTGTAGCGACCGAACGCGAGCGTCTCCGACCAGACCAGGCTGTCTGCGGCGCCATCGGGCAGCGCGCCAGTGACTCGGGTGGGAGCGGTGGTCAGCGGGATGTGGCGCATCGTGTCCGCGGTGCGGTGGTGCTGCTCCCGGGCGTGGGCCCGGGCTCCGGCCGTGGTGGCCGTGCCTGCCGGGGTGTCGGTGGTCTGTGTCATGTCGGTCCTGTCTGAAGTGCGGCAGAGGTGCGGTGGCTGGCGTTCAGGAGGCCCTGGCCGTGATGCTCCTCCGGATCCACAGACCCAGGAGCAGTACGACGGTCACCATGAGGGGCGCGGAGTAGAGGAGGATCCCGTTCTCGCCGGCGGGGTCGTACACCTCGGGGCGGGGCCAGGCGAGGTTCACGACCATGACGGCGCCGTAGAGGACAGCGAGGACGTTCACGGGAAGGCCCCAGCGGCCGAGCGAGAAGAGGCCGGCCGGCATCGTCTGCCCCACGCGGTCCCAGTCGCCGCGCAGGCGGTTGACCAGTTGCGGGACGGTGACCAGCAGGTAGGCGATGTAGACCATGACGATGCAGACGCTGGTCAGCGTGGTGAAGAGCGCGGCGTTGCCCACATTGATGGCCAGGACTCCGACGGCGAGCGCGCCGATGACGATCGACGGCCACATCGGGGTTCCGCGGCGGGGGTGGACCGTGGCCAGGAGCGTGGAGGCGGGGAGCTTGCCGTCACGTGCCATCGAGAAGACGAGGCGCGAGCCCGCGGTCTGGATGGCCAAGGTGCAGACGAAGATCGCGATGGCGACGTCGACCAGCAGCACCTTCCCCCAGAAGGTGCCCAGCACGGCGGTCAGGACGTAGGGGAGACCCTCGGTGGCGAGCCGGCCGTCGTCGAGGCTCGGCGCCGCCATGAGGGCGGTGATGATCATGAGGGCCCCGCCGATCCCGGAGATCACGAGGGCGGAGATGATGGTGCGCGGTGCTGTGCGGCGGGGATCGCGGGTCTCCTCGGAGAGTTCGCCGGCCGAGTTGAAGCCGACCATGACGTAGGCGGCCATGAGGCCGGAGACCAGGAACGCCCCGACGGCGCCCAGGTCCGAGCTCTGCAGCACCGTGGTGTCCATCACGACGTCGGGCCCGCGCTGCGCCGCGGTGATGAGGGCGAGGACAACGGCGACGACGCCGACGATCTCGCAGGTCACACCGACGGAGTTGACGTGCGCCATGAGCCGGACGCCCATCGCGTTGATGACGGTCGTTGCCACGAGGAGGATGGCACCGAGAACGACGGCGTTCGCTGCACCCGTGACCGTGTTGAGCGCGGGGTCCCCGCCGACGAGCTGGAAGCCGCTCCACAGTTGCGGCAGCACGACCTGGAGGGCGATGGCAGCAGCGGCCGCGGTGACCACCTGGGCCACCGCCATGAACCACCCGGCGAACCAGCCCACCGTCTCGCCGCCGATGCGCCGGGCCCACTGGTAGACGGCACCGGAAAGCGGATACCGTGCGGCGAGTTCGGCGAAGTTGAGGGCCACGAGGAGTTGCCCGACGAGGACGATGGGCCACGTCCAGAAGAACGCCGGGCCGGCGAACGAGTAGCCGAAGGCGAAGAGCTGGAAGATCGTGGTGAGGATGGAGACGAAGGAGAATCCCGCCGCGAAGGAGGCGTACCGGCCCAGCTTGCGGTGCAGGGAGGGCTCGTAGCCGAGGGACGTGAGGTCGGCGTCGTCCGTGTGGGTCGAGGTTGGAATCGTCATCGGTGTCTCCGGGGCTCGAACGGGATGGGTGCCGGCGGGAGCAGGAGCGCGGTTCCTGCGTAATACCGATCACTTGATAGTTTTCCAATCCGACGTCCCGCTCGGGTTTCCCGGAGGTAAAAGGCGTGTGAGGAGGTTGTTTCCGTGATGTTTCGCCCTCACAGGTCGGACACAGCGCCCACCTACAGGGCGGATAGGGTCCGCCACTTCACTGTTCCCATGACTACTTCCCGCACCGCCCCTCAGCCCACGTCCCCCTCGCGACGCCTCTGGTACCGCTTCGCGTCGTCCCTCGCGGCCCTGACCCTCGCGGGTTCCCTCGCCGCCTGCAGCGTGTCCGCCGATCCGGCGTCCATCGGCACCGGGACGGCCGCCACATCCTCGTCCTCCGCCGCGTCAGCCGCCACCGACTCCTCAACCGCTTCCTCCGGTACGACGGACAGCGCCACGGACAGTGCCAGGGACAGCGTCACGACGGGCAGCGCGACGACGACGGCGGGGACGATCTCGGACACTGCGGCCGCAGCGCAGGCCTTCCTCGCCACCCTCACCGCGGAACAGCAGGAGCAGGTCCTGTACGCCTACGACGACGCGACGAGAACCACGTCATGGTCCAACTTCCCGGTGACCTTCGTCGAACGGGCCGGCCTGAACCTGACCGCCCTCACCGAGGAGCAGCAGGCGGCAGCACTCGCCGTCCTCGAATCGCTGCTCAGCGAGGAGGCCTACGCGGAAGTCACCGGGATCATGGCCGGCGACCAGTACCTCCTCGAGAACAGCACGAGCACGGAGGCGTCCCTCGGCCAGTACTACATCGCCCTCTTCGGCGACCCCTCCGACACCAGCGCATGGGAGGTCCAGTTCGGCGGCCACCACCTCGGCATCAACGCCACCCTCGACGGCACCGCAAATGCCATCACCTTCGCCCCCACCCACCTCGGCTCGCAGCCCGCGGTGTATACGGCCGCCGACGGCACGGAGGTGCAGCCCCTGTCCGGCATGTACGAGACAGCGTTCGCGTTTTACGACAGCCTCACCGCCGAGCAGCAGGCCGCCCTCTACCAGGGCACGGAGGTCTCGAACCTGACCTGCGCTCCCGGCGGCACGTGCGACTACCCGACGGGCACCGGGATTCCCGGCTCGGACCTCACGGACGAGCAGAAGCAACTGCTCCTCGACGTGATCGCCAACTGGGTGGGCCTGGCGGACGAGCAGACGACCGCCGATGCGCTCGCCGGGATCGAGGCAACCCTCGACGAGACCTACGTCAACTGGTCCGGGGCCACGGTCTACGACATGACGCAGGGGAACGGGATCTACTTCCAGATCTCCGGGCCCGATGTCTTCATCGAGTTCTCGAACCAGCAGGGATCGGCAGGCGCCGACGTCGCCGGCGTCGTGACCGGTGGCTGGGGGCACATCCACACCATCTACCGCGACCCCGCCAACGACTACGCGGGCAGTGTCACCCAGGAAGAGGCCACCGGCATGGGCGGCATGGGCGCACCCGGCGGAACTCCGCCGAACGGCTAGACGGGAGCGCACGGGAGCCGATGTGCCGGGTGCAAGAATGAGGGCGTGACACTAGCCGGACCAGGGCGCCCCCGTGCGCGACAATCGACACGACCCGGTGCCACGGCCCGCGAGGAGATACTCGACGCGGCAGCCGAGCTCTTCACGACGCAGGGCTACGCGACGACATCGACGCGGGCCATCGCGGACGCCGTCGGCATGCGGCAGTCCTCCCTCTATCACCACTTCGGCACCAAGGACGACATCCTCGAGGACCTCCTGGCCGGGACGGTCGCGGAAGGGCTCGCCTTCGCCCGGGCGGTGGCCGAGGTTCCGGCAACGGACGAGGGCGCGGCATCGCCGGCCGCCAGGCTTCACGCCGTCGCGCTGTTCGACGGCACGCAACTGTGCAGCGGCCGGTGGAACGTCGGCATCCTCTACCACCTGCCGGAGGCACGGGACGAGCGCTTCAGCGGTTTCCTCGCGGATCGGGCGGAGCTGCGGGGTCTATACCGGAATCTCGGCGCCGCCGCCGTCCCGGCACCGCTCCGGCCGGGGGATCCCCAGCACCAGGGGGAGCTGGCCTTCCGCCTGGTCGAATCCCTCGTGAGCCTTCGCGCCGACGGGCAGGTGACGCCGGCTTCCCCACTCCAGGTGGCCGACGCGGCGATGGTCCTGTGCGGAGCCGGCAGCATGCTCGGGTCCATCCGGAAGCAGAGCCTGGAGCTCGTCGACCGGCTCGGACGCGAGCTGCCGCACGCCTGACGAGGCGACCGCGCCGAGCAGGGCGGCCGGGGACGAACCAGCGCCGAGGGCCGCGAGCGCTCCGGGCCGATAGGGCTGTGACCGGTGTCGGAGCCTGCCCTTCTCGGGGCACACCGGGCAGTTGCGCAGCGAAAGCCCGATGATCGTCAGGCTTCGCGCAGGATTGTGCGAGATCAGGGGAATGCCGATCGTCGTCGTTCTACCGTGAAGTAGCGGGCATGCCCGCACCGTCCCTCCCCTGGAAATCCCCGACGTGAAAGCTGGCCTCCGTGCTGCCTGTGGTGCCCCGTATCCTCACCGCCGCCCTGCTGTCCTCCGTAGTGCTCGCCGGCGTGACGCCTGCCGCTTCGGCTGTCGTGCCGGTACCCCCGGAGGTCGCGCAGCCTGCAGCAGACAAGCCCGCCCGGTATGTCGTCCGATACGCCCCGGGCACCGACGTCCCTGCCGCCGCACGGGCTCTCCGCGGCAAGGGCATCCGGGTGGAGCGGGAGTTCTCCCACGCGGTGCGTGCAGCCGTCGTCACGCTCACCCCGGCCGCGGCCGCGGACCTGGCGGCGTCGGCGCAGGTGCAGGCCGTCGAGGTCGACGCCGTCATGGAAGTGACGGCGACGCAGCAACCAGCTCCCTGGGGACTTGACCGCATCGATCAGCGCACGTTGCCGCTCTCCGGTTCGTTCACGACGGCGACGACCGGGGCCGGCGTCACGGCGTACGTGGTGGACAGCGGAGTCCTCGGCTCCCACGCGGAGTTCGGCGGCCGCGTCGGCACGGGCTGGTCCGCGATCGCGGACGGTCGAGGTGCCGGCGACTGCAACGGGCACGGCACACACGTCGCAGGCACGATCGCGGGCGCCACCTATGGTGTCGCGAAAGCCGCGACGGTCGTCCCGGTGCGGGTCTTCGGCTGCACCGGTTCCGGCTACACTTCGGACGTCATCGCCGGTCTGGACTGGGTGGCCGGTCATCACGCCGCAGGGACCCCTGCCGTCGTCAATCTCAGCCTGGGCGGTGCGGCGAGCTCTACTGTGGACGCTGCACTGCAGGGCGTGATCAACGACGGCGTCACCGCCGTCGTGGCAGCGGGCAACTCCGCGGCCGATGCCTGCTCCACCTCCCCGGCGAGACTGGCAGCAGCCCTGACCGTCGCGGCGAGTGATTCCTCGGACCGACAGGCCTCCTTCTCGAATTTCGGGTCCTGTGTCGACCTGTACGCGCCCGGCGCGTCCGTACTGTCCGCGTCCTACACCTCGGATACCTCGACGGCCACGATGTCCGGCACCTCGATGGCCGCCCCGCACGCTGCCGGTGCAGCAGCGCTGCTGCTCGGCCAGCAGCCGTCGATGGCCCCGGCGCAGGTCGCGGCGACGCTCAACGGCACGGCTACCACCGGCGTGGTGATGGCTGCCGGTACCGGAACCCCGAACAGGCTCCTCTACGCGGGTTCGCCCGCTCCTGCCCCCGCTCCTGCCCCCGCTCCTGCCCCCGTTGCCAAGGCGCCGACCGCGCCGACCACCGTGAGCGCTACCGCGGAGGTGTCGGCGGCAGCGCTGTCCTGGGTCAAGGGAAGTGATGGCGGGTCAGCCCTGACCGGGCAGACCATCACGGTCTACTCCGGGACCCAGGTGATCAGTAACGTGACGGTGCCGGCGTCTGCCACTACCGCACGAATCACGGGCCTCACCGCAGGAAAGGCGTACGCCTTCACCGTTACTGCGACCAACAGCATCGGCAGTAGCCCTGCGTCGGCGAGATCCAACACCATCACCCCCTTGGCCGCCACAGCGCCTGCCGCTCCGACCGCCGTGAAAGCAACCGCCGGTAGCAGGTCGGCGTCACTCTCCTGGACCAAGGGCAGCGACGGCGGCTCAGCACTGACCAGCCACACCATCACCGCCTATTCCGGAACCCAGAGAATCGGCGCCGTCACGATCGCGGGCACCGCCACTACGGCGAGGATCACAGGTCTCACTGCGGGCAGGACATACTCCTTCACGGTGACGGCGACCAATAGGGTCGGCAGCAGCCCTGCGTCATCGCGGTCCAACTCGATCACAGCCCTCAACTGATCAGCGCGAACCCGACGCCGCCGGGTTCGGGTGGGGATGAGCCCCTGCACCGGACGGAGGGCAGCCACGTGATGGGATATGGCGATGCCGTGGGCGGAAAGGCCAGCGTCAGCAGCATCGGTCGAAGTCTGCTCAGATTCGCATGGGTCCCGAATGCCGAGATCTCTGTAGCCGCTGCTCGGGATGTTCTCGCCCGCAGCACCGTTCTCGCCGCCGACGCGCCGTACGCGGTCCTCATCGATTTCCGGGGCATCCGCTACGTGAGCCTCGATGCGCATCGGGCCTTCGCGACGGAGACAGGAGCAGTCGCTGCCGCGTTCCTCGGTTCCGGCCCCATGGACAGGGTCCTCGCGGCGAGGGCGGAGCAGGCGCTGCACCCCACGCGGTTCTTCACCTCTGAACCCAGAGCGATCGGTTGGCTTCGCCGATATTGCCCGTGAAGCCGCTATTGGCCGTGAAGGTGATCCACCCGTTGGCGCATGGCGGGCCGACCCGCTCGACATGTGTCCGTGGAGTCGGCGGCGCCTGATGAAGTCCCTGGTCTCAGGAGGGCCTTCGGCGCCGCCGACTTACTGGGGGCGGCCTCCAAGGGGCAGAGGAAGCCGCAGTGCCGTGATCTTCCGGTCTCAAGAGAAGATCGGCACGAAGAGGGCATCCCAGCCACAGCACAACGGCGGGCACGGAATGCATCTTCCCGGTTAACACTAGGAGGAGGGCCGTGCCGGTTTCGCGAGTACTGGCTACTCCATCTGCTCAGGCGGGTACTCGAAAATGCCGGTAAGGGGGCCCTCCTTGGAGTGCCGAAGTGAAGGTTCCCGGCTGTCCAGCGAAATCCCTCCGAACGGCACCACGGCGCAGCCCCCTATTCGGCCTGGGAAGCGGTAGGAACGTAGTCGGCGGCAGAAGGCAGGGGGCCTCGGGTCTGGAACCACGCGTCCAGTTCCGGGGCTGTCAGAGGCTTGGACACCAGGAAGCCCTGGGCGAAGTCGCAGCCGTAGTCGCTGAGGCTTCGGTAGGTGTCGAGGTTCTCGACGCCCTCCGCCGTCATCTGGAGCCCCAGGCTGTGCGCGAGGTCGATCGTCGACACCACGAGCGCCGTGGCGCGGGTGTCGTCCATCATCGTGAGGATGAAGGACTTGTCGAGCTTGAGCTCGTCGATCGGCAGGTCGCGGAGGTAGGACAGGGAACTGTAGCCTTTCCCGAAATCGTCCACCGCGATCCGCACCCCCGTTCCTCGAAGCGCCGAGAGTGTCGTGGACGCCCGGCTTCTATCACCCACCAGCACGTCCTCGGTGATCTCGAGGACGAGTACGGACGGGGTGAGTCCTCGGTCCGAGACCATCTCGGCGACCTGCGCAGGGAGGCGCGCGTCCATGACCGAACAGGCGGAGAGATTGACCGCCACCGACAGCGGCTGGCCTTCCTTCGCCCACACGGCGGCCTGGTCCAGGGCCCGGCCCAGGACGACGTTGGTCAGCGCCGGCATGAGCCCGGCTTCCTCGAACCGGGCGAGGAAAGCTTCGGGCTGGAGTAGCCCCAGCGCTGGATGGTCCCACCGGACCAGGGCTTCGACGGCCCGCACTGCTCCTGTCGCGAGGTCGATCTTCGGTTGGAAATGAAGGATCAGCTGATCCTCGAGGAGTGCCTCGTTGAGGGCCTGCACGGTGTGGAACTGGTGGGGGATGAGGTCCGCCGCGCCGTCGGCATAGACGGCGTGCCCGCTGCGTGTCGACTTGGCCGAGTACATCGCCATGTCGGCCTTGCGCAGCAGCAGGGTGAGGTCCTGGCCCTGCTCCGGGTAGCACGAAATCCCTATACTCGCGCTGACGTGGACAGTGATATCGCCCAGGTCGCACGGTTCTACCAGGGCAGCCCTGAGTTTCAGGGCGACGGCCTGCGCCTGCTCCTGCCCGCAGTTGTCGAGGTGGATCACGAACTCGTCGCCGCCCATGCGGGCGAGCAGATCGGTCGGCCGTAGCTGTCCGGACAGTCGCGCCGCCACCTGAACGAGGAGCCGGTCCCCCACGTCATGGCCCAGGCCGTCGTTGATCTCCTTGAACTTGTCCAGATCCAGCAGCAGTACGGCACTGCGTCGACGCCTGGCGGCTGCCAGCCGTTCGGGCACGTCCGCGTAGAGAGCCCGCCTGTTGGGAAGGCCCGTCAGTTCATCCGTGCGCGCCTGGGTGGTGGCCTGTGACAACCGGAGCCGCTGGCGAAACACCAGCGGAAGTATCGCAAGGGTCAGAGTGAGGCTGGCCAGGACCACGGCAAGCACCAGGACCCGCTCCTGGGACGCCAGGATCAGGACACCCAACCCGGCAACCGTTGCGAGCGTGGGCACGGTCTGTGCCGGGACGGCTACGCGCCGGCGGCTGTGCCGCCCAGGGGTTCGTGCCTGAAGCGCAATCCAGGCTGCGACCAGCGCCAGCCCGACAGCCCACGAGGCATCCAGGGGCGTGCCGAGGACGTAATCATGGTTCAGCTCCAACAGGGCATACGTCACATCGGCTCCAGTGAAGAGCAGGAGTCCCAGGACAACGAGGACCCACCCTTCGCCGAACGAGAACCCGGTTGATGCGGTGATCCCGATGACGGTCGCCACCAGCAGGAGATCCATCAGCGGGTAACCCGTCCCCAGCAAGGCCGTGGGGGTCCAGGGACCGCCCATGGTGGAGTTCAGAAGCGGATCGAGGACGACGCAGAGCACCGCAGCCGCTCCAAGGGCACCGATGACGCTGTCCAGGATGACCGACCACGTCATGGCCCGAAGCCGGTCGCGGACGATGAAGGCGAGAGCAGCCAACATCAGGAGGTAGAACCCGGAATACCCGAAGTCTGCCGGGGACGGCAGGGGAACATCCTCACCGGCCGCTGCGTACAGCACGTAGTAAGTGGTGCCTGCAGCCCAACAGGACACGGCACACGCGGAGAGGAGGATGTCCGGCCGGCGGCTTTCCGCCCGACAGACCGTGAACCAGGACACGGCGGCCGGCACCCACATGGCCACGAGGCCCAGGGCGCCATCGACCAGGGGATCGAACTCCTCGGAGGGTTTGAGGACGACAGCGGCCGCATACGCCGCGGAGACCACCAGGAGAAGGCTGACGAGAAACCACACCATTGGACCCCCGCCCTTAGGGCGGCGCACCTCGACGGGCTCCTGACGAATCATCGACCCTCACCACTCCTATCTCGTTCGGCACGGCTGCTCCTCAGTCTGCCGGGTGAAAACGAAGTCTCACTGAGTTTTTGTCGAGGAACCACGAAGCATTGCGCCAAGTCGGTCAGGACGGGGTGCGGAACCACCGGTCAGCTTCCCGACGTCACCCGTATCTCCCGACGCCCCGCATCTATTGGACGTAGTGTTGCTGACACCACGGAGATGTGGCACGGAGGAGGACGGCGTGGACGGTCAGCCACAGGTGACGGACGTGGAAGCATTCACGGCGGGGATGCGCGGCAGCATCCTCTGGGTGAAGTGGAGCAGCAGCGAGACGGTCAGCGAGGACATGGCCGTGGCACTCATCAAGCGAGCCGACCAGATCTGCCCGAACCTGTGTCCGCCGATGCTCGTGGAACTCAACGGGATGGTGTCCCTCGCCCGCGGCGCATTGCACTATTTTGCGACCGGCCTGAACATAGCGGCCTTGGCACTGGTGGGCCCCTCGGCTGTCGATCGAACCCTGAGCCAGTACTTCAGACAGGTACACGAACCGCCGTATCCCACCCGCCACTTCGATGACTACGACGAGGCGCGCGCCTGGCTCACGAACCACCCGCACAGCGCCTGACGCACCTGTTACGCCGGGAGACGCTCCGCGCATGCTCAGCGGTTGTTCCGCGGAACGACGACGGGGCGCCCGCTGCTGCGGACGCCCCGTCGTGTCGATCTGGAGTAGCTACTACTTCGTGAGGTCCACCCGGTAGGTGCTCGTGGCGGTACCGTCCTCACTCGTCACGGTGACGACGGCGGTGCGGTCCCCACCCGAGGGCTGCGTCACGGTAGCCGTGGCGTACGGGTCCGCGGTGACGACCGAGACCGCTGGCACCTCGCCCCGAGCGGGCACCGAGTACTCCGTGACCGCAGGATCGAAGCTCTCGATCGGCGTACCGTCGAGGCTGATCGACGCGAGAGCCGCATCCGACGAGGCAGCCGGAACGGAGCCGAGCACCTCGATCTCGCTGACCACCATGTGCGTCTGCGACCGGGCGGTCATGACCACCCGCACGCTCGACGCCGTCAGGCTCGCAATCGGCAGCGTCACCGCGGGCGCGGGAGAGCCCGCGCGCACCGCGACCGGCCCGCCCGCATCGGTCCACTGGCCGTTGGCGCCCTGGACCTGCAGCTGCACGGTCTGCGCGTAACTGTCCGAGGAACCGTCACGGAAGAAGTGGACGACGACGCCCCCGAGGGTCTGCGCCTTCGGCAGCGTGACCGTCAGCGTGTCGGCGGCGTTCTTGGTGCCGGAGCGCCAGTTGGACCACGCCTTGTCGCGGGTGTCGCCGTTGAACAGGCCGGCCGTGCCGTAACCCGGCTCGGTGTAGGTCGCGCGGGCGGTGGTGCCGCCGTTGCCGTCGTCGGCCACGTTGTCCAGCGTGCCCTCGGTGACCTGGATGCGGACGGTTGCCGGAAGCGTGCCGCCGTTGCCGTCGTCGGCCGTGCCCGCCAGTTCGTACACGCCGGGGGCCGGGTAGCCGACGGCGGTGTTCCAGCTGACGGGTCGCTCCACGGTTCCGCCCTGGCTGCCGACGGCAGTGACGGTCGCGGGCAGCGTCGGCAGGCCGTTGACGACGGCCTTCGCGCGTGCCGGCTGCGTGGAGACGAGCGTGTCCACGGTGACGGTGAGCTCCACGGGGAACTGCGTGCCGGTGAGGTCGGTTGCGATGCCCTTGACCTTGACGGTGCCGGGCTTCTTCCAGCGGTTGTCGTTCGGGACCTTCCACTCGACCGGGATCGCGCCGCGCTCGCCGTCACGGTACACCGGTGTCACGGTCTCGGGCAGCACGGGTGCGATGCCCGGGACGGTGAACACCGTGGCGTCCTGCACGGACAGCACGGTCTCGTCGATGAGCGTCCAGCGCTGGTTGGCGCCGGAGTTCGCGATGTACAGGGTCACGGCAGCACCCTCGGCCGTCGAGCCGCCGCCCACTTCGAGCAGCAGGCCTGTCTCGGCGTTCACGAACGTGTAGGTGCCGTCGCCGGTGGTCGAGGCGATCCACTCCGCGCGCGGGTTGGCTCCCGCAGGAGCGACGACGGCGGCGCCGCCCTCGTCCGCGAGCTGCGAGGCGCCGTCGAGCGTGGTGATGGAGTAGCGCTCGCGGTTGGTGTTGTCCTCGGCCAGGCTCGTGAAGCGGAACAGCTGGCCGGCGTCGCCGGGGTCGCTCGCGCTGATGACGGCGGTGGTGCCGGTCGGCTCGATCGACTTGCCGCTCTGCACACCCTGCAGCCGGTACACGTGACCGTCCTGGATGGCGGCCGCGTCCTCGGCGATCCCGGAGACGCCCTCGACCACGAAGGTCGTGACGGACTCGGCGGGCGCGGTGACGACGGCGGAGCCGCCCTCGATCGCGACCGGAGTGCCCTCGACGAGCGCTCCGTTGGCGTCGCTGACCACGGGGGTCACGGTCGCGCCGGCGGCGACGGACGCGAACTTCGAGAAGTCGAGGACCACGGGCTTGGCGTCGGTGGACTCGTTGATGTGGACGACGGCAGCACCGGTCTCCGTGATGGCGGCGGTGGTGTCGACGTCGTTCACCTGGACCAGGCGGTCGCCGGGCCTGATGAAGTGCGTGTAGTTGCGCACGGTGTTGAACTTGGTGTTCGTGTAGATGGGGCAGCTCTCGAGCGTGTCCGCATCGGTGCAGTCGAACGGCATCTGGATGCTGCCCCAGTTGGCGCCGGCAGCGCTCTCGCCGCCGGGCTTCATGTTGTCGTAGTCCTCCACGGGCTGCCAGAACACCCAGGCGCTGGGCTCGAGCTCACGGAGGTCATCGGTGATGCGCTTGGCCATGCCGAGGCCCGGTTCCATGCTCGTGAAGCTCTGGCCGTTGCCCCAGGAGCCCTCGACCTCGCTCATCCACAGCGGCTTGTCTTCGCCCTTGGCGATGTCCCTCACCGTGGTGCGCTGGCCGGTGCCGTAGGTGTGGACGTTGAGCTGGTCCACGAGGGCGCGGACGTCCTCGGGGTAGCTGTTCCAGTTGGTGGCGAACGTGCCCGGGTTGGTCTCGTCCATCGCCGAGATGGTGGCGTCCGTGCTGGCGGCGTCGAGCTTGGGTGCGAGGTTCCGCAGCACCTGCTGCTGGAGCTGCGGGCTGATGTGCGCGCCCTCCTGGCGTCCCCCGACCGGCTGGCCGCTCGCGTCGAGTCGCGTGCTCCAGTAGTTGGTGTTGGGCTCGTTGAACGGGTCGAGCGTGTCGACGGTGATGCCGTGGGCGTCCTCGAGTTCCTCGACCACGCGGACGAGGTAGGCGTTGAAGTCGTCGATGCTCTCGGTCTTCAGCTGGTCCGCGGTGGCATTGAAACCGCCCGAGACGTAGCCGCTGACGGTCTGGAAGTAGGGCGGCGAGTTGCTGAACGCCTCCCAGTGCGTGATGTCCTGCTTGATGCGGTCGATCCACCACCGCTGCGTGGCGTCCGCCTCCAGGTTCCAGTCGGCCGGGTCCTCCGGGTCGAACCAGTCGGTGTCCTCGCGCGTGGTTCCCTCTGGCGCCTTCCACCAGCCCTCCACGGCACCGCCCGGGCGCAGGTAGTCCTTGACGTCCGGCGCGTTGCCGCCGCCGATGTTGTAGCGCGCGATGTTGAGGTTGAGCCCCTCGGGCCCGAACACCAGCTCGGCGAGGCGGTTCCGGATCTCGTCGGGGTAATCGCCGGTCGCGTTCGCGAACCACACGAGGCTCGTGCCCCAGCCCTCGAACTCCTCGCCCTGGTAGGAGGGGTCGGGCGTGAGGGTGAGGGCGCCGTCGGGCACGGCCGCAGGTGCGGGGGGAGCCGGGGGAGCGGCCTGCGCCGCACCCCCGATGAGGGAGGCGGCAGCCAGGACGGCGGCCACCCCCACGGCGGCGGCCTGAGTGGCGCGCCTGGATCGATTCGTCATTGAATATGTTCCTTCCAGCAAAGGGATGAACTGCAGGGGCACTGCTAGGTGGTGCGTCCCTTCCTCGAGAGCACGGCGACGGAGCGGGGAGCCAGCTTGGACTCCTCGCCCGTGAGGGTGTCGCCGTCGACGCCGGCGATGTCCACCGGTTCGTCGGTGCGGTTGATGAGGAAGACGTAGTCGGCGTCGTCGTCGGTGCGCAGCACCTGCTCGACGGCGCCGCGGAGGTCGGCGGGAAGCTCGCTCTCGATCCCGGCGCGGGCGGCGAGGTCCGCGAGGACGGGTTCGATGCCTGCCGCGCCGAGGCGCGCACCCACGTAGGCCGCGCTGCCTGCTCCGGGGTCGGAGGAGACCGTGCGGCGCGTGACGGCGGCGTCGCCGGAGTGCTCACCCGTGGTGTAGCGCGCGAGGACCTCGACGCCGTCGGCGCGAGGCAGCACGCGGTCGGCCCAGAGCGTCGCGGTGGTGCCGTTGTCCAGCTGCACGGTCTCGCCGTCGAGCAGGGGTCCGAATTCGTCGATGCGCACGCCGAGGAGGTCCGCGAGGGCGCCCGGGTAGCCGCCGAGCCAGATGTGGTCGTTCTCGTCGGTGATGCCACTGAAGTAGCTGGCCACGAGGTGCCCGCCGCCGGTCACGTAGTCCTCGAGGCGCGCCTTCAGGGCCGCGGGGACGGAGTGCAGGATGGGCGCCACGACGAGCCCGTAGCCGCTGAGGTCTGCTGCGGAGGGGACGACGTCGGCGCGGATGCCGAGGGCGAGGAACGCGGAGTACCAGTCGAGGGCTTCCTGCTTGTAGCGCAGACGGTCGGACGGGTGGGAGTCCTGCTCGGAGGCCCACCACGAGTTCCAGTCGAAGAGGATCGCGGCCGGCGCCTTGCTGCGGCGGGATCCGACGACGGCGGAGAGCTCGCCGAGTTCACGGCCGAGGTCGACGACGCTGCGGAAGATCGGGCTGTCCTCGCCCGCGTGGGGGACCATCGCGGAGTGGAACTTCTCGGCGCCGGCCTTGGACTGCCGCCACTGGAAGAAGCAGACGGCGTCAGCGCCGTGGGCCACGTGCGTGAGGGAGTCGCGGCGCAGTGCGCCGGGCTTCTTCGGTGTGTTGATGGGCTGCCAGTTCACGGCGCTCGTGGAGTGCTCCATGAGGAACCAGGGCTTGCCGGCGGCGATGTTGCCGGTCAGGTTCGCGGAGAAGGAGAGCTCGTCGACGGCCTGCGGGCCGGGCACGAAGTAGTGGTCGTTGGAGACGAAGTCCACCTCGGCGGCCCAGTCGGCGTAGTCCATGCCCTTGGTCTCGCCCATGACCATGAAGTTGGTGGTGACGGGGATGCCTGGCGTGATGCGGTGCAGAATGTCGCGTTCCTCGCGCAGGTACTGCTTGAGCGCGTCCGAGGAGAACCGCTTGAAGTCGAGCTGCTGCGTGGGGTTCGGGTGCGAGGCGGTCTGCCGCGGGGGCAGGATCTGCTCGAACCGCGTGTAGCGCTGGGACCAGAAATCGGTGCCCCACGCGTCGTTCAGCGCGTCGATGCTGCCGTAGCGCTCAGTGAGCCAGGTGCGGAAGGCGCGGGCGGCGTCGTCGGAGTAGTCGTAGATGTTGTGGCAGCCGAGCTCGTTGGAGACGTGCCACGCGCAGACCGCGGGGTGGTCCTTGTATCGTTCGGCCATCGCGGTCACGAGGTTCAGCGCGTGCTCGCGGAAGACGGGGCTGGTGGGGCGCCAGTGCTGGCGCGCGCCCGGCCAGAGGGTGCCGCCGTCGGCCGTCACGGGCAGGATCTCGGGGTGCTCGGTCGCGAGCCACGGTGGCGGGGAAGCGGTGGCGGTCGCGAGGTCGACGGCGATGCCGTTGGCGTGCAGCAGGTCGATGACCTCGTCCAGCCACGCGAAGTTCCAGGTGTTCCGCTCGGGCTGCAGGCGCGCCCAGGAGAAGATCGCGAGGGACACCACGTTGACGCCGGCCTCACGCATGAGCCGTACGTCCTCGTCCCACGTCTCGCGCGGCCACTGCTCCGGGTTGTAGTCGGCGCCGAAGGCCATGCGCTTGCGGTTGGGCTCGGACGGCCAGCGCAGCCAGCGGTGGGTGGTGGGTGTTGACACGGTACAGCTCCTAGAGGCGATTCGTGAGGCGTTCGATGCACGGGTGGTGCTCCCGCTGCGGGTTCGGTGCAGCGGGGTTGTAGCAGATATGGAACGGGCCGGGCGGGTGCGCGAGCTCCCGCCCGACCCGGGTCTGGTCGAGCTGCTGGGACGTCTACTCCGAGACGGTGAAGCCCTGCTCGGAGCCGTACTTGATGCTGGCGTCCTGCCAGCTCTTGAGGCCCTCGGTCAGCGGGGTGTCGGAGACGTAGGCCTGGCCGGCGGTGTCGTTGAAGATGCTGTTGGCGTACGCCTGGAAGGGCAGGTAGGACCAGCCTTCGGGGACGTTGCGGGCGGATTCGGCGAAGATCTGGTTGGCCTGCTGGCCGCCGAAGTACTCGAACTCGGCGTTGAGGAACTCTTCCGATTCGAGGGCCGCCGCGGTGGCGGGGAACGCGCCGCCGTCGATCCTGGTCTGCACGCCGTCGCCCACGTTCGCGTAGTCGAGGAAGGCGTACGCGAGGGCGCCCTTCTCACTCGCGGTCGGGATGGTCAGAGAGCTGCCGCCGTTCTCGGCACTCGCGGTTCCGCCCTCTTCCCACTGGGGGAGCGGTGCCGCGCGCCACTTGCCGGACGCCGCGGGGACGCCGGAGGTGAAGTTGCCGGGCATCCAGGCGCCGGTGGCCAGGGTGGCGATGGTGCCGTTGCCGAGGCCCTGGTACCACTCGTCGCTCCAGGAGGTGATGGGCGAGAGGAGGTCCTCGTCGAGCAGCTGCTGCCAGGTCTCGGCGAACTTGGTGGAACCCTCGTCGGAGAAGTCGATGGTGACGTCGGTGCCGTCCACCTTGTAGGGCTGGCCGCCTGCCTGCCAGATGAGGCTCGTGGTGAGGCCGGCGTCGCCCGTGTCATTGGCGATGTAGATGCTGGAGTCCGCGGCGTGGAGCGCGCGGGCTGCCTCGACGTACTCGTCCCACGTGGTGGGGACCTCGACGCCGTGCTTCTCGAACACTTCGGTGTTGTAGTACAGGGCCATGGGCCCGGAGTCCATCGGCAGGCCGTAGATGCCCTCGCCCGCCTGGACGGAGCTCCACGGGCCGGGGTTGAACGTGTCGGCGAGGTCGCCAGCGCCGTAGCCGGTGAGGTCCTTGACGGACTCGGCCAGGGCGAACTGGGGAAGCGCGAAGTACTCGATCTGCGCGACGTCGGGCACGCCCGAGCCGGCCGCGACCGCGTTCTGCAGCGCGGTGTACTGGTCGTTGCCCGTTCCGGCGTTCACGAGGTCGATGTTCACGTTCGGGTGCTCGGCCTCGAAGTCCTCGACGACCTTCTCGAGGGTGGGCTCCCACGCCCAGATGGTGAGGTCGCCACCCTCCTCGAGGGCTGCCTGGACGTCGTCCGCGCTGACTTCCTCGGGTGCTGCGCCGCCGGCGTCGTTCCCGCCGCCACCGCATGCGGTGAGGGTGAGGGCTGCCGCGAGGGCGAGTGCCGAACCGCGCAGCACCGCCGGGGAGATTTTGCTCTTCATGGGGTTCCTTTTCACTTCATTGTTTTTCGGAAGGGGTAACGGGAGGGGATTACTCTTTGACGGCGCCGGCGCTGAGGCCGGACTGCCAGTAGCGCTGCAGCAGCAGGAACGCTGCGATGAGCGGCAGGATGGTGAGAAGCGAACCGGTGATGACGAGGTTGAAGATCGCCTCACCGCCCGCCGTCGACGCCTGCGCGTTCCAGGCGTTCAGGCCCAGGGTCAGCGGGTACCAGGCCGGGTCCTTGAGCATGATCAGCGGCAGGAAGTAGTTGTTCCACGTGGCGACCATGGTGAACAGCAACACCGTGACGATGCCAGGGCCCAGCAGTGGCAGGCAGATCTGGAAGAACGTGCGGAACTCGCCGGCGCCGTCCATGCGGGCCGATTCCAGCAGTTCGGTGGGGATGGCCTCGGAGGCGAACGTCCACATCAGGTACAGGCCGAACGGCGAGATGAGGGACGGGATGATCACCGACCATGGGGTGTTGGTCAGGCCCATCTCGCTGAACATGAGGAACGTGGGGACCGCCAGTGCGGTGCCGGGAACGGCCACCGCGCCGATGACGACGGCGAACACGGCCTTCTTGCCAGGGAAGTTGAACTTCGCGAGGGCGTACCCGCCGAGGACGGCGAGGAACGTCGCTCCGCCGGCGCCCACCACCACGTACAGCACGGTGTTGAGGAACCAGCGGCCGAAGATGCCGTCGTCGTACGTGAGGGTGTCGCCGATGTTGCCGAACAGGGCGAAGTCGCCGCTGAACCAGAGGCCGAACGAGGTGAAGAGATCTGCCTGGGTCTTCGAGGAGTTGATGAACAGCCAGACCAGCGGGATGAGGCTGTAGATGAGGACGATGCCCGTGAGGACGGTCAGCAGGACGCTGCGCCTCGGGTTGTCCACGCCGCGGCGCGTGCTCTTCATGCGCACGTAGCCGGGCTTCTGCTTCTGGTGGTCCTTGCGGGTGTGGGCGGGTTCGACGGCGACGCTCATGGTCAGCTCTCCTTCCGCATGCCGCGCAGCTGGACTGCGTAGGCGATGACCATGGTGATGACGCCCATGATGATGGCCACGGTGGCGGAGTAGTTGTACTGCTGGCCGGAGAAGCTCAGCGAGTAGGCGTAGAGGTTGGGGGTGAAGTACGTGGAGATGGAGTTCGGCGCGAGGCTCTGCAGGATGGCCGGCTCATTGAAGAGCTGGAAGCTGCCGATCACCGAGAAGATCGCCGCGACCACGAGGGCTCCGCGGATGGCGGGCAGCTTGATAGCGGTGACGAGGCGGAACTGGCTGGCGCCGTCGATCTCCGCGGCCTCGTACAGGGACTTCGGGATCACGCGGAGGGCCGAGTAGAAGATCAGCATGTTGTAGCCGATGAACTCCCACGTGACGATGTTGCCGATCGAGGCGAGGATCAGGTCCGGGGAGAGCGGGTTCGGCAGGTTGATGCCGAGCGCACTGTTGATGTTGCCCACCAGGCCGAACCGCGTTCCGTACATGAAGCCCCACATGAGGCTGGCGACGACGGCGGGAACCGCGTACGGCAGGAAGATCGAGATCCGGAAGAAGGACTTCCCGTAGAGCCTGCCGCTGTCCAGGGCCAGGGCCACCAGGAGGGCGATCAGCAGCATCACGGGCACCTGCACCGCGAGGAACAGCGTCACGCGGAGGAGCGAGGACCAGAACTGGGAGTCCTGCAGCGCCTGGGAGTAGTTGGCGAGGCCCACGAAGCCGTTGCCGCCCACGAGCTGGTTGCGGAAGAAGCTGAGCCAGATCGAGTAGGCGATGGGTGCGAGGAAGACGACCGCGAAGACCGCCATGAAGGGGCCGATGAAGAGCCAGCCGGACCAGGATCGCTTCTGGGTGCGCTTCTGCGCTCGCTTCGCGGGCTTGGGCTGCGTGCCGAGCGCGGCCGGTGGTGGTGACGCCGTCGTCATGGGTGGTTCCTTCTGACTCTGTCGGTGATGTTTGCGTAAACATAGCAGGGCTTCGAGTTGGATGTTTGCGCAAACATTGTTGTTACGATGGTCACATGTCCTCCACGCCGCGTCAACACCTCGTCCGAGAGGAACGTCGCGTGTCCATGTCCGACGTCGCCCGCCTGGCCGGCGTCTCGGCGCAGACGGTGTCCCGGGTGTCCAACGGCAGCCCGGGTGTGGTCGAGTCAACGCGGCAGCAGGTCATTCGCGCGATGGACGAGCTCGGGTACAGGCCCAACAGTGCTGCGCGGGCGCTGAAGCGGGGGAGCTTCCGGACCATCGGCGTCCTGCTCTTCACGCTCTCCACCACCGGCAACGTCCGCACCTTGGAGGCGATTGCCGCGAGGGCCGCGGAGGAGGATTACGTCGTCACGCTGATCCCCGTGTCCGCGCCGACGCAGGCCGGTGTGCGGGGAGCGTTCTCGCGGCTGAACGAGCTGGCGGTGGACGCGATCATCGTGGTGATGGAGGTGCACCTGCTGGATGCCGCGACGGTGCCGCTGCCTCCGGGCGTGCACGCCGTGGTGGTGGACTCGAACGCGAGCGACGGCTACAGCGTGATCGACACTGACCAGGCCGACGGCGCCCAGAAGGCTGTGGAGCATCTGCTGGACCTCGGGCACGAGACCGTGTGGCACGTGGCCGGGCCGTCGGAGTCCTTTGCTGCTGAACGGCGCGTCAACGCGTGGCGCGAGACCCTTGCCGCTCGTGGCTCTATCGAGCCGCCGCTGCTTCGCGGCGACTGGTCGGCGGACTCGGGGTATGTCGCGGGCCTGACACTGGCGGAGTCGGACTGCACCGCGGTGTTCGCGGCGAACGACCAGATGGCGCTGGGGATCCTGCGGGCGTTCCACGAGAAAGGCGTTCGGGTGCCGCAGGACGTCTCGATCGTCGGGTTCGACGACATCCCGGACAGCACCTCCTTCAGCCCGCCTCTGACGACGGTGCATCAGGACTTCGCGGAGCTGGGCCGGCGCTGCGTGGACAAGGTGCTGAAGCAGATGCGGGACAACTCGACGGAGCCGGGGCGGGAGCTCGTGCCGACGCGGCTGGTGGTGCGGGAGAGCACCTCTGCGCGTTGACGGCGCTGCGCCCGAGCTTCGGTAGGTCTATCTGGCGATCACCGCGTACCCTCGGACTCAAGCCGGCAGGACCTTAGAACCGTCTCGTAATCCGACCCCGCGTCGTACGGGTCGGAAATCTGGAGGTTCACCCACAGGTGCACGGCTTTGGACAGTTTTGGCGGTAAGGAGAGCTCTTCGGTATGGGAGAGCAGTATCAGCTGAGGGAAGGGCGGAGGCACGCCGGCGCGGCTTGTATCCCAAGGGATCGATGACACAAAAGTGAACTTGCACAGCGGTCGATCCTGCGCGTGAAGAAGACCAGCAGTTTTCCCGCTACGAACTCTTCGTGGTTCTGCTGGTAGTGCTTGTTCTGGCCCACCCCGCACCCGTGGAGGCTGTGCACGGCCACCGCTCGCTCGAGGTGAGCTACCCGTGTCGGTGACTCAGGTGGGTGTGTGCAGGCGGGCCCCTGGTTCCTGCTATCCCCCTGTGTGCGGGATAAGCAGCGGAGCGTGAGGGAGCTTATGCCGTGCACCTGTGGACAGGAGGCTTGTCCAAGCGGCCCGCAGCTGCCTCATCGACAAGTGATGACAGTGCCATGTCGTTGGCGTGGGGGACAATCGCTTAGTGAGCCATTCTGACGATTCGATTACCCAAAGAACAATCGACCAAGCGAGTGGGAAGGCCTTCCGAGATGCTTTCGACCGTGCCAACGGCAAGCCTTTCCGAGATGCCTATGATCGTGTCAGCGGATCAGCAGCTCAACAAGCATTGAAGCAAATCTCGTTGCCGGTGAGTACGTTGACTGCCGATGTGGCTGCGATGGCGTCGGGGCGCTCGGCTGTTGAGTCGCTTATGCGGTCGATTGGTTCGTTGCCGGTGAGTACGTTGACTGCCGATGTGGCTGCGATGGCGTCGGGGCGCTCGGCTGTTGAGTCGCTTATGCGGTCGATTGGTTCGTTGCCGGTGAGTACGTTGACTGCCGATGTGGCTGCGATGGCGTCGGGGCGCTCGGCTGTTGAGTCGCTTATGCGGTCGATTGGTTCGTTGCCGGTGAGTACGTTGACTGCCGATGTGGCTGCGATGGCGTCGGGGCGCTCGGCTGTTGAGTCGCTTATGCGGTCAGTCGGGTCCCTACCGGCGAACACGGCATTCGGAGACTCGCGACAGGCTCCGCTACGCCAACCAGTCCCTAAAAAGCTAAGCGAGCGAGTCCCACCCCACTCCCTGAGAGATGCAGCGGATGTACTTAGCGACACCGCTAAGAGCGGCGAACTCCATGACGTGGTGGCAGAAGCAATCGAAAGCCAGTGGCCTGGGGGTATCTTTCGAGATTTTGAAGGACCCCGATTCGATGCCCTAGTCGAGTCCATCCGAAAGGATGAGGATCGGGTTGGAATCACTGAGCTAGAGCGGCAGTTCGAACGTTTGGGGCAAAGCGAGGAACTGCTTCAATATGCCGCGACGGAACTCAGGCTGACAGTCCCGTTCGACCACGATCCTCATGTTCGTGCTGCGCTCCAGTTCGTCGTGACAGTCGTGTACTCAATCGTCATGGTCTACTTGCTGGTCTACCTCCCCGTAGCAGCTGCCATCGGCACCGTCACAGGAACGACGCCTTCGGCCCTGAAGGTTTGGAAGTACACCGGAACGGCGTACGACAAGCTCTACGACAAAAAGCACTACCACCCGGAAAAGGGCCTGGACTCGTCGACACAGTCGAAAGGCCGTCGTTCGAGGGGTGACAAAGGTGTCTGGTGAACAGTTCACCATCAAGAGTTGCGCACGGGCGACCGATCGAAAGACGGTGACGCGCATCGACCACGATGAGATCCACGACGGTGTGATCAATCTGCACCTGATCCAACGGACGCCGCACCGGCGGAACCGGGCCCGCAGCCGACAGATGCGACCGCCTTGCGTCCGGCCCCTGCCTCCGCGTGACCCGTTCAACCGGATCCAACTGCGCGATCCTGCGTTCGACCGTCATCCGCGATGGCGCCGGCAACCCCTGAGCGCGGCACGCCGCGACGATGTCCCTGTGGACGGCCGCGACCGATCTCTTCTGCTGGGTCAGGAACCCCTTCCGGATCGCTGCGATGACAATAGCCTCGACAGCATCGGGTAGGCGAGTACGGCCGCGGCCGCCGCTGGATCGTGCCGGCAGTAAACCCGAGACAAGACACCCACCCTCACGCCACCGGTCTAGGAGCACATACACCGGCCGATACGACACACCCAACGCCGCAGCCGCGTCACCTACCTGGCCACGACCAACACGGGGAAGAGCTGCAAGCGGGCCGATGACAGCAGCCGCCCGGACCGCCTGGTTCCATGCTTCATCGCTCGCGGTCAGAAGACCGCGCTCATCCACAGATCCTTGGACCTCATCCATCACCGACCCCATCGTCGAAGTAGTGATGACGGTAATGCAGACCCCCCTCAAGCAGCCAGACCGTTACTCCGTGAGCTTGGATGACGTGAGCAGGCACGCTCACGATCGGCTTACCGACGGCAAATCAAGTGTTGAGAAAGGCCTACGCGCTACCTAGTGAGACTGCTCCCTAAGAAGATCGATCACCGGGCACCAAGCCGACTGATGGGACCAACGTGTCGGACGAGCTGGACACCGACGAGCTGGACGAAAGCGAGGATCACGAGGGAGGCGAGACGTTCGCGGACAATCACGCCGAAGAAGAACTGATGGCCTACGGACTAGCCGCCGAGTAGGAGAAATGGGCGCCGTGCTGGGCGGGTACCACCCGCCCAGCACGGCAAGCCCAGCGACAGGAGCGAAGGGGGTGACGTCGCCTAGGTGCCGGGGCGGTTCGTCGCACCCTCAGAGCCTCGAGCGCGGATCACCTGCGACGAACCGCCGCCCACACCATACATAGCTTGGGCCTTCCGGCCGCGCCCTGGGTCTACTCACGGCAGATCGTTTTGGTCGCAACATCATGAAGCGGGGAAAAAGTCGCACACGACCGGCCTGTCAGGTCCTACTACAGCCCAATAATCGCAGCAACCATCGCTACGGACTTCACCACTCCCGCCCAAGAACTCTCAGCCAGCTTCGTACCGATAGACGCGAGGAAGGCGCCCAACAGCTCCTTCAGATGTGATCTATCTGCGGACGGCGCGCTAGCCGCTTCCTCCAAGGCATCTAGCTTGGCGTCACTCGAAGGTGGTGCATCTGATCGAGCGGCCAGCTGCTCCCTCATACTTTTGATCAACTCGAGCAGTTCTTCTGTCTCTTGAGCCGAGACGCTGTTACCACTTTGAACGACGTTATTACCTGCGCTCACAGCACCGACGTTACTGTGCTGAACGTTCACATTGTTGCTCTGATCTATGTGACTGCTGTGATCATTCGTCACGCCTACTGTCTGATCCAGCAACTGCTGGGGGAGGGCGTCATGATCCCCTACCCGATCACCCAGAGCGGTGAGTCGCGGGGTCATTAGGGTGTCGCCGACAACGTTGCCCGTCACTAAGTCATGATCCTTCAAGTACTTAAGCGCTCTGTTGACCTCGGGTTCTGTCACCTCAACGCCATCCACCAACTGGCCGACGAAATCCGCAACGAACCGTGGTTCCTCCTCGTCGATCCATCGCAGCATTGCGCGGATGATGAGTTGACGCCTAAGCCAGCCATTCGGCTTTCGACCAGCAGCCAACTCTTCGGCGATCTTCCGGCCTTGAGTCGATAACGTCCACTCTCCTGCAGCGGACTGCTCCTTATGAATCAGCCCCGCGCTGATCAAAATTTTGTTCATATCGAGTCGGTCGTACTCACTCATCCACGGAGGAGTTTCCGAGGTCCCGTCGCCCTCTTGCAGCACCCACTCAAGGACTAGGCCCACGTCGTTGGTCGCGTACTGCTCTGCTGCTGCCCGAATACTCATTGCGCACCCTTCTAGATGTGTCGTCTCGTCATCTTCTCCGACTACCGGTAGATGGACTAGTAGTTGGCCAGGCGACAGCTGGCCAAGGTGGCGGTTGTCGCGTTGCGCCGAGTACACCCGAAGTGTGGACTTTTTCGAAGATGGCGGAAGTTTTTGACGGGTAACTGGCGGGGTCAGTAGCCACTACAGTGCACGGTTGGTCCCGCAAAGCGATCCTCCACTGTCACATTCCCGCATGTCATGGAGCGTCAACCGCTAAGGCCAGCCGCAACCATGCTGTCAGCGTCCCCTTCATCCTTGAGCTCAGGATCTGATGGTTCGTTCACAATTCCAAACGGAACATGCACGCTGGGGATCTCATCGGCCGCACCCTCAAGGTGGCGCAACTGGTCGTCAAAAAACACATGTGGTTTGAGGACGCGCAATACTTTGGCTTTCTCGACTCCACCAAGGAAGAACGCATCATTGACCCGAACGCCCCACGACTGAAGTGTTCTAACCACTCGCTCATGAGACGGTGCGTTACGAGCTGTAACGATGGCGACGTGTACTCGGCGGTTATAGTCGGCTTGGTCTTCCACAAGCTTTTCCTCGATGTCTTGAATGCGGTTGATGCCGCGGAGGAACTCAAACAACCGGCCCTCAGGAAGAGGCTCTGTGAGACGTTTTGTTTCGTTTTCGTGGAACGCTGGCAAACCTTCGGCCTGCATGACCCGTTCCGACGAATCATCGGCGAGGACTCCGTCGAAGTCGAAGGCGATGCGAAGGTCAGTGCCGTCAAGATCGGCTGCGGGCAAGCCCAGTACCTGACCAGCGGCAAAACCCTTGGATATGGCGATCCGAACGTCGTTCTTGTTCTGAGACAAGAACAAGGACATGTTGAGAGCGCCCATGAAAGCGAAGGGCGATCGTCCTTGCATGAAAATTGCGCGCGATATGGGTAGCTCATGGTGCGCTATGGATCGCATCACGCGAAGGCCGGTCTCCGGGTCGTTGCGTGAGAGCACGATGACTTCCACCAGCGGAACCTCGCCTTGCGCAAGGTCATTTAGCGAGAGAAGGCGCTTGATGAAAGGGAAAGCGACCCCTGGCTCTAGCGCCTCGTCGATATGAGTTTCCTGATATTCGCGATAGACCGCTTCCCCGTGCTCGCGAAAAACAGAGTCAGCATCTGACAAATCGAAGAGCGCACTTGAAGCTACTCCTACTACAAGCATTTTTCCAGATCGTATGCCATGTTGCTCCTGCTCCCCCGCGAAACATCCTCCAATCACGCTACCGGACGTAACTCGATGCTTGAGGGATCTCAGTTCTTTTAGCCTGCCCGCAAGCCGGTCCATCAGCGCATCTAGATCAAAGAGGCAACGTCCCAGGCTGGATGAAGGCCATAGAGAGTTCAGTCAGGGATTCGATCTGCAGGTCGGCCAGACCGACCTCCGGGCGTTGGGCGTGGAGGTGCCCCCACGGGCCACGACGAATGAACGCAGTTCGCATACCGGCCCTACGGGCTGGCAGGACATCGTTGTCGAGACGGTCACCAACGTAAAGGATTTGCCGGGCATCAAGCTGTGCTGTGGTAACTACTCGAGAAAAGAACTCTGGTGAAGGCTTCGTTACGCCCCACGCGGCAGAGGACGCAATGAAGTCCACATCGAAGCCAGCATCGCGTAGCTGGGCTTCGACACCAGCTGGTTGATTGCCGGCAATACCGATCGACAGGCCCGCTCGCTTAGCGGCGCGCAGGCAAGTGAGCGCGTCGGGGTACAGGTCGGCTTGCTCGATCGGTGGCGGTGCGGTTGGACGCTCGACCCCGAGTATGTCCCATACACGTCGGTGGTCCTCGTCCCGAGCGATGAGTGCACCAAGAAGCCCCATTAACGTAAACGGCGTAACTCCAGCCCGCGCTGCCTGGGCTGACCACGCGCGCGATTCATCAACCAGCGTTTTCTCCGACGTCGAACACCACGGCACGCACTTCAGCCGGCAAGCGTATTTTCGTCATCGTGCAATCCTGCCAGCACTTTCGGGCGTCCGTATGCCGGTCGGTCTGCGCCCGTGCAGGCGACTTTGGGAAGTTGTGCAGGCGACTTCGAGAATCGACACTGCCCGGCTCCTCCAACGCACTTCTGTGTAGCAATACTCAGAGTCAGAATCTATGCACCACTGCCGCTCTCCGTTGATGAGTCCCGTTTCCCCGCAGGGCATAGGGCCGCGTCCGGGGCTACGCGTGAAGCTCTGCAGCAATCCCCTTAGAACAGCGGCCAGGGCACCGCTGGCATCTCGCCACGCGGAGCCGGGAATCGACCTGCCGAGCGCAACCGCGCGCAGCGGGCGGCGAGCGCAGCGACTTCCTCGTCAGTAAGCAGCTCCGCCAGGTCCTGGCCCAGGTCACCGTCGAGACCGGAGTTGACCCGGTCGACGCCCTCGAGTTCCTCCGCACTCAGCGGATCACCGAGCCACCCCCACAGCACCGTCCGCAGCTTGTGCTCGCTGTGGAAGGTGAGCCCGTGGTCCACGCCGTACCGGTGCCCGTCGCTCATAGCCAGGATGTGGTCGCCCTTGCGGTCAGCGTTGTTGACGATCACGTCGAACACCGCCATGCGTCTTAGCGCCGGAGTGTCCTCGTGAATGAGAGCGACCATCCGACCCTTCTCGTCCTGACCTTCGAGCACCTGTTTCCAGCCGTTCTCCGGCACGTCGTCCGCAGCGACGAGGTCCACCGCGCTTTGGTCGGGGTCCGTCTCCTGCCAGAGCTGCACCATGCCCTCACCGAACGGGCCGTCGCGCAGCCAGGTGCGCGGCACGATGTTCCAGCCGAGGGCCTCCGACAGCAGGTAGGCAGCTACCTCCCGGTAAGCCAGCTGACCGTCGGGGAAGTCCCACAGCGGCTTCTCGCCCTTGATCGGCTTGTACACGACCGTCGTGTCACCGATGCTGCCCAGGAAGGTGGCGTTCGACGCCGTCGTGATGCGCCCCGTGAGCGTCAGCTCGGCGGTCACCAGGTCCGGCGCCGGCATCAGACCTCAGGGATGGCGCAGGTATGCCCGTCGGCGTCGATGGGCTGGCCGCAGATCACGCAGATCGGACGCCCGGCGCCCACGATCTCCCGGGTGCGCTTGGCGAAGGCCCGCGCGGTCCCGACGGGCATGCGCACCCGCAGCACCTCGGACGCGTCGACGTCGTCGTCCTCGGGGAAGACTTCGTCCTCCGTCTCGAGATCGGCGATCGGGTACGCCTCAATGACGATCTGCGCCGTCGTCGGATCCCAGCCAAGGCTCATGACACCGGTGCGGAACTGCTCCTCAACGGGTTCGAGCTGGTCATTGTCGACGAGTTCGATGGGAGTGCTGGCGGGAACGCTGAAGGGGTTGCCGTCGAGGGTAATGAGCTGGTCGAGGATCTCGTCGATCTTCTCGGCGAGCTGCGCGGACTGCTGCTTCTCCATCGCGATGCTGACGATCTGTTTCCCCGTGCGCACCTGCAGGTAGAACGTGCGCTGCCCCGGAACGCCGATGGTGCCGACGACGACGCGATCAGGCCAGGCGAACTCGTGAACAGTTGTAGGCATGGGTCTATTTTAGGCTCAACGGGCCGGTGGCGCCGTGTGCCCTGCGCCACCGCCGACCGGCGCATCGGCGGGGGCGACGCTGGCGGCCAGCCAGGACAGGTCCCCGGCGTCGGTGTTGGTCGCGTACACGCTCGGGCGGCTCGCACCGTAGTGCACGATCGACACCGACGCGGGGCCCACCGTGATGCGCTGGAACAGGTCGAGGTGCATGCCGAGCGCGTCGGCGAGGATCGACTTGATGATGTCACCGTGGCTCACCGCCACCCACACGGCCCCCGGCCCGTGCTCGGCTTCGAAGGCTGCGTCCTGACGCCGTATCGCAGCCACGGACCGGGCCTGCATCGTGGCCATGGACTCACCGCCCGGGAAGGTGACGGCGGACGGTTGCGACTGCACCACCGACCACAGGCTCTCGGTTGCAAGGTCGGTGAGCGTGCGGCCCTGCCACTGGCCGTAGTCGCATTCGGTGAGATCGTCGTCGAGCGTTGACTGGGGCGTTCCGCCCTGGCGGTCGAGGATGAACTGCGCGGTCTGCCGGCAGCGCTCGAGGGGGCTCGACACGACCCCGACGACGGGCACCGCCGCGATCCGCGCTCCGGCGGCGGCCGCCTGGTCGCGGCCGACGTCGTCGAGGCTCACGCCGGGGGTCCGACCGGCCAGCAGACCGGACGCATTCGCTGTGGTGCGGCCGTGCCGCACGAGAATCACTGTCGCCATCCACCCAGCCTAACCACCCGCCCGACGGCGTCGGGCGCAGCACCTCGGGAACGGGAACAGCAGAGCGTCCGTTAGGCTGGATGTATCAAGGGGAGTACTCCCGACTGCGATTGACCCGTCACTACGGATGCACCGTTGCATCCCGGGCAATCGGCTCCGGCTTCTGGCCGGGCGGAGGAGACCTTGGCGCCTATGCCCGACGCCTACCCTTGGGAGCACCCCTCATGCAGGTCACACCCCTGATCTGGTTGATCACGCTTGCCGTGACGATCCTCTTCTTCGTCTACGAGTTCTTCGCGCACGTGCGCAAACCCCACGAACCGACCATCGCCGAATCGGCCCGCTGGTCCGCGTTCTACATCGGCCTCGCCCTGCTGTTCGGCGTGGGTATCGGCGTCGTCTCGGGCTGGAGGTACGGCGGCGAGTACTTCGCCGGCTACCTCACCGAGAAGGCCCTGTCGATCGACAACCTGTTCGTCTTCCTCATCGTGATGACGGGCTTCGCGGTTCCGAAGAAGTACCAGCAGAAGGTGCTGATGATCGGCATCATCATCGCCCTGGTCCTCCGCGGCGGGTTCATCGCCATCGGCGCGGGACTGATCGAGAACTTCTCCTGGATCTTCTACATCTTCGGCGCCCTGCTGCTCTTCCTCGCCTACAAGCAGGCGTTCGGCAGCCACGACGCCAACCCGGCCGACGGCAGGTTCATGCAGCTCGTCCGCCGCGTGCTGCCCGTCACCGACGAGTACCACGAGGACAAGCTCACCGTGAAGAAGGGCGGCACCCGCTTCGTCACGCCGATGCTGCTCACGATCATCGCGATCGGTTTCGTGGACCTCATCTTCGCCGTCGACTCCATTCCCGCGATCTACGGCCTGACGAACGAGGCGTACATCGTCTTCACGGCCAACGCCTTCGCGCTCATGGGCCTGCGCCAGCTGTTCTTCCTCATCGGTGGACTGCTTGAACGTCTCGTCTACCTCGCCCAGGGGCTCGCCGTCATCCTCGCGTTCATCGGCGTGAAGCTCGTCTTCCACGCCCTGCACGTCAACGAGCTGGCCTTCATCAACGGTGGCCAGCCGCTCCTCTGGGTACCCGAGATCCCGATCTGGTTCTCGCTGCTCTTCATCGGCGCCACCATCGCCGTCGCCACCGTCGCCAGCCTCATGAAGACCCGGGGCGACGACGCCAGGCTCGCCCGCGACCAGGTGGAGGGCGGAAGCATGACCACCGCTGACTCCGAGGACCGGACCGATGATCCCGAGTCCGACGAGACCCGGAGTTCGACCGCGGGATCCTCACGGTAAAACTGTCAGCTCATCCTGGGGAAGGTACCTGCCGGCGCCGGTGCCTTCCCTAGGTGTTCTGGCGTCCGTCCGGCTTTCCCGGCTGCGGTTCCGTGAACGACCGCTCCCCGTGCACGGCCAGTTCCGCGAGTACAGCCTGCGGGTCGCCCGCCTCGATCAGCTCCAGCAGGAACCGGTGCCGGGCCACGTGGTCCACGAGGTTCTCGTGGTAGTGCTCCCGTACGTACAGGTTCCGCGCCATGCAGAGCAGCAGTTGCTGCTGCACCGAGGCGTAGGTGGTTTCCAGCCGGCGGTGCCCGGCCAGGGCGACGATCGACGCATGGAAGGCGTACCCTCGCTCCACGAGCGTTGCCCTGTCCTCGCGCCGCGCGCAGTCCTCCATCTGTTCGAGGGCATGCCGGCAGCGCTCGAGCCTGTGCGGGTCCGACACGGGCACGCCGAGTTCCACCGCGAGCTTCTCGAGGGCGGAGCGCAGGGTCAGGATCTCGAACACGTCCTGGTCCGTGAGGGTGGCGACGATGGAGCCCTGACGTGGACGCGTCTCGATAAGCCCTTCCTGCGACAGGATGCGCAACGCCTCCCGCAGTGGCGGCCTGCTGATGCCCAACTCCTCGGTCAGGCGTTCCTCGATGAGGCGGTCGCCCGGGCCGAGTGACCCCGACAGGATCTGCTTGCGGATGGCCTCGGCCGCGAGGTCCACGAGGCTCGAGGACTTGATGCGGCCGGAGACCGACGGGGCGGAGGCACTGGTGGACGTGACCACGGGGGATCCTCCATCGAGGGTTGAGGATGAGACGTTCCGTCCATTATGCCGCTGGCTCTTGTCTTATGTCGACTGAATGCTGTAGACAATATGCAAGCGAGAAAGTGACACGGATCACTGACGCGAAACCCGGCAGCAGATCGATGGCAGGTCGCTGCGCGACAACTGTTCCCGAAGAAGCGAAAGGTGTCCCATGACGACGCTGACCAACAGCACGGCCCCCGACTACGAGAAGGCCGATCCCGAGAACCTCAACAGCCTGTACAAGCACCTCCGCGTGGCGGACGTGGCCGACGCCCTCGATGGCATCGGCTACTTCGACATCAACCTCATGGACCCCGCCATCCACCCCCTCTGGTACGGCATGAAGTTCTGGGGGCACGCGGCAACCATCCGCTGCGTGCCGTCCAACAAGCCCATGTGGAAGCTGGACTCCACCCAGGACATCGTCGAGGCCCACCGCATCTGGTTCGAGAAGCACGGCCACAAGAAGCTCCCGGCGGACCTGCGACCCGGCCACGTGATCGTCATGGATTCCGGCGGAGGCCGCGAAGTGGGCTTCTGGGGCTCCGAAAACGTCATGGCCGCCGTCGGCGCAGGCGCAGCGGGCATCATCACGGACGGCTACTGCCGCGACACCGGCGAGGTGACCCTCCAGCGCAACCCCATCTGTGTCCGGGAACGCGGACGCACCATCATCCCGGGCCGTATCGAGGTCGTTGAGGTCCAGACGACCATCGCCTGCGGCGGAGTGCAGGTCCAGCCCGAGGACATCGTCGGCTGCGACGACGACGGCATCATCGTCGTCCCCGCCGCCGTGGCCCACGAAGTGGCGACCCACGCCCGCGCGATCCTGCTGGCGGACATGCACGCCCGCACGAAGCTGTACAAGGCGCAGGGCCGGCCGAAGGACAGCTCCGTCGACATCGACGCCGTCGTCGCCTACTACGAAGGCCTGTAACTCCCCATCACTGTCAGTCAGTGGTGCCGGGCCCGCCCGGCACCACTGCAACGCTTCCGGAGGAAGTATGGCAACGAAGCCACGCACCACAACGATCGGCCTCGCCGGACTCGGGAACCTCGGCCTGCCGATGGCACACGCCCTGCTCGACGACGGCTGGCCCCTCACCGTCTTCGACCCGGCGCCGGACAAAGCCCGATCCTGTGTGGACGCCGGCGCGAAGAGCGCCGAGTCCGTCGAGGAGCTCGCGTCCGCGGACGTCCTCGTGCTCGTGGTTCCGGACGACGCCGCCGTGGAGTCCATCCTGCTGGGGGAGCGGGGGTACTTCGCCACCAGCACCGACGGAGCGGTGATCGTCCACAGCACCATCCTCCCGGCATCGGCCCAGTCCCTCGCCGCGACGGCCCGGGAGCACGGGACGCGTTTCATCGACGCTCCCGTCAGTGGCGGTTCGGCCAGGGCACGCAAGGGCGACCTGACGGTGTTTGTAGGAGCGGAGCGCGAGGACTTCGACGCCGTCGAGGACGTGGTGCGTGCCGTCGGCAGCGAGGTGCTGCTGGCCGGCGCTCCGGGCACCGGAGCGGCCACCAAGCTGGCCAACCAGATGATGATGTTCTCCGCGCTGGCCGGTGCCCACGAGGCGCTGGACGTGGCGGGAAAGTACGGGGTAGCTCCCGAGACGGTGCTCAAGGCCGTGGCCACCTCCACCGGAGCGTCATGGGTGGCCACCAACTGGGGGTTCTTCGACGACACGGCGGCCGCGTACTCCGCGGGCGGAACAGCGGTCAAGGACAGGCCCTGGAGCAAGGACCTCTTCGAGTTCCTCACCGCTGCACGGACAGCAGAAACCTCCGCCCCTTTCGCAGCCCTCCTGAGCCAGCTGCTGCCGGATTACGTCGAGTCCCACGCGCGGGACGCAGCGGCCGGCGAGGAACACGACCACGACGGGAAGGACAACGATGACTGACGTCACCAGAACCGCACAGGCCGCCCTCCTGGACACGCCGCCGCTCGCTGGCGGTCCGTCCGACGGCGGGGGCACCGGCACGAAGCGCCGGACGGCGTCCCGCCGGTCAGGTTCACGGCGGGAGGCGTGGGTCGCCTTCGGGTTCCTGTCGCCCTGGATCGTCGGCCTCCTGCTGCTGACCATCGGCCCGATGCTCTACTCCCTGTACCTGTCCTTCACGAGGTACGACCTCCTCTCGCCGCCGGTCTGGGCCGGCTTCGCGAACTACGAACGCATGCTGGCGGCCGATCCCCGGTTCATCGACTCCGTCCAGGTGACCTTCCTGTACGTCGTCGTCTCGGTGCCGGCCGTGCTGGTCGCCTCCCTCGGCGTCGCCCTGATCCTGAACCAAGGCATGAAGGCGCTGTCCGTGTACCGCGCGGCGTTCTACCTTCCCTCCCTGATCGGCGGCAGTGTCGCCATCGCGCTCCTCTGGCGCCAGGTCTTCGGGCAGGAGGGCATCTTCAACCAGGTGCTGGCGGTCTTCGGGATCCAGGGCCAGAGCTGGATCGGCAACCCCAACAGCGCGCTGTACACGCTCGTGGTCCTCAACGTCTGGACCTTCGGCTCCACCATGATCATCTTCCTGGCGGGGCTGCGGCAGGTGCCACGTGAGCTGCACGAGGCGGCATCGGTGGACGGAGCGAACGTCTTCCGCCGCTTCCGCCACGTCACGCTGCCACTGCTGACGCCGCTGATCTTCTTCAACATCCTGATGACGACGATCAACGCCTTCCAGGCGTTCACCCCCGCGTATGTCATCAGCAACGGCAGCGGCGGTCCGCTGAACTCCACCCTGTTCTACACCCTCTACCTCTATCAGCGCGGCTTCGCCAACCTCGAGATGGGGTACGCATCCGCCATGGCATGGGCACTGGTCGTGGTGCTCGGAATCTTCACCGCCCTCCTGTTCGCATCGGCCCGGTACTGGGTCCACTACGGAGACGAACGATGACCACCTACGCACCCGCTCCCCGGAAGCCCCTGTTCGGTCGCACGATGTCCCGCAACAAGATGGTGCTCGCCGTCGCGAGGCACTTCACGATGATCGTCGTCCTGATCGTCATCCTCTACCCCCTGCTGTGGATGGTGGGGGCATCCTTCCGGCCGGCCAACGAGACCTTCAACACCCTGAGCCTCTGGCCGGGCAACTTCACCCTGGACAACTACGTGGACGGCTGGACCCTCGGGTCCTTCACCTTCTCGCGGTACTTCTTCAACTCGCTCCTGATCACCCTGCTGTCCGTGGTCGGCAACGTCATCGCCTGCGCTTTGGCGGCCTACGCCTTCGCCCGGCTCGAGTTCCCGTTCAAGCGGACGCTCTTCGCGGTCATGCTCGGCACGATGCTGCTGCCGTACCACGTGACCCTCGTGCCGCAGTACGTGCTCTTCAACGAACTGGCCTGGATCAACACGATCCTGCCGCTGACTGTGCCCAAGTTCCTCGCGACGGATGCGTTCTTCATCTTCCTGATGGTCCAGTTCATGCGCACCCTTCCCCGCGAACTGGATGACGCGGCACGGCTGGACGGCTGCGGCCACGTCGGGATCTTCCGCCGGATCATCCTGCCGCTGTCCATCCCGGCGCTCGGCACGACGGCGCTGTTCACGTTCATCAACACCTGGAACGACTTCCTCGGCCCGCTGCTCTACCTCAACCGCCCGGAGCTCTGGACGGTCACCCAGGGCCTCAACAGCTTCCTGGATGCGACCGGGCAGTCCACGTTCGGACCCCTCTTCGCCATGGCGACGCTCTCACTGGCGCCCGTCGTCGGCTTCTTCTTCGCCGCACAGCGACTGCTCATCGAGGGCATCGCCACCAGCGGACTCAAATAGCACCGCCGGCACCGTCCCATCTTCGCCGGAACCACCGATCACCCGACACAACCATGGAGGAAACAATGACGATTCAATCTTCAGCCACACGACGCCGGCACCGCACGGTCGCGGCCACGGCAGCACTCGGAGCACTGCTGGCAGTGTCCGCGTGTGCAGGCGGCACCAGCGTGGGAGAGGCCCCCAGCGGCGACGAGGTCGTGGACGGGCAGGGCGAGGTCACGGGCTCCGCCCGGCTCGCCTGGTGGGGGGCCGGCCAGCGCAACGAGGTGACCAACGCCGTCGCGGACATGTTCGAGGAGGAGCACGAGGGCGTCACCATCGAGCGCGAGTTCGCCGATTTCGGTGCCTACTTCCAGCGGCTCAACGTGCAGGGAACCAGCGGCAACCTGCCCTGCCTCACCCAGATGCAGGGCAGGCAGCTGAACGACTACACGTCCCGCAACCTGTTCCTCCCCCTCGATCCGATGATCGAATCCGGTGCGATCGACGTCAGCGACATCCCCGAGGAGGTCCTCGACACGGGCCGCGGGACCGACGGCAACCTGTACGTCGTTCCCTACGGTGCCGCCTACGACGCCCTCGTCGTCAACGAGACCCTCGTGGAGCAGGCGGGCAGCGAGATGCTGCCCGAGGGCTACACCTGGGAGGACCTGCAGAGCTGGGCCATGGAGATGCAGCCGAACCTGCCGGAGGGAGTGTCCGCACTCTCGCTGAGCGGCGGACGCCCGAACTTCCTCATCAGCTACATGGCGGCGAAGGGTGAGACCCTCTTCAAGGACGGCAAGCTCGGCTTCTCCGAGGAGGCACTGGCCGAGTACTGGACCATGTGGGAGGAGATGCGCAAAGCCGGAGCGACGGCAACGCCGGCGCAGATGAGCGAGCAGCCCGAGCAGCCCGAGCAGAGCTACGTCTCCCGCGGGGTGACGGTCGCCGACACCGCGCCGGGCAACTCGATCATCAACTCGCAGGCCACACTGGACGGGCTCGGGAACGGCCAGACACTGACCTCCCTTCCCCTTCCCTCGGGGGAGGCCGGCCCCGGCAATGTGCTGTTCACGTCCGGCTTCGCCATCCCCGTCAACTGCGACAACGTCCCGACGGCGGCGGCCTTCATCGACTTCTGGGCGAACAACGACGAAGCGGCGGCCGTGTTCGCGTCGTCGAACGGTGCAGTCACCAACTCCCGCCACCTCGAGGCGCAGCTGGAGAACCCCGAACTGCCGGAGCTCCGCAAGCACGACCTCGAGCTCTACCAGCAGATCGCCGAGTCCGAGCCGCCCACGGTCGTCTACCCTCCCGGCTACCAGGCCACCTTCGAGGAGTCCTACACCCGTGCGTACGAGCGCGTGAGCTTCGGCGAGGTCTCCATCGAGCAGGCCGTGTCCGACTTCTTCACCGAGGTCAACGCAGGGCTCGGCGCTACGGGATAACGCACCCGGGGCAGGGGCGGCGCTGCCGCCCCTGCCCGCCCGATCACCCGATCCCCGTACCGACCTGACAGAGGAGAGTTCCGTGCCCCCATCACCACCGCCGCCCGCAGGGCCACCTGCCGCCCAGGCACTCACCGGCATGACCGTCCTCGACCTCACCCAGGTCATGGCGGGACCGTTCTGCACCATGGTGCTCGCCGACCTGGGCGCCGACGTCATCAAAGTGGAGAACCCCCAGGACGGAGACCAGACCCGGCGCTCCTGGGGAACCTCCGGCAAGGGGGAGGACAGCCGGGCCTTCCTCAGCCTCAACCGGAACAAGCGCAGCATCACCCTCGACCTCAAGACCCAGGAGGGGCGCGACTCCTTCTACCGGCTCGTACGGACCGCCGACGTCGTGATCGAGAACTGGAGGCCGGGGGTCGCCGAACGGCTCGGACTCGACTTCGACACCCTCAGTGCCATCAACCCCCGCCTGGTCGTCGCGAGCATCTCCGGGTTCGGGAAGACCGGCCCCTACGCCACGCGGCCCGGGTACGACCTCATCGCGCAGGCCATGGCCGGCGTCATGAGCATCACCGGGGAACCCGACGGCCGCCCCGTGAAGAGCGGGATCCCGGTCGCTGATCTCGGCGCGGGGCTGTTCTGCGCCGTCGGGATCCTCGCCGCCTGGAGTTCGAGCAAGGAGACCGGGCAGGGGCAATACCTCGAGACCTCCCTCTTCGAATCCACTCTTGCCCTCTCTGTCTGGGAGTCCACGGAATTCTGGACGACGGGCGATGCGCCGCTGGCCCTCGGATCAGCGAACCGCATGTCGGCGCCGTACCAGGCCCTTGCCACGAAGGACGGGTACGTCACGATCGGAGCGAACAACGACCGGCTGTGGAACCGTCTCTGCGAGTGCACCGAGCTCACCCGGCTCCTGTCGGACACGCGCTTCATCGACAACCCCAGCCGGATGGCCAACAGGGCGGCACTCGTCGCGGAACTGGAGGCGGTCTTCACCGGGAGGACGACGGCGGAGTGGGTCGACGTGCTCCTCGGCGCGGGCATCCCCGCAGGTCCCATCCAGAACTACCAGCAGGTCCTCGAGGAGGACCCCCACGTGAAGGAACGGGACATGATCAAGTTCATGGACCATCCCGTCGAAGGGCGCGTCGAGGTCATCGGGTCCCCCATCCGGCTCAGCCGGACTCCTCCCACCATCCGTCGGCACCCACCGCTGCTCGGGGAGCACAACGACGAGGTGCTGGGAACATGAGGGCCACCGCTGCTGACGAGGGGCGGATCCTGCTCGAGAGGAGCGGGCCGATCCTCCAGGTGGTCCTGTCCCACCCGGGGCGGCACAACGCCCTCACCTGGCGCATGTACGACGAGCTCGCTGAAGCCCTCGCGCAGACGGCGGCGGACCCGTCGGTCAGGGTCCTGGTTATCCGGGGCCAGGGCGGGGCCTTCGCCGCCGGCACCGACATCACGCAGTTCTCGTCCTTCACGACCGGCGAGCAGGGGCTCGAGTACGAGCAGCGGGTCGGCGCGATCCTCGACGCGTTGCTGAAGCTCAGCATCCCGGTCATCGCCGCCGTCGATGGTCCCGCCGTCGGCGCCGGACTGGCGATCGCCGCCTGCTCCGACGTCGTCATCGCCACCGAGTCCTCGACGTTCGGGGTGCCGATCGCCCGGACGGTCGGCAACTGCATTCCCCCGGTGGTGTTGAGGCGGCTCCAGGCCCGCATGGGCCAGGGACGCACCATGGCCATGCTCCTCGCCGCAGCACTCCTGCCCGCCGGGGAAGCACAGAAGGCAGGCTTCGTGTACAAGGTGGTGCCGCACGAGGAGTTCGAGGCCACGCTGTCGAAGCTCAGCACCAGGATGAGCCAGACGGCCCCTGTCACCATCGCCGCGCTCAAGGAGATGGACCGGCGCCTGCAGGAGGATCCGGCCGCGAACGGCGACGACCTCCTGCTCGAGTGCTACGGCAGCGCAGATTTCCAGGAGGGCGTCGCAGCCTTCACCGAGCACCGCACACCCCGATGGAAGGGATACTGATGGAGCAGGCACAGGAGCATGCACCCCGCGTCGTCGACGCGCACCACCACTACTGGAAGCTCGAGGCCCAGGAGCAGGCCTGGCGCACGTCCGACCACAGCCACATCGCGCGGGACTACGAACCCGCCGACCTGGCCTCGGAGCTCGTCGGCTCCGGAGTCGACGCGACGGTGCTCGTCCAGTCGGTCGACAGCAGCGACGAGAACGACCGGCTCGCGGCCTACGCCTCCTCGTGCGGCACGGTGGCCGGCGTCGTCGGCTGGCTCCCGCTCGAGCAGCCCGAGGCGGCCAGGGCCGAGCTGGCACGCGCGGACACGACGGCGTGGGCAGGGGTCCGCTGCCTCGTGGGGAAGCGTTCGCTCGAGTGGCTGGGCAACCCCGACGTCATCTCCCTGTTCGGGGACCTCGCCGAGCGGGGACTGTCCTGGGACATCGTGCCCGTCACTCCCGACCAGGTGTCGGCGGTCGGCGCCCTGACGCGCGCGGTCCCCGACCTCCGGGTCGTGCTCGACCACCTCGCGCGTCCGCCGGTGGATTCCGCCGGCTGGGAGCCGTGGGCGGGGCAGATCGCCGAGCTGGCGACGTCGCCCTCCGTCTCCATCAAGGTCTCCGTCGGGATCGACGTCCTGACCGCGTGGTCCCAGTGGCGGCCCGACGAACTCGCTCGCTATGTGGACTGGGCGCTCGCACAGTTCGGCCCGCAGCGGTCGATGCTGGCCAGCAACTGGCCCGTCATCCTGCTCCAGCGCAGCTACCGGGAGGCGTGGCAGGACCTCTCCGCGCTCGTGGCCGCCACCGGCCTGTCCGCCTCCGACCTGGCAGCCGTGCGCGGCGGGGCCGCGATCAACGCCTACCGGCTCCACGAATCCATTCCCGCCGCGTGAGGAACCACGCGAGCACGAGCTCCTGAAAGAAGCCGATGCACCTTCTCGAAAACCACGCCGATGTCCTGCCGGTCGACGCAGACGCAGCAACCCTCGTGGGCCGGGTCCTCGATCCCGAGGTCAACGGGCCGTGCGTCGTCGTCGTACGGGACCGCCGCGTCCACGACATCACGGACGACTTCCCCACCATGAGCGACCTGCTCGAATCCGCCGACCCCGCGGCACAGGTCGCGGCGGCGGAAGGAACCCGCAGCTGGGACCTCGACGACGTCCTGCGCAACTCGCTCGACGAGCGCGGCACCGGCGTCCGCCTCCTCGCTCCCGTCGACCTGTCCGTGCTGAAAGCGGCCGGAGTGACATTCGCGAACTCGCTCATGGAACGGCTGATCGAGGAACGCGCGGGCGGCGACAAGCATGCGGCCACCTCCTTCCGCGCCGAACTGGAGCAGCTCGTCGGAGCCGACCTCACGACGGTCCGGCCCGGCAGCGCCGACGCGGACGCCCTGAAGGCCGAACTGTCGGCCAAGGGCCTGTGGTCGCAGTACCTGGAGGTGGGACTGGGCCCGGACCCGGAGGTGTTCACCAAGGCACCCGTCCTCTCGGCGGTGGGCTGCGGCCAGGACATCGGTGTCGCGTCCGTCTCCACCTGGAACAACCCCGAACCGGAGGTCGCGATCCTCGTGACGTCCACGGGGCAGGTGGTCGGCGCGACCCTGGGGAACGACGTCAACCTGCGGGACGTCGAAGGCCGGTCAGCGCTGCTGCTGCCGAAGGCGAAGGACAACAACGCCTCCGCCGCCGTCGGCCCGTTCATCCGCCTGTTCGACGACGCATTCAGCCTCGACGACGTCCGGGCCGCCGAGGTCCGGCTCGAGGTACTGGGCGAGGACGACGGCTTCGTCCTCGACGGGGCCAGCTCCATGCCCCTCATCTCGCGGGACCCGGAAGAGCTCGCCCGGTACACGGTCGGGGATTCCCACCAATACCCCGACGGGATCCTGCTCTACCTCGGAACGCTCTTCGCCCCGACCGCCGACCGGGACGGTGCGGACATGGGATTCACCCACCATCCGCGCGACATCGTCAGGATCTCCAGCCCTCAGCTCGGCACCCTCGTCAACCGCGTCACCTCCTCGGAGGCGGCACCGCCCTGGGAATTCGGCATCCGCGACCTCATCCGCAGCCTCTCCGAGCGCGGCCTGGCCGCAACGGTGGGGGTACGGTGATGCGCATCGTCGTCACGGACCACAACTTCCGGGGACTCGACGACGAGCGCGCCGCCGCCGCAGCGCTCAGCGCCGGCTTCGAGGTGTACCAGGCAACCACGGAAGAGGCCGCACGCGAGGCGGTCCGCGGGGCCGACGTCGTCCTGGTGAACTTCGCGCCCATCACGGCGTCGGTGCTCGACGGGCTGCCGCCCGGCGCGGTCGTCATCCGGTATGGCATCGGCTACGACAACGTCGACCTCCAGGCGGCGAACGAGCGGGGGATCTCGGTCTGCAACGTCCCCGACTACGGCGCCGACACCGTGGCCGACCATACGCTGAGCCTGATCCTCGTCCTCGTGCGCAAGCTCGTGCAGTTCGATCGGGTGCTCAGTGGGGGAGGCTGGATCTCGCCGCCGTCCTTGGCTCCTATCCGTGCCTCCGCAGACACCACGGTCGGGCTGATCGGGCTGGGCCGCATAGGGCTCGGCGTCGTCGCCCGGCTCAAGCCCTTCGGGTTCCCCGTCCTGGCTTTCGACCCCTTTCTCGATCCGTCGGTCGCGGCCCACCACGGCATCGAGCTCGTGGACCTGGACACCCTCTTCCGCAGGGCGAACGTCGTCTCACTCCACGCACCTGCGACTCCGGACACCTACAAGGTCGTGAACGCGGAAAACCTGCGGAAGATGCAGCCGGGGTCCTTCGTCGTCAACACGGCGCGCGGGACTTTGGTCGACCAGGACGCCGTCCTGGCCGCCCTCGACGCCGGACAGCTCGCAGGAGCCGCCCTGGATGTCTTCGACCCGGAGCCCCTGCCCGCGGACCACGGATTGAGACGACATGCCAACGCGGTCCTGACGCCGCACGCAGCCTTCTACTCCGAGGCGTCACTGGCCGCGCTGCAACGGCTCGCCGCCGAGGAGGCGTACCGTGCAGGTCGGGGCGAGCGGCTACGCTGCCTCGTGAACCAGCCGGAGACAGCACAGACAGCATGAGCAGCATCGGAGAGGACTGACGGGCCATGAACAGCACGATTGAGGACACCCGGACCGAGGAACTCGAGCAGGTCCTGTCCGCGGCAGCGACTGCCGCGGATCCGTGGGCCGCGACGCCCGCCCGGAACCGGGCTGCGGCGCTTCGCGCCATCGCGGACCACCTGGACGGGGCGGCGGACACTCTCATCGACCTGGGGACCAGGGAGACCTTCCTTCCCGAGGCCCGCCTGCGCGGCGAGCTGAAGAGGACGACGTTCCAGCTCCGGCTCTTCGCCGAGGTGCTCGACGACGGCTCCTACCAGGACATCCGCATCGACACCGCGGACGAGCAGTGGCCCATGGGGGCTCCGCGCCCGGACCTGCGCCGGGTGCTGGAACCCGTGGGCCCCGTCCTGGTCTTCGCGGCCAGCAACTTCCCGTTCGCCTTCAGCGGGGCCGGCGGCGATACGGCTGCCGCCCTCGCGGCCGGGTGCCCGGTCATCCTCAAGGCCCACCCCGGGCATCCCGAGCTGTCGGTCGCGACAGCGGTCGTCATCCAGGCCGCCCTTCGTGACGCCGATGCTCCGTCCGGGCTGTACTCGGTCATCTTCGGCCTCGACGCCGGGCGCGCAGCCCTGGTGGATCCCCGGGTGCAGGCGGGATCCTTCACCGGATCGATCGCGGCAGGACGGGCGTTGTTCGATCTCGCCAACGCCCGCGAGACGCCCATCCCCTTCTTCGCGGAAATGGGCAGCGTGAACCCGACCTTCGTCACCAGGGCGGCCGCCCATGCCAGGGGTGCAGACATCGCCTCGGGCTTCTTCGCCTCCATGACGGCCAGTTCCGGGCAGCTGTGCACCAAGCCGGGCGTGCTCGTCGTCCCGGAGGACATGCTGGTCCACCTGCGCTCGCAGACGCCCCCGCCGCCGTCGCCACTGCTCAATGACGGGATCCAGGAAGGGTACGTCCGTTCCCTGCAGGAGCTCGTGTCCCACCCGGGCGTCGCGCCCCTGCTGGGAGGCGAGAAGGCCTTCTCGGATCCACCGGAAGCAACGCTCCTGGTAACGAGCATCGGGGATGTGCTGGGCGATCCTTCCGGCCTGCTCGCCGAGCGGTTCGGTCCGGCCGCGCTGGTCGTCACCTACCAGGACGAGGGCGATCTGCTGCGCCTGGCACGCGTGCTGGAGGGTCAGCTGACCGCGAGCATCCACGGCGAGGACGACGACGACGTGCAGGACCTCATTCGCGAACTCGCGAAGCGGGCCGGGCGCCTCCTCTGGAACCAGTGGCCCACCGGCGTGTCCGTCACGTACGCGCAGCACCACGGCGGACCCTACCCCGCGACCACCCAGGCCGGCACGACGTCCGTCGGAACCGCAGCCATCCTCCGGTTCCTCCGGCCCGTCGCCTACCAGGGCTTCCCGCAGTCCCGGCTGCCGGGGGTGCTGCGCGACGACGCCCCCACGCCGGTCCAGCGCATGCTCAACGGGAAGCTGGTGTCGGCGTGAGCATCATCCCGTTCCGCGGGCATGTCCCCGCAGTCCATGACACGGTGTTCGTCGCGTCGACGGCGTCACTGATCGGCGACGTCGTCCTCGGCCCGGGATCGAGCGTCTTCTACGGCGTCACCGTCCGTGCCGACACCGCGCCCATACGCGTGGGGGAGGGGTCCAACCTGCAGGACAACGTCGTCGTCCATGCAGACCCCGGGTTCCCCGCGACCATCGGTGACCGGGTCAGCGTGGGCCACAGTGCAGTCGTGCACGGCTGCACCATCGAGGACGACTGCCTGATCGGCATGAGCGCGACCGTCATGAACGGCGCGGTCATCGGCAGCGGGTCGCTGGTCGCAGCCGGCGCCGTGGTCCTGGAGGGCACATCGGTGCCACCGCGATCGCTCGTTGCGGGAGTGCCCGCGAAGGTGCGACGGCAGCTGAGCGACGACGAGGTAGCCGGCGTGAAGGCGAACGCGGAGCGGTACAGGAGCCTGGCCGAGGAGCACCGGGCGGCGCAGGGAGCCTGAGCCCGGCGCAGCCTTCAGCTGTCGCCCCCGAGCGCTCACGTTTCACGCCGAGGTGAGGGCGGTACTGAGTGCGACGCGGTCGATCGTGGCGCCCCACCCGTCACGGGTACCGCCCTCGATCAGGCTCCGCACTTCCTCGTCGTCGAGATGGTCGGAGAACGCGACCCCCAGCTCCAGCCGCGTTCCCTCCGGGGTATCCCGTAGCTCGAGGGTCACGACGGGTGCTTCCTGTTCGCGGGGGCCCGAGAGGTCGGGCCATCCTCCGGCTGCTCCCCACCGGAAGACCAGCCTCTCGTCGGGCACGATCTCGAGGTACACCCCGCCGGTCGGGTACTGGAGGTCCTCGGTGACCACCATCTGCTGGCGCCACGTCCCGCCTACCCGGAGGTCGACCTCGATGGGGGTCGTCGGCGTGGGCATCGCCGGGTTGTAGAACCACGCGAGGTGCTCCGGCTCGGTCCAGGCCCTGAACACCTGGTGGCGGGGCGCGCGCAGATCGCGGGTCAGCGTGAAACCGCGGGGAGTGCCGGCGCTGCTCATCGTGCGCCCTCTTCCGGCTGGGACTGGTCCGGCTGGGTCTGGTCCGGCTCGTAGCCGACGAGCCAGTGGACCCCATGTCGGTCGATGACCTGACCGTCCGACGCACCCCACGGCTTGGGCGCGAGAGGGTCGACGACCGTTCCACCGGCAGCAAGCCTGTCGAACCACTCGTGCAGGATCTGTGGTTCGGCTGTGCCGAGCAGCGAGAGCATCATCCCCTCGCAGCGCATTGCCGCCTCCCCTGCTGCCGCGTCCGCTCCCGCGAGGGAGACGACGCCGTCGAGTACTCCGTGGGCGACGGCGTCGGGCGGACCGTCCGTCCTGCCGAAGTCCTCGTACGTGAAGAGCGATGCGGTGCCGCCGAAGACCTCGGCGTAGAACCCGAGCGCTTCTCGCGCGGTCCCTGGAAAACTGATGTAGATCTGGGGTGACGACATGCTGCGCTCCTCGTGCCACGTGATGTGGCGTTGCTCTGACCCTATGTCCGTGCGGCAACAGATAGGCGGAAACCGTCGGGCGAATTCATCGGCGCAGAGGAAAGTCCTGTTCATCTGTTGGTTGATCCACCGTGCAGGGAGTTTAACCGGCGAATCCTAGTGTCGGGATGCCACTAACCCCCAGCGAAGGACCACCCCATGAGAGCCTCCCGTCCCACCGTGCTGATCACGGCCCTTCTGGTCCTTGCCGCGACAGCGCTCGGAACAGCTCCTGCCAACGCGGAGCGGCCGCACGACCGGTTCGACCTCCAGGCCCACAGGGGCGGCACGGGACTCTTCACTGAAAGCACCCTGGCGAGTTTCGGGAACGCCCTGGCACTCGGGGTCACCACCCTGGAACTGGACACGCAGGTCACGGCCGACGGCGCCGTCGTGGTCACCCATGATCGCCAGATCAGCGCAGCAAAGTGCCGCGACACAGCTCCGGCCACCCCCGGCGATCCGGAGTTCCCCTATGTGGGGAAATACATCACCAACCTCACGCTGGAGCAGGTGAAGACGGTGGAGTGCGGGCATCGGCAACTGCCCCAGTTCCCTGACCAGCAGCTGGCGACCGGTCCGATGATCGAACTGGCCGACGTGTTCACGCTGGTCAAGCAGTACCGGGCGAACACCGTGATGCTGAACATCGAGACCAAGGTCGAGGCCGGCGCTCCCCACGAAACCGCGCCACGTGAGGAGTTCGTCGCCGCGGTGCTCGGCGAGATCCACGAGCACCGCATGGACCGCCAGGTGAGCATCCAGAGCTTCGACTGGGGGTCCCTGCGCCTGGTGGAGGAGCTCGACCCGTCCCTGCCCCGTGTTGCCCTGACCAACGGCAGCTTCCTCCAGGTCGGCCAGCCGGGGGCCTCGCCATGGCTCGGAGGGCTCGACGCCGACGACTTCGACGGGGACCTCGTCGCGCTGGCGCGGGAACTGGGAGTGGACGCCATCTCACCCGTGCACGGCAACCCACAGGGCGGGAAGATCGGCGACCCCGGCTACCAGCCCTACGTCACTGCGGAAATGGTCTCCGATGCGCACCGCGCCGGCATGGAGGTGATCCCGTGGACCGTCGACGACCCCGCCACGATGCGCTACCTCATGGGCCTCGGGATCGATGGGCTCATCACGGACCGTCCCGATCGCCTGCGGGACATGATGGCCGAGCGAGGGATGAAGCTGCCGAAGCAGTTCTCCGTCCCCGGAGCCAAGGGCTGACCGATCGACGCCGTACGCGGGCAGGCTGAGCCGGGGCTGCCGAGCTAGCCCGCCGCCGGGTGGACGACCGCCAGCGGCAAGCTGCCGCAGGGCCGCACCAGAAGCCGCTCCCCGACGTGCAGGGGAGCCCGTGGCTGGACGAACCGCGGGGCTTCCAGTTCGCCGCGACTCGGCAGGGCGGCGTCATCCTCTGCGCTGATGTCCGAGGTGCGGGGTACCGCGCCGGGCGCCAGGAGGGTCCCGGCCGCTACCTGTACCTCGGCGGAGACGATGACGCGCCCCGCGTGGTTCACGAGCGCGGCGGCGGGGTGCAGTTTCCGGAGCGCGGGAAGCAGGAGCGGCTCCAGCGATTCGACGAAGACATCGGCGCCCGCTACTCCGACGCGCCTGCCGCCCGCGAGGACGGGAACCGTCATGGTCATCGTGTATTCGTCGGTGCAGAGGAAATCGACGTACGGTCCGGTGACATGGGCGTACCCGGTATCCATCGGCCTGGTGAACCACTCCCGCCGCGTGTAGGCGGCCGAGGCGGAGGCGACGGCGGGCAGCACCAGGCGCTCCATCGCCTTACCCTGCCACCACGCCATATGCCAGGCGGCGTCAGCCATCGCATGCTCGGCCGCCACGAACCCCGCACCGACCACCGGCCACTGCCCGCTGTTGATCAAGCCGGCGGCCAGAGGCTGGGTGACGGCGTTGACCGCCTTGGTGGACGGAGGCCGCAGCGGGTCGTCGAAGAGGGCCCCGAGTGCCGGCACCCAGGTCGAGACCTGCGCGAGGATGCCGTCGAAGAAGCCGCCCACCTCGTCGAGGGGATGCGTACCGCGTGCCACGTAGCGGTCAGTCGTCGAACTCATCCCGTCCTCCTCTGGGCGTTTGCCGGCATCATCCCCGGCGTAGCGGTAAGCCGTGCGTGTTCATCGATCAGGGCGACCAGTGCGGTGGAGATCTGCTCCACCACGGTCGTGCGGGCCTCGGCGGCATCGCCCGCAGCGACGGCGTCTGCAATGCGCTCGCACAACCGCACCATCCCGGCGTCGAACTCCTCGTCCTCGTGGAGCAGCGACAGCAGTGGGCCGAACGCCTTATAGAGCCGGACGAATTCACGGGTCAGTCGGGCGGACTGGCTCAGCGCCGCCAACTCGAGCAGGAACTCGCCCACGAGCGATCCGCTCAGCCCGAACCGGCCGGAGCCGCGCAGGATGCGTCGCAGGGTCTCCGCCTCGTCGGGGCCCGCGAAGTCGGCGGCGAGTTCCGCTGCGGTTGCCGCGATGGCACGGTAGTGGATCGCGAGGTCGCGCAGCTCTACGCGGCTCATTCCGCTCAGGCGGTCACGGACGAGTTCACCACGACGACCCAGGGGAACCGTGATGAAGGTTCCGCCGTCGCGGCCGCGGCGCGTGGCGACCAGGCCGCGTGACCGGAGACCCACCAAAGCCTCCCTGACCGTCACCGTCGCCACGCCCATGGACGAGGCGAGCTCGGCCTCACTGGGGAGCCGGTCGCCATCCGCGAGCACACCGGCAGAGATTCCCTCGATGATCCGGTCCTCGACGCGTTGTGCTCTCCCGCCCTCGCCGAGCGGGGCGAAGACAGCGGCGAGCAGCCGCTGGCGGGGCGACGCGTCGTGGGGCATGCGCTTCATCCTTCCAGACCGCTGTTCATGGGATCGGCAGTCCCTCCTGCCAGGTCGCTTGCCGGGCCTTCCGTAACAAGAAATTTACCTGACGTGACCAACTTAACATCTAACATCTGCTTTCATAGGTAATGCATGACCTGTAGTCCACGTCACACTCGTACTCCGAAAGGCCAGAGCCCGTGCAAGCAACAGCCGCTTCCGGCGCCGCTTCCCTCGTCAGCGCGGCAGCTGCCGTCACTCCTGCCATCTCCCTGCAGAACGTCGTCAAGACCTTCGGCGAGTTCACCGCCGTCAAGGGTCTGGACCTCGACATCCGGCAGGGCGAGTTCTTCTCATTGCTGGGGCCGTCGGGGTCCGGCAAGACCACGGTGCTGCGTATGATCGCCGGCTTCGAACTTCCGTCATCGGGCCGTATCGACCTCGCCGGCCGGGACGTGACGCGCAAGGCGCCCTTCGAGCGGGACGTGAACACCGTCTTCCAGGACTATGCGCTGTTCCCGCACCTCAGCGTCGCCGAGAACGTCGGGTACGGCCTCAAGCTCCGCAGAACCAGCCGCGGGGATCGCCGACGGCTGGTGGCCGAAGCGCTGGAGATGATCCGCCTGCCCCACGTCGCGGACCGGTTGCCCTCCCAGCTGTCCGGAGGGCAGCGCCAGCGCGTAGCCCTGGCCCGCGCGTTGGTGTTGCGGCCCCAGGTGCTGCTGCTCGACGAACCGCTCGGAGCCCTGGACAAGCAGCTGCGCGAGCAGATGCAGGTCGAGCTGAAGCAGATCCAGCGCACCGTCGGCATCACCTTCGTCTTCGTGACGCACGACCAGGAGGAAGCACTCACCCTCTCCGATCGCGTCGCCGTCTTCAACGAGGGCCTGGTCGAACAGGTAGGCACGCCGGAGGATCTGTACGAGAGGCCGAGCAGTCGGTTCGTGGCCTCGTTCCTGGGCAACACGAACCTCGTCGAGGGCGAGCTCGCCCGAGGGCTTACCGGATCGGACGCACTGCTGAGCATCAGGCCCGAGCGGATCCGCATCCGGCAGCCGGATGAGCCGCTCGAAGCGGCCGGGATGTCCAGCGTCGAAGCGGTGATCGAGGAGATCGTCTACACCGGCCCGAGCACCCGCTTCGTGGCACGGACCTCGGCAGGCCAGAAACTCATCGTCCAGGAGCAGAACGACTCGCGCGCCTCGAGTGCACATCGCGGCGACCGCGTGCGGCTCGAGTGGTCCTCCAGGTTCAACTACACCGTCTAGCCCCCGATACTTCCAACCCACGACGCACCCTCAAGGAAAGGCACACCCATGAAGATCACGAAGGCACTGCCACTGGCAGTGCTCGCCTCACTCTCGCTGGCACTGACCGCCTGCGGCGGTTCCGCTCCCACACCCGCTGCGTCCGGCGGCATCGAAGTCCCCGACATCCCCGCCGCCACCGAGGTCGGAGAGGGCGAGGGTGAAGTCAACATCATCGCGTGGGCCGGGTTCGTCGAGGACGGCTCCACCAATCCCGAGGCCGACTGGGTCAGCGAGTTCGAGGACCAGACCGGCTGCGTCGTGAACCGCAAGGTCGGCGCCACCAGCGACGAGATGGTCCAGCTGATGCGCACGGGTGAGTACGATCTCGTCTCGGCATCCGGCGACGCATCCCTCCGCCTGATCGCAGGCGGCGACGTCGCCCCGATCAACACCGACTTGATCCCCAACTTCGGCAACATCGTGGAGGGGCTGAAGGGCCAGATCTACGACACGCTCAACGGCAAGAGCTACGGTGTGCCGATCGGCCGCGGCGCGAACGTCCTCATGTACAACACCGCAGCCGTTCCCGAGGCGCCGGACTCCTGGGAGGCCACCTGGGACCCGAACAGCGAGTACGCCGGTGAGATCATGGCTTACGATTCGCCGATCTTCATCGCCGACGCAGCCGTTTACCTGATGGCCACGCAGCCCGAGCTCGGCATCACCAATCCCTATGCGCTGGACAAGGAGCAGCTCGCTGCCGCCGTCGAGCTGCTGAAGGGGCAGAACGAGATCGCCGGCGAGTACTGGAACGACGCGCTGAAGGCGGTTTCCTCCATCTCCTCGGGCACGGCAGCGCTGGGCACCGGCTGGCAGGTCATCGTCAACATCGCGCAGGCCGACGGCGGCGAGGTGGCATCGGTCCTGCCGAAGGAGGGAGCCACGGGCTGGTCGGACACATGGATGCTCGCCGCCGAGACGGAGAACCCGAACTGCGCCTACAAGTGGATGGACTGGGCGTCCTCGGCGGAGGTGAACGCGCAGATCGCGCAGAACTTCGGGATGGCGCCGGCGAACGCCCTGGCCTGTGAGGGCTCGACGAAGAACGAGGAACACTGCGCCACCTTCCACGCCACGGACGAGGAGTACTACAAGCAGGTGTGGATGTGGACGACGCCCGTCGAGGAGTGCATCGACGGTCGCACCGACGCCACCTGCACCAACTACCAGGAGTGGACCAAGGCCTGGACCGAGATCAAGGGCTGAGCCTGCCGTCACCGGCAACCAGGACAGCAGGGGTGCGGCGTGTGGTGACCGCCGGCGTCGCGCCCCTGCCCTGGTTCCACCGGTGTTCCATCGCGCGACGCCGTCCCGGCGTCCGCGTACACCATCAGCACCGCACCCGAAGGAGAGCGGCGGGGACCACCGCCGAAAACCGTCATGGCAGCACCAACCATCAAGCCGGATATCACCTCCGACAGCACGCAGGCGCCTGTCGCGGCCCGCAGCGGCACCGGCGACACCATCTCGCGAGTGCTGCACGCGCGGCCGAAACTGAGGCTGGCCGGACTCCTGGCCCTGCCGCTGGCGTGGCTCGGCGTGCTCTACATCGGCTCGCTGATCCTGCTGTTCGTCACGGCGTTCTGGACGACGGATACCTTCACGTCGAAGGTTGTTCCTGCGTTCACGCTGGAGAACTTCGTCGAGATCGTGACCGTCCCGGCCTACCAGCTGACGGCGCTGCGCACCATCGGCATCGCGCTGGCGGTCACGGTGTTGTGCGCGGTCCTGGCCCTTCCGCTGGGGCTGTACATGGCGAAGGTGGCCTCACCGCGCATGCGGGCGATGCTGGCCATCGGCATCACGCTGCCGCTGTGGGCCGGCTATCTCGTGAAGGTGTTCTCCTGGCGGATCACGTTCATGAGCGGTGGGCCGCTGGACTGGCTGCTCGCACCGTTCGGCCTGACCGGGCCGGGATACGGGACTGCTGCGCTGATCATCACCCTGGCCTACCTCTGGTTCCCGTACATGGCGGTCCCGGTGTACTCGGCCTTCCGCCAGATCCCCGACAACCTCTTCGATGCCTCGTCCGACCTCGGCGCGAAACCCTGGGCCACCGTCCGCACCGTGGCGGTGCCGCTGCTCAAGCCCGCCTTCATCGCGGGGTCCATCTTCACCTTCTCCTTGAGCCTCGGCGACTACATCGCCGCGCAGTTCGTCGGAGGCAAGACGCAGGTGATCGGCACCGTCATCGCCTCCAACATCAACCTGAACCCGCCCCTGGCCGCCGCTTTCGGCACCGTCCCGATCGTCGTCGTCGTCCTGTACCTCTTCCTGGCCCGTAAATCCGGCGCCCTCAAGCAGCTCTAGGAGCCATGCCGATGAGACTCTCCCGCTCCGCAAAAATCACGCTGCGGATCTTCGCTGCCGCGGTGATGGCTGCCATCTACCTGCCGCTCCTGCTGGTGATCGTGAACTCGTTCAACGCCACCACCTCCGGGGCGTTCCCGATCACCGACTTCACCACGCGGTGGTGGGAAGCGGCCTTCACCAACGAGGGAGTGCGCGAGGCGCTGTGGACCTCCCTGCGCGTCGCCACGGTCGCTACGGTGATCGCCCTGCTCCTCGGCGCGATGATCGCCTTCGCCTTGTCGCGCTACGAGTTCTTCGGGAAGAACACCGTCAACCTGCTCGTCGTGCTGCCCATCGCACTCCCCGGCATCGTCACCGGCGTGGCGCTGAACAACACATTCAAGACCGTCCTGGAACCCTTGGGTATCGGGCTCGGCCTGTTCTCCGTGATCGTCGGCCATGCCACCTTCTGCATCGTCATGGTCTTCAACAACGTGCAGGCGCGGCTGGGCCGGATGAACAGGGGCCTCGAGGAGGCGGCCATGGACATGGGCGCGAACGTGATCAGGGCGTTCTTCACCGTGACCCTGCCCGGCTTCAAGTCCGCCTTCCTGGCCGGCGGGCTCCTGGCCTTCGCGCTGAGCTTCGACGAGATCGTCGTGACGACGTTCACGGCTCCGCCGGGAACCGAGACCCTGCCGATCTGGATCTTCAACAACATGGCACGCCCCAACCAGGCTCCGGTCGTCAACGTCATTGCTGCCGTCCTGGTGCTGCTGTCGATGATCCCGGTCTACCTGAGCCAGAGGATGACCGGGGACGACAGGAAATAGGTCGCGGCGATCGGCCCCTGGGCATGCCGCCGACGGCACGATGAAAGGTCGCCGGGCCGCTCAGGTGCCGCAGTATGTCGTATACGCCCCGAAGTCGTCCGGGGCTCCAGCGGCGTAGCGCTCCAGCCCCGGACGCTCGTCGAACGGCCTGGCGACGACGTCGACCAGGCGCGTCATCGGTTCGAGGTCCCCGGCGGTCGCGGCTTCGAGCGCCTCCTCCACGAGGTGGTTCCGCGGGATGTAGACCGGATTCACGCGGTCCATCGCGTCGGCGTCCGGCCCGAGAGCCAGCCACCGCTCGGCCCAGGCATCGAAGGCAACGACGTCGAGCACCCGGTCCCGCGCCGGCCGTGCGTCGCCGCGCACCGCGGAAGCCAGTCCACGGAAAAATGCCGTGTAGTCGACGTGGTTCTCCTGCAGGAGCGCGAGCACGTCGTTCGCGAGCGGCGATGCGACCTCGTCCTCGACGCCGTCGGGCAGCCCCAGCTTGGCCTTCATGCCCGCGAGCCAGGCGCTGCTGTACTGCGGGCGGAACGCTTCGAGCGCCCCGACGGCGAGCTTGACCCCCTGCTCCTGGTCGTCGTCGATGAGCTGCAGGAGCGCTTCGGCGAGGCGAGCCAGGTTCCATTCGGCGATCAGCGGCTGGTTGGCATAGGCGTAGCGGCCGCCGTGGTCGATGGAGCTGTAGACCGTGGAGTAATCGAATACGTCCATGAAGGCGCAGGGCCCGTAGTCGATGGTCTCGCCGGAGATGGTCATGTTGTCCGTGTTCATGACGCCGTGGATGAACCCGACGAGCATCCACTGCGCCACGAGCGAGGCCTGCGCGGCGATGACGGACTCGAAGAGTGCCAGGTAGGGGCGCTCGGCGGAGGCCGCGGCCGGGTAGTGGCGGCTGATCGCGTGATCGGCGAGGCGCTTCAGGAGGTCGAGGTTCCCCGTGGCCGCCGCGTACTGGAAGCTCCCGACGCGCAGGTGGCTGCCGGCCACGCGCGTCAGGACGGCGCCGGGAAGCATCGTCTCGCGGCGCACCTCGCGACCCGTGGCCACGACGGCGAGCGATCGCGTGGTGGGGATGGCAAGCGCCTGCATCGCTTCGCTCACGATGTACTCCCGGAGCATGGGGCCGACGGCGGCGAGGCCGTCGCCGCCACGGGCGAAGGGCGTGCGGCCGGACCCCTTCAGGTGGATGTCCCGGAGCCGCCCCTCGACGTCGGTCACCTCGCCGAGAAGCAGTGCGCGTCCGTCGCCGAGACGCGGATTGAAACTGCCGAACTGGTGGCCGGAATAGGCCTGCGCCACCGGCGTCGCGCCCTCGGGGACCGAGGTGCCGATCAGCAGTGCGAGTCCCTCGGGGGAGCGGAGGACCTCCGGTTCGAAGCCGAGTTCTGTGGCGAGCTGCTCATTGAGGGCGAGGAGGCGGGGCTCGGGCGCCTTGTCGGCTCCCCATGAGACCGCCATCTCGGGCAGTTCGCGGGCGAAGCGCCCGCCGAAGGTCACCTTGGAATCTGTAGGCACGCTCATTCCACCACCGTACGCCCGCGCGCAGAAGGCCCGCCCGGCACACCGGATGCTGGCCGGAATGCCCGTGCGGTCGTAAACTGCTAAGCACCCTGAATTTCCGGGGTTTGCAGGCGGAAATCGAAGGAGATCATCATGGGCATCAGCAACATGGTCAAGAACGCGGCCGGGCGCTACCTCGGAAGGTCCGGCACCGGCATGACGCCGACAACCGGGCGGACCAGGGGCGGCGGGCTGGGTGCAGGTGGCCTCGGCTCCGGCGGTCGCGGCACGCCCGTTCCGTCGGGCAAGGTCGGCGGCATCCTCCGCAACCTGCTCAACCGCCGCTAGCACGACGCTCGGGCCTGCCCCTCAGGGAATAGGGCCCGAGCGCCCCGTGGTTGCACTGAACATGCATATCGAAATCTGGTCCGACGTCAAGTGCCCGTGGTGCTATGTGGGCAAGCGCCGCTTCGAGAAGGCGCTCGCCGACTTCCCGCACCGCGACAGCGTCGAGGTCACCTGGAAGAGCTACCAGCTGGACCCCACGCTGCCCGACCACTACGACGGCACCGAACAGCAGTACCTCGCGGAGCGCAAGGGCATCGCCCCCGAGCAGGTGCGGCAGATGTGGCAGCACCTCGCGCAGCAGGCCGAGGGTGAGGGCCTGCACTTCGACTTCGACCGCATCGTGGTGGGCAACAGCTTCACAGCGCACCGCTTCCTGCACCTTGCAAAGTCCCACGGGCTCGGCGACGCCGCCAAGGAGGCCATCATGGCGGCGCACTTCGAGCGGGGCCTGGACACGTCCGACGTCGAAGTCCTCGTCTCCCTCGGCACGGTCATCGGGCTCGATGAGGACGAGATCCGCGCGACCATCGCCGGTGGCCGCTTCACCGACGACGTGCGCCGCGACATCGAGGAGGCCCGGACCCTCGGGGCCCAGGGCGTGCCGTTCTTCGTCGTCGACCGCAAGTACGGGATCTCCGGGGCGCAGCCGACGGAGCTGTTCCGGCAGGCGCTCGACCAGGCGTGGCAGGAATCGCACCCGCTCGTGGCACTGACGCCGTCGGCCGATGGCCCTGCCTGCGGCCCGGACGGCTGCTAGCGCTCCACGGCAGGACGACGGCGGCTGCGTGGTCCGCCGTCGCCCGCAGGCCCGAAGCCCTGCGCCATCTTCCGCAATTCCTCCTGCACCCGCGTCAGCTCCCGCTGGCGCTGTGCCTGCAGCTCCTCGGCGTCCAGCCGTCGGTTCCGCCCGGGCTCGGGAGCACCGTTTTCGGCGCGCGGCGCGCCCGACCCTTCCTGCAGCGGATCGAAGAACAACCCTTCGCGATGCATTGAACCCCCTCAGCCTCCGGTTTCTGCTCCGACACTAGCGCGGCCGTGTTTCCGGCTTCTTTCGTGGTGCGTGGGCCCTTGGTCAGCCGAGCCCGGACAGGCGCGCGACCACTGTGGCGCCGTCGTCGATCCTGGTGATGGCCCACCCGACGCCGCCGACCGCATAGAGCGAGACAGGTACCAGCAGGCACCACTCCCGCACGGAGCCCGCATTTCCGAGTACCGGCACCGCGATGTTGCCGTTGGGCCGCCACACCTGCGAGACCACCGGCAGGTGTGCGAGGCTCCGCGGCCGTCGCAGCCGGAAGGGGTAGACGGGGTTGCATCCGCCGGTCGTCAGCATGTCGCCGAGGATATGGACGACGACTCCGATGCCAACCGCCAGCGGGAACCAGAACTGCTCCTCGGGTGCAAAGGCCGTGACGAAGGCCCCGGCGGTCAGGCCCACGGCCCAGGGAGACCTCCGCATGCTGTCGGGAATCATCTTCAGGGCCTTCGCCGCGAAGGAGACGAGCAGCACCGTCAGGAGGCCCGCACCCGGATAGACGGTGCCGAAGTCCACCGTGTCGACGGTCCAGAGCCCGGCCACGAAGGCGACGGCGACGAACGCGGCGACGCCGAGGAGCGAGTGGGTGCCGCGGCGGTGACCGCCGGCAATGGCGCCGATCCCCGCGCACAGCAGGTTGGACAGTGGCGGCAGGGAGTGAGCGATCGTGGCGCTGTGGTGATCGGCGTCGGGCAGGAGCGCCGCACCCGCGGTCACGAGCGCTCCGGTGACCACGCCGACCGGACTGACGTCCAGCACGCCGAACCCGAGGGTGACGGACTCCGGAAGGATCGGCAGGAACCGCCCGGCGTGGACCTCGATCTGGGTGGTGGCGGCAACCCAGGCGGCGGCGCCGCAGGCAGCGTGGTGGGCGCCCATCATGGCGGGAGTCCTTTCAGTGGGACCGCGCCGGCTGCGGAATCGGCCGGCGCAAAGTCCCATCCTGACGCGTGCCACCCCCATTCTTCGAACCCGCGTGACCCCCCCGCAGCTGCGTCGATATGGGTCCTGGCACCCCGGGGCAGGACGTCCATGATCGGAGGTGGAGCAGGTGCTGGCACAACGGAGATGCTGGACTGTAACCTCGGTATGCGCGCCCGCGTCGTCCTGTTCCGAGTGGAACCTGTTGACGCAGAACGGGGGCGCTGATTTCTTTCATGGCCGGAACGGGAATTGAGCTGAAGGGTGGAACCATGTCCGGACTCGAGGTACCCAAGCATCCCGAGGGTCCCGTCAGTACGGGCATACTGGCGTGACGTCTTCCTGGGAGCTGAACCGCTTGGGCTCGACGGACGTGAAGGTAAGTCCCATCACGCTCGGTGGGGCACCCCTCGGCAGTATGCCTGCGAATTTCGGGTACGAGGTTTCAGAGCGTGAAGCGATCGACCTCGTCTGCGCAGTACTCGACAGTGATATCCGGACGATCGACACCTCGAACGGTTACTCGGACGGCCAGAGCGAGGAACGCATCGGCAAAGGCATCGCCGAATATGGCGGATTACCCGACGATGTAGTTGTTGTGACGAAGGTCGACGCGAAGGGCACCGATTACAGCGGGGACAGAGTGCGACAATCCCTGCACGAGAGTCGGCAGAGGCTCGGCATCGATACACTTCCGCTGGTACACCTCCACGACCCCGAGTTCCATGACTTCAGTGAGCTGACCGCAAAGGGTGGTGCTGTTTCCGCACTTGTAGCGGCGCGCGAAAGTGGCGAGATCAGGCATCTGGGTCTTGCCGGAGGGGACGTGCATGAGATGGCGCGCTATCTGGAGCTCGGCGTCTTCGATGTGCTGCTGGTGCACAACCGGTGGACTCTGGTTGATCGGAGCGCCGGGGACATCATCGCGCGTGCGACGGAACTCGGTGTAGCCGTGGTGAATGCCGCTGTCCTGGGTGGCGGCATCCTGGTTGACTCCAGCGGGACGAACACGTCGTACGGATACCGCCCAGCCACGGCCGTGACCCTTGCCTCGATCGCCCGCATGCGCGAGGTCTGCCGCGCCTGGAATACCGATCTCGCTACCGCAGCAATTCGCTTCTCGACTCGCGAGCCGCGCATCAGTACGACGATCGTCGGTATCAGCAAAATAGGTCGAATCGAGCCGACGATCGAGGCGGCCACCGCAAACCTGCCCGATGAGTTCTGGAACGAACTCGAGATGCTCGTACCGACCGCCGAGAACTGGCTGGACGCCCCTCTGGTCTGAGCACGACTGATCCACCTGTCCTGAAGCCGCCCCCTACAGCCCCGACGAAGGAGACTGAGGAATCATGCCTCTCATCCGCTCGAACAAGCACGAAGACCGCGCCGAACTGCGAACCCAGACCGGTGCCGTCATGCTCGGCGCCCACTCCTCGACGGCAACCGATGCGCACGCCCAGGAGGTCTGAGGTGAAGCGATCCGACTTTCCGACCTCATTCGTCTGGGGCACCGCGACTGCGTCCTACCAGATCGAGGGTGCCGTGGCCGAAGACGGCCGCGGCGAGAGCATTTGGGATACGTTCAGCCGCAGACCTGGTGCCATTGCGGATGGCCAGACCGGCGATATAGCCGACGATCACTATCACCGTGCGGCTGAGGATGTCTCGGTCATGGCAGACCTCGGTGTCGACGCGTACCGTTTCTCGATTGCGTGGCCCCGTATCCAGGCGAACGGCACCGGTGCCGCGAACCACACCGGCCTGGCCTTTTATCGTGACCTCGCCGAAAGGTTGCTGGCACGCGGGATCACGCCGTGGGCGACGCTGTACCACTGGGATCTCCCGCAGGCTCTGGAAGAACGCGGCGGTTGGCTCGAACGCGACACCGCATACCGGTTCGCTGAATACTCGGCGAAGGTTACCGATGCCCTGGGGGATGTGATCAGCAATTGGATCACTCTCAACGAGCCGTGGTGCTCGTCGTTCCTCGGGTACGCAGCTGGCGTCCATGCACCGGGCCGCCAGGAGGGCACTGTCGCCGCACGGGCGGCGCATCACCTGTTGCTGGGGCATGGCCTGGCCCTGCCGGAGATCCGAAGGGCCGTCCCCGACGCGAACGTCGGGATCAGTCTCAATCTCTATTCGATCCGGGCGGCTTCCGAGAGCCCGGCGGATCTCGATGCGGCCCGGCGTATCGATGGGCTCGGCAACAGGTTCTTCCTCGACCCGGTGCTGAGGGGAAGCTATCCCGAGGATGTGCTGTCCGACCTGGGCGAGGGCGCCTGGTTCCATGACAACGCGGCGCCCGCGGATCTGGCGAGCATCTCGGCTCCGATCGATTTCCTGGGCATCAACTATTACAGCCGGCATACTCTCAGGGCGGGGGCTGCCGGCACCGAGGCCAGTGCTTACCCCGGAAGCGAGTTCGTCGAGTTCGTCGACACGGGAGCCGACAAGACGCAGATGGGATGGGAAATTCATCCCGATGGTCTTGTCGACGTGCTCGAGATGGCACACAGCGGTGCGCCGGAGCTACCCCTGTACATCACGGAGAACGGGTCGGCGTACGAGGACGTCGTCGGTGATGACGGAACCATTGATGACCCTGGACGCGCGGAGTACCTGCGCCAGCATGTCGCTGCCTGCCTCGAAGCCCGGCAGCGGGGTCTTCCCCTGGGCGGCTACTTCGTGTGGTCGCTCATGGACAACTTCGAGTGGGCTTGGGGGTACAGCAGGCGTTTCGGGATTGTCCACGTTGACTACGACACGCAGGTGCGCACCCCCAAGACCAGCGCGCGCTGGCTCACGGCGTTCCTGGCGGGAAACGCCGACACTTCGGCTTGAGCGAACGCGTCGGCGGAGTCTCCACTCCGCGGACGCGGAAATGTCCTGCCCGCTCCGATCGAAGTCCCATCGAACGACGAATAGTTCCAGCTGCCCTGTTCTGGTGTGGGCGTCCTAGGGAACGGGAGGGGTGCTCGCTCTGATGGTAAGTTCCGCAGGGTAGATGAAGGGAGGGTGCTGGATTGCGGGATCGTCCAACTTCTGGAGGAGCAACTCTGCGGCTTTGGCTGCCATGGCGGCTATGGGTTGGGTGATCGTTGTCAGGGGGACAGCGGTGTCCGCGGCGATTGCGTGGTTGTCATAACCGACCAGGGCGACACCATCCGGGACCGAGTAGCCCTTGGCGATCAATGCGTTCATGACACCAAGAGCCATGAGGTCCGATGCGGCGAAGATGGCATCGAGGTGTGGAGCGTCATCAAGCAGACGCAGGGCGGCTTCCTGCGCACCAGCAGTGGAGAAATCGGCATGAGCTACAGGCCCTTGCTGCAGCCCGGCTTCACGCAACCCTTCCGTCCAGCCCGCCAGCCGGTCCGTTGCTACGGTCATGTCCGCGGGGCCTGCTATGGTTCCCAGTCGCTTCCGACCGGTGGACGCAAGATGGTGCGCGGCGAGGCGCCCGCCTTCGTAGTTGTCCGTGTCGACGTACGTCACGTCGATCGATGTGTCCCAGGGCCGTCCGATGAAGACGATGGGAAGCCCGGTTCCCGCAAGGGACTTCGCCCAGGAGTCGGCCTTGTGGTGGGAGACCACGATGGCCCCGTCGACGTGCCCGCCGCGCAGGTAGCGCAGCGCTCGGGAGGAGTCGTCGTCGTTCCTCGACATCAGCAGGACCAGCTGCATGTCGGTCTCGCGGAGAGCCTCCGAGATACCGGTGATGACGATGGCGAAGAAGGGATCCATCATGACGCGGACGTCGGGCTCCGGAATGACCAGGGCAATCGAGGACGTGCGGCGGGTTACCAGGCTCCGTGCCGCTTGATTCGGGATGTAGCCGAGAGCAGCGACGGCGCGGTCCACTGCGGCACGAGCCTGCGGGCTGACCTTGTAGCCCCCGTTGATTGCACGCGACGCGGTGGAGCGCGACACCCCAGCAGCGACGGCCAGGTCCTCCAGCGTGGGGTTGCCTGGTCGTTTTGCCGTGGGGTGACCGGTCCCGAGCGTCTGAGTCTCCATCAAGTAGACAATACGACACCGATGGCGGGTTCTTCCCTGCAGTCCGGCGGCGTTCTGGAGGCGGTGCGGTGTGCGTGCCGGAACGCGATCGCCCGCACAAAGCGGCACGTGCCTCAGCGGAATTACCCGACGACAGTGGGTTGACGATGTGATGCACAGCACACATACTTTCATGGGAGCGCTTCCACAAAGCGTCACTGCAGGTCTCCCAGCATCCTCACTCACTGCCCGAAGGAGCGCAGATGTTCAAACGTTCGCTAGTGTCCCTGTCCAAGATGGGGGCGATGGTGGCGGCGACATCCTTTGCCGCCATATCACTCTCCGCGACTGCTGCGTCCGCTGACATAGCAGACGGAACGCAGTTCTATGTAGAACAGCAGAGCCACTACCAGGAAGCACTGCAGCAGTCCGCCAAGCTGCGAGCGTCCGGAGACCACCGGTCTGCCGAGCAACTCAGGAAGCTCATCTCCACCCCGCAGGCTGTCTGGGTAACATCAGGCACCCCCAAGGAGGTCGAGCAGCAAGTCCGTCAGACCACTCATCGAGCTGAGGGCAAGGGGCAGGTCCCTGTGCTGTCCGCCTACAACCTGCCGTTCAGGGATTGCTCCCAGTACTCGGCTGGCGGCGCGTCCTCCGTCGACGAATACAAGGCATGGATCGACGGGGTTGCTGCCGGCATCGAGGATCGCGAAGCAGTAATCATCCTCGAGACCGACGGACTGGGAATCATTCCCTGGTACACGCCCTTCAACAGTGAGAACCCTGAGTGGTGCCAGCCCGCCGAAGCTGATCCAGAAACCGCCGCAGCTGAACGCTTCGAGATGCTCAACTACGCGGTCGATACCCTCAAGGCACTGCCGGAAACGAGCGTCTACCTCGATGGGACGCACAGCGGTTGGCTGAGCGTCGGGGACGCAGCAGACAGGCTCGTCAAGGCAGGGGTTCAGGACGCCGACGGATTCTTCCTGAATGTCTCCAACTACGAGTTGACCGAGAAGCAGCTCAAGTTCGGCACGTGGATCTCCAAGTGCATCTACTACGCGACGGAGATCGACCCGGGGAACTTCGGGGCCTGCGGAAGCCAGTACTACCCGGCGTCCTCGAATGACTTCTCGACCTGGGCGCTGACCGACGCTTGGTACGCGACGCACGTCGACAGTGCCGCTCCCGCTGAAGACGAGCTCGCCCATTTCGTGATCGATACGAGCCGTAACGGGCAGGGTCCGTGGACTCCCACACGCAGCTACCCGGACCCCCAAACCTGGTGCAACCCGCCAGCCAGAGGCCTGGGCATCACCCCGACCACGGACACCGGGAACGTGCTCGCCGACGCTTTCCTCTGGGTGAAGGTGCCCGGAGAATCCGACGGTGAGTGCGGCCGCGGCCTCGGTGCCGGAGCGGTGGATCCCGAGTGGGGAATCGTCGATCCTGCAGCAGGGGCCTGGTTCGCGGAGCAAGCGCTCGACCTGATCAAGCACTCGAGCCCGACGTTCGGGCGCTGAAGCCCCGTAGCGACACGCAGTAGCAACCACACGGAAGCGGCTTCCTTCAGTCTGAAGGAGGCCGCTTTCGTGGGTAATGCTCTGCGGGCCAGGGAGTGGGATCGAGTAGCGGACGGGTCATCTGTTGACATGCAAGAGAAGACCAAGTTAGTCTCGTCACATTAGTGAGAGCGCTCCCAAAGGGCGATCCCAGCTCTCCAACTTTTCACACACAAAGGAGTGACCGTGAGTTTTTCACGACCAGCCACCGCAGCTGCTGCTATGGCCAGCGCAGTGGCACTTGCCCTCGTAGCCACCGGATGTGCAGGTGGAGGAAACGAGGGTGGCGGTTCGGGTGAGGATGGAAACATCACCCTGACCGTGACGACCTTCGGCACCATGGGCCTCGATGCGTTGTATGAGCAGTACCAGTCCGAGAACCCGAACATCACCATCGAGGCGAGCAACATCGACACCGGCGGCAACGCCCGGACCGACACCTTCACCAAGCTTGCCGCTGGGTCCGGCCTCTCCGACGTCGTAGCGATCGAGGAGGGCTGGCTCGGATCCGTCATGGAAGTCTCCGACCAGTTCAGCGATCTGCGCGACTTCGACATGGAAGAGCGGCAGGGCGACTGGCTCGACTGGAAAGTCCAGCAGGTCACTGACTCCGAGGACCGCATCATCGGGTACGGTACCGACATCGGGCCGGCAGGGCTCTGCTACAACTCGGCGGCGTTCGAGGCTGCAGGCCTGCCGACTGACCGCGAAGAAGTCGCCGAACTGTTCGGCGGCGACGACGCGACCTGGGACCGCTTCTTCGAACTCGGCCGTGAATACAAGGAGAGCACCGGCAAGGCCTGGTACGACCACAATGGCTTCGTCTGGAATTCCATGGTGAACCAGCTCGAGGAGGGCTACTACACCGCTGATGGCGAGCTGAACGTCGAGGACAATGCAGAGCTCAAAGAGCGGTTCGGCTGGATCTCTGATGCATCCGAGGACGGTCTCTCGGCCGCTCAGACGGCTTGGGACTGGAATGGCGGCAAAGCGTTCACCGACGAGACCTTCGCGACCTTCGTTTGCCCGGGCTGGATGCTCGGCGTGGTGCAGGGCCAGCTCGAAGCCGGCGGCGGCGGACCTGACACCGGTTGGGACTTCGCCGACGTGTTCCCCGGCGGATCGGTCAACTGGGGCGGTTCCTGGCTGACCGTGCCGACCACCTCCGAGCACCCGGAGGAGGCGGCCGCACTCGCATCATGGCTGACCCAGCCTGAGCAGCAGCTCGCTGCTTTCGAAGCGGCCGGCGCCTTCCCCAGCACCACAGAGGCCCAAAGCGATCTGGCCGCGAATCCGGAGCCGAATGAGGTCTTCAACGGCGCTCCCGTGGGCCCCATCCTCGTTGACCGCTCACAGGGCGTCGTCGCCCAGTTCAAGGGACCGGACGACTCGCTCATCCAGGAGAACGTCTTCGGCCCACCGCTGCAGAAGTTGGAGCGCGGCGAGGCGAACGAGCAGGAGGCCTGGCAGGAAGCACTGACGCTGCTCGACGAACTTGTCGGCTAAGTAGCTTGGAGTGCCGGATGGCCTTCGGGATTCTCTCCTGAAGGCCATCCGACCAGCTTTCCCCGGCTGCTTCGCCAGCCTCTAGAACTGCCCGTTGGTCTTCCCCTCTCGTGCACAGGATCTCCTTATGTCATCCACCTTGAAGGCGGCGGAAACCGCACCCAGCGCCCGCCCGAGTACTCGCCCGAAACTTTCCCTGGTGCAGCGGCTCAGTTGGTTCGACGTGAAAGCGTCGCCGTACCTCTATATCTCCCCGTTCTTCATTCTCTTCGGCCTCCTCGGCCTCTTTCCGCTGGTTTATACACTCGTTGTCTCGCTGCACGATTGGGAGCTGCTGCAGGGGCAGGGGGACTTCGTCGGATTCGAGAACTTCGCCGCCACGTTGCAGGACCGATTCTTCTGGAACTCGATCTTCAATACCCTCAGCATCTTCATCCTGTCGACGGTGCCGCAGATCACCGTCGCCCTGGTCCTCGCGGCCATTCTCGACCACAACCTGAAGGGCAAGACCTTCTGGCGGATGAGCGTCCTGCTTCCCTACATCGTGACTCCGGTTGCGGTCGCGCTCATCTTCTCGAACATCTTCCAGGAGGAGTCGGGCCTGGCGAACAACCTGCTCGGCCTGATCGGCGTCGAGCCCATCGAGTGGAAGCGCGAGACCTGGGCGAGCCACGTCGCGATCGCGACGATGGTGAACTGGCGCTGGACGGGTTACAACGCCCTGATCCTGCTTGCTGCGATGCAGTCCGTGCCACGCGATCTGCACGAATCGGCAGCAATCGACGGTGCCGGCGGTGTACGACGGTTCTTCTCGATCACCATCCCGACGATCCGTCCGACGCTGATCTTCGTCATCATCACTGCGACCATCGGCGGGTTGCAGATCTTCGCAGAACCGCGGCTGTTCGACGTGTCCACAGCCGGCGGTGTCGGCGGCTCAGACCGTCAGTTCCAGACGACGGTGCTCTACCTCTGGGAGATGGCTTTCTTCCGTCAGGACTTCGGTCGGGCGTCTGCCATCGCGTGGCTGCTCTTCCTGCTGATCGTCGGAATCGGCCTGATCAACTTCTTTATCTCGAAAAGGATCGCGTCCGCCGACGGTAGGGCGCTCAAGAAGAAGACCACACAGAAGAAAGGATCCTCGGCATGAGTCTGACAACCACCGACTCGCGGGCGTTCCCGCTGCAGCCTGCACGAGGCCGGAGGCGAACCAGAACCGGAGTGGGGTCCCGCCCCGGGTTCCTCGCCTATGGCCTGCTCGTGGCGACTCTCCTCGGGTTCGCCTACCCGCTCTGGTGGTCGGTGGTCGTTGCCAGCGGAACGAACGCCACGCGTGGCGAAACGCTCCCGCTCATCCCGGGCGGCAACTTCTGGGCGAACGCCGCCCAGGCCATGGATGCCATTCCGTTCTGGCTGGCGCTGTGGAACAGCTTCGTCATCTCCAGCATCATCGCCCTCTCAGTGGTGACGTTCTCCACTCTCGCGGGTTACGCCTTCGCCAAGCTGCGCTTCAAGGGGCGGGACGGCCTGATGATCTTCGTGATCGGAACCATGGCGATCCCGACGCAGCTCGGGATCATTCCACTGTTCATCCTGATGCGGCAGTTCGGCTGGACAGGAGAGTTGGGGGCCGTCATCGTGCCCTCGCTCGTCACCGCTTTCGGTGTGTTCTTCATGCGCCAGTACCTTGTCGACGTGGTGCCCGACGAACTCATAGAGGCGGCCCGGATCGACGGAGCGAACCAGTTCCGCACCTTCCTCAACGTCGGCCTGCCGGCTGCCCGTCCGGCGATGGCTATTCTCGGTCTCTTTACATTCATGGCGGCATGGACGGACTATCTGTGGCCGCTGATCGTGCTCAGTCCACAAAATCCGACATTGCAGACGGCGCTCAGCCAGCTGCAATCCGGGTACTACATCAACTACTCGGTGGTGCTCGCAGGTGCAGTTCTCGCAACGATTCCGTTGCTTGTCCTGTTCATCGCTGCGGGCAGACAACTGATATCGGGCATCATGCAGGGTGCAGTGAAGGGATGACAATGACGAACGAGTTTCCGCCGGGGTTCCTGTGGGGATCGGCGACCGCGGCCGCCCAGATCGAAGGAGCGGCCCACGAGGACGGCAAGGAGGATTCGATCTGGGACGCCTTCGCTCGCGTGCCAGGGGCTATCGCCAACGGGCACACTCCTGAGGTGGCGGTGGATCATTACCATCGATTGTCCGAGGACGTGGCGCTGATGAAGCGTTTGAATCTGCAGTCCTACCGGTTCTCGACGAGCTGGGCCAGAGTGCGACCGGGCGACCGTTTCACCAACCAGAAGGGGCTCGACTTCTACTCCCGCCTAGTGGACGAGCTCCTCGAAGCGGATATCCTCCCCTGGCTGACCCTCTACCACTGGGATCTTCCGCAGGCGCTCGAGGAACGCGGTGGATGGACGAACCGTGAGACGGCCTTTCGGTTCCAGGACTACGCCGCGGCCGTCCATGACCGTCTGGGGGACAGGGTCCGGCACTGGACCACGTTCAACGAGCCGCTATGCTCCTCATTGATCGGCTATGCGGCCGGCGAACATGCTCCTGGACGGCGCGATCCCCGAGCGGCACTGGCCGCCATTCACCACCAGCACCTTGCCCACGGTCTCGCGACCAAGGTGCTGCGGGACCTCGGAGCTGAGGAGATCGGCATCACGCTGAACCTCACCAACGCGATCCCGAACGATCCCGAGGATCCGGCGGACCTCGACGCCGCCCGTCGGCTCGACGCCATCTGGAACCGGGCGTTCCTTGAACCGCTGCTGCTCGGCGCGTACCCGACGGACTTCCTGAATGACGTCGAGGCGCACAGGTTCGAGGAGTTCGTGCACCCGGGAGACCTCGACACGATTGCCGCGCCGATCGATTTCCTGGGGGTGAACCACTACCACGACGACAACGTGAGCGGGCACCAGCAACCGGCGGACGGTCACGAGGGTCTGCAACCCACGAGCCGGCCGAAGTCATCACCGTTCGTCGGGTCCGAGCACATCACTTTCCCAACCAGGAACCTTCCCCGCACAGCGATGGACTGGGAGGTGAACCCGGAGGGCCTGCGCAAGCTCCTCGTCCGGCTCGGGAAAGAGTACGAGAACCTGCCGCCTCTCTACGTGACGGAGAATGGGGCCGCTTACGAGGATGTCGTCGACAACGGTGCCGTCCACGATGTCGAGCGCGTTGCATTCATCCGTTCCCACATCGAGGCTGTGGCAGCCGCCATCAACGACGGCGCGGACGTCCGTGGCTACTTCGTCTGGTCGCTACTCGACAACTTCGAGTGGGCGTGGGGCTATAACAAGCGATTCGGCATCGTGCGAGTGGACTACGAGACGCAGGAGCGCATCGTCAAGGACTCCGGTTCTTTCTATGCCGGCCTCATCGCCAGCATGGACCGAGCTAGCAACGAAAGTATTGTCGGGGCCTGAGAATCACATCCGTCGCCCGAACAACAACGGCGACGCTGTTGTTCGGGCAACGTGTTCACGGCCATCGGCGTCGACCACGATAAGCATCAGAAGGCGCTCCAAGACGGAAGGAATCACCGGAGAAGTCCGGACCTACGGGAGCACTTCCATGAAAGGACTTCTGTGAGTATTGCAAGCGCTCCAACCAGTGCCCCCGCACGATCCGGCTACGGCGGTCTCGAGCTCCTCGTCGCGGGGGAGTGGCTGGGGATCGAAGGCCGGGACTCGCAACCCGTCCTGAATCCCGCGACCGGGAACGAGATAGGACGCCTGCCGGTGGCAACGACGGGCGACCTGGACCGGGCGCTTGAGGCAGCGGCTGAGGCCTTCCCTGTGTGGCGAGCGACCACTCCCGAGCACCGCGCAAACGTCCTCCACGGAGCAGCAGCACTGCTCCGCGAGCGGGTGGAGGACATCGCCTGGCAGATGACTCTCGAGGAGGGCAAGCCCATCCGGGAGTCCAGGGGCGAAGTCCTGTTCACAGCAGGCATCATCGACTTCCTGGCCGGCGAGGCGATGCAGACGTTCGGCAAGGTGATCCCCGGCGCCGTGCCCGGCGGAACCACCCTTGTCCTCTCCGAGCCCGTGGGACCCGTAGCTGCATTCAGCCCGTGGAACTACCCGCTGACAGTGCCAACCCGCAAGATCGCCGCCGCCCTCGTCGCGGGGTGCACCATGGTGATCAAGCCGGCCGAGGAAGCGCCGACCAGCGGACTTGCAGTAGCCCGCGCCCTCGTCGACGCGGGACTCCCTGCGGGAGTCCTCAACGTGGTGTTCGGCGATCCCGCGCACATCTCGGAACACCTCATCGGCTCTCCGATCATTCGGATGGTGTCCTTCACGGGATCCACAGCTGTCGGCAAGCACATCGCCTCGCTGGCAGCGGCGGGAGCGAAGCCGTGCATGCTCGAGCTCGGCGGGCACGCCCCGGTCCTCGTCTTCGACGATGTCGACGTCGACTCTGTTGTCGCCCAGCTCGTCGGCAGCAAATTCCACAACAACGGCCAGTCCTGCGGCTCCCCGTGCCGCTTCTACGTCCAGGACGGCATCTATGACCAGTTCGTGGCGCGGTTCGCCCAGCTCACGAAGGCGATACAGGTAGGGAATCCCCTCGACGAATCCACCGAACTCGGTCCGCTGATCTCCGGCCGGCGGATCGACTCCATGGAGCACCTGGTGCAGGATGCCATCGAGCAGGGTGCCAGCATCGTGGCGGGCGGCGCGGCGATTCCCGGCGACGGGTACTTCTGGCAACCCACAGCACTCGCCGACGTTCCCGAGGACGCGCTCATCATGAACGAAGAGCCCTTCGGTCCCGTTGCCGCGATCTCACGGTTCAGCACAGAGGAAGAAGTTGTCGAGCGGGCGAATCGACTGCCGTACGGCCTGGGGTCCTACCTCTTCACCTCCTCGCTCCCGCGGGCACTCAGGCTTCCCAGCCTCATCCAGGCGGGCATGGTCTCCGTCAACGCCTGCAACCTGGGCGGCGTCGACACCTTCTTCGGAGGGGTGAAGGAAAGCGGCTACGGGTCCGAGGGTGGGCCGGAAGCGGTCGCCGCATTCCTTCGTCCGAAACTGGTGACCTACGCCGTATGACGATTCGAGCCGCATACGTGCTGGGTCAGGAGGGCTACGACCGCATCTACGGCCCGGAGCAGCGGGCGGCGATCACCGAGCTCTGCGGTACCGAACCGCCGTTCGTGCCGGCCGATGTCGCGAGTGCCCCGGGCACCGTGCTCGCCGGCACCGTGCTCGCGGACACCGAGGTCATCCTCTCGGGGTGGGGGGCGCCGGTCATGGACGAGGAGTTCCTGGCACGCGTGCCGCGGCTCCGTGCCGTGCTGTACGCCGCAGGCGCTGTACGGGGGTTCGTGACGCCGGCACTCGCGCGAAACGGGGTCCTCGTCTCCAGCGCAGCCTCCGCAAACGCCATCCCGGTCGCCGAATACACCCTTGCAACGATCCTTTTCTCACTCAAGGGGGGCTGGGCTGCCCTGCGGTCACCTCGATCGCACGCCATAGCTGACGTGGACGACGTGCCCGGCAGCTACCACTCGACCGTGGGGCTCCTCGCCCTCGGCACGATCGGTCGACTCGTCAGTGAGAGGTTGAAGACCACCGACACCCGCGTCCTGGCCTACGATCCGTACGCGTCGCCCGCCGAGGCGGCGGAACTGGGGGTCCGCCTGGTTGATCTTCAGGAGCTGTTCACCGCCGACGTCGTGAGCATCCACGCCCCCCTCCTCGAGGAGACCCGGAATCTCGTGGACCGTTCCCTGCTCGCTTCGATGAAGACCAGGGCAACCATCATCAACACAGCTCGGGGAGCCGTGATCGACCACGACGCCCTCGCAGACGTGCTTGCCGCACGTCCGGACCTCCAGGCAGTGCTCGATGTCACCCATCCCGAGCCGCTGCCGGAGAGCTCGCCGCTGCTGACGCTTCCCAATGTCGTTGTCACACCGCACATCGCCGGCTCCCTCGGCCCGGAATGCCACCGGATGGCTGACCTCATGACGGACGAATTACGACGTCTCGCCACTGGTGAGCCTCTCCGCCATGCTGTCGATCTCGGCAGGCTCGACCGGGTGGCAACACCATGAGCAGGATCCTCGTGTTCAGCCGGACGTGCGGTTACCGGCACGAGTCGATTCCGGACGCGATCGCCGCGCTCACCACCATCGCCCACGAGGACGGCCACCTGGTGGAAGCGACCGAGGACCCGAGTGTCTTCGAGCCCCGCGCGCTCGCAGCATGGGACGTCGTGGTGTGGGTGTCGACGTCGGGGGAGGTGCTCGACGGGGAGCAGCGCCGCGCCTTCGCGGACTGGCTGCGTGCCGGTGGATCCTACGCAGGGGTCCATTCCGCAACCGCCTGCGAGTACGAGTGGGACGAATACGAGCGGATCGCCGGCGCGGTCTTCACCGACCACCCGCAGGTCCAGGAAGCCGTCGTCCGTGTGGCAGATCCCGATCACCCGTCCACGGTGGACCTGCCCCCGACATGGCGGCATCGCGACGAGTGGTACAACTTCCGCCGTCCCCCTCGGGACCGGACGGTCCTCCTCACGGTGGACGAGGAGAGCTATACGGGCGGCACGATGGGACCCGGCCATCCCGTCGCCTGGCACGGCTCATATGGCTCGGGACAGACCTGGTACACCTCCCTGGGCCACGACGCCGAGGCATACACCGACCCCTTGTTCTGCGCTCATCTCCGCGGCGGATTACGCAGCCTCCTCGGCTAGGCCCATCGCCCAGGCACGCGAGCGCACCGGCAATCCACCCTTGCCGGCTGCCCGCCCGTGCAACCGCCGACGGGCCTAGAGGTACGGCAGAACGTGCTCCGCGTACCGTGTCTTCACGATCTCCACCACCTCGGCGGGCGGCGCGTCCCAGATCTCCCGGTTGAAGATCTCCACCTCGACGGGGCCGGTGTACCCGGCGTCCGCCACCCAGGTCCCGATACTCCCGAAATCGATATAGCCGTCGCCCATGTAGCCCCGGGACAGCAGGGCGTCGGACGCGATGGGGAGGTTCCAGTCGCACACCTGGTAGGACGCGAGACGCCCTTCCTCACCGGCGCGCCGGATCTGGCTCTCGAGCTGCGGATCCCACCAGACGTGGAAGGTGTCGACGACGACGCCGACGTTCTCCTTCGCGAACGGTGCCGCGAGGTCCAGTGCCTGGCCAAGGGTGGACAGCAGGGCACGGTCGGCCGCGTACATGGGGTGCAGCGCTTCGAGCACCAGCCGGACGTCGTGTTCGGCGGCTACAGGTACCAGTTCGGCGAGGCGGTCCGCGATCCGCGCTCGCGCTCCCACCACGTCCTTGCCTCCACGCGCATCGGTTCCGGCCGAACCCCCGATGAGCGCACCGGCTGCGGGAAGACCTCCGACCACCATGATGAGTTCCCGCGTGCCGAGCGTTGCTGCTTGCTCGATGGCGCGGGTGTTGTCGTCCAGGGCCTCGCGTTGGCCGGCCGTGTCCGCGGCCGTCAGGAACCCGCCCCGGCACAGGCTGGACACCGTGAGGCCCGCATCCGAGATCAGCCGGGCTGCCTTGTCCAGGCCCGCTTCCTCCACGCGGTCGCGCCAGACTCCGATGTGTTCCAGGCCGGCGTCCGAGTAGAGGCGCACGGCGTCGGCAAGGGAGATGTTCTTGGTCGTCGCCGTATTGATCGACAACCGGCTGAAATCCGTCATACGCCCACTCCATAGGTGGACAGGAGCTGCCCGAACCGGTGTGCGGCCTCATCCGGGTTCTCGAGGAGGCCGGCCGTGTCGGCCAACTCGAAGGTCCTCGAAAGATGAAGGATCGACCGCCCTGCCTGCAGGCCGCCCACCATCTGGAAGCCGGGCTGCCGTCCGTTGATCCAGGACAGGAAGGCGACACCCGTCTTGTAGTAGAAGGTCGGCGCGCTGAAGATGTGCAGCCCGAGATCGCGCGTGGAGTCCAGGATCGCCCGCCCGGCGTCGGGGTTGCCGGCGTCATATTCCTGGATCGCGGCGGACGCGGCAGGGTAGATGGCGGCGAAGATCCCCAGCAGGGCATCCGAGTGGTGGGTGCCGTCGCCGTGGATCAGTTCGGGGTAGTTGTAGTCGTCGCCTGTGTACAGGCGGACGCTCGCCGGGAGGGCGGCCCGCAGGGACACCTCGTGCGAGGCATCGAGGAGGGAGACCTTGACGCCGTCCACCGCGCTTGCGTTGTCCATGATGAGGCCGAGGAACACCTCGGTGGCCCGGGCGACGTCGGTGCTGCCCCAGTAGCCAGCCAGTGCGGGATCGAACATCGTGCCGAGCCAGTGCAGGACGACCGGCTGGTCCACCTCGGCCAGCAGCGTGCCGTAGACGTAGAGGTAGTCCTCAGGGCCCTCCGCGATGGCGGCCAGGGCCCTGGACGCCATCAGGATCACCTTCGCGCCGGCACCGGAGACCACGGAGACCTGCTCGCGGTACGCCTCGAGGACGACGTCGAGCCCGGCCCTGCCCGAGGGCAGCGCGGCCAGGTCGAGCTGATCGGTACCCGCGCCGCATGCGAGCAGGTCACGCACCGACTTGCCCGCGGTCGCCGCGGCACCGGATCCGGCGACGGCTGCCGCTTCGGCCCCTGAGCGCTTAATCAGTTCCTGGGTCGCAGCCCAGTCGAGACCCATGCCGCGCTGGGCGGTGTCCATCGCGTCGGCGACACCGAGCCCGTACGACCACAGCTCGCTGCGGTAGGCGAGCGTGCTGTCCCAGTCCAGGACGGCGGGAGCGCCGGGCGTATTGTCCGCACTAACCTCGGGAATCACGTGCGCGGCCGCGTAGACCGCGCGGGACGTCAGGGGAGCGGCCGGGCGCGCCCACGAAGTGCCACCCCTGAGCGAGTAGCGCTTCATCCCTCCGTCAGCGGCGGGCAGGTCGAGGAAGTTCACAGGACGATCTCCGGGATGTCGATGGTGCGGCGCTCGGCCGAGGACTGCAGGCCGAGTTCCGCGAGCTGCACGCCGCGGGCGGCAGAGAGGAGCCCGAAGCGGTGTTCACGGCCGGCGACGACGTCGCGGAGGAACTCCTCCCACTGCAGCTTGAAGCCGTTGTCCAGCTCAGCGTTGGCGGGTACTTCCTGCCACTGGTCACGGAAGGATTCCGTGACCGGCAGGTCCGGGTTCCAGACCGGCTTCGGCGTATGGGCACGCTGCTGGGCGACGCACTTGTTGAGTCCTGCGACGGCGGACCCATGGGTGCCGTCGATCTGGAACTCGACCAGTTCGTCGCGGTAGACGCGCACGGCCCAGGAGGAGTTGATCTGGCCGATCACCGGATCGCCGGCCGGCGTCTCCAGTTCGAAGATGCCGTAGGAGGCGTCGTCGGCCGTGGCCTTGTATTCCTTGCCCTGCTCGTCCCAGCGGGTGGGGATGTGGGTGGCGGTCTTCGCGCTGACGCTGTTGACCTTGCCGATGATGCCCTCGAGGACGTAGTTCCAGTGGCAGAACATGTCCGTGGTCATACCGCCGCCGTCTTCCTTGCGGTAGTTCCAGGACGGGCGCTGGGCAGCCTGGACGTCACCTTCGAAGACCCAGTAGCCGAACTCCCCGCGGATGGAGAGGATGCGGCCGAAGAATCCCTCGTCGACGAGCCGGCGAAGCTTGACGAGTCCCGGGAGGTACAGCTTGTCGTGGACGACTCCGGCGGTGACGCCGGTCTGCTGGGCCAGGCGGGCCAGGTCCACGGCCTCGTCGAGTGTCTCGGCGGTCGGCTTCTCGGTGAAGATGTGCTTGCCCGCGGCCATCGCCTTGCGAAGCGTCGCTGCGCGCAGCGACGTCATGGATGCGTCGAACACGACGTCGACGGTGGGATCGGCGATGATCCCGTCGAGGTCCGTGGTCCAGCGTTCGACCTTGTGCTGCTCTGCGAGTTCCCGGAGTTTCGCTTCATTGCGACCGACCAGGATCGGCTCCACCTGGACGCGCGTACCGTCCTCGAGGGTGAAGCCGCCGGCCTCGCGGATGGGAAGGATGGAGCGCAGCAGATGCTGGCGGTATCCCATGCGCCCGGTGATGCCGTTCATTGCGATGCGGATGGTTCGGATTTCAGTCATGTCAGCTCCTGCTGCGGCTCAGGTGGAAAGCGTTTTCCAGACTAGGCCGATAAAGGGTCCAGCGTCAATCACCACTGCACGGTGAAAACCCGGGCATCTGCGCGCTGGGCAGTGCGCTCTGCACAGATACCGGCATACGCCGGCCGGCCCGGAATGACCCGGACCCACCATGGGTTCCAGTTGATATGCCCCTTCCCTTCGATGGCGTCTCCATCCTCGACCGCGCCCAGTCCCGGTTCGGTTCCTCCGAGGCGGACACGTTGAAGGGGGTCAGCGAGCGGGCCCGACGAGCCGAAGAGCTGGGCTACCGCCGATTCTGGGTGGCCGAGCATCACGGCGTCCCCGGCATCGCCGGCGCGGCCCCCGCGGTGCTGGCCGCCGCGATCGCGTCGCGCACGACGACCATCCGCATCGGCACGGGCGGCATCATGTTGCCGAACCACCAGCCCCTCGTGGTCGCGGAGCAGGCGGCAACACTTGCCGCCCTCTTCGATGACCGGTTCGACCTCGGCGTCGGACGCTCACTCGGTTTCACCCAGGCGGTACGGGCCGCGCTCCGGACCGGCAAGGAAGGCGCCGACCGGTTCGAGGAGGACGTCGCCGAACTGCTTGCGTTCCTCTCCGGCCGCGCCTCGGTCACCGCTCGCCCGCAGGATGGCGGCCGCACACCCGTCTTCGTCCTCGCAACGGGGCAGGGCGTGGACATTGCCGCGCGGGCCGGCCTCGCCGTCGTGCTCGGTGGACCCGCGCTGTTCCGCCGACCCGATCCTGCGCTCGAGCGCTATCGTGCCTCCTTCCGCCCGTCCCGGTGGTGGAACCGGCCGCACGTGGTCGTGTCGCTGAACGTGGCGGTGGCGGGAACGACGGCGGAAGCCCGGCAGCTCCTCGAGCCGGAGGCCCGCGCGCTCGCCGTCTCGCGTACCAAGGGGTACTTCCCGCCCCTCGAGCCCTCGGCGGCGGAGCCGCTCGGCACGCGATCCGAGGCACGGGTCGAGGCCCTGGTCGAGGAGTCCCTGGCCACCGCGGTGTACGGGACGCCGGACGAGGTGGAGCGGCAACTGACGGATCTGCAGGGACGCACGGGCGCCGACGAGCTGCTGGTCAGCGGCGGCATGTTCGACCTGGACGGGCAGGCGCGGTCGGACGAGCTGGTCGCGGAGCTGTCCGCGGCCTAGCGGTCGGTGCGACCGCGGCAGTCGGTGTGCCACATCGTGCGGCGGTTCGGCTACGTGCCGCGGACCCCTGGGCTCGCCTAGCCGTCCCGAAGGTCCAGACGCATCACCACACGCGGGAAGCCTCCGGCGATCGCGGTGGTATCAGCTGCCTTCGCGAAACCGGCGTTCTCGAAGAGCCGGCGGGTTCCCACGAACGCCATCGTCGTGTCCACCTTCTCGTCGCCGTTGTCGGCCGGATATCCCTCGATGGCCGGCGCGCCGTTACGCTGGGCGTGCTGGACGGCGCCCTTCAGCAACGCCCGCGCGACGCCCCGACCACGGTGCCCACCCCGCACTCGGAAACACCACACGGTCCACACCGGCAGATCGTCGAGATGGGGGATCTTCCGGCTGTTGGCGAAGGAGTGGAGCTCGGAGCGCGGAGCCACGCCGCACCATCCGACCACCACGGCATCCTCATAGGCGAGGATCCCGGGCGGTATGTCCCGTCCACACAGCTCCCGGACCTTCTCGGGACGTTCCCGCGCGGTCAGCGCGCGATTCTCCCTGGACGGCAGGCGGTACGTGAGGCACCAGCAGGTGGGGGAGTCCGGATTGCGGGGGCCGAGCAGCGTGGCGACGTCGTCGAACCGGTCGGCGGTGGCGGGGTGGATCACGAAATCCACTGCGGTCTCCCTCTCCTGGGTGGATGTCGGCGCGCCATGACGGCGTCGGCCGACCTCATGGAGAAAGCCTAGCGAGCTGCGGTGCCGCCCGGAGGGGGTGGCCCTGGGGAAAACCCGGGTCATCCTCTGGAGGGCGCCTGGCCGGCCTGATCGGCGCGGTCCGGCGCGGCGAACTGGTGAGCGGCCGGCGCATCGTCTTCTGGCACACCGGCGGACTTCCCGGTCTACTGGGGCACACCGACGCTCTGACAAGGATCATGGACTAGATGACGCAGACCGAGCACGACGACGCCGCCGCCTTCGCCGCCTACCAGGCTTCCTTCTCGGAGGCTCCCGGGTACCTCAACTTCGCGAGCTACGGGCCGCCGTCGAGCAGGGTCCACGATCGGGTGGAGCACCTCGTGAGGCTGGCCGGTGAGGGTGCCGTGGGTGCCACGGAGCGACTGGAGGGCGAGAACCTGCGCGCCCGGGAGTCCTTCTCCCGCCTCAGCGGTTTCCCGTTCGATCACGTCGGGATGACGGGAAGCACGTCGCTGGGACTGTTCCAGGTGGCCTTCGGCCTGTCTCGCGGCTCGGTGCTGGTCAGTGCGGGCGAGTTCCCCTCCAACATCTACCCCTGGCTGCGCACGGGCGGCATCGGCCGCGCCCGTGTCGATCTCGTCGGCGCTCCCGGCACCCGCATGACGCCCGACGTCGTTGCCCGCAGCCTGACGAGCGACACCGTGGCGGTGAGCGTGAGCGCCGTCGACTTCCGCACCGGCTACCGGGCGGACCTCGCCGGCATCCGCGACGTGATCGGGCCGGACCGCCTCCTCGTGGTGGACGGCATCCAGGGCTTCGGTGTCGCCGATCTCGAGTGGACGCTCGCCGACGTGCTGATCACCGGCGCCCAGAAGTGGGTGCGCGGCACCTGGGGCGTGGCTGCACTCGCCTTCTCGCCGCAGGGGCTAGAGCGGGTCGAGCCGGTGCTGACCGGCTGGACAGGCGTGACGGATTCCAGACGGTACGACGGTGTTGAGCACCGGCCGCTGCCCGGCGCCGAGCGTTTCTCCGTCTCCAACCTGTCGCCCTATGCGACCGGTGCCTTCGCGGAAGCACTCGAGCTCATGGAGTCGGTGGGAACCCGAGCGATCGACGGCATCGTCTCGACGCATGCCGCCGCCCTGATCGAGGAACTCGACGTTGCCGGGGTGCCGGTTCTCTCGCCGCGGGAGAGGGAGCAACGCGCGGGCATCGTGGTGGCCGGGGTGTCCGGACGGGCTGCCGCTGCCTATGCGGCGCTCGCTGCCGCTGACATCTCTGCCACGCAGCACGGCGAGGACCGCATTCGACTCTCCGTCCACGCGACAACGCGGTCCGAGGTGTTCAGCGAGGCGGCGAAGGTGCTGGCAGACTTCGCCTAGCGGATTCCGTCGTAACGATCGCCGCACTATAAGGCGCGCTTCCGGGTTGCACCAGAGTCGCTGCGAGGGTTGGCCCATGGAAGGGGGTCAACCCTCGGAAGTGTCCGTGACCGGTGCTAACGTCCGGTCAGAACGTGTGACTCAGGCAACATGTTCGTAACCTCAGGCACCTAATCTGGGTGTGCTCGACATCAGCTGGGACATTTCACTAGGGAGAACCCTTGAATCTCACCACTCGAACCCGGGGGCTGCGGTGCGCGATGGCGCTCGCCGTGACCAGCGCCGTTGTGCTTGCTCCCGTCAGCGCGCAGGCCACCACCGGCAGCGCGGCGGGCTCAGCCGCCGCCACCTCGTCCTTCGCGTCCTCGCCCAGTGCCGATGGTGCTGCCGGGAAGCTCGACGACCGCGCCGATCCCGCGGCAGAAGAACGCCGCCGGCTCAACCAGCAGGGGCTCGCGAAGGTCATCTCCGGTGAGGCCACGGTGGAGGACCGCGGCGGCTCCAAGGCCGTCAAGGTAGCCCCCGGCCAGTGGGCGCAGTACGGACTGCAGGAGAGCGATCAGATCCTGTCCTTCCTCGTCGATTTCGGGGACATGGTCGATCCGCGCTTCCCCACCTCGACGGCGGGCCCCACGCACAACACCATCAAGGAACCGGACCGCACGGTGGACAACTCCACCTACTGGTCGGACACCTTCGACCGCGACCACTACCTCGACATGTTCTTCAGCGACGAGGGTGAATCCCTCAAGGGCGTCTACGAGGAGATGTCGAGCGGCCGTTACACGGTCGACGGCGACGTCAGCGACTGGGTCACCGTGCCCTACAACTCGGCGAGCTATGGCGAGACCGAGAGCCAGACGGACATGACCCGCTTCGTGCAGGACACGGCGGACGCCTGGTACGACTCGCAGATCGCCGCAGGCAAGACGCCTGCCGAGATCGACGCGTACCTCGCGACCTTCGACCAGTGGGACCGCTACGACTTCGACAAGGACGGCGACTTCGACGAGGCAGACGGCTACATCGACCACTTCCAGGCCATCCACGCGGGCGAGGGCGAGGAGGCCGGCGCGGCGTCGTCGGCCATCTGGTCGCACCGCTGGGCCGTGGGCCAGGCAGGCCGAGGCACGTCCGGCCCAGCAGCCAACCCGTACGGCGGCATCAGGATCGGCGACTCGAGCGTCTGGATCCGTGACTACACCACCGAACCGGAGAACGGCGGTCTCGGAGTCTTCGCGCACGAGTACGGACACGACCTCGGCCTGCCCGACCTGTACGACACCAGCGGCGGCGAGAACGGAACCGGGTTCTGGACGCTCATGAGCTCCGGGTCATGGCTCGGCCACGGCGAGGGCTCCATCGGGACCACGCCGAACCACATGGGCGCGTGGGAGAAGCTGCAGCTCGGCTGGCTGGACTACGACATCGCAACCGCCGGCCAGAAGTCGACCCACAAGATCGGCCCGTCGTTCCATGCCACGAAGGCTCCGCAGGCCGTCGTCGTGAACCTGCCGAAGGACGCCGCCGGCAAGGACCGTTTCTACATCGCGGAGAACCGCGTGTACGGCGGCTACGACGCAACGCTCGCCACCGGTCCGTACAACTTTGGCTGGGGCCTCACCGCGCCTGACACCGTGGAGCACTACGCCTACCAGGACGGCCTGAGCATCACCTACTGGAATACCGCACAGAGCAACAACAACACGCGCCAGCACCCCGGTGCAGGCCTCGCCCTGCCCGTGGACGCCCACCCGAAGGCCCTGACCTGGTCTGACGGCACGGTCGTGCGTAACCGCATCCAGAGCTTCGACGCCACCTTCGGCAAGCAGGCCACCGATGCGCTGAACCTGCACCGCGAGACCTCGGCGGGCATGACGACCCTCTGGGCGCCGTCGCAGGCAGGCGTCGCCGTCTTCGACGACACCGATCCCACCGCCTACTACGACGCCGCGAACCCGCAGGGCTCCGTCGTGGTCGCAGGTACGGGAACCAAGATCGAGGTCACTCAGTCCAACCCGACCGGGATGATGACCCTGCAGGTGCGCTAGCACGGCAGTCCGGAGACAGAGGAAGCCGGGAGGTGACTCCCGGCTTCTTCTGTCTGGTGTCCTAGTGGGTGCGCCGCCGGCGCCGCGGTTGCGAGACCACGGCGATCGCGAGGGCCAGGACAGCTGCAACGATGCTCAGGATCCCTGCTGCCAGGTACCGCAGCGGGGGGCCGGCGCTGATCTGCGCCTCGGTCACGATCGATTCAGCCTGTGGCAGCAGGGTCGGTGTGGCCGGGGGAGACACCCGGGCCGCTCGCGACGACGGGCTCGGGATGCCGGGGAGCGATGCGGGAGCTGGGAAGGCTCCTGCCCCGACGGCGGCCCCGCCCGGCTGTTGCGGGGGCGGGGGAGCCAGGAGGGCAGGGGGAGCGGCAGGCTCTACAGGTGAGGGCGGCGGGGGCTCGGCGGCCGGCTCGGACTCTCCCGGCGAGGGAGGCTCGGCGGACGGCGAGGGAACAGCCGGGGTAGGGGCAGGTTCCCGCGCGACGGCGGGCAGATCGATCGGGGTGGGCGCCCCACCACTGGGGGTAGCGACCGGCTGCCCGCTCGCCGAGGGGGTTGCGGACGGATCCACCGCGGGCTCGGTCGGCTCCGGTGCGGGCGGGGACTCGGATGGCGGTCCGGTCAGTGCTGCATCGCCGGGCGGGCTGGTCGGTTCCTGCTGAGGGGGAGCAGAGACTGTGCCCACCTGTGCAACCATCCGATTCGATGGTGGTAATTGCGGCACTGCGGACGCCAGCGGGGGTGCGGCCAGGAGGAAGGCGCTACTGAGCGCCAGGGCGGGGATCGTCGTGCGGACGCGCATGGCAGTGTCTTCTCAAGGGGGGACGGGACCGGCAGATGAAGTGCGAAGCATGCTGATGGTTCGGGTTCATGCTACGCCGCGACGGTTCCTGTTCCTATCCATCACCGACATCACAGCGCCCCCTTGCCGTGGACGTCAGGACCTGTGGTGGGGCGAGGGGCGGTCTGTGCAGACAGGCTCCGGAGCCTGTGCCGCTGGCCGGAACACGAAGAAACGGTAGGCGATGTACCGGAACACATTGCCGAGCAGGACCCCGACGACATTCGCGGAGATGTTGTCCGCGAGGGGGCTGGTGAGACCGAGGGCGTAGTGGGAGATGGCGAGGCATGCCGCTGCGATGCCGAGCCCGGCGAGGTTCGTGAGTCCGAAAAGCAGTGCTTCCTGGCGCTTGGGGCGGCCGGCGAACTCCCGGAAGGTGACGTAATGGCTGCCCAGCCACGAGACGCCCGTAGCCAGGACCACCGAGATGACCTTCGAAGTGATCGGTCCGACGCCGACACCGGACGCCAGGATGTTGAAGGCCGAGATGTCGACGACGAAGGCAACAGTGCCCACGGCGGTGAAGGAACCGAGGCGCTGCAGTGCTCCGCTCACACCCGCTCCCTCTCTCGACGACCCTCCAAACTACTACTTAGGGAACCTAAGTTACTAATCGTCGAGGAGGGAGCCGGAGGCGCCGTGGCTAGCGCAGCGCTCCGCGACGAGTGGAGCCACGACTTGCTCGCCTTCCTCGCCGGGTAGTCCCTGCCCACGCAGAAGAGGAAGGGCCACACCCATGGGGTGCGGCCCTTCCTGAAGATGTTGTTCTCCGGGGTCAGAGGCCGGGGGTGATGAGGACGGACGCGCCGGTCCGGGCCGCCTGGAAGCGGGTCTGGACGTCGGCC
>NZ_PJIQ01000030.1 GCF_002929745.1 Arthrobacter sp. B1805
GCAGGACGCCGCCGCCTACGACGTGGGCGCCGGCGGCGAGGGCGAGCATGACCGCAGTGACACCTGCGGCCCGCAGGTAACGCAACGGCGAAGAACCGCCCACGCTCATCCTCCTGTCAGGGGGACCTCGGTCATTGTCTGGCGGTCAGCATGTCTTCCATTGCTTCGATGTCAGCTTGCTGAGCGATGACCTGTTTCTGCGCGAAACTCCTGACCGTGTCCGTGGATGCTTCGGCAAGGGCGGCTTGCGCCATCAACACCCCGCCGCGGTGGTGGGCGATCATCAGGGTGAGAAACAACCGGTCGCCCTCGATACCCGTCAGTGACCGGAGCCTCGCCAAGTCCTCCTCGGACGCCAACCCCGGCATGCCTGCACCCATGACGGCGCCCGCACCGGCATCTGTTGCCGCACCTGCAGTCCCATCAGTAGCACCGCCGGTGTCGCTCATCCCCGCATGAGCGTCCCCGTGCCCCGAGTCCGGATCCTTGCTCGGATCCGCTGCCGTGTCCATGTCCATGTCCATCCAGGCCATGGGTGCCAGGCCGGAAGATTGGGACAGACCCCAGTTCTCGAGCCACGTGGACATGTGGCCGATCTGGGCCTGCTGCGCTGTAGCCATGTCATAGGCGATCGCTTTCACGTCCGGGTCGTCCGAGCGATCCCAGGCGATCATCGACATCTCGACGGCCTGCGTGTGATGCACCTGCATGTCCCGCGAGAACCCAGCGTCAGCGCTGGCCTCATCCGGAACGGTGGCCGAGCCTGCCGCCGGCACCGCTCCCTGCACGCCAAACAATGCGACACCGCCAAGGACCAGAGCCACGACGAAACCTACGAGCAGCACCCTGACCTGAGCAGGAGATAGAACCGAGAACATGACACAGCCTAGGAAGGAGATGAGGGAGAAAAGGAAAGGTTTTAGCGCACACCATCGTATCGGCGCCTTGACCGCCGTGCTCGGCGGTTACCCGATCAGGGCGTCATCATCGTGGTCCTTGCCACGATCGGCGTCGTCACCGCAACACGCACCCACACCACCGCTCCATCGCAGACATAAGGTGTCATCACCAAGGTCACCTGGACAGGATGACCCAGCGAAAGCCTCGAACGAAGCACCCATGAGCACTCGAGTCCGGCGCAGTGCTGTGTCGTGTCTGACGGGTTTACCTTGATAGATGGTCGTCGCCGCGCATGCGGACGGCAACGATGATGCCGGAGGCTGCGGTGAGGACGGCGACGGTGGTGATGGCTGCGGGGATCCCGTACCGGTCCGCGAGGAGTCCGGCCAGGAGTGCTCCGATGGCGAACCCGCCGTCGCGCCATAGCCGGTAGATTCCGACGGAGCGGGCCCGCCATAGGGGGTGTGCGACGTCCCCGATTGCGGCCAGCAGGGCGGGGTAGACCATGGCTGTTCCGAGTCCCAGGAGGATCGCGGCGAACAGCCAGGGCCCGAACGTGTGGGCTGCGGCGACTGTTGCGAGTCCTGCGGCTTGGACGAGCATGCCGGCGACGATGAGCCATTTGCGACCCCACTTATCGGAAGCGGCCCCGGTGATGAGTTGTCCTGCGCCCCAGACCGCGGGATAGACGGCGGCAAGGATTCCTACCTGGTTCAGGCTCAGCCCGGAGCCGATGAACAGGACGGGGAAGAGGCCCCAGGCGAGGCCGTCGTTGAGGTTGTTGACCAACCCGGCCTGACTCGCCGCGGAGAGTGAGCGGTCCTTGAAGCTGGTGAGCGCAAAGACCTGTCTTGTGGTGAGGTCGGCGTGCGCACTGCCGCCTACACCGCCGCGTGTATTGCCGCGTGCGTCGATATAGGTGGCGCCATGCTGAGAAGCTTCAAGTTTCGCGTGGTGGTGGGTTTCGCGGACGAAGAGGACGGACAGTCCCAGTCCGAGGGCGATGTAGGCGGCGCCGAGGAGGAACGGGCCGGGCCGCAGCCCGTGTTCGGCGGCGATGTAGCCGGTCGCCAGGGCTGTGATGGAGACTCCGAGGTAGCCGGCTGCTTCGTTCAGTCCCATGGCGAGGCCGCGTTGCTTCGGGCCGACGAGGTCCATTTTCATGATGACCGCTGTGGACCAGGTCAGGCCCTGGCTGACGCCCAGGAACACGTTCGCGGCCACGATCCATGCCCAGGACGGTCCGAAGATGAGCATCAGCGGAACGGGGATTGCGACGAGCCAGCCCGCGACCAGGACGGGTTTGCGGCCGTATCGGTCCGAGAGGGTGCCGGCGAAGTAGTTCATCGCGGCCTTGGAGAGACCGAAAGCGATGATGTACGTCAGCGCGCTCGTGTACTGGTCCAGGTGGAATGTCCGGGAGGCAAGAAGGGGCAGGACAGTGCGTTCCTGGCCCAGCGTCCCGCCGACCAGGGCGTTGACTGCCACGAGCAGCATGAACTGCGCCAGGTTCTGCCGCAGTCCGAGTACTGCGCCCCGCGAACCTGATGGGTAGCGCGCGTGATAGCCCGGGTCATGGCGGGGGTGTGTGTTGCCCGGCATGCGTCATGCTCCGTTCAGGTGATGGGCGTGAAAGAGCCCGGGCGCACGTGGGGGCGGGCCCGGGCTCAGTGCCCGGAGCCGGTGGAGGCCGGCCCCGGGCGGTCTAGGGGGTTACTTTCCGGAGGAGGCGTCCTGGTAGGACTGCTGGTAGGCGTTCCAGGCGCTGTAGCTGCCGTCGAGTTCGACGATGTCGTAGCCTGCCCGGCGCAGGGCGCTGGCAGCGACGGAGTTCCGGAGTCCGCTCTGGCAGTAGGTGACGATCGTTCCGTCGGTGGGGAGTTCGTCCAGGTGCCACATGACCCGTCCGCCGTTGAGCTGGTGGGCTCCGGGGACGTGTCCGGCGCTGTGTTCGGTGCGGTTGCGGACGTCGAGGATCATCGCCGCGTCGACCTCTGCGAGGTCTTCGGGCTGCACGAGGGCGGGTGTGGTGGTGGGTAGTCCGTCGATGCTGGTGACGTACCCGGCGACCTTGTCGATGCCGACGCGGACGAGGTGGTCCCAGATCTCCTGTGCGTGGTCCTGGCTGGCGGCGAGCAGGACGAGCGGGTTCTTGTCCGTCTCGGGGTTCACGACCCACGCCCCGTAGGTCGCGATCGCGGCACTGGCCGGGATGTTCAGGGAGCGAGTCACCGTCCCGGTGTGGACCTCGTTCGCGGAGCGGGTGTCGATGAACGTCATCGTGTCCGCAGCGATGCCAGCGGCGACCTGGTCCTTGTCCAGTTCGGTCAGCGGTGCACGCTCACCGATGACGGCCGGTCCCTGCCGGTTCTCGCGCTTCATGCGTCCGAAGTAGGCGTGGGCGTCGGGCTGGCCGTCGAGGAGTTCGTCGATGAAACCCTGCTCGTCATTCGCGGCGAGGTAGGGGCCCCACCAGGAGTAGAGGCGCTCGTACCCGACGGTGGTGGACGGGATCGCGCCGAGGGCTTTGCCGCAGGCGCTGCCGGCGCCGTGGGCGGGGTGGACCTGGACGTGGTCGGGCAGAGTCAGGAACTTCTCCTGCAGGCTCTTGAACAGCTGCTTCGCGCCCTCGAAGCGGGTGTCGACGCCGCCTGCGGCTTCGTCGAGGAGGTCGGGGCGGCCGAGGTCGCCGGAGAACACGAAGTCACCCGAGAGCAGGTAGCCGGGCTGATCGCTGAACGCGCCGTCGGTGACGAGGAAGGACAGGTGCTCGGGGGTGTGTCCAGGGGTGTGGACGGCCTGGATGCTGATGTTGCCGACGGTGATCTTGTCGCCGTCGAAGAGGCGCTTGCCCTCGAACTCGTACTGCCAGTCCTCTCCGCCTTCACCGGAGACGTAGATCTCCGCCCCGGTCGCCGCGGCGAGTTCGCGGGTGCCCGAGAGATAGTCGGCGTGGATGTGGGTCTCGGTGACGGCGACGATCTTCATGTTGTTCTTCGCCGCGAGGTCCTGGTAGACCGCGATGTCGCGGCGGCCGTCGACCACGACAGCGGTGCCGTTGGCCTGGCAGCCGATGAGGTAGCTGGCCTGGGCGAGGTCTTCGTCGTAAATCCGTTCAATCAGCATCTGGTGCTCCTTCAGTTCGCGATTTCTGATACCCCCTGGGGTATCGCTCTGGTAACTAGCGTAATACCCCTAGGGGTATACCGCAAGGCGGGAGATGCCTGCGGGGAAGGGTGCTGGGAGGAGGGTGCGTGACCGGGCCCGGGACGGGCCGGGTCCGGTCACGCACCCGGCTTATGGGGTCCGTCGCCGGGCCAGAGTTCGGCCAGGCTGTCGGCTGTGATTGTGCGCAACGGCCCGGGCGGGAGGTCCCTGTCAGGCGTTGTGTGGTGTGGCATCCGCGCGGAGTCTGTCCAGGTCCAGGTTTTTCACGGACTGAACGAGTTCTTCCAGTCCCGCGGCGTTCAGGGCTCCGGGCTGGGAAAAGACCAGGGTCTTGTTCTTGAAGGCCATCAGGGTGGGGATGGAGGTGATGTTCGCGGCGGCGGCGAGGGCCTGCTCGGCTTCGGTGTCCACCTTGGCGAAGACGACATCCGGGTGCTTTTCGGCGGCGGCATCGTAGGTGGGGGCGAACATGCGGCAGGGCCCGCACCATGCTGCCCAGAAGTCGACGAACACGATGTCGTTGCTCTCCAGGGTCTGCGCGAAGCTCTGTTCCGTGACGTCGATCGTGGTCGTGGTTGTCATGGTCGTGTTCTGTCCTTTCCGGGTTCTTCTGGGTTGGGGCGTGGTCGTACGGCTGGTTCAGGTAGTGGGCAGACCCGCACGGGTCCAGGCGGTCATGCCACCGGCCATGGTGTCGGCGCTGAAACCGGTGCTGTTGAGGGCGTCCGCGACGCGGGCTGAGCGATTACCGCTGCGGCACACGGCGATGATCGGGACGGCGGGATCCAGTTCGGACAGGCGTGCCTGCAGGTCTCCCATCGGGATGTGCAGGGCGCCGGGGATCATGCCTTCGGCGACTTCGAAGTCCTCACGGACGTCGAGGATCTGCGCTGACGGGCGGCGGGTATTGGTGTCATTGATCGTGATCTCTGCCATGGAGAGGTCCTTTCTGGGTGGGGTGGGGTCGAACGCTGTGGGTGAGGTGGTGTTGGGATGGATCAGGCGGGTGTGGGTGTGTTGCGGCGCCGACCCCGCCGGCCCTGATCGGCTTGATCGTTACCGGTGCGGTGGCGGTTGCGGGTGTTCAGGGGGCATGCCGGGATGATGAACCGGCAGGCCATGAGAGCGGCGAGGGCGACGCCTGCGACGATTGCGGCGAGGACGAGGCGGCTGTCCGCGGGTGCCTGCTGGATGAGGACGAACGCGCCCATGACCAGGACGAACCAGCCGAAACCCTTGCGCAGGGCAGCTTCGGGGATCCTGCCGGCGAGCTGGGCGCCGATCAGGGAGCCGACGATCGCAGCAGCGGTCACGGCCAGGGTCAGCGGCCAGTTGATCTCGACGGTGGTGAGGTACCCGGCGAGGCCCGCGAAGGACTTCATGGAGATCACGACCAGCGACGTGCCGACGGCCACCGACATCGGCAGTCCACCGAGCAAAGCCAGGGCGGGAACGACGAGGAACCCGCCGCCGGCCCCGACGAGACCCGTGACCAGGCCGACGACCACGCCGTCGAGGATGACCCGCTTCAGTGGCAGCTCACGCTTCACACCTTCAGATGGGGTAGAGCTGGCGGTTTTTTTGCGGCCGCGGATCATCGCGATCGAGGTGGCGACCATCATGAGGGCGAACGCGACGAGCAGGATCTGGCCGGGGATGTACCCGCCGAGCAGCCCGCCGATGAACGCGCCGACCATGCCGGCGGCGCCGAAGATCAGGCCGGTCCGCCACATCACCCGCCCGTTCCGGGCATGGCTGATGACGCTGATCGCCGAGGTAACACCGACGACGAACAGGGACGCCGCGATCGCTTCCTTGGCCTCGAACCCGGCCACGTACACCAGGATCGGGACGGTCAGGATCGACCCGCCACCACCCAGGACACCCAGGGACAGGCCGATCAGGATCGACAGGGCCAGAACGAGGATCAGGGTCACACTCACGCCACACCAGCTCCTTCACTCGCCGTGACGTCAGCCGTGTTCGCGGCCTGAGAGTTCCGGGCTGTGGTGGTGGGGAGGGTGTGGATCGCGGATTCGCGGGTGGGTTCCTGGGCTGCCTTGTTCCACGGCATCGCGGACAGGGCCTTACCCATGGCGCAGGTGTTGGTCGCCGCGGAGAACGTGAGCCCGGTACCGATCACACCGGCAATGGTGCGGACCTTGGGGGAGACGAATCGTCCACCGGCCAGGCCTGCAATGACGAGGGACCCGGCGACCATGCGGACCTGCCGCTCAAGATCCCAGCGGGACTTGCCGCGCACGACGTCGCCGCCGGCTGCGGCATACCCGGGTACCCCGCCGGTCAACACGTGGGCGGTACTGATGCCCGAGGCGGCCAAGCGCTGGCGGGCCTGCTCCGCACGCACACCGGACTGGCAGGCCAGGACGACCCGGGAGCCCAGGCGGGATGCGACTTCATCGGTGTGCTCGGACAGAAGCGGCAACGGCACGTTGTAGGAGCCCGGGATGTGCATGGACTCGAACTCGGCCGCGGACCGCACGTCAATCACCACGAGATCCTGCTGCCCGCTCTCACCGTTCTGGCCGTCGAGCCAGGAGCGCAGTTCCTCGGGTGCCAGCGCCGTAATGGCAGGGGCAGCAGGGGACGCGGGAGTGGTGATGGTGGCGGGAGCGGTGGCAGTGGGGGTGTTCATGGGAACCTTCCGGTCGGTGCTGAAGTGGATACCCCCAGGAGTATTCCGTATACCCCCGGGGGTAGTCAAAATACGGGTGGGGGTATAAGATGGGGAAAGTAGATACGACTTTTGGAGAACACCATGCAGCTGGACCCGACCGAACTGACCCCCGTCATCAACCGCATGAAGCGAGCACAAGGCCAGTTGGCCGCAGTGGTCCGCATGCTCGAGGAAGGCCAGGACTGCAAGAACGTCGTCACGCAGCTCTCCGCGGTCTCTAAAGCACTCGACCGGGCCGGCTTCGCGATCATCGCCAGCGGCCTCGAGCAGTGCATCGTCCAGAAGGACGCCAGCCTGGACAAGAAGGAACTCGAGAAGCTGTTTCTGACCCTCGCTTGATCCTCGCTTGACCCTCGCTTGACCCTCGCGATAAATCCATGCGGCGGGCGGGCATATCGCGTAAAGGAAATTCGATGAATTACACCCACTCGATTACTGTTCCGCTGTCCTGGGAGGACGCAGTGCAGGGCACGCGTGAAGCCCTTGCCGCGCAGGGCTTCGGGATCCTCACCGAGATCGACGTCCGATCCACCTTCACCACGAAGCTCGGTGCTGATGCCGGGGACGCGGTGGGGGATTACGTCATCCTTGGCGCATGCAACCCGACCCTGGCCAGCAAGGCGCTGGCTGCCGAGCCGTCCCTGGGGGCGCTGCTGCCCTGCAACGTCATCGTCCGCCGCAGCGCCGACGCGCAGGTGACGACGATCGAAGCGATTGATCCGCTGACGATGCTGGACCTCAGCGACAGCTCAGCAGTCCGCGACGTCGCCCAGGACGCGGACGCCCGCCTGCGCTACGCCCTCACCAACCTCGCGGGGCAGGGGACGACTCCCGTACCGGGCAGCTAGGAACACAGGCAGCTATCAGCGGGGACTCGGAAGGGATCGAGCGGACAGGTGTAATCCGGTCTCGTCGTCCTGAAGGGACGAAAGGGGTCGGGCGTTTGGCTGGGGTAGGCAAGCCATTCCTGCGTGGTACGGACGCTGTTGAGGTGGTTGACTGCTCGCCATGACCGACGCCGAGCAGACGCGCATCGAGCCGCACGACACCGGGATCGCCGCGCGGCTGAATTGGTTGCGTGCTGCCGTTCTCGGTGCCAACGACGGTATCGTATCGACCGCCGCCACCGTGATCGGCGTGGCAGGAGTGACGAACACCCTCACACCGATCCTGGTCGCCGGCACAGCTACCGTCGTCGGTGGCTCCGTGTCGATGGCACTGGGCGAATACGTATCGGTCAGCAGTCAGCGCGACAGCCAGGAAGCGCTCATCGACAAGGAGCGCCAGGAACTCGCTGAGGACGCCGCAGGCGAACTCGCGGAACTCGCCGGGCTGTATGAGGAGAAGGGGTTGTCCCCGGAAACCGCACAGCAGGTCGCCAAGGAACTCACCGCGCATGACGCCCTCGCCGCCCACCTTTCCGCCGAACTGAATATTGACGAGCTCGAGGTGGCGAACCCCTGGCACGCCGCCCTCGCATCCGCGGCTGCCTTCGCCGCAGGAGCTGTCCTGCCACTGTTGGCCATCCTGCTCTTCCCCGCCGAGATCAGGATCCCTGCCACCTTCATCGCCGTCCTGATCGCCCTGGCCATCACCGGGGCCCTCAGCGCCCACGCGGGCGGGAGCTCCCGACGCAGGGCCGTCATCCGCCTCGTCCTGGGTGGAGCGCTGGCCATGGGATTCACCTACCTCGTCGGCAGCCTCCTGGGAGCCACTGGCATCGCCTGACAAGGGGCGACTCCACCTGCCCTGATCTGAGGCAGCACCATCGGCGGATCCGCCGTGTCCTTCCCCCGGGTTGACCCTGATATACCGGCTCATCCGACCAGCACGTCATCTGACCGGTAGTAGCTGCGCCAACTTTCAGAGTGACTTATTCTGAGTGCACTGGTCTCAAACCCTTGTCGTGCCGACTTCATGGTCGGGTATCTCCACGAAGGAGTGCTTGTAATGGATCAGTTCACCGTGCATCGGGAAGCCAACGTGTTGTTCCTGCGATGGGCGCCGGGGGCGCACATCACCTACCTCGTAGCGGTCGAAGCCGCACGGGCCCTCAGACACATCAGCGACGGGGAGACGTTGCCGCTGGTCGTCTCCATGGCCGGCATCGACGGGTTGGCATTGAAGGCCCGCATGGGAATGAACACGTACCCCGGGTTCAGCGTTGTCGCACTGATCGGTGACAGCCCGGTCGATGAGGTCCTTTCCGGCTTCTCCCACCAGTCCCTCACCGACACCCGTTACTTCATCAGCGAAGAAGCCGCCCTGGCATGGCTTCAGACGAGAACCGAAACGGACACCGCACCGGCAAGACGCACGGGAATGGCACCGACGAATGAGAACGAGGAATCCGCAGCCTGAAAGGACGGCAGGCCAGCTCAAGGATCAGTGAGCGACAGAAGAGATCGCTACTGACGGCCAGTGAGCAGTTCGTGCACGCTTTCCATGAGTAGCATGCGCTCCAAATCCGGTAGCGGCATCAGCCCATACAAGAAGCCTTCCACGTCAATCTCGTCGAGCCTGCCGGTTAGACCGATGTACTGCACCCATACATCCCACGGATCAATGCCCTGATCCTGGAGTGTCTGCAGAATGCTCCTGCTGTGACCCTCAAAGCGAGGCTCGCCCTCCACCGTCAATCCCTACCTGTCAGTACCTCGGTTTTCTGGTCTAATTCCAGCGTAAAAGCGGCAGCGGGGCACCGGGCGTCTGTTTATAGGTTGTGCAGAAAAGAAATCCCGCCTACCGCCAACCAGTGGTCCCGCACCCCTCCATCAGCGGTACGGCTTCGCGTAGGAGAAGGGGTAGTAGCTTACCCACAGGTGGTGCGGCGTCGGCCGCGCCCGGCCCGCCGAGCTGCGCAAAACTCTCCTCGAGCACGGATGAAACGAAGCGATCATCCGACCCCTGCTCACCGGCATCGACCCCGAAGCACCAACGCTCTTCTGACCATGGAAGGCCCCACTTGACCATCGCCTATCAGGCCCATGTCAGGGGCGTGTTCTACGCTCCGTAGTGGAGTCCTGTCCGGGTGTCCGTCGTACCCGACCTACCGTCGTTGGAGCATCATGTCTGTGAGCTCGATCCCGCGTCCCGCCGAGTTGGCTCATCGCGTCCGCCGCGCCTTCCGTGCCCGGGTCTCCGGTGACCCTACCGGGGCACCGGACTGGGTACGCGACATCGCCCTGGTCGGGGAGGGCCCAGGGTTGTTTGAACCCGACGGCGTCGTCTGGCAGGTCCACGGTGGCCTCTCGACTTTGGTCGGCGGGGTCGCGGCCCTCCTCGGACAGGGTGCACACCCGCTGGCGATGGCCGGGGTTGCACGGCACTCCTCCTACCGCAGTGATCCCTGGGCCCGCCTCGCCGGGACTGCGCGCTGGCTCACTATCACCACCTTCGGCTCCACTGAACTCGCCGAGCGGGACTCGTCACGTGTCCGCCGCATGCACGGGCGGGTCAATGGCACCACCGATGACGGCCGCGCCTACTCCGCCTCCGACCCCGCCCTGCTGCGCTGGGTGCATCTGGCCTTCACCGATGCCTTCCTCGGAGCCCACGAGGCCGTCGGTTACGACCTGGCCCCGCGGTTCGGCCGCAACTGGGCCGACACCTACGTCGCCGACTGGTCCCGCAGCGCCCGGACCCTCGGAGCCGAGGACCTCCCGGTCAGCCGCCGGGAACTCGCCGAGGCGCTGCGCGCGCTCGAGCCCGACCTCGAACCCGTCCCCGCCGAGCTGCTGACCTTCCTCTCCGCCCCGGACGGGCTCAACCGCGCGGAACGCATCTTCTACAGCGGCATCGCCAGCGCCGGCGCGCTGGTCATCTCCCCGTCCGTGGCCCCCCTCGCCGGGGTGCCCGGCCGCGCTGACCGCTCGCTCGCGAACCGCCTCCGGTTGCAGCGCACCCGCGTGCAGCTGCGGACCTTCCAGCTGGCCCTCGGGCCTCATAGCCCCTCCGTGGATGCGGCGCGCTACCGGCTCGGCCTCGCCGGCCCCCCTGACTGGCTCAACTAAGCCCCGGTCGCAATCAGCCCGTCGAGCTGCGCACAGCCCTCCTCGAGCACGGGTGGAATGAACCGATCATCCGACCCTTACTCACCGGCACCGACCCCGAAGCTCCAACCCTCTTCTAAGCGGGTCTAGGCGGGTCCGTCGACCGGGCCTCCGTAGGAGTAGGCGATCCACGGTCCGGTCCCGACGTCGGGAGTGTGCTGCATCATGCTGGTGTTGGTGACCTGGTAGTCCGCCGGAGCCCGCCGGTACATGACCTTCACCGGGTCGATATCCCGGTCGGTGGTGCCGTCCTCCCATAGGACGTCATAGCGAAATGTGCGCACGCGGCGGCGAAGCCACCTCGAGGTCCTGTAGTACGCCGTCGCACGGAACGCGAACGGGATGGGTCCCTTGGGTGGCACGGGGTTCATCGCTTGAGCCTACCGAGCGTTCTCGATCTCTGAGCGGTCCTGCGCTTCGCTGCGGCCTGTCACGGCCAGGCTGCTCCTTCGTCGCATCCCGTCCGGGTCTTTTTTGCTGCTGTCCTACGGATTGTGCGTCCCCGCTCCACACCGTCAATCGCTGCGCGACGGGGCCGGCCACAAACCTCTACGGCGCTCCTGCGTCGCTTATTTCCTTCGAGGCCTCTGGCAGGCCCTGCCCTTCGGGTTGACAGTGCTCCGTCGGGAACGAGCGAACGAGTTCGCCAGCAGGCAAAAAACAACGGGGAAAGGGTCCGCTGCTGGTCACTACAGGGCCTCGACTCCACCACCGCAACGAAGGAGCAACAACCATGAACGAGAACACCCAGCACAACGCCACCGTCACCGCTTCGACGGCCGCTGACCTGCTCGCCTACGTCCCGACCGTGCTCGGCTTCCAGCCGCGCGAGTCCTTCGTGGTCATCACCATGCGCGGCAAGATGGCGGGCGCGACCCTTCGGACCGACGCCCCCCGCGAAGGGGTCCGCCCCGTCGACTATGCGCGGACCGTCATGGAGCACCTGCTCGCGGACACCGCCGCCGACGGCGCCCTGCTGATCGCCTACACGAACGAGGTAGCCGACGCCGCCCTGTCGGGCGAGAACGAGCACGCGAAGCCCTACATGGACTACGCGAAGGCCATCGAGACCGAAATGGAGCGGGCCGGATGGTCCCTGCGGAACGGGTGGCTGGTCACCGACAAGGGATACACAACCTACTTCTGCGAGGACGCCGGATGCTGCGCACTGAACCCGCTGGAGGAGGTCCGCGACAGCACGGTGAACGCGGAAATGGTCTACCGCGGATACAGCACGCGCCCGAGCGTGGAAGCCATGGCCGCAGACCCGGCATTCATCGGATCGGGGAACGCTCACGCGTTGATCAGTGACGCGACCTACTGGATCAACAGGCTCGGCGCCCCGGATGATCTGGAGTTCGACCACCAGAAGATGCGCGACGCCCGCGCCGAGTGGAACGAAGCACTGGGGGAGGACGTCGACGAGGCGGCCGCGTGCGAGCTGGCCGCATACCTGCACATCAAGTCCATCCGGGACCGCCTGATGGCCGACGCGATCAGCGCGGCCGACGACGAGCTGACGTTCGGGAAGATCCTCACCGGCCGGTACGAGGGGCGGCCGGACTGGTCCCGCGTGGACGCGACCGAGGACCTGCTGATCAAGGTCCTCGCGTACACGCCGATCGAGGACCGCGCCCCGCTGTTCTGCTTCCTCGGATGGCTGTGCTGGTACCGGGGATCATCGTCGGTAGCCATCGCCTACTTCACGAAAGCCGTGGACGTCGACGGGCAGCACCGACTGTCCCGCCTGCTGCGCGAAATGGTCGGCCGCAGCTACGTCGCACTGCCCGCGCAAAGCGAGGCCACCGCGTACCCGCAGGGTAGGCGCCACTAGCCAGGCACCCGGTAACGGGGCCAGCTAGCCCACAGGCCGAGGGCCGGACACCCACCCCCACGGGAGTCCGGCCCTCTCTGGCATCCCCAGATCGACCAGGTCGCCTGAGTGCGCGGGCGGCGGCCTCCGCCGCCAGCACTGAGGAGAATAGACGCATGGCAGGAGACGGTATTCCTGACTTGGCCGCCGGCTGACGGCCAGCAGTAGCTGGTCCGGTCCACGGGGAGATCTGTCGGTGTTCCGTCTCCTGCCGCTTACCGTGGGCGACCGGGCCGGACGGGGTCGTGACTTGATAGCGCCTCTGTGTGTCAAGCGGCGGCCTTTTCGGCTTGGTGGTGGTCGTGCAGGATCTGTCGGTAGAGGACGTTG
>NZ_PJIQ01000031.1 GCF_002929745.1 Arthrobacter sp. B1805
AGAGTGGACCACCGAGGTCCCACCCGATCGGCCGCGGCCATGAGCGAGGACCGCGACCCCACCGACTACGGGCTGAGTCGCCAGCTGGTCGAGCGCCCCGCCCGCAGCTGCGAGGCAGGGTGGCTTGGCGAGACCGCCGAGGGCCTACCGATTCCGTGCCCCGAGTGCCGGCCCTGGCTGTACCGGGGCAAGGCACACCACCACGGGCGCATCATCCACGCAGACAGGAAGGAGCCCGTCAGTGGCTGAGGACTTCACGATCAGGTTCCGCTGCACAGGCAGAGGCACGCACGCATCGAGGGAGCTGAGGTTCCTTGAGCGTCACGTGGACGGTGGCGCCACACATCGCGCGTACCTCGACCGCATCAGCACCGGACGCAAAGCCCCGTACACGTGGGGTCAGTACCCGATCAGCATGCCCTCCCACCGTGAAGGGAAGCGCTTAGGAGATGACGACTGGGCTGTGTGGAACGGTGCCTCCCACAACGACGGGGATAACCCGAACATGTGGCGGATGAAGTGCCCGTCCTGCCGACTCGACATGCAGTTCAAGTCTGAGAAGCTCGCCGGCTACATGGATGGTCTCCATGAGCTGGGCAGATCGTCAGTGGACCTGTCTAGACTGTAAGCAGCATAGGAGCCATGCTCCTTACAGGTCAGCCGCGAATGGCCTTACGCAACCGCGGACGAAGCCGGGTCTACAGCTCGGAGAGTTCCCCTCGTCCGAAGGATTCGCGCCATGAGCCCAGCCGCTCCCCACATCGCCGCACTCCGCAGCAAGGTCGCAGGCCTCACCAGGTCACGCACACCCGATGACCCCGAGTACCTCACCGCCCGGCAAGCACTAAAGACCGCAGTGCTGTCCGCCCGCATCACCGCCGGCCTCGCCTCCGATCCACCCCTCACACCCGAACAGATCAGGCACCTCGCCTCTCTGGTCACAGTCGCGCCCTCACACACCCTCAGTTCGAACCTGACGGACCAGGCAGACAGTCGCACCCGCCAGCACGGCAAGACCACAGCGACCACCACACAGCGATAGAGGCGACGACCTCGCGACACATGAGCACCAAGCCTCAGCTCACACCCACACCACACACTCGATAGGACACAGACCATGACGACACTCACGATCACCACCACCAACGGAACCGCTCACACCTACTCAGGCCTCACCCTCGACGAAGCACAGCAGCGCCGCGACAGCCTCAAGCACGCCAGGTCACAGCAGCATCAGTGGTGGAGCACCACCAACGGCACCACGACCGACGAAATCAACCCGCAGATGGTCACCACCATCAGCATCGACACCGCCGTCTAATGCCTGACGAAACCCACCAGCACAGGACAGACCCCAGCCGACCCACGGTCACTGCCTCAGAAGCCGTCAGCTCAAACCTGACGGCACAGCACGACGGCAAGGCTCCACGGGCAAGCGGACAGGCTGCGAGAGCTGAGAGAACCGCACAGGGACCCGGGGGGAACCCCCCTCCCGCACCCCCCATCAGTACCCACGGGGAGACAAAATCGCAGCGAGGCACCGAAACCAATTTGCGTCAGGGGGTGGCCTGAGTGCCGTCCGGTGGGCAGAACAAGAAGCCGTACCTCCAGGCTGTGAGGGAAGGGAACCCCGGCGGGCGTCCCCTCGATCCGGGCGTCGTGTTCCCGCCTGTCGCGCCGGTGGAGCCGGACTGGCAGGAGCGCTTTCCGGGCTCTTCGGACGGCGAGAGCCGGTTGCGGGCTCGTTGCGCGGAGCTGTGGACGATGCTCGGTGAGACCCTGCATCGTTCGGTCGGTCTGACCCTTCAGCAGCAGCATGTGCTCGAGGAGTTCGTGACCTGTGTGGCGCGCATCGAGCAGTGTGAGCGCCAGCTGTCGATCGACGGGCTGATCATCAATGGTCAGCGCGGGCCTGTGCGGAATCCGATCGGGACATTCCTGAATCAGTACCGGGCCCAGCTACGTGGGCTGACTGCCGAGCTAGGCCTGAGCCCTGCCACGGCCGCCCGCCTCACTGTCCGTCCCTCGGAGGACGAGGACGACGTGTTCGACACCCCCGAATCCATTGCTGCGTCATTGAGGAACGGCCGGCAGTGAGCGGGTCGGAGGTGACGCAGTTGACGGCGACTGTGCGGATGGTCCACCTGAACCGGCGCCAGGTCACCAGGAACATCTATCGGCAGTTGGACCGCCTGCGGTTCGGCAGGGACACGGAGGCGCTGATGGAGTGCCGGCCGTTCGGCAGGGTCCGATCCGGTGACGTGGACCCCCGCACCAAGAAGCGGGTGTGGGCGCACGAGTTCCTCGCCATCACCGCGGACGGCGATCTAGTGCGTGTGCAGTTCACCTGGCTGGGCTGGAGCGAGTTCGAGGCCGCCGGTAGCCCTGTGCCCTGGCTGGACCCGCCAAAGCTTCCGCTGATCGTGCTGGGGGGTCGGTAGCCCGCCTGTACAAGAGCGGCCCGCCACCGAGTGCGGGTGCGCTGTTCACTCATCGCAACATCACACGTTAGGACCAGATCACATGGCAGGTATTGATCAGACCACGATCGACAGCTTCAACGCCCTCGTTGAGCGAGTTGAGGTGCTGGAGAAGACGGTTGCTGAGATGCAGCCCGAAGCGCAGACAGCCGCAGACAAGGATGCCGGCCTTGCGCAGGCCCGGAAGCGGGGATTCATCAAGTGAGCACCGCAGTGAGCACTGCATCGGTCACTGAGCGGATGTACGACTGCATTCCTGGGCTCCGGGAGAAGCAGCGCATGGCGCAGGTGCTGCGCGAGTTCCGGTACAACAAGGGCACGGTCATCACCCGGCACGAGGATGCTGCGCGCGAGGAGGTGAAGGCGACGATCCTGAGCCTCGTCACGGCCGGCGAGGTCGTGCCCGATGACGTCTCGCAGCCTGTCCTCGACGCGCGCCGGCTCGATGAGCTGGCGTCTCTGCGGTTGCAGGCCCTCGGGAATCTGGCCCGGCAGGAGTCCGACTCGGAGGCGTCGATCCTGGCGCAGGGTCGGGACAAGGGGTTTGCGTTCCTCCGGGAGGAGCTCAGTCGGCTCATCGCAGAGGTGCGGAAGCTCGCACCGACCCTGAGTTCCGTTCGGTCCGCTGATGAGGCGATCGGGCACGGCGAGGAAGCAACCGCGGCGTGGCGGCGTCTCACGGAGCTTGTGTCCGAGTACGACGAAATCCGTACGCTTCAGTTCGAGCTGAGCAAGGAAGCCGTCGTCACCCGTGATCGGTTCCTCGAGGGTGGCATCCTGGCCGACGCGATCGACACGCTGGATCGGTGGGTCGATCGGCGGCGTACCTCGTTCTCACGTCGCGCTGAGGGTGGAGGATTCTCCAACACGTCGCTTGGTACAGCAGGCGCAGCCTATCGGGCGTGGCTCGTGGAAGGGCTGCCCGCGGAGGGCATCCAGTACACGACGGGTTGGTGGCCGAAGGATGAGTCCAGGCCGCTGCACTTGCTGCACATCGCGACGAACGCGAAGCCGTGGCTACCCACCGCTGATGAGCTGATGGAAGCCCTGGACCTGGCGAACACGGCAACAGGTTACGTCTCGGAGGATCGTCCGGCGGGACAGGAGCAAGCCCGCGCTGCTTACTACCAGCTCACCGGTGCGAAGCCGCGCACAGCGCTGCCTGAACCGTCCAAGGTGGTTCGATCGGGGTTCCCGTCTCAGACGCAGCAGGCCGACTTCCAGCGGAAGCTGCGAGGTGCCGCAGCGCGGGACGGTCACCGCCGTTGACGCGACGGGAAGCCTGGAGGTGGTGGGCGTGAAGGCCCCCCGCCTCCGGGCTCTGCCTCGAACCTGGGCGGGTCCCGATGGTCAGCGTGTCGCCGGCGTCGTGCTGCTAGTCAGTGGGCGGCCGGCAACCAAGCTTACGCATGCGCAGGCCGCGGCCCTGGCCGATCGTCTGATTGATGCAGCGGAAGCAGCGGAGAGAAAAGTGGCGTCCGACGCCTGAAACGGTGCCGTCCTATCAGGGGTGGCACCGTTCAGCGCGGTCCAGCGATGCGCCGAATCGGGCCCGTGAAGCGGTTTTGCTCCGCCGTCGAGCACCTTTGCACCACCCGCGCGTCCCGCTGAATCCCCGCCCGGGATCTCGCTAGCGTCATCACCATGACCACCGCAAAACCCTGCGACTGCGCGCAAACTGACGAGCTGCTGACCACGGCCGCCGTAGCCTCCCGACTCTTCCTATCCGTGGGCACCCTCCAAAACTGGCGCTCAGCCGATCGAGGAGGGCCGCCGTACGTGAAGGTCGGTGCACGAGTCCGCTACCGGGCCTCAGACCTGCGGGAGTGGATTGAGCAGCTGTCCGACGAGGGGTAGCTACTCACCGATGGACGTCGGGTCGGGTCGGAACTCGCTTGGCTTCAGCTCGAACTGCAGATGCTTCTTCAGCCGCGTAGGAGTGGCGATCCAATCCAAAGTGATCACCAGCTCACTCCAGTCCCCCGGGGGTACTTCTGCCCAGTAGTCCACGGAATCGCCAGGCTGCACCACGGCCAGCCAGTCGTGCTGTTGGTAGGCAGAGGTGGGGCTGTTGATCCGAGTCGCTAGACCGCTCCTGCCCGACGACGAAGACAGGGTGAGACGAAAGGCAGTCGCGTCTCCAGCGTTGGCCAAGGTGCCTTCCACGCGGATATGGCCATCGGTGCCTTCCGTCTCGGCGAAAGGCCCTACCGTCACGACACGCGCCCTGACGGTGAAAGCCCAGTCAGCTTCCGCCCGCGACCGATTACGGGCCCAGCTGCCGACGCTCCAGGCGATAGCAGTGCTGACAGCTGTGGCGAGGGCAACTGACGCGGCAACGGCCTGCCAGAACACCTCATCGTTCATCTACCGCACCTGCTAGCGCGAGAGCGCACATAGGGCCGCGTTGAAGTGGGGGAGCATTGCACACGCTTCCTCGTCCTGAACACGCGTCGCATCGGTGCTCGCAGGGAATCGGAGGACGACGTCGCGCATGGTCACGTTGAAGCGAATGTCCCGCGGCCACGCAGCATTGCGACCAGGGAAGTCAGCGACGTCCACCACCTGCAACGCCTTCACCTCATTGAGTCCGTACACCTCAGTAGCCACGTCGGTGGTGAGGATCGTTGAGTACAGCAGCTGATGAGCGGTGGCAATGACGACTTCACCCTCATACGTCGTCTCGCCCTCTTCATCGGAGCCCTTCTGCACGGTGTGTCCGACGTAGAGAATCGGCTCCTCACGAAGGACGGTGATGGCTTGAGCTGCCACCTTCCGCAACCAGATCGGGTTCTCGTTGAGTGGTGGTCCCGGCCATTCGTGCCCTGAATCTGAGATGCGGGCAGCTAGATCCTGCCCGAGCTTTAGTGCATCCATGTGGTCCCCTTTGGCTCTAACGTCATGCGCCGGCCGCCCCTGTTGTGCGACGGCAACCTAGTTAGAACCTAGTGCCCCTGGCGCATCCGATCGCATCGAGCGACAAGTGCACTCATGGACCTAGATCACGGCACACCTCATGCACTTTTCCGGGATGCATGAGGTGTGCCGTCCTAGTCCTCCCTTTTGGGCACCTCGAACCGTGCGCAGAGGAACCATGATGAGGGCCGGTCAGCTGCGCTCATCACTCCAACTGCTGTACCCGGAGGCGATCACTGCAGCCGCGCGAAACTGCCGACCTGACGGAGCAAGCTGGGAACTTAGGTGCCCTAAGTTGAAACGGCCGCGTGCAGAGCAAGCTATGCGTTTATGTGCCATAAACGGCGCGGCCGTGCACGAGCTGCGCGCGTGGTCCCTGTGGGGGCGCTGCGCTGGGCTGAAAGGTCGGCGCCAGGGCGCAAGGAAGTGAGGGCCTACGAGGCCCAGTGCCACCAGCGTTTACGTGCCGGCGGTTCGGTCCGCTGCGCGACGTCGGCCGAGCCGGAATTGTTCGAGGATCGATCGGGGGACGTAACCGCCGACGCCTGCTCCTGGACAGGCTCAGCGCGTCCGCTTTCGAGCATCCGCAGTGCCATCCGCAGGTCCGCAGCGTTGGTTTCAGCCGCAGCGGCGATGCGCTCCAAACCCTCGGCGCGGGCACGCTCTACGGCCAGCAAGGACTCCAGCTCACGCACGCGCTCAGTGAGCCTGTCATCGGTCGTGGTCGGCTGCTCGGCGGGCTGCTCAGTGGGCGCGCTCAGCGTCGGGTCGGTCGGTGTCAGGCCCACGGCCAGCAGATCCTCCAGCGGCACACGCCAGAGCCCGTCAGTGTCCTTGTACGCGTTCGGGAGCTTCCCCTGTTCCCGATACCTGCGCATGGTCGATCGGGAGACGCCCGTGCGTTCGGCGGCCTCGGAAAGGGTCCATGCGGGCCGGCGGTTACTCATGGGCGTACAGGCTCAGTGGGCATACGGCAGGTGGGTAATTCCCAGTGGAAGACACGCGGCTAGATCTTACGGCCAGTGTGGGTCTTGTACATGAGCTTGTTGGTGCGCTTGTCACGGCAAGGGAACCGTCGCGGTGCGTGACAGACCGGGCATTCTTCGGGGTTCTTGTCCGGCCAACGCCGTGGGACGCGGATGACTCCGCCGCCCATCGAGGTGCCAGTCTTCTTACCCATGGGATCAAGGCTAGCGCCGGCCGATAGCGTGAGACGCGCCACGCCGCTTAAAAGCGATATCCCCGCCAGCGCCAACCAGCAGGGATATCTTTCAAATCAGAGACAACGCAATAGTGAGAGTGTACCAACTGCGCCAACGGTTGGACATGTACGCGCGGTACAAGTGCTGAGCCGCGTGTCACCTGAGAGGGTGGCGAAACCAAAACACTAAGCGTGGCCCCGCCCACGCCGCTGCCCGGGTTAGAGCCGGTTCAGCTTGTCGAGCCATGAGGCAGGGTCTTTCACCGGAGTGAGCAATCCCCGGGATCGAAGGGACACCAGGGCCAACTACCGGGCGCACTACTGCACGCGCCTAGTCAGACCTCATGGCATATGCCGTCGTCGCACCCGCCTAACCGCCGGTGCCAGCTAGAAAACCCACACGCCACACCTACACCGGTGCCGTCGTTTCGCTGCCTTGAGTCTCCATCCTTACCCGTTGGAGCATCAAGGCAAGCCCCTGCCCGCCGCCTCCCTGCCCAGTGCCGCCGGTTTCTCCCAGCAACCTCCTGACAGCCGCCGAGCAGCTCCCAGCCCCGCAGCTACCTAACGGTCACAGGCACCGGGTACAGGACACTCAGCCCTCACCAGGAGCACGCTGCACGATTCGATAGACCGACGACCTTGACACTCCACAGAGCTCCGCAATCTCAGACACCGTGTGCCGGCCGCCGCGGTGCAGCTCCACCAGGTGCGCCTCCTGCGCTCGGCTCAGTTTCGGCTGCCTGCCCCGCAGCCGGCCTTTCTCCTTCGCTGCCTGCATACCCTCACGCGTGCGCGCCCGGATCAGGTCAGACTCAAATTCCGCGACCATCGCGAGGACATTGAACAGCAGCCGGCCCACGGGATCGGCAGGATCATGGATGCTCCCGCCGAGGTTCAGCCGCACACTGCGCTCCGTCAGCTCCGCAACGATGTCCCGCGCATCTGGCAGTGACCGCGCGAGCCGATCCAGTTTCGTCACGGCCAGCGTGTCACCAGCACGGCATGCGGCCAGCGCCTCGCGCAACCCTGGTCGGTCCCGGTTGCGTCCCGTGAGTCCGTGATCGACGTAAATCCTGTCCACGGGCACACCGAGCGCCTCGAGGCCGGCCCTCTGCCCGCTCAGGTCCTGTCCCGTGGTCGAGACGCGGGCGTAGCCGATGAGGTGAGCTGTCATGAGCGCGACTGTAGCGCTGGCAGTAGCAACATCTCAGATCCCTGCCCACGTGCTGGAATGCCGCAGCATGGCAATGTTGCTGTGCTGCAATCCGAAGAATCTAGCGGCCATGAATCCTGCCGTGCGGCAATCCTGCGATGCTGCAATGCGGGAAAGCTGGCCGGCAGGAATCTTGCCGTGCGGAAAATCACGCAAGATTTTATGCCGCGTGGGTATACACCACGTTCATGGTGCGATTTACTAGAGATAGCTCCCCTCCTGCTGGGTGGGTTGAGAAGTAGAGGCCAGGACCCCCGTGTTTAGCGGGACCTGGCCTTCGCGCTATCTAGATCGAAATGTCGATGCGCTGCACGGCCCCGTTGTACAGCTCCAGCCACGTGTCGTTGTCCGCCTCGGCGTCCCCCATCGCCCCCAGTACCTGGTCGGGAATCCACAGCATTGGCTCGATGGACGGCAATTCGATGTCCACGCGCAGGCTCTTCGGGATGGCCTTGCTACCGCGCAGGTACTCGACCAGCGCCATGTCCCGCTTGTTCAGCGAGTGAGTGCGCTGCTCCAGAAACACTCGGGTCACCTCCAGCTGGCCCAGCTCCCACAGCAGCCGCTCCATGCACTTGGCTCGTGCGTGCTCCTGCTTCCGCGAATCCAGCGGGGTTCCGACGACCACCATGTGGGCCATGTCGAAATCCGTAACCAGGCCTGTCACCTGCTTTTTCTCGCGGTCCTCCATATCGGTCCAGTGCAGCTTCCGTGCGCCCTTAGGCAGGACGGCACGCAGCTCATCTCGCGCCGGCTCACAACAGGAGGGGTCCGCTACGACCGCGGCCAGAAGGTACATGCGCTCATCCTCAGCGGACGGCCGCATGCTTTCATCGACCCACGCGTGAAGCTCGAAGCTGCTACTGGACTCTGGCACTCGTGAATTCTCCCAGACAAGAGCGACAACTGACCCTGTAAACGGCGCTCACATAAGGTGCCTTCACCGGGCACAAAAGCGGGACACCTATCTAGGACCCCCTGGAGCTCCGCCCGACGCGGCCTGTGCCGGTTTTCATAGCCGTCTGCACAGCGCCGCAGGTGTCGCGCTGGAGGATCGGCATATGGGACGCACAATGACCCTGCTCAGGGCCTGCTCACTGAGCGTGCTCACCGGCCTACCAGCGTGCTCAGGCGGGTGCCCAGACACCCGCGGCACAGATCATCCGCGGGTGATTTCCGGAGGTGAACGGTGGCATGCGGGACGGTTGAAGTGGCCCCCCTGCTCAGGCTGCTCACGTGGGGTGCCCAGCGGGCGCGCTCAGCATTTCAGCCAGCGCGCTCAGTGAGCGTGCTCAAGGTGCCAGATGCCTATGGTTGCAGGGAACTAGCCTGCTCAGCTGGGCTGCTCATCGGGCGAGCCCAGATCCATGGCGGGCTGCTCAGGCTGGTTGCCATGCCATACCGCGTTCAGCGCCGAGGCGACCGATTCAGCCGCTGCCGAGGTTGCCGCACGCGCCGCAATCAGGTCATCCTGCGCACTCCTCAAGGTGCTGCCTAGGAACGCCACCCGTTCCATGCCTCCGACGCTGGAGGTGTTGGCTGTCAGTTCCGTGATTTCAGGGCCAGACATGGCCAGGTGTTCCGTCACTTGAACCTCAGTGCCGGCCGCGGGGATAAGGAGGTCCGAAAAAGAGCAGTTCAGTAGCTTGCAGATAGCCAGCATGTCCGCGGCCACCCACGCTCTGCGCCCTGCCTCCGCCACCGACACCGTTGCGACGGACCAGGGCTTTGGGAAGTAGGCCGCTGATGCCGCCCCCAAGTTTTCTTGCGTGAGGTTGGCCCGCTTCCGCAGGGCTCGCAGGTTCGTCCCGATCACCTGCTCAACACTTTTCATCTCGTCCATGCCAGACCCTTTGCCCCTGCCTACTCGCTCGATTCAGTGAATCCGTGAAGCTCCGTGAGCTAATTATGCATTGAAGTTGACACCCTCGCACAGGCGGTGCGAGGATTGTCAGGTCAACACATTTACATAAGTATCACACGTTTTGAGTTAGATCATTGAGTACAGGGGGTAGGTCTTGGCAGCATCACAGCTTGAACAGGAAGAGCCGTATCTCAGCCTCCAGCAGCTCGCGGAACGTCTGAACGTCTCCGTATCAACCGTCCGCAGCTGGCGTGCACATGGGCAGGGTCCCCGCGCAATGAAGCTCGGCCGGCAGGTTCGCTTCACGATCGACAGCGTGCGGGAGTGGGAGCAAGCACGGCTGGACCCGCCACGGTAGATCGACCCTCCGCCGAGGGGCGGAGCTCCGCACCCAACAAAGCGAAAACCGCGGCGCTGTCTCAGCAGTGCACCGCGGCTCTCATCGAATCCACATGATTAGAGGTCTCAGATGAACATTAACGACGACCAGAACACAGTGCAACGAGGCATGTACGCGGGCAGCGCGCCCGCCGGCTGGGCGGACACCACCGCCGGCCCGCTGGAAACCCACACAGCAGCAGGTCCGAAGGACTCGCACTACCTCAACGGCGCGATCGTCTCAGTCGCAGCCGTATGGGACGAGGATCAAGGCGTCACACTCACCATCACGCGGGATGCTGACGACCACCAGGAGATTGGTGGACTCACGCCCGAACAGGCGCGTCAGATCATCGCTTCGATGCAGCACATGCTCGCTGACCCTGCGGTGGCTTCCAGCCTCGAGGCTGTCGGGCAGGTGAACTGACATGGATTGGACTCCACCCGTCCGCCCGGTCGGATTCGAGTACGCCGCCCTCTGCTGTGAATGCGGTGCGCGCCGCACAGTTCGCATGGGTGGGCCGCTCAACCGCCGGCCCCGAGGGTTCGTTGGGCACACGTACAAGGAGAGGATGACCTGCGATCTGAAATGTAGTGCCGGGTGCGGCATGACCAAGCACGCCATCATCGAAACCGGCGTCCCGACAGCTCGCCGCCCTCTGAACGAGCACGAGGAATGGTCAGGGCTCGTGGAGCTTGCCGCAGCGCACAACGTCACCATTCGGGTCCTCGGTAAAAACTGCAACTGGCACAAGGGGGAAGCGGCGCGCGTCATCCGCTGTCTTGAGCTAGATGAGACTGACCTGCTGATTTCGGAGCAGTGCACGCCACTGGAGCGCATCGCCGCTGCGCACCATGTCCTACTCCAGCTCATGACGACGGAGGACCGCGACCTTCGCTGGGAGCTCGTGAGTGCCAAGCGTTCGCCCTACGGCCGTGCCTACGCCCACAAGAGCTACTTCACCGACGATTGGGTTTCCCTCTCCAACCAGGGCAGCGAGATCCACACCGAATCGAAGGGGTGGGGATGAGCATGACATCGACCAGCCCAGTTCAGGTCGCGCCTCACGCGCCACGGGCAGGAGGTAGCTGATGGAGAAACCGAGCAAGCTTGACTGGCAGAAATCACTGCGCGGCGTGGACCTCTCCCATGCCGAGTACAGAGTCCTCATGACCATCAGCACGTACACGGACGGCAATCTGCGGAACGCCCGTCCTGGCCTGTCGCGCATTATTGCGGACGCATGCGTGAACGCGAAGACTGCGCGAGCGGCCTTGAAGTCTCTGACGACCAAGGGATACCTGATGTGTACGGGGGAGGGCGGGAACCAGTTCGGGAAGGGCAAAGCGAACGTCTACGCGATCCCGCTCTCCGTTCCGAAGGTGGGTAGTGACTCCCTCTCTTCGGACACGGGCAAGGGTGCCACTGAGTGGGACCCTTCCAACTCTCCGAAGGGTCCCACTCAGTACCCCCCTTCGGAGGCTTTGAAGGGGACCAGTGACTACCCTCCTTCCGATCCCGGCGAGGGAGGTACTGATTCCCGTCCAAGGGTCCCAACCATTCCCTTGAAGGGTCCCAATGATTCCCCTTCAAGGGTCCCAGTCACTGGGACCCCATCAGGTCATTCATCAGGTTCTCTATCAGGTAAAGACTCTTCGTCCGACGCTGGCGCGTCCGACCATGAGCCGGACAGCTCAGCACCGATCACTGATGCTGGCCAGAACAACCCCGCACCAGTGACGGGTAGCAACGACGCACAGGAAGACTCGTCAGCCGATGCGCCTGCATTTAGTGCCGACGTCGAAGAGCTGTGCAACCACCTCGCCAGACACATCAAGACGAACGGCAACAGAGTCCCCACGGTCGGCATCCGGTGGAAGCAGGCAGCCGACCGACTCATCCGCATCGACGGGTACACCCCAGACCAGATTCGCCAGGTCATCGACTGGTCACAGCATGACGAATTCTGGCAGGGGAACATCCTGTCGATGAGCAAGCTCCGCGAGAAGTTCGACACCCTCAAGACCCGGATGTTCAACGAACGTAACCGACAGGTTGCAGCTACCGTCGCCGGCCGATCAACGAGCGAGCAGCGCATCGCCGAACTGCAAGCCCTCAAGGGCCGGCGACTCGACAGCACCGACCCCTCCCACGGCTCCTTCCTCAGCGATCCAGGGAAACTGACGATCCTCGGAGACGTGATCCCACAACTACAGCTGCCCGACTAACGTCCCACCCTCACCACACGAGCAAGGATCACGCGATGAAAGCAGTAGGCGGCCCGCAGTGGCCCACCCACCGCGGCAAGCAGTACCGACGTCGACGCGGATGTCAGACACCGTTGCCGCAGCAGCAGGAACCAGAGTGGACCACCGAGGTCCCACCCGATCGGCCGCGGCCATGAGCGAGGACCGCGACCCCACCGACTACGGGCTGAG
>NZ_PJIQ01000032.1 GCF_002929745.1 Arthrobacter sp. B1805
AATTCCTCGCCCATTTCAGAGCGCACAGACTGACCGCTAGATTTCGAAGGGGTTGGTCACCCTCACCGGGGCAACTCATGAAACATTACACGGTGTGCGGGGCACGGGCAAACCGATACGGCGTTGCCTGCATCACTCGCTTCGACGGACTGGCGAGGGCAGGAATGGTCGTGCGGAAAGCTCGCCCTGCCCGGTGACCGCAGCAGGAATTTTCTGCCCGGGGCCGTGGGCCACCTCAGTCGTGCAGAGGATTGGAAGTCCTCATCGGAGCACTCCTGGCGCTGATGGGCAGGCTCATGCGGTAAGGACGGCAGTACCCTCGACGACGTCCCGCATGATCTGCAAAGCGGCAAGCAGATCCTGCTGCAGGTCCGGGAGGTCCTCGACGCCCACGGACAGCCGCACCAGATCGGTGGGTGCCGCGAGTGCGGTTCCGCGCACCGAGGCGTGCGTCATCTCGGAGCAGTAACAGATCAGCGATTCCACCCCGCCGAGGCTCACCGAGAGTGCGAACAGGCGGGTTGATTCGGCGAACACGCGTGCAGCGGTTTCGCCGGCGCAGAACCGCACCGAGACGATGCCACCGAACCCTGACATCTGCTGGGCCGCGAGGGCGTGGCCCGGGTGCTCGGGCAGGCCGGGGTACAGCACCTCGGCCACACCGGGCTGGTCCCGGAGCCATTCGGCGAGCGCCTGGGCGTTCGCGTTGTGCCGCTCCATCCGCAACCCGAGGGTCTTGAGCCCGCGGGCGGCCAGGAAGCAATCCTGCGGGCCCGCCACCGCGCCGCCGGCGAACTGCTGGTAACCGATGCTTTCCGCCAGCATCTTGCCCCTGAACACTCGGTCGGCCACCACCACTGCCCCACCGAGCACATCCGAGTGCCCACCGATGTATTTGGTGGTCGAGTGGACCACCACGTCCGCGCCGAGCTCCAGGGGTCGCTGCAGGTAGGGCGAGGCGAAGGTGTTGTCCACCACCAGCAGCGCCCCCGAGTCGTGGGCAATCCTGGCCCAACCCGTCAGGTCCGCGATGCTCAGTAGCGGGTTCGATGGAGTCTCGACCCACAACAGTGCCGTCGAGCCAGGGTGAACGGCCGCGGCCACCGCGCGCAGGTCTGTGATGTCCACTGCAGTATTGGTGACACCCCATGGTCCCAGCAACCCGTTGATGAGTCGGTTGGTGCCACCGTAGCCGTCGGCGCCGAGCACGATGTGGTCGCCGGGCCTGAGCAGGGCGCGTAGCAGCGCGTCCTCGGCAGCCAGCCCTGAGGCGAACGCGAAGGCCGCGGCCCCGTGCTCCACCGCGGCCAGTTGCGCTTCGAATCCATTGCGCGTGGGGTTCGAACCGCGGCTGTACTCGTGACCCGCCCGCAGCACGTTGATGCCGTCCTGGACGAAGGTAGAGGTCTGGTAGATCGGTGGGATCACCGCCCCGGTCAGCGGGTCCGGCTCCTGCCCGGCGTGGACCGCCGTGGTGTTGAATCCCGAATACCGAGGCATGTCAGGCTCCCGTTCCTGCAGGGGCGACGGCTCCGACGGCACGGGCGTCCACGCGAGCGGACGCGGTCGGTGGAGCGAGGGCCAGATCCAGGTCCGCAACGAGATCCTCCGCGGTCTCCAACCCTACCGAGAGCCTGATCGTGGTGTCCGCGATTCCGCTCGCGAATCGTTGCTCCGGACTCAACCGGCAGTGGGTCATCGCCGCGGGATGGGCCACCAGGGATCGCGTGTCTCCCACGTTGGCCACCAGTTTGAACAACCGCAACCTGTCGATGAACGCCCCTACCTGGCCAGGATCGGCGGCCAGGTCGAAGGAGAACACGCTTCCGGCACCCCGAGGGAAGTCCCTGGCCGCCAGCTCGGCCTGCGGGTGGTCCTGGACCGACGGGTGGTGTACCGCTGCGACGGCGGGATGCCCGGCCAGGAATCGCACCACCTCCCGGGTGTTCTGCCCATGACGGGCAACGCGGATGTCCAGGGTCTCGAGCCCCTGCAGGATGTGCGCGGCGCTCGTAGGCGAAAGGGAGGGGCCGAGATCATGAAGGTACTTGCTGCGTGCCAGCGCAAGATAGGCGCCGTGACCGTGGCGTTCCCAGAGGACATCCCCACCGTACCGACGCTTGGGGTGGGTGATCTGCGGCCACTTGTCCGGATACTCGGAGAAGTCGAAGCGCCCGCCGTCGACCACGGCGCCGGCGAGGGTTGTCCCGTGCCCGCCGAGGAACTTGGTCGCGGAGTAGACGACGATGTCGGCTCCGAGGTCCAGCGGCCGGTACAGCGCCGGAGTCGCCAGGGTGTTGTCCACCACCAGTGGGACCCCAGCGTCGTGCGCGACCGTGGCGATCGCCGGAAGGTCCTGCAGCGTGGCCAGAGGGTTGCCGATCGATTCGGTCAGGAAGGCCCTTGTCGTAGGACGCACCGCTGCACGCCAGGCGTCGGGGTGCAGCGGGTCGGCGAAGCTGACCTCGATCCCGAAATCAGCGAAGGTGTCCGTGAGCAGATCAACTGTTCCCCCGTAGAGCTTCGAGGAGGCGACGATGTGCTGACCTCCTCGTGCCAGCGACAACAGGGCGACGGCGACTGCAGCTTGCCCTGTTGCCGTTGCCAGCGCCGCCACGCCGCCGTCGAGCGCTGCGATCCGCTGCTCGAGCGCCGCCACGGTCGGGTTGCCGGTGCGGGTGTAGGTGAAGCCTGGTTCCCTGAGCGCGAACATGCTGCGTGCTGACGCGTAGTCCGGGAACTCGTAGGCGGCCGTCTGGTAAATGGGAACAGCCACCGACCGGTGGGGGGCCTGCGGTTCGTAGCCTGCATGGATCTGGGCGGTGGCGGTAAAGCCAGGATCACCGGTGCTCATCGAGGGGCTCCTTCGTCAGCGGTCGTCACGTACTTGGAATCGAAGTGCCGGGGCAGGACCGCGTGCGGCCCTGCCCCGTGACACAGGAGCGGAGCAGGACCACCGCGTGCGGTCAGGAGTGCGCCAGTGCCTGTCCGGTCGTCGTGAGATCGGCGCTCTCCCGCACCGTTCTGGCCGCGGCAACGAGGTTGCGCAGCGACAGGACGGTCTCGTCATACCCCCGGGTCTTGAGTCCACAATCCGGATTGACCCACAACTGCTGCGCGGGGAGGGCCTCGAGCGCTGTCGCGATGAGGGCGGAGAGCTCCTCCTCGGAAGGCACGCGCGGCGAATGGATGTCGTAGACCCCCGGGCCGATCCCGCGGGAGTAACCGAATCCGGCCAGGTCGGCGACGACCTCGAGGCGCGAGCGGGCGGCCTCGATGCTGGTGACATCCGCGTCGAGTCCATCGATGGCGGAGATCACCTCGCCGAATTCGGAATAGCACAGGTGGGTGTGGATCTGCGTCCGATCACCGGCACCGGCAGTAGCCAGCCGGAACGCCTGTACCGACCAGTCCAGGTACGGCTGGTGATCCGCCGAACGCAGCGGCAGCAGCTCGCGCAGGGCGGGCTCGTCCACTTGCACGATCGCGATCCCTGCAGCCTCGAGGTCGGCGATCTCATCCCGGAGCGCCAACGCCACCTGATTGGCTGTATCTCCCAACGGCTGGTCATCACGGACGAAGGACCAGGCCAGGATGGTCACCGGGCCTGTGAGCATGCCCTTGAGCGGCCGCTCGGTGAGCGACTGCGCAAAGCTGATCCATGGGACCGTGAATGCCTGCGGCCTGGACACATCACCCCACAGAATGGACGGACGAGTGCAGCGCGAGCCATAGGACTGCACCCAGCCATGATCCGTGGCCGCGAAGCCGTCGAAGTTCTCCGCGAAGTACTGAACCATGTCGTTGCGCTCCGGCTCACCGTGTACGAGCACGTCCAGCCCGAGGCCCTCCTGCAACCGCACCACGCGGGCAATCTCCTGCCGGAGGAACTGCTCGTACTCCGCCGGTGAGATGCTGCCATTGCGGACCGCGGCCCGGGCGCTGCGTACCTCTCCGGTCTGAGGGAACGACCCGATGGTGGTGGTTGGCAGCACCGGCAGTCCCAACCGTTGCTGCTGCACCTCGGCCCTGCGTTCGGCAGGGCCGCGGGTGAAGGCCTCGGCGGTCAGGTCGCGTATGCGCTTGCGTACCCGGTCCACGACGACGCCGTCGAAGCGTGCCCGGTGCTGCAGCGCAGCCTCCGTCTCCTCGAGGTGCGTGGCCACAGTCGACCGATCATCAGCCAGTCCCCTAGCCAGCACGACCACCTCACGTACTTTCTGGTCGGCGAAGGCCAGCCATGCCGGCAGGTGCTCCGGCAGTGCCGTCTCGGCCCGCACATCATGCGGCACATGCAGCAACGACGTCGACGTCGCCGTCGTGACCACGGCGCCCGTTCCGGCCTGCAACTGCTCCAGTACACTCAGCGATGCCTGCAGGTCGTTCCGCCATACATTCCTGCCGTCGACGATGCCGGCGACCAGGCGCGTCGCGCCCAAACCCTGCAGCACCTCGTCGGAGGGCCTGGAACCCCTGACCAGATCCGCATGAACGGCCTCGATGCCGGCTGCTGACAGCACAGCGAGCGCCTGACCCGGTTTCGTCGGGTTGCCCGCGGTGCCATAACCGGTCGTGACCAGCAGGGCCGGGCGCTCGGCATGACCGGCCAGCCGCCGGTACACACGCTCGACCAACCCACCCTGTGCTGCCAACTCACCGCCGCGGTCGCTGACCAGACCCGGTTCGTCCAGCTGCACCCACTCGGCTCCTGCCCCTGCGAGTGACGCCAGGATGCCCTCGTACGCAGAGACGACGTCGTCGATGCGGGACAGCGGGTCGAATCCTGCGGGGGCGCCCTCTTCCGCTTTGGCGAGCAGCAGGTAGGTCACCGGGCCCACCAGCACCGGGCGCAGCACCGCTCCTCGTTCACGCTGCCGCCGGACGATCGCCGTCAGGCGGTGGGCCACGGCAGTAAAGGTCGTCGCGACGCCGATTTCTGGCACCAGGTAGTGGTAGTTGGAATCGAACCACTTGGTCAGTTCCAGTGGCGCCCGCTCTCCGTCGCCCCGAGCAAGCGTGAAATAGGCAGCGGTGCCGATGGAACCGTCCTGTTCGGCCAAATCAGCGAAGCGAGTCGGTAGGGCCCCGAGCGCAGCGGTAACATCCAGCACCTGGTCGTAGAGGGCGAAGTCCGCGGGGATCGAGGAATCCTCGCCGCCCAGACCCAGCTCGACAAGGCGGGAGACCGTGCGGTCCTGCAGTTCCTCGGCCGCGCGCTGAAGTCCGGACTCGTCGATTGTTCCCGCCCAATAGGATTCCACCGCCTTCTTGAGCTCCCGACCCGGTCCGATTCGTGGGTAGCCGAGGATTGTGGCGCTGGGGAAAGCTTTAGGGGTGCTCATTGGGATCTCCTTCGGAAGTGATGTGATGTTCTGCTGAGAGGGCCGGCTCATGCGGGGACAGCGAGTGAGCGTGCAGCCGGCAGGTCCAGTTGATCGATGACCTCGACCGACGCGCGGTGGTCATTGAACGTGTACAGATGCAGGCCTGGAGCTCCTGCGTCGAAGGCCGCCCGGGCCAGCACTGCTGCCGCCCGCACACCGATCCGCCGTCGCTCGCCGTCATCGGACGCCGTCTCCAGCCGGTGCAGCAAGGCCGCGTCGGGACGAACTCCCGTCATCATGGCCAGTCGTTCGAGCCGACGGACGTTCGCCATGGGCATAACGCCGGGAATGATCGGTATGGTGACGCCGGCGGCACGGGATGCCGCTACCAGAGCGACGTAGTGCGCGGGATCGAAGTACACCTGAGTGATCGCGAAATCGGCGCCGGAACGCTGCTTCGTCACCAGCACCTCGACGTCGTGCAGGAACGACGGCGACTCGGGATGCCGGTTGGGGTACGCCGCCACACCTACTGCTAGCTTGCCGCCCGCCAGTGTCGCCCCGTGACGGGCCTCGACGTCCCGGATCAGCTCCACCAGCTGGTGCGCGAACGGCACATCACCGGAGGGAACCTCAGGATCGCGCGGGAGGTCCCCGCGCAGTGCCAGCAGGCCCCTGACTCCTAGCCCGAGAAACTCCCGCACCAGGCGGTCGAGACTCTCTCGTGTCTCACCGACGCAGGTCAGATGAGCAAGCGGACGGAGCCTGGTGTTGCGAACGAGGTGCTCGATCAGCCCGACGGAAGCCCGACGACGACCAGGTGTGCCGCTGAAAGTCACCGACACATAATCCGGAGTGGTCGCTGAGAGCTCGTCGATCGTGTGAAACAGGCTGTCGCCGGCTTCCGGAGTCGCCGGCGGGTACAGCTCGTAGGACAAGGATGGCGGTATTGCTGCCCGGTCGTGCGGTGTCATTCCACTCCTCGAAACGGCCGAGGGAGTAGATCAACGATCGGATCGAGGTCCAGCGGTACCCGTCTGCGAGCACGCTGGGACCTCAGGTACGTTCACTGATGTGTCTCCATCGGTTCTGGCAGGAGCACCGCTTCCACCGCTCTCCCTGGCGGGAGGGCAATCGAATGGTTGCTGCGGCGTCAACAAGCCAGATCTCTCGGCCGCTCTTGATGGTTTGTTGGACCACTGTAAGCAGCACCGCCGCCACCGGCACAAACCTGCAATGAGATGGCGTCGGATGACGTTTTCTGACTCGTGCCTTGTCACACTGCGCCTCCACGGCGTCATGAACTCAGCGCCTAGAACACTCGATTGGCGGTGCCCGGCTGTGCCGTCACGCGAGATGCCAGAAGCAGATTGGAGCTCGTAGGAGGGGCAGGCAGGCCACGCCGAGGAGAAGGTTCCAGCGCTCAATCGGTCTTCATCACGTGTGGAAGTGTCACACGTAGTGAAGTGTCACGCGTCGACTTCGCGGTCGTCGCCGCGGACGGTCACTGCAACTAGCAGCGCGACGCCGCCACCACGTCGGTGGTGCAGTCAGGTCTCCGTGCATTCAGAGGTGCAGCCCTTAGCGCTGTCGCGGGCACAGTTCGTCTGTGCTGTCACGGGCACAGCTCGCCCGTGCTGTCGTCCGTGCAGTTGTCCGTGCGAACGTGGGATTACCGGGCCGGTCGGCCGCCGGCGCGACCGTCAGTGCAGTGTCACTGAGGGCGGGGCATCTGTTTCCCAGGGATTGATCACTGGGACGGCCAACCTGCGGTAGGTCTCCACGTTTCCCGACACGACGGAGAGATGCTGCTGAACTGCGGTTGCAGCAATGAGGGATTCAACTGCCGGCACACCGTCACCGCCCGCTATCGGACCCCAAGCAATGGCCACATCGACGTCTATTGGCAGGATATTCGAGCCGTAGAGTTCCTTGAATTCGCGAAGCCATGGTTCTAGTTCTATACCGTGGAAACTCCCGTCCTGTCGGCTCAGGGAATGCAGTTCGCCGATCGTGATGGCCGAGACGAAGATGCGGAAATGCCTTCGGCGATGGAGGAATTCCACCACGGCAGGATCGGGAGTGCGTCTGCGCAACTCCGCGACGACGTCCGTGTCGAGGAGGAGACCTCCCGACGGTGCCACGGCTCAGAGCCCTGATGGGCGAACGTTGTTGGCCGGAGCACGATCATTCGCATGCGGCCTGAGTAGGAAGTTCACGAAGGCTTCGCGCGGAGCCGTCAGCACTTCGTAGTCCTGAATGCTCATCGCCACGAGCTGAATCTGAGGTCGTGTGCCTGTGTCTGACGAGTTGGTCATGAGCGGACGGCGCTTGGCCGCGTCCTTTCGCGAGCTCTTGCCTGCACCGGGTGCTCACAGTGAGCGAATACAGGCCGCTTCCTCATCCGAACCACCCTACGAGCGCGGGGTTGGTATGTAGCCAAGTCGGAGCTTGCCGGCCACAATTCTTGAAGCTCCAGCAAGTATAGCCACCTAGCCCAGTTCCGCTCCGGGTCTTCCGGTCATCGTTCGTAACAGCGTCCATCGAACGAACTGAAGACATACCAGGAGATGGGGACCCGGATTCGTTCGCCAACTGCGGCTCGGCAGTGCGCATTGCTGCTGAGCGTTCTAAGCCGCATCAGTGCCGTGCCGAGGAGCGGCTGCCGGCAAGAAAGCAACGCCCCAGCGTAGGCAGGCGACCAGAACACGGCGGGAGCGCCCGCCAGAACAACCGGCGGTGGTGGCTGCCCTGCTCAGGTGCGCCAGCCATAGCACGCACGCGCCGGCGTCCGGACGCCGGAGCCCTTCCCCCAGCTGCCTGCTGCCTCCCCGGGTGCGTGCCGGGTCCGACTGCCGGGTGGTGTGCGGGGGGGGGTGGGTGGTTAAAGTGGTGAAGGCCCCGCACCTGGTGGTGTGGGGCCTTCACTGTAATGGTTGTCCGGCGGTGTCCTACTCTCCCACACTCT
>NZ_PJIQ01000033.1 GCF_002929745.1 Arthrobacter sp. B1805
ACACTGGACGACGCCACTCAGCCCTCGGAGGCAACCCCCCGATCAGCCGACTGCAACCAACGTCCTGACCCCGTACAGCTAGCTTCTTTGCGAGGGCCTGCACACCTCCCTGCTGTTCCTTTTCGATGATGCCCAGCGATCGTTGGAGCAAGCTCCAGGGATCAACGGGTGACGGTGAATGCACGATGGTCCACTCGATCTGATGGGGCTCATCCGGCGCGTCGTGACGGCACTGAAAACACGCGACTTGGACTCCGTCCTCGTAAGCACGCAAGCCAAGGACCGGGAGCGGGTCGACGCCTGGGCGCAGCTGTTGTGCGTCAGTAGAGGACCAGTGATAGACGCACCCTGCTTCAACGGTCCACCGAAGAACGTCCGCCCTGATCTTCTGACGTGCCCGTTTGCTACCGCCTGCCAGATTCGTGTACGGAATCAATACCCGGACGCAGTGGGGAAGCTTTGTCTCGATTACGGCCGGTAGCTTCTTCTCTGCCTCACGAGCTTTAGCCGGAACAGTCGTAATTACCTCCGCAGCATGCTTTCTGTCCGACGACAAAAGGTCCGGCATGCCCGGCTCAGAGTTGTCGTCGTGGTGATGAAAGCTGACTCCAAGCTCATCCGAGAGTAGGAGCCGTGCGTGCTCTTCCTCTTCCCTGACAGACACTTCCTCCACCTTCCTGCTGCGACGGCCACCCTAGGAACCAACTAGCTATCGAGCACTCGCGGCCGGGATTCGCAGGGTGACGTTCAGAGTCGTCAACGGTGGGTTAGCTGATGCTTTGTTCGAGCACAATCTTTTCCCAACTGAACCTTGCTCGTGTCGCTCGGCGGGGCACCAGAATTCGGGCACTACACCGCCGTCAGCCTTTCGTAAAGCAGCCGCCGCCATAGATAGTGATGGCGTCATGTTCGAGCTCGCAGTCTTGGCTGGACTCGCTGCATTGGTTGCAGTACTGGAAACTGCGCCCTTGCTTGGTCGTACAGCGTGCCACTCTTTGACTTGTCGATGACAGATATTAGGAGTGCGAATGGAATCTCAGAAGGGGAACTGTCGAGAGCGCCGCCGCTCTGCCTGGCAAGGTAGGAGACCTCAAGGCGTGGATTGAGCACCTCGTTCTCACGGAGGCTGATCCGTGTGCTCCGAACGGTTTCCCACTTCCCTTCGTCCCGGAGTTGGGACTCAGTCGTTGGCCCTGCTGTTCCCAACCCCTTGGTGACTGGTTCTTGCCCTGGTGTCCAACCAGCGGTCGTCAGGTCGAAGGCATCATCGCTCCGTCGGTCAAGGGTCCGGTAGATAGTTGAGGACTCGCCTTTAGGAGATCTGAAGCTGTACATCTGATCGTGAGGGCGAAATCCTAGTTCTACCGATGCTTGTGTGTACTCGGTGGCTTCTGCGGGGTCGATCGGTGACGCGTATGCGAGGGAGATTTGCACTTGCAGATCCCCGGTGGAAGCAGCCGGGATTGGAACCTGGTAACCAATCAGTTCCTTACGCTTGACGACGTCGGTGAACAAAACGTGGACTTCGTCCGGTGAGCAGTCAAGGTTGTCGTCGAAGGTCAATGGTAGTCGTCCGTACCCGACTTCGTTGATCAACTTGATGCGAGTTCTGTGGCGCTCGGCGAAATGGGCTACGAAGGCTCGAAGGACGTTTGGGCTGTAAGACGGGATTCTTGTGGTCAAGCGGGACAGGGCGTGCGTTACCACTGGGGCTGCAAAGCTGGTGCCTGCGGCGAGTTGGAAGTTTCCATCTGTTTTCATAAGCAAGAACTCGTTGCCGGCGACCCCACCGAACTGTAGACAGGAGGGTTGAATGCGGCTTCCTTGGCGACCCGGTCCCATGGACGAGTAGGGAGCTCTGCCCCAGGGTTTGGTTGGCGCTGGTGCGTCGCTCGCGCCGACGCTTATTCCGTTGACCATGTCCGCTGGTACCTGAACACGGTGAAGGCCGAGTTGCGCGTCTTTATCGCCGTCATTGCCTGCTGCAACGACGAACAGGATGTTGTGGTCCCAGGCAAGCTGATCAAGTGTGCTGGTCCACAGGTTGGGTTCCTGGTCTTCCTCCACTGCGAGAGCAGGTCCCAGACTGAGGTTGACGATGCTGTGACGACCTTCTCTAAGTACTTGGGAGATGCGGTCAAGTACCCAGTACCCCTCTAAGTCCCCCCGTATGTGAGGGGCAGGAAGCACCCGATAGTGATCGACAGGCAGGGGTGGCGGTAGTGGTGTGTCACCTGGCTGAACAAGGCCGTATGAGGCTGCGCCTCCAACCCCAGCTCCGTGGCTGAGATCGTGCGCATCCGAGGGCTCAGTTGTTAGGTCAGTGCTTCCCTCCGGAAAGAAGGGAGTTATGCCATCGAGTCCTCCGTCGAAAACGGCAACGCGTGGCAGATCTGAAGGATGAGAACTTACGGCCGGCGCTGATAGAGCCTGGATTGATCGTGTACCGAAACCGGGGCGGGGCCGGATGCCGGGCATCGGTCTGAGTACGCGAAGTGGATTGAACCTACTGGCATCCATAGCCGATCCAGCCGGCAGCTCAACCGCAGTGAAGGTGAGCCCCCCGACAGTCCGCACATAGTCGCTCAGAACTTCTCCACCCAGACTTGAGATGAGGTTTTTCCACTTCTCGAGCGTGGCTTGAGAAAGAGGAGTGGGTCTCCCACTTCGGTCAGTCTCCGGGTGAAGGACGGCTTCCCACAGACTCGCGTCCTGCTCTAGCTGCTTGAGGGGCGGCTGTGACAGCGAGACGTCATCCAAAGTTTTCAGATCTTCAAAGACGGCCCCTGAGAACTTGTTACCTGCGCCCTGCTGCAGTAGCTCGTTGAAGGTATCTAAGCCAGCATCACTCACCGAAAGTATTAGTCGACGCGTTCCTGCAGCGTTACTCCGGGTTTTTGTTCGGTAGATGCCGGTCTCGGCACGAGACCCTACCGGAATAGCATCTAGTCGACTCAGTAAATTTCCGGGGAAGCTCGAGGGTGCGATGTAGTTGGGTAGGAGTTTTGCTTCAACCAACAGCCGCTCTGCCCGCAAAGTGGGTGGCAACGCTTTTGCAGCCCGTAGAGCATCTGCCACCTTGGGAGCAAGAAGTACCCTCGCTTCTTCGGCAGTCTGTGGGTCGAACTTGTTCCCGCCGCCCGGCTTCGGTGCTGACACGTCCTTTCGAAGGCCTTCACCGTTTGCAAGAATTGGCCGACGGATTCCACTACTTGTCTCAGACATGACTGTGCTCCTTCGCACGCTTCAGGGCCGCGCTAACGGTGGGATGACTTACCTTTGCTTCGACAGCAATCTGCCGTGCTGACATGCCTAAATGAAGCGATGCGAGCATCCACAACCGGTCCCGCTCTGGTCCGGAACTGCGGTCATGCCACAGGACTTCACGGATGAGCTCGATCGAAAGTTGCGTGCCATTTAGAACGGCTCTCCGCTGAGCAAGTTCCCAAGTTCTTACTACTGCCGATCCGCTCAACCCGGTGAGAGCTTGGGCTGCAACATCAAGCACGTCATCTTCCAATCCCTCACCCCCCATATTCCCCAAGATGACGCGAACTTCTTGCACAGTTGGAAGATCCAACTCGATATGACGGTCGAATCTCCGTCCCACAGCCGGATCCAGTAATTGCGGGTGATTCGTAGCAGCTACGAGAAGACTCACTTCCGACCACTTGTCCAACTCTACGAGCAAAACATTTACTATCCGCTTCAACTCACCGATGTCCGTGTCGTCGTCGCGGCGCTTGGCTACGGCGTCAAACTCATCGAGCAGCAAAACGCAGGGACCTGTCTGGGCATACTTCAAGACGGCTTTGATGTTGCGGCCAGATGAGCCTAGGTAGCTCGATACCACCGAAGCTAGGTCAAGCGAGACCAACGGTAAATTTAGGGTGTCCGCTAGCCATTTGGCCGCGAGGGTTTTCCCAACGCCGGGAGGACCGCTTAGTAGGACTGACCGCGTGGGAGTGATACCGGCTCTTGCTAGCTCGGCGCTCCTGTCACGCTCGACAACAATTTCCTGAAGCTGAGACTGGGGTCCAGGGGCAAGGACAAGCCCGCTTCCATCTGGATCAGCGTCCACATCGACAAGAGGATGCGTCTCACCGTCCTCGGGTATCTCCCCCCGTCCGAACCGTAAATCTTGAGCGGACGCCGAAGCAGTTACTGCTCCATGGACTGCTCTACGAAAAGTCTCAGGGTCATCAACCTCCGGAGGAACCGCTCGAATCAGTCGAGCAGCCAGTTGTCGCACACCTGAAGAGTGACCGGTCGCACCCACCCGTATGAGATCAACCAGAGCCTGCTCGAGCCCTCCAGGAAAATGGTAATTTGTTGGTTTCGCCGTTGCCATGCTTACCACGGTACGGCAACTTCGCCGTTGAAGCTGACATGCTAGGTGGTAAGAAAACGTGCTTGCTTTGCTCGTGCTTACCACTTGAGGTATCTTCATTAAAGCAGGCGACCCCGATCGGCAAAGAGCCGACACCTAGGGAGTCGGCAGCCGTCGAGGTCGCGTGATTTCTCAGTTGGTCCTGGGAATCACTAGATCTTAGTTGACGATCGTCCTTTCGCGCCACCGGGCGTGTGAGACCTTCAGAGACTGGCTGCACTGCTAGAAGGGCAAGACGATGGCAAATCGCAGTTCGATCACGGGACGCTACATCTCCAATGCGGCCGCAGCGCGTCACCCGCGGACCAGCGTGAGGGAGACTGGCTCGAACAACAGCCACGGAACTCACTACAGGAACGCCTCGAGTGGTCAGTATGTGACTCCGCAGCAGGCCGCTCGCAACCCCAAGGGGACTATCCGCGAGCAGGGTTAGCGAAACAGGCGGGTGCGACCCTGGTCGCACCCGCCTCAGCCTCAGCTCCCGCTGCTTTCTTGCCCCGTTTCGATTCGTCCTGGGTGGTACTTCAGTTCCTAGACGAACTCGTTGATTCCGGCTGCTGGACAGACGCCCTGTGGTATCCGAAGCCGGTGAGTCCGCGTGGTTTGTAGATTGACAAGCCGAGGGCGAGGGCGAGGAGTGCTGCGGCTGAGTGCAGCACGGGTGAGAAGTTGGGCAGCACTTCCCCAAGTCCGATGGGTGCACTGGCGTCCCGTGCGACGTCGGCCAGGGCGGTCAGTGTCTCCATATACAGCAGGAAGACGGAGGGACCTTCGAAAATCGAGGTTAGAACCGCATAGCAACAGAAGACCCAGCTCATTTACTCATTTACTCATAAGAGTATTTGAGTAAATGAGTCCGACCCTTACGCCACTCCCCCTATTGCACTGGACTGCCCGCGGCTTCCCAAATAATCGAACTTGTGTTCTATTTTAACTCCTGCGCGAGGGACGGCAGAGGATCAGGACGGCACGGAACGATGACAGCGCAACCACTCGACAGGACATACACCACGACCTCTGGACAGGAGGCGCGGGAATCGGCTGCGTCGGCCTGGCATGTGCTCGATGAGGTGGCCGACGTGCGGTTCCTGCCCTCGGGGTTGCCGTTGGCGCTGCGCTGGCGGGGCTGCCTGTGGCAAGTCATCGGGGAACCGGTGTCGTGGTCCAGCTCGAGCAGCTGGTGGGAACCCTCCACCACTCCCCTGGGCGGCCCTGGCGGTAAGGGCAGCATGCTCACGACGAGGTTCTGGCGGTTCCAGGCACAGACCGGCCCGGCGTCGCCAGTGCTCGAGTTCGACATGAGCGCGGATCCGCGGTGGCAGGACTGGCGGCTCCGCAGGGTCACCGGCGTCGATGTGTTCTGAACCGGCGGTAGACAGGTCGTGGCCGGCCCATGGGGTCGAAGAGATATGGCAGGCATTACGCCCGGCTGATGGGCGATCGGATCGAGGAGTTCGTCATGCGGGAGGAGCTGGTCATGCTCACCGCGGCCGAGCTCGACGTCGAAAACTGTCAGCCCACCGACTTCCCGGAACCGCGCCGGGTGTACGCGTGGGTCCGCTACCCGTCGAAAGCCGTCAAAGTTCAGGCGCATGCGATCGCGTACACGCGAACTGCGGTCAAAATTCGGTTCCTCGAACCGATGATCAAAATTCACCGTGAGGGATGGGTGTGGCTTGGCGCTGTCACTCCCGCCGACCCTGACTGACCCGTTGACTTAGGCTCAGTCAGCTCTCGGCTTCATCCTCAACAACGATCCTGGGCCTTTGTACCGGCTTCGCTTCAGCCTTTCTCATCCGCTCTCGTGAAGGTCCAGCAAGTCGTTGGAGTGCATCAGTCGTTCCGCCTGAGGTGATGCGCTCTCTCAACGTCTGGCCGGTATCCTCCAGGCCGATGTGCGGTGGGAGGCCACTGGGAAGAACGAGACCTGTGAGGAGGGTAGGAATCGCTATCTCGCTGAGGTACTGGCGCAGCCTGTTCAGTTCTTGCGCAGGACCGACCCATTCTGTGAACGGCTCTGGCCGGCGAATCATCGCTGCGGTTTGCGTCTCGACCTCGATTGGTTCTCCTACCCGACCTCGTAGCAGAACGTCGCCGACACGAAGTGGTCGATGACGATGGTCCTGAGCCCCGAAAGGTGTTCGATCGTCTGACATGAACGAGCGCGCAGCGGCGATCTGGACGGTTCGGTGCTTATCCGCGTTGGAGTACGCCTGCAGGAGGAGTAGTGGATGGGCTAGCTCGACGTCGTGTCCGCTGACTGCAGCGAACCGTTTGGAGACGGAGCCGACCTTGCTCGGTTCATCCTCGAACGGCTGCAACTTTCGCACGGCTTGCCCTAAAGGGGCGCTAGAGCTGAAGGCTGTGATCTTTGTGCTCTTCATCCGGCCGACCCACTTATTAAAACCCTCCCGGTTGTCATGATCGAAGATGGGCATCGAAACTGCGCGCTGAGCTGATGGCGAGAGTCTGGGGTTTGCCTTGCTGACCAGGTGCCAGATGACGTTGTCGAGGGCGGCTCGAAGGTGGTTGATGGCCTCACTGAACAGGAACGACGCCACTGGAGGTACAGGTCTCACCGATTCGACTTCCAGCCTCATCGACGCACCCCGCCTAATGTCCAACATCGTCACCGGGCCATCGAGTGACCACTCACCTACGACGTCTCCGATTTCATAGGTCAACTGGTCCGCGCGGGCAAGCCTCAGTGCTACCGGTTCAAGCTGAGAGGGCAACCAGGCGTATGGCTCGAGGATCGGCGTGGAAGTCACCGAACCAGCATCTCAGTCGTTTGTTTGGGAAGCACTTACCCCAGGTACAACTGTGGTGAGGTCCCGCATGCCTATCCGTTCCCCCCCATACAGATAGCCCTCCGGGATCCTCTCTATGCCTCGAGAGATGATGCTCCTGCTCGCAGGATAGACCCGCTGTTGGTCCGCGCTGCAGCCTCCTGCCCACGGTAATAGTGGAAACTGATCGCGGACCCGGTGTGGCTCTCTGTCCACCTGACGCGGCTCCTTGAGTCACTGTCTTTCCCAGGACCTGTCCACCGGCCGCGATCGCTTCACGTGCCGCCGGGTATGGCTTCATAGCGCCTCTGTGTGTCAAGCGGCGGCCTTTTCGGCTTGGTGGTGGTCGTGCAGGATCTGTCGGTAGAGGACGTTG
>NZ_PJIQ01000034.1 GCF_002929745.1 Arthrobacter sp. B1805
GGTGAAGGCCCCGCACCTGGTGGTGTGGGGCCTTCACTGTAATGGTTGTCCGGCGGTGTCCTACTCTCCCACACTCTCTCGGGTGCAGTACCATCGGCGCTGTGGGTCTTAGCTTCCGGGTTCGGAATGGGACCGGGCGTTTCCCCCACGCTATGACCGCCGTAACCCTTGCTACCAGGTGTGCCCTTTCCGCCGCTGGCGGGGGGTGTGCTGGTAAATCTGTGGTTACATCATCCACGCCGCCACCTGGTCGTGCCTGCGGTGGTGGGTGGGTGTGTCGTGTATTCAGTTATGTCCCGTGACCGCCCACCTGTGGTGGGGGTTATGGGGGTTCGGCGGTTGTTGGTTGGGAACCGCATAGTGGACGCGTAGCATGTTTGATCTTCACCCTCCCATGGGTTCCACCGGGGGGTTTCGTGGTTCCCTGAGCGGTCCGTTGCCGGCCGCGGAAGGGGTTCCACGTGGTCCCTGGTGGGGGTGGGTGTGTGGTGTAAGTTATCGGCTTATTAGTACCGGTCAGCTTCACAGGTCTTTCGTCCCTGCTTCCACATCCGGCCTATCAACCCAGTGGTCTGGCTGGGGGCCTCTCACACACGAGGTGTATGGAAATCTCATCTTGAAGCAGGCTTCCCGCTTAGATGCTTTCAGCGGTTATCCCATCCGAACGTAGCTAATCAGCGGTGCACTTGGCAGTACAACTGACACACCAGAGGTTCGTCCGTCCCGGTCCTCTCGTACTAAGGACAGCCCTTCTCAAATTTCCTGCGCGCGCAGCGGATAGGGACCGAACTGTCTCACGACGTTCTAAACCCAGCTCGCGTACCGCTTTAATGGGCGAACAGCCCAACCCTTGGGACCTACTCCAGCCCCAGGATGCGACGAGCCGACATCGAGGTGCCAAACCATGCCGTCGATATGGACTCTTGGGCAAGATCAGCCTGTTATCCCCGAGGTACCTTTTATCCGTTGAGCGACGGCCATTCCACAATGTACCGCCGGATCACTAGTCCCGACTTTCGTCCCTGCTCGAGATGTCTCTCTCACAGTCAAGCTCCCTTGTGCACTTACACTCGCCACCTGATTGCCAACCAGGCTGAGGGAACCTTTGGGCGCCTCCGTTACTTTTTAGGAGGCAACCGCCCCAGTTAAACTACCCATCAGGCACTGTCCCTGACCCGGATTACGGGCCGAAGTTAGATATCCAGAGTGACCAGAGTGGTATTTCAACGATGACTCCACGTGAACTGGCGTCCACGCTTCACAGTCTCCCACCTATCCTACACAAGCCACACCGAACACCAATACCAAACTATAGTGAAGGTCTCGGGGTCTTTCCGTCCTGCTGCGCGTAACGAGCATCTTTACTCGTACTGCAATTTCGCCGAGTTTATGGTTGAGACAGCGGGGAAGTCGTTACTCCATTCGTGCAGGTCGGAACTTACCCGACAAGGAATTTCGCTACCTTAGGATGGTTATAGTTACCACCGCCGTTTACTGGGGCTTAAATTCCCAGCTTCGTCCCACGCAAGCGTGAAACTAACCGGTCCTCTTAACCTTCCAGCACCGGGCAGGAGTCAGTCCGTATACATCGTCTTGCGACTTCGCACGGACCTGTGTTTTTAGTAAACAGTCGCTTCCCCCTGGTCTCTGCGGCCCTGATCCGCTCCGGTGAGCAAGTCACCATCACAGTTGGGGCCCCCCTTCTCCCGAAGTTACGGGGGCATTTTGCCGAGTTCCTTAACCATAATTCTCTCGATCGCCTTAGTATTCTCTACCTGATCACCTGTGTCGGTTTGGGGTACGGGCGGCTAAAACCTCGCGCCGATGCTTTTCTCGGCAGCATAGGATCACCAAATTCCCCCATACGGGGGTCCCATCAGATCTCAGGCCCGTGATCGAACACAAGAACGCGGATTTGCCTACGTTCTGCCCTACATCCTTAGACCGGGACAACCATCGCCCGGCTTGGCTACCTTCCTGCGTCACACCTGTTAATACGCTTACCTCCCGAGATCAGGTCCCGCGATCCACAAAAAACCACGTCACCACAAGGGTGGGCGGTCATGCTTCTGGCGGTTAGTATCCCTCGATCAGTATTGGCGGTTTTTCGCCGGTACGGGAATATCAACCCGTTGTCCATCGACTACGCCTGTCGGCCTCGCCTTAGGTCCCGACTTACCCAGGGCAGATTAGCTTGACCCTGGAACCCTTGATCATTCGGCGGACGGGTTTCTCACCCGTCTTTCGCTACTCATGCCTGCATTCTCACTCGTGTAGGCTCCACCGCTGGTTTACACCGCGACTTCACTGCCCACACGACGCTCCCCTACCCATCCACACCCTTGAACCAAGAGAACAAGTCTCCGGCTTGGGATATATGTGAATGCCACAACTTCGGCGGTGTACTTGAGCCCCGCTACATTGTCGGCGCGGAATCACTTGACCAGTGAGCTATTACGCACTCTTTCAAGGGTGGCTGCTTCTAAGCCAACCTCCTGGTTGTCTGGGCAACTCCACATCCTTTCCCACTTAGCACACGCTTAGGGGCCTTAGTTGGTGGTCTGGGCTGTTTCCCTCTCGACTATGAAGCTTATCCCCCACAGTCTCACTGCTGCGCTCTCACTTACCGGCATTCGGAGTTTGGCTGACGTCAGTAACCTTGTAGGGCCCATTAGCCATCCAGTAGCTCTACCTCCGATAAGAAACACGCAACGCTGCACCTAAATGCATTTCGGGGAGAACCAGCTATCACGAAGTTTGATTGGCCTTTCACCCCTACCCACAGCTCATCCCCTCCATTTTCAACTGAAGTGGGTTCGGTCCTCCACGACGTCTTACCGTCGCTTCAACCTGGCCATGGGTAGATCACTTCGCTTCGGGTCTAGATCACGCCACTCCGTTCGCCCTATTCAGACTCGCTTTCGCTACGGCTTCCCCACACGGGTTAACCTCGCGACGTAACACTAACTCGCAGGCTCATTCTTCAAAAGGCACGCCGTCACAACTACTAAGGTTGCTCCGACGGTTTGTAGGCACACGGTTTCAGGTACTATTTCACTCCCCTCCCGGGGTACTTTTCACCTTTCCCTCACGGTACTGGTCCGCTATCGGTCATCAGGGAGTATTTAGGCTTACCAGGTGGTCCTGGCAGATTCGCACGGGATTTCTCGGGCCCCGTGCTACTTGGGATCCTCTCCAAACGGCGTCACGCATTACGGTTACGGGACTAACACCCTCTCCGGCCGGGCTTTCAAACCCGTTCACCTATACGCACGCACTCATTTCACCAGTCCGGCAGAACTGGAACGGAAAGTCCCACAACCCCAGTGATGCAACGCCCGCCGGCTATCACACACCACTGGTTTAGCCTGATCCGCGTTCGCTCGCCACTACTAACGGAATCACTATTGTTTTCTCTTCCTGTGGGTACTGAGATGTTTCACTTCCCCACGTTCCCTCCACGTACCCTATGTGTTCAGATACGGGTCACCCGGTCACTCGCGCGCCGGGCGGGGTTTCCCCATTCGGACATCCTGGGATCAAAGTTCGGTTATCAACTCCCCCAGGCTTATCGCAGATTCCCACGTCCTTCTTCGGCTCCTGATGCCAAGGCATCCACCGTGTGCCCTTAAAAACTTGACCACTAAGATCAAAAACATATCGAGAGAACCAGGCCCGAACACGAAGTCCGGAACCAGATTCTATAGAAATTGCTTCTTTTTAAGATGCTCGCGTCCACTATGCAGTTCTCAACCAACAACCCCAACACACCCACACACACCAACAAACACGGTGCGCGCAGCATGCGCAGGAAAAAACCAGAAACAACCAAACCCCACCCCACCCAGACCGCACCCCCGGCAAACAACACCAGGAACACAACCCAAACAGAACAAGGCCCTGTTATCTCAGGACCCAACAGTGTGCCAAACGATCACCCACCAACACCCAACACCACGCTTTCCAGAAACCCACCCCGGAACCCCCTCACAGGAGAACCAGGACACGCAACGTACTCACACACCATCAGACACCAGCAGGCACCTATCCATTGATATTCCACCCATGAGCACCCACCGCGGAACAAACGCCCGCGCTATGGGCTAACTCCTGCAAGCCACACACCCACCACTGAAGGGCAGACACATGAACCTGAGGCGCTCCTTAGAAAGGAGGTGATCCAGCCGCACCTTCCGGTACGGCTACCTTGTTACGACTTAGTCCCAATCGCCGGTCCCACCTTCGACGGCTCCCTCCCACAAGGGGTTAGGCCACCGGCTTCGGGTGTTACCAACTTTCGTGACTTGACGGGCGGTGTGTACAAGGCCCGGGAACGTATTCACCGCAGCGTTGCTGATCTGCGATTACTAGCGACTCCAACTTCATGAGGTCGAGTTGCAGACCTCAATCCGAACTGAGACCGGCTTTTTGGGATTAGCTCCACCTCACAGTATCGCAACCCTTTGTACCGGCCATTGTAGCATGCGTGAAGCCCAAGACATAAGGGGCATGATGATTTGACGTCGTCCCCACCTTCCTCCGAGTTGACCCCGGCAGTCTCCCATGAGTCCCCGGCATAACCCGCTGGCAACATGGAACGAGGGTTGCGCTCGTTGCGGGACTTAACCCAACATCTCACGACACGAGCTGACGACAACCATGCACCACCTGTAAACCGGCCACAAGTGGCTGACACATCTCTGCATCATTCCGGTTCATGTCAAGCCTTGGTAAGGTTCTTCGCGTTGCATCGAATTAATCCGCATGCTCCGCCGCTTGTGCGGGCCCCCGTCAATTCCTTTGAGTTTTAGCCTTGCGGCCGTACTCCCCAGGCGGGGCACTTAATGCGTTAGCTACGGCGCGGAAAACGTGGAATGTCCCCCACACCTAGTGCCCAACGTTTACGGCATGGACTACCAGGGTATCTAATCCTGTTCGCTCCCCATGCTTTCGCTCCTCAGCGTCAGTTACAGCCCAGAGACCTGCCTTCGCCATCGGTGTTCCTCCTGATATCTGCGCATTTCACCGCTACACCAGGAATTCCAGTCTCCCCTACTGCACTCTAGTCTGCCCGTACCCACCGCAGATCCGGAGTTAAGCCCCGGACTTTCACGGCAGACGCGACAAACCGCCTACGAGCTCTTTACGCCCAATAATTCCGGATAACGCTTGCGCCCTACGTATTACCGCGGCTGCTGGCACGTAGTTAGCCGGCGCTTCTTCTGCAGGTACCGTCACCAACCCAAAAGGCCAGCTTCTTCCCTACTGAAAGAGGTTTACAACCCGAAGGCCTTCATCCCTCACGCGGCGTCGCTGCATCAGGCTTGCGCCCATTGTGCAATATTCCCCACTGCTGCCTCCCGTAGGAGTCTGGGCCGTGTCTCAGTCCCAGTGTGGCCGGTCACCCTCTCAGGCCGGCTACCCGTCGTCGCCTTGGTAGGCCATTACCCCACCAACAAGCTGATAGGCCGCGAGTCCATCCAAAACCACAAAAGCTTTCCACCAACATGGCATGCGCCAGAAGGTCGTATCCAGTATTAGACCCGGTTTCCCAGGCTTATCCCAGAGTCAAGGGCAGGTTACTCACGTGTTACTCACCCGTTCGCCACTAATCCCCCCACAAGTGAGGTTCATCGTTCGACTTGCATGTGTTAAGCACGCCGCCAGCGTTCATCCTGAGCCAGGATCAAACTCTCCGTAAATGCATTACAGACACAACAACGAAACCCGGGAAAACGGGCAACACTGCTGCACAAAATTCGAAACCAGCCAAAAAAACCAGCCACCACACGGACGTGCGGCAACCAGCAAATTCAACCAATCAAAAAACAATCGGTATCAACAAACTTGGCACACTATTGAGTTCTCAAACAACAGGA
>NZ_PJIQ01000035.1 GCF_002929745.1 Arthrobacter sp. B1805
TCACCATTAACAGGATGCGACGAGGCGTTTCCAGAGATTCAACAAACTCTTTCACCGTATAGTAAGGAACCAGTTTCTTGCCTGGATTTTCGGCAATAACTTCTTCCGTCTTTTCACGGGAACGGTTGAAAATAGAGACGGTATAACCACGGCTTTCGATGTTGAGCGCAAGGTTGCGCCCCATCACTGCCATACCGACGACGCCAATCTGTTGCTTTGACATTGTTTACTCCTGTCTGAGGTGCTCACCGCTGCAAATAAGCGGCTGAATATGAGTAACGGGTTTACTTCTAATATATTTAGGAAAGGCTTATCTCTCTATGTCCCAAAAACTAAACCTTTTGGATACATCGACTATCAGATCTAAAAGACATACATTTTATAATATCAAAACCTAATAAAACCATTCTAATTAAAGTCTCTTAGCAAGAGCTCTTACTGAATAAATAAAAAAAAGAACTAATGACTTGAATAATGAAAAAGACAATACTCTTCTATAAATATTCCATTGCCACATAGCTGCAGTGAACTTATTTGAGGACAACCCCGTATTATGTATATAATATCTGGCAAGATTTTTCTGTATGCAATAAACCAGCTTTGCTTTTTTTACTATTGTTAACCACATTAGGTAATCTTCATGACCAATTTCCTGTTGATATACTTTCCCTATCTGAGTTGAGTCATAAATACCAGTTAAGTTACCAATATGATTAGATTGCAGCATATTATTATATGTAATAACTTCCTTAAACCTTCTTTCTTTTATTACATTTGTATCAACATAAAAAACCTCATAGTTTGAACAAACAACTTTATAATTTCCAGCACTCAATATTTTCAGTTGTTCTTCGAGTTTAGTCTCAAACCAAACATCATCACTATCACAAAATGCAATATATCTACCATTACAAGCAGCAATCCCAACATTTCTAGCCGAAGATACTCCCTTACCATTTCGATTTAGTAAATAAACAATACGTTCATCGATAATAGACTTAATAATATGTTCTGTTGAATCCGACGAATTATCATTGATTATATATAATTTAAAATCCTCATACGTTTGTTTTAAAATTGACAAAATACTATCTTTAATAGTTTCTTCAGCATTATAAGCTGGCATAATTATTGATACTGTTTCATTACCCATAAAAAGCCCCATCATTATTCAAAATTAGAACAAGTATGATTTATAATAAAATTCTGCGATAGGAAACAGAATAACCTTTAATAGATACGGAATAAAACAGTATAATAATGAGAGATACAAACAAACGAAGTATCTATTTTTAACAGTGTATTTAATAACATAAATTATCGGGATTATATAAAATATCACAAAATAGTAGTTAACCCTTGAAATAAAATCAAAACTGAGCATTAACAAATAAACATTCACCGTTAAAGCCCACATACCAATTAACTTTCGCTCATTATCTTTTATAACAAAAACCTTTAGTTTTAATAAGATAAGGAATAGCAAATTAAATGGAATCCAATACATTTTAGTTAGTACATTCATTATACTCACAGAACTTTCATCGAATGAGGATAAATAATGTGAGTAATAGGGGAATAAATTTTGCACTATATAATAAATAATTTGCTGAAGATAAGAGAAAAGAAACAATAAAAAAGTCAACACATAAATTTTAAAAGCATGTTTACACGCAAAAAAATACGTCTTATCTGGAATTACGAGAAAACAGAAACCAATCAAAGCAGAGCGATGAAAACCTAAAGCAGCAACCATTAATATGAAAGATAACAATAATTTCCCTCTAAACTTATAGAGAATTGATATTGCAAACAAATAAATTGAAAATGATGCTCTTATTATATTCATCTGGGTATGAAATAAATTAGTAACAACCCAAAAAAGAAAAAAAACCAAAACAAGAGAATAACCATAGTTTTTCCATAACTGAAAAACAATAACAAACACCAATAAAGATTGTAATAAAGCAGTTAACGCAATAAAACCTTTGAATCCCCATCCAGTCAGTTGATATAGCCTCATATATCCATAAAAGAGATATTCCTTATTTTGATAAAAGGTATCGAGTTCATTAGCATTATTATATATATTTTGATAGCTAAAATAATCTGTTCCAACACCGTATTGAAATGCTGGCAACAGAGTCATAAAAAAAACGCATATGCCCCCGATAATTATTTTCCCATAAGGAATACGATTATATGCATTAAACAAAAACATATAAAAAAGCACAATAGTATTAATTATAATATATATCATTTTTCTGCAATAAAAAGACGTTCAGCTTCGATAGAACTAGAGTTTAAATTTACAGGATGAGAAAAGTATTGACCATAAAATACATTATCCAGTTTCGCATTTCTTACAATGTAACTCCAGTCATCACAAAAGAAACTATTTTCTTCCATTAACCTCAGAATTCTCTCAGCGCCTTTAATATCCACACAATAACAGCATGTCCTATATAACCAACGATGTGTACCTAATATTACTTTTCGCACCCCACATATTGATTTTCTCCCCATTATGACACGACTAAAGCTTTTTAGACCATCCTGTCCACCCAAAATATAGACACTTGATGAGCAGAATGAATTAATCATTTCGTCCAAATATTTAACATTTTCCTTGGGCAAAACGTCATCTTCCAAAACCACCAACCATTTCCTTCCACTCGCCAAAAATTCCGTTAAAGCTTTTTTATGACTCAAGAAACATCCCAATTCCGACGGAGTTAAAAAACCTCTTCCAAACATCTTTGAGGACCTAATTTTAAATAAAGAAAAGTATTTTTCTGCCAATAATTTCCGTCCATCAATAGCATGAGAAACACGACATTCTATGTCATACTTCGCCATTTCATTTTTTAATTTATCTCTCCTTTCATTATGTTGAGGTAATGATATTATACAAAAGTCAACAAGTTTTCTTTTCATTCTCACTTCCTTTTACTGGACAGTTGTTTTAATCTTTTATAAAAATATGAAAGCATATATCTTATAACTGTTATGAATGCAAGACAAAATGCATTATTTAGGGACGTTCTGTAAACCTCCAGAGCAAGCTCAACTATTTGTTTTGGTGTATATTTATATCCCCGTCCATAGGATATTTTAATTTGAGACCCTCCCAGAGTTCTCACAGAAATTAGCGACATAACAGAAATTAGTTTTAGTTTTAATGGTATATCTTCCCCCCAAGTCAAATATCTTATTTTATAAGCATCAATGATTTTATTTCTACGATACAACGTATTAGATTGATTCCAACCAAGAGTAAATTGCTTTGGATACCCTAAACACTCTATACATTCTTGTATTAATCCTCTGTTATATTTTTTTATTGTGAAGATATTACCTGTCTCGTTTTTACAATTAAACTCTTCCACATAATCACTTCTAAAGACGATGGCATCAACCTCATTATTTTCTAATAAATAATTAACACCCCAATCAAGAGCAAATTCAGCAATATAATCATCAGTATCAAGAAAAAAACAAAATTCTGTATCTGAATCCAATAAGCCTACATATCTTGCGTGAGAAGGGCCTTGATTAAGAGTATAGGTGTAATTACACCCGTAATTATTACAAATAATTTTATTTTTGCGCGCTTCATCAGAAACTGAACCATCATCAATTACAAAAATCTTACACTGCTTATAGCTACTGATTATTTTAATATTTTCCTCTAATATTATGCTCGAATTATAAGTTGGTATTATTATTGATATTCTTTTATTATTCATTCTATTGCCTATTTATTGTATTTTACGTATATGGCTTTCTTTGTGTTATAAAGGTTTTTAACATAGGATAACCGTTTAACATGCAAGTAAAGGGGTTTAATGATAGTTTTTACCCTGACGGTTGATTTATCCCACATTAACTGTTCATATAATTCGCCATCACAATATTTCAGACCCAGTGAACGTTTATATAAAAACAGCTCATTGCTCATCCACTTCCCAAAAAACTCTAACCCTCGAAAAACGACACCATCATAATTTTTTGCTATCTGCTTTTGCAAAATATCAACACCGTATGCCGAAAAAATATAATGGGCATCGACTTTCATTAAATAATCACAATCACCTAAAGAAAAACTAAAATTATAAAATTCGGCCAGTGAACCATCTCCCTTTGTCACCTGATCTTTATACCCTTCTCCAGCAATAGCGAGATTTTTATCATAAGAGTAAAGTTGTATAGAGCAAACATCAGCTAATTGATTCGATAATCTTTCTACAATATCTCTTGTATTATCTGTAGAATTATTATCTACAACAATTATTTGTGATGCTAACCCCGAAATAGACAATATAGATGCCTCTATATATTCAGATCCGTTTTTGACTCTATATATAACAGAGACACTTGGTATTTTCCTCTTATATTCATTCTGTTTTCTTAGCTTAGCTGCAACATAATCATCAAAATCTAACCGATTGGAGTACTTCTTATCGTTTTTCGCAGATAAAAAGGAAATAGTAAAAAGATAGTAATGAAAAGATAAAATTAACTTTTTTAAAATAGAATATAAACTCATCACTTTATCACTCGATTAAACAATAAAATACAGTAAATCAATGGGATTATATTAATCAATGACACGACAATTAACTTAGACACAGCTATTCCAACAACACCAAATATGTTAGTCAGATAAAATGTTATAACAAGAGACGGTATAAGCATATATATATGCAATTTACTTATAAAACCTTGCCGATCACTCATATTTAAAAAAACATATACAGGGCAAAATATTGCATTAATAATCTGCGTCATAACTAAAATAATTAACACTTCGCTAGCATTACTGTATTGAACACCAAATATAGATAATATCAGCCCTGAAAAAAAGGGAAACAGAAGAGCCATTAAAACACATGGTATCATTATGAAGAACATAGCTTTTTTAGTTAGCTCTTTTATTTCATTCATTTTACTTTGGCTGTATAAACTGGCGACCTTAGGTGCCAGAATTGTGCTAATTGACATTGCAAATAAATTTATAACCAAGGATATTCTATCAGACACAGCAATAATAGCGACATCAGCAGCTGGGAGCAACAAACCGGAAAGTACAACATAAGATTGAACAATCAGCATTCCTAATGAGTTACCAATGAAATACTCTGATAATTCTTTCAGTCTAAACGGTATTGACTCTGTTTCTAACTGATTGAAACGGGATCTACACGCATACTATCGGCGGCAGCGCCAGATGTGTATCAG
>NZ_PJIQ01000036.1 GCF_002929745.1 Arthrobacter sp. B1805
CCGCCCAGTTCTCCCTCTCCCACGCCTGCTACCTCCTGGCCTACCCCCTCGCCGGGTGGGTCGGAGCCGCCGCCGGCTTGAGCTCCGCCGCCCTCGTCCTAGGAGTACTTGCCCTAGCTGGCACGATCATTGCACTCGTGCTCTGGCCAGCCCCCATAACCTCAGGCATGGGCGCAGAATCAGACACGGCGGCACCTGTGACTGCACCTGACCATGAGGAGCGGCTAAACCGCCGGGGTGAGCGCAGGTAACGTGGAGAGAACACACGGTCCGGGCATCGGGTTCTCGTGTGAGGTATCGGCGTTGACCGGGGCGACGAAGGGGGGCAGGGACATCGACAGCGAAGCACCTGCTGAGCCGTCAATCCGTTCAGAAGCCGGCCCTCGTGCAGTGGTAGGTGGTACAGCCGAGAAGCCGGGCAGGTCGGCGCCGAGTCTTGTGCACACGGGCCACCCTGACGCGGCCCGCCTCGACGTCGGCGCTGCAACGTTCCGGATGCTCGCGGATTCCACCCGCCTGCACATCCTCTGGCTCCTCACGCAGGGTCCAGCCGACGTCGGGACCCTCGTTACCGCAACCGGGGCCAACCGTACGGCCGTCAGCCAGCACCTGGCTAAACTCCGGCTCTCGGGTCTCGTCTCCACTCGCAAAGAAGCCCGCAACGTCATCTACAGCATTATTGACGGGCACCTCACCCGTCTCATCCTCGAAGGCATGAACCATGCCGACCACCGCGTCACCGGCGAACCCGTCCACGATTAGCACGCATACATCACCGATCGTTTGTCGGTCTCGCACGATGAAGCAGGACAGACGGCGGGCTAGTTGGGGCAGTCCGCGGTGGCCCCCATGACGGAGAACCTGGAACGCCATTGACCGCAGCTGGCCCGAGTCGTGCCGCTGGGAGGAACACCCGTGTCCGCAGGACACCGGGCATTCCACTCTTCTTTCCGTAGCTATGGTCGTGGTCAGCCTGTCGCTCACCGGGTGTAGGTCTACATCTGGAGGTAGCGCCCCACGCGTCAGCAACCTCAACCCTTCCCAGGACGCCGGGGTAGATGGGGTGCTCAGGGCCCACTCCCCCGACGCGGCTCTGATCTGCACATTTGGGTAAATCACGGTGCGCACAGTGAACAGCGGAGATGTCGTGGGTGCCGTCGGTTTCGTTCCTGCCCGAGGACATACGGTCATGGATGTTTGCTGGATGCAGATCTCACAAGGGTCTGTGACTATGCCCCGTTGAGTGTTGTGAGGAGGTTTTGGAGGGCTTCTTGCTCCGTTGTTTGGTCGGGGTTGGTGGAGCGGACGGAGGAGAGGACGGGATCGATCTGGGTGTCGATGAAGGTCCATGCCTGGCAGTCGAGGGCGGAGAGGGCGTCCTGTTTGTCGTCCCACGCGGTCTCGAGGTCGGTCGCCCGGGTGGCAGCTCCACTTTGATCACCTCGTGTGACGAGCGCGAGGGTGTCGGAGGTGATGGTGCGGAACTCGGTGAGGTCCGAAGCGGGGAACTTCGTGTTTGCGGTTGCCTGCGCTTCGGCTTGAGTCAAGGATGCGGTGCCGGATGTGCATGTAGGAGCTGTGCCCTCGTCTGCCAGAGTGCTGGTGTGCGGCAGGCTGTTGGTGTGGACGAGTAGTGCGATGGTGGCGATCCCGACTGCGGTCAGGATGCCTAGCGCAGTCCGTTGCCGTGCTGGAGTTGCCGCCTGGATCTTCATGGTCCGTGGTCGTTCGGCGACATCAGTTTTGCTGATGGATAGGTAGACCACGGTTGCGAGGATCGCGGCGAGGAAAATGAGACTTGTTGCGAATGTGCCCAGGCCGAGGCCTCCTTCTGCCGGTGTCAGACCCAGCCAGTCACCGATGTTGGCTCCGAGCGGACGCGTGAGGATGTAGGCGATCCAGAATGCGAGGACGGGATTGGCTCCGAAACGCCAGACCGTGGTGACGATGCCGATGAGTCCGAGAGGAAGCAGGATGGAGAGTCCCGGACCCCAGCCTGTGAGTTCGAGGGTCCAGTCGCCTAAAGCTGTCCCGAGCGCGAAGGTGATGAGCACGGCGAGCCAGTAGAACGCTTCACGCGGAACGCTGAGGATGCTGTGGATCGACAGGGTGCGTTCCTTCATGAACCAGATCGTGAAGATCACGGCCAACGCGGTCGCGAACACGGCGGAGCTCATCCATAGAGGAATGCCGGCTTGATCGGTGAGGATGTCGGTATACAGCGTCCCTGTGATGCTCATGACGACGACGGTCAGCCAGTAGGCGCCGGGGTGGTAGCGGCGGAGTCTCATCTGCACGGCGAGCACGACGACAGTGACAAAGGTGAAGACGATGGCGGTTGAGACAAGCCCGACACCGAGGGCCATGTTGATGTAATCAGCGAAACTCTCGCCAACGGTGGTGCACAGAATCTTGATGACCCAGAACCAGATCGTGATTTCGGGGACCTTGCTGAGCATCTGTCGTGCCGAGTAGTTGGGGGCAATGATGATTGGTCCTGGCTGGCTCATGGTGACCTCTTCGATAAGTCTCGTTCGTCCTCCGCCGGCAATTACTGCGCCCACGGGGCCTTCAGAAGCGAGCGTTGGGCCGTGGCGGCCGAACGCTGCCATCAGTGTCTGACTTGGATGTTGAACAGATGCTGAGAGAGGAGCAGGGGCGCTTGTCGGTGTCGAGATTTGTTATCGCTGCACGAGGGAGCATGCCTGCTTCTAACTAGCGCTCATTGCACACAGGACAGGCCCAAGACTGTCAGGCCTGTGGGGTCGAATGGCGTTCCTTCCTGACGGCGGTAGGGTGCCCGCCTTTCCGGTGTCGAATCGTGTTCAGCGTTTCCTCAGGATGGGCCATTTACGGTTCCCTCATGGTTCTTCTTGCGGACAGCGCGCCTCGCCTGTTGCTCACAATGCCGAGGTACGCGGATCTATCCGGAGCAACAGGCCAGGAACCCGGAGTCGCTGCTAAAGCAGCAACTGTCCTATCAGCGCGAGGGCCGTACCGGTGGAGGAGCACTTCACAACGCATCTGCTTACGGGGTGATGGGTGCTTGTTGGTGCCGGCCACTGAGTTCAGCCGTTGAACTGGCTCGAAGCGGTCATCCTTGGTGTGGTACAGGGTTTGACGGAATTTCTGCCGATCTCCTCCAGCGCGCACCTGCGCATAGTGGGCGAGCTGATGCCCGGCGCCGGAGACCCAGGGGCTGCGTTCACCGCGATCACGCAACTTGGCACCGAGAGCGCGGTCCTCGTCTACTTCCGGGCTGACATCTACCGCATCATTTCCGCGTGGCTGGGATCATTGCGGGGAACCGTTCCGCGGAACTCCCCCGACGTGCGCATGGGATGGCTGGTCATCCTCGGCAGTATCCCCATCGCCGTACTCGGGCTGCTCTTCCAGACCCAGATCGAGACCACGTTCCGGAGCCTCTGGATCGTGGCGGGCACCCTTATCCTCTTCGGCGTGGTGCTTGGTGTGGCGGACAGGATCGGTCGCCGGAACCGCAGCCTCAATGACCTCACCTATCGGCACGGCATTGTGTACGGGCTCGCGCAGTCCCTCGCCCTCATCCCAGGGGTCTCCCGATCCGGAGGCACCATCACAGCGGGTCTACTGATGGGGTACACGCGGGAAGCGGCCGCACGGTATTCCTTCTTGCTTGCGATTCCGGCCGTGTTCGCCAGCGGGCTGTATCAGCTGGTCAAAAGCTACGACCAGCCCGGGTCCTACACCCTGGCGGAGACCGCCGTCGCGACACTTGTCGCGTTCATCATCGCCCTGGCCGTCATCGGGTGGTTCCTGCGCTACATCTCCACACGCAGTTACCTCTTGTTCGTCGGATACCGGGTCGCTCTGGGCGGTGTGCTGGTCGTCCTCCTGACAACACATACGATCAGTGCCTGAAACAGAACACCACTTCTTCATCGCCAGGTCGGAGCCCGGGACCGGTCGCTATTCAAGGAGTCAACGATGAACCATAACGACGGACCTCGTCCCGGTGAGACACCCCGCGCGTTCGCTGGTTCCCATTTACCTGGCTCCGGTGAAGACCGTTTCGCTGCAGGTCGGGACCTGACCCGCTGGACGACGCCGTTTGGACGTTTCGCAGCACGCCTGATGCACCGCCTCAGCACCGTGCTAGGGCACCATGCTGCACTGGTCCTGACCTTGTTCGTCGGGGCGGTACTGGCGCTACTCCTGACCATTGCGTCTGCGGAAATCTATGAAGCCGTGACCGAAGGCGATGGCGTTGCTTCCCTGGATCATCCGCTGCTCGACGCTGCCATATCGCTGCGGTCACCGACGCTCGATACCCTCGTCACCGCCTACACCAACATTGGTGGACCGGTCGGGATGCCGATCCTGGCTTTGAGCGTTATGGTTTTCCTTGCTGTCCGCCGCTCGTGGACTCCTGTCATCCTGATGGTGTCCGCGGCCGCAGGGTCCTTGCTGATGACCATCGCCGGTAAGCAGTTCATCGGTCGTTCGCGGCCGCCCCTGCAGGACGCCGTTCCACCGTATGAGTATTCCGCGTCCTTTCCGAGCGGTCATTCCCTCAACGCCATGGTGATCGCCGGGATCGTGGCGTACCTGCTCCTGCTGCGCCAGCACAGCCGTAAAGCCGGAATCATCACGATCCTCTGCGCCGCTGTCTTCGCGTTCACCATGGGTGCCAGCCGGGTCTTCCTGGGCCACCACTGGTTCACCGATGTGCTTGTCGCCTGGACGCTGGGGGCCGCCTGGCTAGCCCTGGTCATCACCATTCACCGCCTGTACCTCACCGCCCGACATCGCAGACCCGCAGAGACACCTGACGTGCCTTCTACATGAGCTCACTGATCCTTTGGCTCAGAGGTGATTACTGAACGGCACTCTTCCTGCTGTTACCCGACACATCAGTTCACCCGCGACCTCCCAGTTTCACGGCGTCATGGCAGCGGGCGTCGCAGGGAGCCATCATTGATACCGGAGGTATCGGTTCCCGGTCGCCGCGTCTTCCTAACATGCCTGATGTGGCGGTCACAGTCGGGTCTGTCCGATAAACGGTGTGTGGGGTCCGGCGGTTTTCATTAGTGGTTGGTTTTCTCAAAGCGTCCTGCGAAGG
>NZ_PJIQ01000037.1 GCF_002929745.1 Arthrobacter sp. B1805
ATGATGTCCTGGTTGCGGAAGAAGAACCCGTCGCACGTCGCGCACCATGACACGCCCCGGCCGGTGAGGCGCTTCTCGTCAGGCAGCCCGAGTTCCTTGTACGCGGAGCCGGTCGCCAGGATTACCGCCGGCGCCTGGTACGTGATGCCGCTCAGGGTCGTGACGGTCTTCAGGTTCCCAGTGAGCTCGACTGTGGCTGCGTCGTCGTACTCGATGACCGCGCCGAATCGTTCGGCCTGCCCGCGAAGGTTCTCCATCAGCTCCGGTCCCTGGATGCCTTCGGTGAAGCCGGGGAAGTTCTCGACCTCCGTCGTGTTCATCAGCGCACCGCCAGCTGTTACCGCGCCGGCGATGACCCGCGGAGCCAGACCGGCACGCGCTGCGTAGATCGCCGCGGTGTAACCGGCCGGGCCCGAGCCCACGATGATGATTTTCTCCTGCTGCAGGTCTGTCATGACGGTGCCTTTCGGATCCTGAAAGCGACGAACGGGAGGGCTCAGGGTCAGGCGCTCTGCGTACCTGCGCCGACACCGCTGGCGGGGATCAGTTCGCTGATGAGCTGCTGGATGCGGCCCTTGATCTCGTCCCGGATCGGACGGACGGACTCGACGCCCTTACCGGCGGGGTCCTCGAGGACCCAGTCCTCGTACCTCTTGCCCGGGAAGTACGGGCACTCGTCCCCGCAGCCCATGGTCACGACGACGTCCGAGGCCTGCACCGCTTCCGTGGTGAGGATCTTCGGGGTCTCAGCGGTGATGTCGATACCCTCCTCCTTCATCGCCTCCACCGCTGATGGGTTGATCTGGTCGGCCGGCTGGGAACCTGCGGACAGGACCTCGATACGGCCCTCGGAAAGGTGATTCAGGTACGCGGCCGCCATCTGGGACCGGCCCGCGTTGTGGACGCAGACGAACAGGACCGACGGCTTCTTCCCCACCAGGGTGTCCGTCGCGTTCGTCTGTGCTGCTTCAGTGGCTGTTTCGGTGGTCATGGGGAATCCTTCGGTCTTCGCCCTGTCCCGGCACGCTGGACAGGCCTCGTGAATGGTGGATAGGAGTCCAACACTTCCTAGGTACTCGCCTGTACGAGCACTCCAAGAGAGATTGACTAGCTTCGATACCGAGTATGCGGAGCCATATCGACGGTTGTCAATGTGCAGGTATGCTGGGTGGCATGACGATGATCGCCGAGCCCCGAACCACGGCTGATACCAGGGCTGCAGACACGGACCTCGCGACCACAGAGGTGGTTGATGAGGGTCGGTGCTGCGTACCGTCCGGGGCACCGGCGATGAGCGCGCAGCGGGCCGAGGAGCTGTCCAAGCAGTTCAAGGCGATCGCCGATCCGAACCGGTTACGCCTGGTTTCCCTCATCTCGGCCAGCGCCGAGAACGAGGCGTGTGTGTGCGACCTCACCGAACCGCTGAACCTCGGACAGCCGACGGTGTCACATCACCTGAAGATCCTCGTCGACGCCGGGATCCTGCACCGCGAGAAGCGCGGCGTGTGGGCCTACTTCTCCATCGTGCCCGGCGCCCTGGACGCCCTCGCCGGCGTCCTCGCCGAACCCAAGTAACACCCCAGCAGCCTCCCGGGTTCTGCTTGGCCCCTGTTTGCGTCCCTACCGACCAGAAAAAGTGAGACCCCCTGTGAGCTTTAAGGCCGACAAGCCCTCTGTCCTGTTCGTGTGCGTGAAGAACGGCGGCAAGTCCCAGATGGCCGCCGGCCTCATGGACAAGGTCGCCGGGGACTCCGTCACCACCGCTTCCGCCGGGTCGAAGCCCGGCTCCGCCGTCAACGACCTCTCCGCCCAGGTCCTGGCCGAGATTGGGGTCGACATCAGCCAGAACGTACCCCGCCAGATCACCGTCGAGGACCAGAAGAAAGCGGACCTCGTCGTCATCCTTGGCTCCGAAGCGCAGGTCGACGAGGTCGAGGGCACCCTCTATGAGCGGTGGGAGACCGACGAGCCCAGCGACCGCGGGATTGACGGTATCGAGCGGATGCGCCTGGTCCGCGATGACATTCTCGACCGCGTCACCACACTTCACACCACCCTCTCCACCCGCTGAGCCCAGCACCACCTCCTCACCGGTGAGCTCATGAGCGAGTTCGCCGGTGCGTTTCTTCCTGCCCTCCTGTTAGGAGCCCTCTCGCCATGACTGCCATGACCGTGGTCGCTGTTCTGATCTTCCTCGCCACCCTGACTCTGGTCATCTGGCAGCCCAAAGGCCTTGGCATCGGCTGGTCCGCCCTTGGAGGCGCAGCCGTCGCGCTGATCACCACAGTGGTGAGCCTGTCGGACATACCGGTGGTGTGGGACATCGTCTGGAACGCGACCTTCGCGTTCGTGGCGATCGTCATCATCTCGCTCATCCTCGACGAATCTGGGTTCTTCACATGGGCGGCGCTGCACGTCGCGCGCTGGGGCAGGGGTAACGGACGGCTGCTGTTCGCGCTGATCGTGCTGCTCGGGGCCGCGATCGCGGCAGTGTTCGCGAACGACGGCGCCGCGCTGATCCTCACCCCGATCGTGATCCAGATGCTCATCGCCCTGAAGTTCCCCGCCAAGGCTTCTCTCGCGTTCGTGATCGCGTGTGGTTTCATCGCCGACGCCGGGAGTCTGCCCCTGGTCGTGTCGAACCTGGTGAACATTGTCACCGCCGACTTCTTCGACATCAGCTTCGCCCGCTACGCCGTCGTCATGGTTCCCGTCGGCATCGTGTCCGTCGCCGCGAGCCTCGGCGTCCTGCTCCTGTTCTTCCGCAAGGTGATTCCCCGCCACTACGACGTCACCGTCCTCGCGACCCCGAAGTCGGCCATCGCGGACCCGCTGACGTTCAAGACCGGGTGGGTGATCCTCGGCGTCCTTCTCATCGGCTACTTCGCCGCCGAGCCACTCCACATTCCTCTCTCGGCTGTCGCCGGGCTCGGCGCCGTCGTCCTCATGCTCGTCGCGTCCCGCAAACCCGCGTTCCTGTTCCCCCGGGCTGCAGTCCCAGTAGCAGCCTCAGTGGCGGCGTCGTCAACGCAGGCGGCGACGCCTGGAACTGACGCTACCGATCGGGTTGTGGACCTCGATTACGAAACCATCGGCGCGGCTCACCGCTCCACCGGCGGCACCGCGAGCAGCGCTCACCCCACCGCTGACATGAAGACCTCCACAGCGGACGGCAACGACGCAACCCTCTCCTCAGCTGGCGGAGCTGCGGCACTTCCCGACGGCCGGATTTCGGTACCCCGGATCCTCAGGGAAGCCCCTTGGCAGATCGTGCTCTTCTCCATCGGCATGTACCTCGTCGTCTACGGGCTGCGGAACCAGGGCCTCACCGACGAACTCGCCGGTGTCTTCTCGAACATCAGTAACAACGGTGTCCTCATCACAGCCCTCGGCGTCGGCGTTATCGTGGCGGTCCTCGCGTCCTTAATGAACAACATGCCCACCGTACTCATCGCCTCCCTCGCCATCGGCGCAGCGGGAGCGACCGGCCTGACGCAGGAAGCGATGATCTACGCCAACGTCATTGGCTCCGATCTCGGCCCGAAGATCACCCCGATCGGCAGCCTCGCGACGCTCCTGTGGCTACACGTCCTGGACCGTAAGGGCATCCACATCGGCTGGGGCCAGTACTTCCGCACCGGCATCGTCCTGACCATCCCCGTCCTGCTCATCACGCTCCTCGCCCTCGCCGGCTGGCTCACCATCATCGGGGTCTGAGGAGGCGACTACCGCTGGAATACTGCCTACGTGGTTGGAGGCCGGGAACCGGAAGGACTAATTTTGCGGTTCGGCCTTCGCCCGGGTGCGTGTTGTGGTGACGACGCTGATCGTGGCGAGGACCGCCATGACGACGCCTGTGCTCGGGTAACCGCCGAGCACGGTGGTCAGGGCGTCGATACGATGGTGTGCGCTGAAACCTTTCCTGTTCTCCCTCATCTTCTTCCTAGGCTGTGTCATGTTCTCGGTTCTATCTCGTGCTCAGTTCAGGGTGCTGCTCGTAGGTTTTGTTGTCGCTCTCGTCCTTGGCTGTGTCGCATTCTTTGGCGCGCAGGGAGCGGTGCCGGCTGCCGGATCCGCCGCTGTTCCGGAGGAGGGCAGCGCTGATGCCGGATTCTCGCGGGACATGCAGGTGCATCACACGCAGGCCGTCGAGATGTCGATGATCGCCTGGGATCGTTCGGACGACCCGGACGTGAAGGCCATCGCCTATGACATGGCCACAGCACAGCAGGCCCAGATCGGCCATATGTCCACGTGGCTGGAGAACTGGGGTCTGTCCCAATCCTCCAGCCTGGCACCCATGGCCTGGATGAACGCGGCTATGGACATGGATATGGACATGGATATGGATCCGGGCATGGGTTCGGACTCCGCGCACGGAAACGGTCATAAGGGGATGAGCGACACCGGTGGTGCTACTGACGGGGCTAATGACGGTGCTGCAGGTGCTGCTACAGATGCCGCCGCGGGCCCTGCTATGGGCGTGGGCATGCCGGGGTTGGCGTCCGAGGAGGATCTGGCGAGGCTCCGGTCACTGACGGGTGTCGAGGGCGACCGGCTGTTTCTGACCCTGATGATCGCCCACCATCGCGGTGGGGTGATGATGGCGCAGGCCGCCCTTGATGAGGCATCCACGGACACGGTCAGGAGTTTCGCGCAGAAACAGGTCATCGCTCAGCAGGCTGACATCGAAGCAATGGAACACATGCTGACCGCCAGATAATGACCAGAGTTTCCCCGGCGGGAGTCTGACCGCTATCAGTCCCTTCGGTGGCGGCGCCCCGACTGGCCGGTGCCAGCCGGATCCCGACAAAGGTGAGGAGGTGAGCGTGAGCGGTTCTTCGCCGCTGCGTTGCCTGCGGGCCGCAGGTGTCACTGCGGTCATGCTCGCCCTCGCCGCCGGCGCCCACGTCGTAGGCGGCGGCGTCCTGC
>NZ_PJIQ01000038.1 GCF_002929745.1 Arthrobacter sp. B1805
CGGGTCCCGGTGTGTGCCTGCGGCCCACGTTTTGGGTGGGTTCCGGTCTCGCAGAGCTCGCCTCTCCACCCACCCAAAACCCCTGACCGCGGGTGGGTTCTGTTCCTCCGCTGTCGGACCACCCACGGTCGATGCAAGGTATGATTGCCGTAACGCTACGGTCGCTGCGCGACCTCCTCGTTCCAGCAATCCCTTGCCCTGCGGGGCGGCCACCGCTACGCGGTTGGCGGCTTCCGCGGGTTCCCCGTCGGAAGGAGCTCGTCATGGCTGACTCGTCCCGCTGGTTCAGCCTTCTAAGGCAGCCGGCTCCCGTCCCGGATTCGGTGCCGGCGACTGCCGGCCATGAGCCGATCACTCCTGTTGGGGAGTCGCCGGGCCCGCGTGGTGAGCGGACCAGAACGGTGGCTGTCCGGTTGACGCCGGCTGAGCATGCTCAGTGGGTGGCGGCGGCTGAGGCCGAGGGTCGTGGGCAGATGGGTCGGTGGGTGCGCGAGACAGTGACGGCTCGGCTGGAGGGCCGGCCTGCTGCCGCCCCGGTTGCTGCTGTGGGTGAGGTGCGGGAGATGCGGGCTGAGTTGGCCCGGATGGGCTCGAATCTGAACCAGGTCGCCAGGGCGCTGAACATTTCCGTCCTGGGTGGGAAGCCGGCGCCGGCGCTCGAGGATATTGCCCGGAGCCTGGAAGCCATACGCGCGCAGCTCGGCTCAGTCCGGGACGAGCTGAGGGGCCGGTGATCGCCAAGATCACCCGGGGTGAGCGGGCCGGCGACATCGCGGCGTACCTGCACGGACCGGGCAAGGCCAACGAGCACACGTACACGATCGGGAACGTCCGGCGTTCCGGTGGGTTGGTGATCGGCGGGAACCTCGGCCGGGACGGACACACTGACGGGGCGAGCTGGGCCGCGGATCTGCGCGAGGCCGTTGGTACCAGGCCTGAGATCCGCAAACCGATCTGGCAGGTATCGCTACGGACCGCGCCAGGGGACCGCAGGCTCAGTAGCGAGCAGTGGCGCGACGCGGCCACGATCATGGCCAGGCGCATGGGATACGAGGAACACCCGTGGGTGATGGTCCGCCACGGAGAAGACCACGTACACATCGTCGTCAGCCGGGTCAGTGACACCGGACAGGTCTGGCACGCACGTCAGGACTTCAGGGCCGCTCAGAGCGCAGCGACCGCCCTGGAAAAGCATTTCGGCCTCACCCAGGCGTCGCGGCAGAAAGCACCAGAACGAGTCCGAAGTAGCCAGAAGACGATCATCGAGAACCAGCAACAGGCTGCGGTGCAGCTAGCTGGACAGCGGGCCAAAGAGCTCGCCGAGTTCCTCGAGGTCAAAAGAATGATGGACCAGTCCTTCCCCACTCCGCCGCAACCAGGCAAGGGACCCAAAAGCCTTCGGAGTAGGCAAAACACCGAGATGAATCACCCGGTTAGGGATCATCGGCCAGAACGCGGATTCGAACGCTAACGCCACGAGCTGCCGCGCAACGCTCCGCGTTCCTTGCCACTGGAATGATGTGGCCCCATCCCCTCATAGTGGCCATATGGCCGAACTGCTTCCTGCGCATGAAGAGAAATCCGTCCGCAACTACGTCGAGGGTCAGTCCCGAAACGTCGATGACCCTGACGACCCTGACACCAAAGTCACGCTGGTGCAGAAGGTCAGCAGTTACCGGCTAATCGGCACTGACTACGACGTCTACGACGTGCACATGCCGAAGGAACGCTGGTGGGTCATCACGAACCCCACAAATCTTTACTCGCAGGAATCCTTTCCTGAATACGATGTCGCGTTTTCCTTCCATGTTGGCCTGATGCTGCGGGTGATGCACCGGGAGCGCGTCGACATCGAAGAGGAAAAAGCCGAGGAAGTGGGCGGGGCGTGGAGGCGTTACGAAGCTGCCGTCGCCGCGATGGACTCAGCCCGAGAAGCGGAGGACTACCAAGGTGTAGCAATCAAGTGTCGTGAAGCTTTGCTGGCCTTCGGACGGGAGCATCAAGAGGCCGAATGGCTCACCCTTCCGGAGGTGAAGTGCAAGGTAAACGACTTCAAAGGCTGGGCCAAACTGTATGCACAGGAACTTTCCACGGGGCGCATGCGGCGCTACCTGAGTGAGATTTCCGATAAGGCGTGGGACGTCGCCGTGAGCCTTCAACACGACTACAACGCGACGGAATGGGATGCCGAGATGCTTCTGGACGCGACCGCGCACGTTCTTCAGATGTATTCAACAGCCATCGTCAAGGTCAAGCGGAAGCCACCGCGCCGATGCCCGAAATGTAGCTCATATCGCCTCGTAACAGACGGCGACATCACGGAGCAAGACGGTGAGCAGGGGTGGCTCGAGGCGGAAGTTTGTTCGGCGTGTGGATACCGAGGTCCGGAGTCATTTGAACCATGGGAAAAGCGCGAAGATGACCAAGAAGATCTTTAGTCGGCGACAGACCAAGACGCATAAGCAGGTAAAAATCTAGGCATTAGCGGTGCAAATTCAGGGCCCTTAAAAAAGTCGGGTTAAATGCTCCGATAACTTGTTTTATCCGCAATGGTGTGGTATGATTACTATGTAGGGCAAAGAAAATAGTAGTTTCTCGTTCGGCTCACGACCGGCTTGCTCACAAAACGCTGATCAGGGGTTCAAATCCCCTTGCCTCCACTTCAAGGGGGCATAGCTTAGGGGCCTAAAGCAAGCGTCTCCCTTGGCACTGAAAAGTGTCCGATTGGACCCAGCAACAACGTTGCTGGGTCCAATTTTTTTTGCCACGGGATAGGCGTATGGAATTAACGATCGATCCCTTGTCGGTCAGGTTTTGAAGATGCGTCTCCAGAAGCCGGATCTCGGTTCCGGTGGGGGAGTAGCAACAGGAGCGGAGAAAGCCGGGGCCGGGGCAGAGGGCCCTTGTTCGAGCATCCGCAATGCCATCTCGGCAGTCTGGGCACGATGCCGTTCCGCGGCCGCGACCTGTTCAGCTGCTGTTCGGTGAGCGCGCTCAATGGACAGGGCATTTTCTAGCTCAATTACACGGTTTTTTAGGCCTACCTGTTCAGGTTGAGCTATGTCATGAACATGTTGAGCTGTGTCAGTGGACAGGTTCTGGACTGCTCCCTGAACAGGATGAAGCCCTGCAGCGAGCAGGCTGGTGAGGGGAATTTTCCAGACACCTTTTGGGTCGCGGTAGGCGTCCGGAAAATCGCCCTGGTCCAACCGTCGTCGAAGTGTTGAACGGCTGGTTGAAACCAAGGCCGCTGCCTCAGTGAGGGTAAAAACAGGACGGCTCACGGGGAAGCGTTCTCCTGCGCCGCAGCTTCGCGTTCGGCTTGCTTTGCGTAAGTACCCACCAAGCCGACAGAGACGCCCAGCTCAGTAGCAATTTTCCGCATGGTCATGCCTTGCTCACGCATCTCGACGATCTTCCGGCGACGCTCAACTGCCCGGGCCTCGTACTCATCTCGTGGTTCAGCAATGTATCGGTAAATCGTTCGTGGGGAGACTCCCAGGCGTTCGGCCAAAACTCGAGCAGGGACATTTCGGCGAACTGGCTTAAGCGCGGGCATTGTTTTCCTCCAAAGCTTCCATGAGGCGAATGTCTCTTGCCGTTGTGCGTTTCTGTCCTGAGGTAACCCCGCCTTTACGTCCGCGCCGTCGCTGGATATCGAGGAAGTCCTGGTCGAACTTCTCTGCCCCCTTGTGGCGGAGGTCGGAGCGCCACACAAAGCGGGCGATGGAGCGAGCGAGGTGGGTGACTTCGAGCTCAGAGAGCGGGCCGGCGGAGAATTCGTCGGCAATGGATCCGAGGTTCTTGTTCCAGGCGTAGGCGTGGACGGCTTCTTCCCAGTCCCGCTGGTCGGGGTAGCGAGTCCAGGCACGGTAGGCCCAGTGGCGCACGGTGTCGAAGAGGGCGACATTACGGCCGATGCCGGTGTTGCGAAGGAGCCGGCGCTCGTTCCACTTGGGCAGCGCGCCGAGGTCGGAGAGCGCAGCGGCGAGGTCCGGGAGGCTGTAGACGGCCTCCATTTCACCCCAGACCGGCAGGTGGTCCTGGTGATACGGGTTCTTGGTGATGCGCCCGCCGTAGGCGACGTCTCCACCGAGGATGGTCGTCAGTCCTGACTCAATGCGGGCCAGCAGGTTTACCGGACGGCGGCTGGCCGCGTCAGTGAGGCAGACGGGGGCCGCGAGGGCGTAGGTGATGTGGCCGTCTTTAGTGAAGGGGTTCAACGCGACGTAGGACGGAGCGGGCAGTCCTGCCAGGTCGGCCGCGTGCTCTGCTTCGCCGCCATCGTGGTCGATCACGACCAGGGAGCGGAGCACCAAAGGATTGGACTCGATATAAGGCTCTCTAAGCGCGTTATCCCGGTTCATGCGCTGCTGGTGCGTCTTCACCCCAGCTAAGGGCGCATGCGGCAACCAGTGGCCGCTGAAGGCACCCTCAAAGCTTGGTTCGGTCATGAACTCACACAACCATGTTCAAGGTCCGACTCTGCTCATTCGAGCCCGGCGTGTTCAAAGTCTGGCACGAAGCCAAGTCAGATACTTCGGGACTCCGCGATGAGTTCCTGTGTGTGCGCAGCACACTCCGCTAGTGTCCCTGGCCCCCCTCTCGAGACTCCTCCCTCGGAATTTCTTTCGGTGAGTGGCGCCAGGTGAGCTCCCAGAAAGTTCTCTGGCTTGCTCGAGGTGATGGGTCAGTTGCCCCGTCGGGATCTGCGGCAGCGGCTCTTCTGCAGGTGCTTAAAGCTGGGTTGGTCTGCGGGACCCTGGACGGGTCCCGGTGTGTGCCTGCGGCCCACGTTTTGGGTGGGTTCCGGTCTCGCAGAGCTCGCCTCTCCACCCACCCAA
>NZ_PJIQ01000039.1 GCF_002929745.1 Arthrobacter sp. B1805
GAACGGTGATTATTGCATCTGATGCATGATCGCCCGTCCTCTGCCCGCAACTCGCCGCCACGTGGTCATCAATCATCGAAAGTTGCATCTGACCTGCGGAAACGCTTCGCACAGAGCCGGCGCAGGACATTCTGAAAAGCATCGACGGGGCGCGCAAAGCCACATGACATTGATCTTGGACGCCCCGTTGAGCAGCGGATTTGCAGGCGTTCTGCATTAATCGCATGATTCTTGCATCCAATGCAATGCTTCAGGAGGGTCATGGCTGTCGATTCAGCAGGACGGGTGCTGGGTTTCGGCGCTGTGCGTTTCCTTCATCCGGAGGATGTCGTGTTCACGCAGATGCTCACGGGTTGGCGGAACCAGCAGTTGAGCAGGAATCTGTCGTTTGGCACCATCGAAGGCCGGGAGCGGCTGGTGACGCGATTCCAGGAGTCCACGAATCAGTATCCGTGGCAGTGGACGCCGGCACATGTGGATGAGTTCTTCGGGGATCTGCGCAGCGTGAAGCACGCGGCCCAGTCCACGATCCGGAGTTATCAGGCGGCGCTTCGGGCGTTCTGCTCGTACGTAGCCTCGCCTGATTATGGCTGGGACCGGGTCTGCGAGCAATATTTCGGAACGCACCCTTCGCAGGTCTGTTTCGACTGGAACACCGCGGTCCACGCCCAGACCAACGAATCGGATCCCAAGCGGCGGCCGTTCACCCGGCACGAGCTGCAGGCCTTCTTCGACCGGGCTGATGACGAGGTGGACCGCATCGCGACGCTGGGCCGCAAGGGCTGGCTGCCGGCATACCGCGACGCTGTCCTGTTCAAGGTGGCCTACTGCTGGGGTCTCCGCCGCAACGAGGTCAGGCACCTGCAGACCGTCGATTTTGCCCGGAACCCGCATGCGCGGGAATTCGGCCAGTACGGGGTCCTGCAGGTCCGCTACGGGAAGGCCATGAAGGGTTCACCACCCAAGCGCCGTAGCGTCCTGACCGTGTTCGATTGGTCCACGGAAATCGTTGCCGACTGGCTGGAGCACGGCCACCCGCACATGACCGACGGCCTGGACCTGTTCCCTTCCGAACGGGGCACCCTTGTTTCGGAGACGGCGCTGAACCGAAGGTTCAACCGGTACTGCGAGGATCTGAGCCTCTCCCCCGGCCTGGACATCCACTCGCTGCGCCGCTCCTACGTCACCCATCTGATCGAATCAGGCATGGACGCTCTGTTCGTCCAGCACCAGGCCGGGCATGAGCACGCCTCAACGACGGCCCTCTACACCTCCGTCTCCAGCGACTACAGGGTCAAAACACTGCGCCGTGCCCTGGATTCCACGATCCGGGACGCGCTGGCCGGAATGGAAGACTGAACGCATGAAACGAGAGATCGACTACCGCTGGCGGCTTGCAGAACTCATGGCAGCCCGGGGCATGCACAACAGCACCGACCTCAGTCCCTTGCTCAAGGAACGCGGCATCGAACTCTCGGCCTCCCAGGTCTATCGGCTCGTCACCCAACGCCCGGAGCGCGTCTCACTCATGATGATCGCCGCGCTCTGCGACATTTTCTCCTGCGGGCCCGAGGACCTAGTCACCGTCACTGCAATGGACGCCAAGGTCCGCAAGGTCGCCTCCGACGCCAATGTCGTGGACCTGAACAAGACCATCAGGCCCAAACGTGCCAGGGTAATCCGCGATGACGGCTGACATCAGCTCTCGGCTTGCCGTTCGTGGCCGGCCCCGCACCACCGGGGCGTTCACCTGCGACAGGTGCTCACGGGCAGCCGGTAAGCACCGTGCCAGCTGGCCGGAAGGCAGGATCTGCGGGACCTGCTTCACGGTCGCCATGCGCACCTACGGCACCTGCCCCGGCTGCGGGACAGAGCGCATGCTTCCAGGTAGGTCTGCTTCCCACGGTGACCAGCCAGTCTGCGCCGATTGCGCCGGCATCACCCAGGATTACCACTGCTCCGGATGCGGGACGGAAACCGAGCACTACCGCCAGAACACCTGCGCCCGCTGCTCACTCCGGAACGATCTCACGGCGCTGTTGCGAGTCGACGATTCCCAGGGCAACGAAACGACGGCAGCGAAACTACTCGCTGCGCTCTGCGGAGCCCAGCGACCCGAAAGCATCCTCACCTGGCTCCGCAAATCCGGCGTCCGCGAACTGCTCGAGCGAATCGCCACCGGAGACATCCTGCTCAGTCACGAGGCGCTGGACATGGAACCAAACAGCCTACGGGTGGAGCACCTGCGCAGCGTGCTCACCCACCACAACCTACTGCCCGGGCGGGATCACTACCTCGCGCTCTTTGAGCGGTGGCTACCCAGCAAGCTCGAAAACATTGATGACGTCGAGGTTCGGCGACCCATTGAGTCCTTCGCCCGCTGGCACCACCTGCGACGCATCAGGACACTCTCTACAGGCGGGAGACCCACCCGCGGTCCCGTGCACAGCGCAAAGCAGGAAATCACCGAAACCATCAGATTCCTCACCTGGCTCAAGCTCACCCATGGACGAACGGTCGCCTCCTGCCTCCAGGCCGACGTCGACGCCTGGCTGGCCGACGGTCCCACAACCAGATATGCCATCAGAACCTTCTTCGTCTGGGCGGTGAAGAGCCGGACCTGCACCAACATCACCATTGGCTTCCGGCAGGCCAAGACCGTGCCACTGCTCACCCAAGGTCAGCGGCTTGCCATGCTCAAGGCCTGCCTCACCGACAACATCGACACAATGTCCTACCGGGTCGCCGCCACTCTCCTGCTGCTCTACGCCCAACCAGCTGTGAAGATCGCCGCGATGAAAAGCACCGACGTGATCCTCACACCCGATGGTCCGCGCCTCTCACTCGGGGAAGAACACCCAGCGCCAGTGCCCGAACCTTTCGCCTCACTGCTCACAAGACACCTCGCCTCACGCCCCAACATGCGTACCGGCAGCAGCCCCGGCAGCCCGTGGCTCTTCCCCGGCTACCGCGCCGGGCAGCCCATACACCCCAACACCCTCATGATGCGTCTCAGAGAAATCGGCATAGACCTCCTAGGCGCCCGCAACGCATCCCTGCGCGGCCTCGTCAAAGAAGTCCCGGCACCGCTCGTCGCAGAGATGCTTGGCTACAGCTACCAGGTCACCCAGAAACACGCTGCAGGGACTGCCGAACCCTGGTCCCGCTATCCTCACACTGAACCCAGACGGATAATGGCGGATACCCCCTGAAGATAAGCGAGTAATGGGAACGAACAGTGCGCATACTCATTGGATCTAGCAGCCCGCAAAGCATTCATGCTCTCGTGACATCCAGCGACGCCGAGAAGGCTTCGTGGTTGACAGGCATCGCTCTCGTCCCACAGGCGCCTGGGCAGATCACGCTATCGACTGATGCAGACATGTTGGGCTCAGCATCGTGGCGCCTCGAGAGTCTAAGCCTGATGAAAGTTTCGGGCATCGCAGGACATCCGCTGGAAGTTCCATCAGGCCCTACCGGCAAAACGAAGCAATTCCAAGGCCGCGCGTCCATCCGCGCTTGGGAGATTGCAGGCTCCCTGCACGTCGACCTCGAGCTGCCACGTCTAGTGGCAAAAAATCAGGACCACGCGTCAGCCTCGTGGGAAGAAATGGCCCCCGAAGCCCATATTCTGTTGGCTGATACACACGTCATGGGCAGAGCGGAGATGCTCATCTCGTTTCTGCGAGTTCGATACACCTGATCGAGACCCCGACGGCGGCGACTCAGCACAAGATTCTCTAGCTCCGCCTCTCGACAGTGGCACCACAACGCAGGAACCCAAAGCGGGTTCAAGGAATAGTTCGGAAACGAATATGCACCGTTGCCAGTA
>NZ_PJIQ01000003.1 GCF_002929745.1 Arthrobacter sp. B1805
CCGCCGGCGCGGTCCTCATGAGTGTCTCCACGATCGTGGTGGCCCTGAACGCGCAGCTGCTGCGTCGGATCGACCTCAGCCCGGAGCGGATCAGGATCGACTAGAACTGCCAGCATCTGCGCCGGTCCTACGAGGACAAGTACCGAACCTGTTCGACGGCGTGTTCGTTGATCAGGTTCGGTACCCGCCTCACACTTTGTCCGGGCGGAAGGTACTGACAGCACACCCACCTGAGTTTTGAAGGATCTGACCACCATGAAGTGTTATTCGTCCCTCGCCGCTCTGAGTCTCGCGACGGCCCTCACCCTCTCCGCCTGCGGCACCGACTCCGGCAGCACCACCAGCACAGACCCGACCAGCGCCGAAGCTGCAGCTCCTGCCTCGAGCGCAGCTGCTGATACGTCCCCGTCCGCTGACGCGTCAGCAACCACCAGTTCGGACGCTGTGTCGGAGGAACACAACGATGCGGATGTCATGTTCGCGCAGATGATGATTCCCCACCACGAGCAAGCCGTGGAGATGAGCGAGATGATGCTCGCCAAGAATGGCATCAGCCCCGAGATCAAGGACCTCGCGACGAAGATCAAGCACGCCCAGGGCCCTGAGATCGAGATGATGAGCGGCTGGCTGGAAGCCTGGGGCGAGCCCAGGGAGCCCGAAGATGGCGCCGACGATGGTTCAGGAGGCCACGACATGGGCGACATGGAATCCCACTCCGAATCAGGCGCAGGTTCCATGGCCAGCATGCCGGGAATGATGAGCCGGGACCAGATGTCCGCCCTCGGATCCACCGAGGGTACCGAGGCGGCCCGCATGTTCCTCGAGTCCATGACCGCCCACCACGAGGGAGCAATTGAGATGGCCCAGATCGAGATCACCGACGGCGAGAACCCCGAAGCGGTCGAGCTGGCCGGAATTATCGTCGACACCCAGCAGATCGAGATCGACGAGATGAAGGAGCTGCTCGCGGGCCTCTGACCACACCAGCTCCACCACGCAGCCCAAGCACTGATCTGGTCTCCCAGGGACCTGACGCTGTATCGGCTGCTTTTCCAACGCCCGTGTTAGGACTGCTTCTTGTTCTCGTCCCTGTACCGCATCGCACACTTCGGCCCTATCGCCGCCCTGGCCGTGCTGCTCAGCGCCTGTGCCACCCCGGCCTCAACCTCCCCGGACACACCGGCCGCGTCAGCGGCGCACTACCCGTCCGGGCACATTCACGGCATGAGCGTCGATCCCGGTACCAACCGCATCCTGCTCGCCACCCACGACGGCCTCTTCGACGTGACCCGATCTCCCGCCCAGCAGATCGGCCCGACGATCGACCTCATGGGTTTCACCACCACCAGCGACGGAACCCTCTACGCCTCTGGGCATCCCGGTCCGGGCACCGATCTACCCGACCCTGTCGGCCTGATCACGAGCGCTGACGACGGCCGCACCTGGACACCTGTTTCCCGCCAGGGCGAGACGGACTTCCACGCCCTCGCCGCGACCAGCGACGGTCTCATCGGCTACGAAGGGCAGATCATCACAAGCCCGGACGGACACCACTGGACTGTCGCAGCAGACGATGTTCCCGCCTACAACCTGGCCGCAGCCAGCAGCGGAACCGTGCTCGCCACCACCGAGGAAGGCCTGTTCCGGTCCGAGGACAGCGGAGCGACCTGGGGACCCGTGCCGGACGCTCCCCTCCTGATGCTCACGACCTTCGCCGGCGACACCGCCATCGGTGTCACCCCCGACGGGACCGTTCACAGCAGCGCTGATGCCGGCCCCACCTGGGCAGAGCGAGGAACCATCGAAGGAGAACCGGCGGCCATCGCCGCAGCACACACCAACGACGACACGCACCGCGTCTGGGTCGCCACAGACAAGGGCATCCACGTCTCCAACGACAACGGAGCGACCTTCCAGCCCCTTACGTCCCAGCGATGAGGGACGCAGCTGGTACCCCTAGCCCTGGCCGGCGAGTCCCCTGACTGGATGAGCGCCCGGTCGGTGCTGTTCCCGGTATCCAGCTCCTCGGCCACCTGCTGCAGGTCAGGAAGCGCAGGGGTTCGTGTGTGCACCGTACTCGGCGTCGGGCTTATCAGCCTTCGCACAGGAGCGTCAGCGTTCGGGTGATCAGGAAAGGCTGTCCAAGTCTCCGCGCATCTGGGTACGGTACGAAGTATGGCTACCCTCGACACTCCCGGTCCCGACGAAACCCACCAGCGCCCTGAGGGCGTCTCCGACATCACGGTCGAAGCCCTCGGCAAGCTCTCCGAAGCACTCGAGGTGCTGGAACACGCGCGTGGCTACCTGTACGGGTTCCACCGCCTCACCGGTACCGCGGACCTCAACCTCTCCGAGGCCGAGGAACTGTTCCGCGAGGCCGGCCACACGGAGATCGCCGACAGGCTCGCCAGCGAGATCATCGGACGCAACGTGATCGAGGGGCGCTGGACGTTCCAGATCGTCGAGGACTACGACGACCACTACTACTCCGAATTCAAGGCATTCGAGAAGGAGGCGCGGGACGCCCTCGTGCAGGGCAAGCGCCACCTCTTCGAAGCGGAGATGAAAGAGGACCGCCGCACCAAGGGCAAGAAGCACCACGAGGCGCTGCCGCCGGAGGCCTGAGCGCCCAGCCGCGCACCCCCTGCCCACCGGAACCCTGCTTGTTCTGTTCTGTTCGCCGCGCGGGCTCTGAGAGGATGGTCGGACCATGACCAGTTCCGTATCCGTCGAGCCGACCGAGCACAGCGCGCGCCGTCTCGGGCAGGCACGCCTCGCCGTCAGCGTCCTGTTCCTGACCAATGGCGCGATGTTCGCGAACATCCTGCCGCACTACCCGGCCATCAAGGACGGGCTGGACCTCAGCAACGCGGCCTTCGGCGTCTCGGTGGCGGCCTTTCCACTCGGCGCGATCACGGCCGGGCTCGCGTCCGGCGCCCTCGTCCGACGCTTCCGGTCCTCGCGGGTCGCGACCGTCGGCACGTGGTTCATCGGACTGTCGATCCTGCTTGCGGGCATCGCGCCGTCGTGGGCCGTCCTGACCGTCACCCTGTTCCTCGCGGGCGCCATGGACGCCATCACCGACGTCGCGCAGAACTCGCACGGGCTCCGGGTCCAGCGTCTCTACAAGCGCTCCATCCTCAACTCGTTCCACGCCGTGTGGAGCATCGGCGCGGTGCTCGGCGGGCTGATGGGGGCGACGGCGGCGGGCCTCGAGATTCCGCGCGGCCTGCACCTCGCGGTGTCCTTCGTGCTCTTCAGCGCCCTCACCCTGACGTGCTACCGCTTCCTCCTGCCGGGTGCCGAACCGGCGGAGCCCGACGACGAAGCGCCGGACGCGGCAGCGCCCGCCGTCGTGCGGCGCGCTTCGCTCGTCACGGCCGGCATCCTGGCGGCCCTCGTCGTGATCGGCATCGCCGGAGCGCTCGTGGAGGACGCCGGAAGCACCTGGGCCGCTGTGTACCTGACCGACGCCCTCGATGCGACGCCAACGGTGGCCGGCCTCGGTTTCGTCGCCCTGGTCGGCCTGCAGTTCGTCGGGCGCCTGTTCGGGGACCGCCTCGTGGACCGGTTCGGGCAACGGGCCGTGGCACAGACCGGCGGCGCACTGGCCGCCGTGGGCATGGGCACCGCTCTGCTCTTCCCGTCGATCCCGCTGACCATCCTCGGGTTCGGACTGGCAGGGCTCGGCGTCGCAACGCTGGTGCCGGCGGCGATGCACAGCGCCGACGAGCTCCCCGGGCTCCGCAGCGGAACGGGACTCACCGTGATCAGTTGGCTGTTGCGCCTCGGGTTCCTGCTGTCCCCGCCGATCGTAGGAGCCATTGCCGACGCTTCGTCGTTGCGGGTGGGGCTGATCGTCGTTCCACTGGCAGGCATCCTGGCCCTGCTAGCATCACCCGTGCTACCGAAGCGCGTTCGCGGACTGCCCTCCTGAGCGCTGACAGGGGCACGGCCACCGCCATCGAGCGTGCCGCTGCGCCTCACCGTGATCTCCGCGCTTCTCTGATGCGTCGAAGAATCTGCTACACAAGGAAGGTCACGGACAAGCCTCGATACCGGGCGGTATCCGTGACCACTCACATGGGGACGAGAACTGCACATGCGATTCGGAGAGATGCTGCGTGAAGCGCGCAGCGCGAAGGGACTGTCCCGCGCCGAGCTGGGCGCAGGCGTCTATTCCACCCACTACATCTCGCTCCTCGAGCGCGGCCAGCGCCAGCCGACTCCCGACATGGTGCATCACCTGGCCGGCGTCCTGGGCATGGACGCACAGATCCTCAACTGGTGGGTGGAGCCGCCGTCCGGTACGGATGAATCCGCCCTCGCGGTGGCGATGCACAACGCCAGCAACGCGCGCGATCTACAGGATGATTCGCTGACGGCCTCCGAAGCCGGATATGCCGCTTCCATCGCACAGAAGCAGGGGAATTCTGCTGCCTGGTGGTCGATGGCGAATCTGCAGGCGCAGGCCCTGGTGTCCCTGCGCAGGTACGACGACGCCGGCATCGTCCTCCGGGCGCTCGGGGCCAGCCCTCTCGCCGAGAAGAAGCCCGAACTCAGGGTCGTGGTGCTTGCCCGCCAGTCCGTGATCCTGCGGTCGCGCGGCAGGTTGACCGAAGCCATCGAGGCCGCGCAGGCCGCCGTGGAGGTGGCTTCGGGTCTGCCCTCGCCCAGCGTGGTACGTCTGGAAGCCGCGTTCGTGCTTCTCGCCGCCCTGTCGGTCCAGGGACGCCTCGATGAGGCCTGGGGGCTCGTCACGGAGATGCACCTCGATGCGGCGGACCCGATTCTGCCGTCCCGGCTGATCGGTCGAGGAGCCTGGGCTGTCGGCAATGTCGCGTTCCGGCGCGGCGATGTCGAGATAGGGCTCATGCAGCACCGGCTGGCCGCCGAGCTTCTCCTGGCCAGGACGGACGTCGAATCGTGGGCCGCGTTCCACAGCGCGTCCGCTGCGATGCGGCTGTCTGCCGGTCTTGCCGATGATGAGGTGTGGCAGTCTATCCAGAACGCGCAGCTGGGTCTGCAGATCTCCGGCACCGATGAGCAGCGCCAGGAGGTGAAGCTGCAGGAAGCACACTTCCATCTGCGGTCGGGGCGACCCGGCCTGGCCGGCCCGCTCCTGAAGGAGGTCGAGGGTTCTGGCGCTCTCCAGGACTTCGAGACGGTCTCGCTGCTTCAACGCCTGCTGGGCGAGTACCACGCCGGCCAGGGCGACACCCTCCGCAGCCGGAAGTACTTCCAGAGTGCGATCACCCTCCTGGAGGAGGCCGGAGCCATGGAGTCGGCGGCAGAAGTACGGGAGTTGCTGCGCGCCTAGTCCCTTGATGCACTCCGGCTACATCGAGGCGAGCAGCGCGTCGCAGGCCTGCTCACAGCGTCGGCACGCCTCCGCGCAGACACGGCAGTGCTCGTGCATCTCCGCATGCCGGGAGCACTCGTCCCCGCAGGCCCTGCATGCAGTACGGCAGGCCTCGAGGATCGCCCGGCTCAGGTTGGCGTCGTATCCGGTATGGCGGGACACCACGCGGCCGGTGGCTGCACAGATGTCCGCGCAGTCGAGGTTGGTGCGGACACACTTCCGCAGCTCCGCCACCATGTCCTCGGCGAGGCAGGCGTCGGCACAGGCCGTGCAGGTCTGTGCGCAGTCGAAGCACGCCTCGATGCACTCGGCCAGCAGGTCGGGGTCGAAGCCGTCGCGGTCCTGCGGGTAGGTGTCGAGCATGGCGCGGGCTTTGGACATGAGGTGCTCCTTCTTCGATGGGCTCGCTGCGTCTGCAGCGAGGTGGTTCTGCCGTGCGGTGTCGGGGCCGGATGAGGTGTCGGTAGCCAGGGCCGATCGCATCTCCAAGTCAGGTCCGATCGAGGACTACAGGACGGAATCGGCGGATGCTGTACAGGATGAACGCCGCTGCCAGGAGGGCGGAGAGGATGAGACCCGAGCCCACACTCCAGCCGCCCGGCAGCCACCAGCGGTCGTCGAGGGGCCACCAGGCAGGAACTGCCGGCTGGACGCCCCACAGCACGCCGATCAGCAGGAGGACCAAAGCCCCGAGGAAGCTGAGCGCGATATTGCGTGTGTTCCTCACGCCCTGGGCTGCGGCCGCGAAGGCCCTTCGCTTCACCGGCCGCAACCACCGCCGCGCCCACTCGTACTGCTGCGACAGAACGGCCAGCCCTGCAACCAGGGCCAGCAGACCGGGACCGGGCAGTACGAGGGCGGCGAGGCCGACGAGCACCAGCAGCCAGCCCACCACCAGCCCGAAGATACGGCTCGCGCCGCGAGGTCTCGTCCGGCCGGCGAAGACGGACCCATGGGATGCGGCGCGGCGCTGCCGCGGATGCCGAGGCATCACGGATTCCTCAGTAGGCTTCGCATTCCTCTATCGTTGGACTGAAGAACGCTCGTGGCAAGGCCTGACAGAGACCCCCTGTCGACTTGCTGCCCGGCAATAAGTACGGGTACCGCCGCGTTATAGGCAGCGAGCACAGAGACTTCCCGCGGAAGAGCGGGCTACAGAAGGAGAACCACCATGATCGGATTCATCATCGCCGGCCTCATCATCGGCGCGCTCGCCCGGCTCATCAAGCCCGGCAAGCAGAACCTCGGCCTTCTCGCGACACTGCTGCTCGGCCTCGTGGGATCCATCATCGGCGGCTCGATCGCGAGCCTCATCGGCACCGGCGATATCTTCGAGCTCAACGTTTTCGGTTTCATCGTCTCCGTTATCGCCGCCGTCCTGCTGATCGGCGTCGCCGAAGCTGTCATGGGCCGCCGCCGCGTCACCCGCTAGGCAGCAGCATCGCAGAAGGGGCGGCTCCAGCCGCCCCTTTCGTGTGTGCCCGAGGCCCTGCCCGATCCCTGCACCCACCTGCGCGGCCGGTGCGGCACGTCGTCGTCCCCCCGCTCGTTCACCCAATGCACGCCCCCACCGCGTGCAGTGTCCAGGTGTAGCGTTGACAGTAGACGGGGCACAGATTCGTCGGAGGGCTCAATCATGAACAAGAACTGGCGCTGGCTTCCCGCCGGTATCGTCCCGGTCGTCATCGCCGCTGCGGCAGTGAGCGCATCGACCGTCGCTGAAGCCCAGCCGCAGCTGCCCGCCCTGACCGCGCAGGAACTCCTCGAGTTCGTGGCCACCAGCACGGACGACGCCTATTCCGGGACCGTCGAACAGTCCTCAGACCTCGGCCTCCCGGACCTGAGCCTCGCAGCTCCTCCCGGCGGCTCGTCAGGATCCGATCCCACCTCCGCCGCCCTGGAGCTCCTCACCGGCGAGCACACCGCGCAGGTCTACGTCGACGGGCCGGGCAAGGCCCGCGTCCAGCTGCTCGACCAGCTGGCCCAGCGGGACGTCGTCGTGAACGGGGACCACGTCTGGTTCTACGATTCGGAGGCGAACGAGGCTGTGCATGCCGTCCGCCCCGCTGACGCCGGGGAGGACGACCTCGAGGCGATGCTCCGGGAGAAGGCAGCCGAGCATCCCGAGCTGCAGAACATCCCGAGGACCCCTGCCGAACTGGCCGAGGTGTTCCTCGCACGCATCGATCCCAGCACCGAGGTAACCGTCGGCGACACCAGCCGCGTCGCAGGCCGGAGCGCCTACCAGCTCCTGCTGACGCCCGACGACGCCGCCACCCTCATCGGTTCCGTCGCCGTGACCGTCGATTCCGAGACCGGCGTCCCCCTCGGCGTCAGGGTGCAGGCCAGGGGCCAGGAGGAACCCGCGTTCTCCGCAGGCTTCAGCTCCGTCGACTTCAGCACCCCCGACGCCGGCATCTTCGACTTCACCCCGCCGCCCGGCGCAACCGTCACCGAGGCGTCCCCGAAGGACGGCGCACAGCACGACGCCGACGCGGCGGACGAGGTCCGGGTGTCCGGGCAACCCACCGTCATCGGGCAGGGATGGAGCACCATCGTGGAACTGCCGGCGGGCAGCGCCTCGAAGCTCGGCCTCAGCACAGGCACGGGTGAATCGACCGGGATGGGCGACATCATGGAGATCGAGCCCGGAATGGATCCCGAGGAGGTCGCCGGAGCCCAGGCGCTGCTGGAGCAGGCCCTCGTCGAGACCGATGGCGGCAGGGCCCTGCAGACGTCCCTCGTCTCGGTGTTCATCACCGACGACGGACGGGTGCTTGCAGGCGCCGTCGGCGTCGACCAGCTCGTCGCCGCGTCCCGGCAGTGGTCGAACCGGCAGTGATCGACGGAGTACCCGCGCGGTCGGCATCCGCGGCACGGGCCGGAGAGTGAGCGCCGGCGAGCTCGCGATCGAGACGCGCGGCCTGACCAAGGTCTTCGGCAGGCAGCGGGCGGTCGACAGCATCGACCTCACGGTGCCGCGTGGATCGGTGTTCGGTTTCCTCGGTCCCAACGGGTCGGGGAAGACGACGACCATCCGCGTGCTCCTCGGCCTGGCCTCGGCGACCAGCGGCGAGGTCCGCCTGCTCGACGGCGAGATGCCCGACGATGCGCGCGCCGTCCTGCCACGCGTCGGCGCACTCGTCGAAGGACCGGCCATCTATCCCTTCCTCTCGGGCCGCGCGAACCTCCAGCGGTTCGACGCCGCCGACCGCCGGACCGACCCTGCGACCCGCAGCAGGCGGGTGGACGAAGCGCTTGAGCGCGTCGGACTCAGCCATGCGGCGAAGAAGCGGGCACACGCCTACTCGCTCGGCATGAAGCAACGCCTCGGGATCGCGAACGCGCTGCTGGCTCCGCGGGACCTGCTGATCCTCGACGAGCCCACCAACGGTCTCGACCCGCAGGGCACGCGCGAGGTCAGGAGCCTCATCAGGTCGCTGTCGGACGACGGCACCACCGTCTTCGTCTCCAGCCACCTCCTCGCCGAGGTGGAGCAGATGTGCACGCGCATCGCCGTCATGAGCGCGGGCCGACTCGTCGCGCAGGGCACACTCGACGAACTCCGCTCCGGCGGCACAGCCCGCGTCCGCGTCACGACGCCCGATGCAGCCGAAGCCCGCCGCGTGCTCACCGGCCTCGGCCTCACGCCTGAACCGCACGGGCACGACGACGTCGTCACGGCCGAACTGTCCGTCGCCGGTCTGCAGCCCGAGACCGTGAACGCGGCACTGGTCCGCGCGGAGGTGCGCGTGCGCGGCTTCGAGGCCCGCGGGGCCTCGCTCGAGGACCGTTTCGTCGCACTCACCGGAGAGGGGTTCGACGTTGCCGGCTGAATCCGCAGCTACCCACGCGCCACGCACGGGAGGATCCCTCGGGCTCACCCTGGTGGTCTCCGAGGTCGCTGTCCTGTTCCGGCGGCTCCGCACCTGGGCGATGATCGGCGCGCTGGCGCTGATCCCGATCCTCATCGCCGTCGTGGTCCGTGTCTCGTCGGACGAGTCCTCGAGCGGTCGCGGTCCGGCGTTCCTGAACAGCATCACGCAGAACGGCCTGTTCGTGTCGCTGACGGCACTCACCGTCGCCATTCCGCTGTTCCTGCCGCTGACCATCGGCGTCGTGGCGGGTGACACGATCGCCGGCGAGGCCAACCTCGGCACCCTCCGCTACCTGCTCGTCGCTCCCGCCGGGCGCATCCGCCTGCTGCTCGTGAAGTACGCGGGGGCCGCACTGTTCTGCTTCGTCGCGACCCTGACCGTCGTCGTCACGGGCGCCGTCGTCGGGGCGCTGCTGTTTCCCGTCGGGCCGGTGACGCTGCTGTCCGGCGCCACCGTGGGGATACCCGGATACTTCGCGCGGCTGCTCCTGCTCGCGCTGTACGTCACGGTGTCGCTCCTGGGGCTCAGCGCCATCGGTCTCTTCATCTCGACGCTGACGAGTGTTCCGGTCGGCGCCATGGCGGCGACGGCCGCGCTGGCCGTCATCGCCCAGATCCTCGGCGCCCTGCCGCAGCTCGAGTGGCTGCATCCGTGGCTGTTCACGCACCACTGGCTGGGCTTCGCGGACCTGCTGCGCGAGCCGATCGTCTGGACCTCGTTCGCCGACAACGCGCTCCTGCAGTTCGGGTACATCGCCGTGTTCGGGGCGCTGGCCTACGGCCGCTTCAGCACGAAGGACATCCTGAGCTAGCACAGGAGTGCGGAATGCTACGCGCGACGACGTCGAATCCACCCTTCGGCCCTGCTTAAGTTAGGCTACCCTTGCTCCTCGTGGCCCTTCATCGCCGCCTCCCGGACGTACCGCCCCCCCCTGCTGAGAAGAGAACCTGATGCACCCCCGCCCACTGGTAACCGCGATCGTCGGCCTGACCGCCCTGGCATCGACCCTCTCGGGATGCGGCGTGCTCGGATCCCAGTCGGCGGACCTCCAAATCTACTCCGCGCGCCACTACGACCTCGAGGGCGCGTTCGGGCAGTTCACGGAGGATACGGGGATCACCGTCGAGTTCATCAGCGGCGACGATGCCGAGCTCCTCGAACGGCTCAAGGCCGAGGGCGAGGACACCCCCGCGGACGTCTTCATGACCGTCGATGCCGGCAACCTCTGGAACGGGGCGCGCCAGGGTGAACTCGCCGCGATCGATTCCGCCGTGCTCGACGAGGCCGTGCCCGACGACCTCCGCGACACCGAGGGGCGCTGGTACGGACTCGCCATGCGTGCGCGCACCGTCACCTACAACCCCGAGGCCGTTGACCCCGCGGAGTTCGACCCGGTGGACACCTACGCGGGCCTGGCGGATCCACGGTGGAAGGACCGCCTGTGCATGCGGGACGCGACCTCCGCCTACACGCAGTCCCTCGTCGCCAGCCTGATCGACCTGCACGGTCGGGACCGCGCCCTCGAGATCGTCCAGGGCTGGGTCGCGAACAACGTGGAGATCATGAGCAACGACGTCCTGCTGCTCGAGGCGATCGACGCCGGGACGTGCGACGTCGGCATCAACAACCACTACTACCTCGCCCGCACCCTGGCGGAGAAGCCGGAGCTCGCGGTCGACCTGTTCTGGGCCAGCCAGCAGGGAGCGGGAACGCATGTGAACATCTCGGGTGCAGGGGTCGTCGAGGGCGCAGACAACCCGGAGGACGCGCAGCGACTCATCGAGTGGCTTGCCACCGACGGGCAGAACGCCTTCGTGGACGCCAACCATGAGTACCCGGTCAACCCGACCGTCGAGCCGGAACCGGTCATCGCCGGCTTCGGGGACTTCTCGCGCATGCCCCTCAACGCGGAGGCCTACGGGACGCTCAACGCCGACGCCGTCGACCTGCTCGCCGAGGCCGGATACCGGTGACGGGACCGGCGGCACTCGCCGAGGCGCGTCCTCCCGAGCGCCGCGTCCGCGCGTACGGCGTGGGCCGGCCGGGCTGGTCGGCCCTGGTCATCGCCGTCGCCGTCATCATCGCCACCCCGGTGCTGGCGGTGGTGCTCGACGGCGTCGGAAGCATCGGGGCCTCGACGCCACCGCGCGGACTCGCCGGGATGGTGGTCACCACCCTCGCCCTGATGCTCGGGGTCGGCGCGGGGTCGCTCGTGGTGGGCGGCGGCCTGGCCTGGCTCGTGACCGCCTACCGCTTCCCGCTGCGGAACCTCCTGGTGTGGCTGCTCGTCCTTCCCCTGGCGATGCCGGCGTACGTCCTCGGCTTCATCTTCCTGTCCGTCTTCGACGTCGCGGGCCCGGTCCAGTCCTTCCTGCGGTCCGCCTTCGGGGCAGGAGTGTGGGTTCCGGAGGTCCGCTCCCTGCCGGCGGCGGTGCTGGTGATGTCGCTGTCCCTGTACCCGTACGTCTACCTGCTGGCACGCTCGGCGCTGATCGAGCAGTCCGCCGGGACCTACGACGCAGCGCGCACCCTGGGTGCGTCGCGTGGTCGCGCCCTGCGCCGGGTGCTGCTGCCCCTGGCCCGGCCCTCGCTGGCCGCGGGGCTCGCCCTGGTCATGATGGAGACCCTCACCGATTTCGCCACGGTGCAGTACTTCAATGTCCAGACCGTCTCCGTGGGCGTGTACCTGGTCTGGAAGGGCACCTTCGATTTCCATGCTGCGACACAGCTCGCCGTGCTGGTCCTGCTGTTCGCCGTGGCGGTGCTGACCGGTGAGCGGGCGCTGCGGGGCCGCGCCCGCTACCACCAGCACGGAGGCCGGGGGCAGGGCCTCCAGCCCGAACTGCTGCGGGGAGCGCGGGGATGGGCAGCCACCGCCGCCTGCGTGGCCGCCCTCGCAGCCGGGTTCCTCATCCCGGTGGCGCAGTTGCTGGTCTGGGCCGCGGGTCAGCTCTTCTCGGATGCATCCGCGCTGACCGATGCCCGCTTCGCCGATTACCTGGTCAACAGCCTGATGGTCGCCGGGATCACGGCCGCCAGCTGCGTCATCCTCTCGATGGCGATCGGCCACGCGATCCGCCTGGGCGGCGGCCGGCTCGTCTCCTTCGCGGCGCAGTTGACCACCTTCGGCTATGCCGTTCCGGGCGCCGTGGTGGGGATCGGGGTCCTGCTGTCCTTCGCCGCGGCCGATGATGCCCTGGAACGTGCGGGTGTTCCGGGCGGCACCGGACTGGTCGTGACGGGGTCGGTGCTCGGCATCCTCTATGCCTACGTGATCCGGTTCATCGCTCCGGCGTACCAGTCGGTCAGCGCGAGCCTCGAGAAGATCCCACCCACCGTCACGTTCTCCGCACTGAGCCTCGGTGCCGCTCCGAGGCGCATCCTCGGCCGGGTGCACTTCCCCCTGGCCCGGCCGGGTGTCGCCGTCGCCGTCATGCTGGTGGTGATCGACGCCGTCAAGGAGCTGCCGATCGTGCTGTTGCTGCGACCCTTCGGATTCACGACGACGTCGGTGTGGGTCTATGAGCTCGCACGCGAGAACTTCTGGGAGAAGGCTTCGCTCCCGGCGCTCGTCATCGTGGCGGTCGCCGTCGTCCCGGTCTTCGTGCTCGTGCGCCAGACCCGGCGGAACGAGTCGCTGGGCATACTCGCGAAAGAGGTACGGCCATGACCGCACGAGCGGAAGGCGCGGCGTCCGGGCCGGGAGCGCCCGTTCCTCCGGCGCTCGTCCTCGAGGGCGTCACCAAGCGCTACGGCTCCGCCAGGGGCGTGGAGGCACTGGATCTCTCGATCCGCGCAGGCGAACTGGTGACCCTGATCGGTCCCTCCGGGTGCGGGAAATCGACGACCCTGCGGCTCGTCGCCGGATTGGAGCGGCCGGACGCCGGAACCCTGAGCGTGGCGGGGAGCGTCGTCGCCGACGCCCGCAGCTTCGTGAATCCGGAGCGGCGAAGGGTCGGGCTCGTCTTCCAGGACCATGCCCTCTTCCCCCACCTGACGGTCGCCCGGAACGTTGAGTTCGGCCTCGACCGGCTGTCCCGCGGCGAGCGCCGGTCACGCGTCGGCGAACTCCTGGACCTCGTCCAGCTGGCACACCTGGCGGAACGCTACCCTCACGAGCTCTCCGGAGGGGAGCAGCAGCGCGTCGCCCTGGCCCGCGCACTGGCGCCCCGGCCCGCCGTCGTGCTGCTGGATGAGCCGTTCTCGAGCCTGGACGAGTCGCTGCGCGCCCAGGTGCGCCGGGACACCGTGGCGACGCTGCGGGACACCGGGACCACTGGCGTCCTCGTGACCCATGACCAGACGGAGGCGCTCTCGGTGGGCACGCGCGTCGTGGTCATGAACAACGGCGTGATCGAGCAGGCGGATGCTCCCGAGGTGGTCTTCGAGCGGCCGGCGAGCCGGTTCGTCGCGTCCTTCATGGGTGACGCCGATTTCCTTCCGGCGCATGTGCACCGGGCGTTGCTGACGTGTGAGATCGGGATCGTCTCGACCGTCCCGGGATGGGCGGACAGCGACGTCGACGTCGACGTCGTCCTGCGACCTCATGAGGTAGCCCTGCGCCCGGCTGCCGATGCCACCGCCCGCGTTGCTGCGGTGGAGTACCACGGCGCCTTCGTCCTCCACCACGTCCGGCTCGCCTCGGGACGGACCCTGCGCTCGTGGCAGCCGCACGACGTTCGCTATCCCGTCGGCACCGCGGTCGCGGTGACGGTGGCAGCTGGCACCTCCCCCACCCTGCTCGTCGGCGACAGGGCCGTGACGTCCCCGCCTGCCGACAGCCTGGGACTCGGCGGCAGCGCAGCGCGCGAGGCCGGGTCTCCCGACGACATCGTTCCGACCGAGGTACCACGATGAGCCTTGACCCCGACCTCTTCCAGGTCACGATCACCGACCTGGCGCGGCACGGCGAGCGGCCGGCCGTCCTCACCGCCGGCAGGGTGCTCTCGTACCGGGAGCTCGCCGAGCGGGTGGACGACGTCGTCCGTCGCCTCGGGCCCGAGCGGCGCCTCGTCATGCTCGCCGCGCGGAACGACCTCGAATCGCTCGTCGGCTACCTCGCGGCCCTGACGGCCGGTCATCCCCTCCTGCTGACGTCCGCCGACAAGCCCGCCGCGCAGGAATCGCTGGCCGCGGCCTATGATCCCGACGTCGTGCTCCGCCCCGGCGGCGGCGGCCTCGCCCTCGAAGAGCGGCGGCCGGGCACGCGCCACGTCCTCCACCCGGAGCTCGCACTCCTGCTCAGCACGTCCGGGTCCACCGGTTCGCCCAAGCTCGTGCGGCTCTCCCGGACGAACCTCACGGAGAACGCCCGGGCGATCGCCGAGTACCTGGGCATCGGCCCGGACGATCGCGCTGCCACGACGCTGCCGTTCACCTACTGCTACGGCCTGTCTGTCATCAACAGCCACCTGATCAGCGGAGCGGGCCTGGTGCTCACGGACCTCTCCGTCGTCGACCCCTGCTTCTGGGAGCTCTTCCGCGATCGCGGCGCGACGTCGTTCGCTGCGGTTCCCTACAGCTTCGACCTGCTGGACCGTGTGGGATTCGCCGAGATGAACCTGCCGAGCCTGCGCTACGTCACCCAGGCCGGGGGCCGGCTGGCGCCGGACAAAGTGCGCGCGTGGGCCGAGACGGGCCAGCGCCGCGGCTGGGACCTCTTCGTGATGTACGGCGCCACGGAGGCCACCGCCCGCATGGCCTACCTGCCGCCGGACCTCGCCGCCGCCTACCCGCACACGATCGGCGTCCCGGTGCCGGGAGGCTCGTTCCGGATCGAGCCGGTGGAGGGCCTTCCCGACGGCGAGCTGGTCTATTCGGGCCCGAACGTCATGCTGGGCTACGCCGAGAGCCCCGGTGACCTCGCCCTCGGGCGGCAGGTGCAGGAACTCCGCACGGGAGACCTCGCCCGGCGGCACGCGAACGGCCTGTACGAGGTGGTCGGCCGGCGCAGCCGCTTCGTCAAGATCGCCGGGCTGCGGGTCGACCTCGGGCAGGTCGAGCGGATCCTGGCCGATCTTGGTGCGACCGCTGCCGCGACGGGGACCGACGACGGCATGATCGTCGCGGTCGAGGGCGGGCAGGATGCCGGCATGCTGGCAAAGGTCCTCGCGTCCGACCTCGGGCTCCCCCGGGCCGCCGTCGACCTGCACGTGGTGGAACGCCTGCCCCGGCTGTCGTCCGGCAAGATCGACTACCCGGCCGTCCGCGACCTCGCCGGGCCGCAGGAAGCGGCGCCGGCTGCCGGCCCGCGGCGGGAAGGGCCGGCGGAGGTGCCGTCGATCTTCGCGGAATGCCTGGACCGCCCGGATGTCACACCGTCGGACACCTTCGTGTCGCTCGACGGCGATTCGCTCTCCTACGTCGCCCTCTCCGTCCGCCTCGAAGCCGCCCTCGGCCGGCTGCCCTCCGACTGGCACCTCAAAACCGTGGGCGAGCTGTCGGGTCGCCGGGAGCCCCGTGGCTGGCGGCTCGTGTCCTTCCTGGAACCGTCGATCGTGCTCCGGGCCGTGGCGATCATCTGCATCGTCGCCGCGCACGTGGAACTGTTCACGTTCCACACCGCGCACCTGCTGTTCGTCGTCGCCGGATTCAACTTTGCGCGCTTCCAGCTCTCCGGCGAGCGGCCGGCGCGGCTGAGGCGCCAGGTGAGGAGCCTGGCCCGGGTGGTCGTGCCCTCGGTCGCGTTCATCGCCGTCGCGTTCCTCCTGACCGACAACTACAGCATCGCGAACATCTTCCTGCTCAACGGCATGATCGGGCCGCAGGAGGTGACGAGCGAGTGGCATTTCTGGTTCGTCGAGATGCTCGTCTACGTGCTCATCGCGGTGACCGCACTGCTCGCCGTCCCCTGGCTGGACCGGCTCGAGCGCCGCCTCCCGTTCGCGTTCGCCCTGGGCCTCCTGGCCGTCACGCTGCTCAGCCGGTACGACATCGTCGATCCCGGCCTGCCGAAGCCCATGCCCGTGTTCTGGCTCTTCGCCCTCGGCTGGGCCGTGGCCCGTGCCGGCGACACCTACCAGCGCTGGGCAGTGACCGCCGTCGCGGCGCTGACGGTCCCAGGGTTCTTCGACCACCCGCTCCGCGAGGCGACGATCATCGTCGGCCTCCTGCTGCTCACCTGGGTTCCCGCCCTGCCCGTGCCCTCGGTCCTGCGCCGGGTGACGGGCTGGCTGGCTGCCGCGTCCCTGTTCATCTACCTCACGCACTGGCTCGTCTACCCGGTCCTGCTGCCCCTGGGGCAGGTCGTCGCGGTGCTCGGATGCCTGCCCGTCGGCGTCGGCTACTGGGCCCTCTGCCGGTGGCTGCCCATCGCCGTCACGCGCTGGCGGCGGAAGCGCAGCGCAGCGTCGGCACGGGAATCCGTCAGCGCCTGAGGCTGGTTCGTCCGGCACCGGCTCATCCGGACGGGTGACTCCCCGCTGGCCGCCCTCGGCTCACGACAGGCGGGCGAGGTCCCTTCGGATGTAGCGCAGGTGCGCCCACTCCTCCTCCAGGATCACGCGGATGCAGTCGCCCACGCTGGGATGCCAGTCGCCGCCACCCCACGGGTTGTCGCGTGCCTCCGCGAGCGATTCCGGCGTCACCGTGGCCAGGAAGTCCGTCACCTGCCGTTGCCGCTCGGCACGCACCTCGAGGACCTCCTCATAGGTCGGCGGGTCCGCGCGGAAGATCGACATGTCGAAGCTCATCTCGCGGGCACCGGTGAAGATCTGCCCGATCTCGTGGAATGGTTGCGGCACCTGCAGGATCCCGCCGCGGAGCCAGGCGTCGGTTGCCAGGATGAGGTGCCGCAGGGTCTGGGCCAGGGACCACTCGTCCTCCACGTGGGCGTCCACCAGCTCCAGCGGGGTGCTCGTCACCATCTCCTGCCATGCGGACTGCACAGCGACCCAGCCCTCGCGTAGGCCCTCGGGTGTCTGTGCCTTCTGCAGCTCGCGGCCCGGGAACTGCCGATTGAGCTCGGCGTCCACGAGCGGCACCACGTCGACGCCGTTGACCAGAAGACTGCCGAAGAAGAGGTCGTGGCTGTCGATGTCGAGCCCGTCCACGTCGACGCCGCGCATCGTCACACCGCTGACATCGGAGAACCGTAGGGTGGCGCCCTTGAAGCTCGCGCTGACGAAGGTCGCGCCTTCGAACTCCCTCGTGCCGGAATAGGTCGTCATGGCCTCATTATCACCGCGTCGGGGCCAATCTGGGGCTGAGGCCGCCGTATATCGTGGGGCGGCTGCCTGCGTTGAACGACGGATAGCAGAGAAGGCCCCCGACACGTGGTCGGGAGCCTTCTGTCCTGCTACTGCGGCCTAGCGGACCTCGACGGTCAGCTCCTGGAAGTCGTCCTCGGCATGTCGGCCGACGAGCAGCTGGAACTGCCCTGCCTCGTACTGCCAGCCGTCCTCGTAGTGCGCGAAGGCACGGGCGGGAACGCTGATCTCGACGGCGCCGGTGGCACCGGGCTCCAGCGTCACCGAGCCGAAGCCGGCCAGCCAGCGGACGGGGCGGTCCACCGCGGAGTCACTGCGGGCAACGTACACCTGTACCACCTCGCGTCCGGGGCGGGAGCCCGTGTTGGTCACCGGGGCGCTCACCGTGACGTCCTCCCCCGCCGCTGCGGAAGCATCAGCCGATGCTGCACCGAGGGCGAAGGACGTGTACCCGAGGCCGAAGCCGAAGGGGTAGGCCGGGCTCGCGCCGCCGTCGGCCGCCTGCTTCAGCCACGCGCGGTAGCCGATGTGGATGCCCTCCTCGTAGTGCACTTTGCCGTCCACCGGGGTCGTGTTCAGCACGGGGACGTCTTCGAGTGCCGCGGGCCAGGAGGTGGGCAGGCGTCCGCCCGGTTCCTCGGCTCCGAGCAGGACGTCGGCGATCGCGGCGCCGAACTCCTGTCCGCCGAACCAGCCCAGCAGAATGGCGTCGACGTCGTTGCGCCAGGGCATGAGCACGGGCGAACCGGAGTTCACGACGACGACGGTGCGTGGGTTCACCGCGGCGACGGCGGCGACGAGACGGTCCTGGTGCCCGGGCAGGTCGAGGTCCTTCCGGTCGAAGCCCTCGGACTCGATGGCCGCGCTGGTGCCCACGACGACGACGGCGACGTCGGCCTCGCGAGCAGCCTCCACGGCTGCCGCGATCTCGGCGTCCGCGTCGTCGACGACGGTCTCCTCGCCGAGCAGGATGGCGGAGAACGGGATGACCTGGCTCTCGGGGAGCGTGAAGATCGCCTCCACGGACACGCGCTGACCCGCCGTGGTGGACACGGGGAAGGTCTTCTGCGGCGGGGAGAACAGCGCCGCCCCGAGGACGTCGTGCTCGTCGACGAGTTCGCCGTCGAACACCACGTCGCCGTCGAGGATCAGCTTCACCTCGCCGACGGTGCCGACGCCGAGGTGGTGCACGCCGTCGTCGGGCGCTGTCCACTCGGTCTGGATGCGGATGCGCGAGGTGCCCTCGGGGATGCCCACGCCGAACCAGATGAGGTGCGAGGCGAGGCGGTCCTCGCCGGAGAGCTCGGCGCCGGTGGCATCGAAGAAGGACACCCGGAGTCCGGGCACACCCGCCACCGGGTTGGAGAGCGAGGTTCTAGGGAACTCCTGCAGTCCGTCGGCCACCTTCGCGCCGCGTGAGTAGGTGAGCTCGACGTCGTCGGGCAGTGCCTCGCGCAGGCCCTCGAGCGGCGAGACGATCTGCAGCGGCATGACGGTGGCGCTGCCGCCGCCCTGGGTGCGGGCCTCGGAGGCGTTGTGGCCGATGACGGCGACGCGCTTGAGGCCTGCGGTGGTCAGCGGCAGCAGGTTGTTCTCGTTGCGCACGAGCACGGACCCGCGGACGGCTGCTTCGCGGGCGAACGCGCGTCCATCGATCTCTGCGGGCTGCTCGGTGACAGCGGGCTCGAATCCTTCGAGGACGCCGACCCTCGCGGCGAGCCGCAGGATCCGGGTGACCTTCTCGAGGATGGCCTCGCGGGACACCTCGCCGGACTCGACGGCGGCGACGAGCTTCGGGCCCCAGTGACCTACGGGGCCGGGCATCTCGAGGTCCTGGTGGGCCTTGGCCGCGTCGATGGAGCGGACGCCGGTCCAGTCGGAGACCACGACGCCGTCGAAGCCCCACTCGGTGGACAGCGGCGTCTCGAGGAGCGGGTTCTCGCTCGCCGTCGTGCCGTTGATCGAGTTGTAGGAGCTCATCACGAGCCAGGCCTTCGCCTCGGTGACGGCCTGTTCGAAGGCCGCCAGGTAGAGCTCGCGCAGGGGTCGCTCGGCAACCACGGAATCGGCTGTGAAGCGGTCCGTCTCGGCGTCGTTGGCGACGAAGTGCTTCGGCGTGGCGCCGATGCCGGTGGACTGCACGCCGGTCACGTAGCCCGCGGCGAGCTGCGCCGTGAGCACCGGGTCCTCACTCATGCACTCGAAGTGCCGGCCGCCGAGCGGCGAGCGGTGCAGGTTGATGGTCGGGCCGAGGACCACGTGGACGCCCTTGCGGTGCGCTTCCTGGCCGAGCACCTGGCCGTAACGGCGAGCGACGTCCACGGACCACGCGGCGGACAGGGAGGAGGACGACGGCAGGCTGATGGAGTCGTGGCGCTCGTCGAAGTCCTCGCCACGGACACCGGCGGGGCCGTCGCTGAGGACGATTCGGCCGAGGCCGATCTCGGGGATCTCGACGGTGCTCCAGACGTCGGCGCCGGTCAGCAGACTCACCTGCTGCTCGAGGGTCAGGCTCTCGGCGAGTTCACGGATGCGGGGATCGACGGCGATGGGAGCGGTTGCTGTGACAGTCATTTACTTGACTCCTTTGATGCGGGTGACGAGGGCAGCGCCGATGAGTCCGACCGCTGCTCCTCCGAGGAACAGGCCGGGGTACCCGGCGAGTGCAATGACCGGTGCGGCGATGGCGGGCACGAGGGACTGCGGCAGGGCCTGAGCGATGTTGAAGACGCCGAAGGTCTTGGCGTTCTCGGTCTGGTCGGCGGGCAGCAGGTCGGTGATGAGGGCGACGTCGACCGCCGTGAAGCAGCCGAGGCCGATGCCCGCGATGGCCTGTCCGATCAGGACCTGGGTGAAGTCATTGCTCGTGGCGATGATGATGAGCCCGGCCATGATGACGACGGCGGAGAGGATCACGAGGTTCTTGCGCTTGCCGATGCGGTCGCTGATCCAGCCGCCGAGGAAGCTGGTGGCGACGGTTCCGGCCGCGCTGACGAGGGTCAGCTGGAAGACCAGGGTCGGTACGTCGGCCTGTGCGATGCCGAGGTGGTCGCTGAGGAAGTAGGGCATGTAGAGCAGGCCACAGCAGTAGGCGATGTAGACGAGGAACTTGGTGAACCAGGCCCAGCCGAGGCCGGGATGCTGGACCGGGTTGAAGTAGAACGAACCGAGGAAGTCCTTGATCGTGTACTTGTCCTTCGGCTTCTCGCCCAACACGCGGTCCGTGAAGGTGAAGGCGAACGCGAGGGCGATCGCCACACCGACCGCACCCGGGACAACGGCCATCAAAAAGGCGGTGTCGAACAGCTGCGCGAAGAAGGCAGCTGCCACGAGACCGATGGGCAGGGTCATGCCGACGAGGCCGGAGAGCTTGCCGCGCTGGTCGGGGGCCGCCTGGTCGGGCAGTGCGGCAACCAGGGCTGCGAGCGCGGCATTGAACGAGAGCTGGGCGACGATCCAGCCGATCAGCACACCGGTGACGCCGGTTGCCGAGCCGAGGATGAACAGGCCGGCCAGGCCGACGATCGAGCCGCCGATGATCCACGGCTTCCGCATGCCGAAGCGCGAGGTGGTGCGGTCGCTCAGTCGGCCGAAAACAGGGTTGGCCAGCAGCGCGATCAGGGCGCCGACACCGGCGACGAGGCTGTAGGCGCCTGCGCGGGTGTCCGGGGTGGTGAGCTCTGCGATCTTGATCGCTAGGACCACGAGTGCTGGGGCGAGCACCGCCATCCACAGGCCGGCGCTCGCAATCGGGAGTCCGATCATGAACGCTTTGCTCGCGCGCTGGGTGGTTGCTGCCTCGGGAATGAAGGTTGGAAGGTTGGCCACGTTGCCTCTCCTTGTCAGGGGCCCGTCGTTGGGACTGGGGTAGAGCGTACACGTCAAAACTGAGTCTTACTAGGTTTTCGTGGAATCCGTCTCGTCCGCCCTCCTAGACTGGGGCTGTGACTACGGGAAAAACACGGGGGCCCTACGCCAAGGGGGAAGAGCGACGCCGGACGATCGTCCAGACCGCAATGGACGTCTTTGCGACCGAAGGCTTCGAGGGCGCTGCGCTGAAGCACGTGGCGGAGCTCGTAGGCGTCCGGGAAGCCACGCTCTTCCATTACTTCAGCAGCAAGCAGGAGCTGCAGCAGGCGGTCCTCGCCGAGCGCGACGATCGCGCGATCAGCATGGCGGGCGAGGTCTTCGGCGTCGACGACCTGCCGGTCGTGGCAGCCCGGAACGAACAGGAGCCGGGGCTGACCAGCCTGTACGCCGTGGCGTCGGCGACGGCGAACGACACCTCCCACGCGTCGCACGAGTACTTCCGCGAGCGCTATGAACTGGTGATTCGTGACCTCGCGAGAGACGTCGAGGCGCGGCAGCGGTCCGGCGAGTACCGGTCGGACATCGACCCCGAGTGGGCGGCGCGGCTGCTGATCGGCGTGTTCGACGGCATCCAGGTGCAGTGGCTCTACGACAAGGGCGTCAGCATGCAGGAGGGGCTGCGTAGGGCGATCGCGCTGCTGAAGGCGCCCGAGGCCTGACGGCTATCGGGCGGTGCGTCGTCCGATCCAGCCGACCAGCCGGGTGACGGCCGACTCGAGGCTGCCCAGCACGTCAGTTGCTGTCTCCATAGCGTCAGGAACGACGGCCACCCCCACCCCGTCCGCATCATGCTGCGGAAATGCTGACGCAATCCTGCCGTCCCCAGGGCCATCCACGCCGCTCTTCGCCGCGGGGCGCCCGGTAGATTCGTCCTATCCGAGCGAGCCTCGCCCGGTCTCATGCTCGGGGGAATCGCATGGCTTGGGGGACATTGTGACTGCTGACGTACCACTCGACGACATCGGCCTGCCGGAAGAGTCCGACTGGTCCAACCCGCCCGACGCGCTGCAACCGGGCCGGCTCGCGCACCGGCTCCCAGGGCAGTCCGTCATGGAGGAACTGCTCGAGGTCATCGGCACCAGGGATCAGCGCGGACTGCTGGCCAGGATTCTTGGAGTGCATCCCCTGCAGGCCGAAAGCCGTCCCTGGTACTCGGGAGCGCTCGGCGAGCGGGCTGTCGGGCGGACCCTTGCGGCACTGGGTCCCGAGTGGACCGTCCTGCACGCGGTTCCGGTAGGCGAGAAGTCGTCCGACATCGACCACGTCGTGATCGGACCAACGGGCATCTTCACGATCAACGCGAAGCATCATCCCGGCCAGAAGGTGTGGACCGCCAAAGGCACCTTCATGGTTGCAGGCACCCGCTACCCCTACGTCCGCAATGCCGAGCACGAGGCGGCACGAGCCGGCAAGCTCCTCTCATCGGCGGTCGGGCAGAACGTTGCGGCTCGGGCGGCGATCGTCGTCGTCGGCGCGCAGCAGGTCACGGTCAAGGAAAAGCACCGGTCGGTATCGGTACTGACCCGGAACCAGCTCCTGCGCTGGCTCACCCGGAAGCCGGTCGTGTTGTCGGCCGATCAGGTTGTGGTGCTAGCGGCGGCCGCAGCCGAGCCCGCGACCTGGCGCCAAACGCCGTCGGTGCTTCAGGAACCTGCCGCCGTGGTGCAGGCGTTCGAGAATCTGCACCGGCGGGTGGAACAGGCACGACGACGGCGCCTCTGCTGGGTCCTTGCGATACCTGCCGCCCTGCTCGCCTCGGCCGCGGGCATCCTCCCGCCGTTCTGACCGACCCTCCCGCTGAAAGCCGGTTACCGTGCTGCATTTCCCTTCCACGAACACTGCTGCCCACACGGCGGCCCCCACTGACGTCGCGCGTCTGCATCAACTCCTGGGCGACCACGTGTGGGCATTCAGCAACTGCAGGGTGGACTCGCCGGGTACGCCGGTTGCGGAGGTCGACTGGCTCTTTTACAACTCGGACAAGGGCACCTTCATCCTCAGTGAGTGGAAGCGTTACAACGGCCAGGTGCGCGAGGTGAAGGACACCGGCAGGCCGTGGGTACTCGTCGGCGGCAAGGAGGTGCCCAACCCGATAGAGCAGGTCGCGCGACAGCTCGACGCTGTTCGTCGTGTCCTCCGTCAGAGCGTTGCGCCACAGCACTTCGCTACGGCGAACCAGGACTCCATCAACGTCTATCAAAGTGTCTACTGCCCGCAGATCAACGAGAAGACCCAGCACGAGCGCCTTCGGTACGGCGTCGTGCACGCGACTCTCGAGGAGCTCGTGCGGACGGTCGAGCGGCGAGCCACCACTGCTCCCCTGCTGGTCGGCGAGACGGAGCGGGTCCACCTCGCTGTCGCCCTGGCCGACGTGTTCCGGTGCTCGGTCAGTTCCGCGGTTCGCCGGAAGCTCGCTCCCCCGGTTTCCGCGCCGGCGCAGCCGATGACGCATCCGACAACGCGGATCGCTGCCATTCATCGGGAGCTGGCTGCGCTCCACCTCGAACTGGCGGCGCTTGCTGAGGCCGGGCCACTGGTCCCATCCCTTCCTGCACCGGCTGCCCCTGGCCCGGACGCTACTTCTGCATCCGCAACTCCTCCTGCAAACCAGCTGCCGGTGGCACCAGCTCCGGCGAAAGCACCGCCCGTCCTGCAGGCAACGAACGAAAAGGCGAACGCGCCCACCGCCACTGCAGGGAAGCAGGCGCCGCCCGTCCACGAGCACCTGCGGCGGCACGTCGAGAAGCACGTCCCGCCCGCTGGCGCAGAACCGGACCACATCCGCGCAGCCTTCCTGTCGGCATTACAGGACGGGCAGCTGCGGAAGAGCGGCGTCCACGTGGGACAGTTCGGCGGCTTCGTCGGGCAGCGCCTGGACGGGAACCGAAACCTCGCCAGCCTGGCGTTGGGGAGCCTCGTGAAGTGGTGCCTGGCGCAGGCGTCAGCTGCCGGAGTCGCTGCGGTAAAAGACACCACAGACCCGTCCATCGTCAGATTGAGCCCACTGAAGACGTAGCCGGGCCTGGTTACAGCTCCGGCGCCCGCTTCGCCCAGCCCGTCGCCTGCTCGAACGCGTACGCCACCTGCAGCAATTCGACGTCGCTCCCGTGCGGCATGACCAGCTGCAGCCCGACCGGCAAACCGTCCTCGCTGAAGCCTGCCGGCACCGACACCGCGGGCAACCCGGTCGCCGAGATGAGCGTTGCCGAGCGCATCCAGTCGAGGTACGTCTCGAACTCCACGCCGTTGACCGACGTCGGGTACCGCTCGGACGCGTCGAACGGCAGCACCTGCGCGGTCGGGCTCACGAAGACGTCGTACTTCCCGAAGTAGCGGCGCACACTGGAGTCGAGCCTCGTCCTGGCGACGGCGGCGTCGATCATGTCCTGTGCGGTCAGCGCCAGCCCGTGCTCCACGTTCCAGCGGATCTCCGGTTTGATCGCATCGCCGTGCTTCCTCACCACGTCCCCGAGTCCGAGCACGAAGTCGAAGGCGCGCGTGGTCCCGAACACCTGGTCCGCGCCGCGCAGGTCCGGGGCCGCTTCCTCCACGATGGCGCCGAGGTCCGTGAAGAGCTGCAGCTGCCCCTCGAGGACCCGCACCACTTCCCGGTCCACCGGCACGCCCAGCCCGAAGTCGGCAGACCAGCCGATCCGCAGACCGGCCAGGTCCAGCTGGAGCGACGCCTTGAAGGACCGCGTCACCGGGTAGGCGTACGGCACCGCGGGATCGGCCCCGGCGATCGCCGTCATGCCCAGCGCGATGTCCTCGACGTCGCGCGCCATCAGCCCATTGCGGTTCAGCCAGGCCCAGGCGTTGCGCGTCGGCACCGTCGGCACCACGCCGATGGACGGCCGGTAGCCCACGATGTTGCAGAACGACGCCGGGTTGCGGAGCGAGCCGCCCATGTCGCTGCCGTCGCCCAGCGGCTGGATGCGGGCAGCGATCGACGCCGCTACTCCCCCGCTGCTTCCGCCCGCGCTCCTGCTGGTGTCGTACGGGTTGACGGTCGTGCCGAACAGCTCGTTGAAGGTGTGAGCGCCGGCGGCGAACTCCGGCACGTTCGTCTTGCCCGTCGTCACCACCCCGGCCTGCTTGAGCCGGCCGATGATGAGGTCGTCGAACGTGGGCACGAAGTCCCGGAACACGGGTGAGCCCTGCGTGGTGCGAAGCCCCTTCGTGTTGTGCGTGTCCTTGTGCGTCATCGGCAGTCCGTGCAGCGGCGGGAGGTTCCCACCGGACATCGTCAGCTCGTCCGCCGCCTCGGCGAGCGCCGTCGCGCCCTCCCGGTCCTCGGTGACGACGGCGTTGATCGTGCCGTTGACGGCGTCGATGCGATCGAAGTGCGCCTCGAGTGCCTCCCGCGCCGACACTTCCCGACGACGGATCACCCCGGTCAGCTCGACGGCGGACAGCTCGTGCAGGGCCCCACTCACGCGGCGGTTCCAACCTTCGACAGCAGCGCCGTCATCGCCGCCCGGACGCCGGTGGTGAGTGTGGGCTCGATAGCCGGTGCGAAGAACGGCGAGTGGTTGCCCGGAGGCGCGGTCTCGCCGTCGACCAGTTCCTGCGGGTGCCCACCGAAGAACCAGTACACGCTCGGTACGCCGATCGCGTCTGCGAGCAGGCCGAAGTCCTCGCTGCCCATCACGGGTGGGGACTCGACGACGGCATCCTCGCCCAGCACCTCGCCGAGCACGGCCATCAGGTCCTCCGTGGAGGCGGGGTCGTTGTAGCACTGGGGGAAGCTGCTGATCTCCTCGATCTCGGGCTCGGGCGCACCCGACGCAGCGGCCTCCGCGCTGATGATCCGCCGCAACGAGCCGAGGACCCGCTCGCGCACGTCGACGTCGAACGTCCGCACGTTGACGGTGAACTCCGCCGATGCCGGGATGATGTTCTCCTTCAGGCCGCCGTGGAACGTCCCGATCGTGACGACCGCCGACTTCATGGGGTGCACCTCGCGCGAGACGATCGTCTGGATGCGTACCACCATGTGGGCGCCGAGCACGATCGGGTCGATCGACTGCTCGGGCTGCGAACCGTGCGCCTGCTTGCCGTGCACCGTGACGCGCCAGGAGTCCGCCATCGCCATGGCCGTGCCCTTGCTGATGTTCACCGTGCCGGTGAGTCCTGGCCACACGTGCTGCCCGTAGATGATCGACGGCATGGGCGCCTTGTCCCACAGTCCGTCCTCCACCATGGCCTCGGCTCCCTCGCCGGTCTCCTCGCCGGGCTGGAAGATGAACACAACCGTCCCGGCCCACGCGTCGAGGTTCTCGGTCAACAGTTGCGCGGCGGTCAGGCCCACGGTGACGTGCGTGTCGTGCCCGCAGCCGTGCATCACCGGGACCTCCGTCCCGTCGGCGAGTGCGCCCGTCGTCGTGCTCGCGTAGTCCAGCCCGGTGTCCTCCGCGATGGGCAGGCCGTCGGTGTCCGCGCGGTAGCCCACCACCGGTCCATCGCCGTTCCGCAGGATCCCGACGACGCCGGTCCCGCCGCACAGGAACGTCTCGAGCCCCAGGTGGTTGAGCTTGTCGAGGATGAATGCGGCGGTGTGGGTCTCCTGCATGGAGAGCTCGGGGTGCGCGTGCAGGTGCCGGTACAGCTCGTGCATCGCGGTGGTGGAGGCGTCGGAGAGGTCGAAGACGGCGGTGTCGATGGTCATGGGTGTCCTTTTCCTAGGCCTCAGTATCGGAGCTTAGTTGACGGGGGCGTCGGGAGTCCGGACCGCGAGGAGACGTAGCAATCGGTTGAACACCGCGGTGATCGGAGCGACGACGCCGGTGGCCGGCAAGGGAATGTATTCGACGGCGCTCGGGTTGAGTAGGATATATGCAAATGCATGAAGTCGAAGGAGTACCGCAATGAAGATCACCGTCGTCAGCGCCGGACTGGGTGTACCGTCCTCCAGCCGGATGCTCGCGGATCAGCTCTCGACAGCCGTCCGTGAGGAGCTGTCCGCTCTGGGCGAGACAGTCGTCGTCGAGAACGTCGAGGCCCGCGACTACGCCGTCGACATCGCGAACAACCTCGTGGCCGGCTACGCCCCACCCGCCCTGGCCTCGATGCTGCAGGGGATCACAGAATCCGACGCACTCGTGGTGGTGACCCCGGTCTTCTCCGGTTCCTACAGCGGACTGCTCAAGTCGCTCTTCGACGTCATCGACAACACTGCCCTGCAGGGGATGCCCGTCATCCTCGGGGCAACCGGGGGAAGCGCCCGCCACTCGCTCATGCTCGAGCACGCGATGCGCCCGCTGTTCTCCTACCTGCGCGCGCGGGTTGTCCCCACCGCGGTCTACGCTTCTCCGCAGGACTGGGGCGCGGGTAACGACGACGAGCAGCCCCTGGACAAGAGGGTGCGCCGGGCTGCGCGGGAACTGGCCGAAATGGTCGGCGCGACGTCGGCACCACGGGTGCGCGACGAGCCGCTTGCATCCCTGCCCTTCGAAGATCTCCTGGCCAACATCACGAGGTCCAACCGCTGAACGACCCACTCACAGGGCTCGGAGCTGTTGCACAGCAGACGTAGCCACCGGCTCATCGAGCCAGTCAGCCCGACACCGGGCAACCCAGAACCTAACGATCCATAGGGAGAAACCATGGAAATCGGCGTTTTCACCGTCAGTGACATCACGCGAAACCCCGTCACCGGCGCAACACCCACCGAACACGAGCGCATCAAGGCAGCCGTTGCCATCGCCAAGAAGGTCGAAGAGATCGGCATGGATGTCTACGCCACGGGCGAGCACCACAATCCACCCTTCTACGCCAGCTCCCCCACGACGATCCTCGCCTACATCGCCGCCCAGACGGAGCGCATCAAGCTCTCGACGTCCACCACGCTGATCACCACGAATGATCCGGTGAAGATCGCCGAGGACTTCGCCACGCTGCAGCACCTCGCCGACGGCAGGGTCGATCTGATCCTCGGGCGCGGCAACACCAGCCCGGTGTACCCGTGGTTCGGCAAGAACCAGCAGGACAGCGTCGAGCTGACCATCGAGAACTACAACCTGCTGCGTCAGCTCTGGGACAACGACGTCGTCAACTGGCAGGGCAAGTTCCGCACCCCGCTGCGCAACTTCACCTCCACCCCGCGCCCGCTCGACGGCGTCGCCCCGTTCGTATGGCACGGCTCCATCCGCACGCCCCAGGTCGCCGAGATCGCCGCCTACTTCGGTGACGGATTCTTCGCGAACAACATCTTCTGGCCCAAGGAGCACTACCAGCAGCTCATCGGCCTCTACCGCGAACGCTATGCCCACTACGGCCACGGCTCGGCGGACCAGGCGATCGTCGGTCTGGGCGGCCAGTTCTTCATGGCGAAGAAGTCGCAGGATGCCATCAACGAATTCCGCCCGTTCTTCGACAATGCACCCGTGTACGGTCACGGACCGCGGATGGAGGACTTCATGGCCCAGACGCCGCTGACCGTGGGCAGCCCGCAGGAGGTCATCGAGAAGACGCTCTCCTTCCAGGAGTTCTTCGGCGACTACCAGCGCCAGCTGTTCCTGATCGATCACGCGGGCCTGCCGCTGAAGACCGTGCTGAACCAACTGGACCTCTTCGGCGAACTGGTGCTGCCCGAGCTGCGCGCCGAGTTCGCCAAGCGCCGCCCGGCTCACGTTCCTGACAAGCCGGTGCACACCACGCGCAAGCCCAGCCCGGTGCCCGCCTCGGTCTGACATCTGGAGACCGAGCGCGGGGGATCGGGATCCCCGTGCCGACGTTCTAGGCTGGATCCATGCGAGCCCAGCACTGTCCTCGGCACACGCCGGCTTCTGCGGTCGGTGCCGCCGCATGAGCCGCCACGCGAGTGAGGAGCGTCGATGGTGGCAGGACGCCGTCATCTACCAGGTCTACCCGCGCTCCTTCGCGGACGGAGACGGTGACGGTGTCGGTGACCTCGCCGGGCTGCTGGCCCGCCTGCCGTACATCGCGTCCCTCGGCGTCGACGGCATCTGGATCACGCCGTTCCAGCCGTCGCCGCAGGTGGACCAGGGCTACGACGTGAGCGACTACTGCGGCGTCGATCCGCTCTTCGGCACCATGCAGCAGTTCGACGACCTGCTGGCGGCCGCGCACGCCTTGGGGCTGCGGATCCTCCTCGACGTCGTCCCGAACCACTGCTCGTCCGAGCACCCCCTCTTCCGAGCCGCCGTCGCGGCCGGTCCCGGTTCCCCCGAGCGGAAGATGTTCCACTTCGAGGACTGGCCCGACCGCGACACCCCGCCGAACAACTGGCAGAGCGTCTTCGGCGGCCGCGCGTGGAGCCGGGTGGACCCGTCCTCCGAGACGGACACGCAGTGGTACCTGCACCTCTTCTCGCCCGAGCAACCGGACTGGAACTGGCGGAACCCCGCGGTGGGCGACTACTTCGAGGGCGTGCTCCGCTTCTGGTTCGACAAGGGCGTGGACGGGCTGCGCGTCGACGTAGCGCACTCGCTGGTCAAGGCGGAGGGACTGCCCGACGCCGCCAGCACCACCACCGTGACGGACGGTCTGCGCTCCAACGCGCAGGTGTCCGACCAGGAGGAGGTGCACGAGGTGTACCGACGGTGGCGCCGCGTCGCCGCCTCCTACTCCCCCGAGCGCGTGCTCGTCGGCGAGGTCAACCTCGAACCGGCACGCGCCGCCCGCTACACGCGGCACGACGAGCTGCACCAGGCGTTCGCCTACGCGTTCGTGAAGCTGGGGTGGGACGCCGTCGGCACCGAGCTCGAGGCGGGCCGGCGGGAACACGGCGCGTCCCCGACCTGGGCACTCGAGAACCACGACGTCGTCCGCTCGGCTACGCGCTTCGGCGGCGGCGAGCGCGGAGCCCTGCGAGCGCGCGCCGGCCTGCTCGCCATCCTCGGTCTGCCCGGCGGCGCCTACATCTACCAGGGCCAGGAGCTCACCCTGCCCGAGGTCGACGTCCCGCTCGAGGCCCGGGTGGATCCCATGTGGACGCGCGGCGGAGTGTCCCGCGACGGGGCGCGCGTACCGCTGCCATGGACCGTCGCACCGGACAACGCGTTCGGCTTCTCGCCCAGCGGCGCGGCAGCACCCTGGCTGCCGGCTCCGGCGGAGTGGGGCTCGCGGTCCGTCGAGGCGCACCAGCACGACGGCGGCTCCACCCTGCACCTCGTCATCGCGGCGCTCCAACTGCGGAAGCAGCTCTTCGAGAAGGAAGTCCTCCTGTCCGACGACGGCGGCACGTGGCGGGTCGAGGACGGCGGGCTGCTCGTGTGCGAGCGCAACGACCAGTTCCTCGTGGCGGTCGCCATGGGTGATGCACCGGTGCGCCTTCCGGCCGGCGACGTCGTCCTGTCGTCGTCGCCCCTCTCCGCGGAGGGACTGCTGCCGCCCGACGCCGCGGCCTGGGTGCTGCGGGGCTAGGTCCTCCGAACGACGGGCGATCCCCGTCAGCTCGTTCGAGATGCCGCTGACTGGATGGCCTCAGCGAGGTCGCGGGGGCGGCTCCACATGGGCCAGTGCCCGGTCGGGAGGTCGACGACGTCGAGGTGCTCGAGGTGGGCCACTTCGGCGAACATGGGATGGCCTGCGCGGGTCAGCTCCAGTACCTGCGCGCTCGGGATCGAGCAGCACACCAGGGTGGTCGTCACCGTGCGGCGGGCATCGTTCGAGAGCTCGACGGGCTGACGCAGCACAGGTCCGGGCTGCGGGACGGCACGGGCCCGGAAACGCTCCAGGACCTCTGCGCTCAGGCCCTCGAGACTCGCCTGCTGTGCGAGGACGTCGAAAGACGGCAGCGGAAGCTCCTCCAGCTCCGCCGGAAGGTCTGCGGCGAAGGCGGTCCCCGTCGCCATCGGGCCGGAGTCGACCCACACCACGCGGGAAACAAGCTCGGGGTGCCGGTCGAGGACGAGGCTGACGGGGGCATTCGCACCACTGTGGGCAACGAGAGTTGCGGGCTGATGCTCGGAGACTTCGGCTCGGGACATGACGGTCTGGATTGCTGCGGCTTGATCGTCGAGAGTCTTCGACGCACGCTCGGGATCGTCCTGGGCGAGACCGGGCAGTGTCATCGCGATGGCACGCGAGTGCCCGTCCGGCAGGTGTTCGAGTACTTCATCCCACGCCCAGGCACCCAGCCAGTGGCCGGCGATGAGAATGATGATCGGACTGCTTGTCGTGGTTGTCATGGAACTACCGTTGCAAGCGCTATGGACAAGGGCATGTCACCATTTGTGTCATGAATTCCTTCAGCTGCGAACCGTGAAGCGCGTTGAACGGCTCCACGCCCTCTCCGAGATGCTTCGCCGCAGAGGCACCCGGGGAGTTCCCGCCGAGCGGCTGGCGAGTGAGCTCGGCGTATCCGTGCGAACGATCAAGAGGGACCTCACCGCGCTGGAGAACAGCGGCGCGCCCGTCTGGTCCCGTCCAGGTCCGGGCGGGGGCTATGGATTGGCTGCGGGAGCGTCCCTACCGCCGGTCAGCCTGTCCCCAGCGCAGGCGGTGGCGCTCCTGGCGGCCGTGTCCGCTGCACCCGACGCCCCCTACGCCGATTCGGCAGCAACCGCTGTGCAGAAGATCCTGGACGTCCTCGACCCCAGGACCCGGGCACGAGCCGAGGAGCTCGCCGGCCGCGTCTGGGTCACAGCGCCTCCCTCCCCTTCACGCGCCATCAGGTCAGCACTGGAGGAGGCGATGGCCGAGCAGCGGGTGGTGCGCATCCGCTACCTGTCGGCGGACGGGACCGTCACCACCCGTGACGTCGAACCCGTGCTGTTCGCCTCAAGGAACGGCCAGTGGTACCTGATCGGGTGGTGCCTGCTGCGCGACGCGATGCGATGGTTCACCGTGTCGCGCATCGAGCGGGCCACCGTCACCTCGACGGCCTGCAGCGGACATACCATTCAGGAGATCGGAGAACCCCCAGCGGACGCCAGGCCGGTGCACAACCGGGGCAGATAAGTCACTTGCCCAGGAGGAGAGGAAGTATTCGCGTGGTGTCATCGAACTCGGTGTCCCTGCCCTTCGAGCTGGAGCGGCCGATCGTCGGCGCGCCCATGGCCGGAGGTCCCTCCACCCCCGAACTCGTCGCTGCTGTGAGCACTGCGGGCGGCCTGGGGTTCCTTGCCGGCGGGTACAAGAGCCCGCAACAGCTCGCGGACCAGATCACCGCCACCAGGGCTCGCACCCGAGGGCCGATCGGGGTGAACCTCTTCGTCGTCGCCGCCAACGACGTGGACGAGAACGAGCTCGAGACGTACCGGCAGGAACTGCAGCAGTACGCCGACCGGTACGGCGTCGACGTCGGCGAACCGATCTGGGACGACGACGCGTTGCGCGGCAAGCTCGACGTCGTCCGCGACCTGAGGCCCGACGTCGTCTCCTTCACCTTCGACTGCCCCGATGCGGACGTACTGCATGAGCTGAACGCGCTCGGCATCCACACCGCGGTCACGGTCACCACCGCGGACGAGGCACTGACCGCTGCAGACCGCGGGGCGCGGTTCCTCATCGTGCAGGGGCCCGACGCCGGCGGCCACCGGGCCACCTTCGACCCCGCCGCCGAGCCCGGCATCGAGCCGCTCCCCGAAGTGATCGGCGCCATCAGGAACGCCGTCGACCTCCCACTGATCGCAGGAGGCGGCATCAGCACCCGCGACCAGGTCCGCGCGATCCTGGAGACCGGTGCCGCCGCCGTCCAGGTCGGGACCGCCCTGCTGCTCGCGGACGAGGCAGGGACCAACCGTGCCCATCGCTCCGCGCTGCAGGACCCTGCGTTCACCGAAACCAAGGTCACCCGGGCCTTCACCGGCAGACCGGCCCGCGGGCTGCGGAACAGGTTCATGGACCGCCACGACCCCGGCAGCCACGCCTACCCGCAGATCCACTCGATGACCGCGCCGATCCGCGCCGCTGCGGCAGCCAACAACGACCTGCAGGCCCTGCACCTCTGGGCCGGCACGGGTTACCGCGCCACGCGCACCGGACCGGCCGCCGACATCGTCGCCGACCTCGCGCCCTTAGGTGCCAGCGGCCCGTAGCCGATGTTGCCAGCACCGGAATTCGCGAGGGCCAAGCTCCTAGCGGAAATAGGCTTATCTCAGGGCCCCAGTGAGCGCGCTCATCATCCATGGCCCTGAAACGCTAACCGGACGGCTTCCCTCCATCGATGGCCGCCGGGCGGACGTCCATGCAGACCTGGCACGGAGCAGACCCCGTGTTTTCAAAATTAACTTGGGGTGCCGGTGCAGAGCACAAGCCCGGCCACGATGACTACGCAAGCGGGACCGGCACTTAAAACGACTTCAGGGTCGCAATCGAAGCACACCAAAGCAACGAGTGCGATCCGCTTGGATTTGCTCGTGAATGACCGCTCCGTTCAGAGAGGACCCCTCAGGTCATCATCGTTGCCCCTCTGCCAGGCAAGCCGAGCGAGTAGACGCTTCATTGGCCGCCGAACAGCTGCCAGCACTCGAACGCGTAGGGTTTTCATACCCTGCCGACTTGAGCAATGACCAGTTCCTCGTGGCGGTCGCGATGAGCTGGCGCCGATGCGTCTCCCAGACAGCGACGTCGTCGTTTCGTCGTCGCCCCTGACCGGGGAGGGACTGCTTTCGCCGAACGCCGCAACCTGGTGGCATTAGGAGCCAAGTCCTCACGCCGGATGCCGCCCCCGGTCCTTGCCTAGACGGCGCCGTCGCTCGCTCTTTTGAGCACGTGCTGGACAACAGTCGACGTAACGAACTATTCGCTCGGCGGTCACATTGATCAGCGTTCTGCACTAGCCTGGGTTTCTCTATTCTTGAAGCGAAAGTAGGGCTATGAGCCACGTCAGAGGACTAGAAGCTGCTCCCGTTACACTCAGTGAGCGCTTAGGTGACGATGTGCAGCTTTACTGCCCGCTGTTTCAGCGACGCTACGTTTGGGGCAAGAAAGAAATCGATCAGCTCTGGTCTGATATTGATACCGTCATCGATGAGCAGTACACGCGGCGCTTCCTTGGCGCTTTAGTCTTCGACGACGAGCGAGCTCCGACCGCACGAGAAGCAGGTCAGTACTGGGTGATTGACGGCCAGCAACGGCTGACAACCATGGTCCTAACCATCGTCGCTCTTGCGCAACACGCGCAAACCTTCGGTCCGATCGGACTCGAATTGGCGCGGGACCTGTACGGTCAGTACCTGGTGAGCAGGAAACGAGAGACGAAGAATCACCCCAAACTGCGGCCAACGCTCCGGGATACGCGACAGTTCAACAACATACTGCGGGGTGCATTCGAGAATCCCTTCGAGCTGCACCTGGACGTCGAGCGCGAAGCGGGTGAAGACGCCGGTGACATGACGAAAGCCTTCAAAATCATCCTGCGCCATATCGAGCAACGCACCCTCTACAGCGAGGATGGGCTCCCTCTACCACCCAGTGTCTCAGTCGACCGCCTTGAGAAATTGCGTGAAGTTTTGCTGGATCAACTCGAATTTGTCGAGATCAGACTCGGCGAGGCGCACGACCCCAATGAGGTATTTGACCGACTCAATAACGAAGGCGTCCGGTTAGGGATTATTGATCTAGTCAGGAACGAGGTCTTGAAGCGTTTGAAGGATAATGCAAATACTGCCCTCAGGCTGTATTCGGAGCAGTGGAAGCCCTTCGAAGACGCATTCGCGGACAACCCTGCGAAAACAGGTTACTTTTTTCCTTTCGCGTTGACCATTGATTCGACAGTAACGAAGGCTACGACATTCAAGGCGCTAACTAGCCGCTGGAGTGACTTGACCAGCGACGGTGATCTGTCAGGGAAGCAACAACTGCTTGAGATAATGAGTGACCTCCGCCGACATCAGTCTGCCTACAACGCCATCCACTCCGGGCGCCTTGCCGGGCTCGATCTCGAACTACAAGAGTTCGTACGGCGGCTCGTCGATCTCAATAGGCCCGCATCGTGCTATCCGTACATCATGCAGTTGCTGACGGCCACTAGTGCTGGGGAAGTTGATATACCAGATGCGACGAAGTGCCTGAGGATCGTCGAGTCTTTCCTAGTACGCCGAGCATTTCTGGGGATTGAGCCTACCGGTCTGCATGCCATCTTCAAACGTCTATGGCGGGACGCTGGAGCCGATGCACGAGAAGTACGCAAGCAGGTCGTCTCCTCCACAGTTACCTTCCCGAATGACGCAATGTTCGCCCAGGGGATTCGCACCGGGAACCTGTACGGGCGGCGGATCTGCAAATACGTCCTTGCAGAGTACGAACGCTCCTCGACCCGAGGAGACATAATGGTTCGGTTGCCAGACATCACCATCGATCACTTGATGCCACAAGACTACGCGGGTAGCTGGACGGAAGCATTCACGCGCGAGGAACACGACATGTTGGCTAATACCTGGGCGAACCTCGTTCCGCTTTCGCAGCCTGCAAACTCTTCAAAAAACAATCGCGACTGGTCGGCGGTCCGCGACCACCTGAGGGTTGAGACGGTGTTCTCCACGACCAAGCGAGTATATGCGGAGAACGACGACTGGACGCCTGAAGCGCTATATGCCCGCGCCGTGGAACTGGAGGCCTGGGCTCTAGCCCGATGGCCCTACTTCAACGAACTCACCGCAGGTTGATGCCACGTCAAGTCCTGATGCGGCTTGGTTAGCGATCAACAGTCGCCAAATACAACACCGCCGATCCTCCTGGATCCGCAGCCGATCCTGGTGGAAATTGCAACAGATCGGGAGGCGGTATTGAAAAGCCTAGTAGTCCAGGCGGCATGTCTGTCCCTGACGGCGGTAGGTCAGGAGATTCGGACAGTCCTCCTAGTGAGTATCCCTCATGCTCATCCCTGAGCCCAGAACGTGGAAGCAATAGTTCTAGTGGTGCTCGCCGTATGTATTGACTTGAGTGCGTGCCGACTGCACTGTGGAGCATGATCGAATCTGTGATCAAGGTCGCTGAATCAACATGAACTTGCTGGATGGAGTCCTAGGTGCCTTCATAGGGGGGGTAGCAGCGCTTTTAGTTGCCTGGCTAGGCGCTAGGCACCAACGTGAAGCAATTCGAGAAGAACGAAGGTATAAGGCGGGCGAGGAGTTGGATCTGTTGCGCGGGCCACTTCTTGTTGCGGCGGATAATCTGAGTCACCGAATAAAGAATATACAGAAGGAAGGATTTTCTGACTACCTCCACGGCGCAGATGGATATCGCAAGGAGATAGCACGACTCGGCACCTTATACCGGTTCGCCAACTACTGGGCAGTCCAGGAGTTGCTATATCGACGGGCAAACCTGCTGCGCTTCGAACAAGATCTGGAGACCAGAAGTGCGAGCTTCCGCGTTAACGACATCGTTCGAAGGCTAGCAACCGATCGGCACGAAGGTCTCGCGGCAATAGTTTGGAAAGATGAGCAGCGCGCCGTCGGCGAACTGATGATTAAAGGAGGGGCAAGCACGAGTGAGAGCAATATATTAACATTCGTTGAGTTCATTGATCTGTACGACGATAGATTCTCATATTGGATGAAGCACCTCTCTGGCGCTATTGATCAACCGGATATCATCCATAGCAAGCGGTTCAAGGATGTATCCGAGTTACTTGATGTGCTTGTTGCCGAGCTTCGGGATGGCCGGCTCGATCGATAGCGTTGCTCCGCGATAGCATGAACGAGCCTTTCGCAGGCTGTTCACCTCCGGGTTCCGCTGAGGCCACCCGCGCGTGACTCGCCCTCGACAGCGTGGAAGCGACACCATCGCTGCCCGACGAGGAGCCCTCCCGTGAAAGCAATCGTCCGCGCCTTTACCCTCCTGCTGTCCGCCGTCCTGGTCACCGGGGCCGCGAAGCCAGCCGTCGAGGACTTCCCTGCCACGATCGACGGCGGCGCCTGGCCCGCCGGCCATGTGCAGGGCATCGCCGTCGACACCGAGAACGAGTTCGTGTACTACTCCTTCACCTCGATGCTCGTGAAGACCGACCTCGACGGAACCGTGCTCGGCACCGTCACGGGCTTCACCGGGCACCTCGGAGACCTCGACTTCAACGAGAAGGACGGCCGCGTCTACGGGTCACTGGAGTACAAGGCGGCCGAGTCCTTCTACATCGCCATCTTCGACGTGGACAAGATCACCGGGATGGACATGGACGCCGAGACGGACGGCATCGTCACCGCCGTCTACCTCGACGAAGTGGTGCAGGACTTCACCGCGGACATGGACGGCAACGGCGTCTTCGACGGCAATATCGCGAACACGCCGGACCACCGGTACGGCAGCAGCGGGATCGACGGCGTCTCCTTCGGGCCGGCCTTCGGCAGAAAGAACGGCAAGCAGCTGCTCACGGTCGCCTACGGTGTCTACTCCAACACCGAGCGTGACGACAACGACCACCAGGTGCTGCTGCAGTACGACATCACGCGCTGGAAGAAGTACGAGCAGCCCCTCACGCAGGCGGCCCCGCACACCAGCGGCCCCGCGACCACTGACGGCAAGTACTTCGTCTACACGGGCAACACCACCTACGGCGTGCAGAACCTCAACTACGACGCCTTCACCCATACGTGGCTGATGGGTGTGTACAGGGGTGTGAAGGAGCAGTTCCCCAACTACTCCCTGTACGCGATCGACGGCTCCTCCCGCCCCACCTGGGGCGTCCTCGAGGGCCAGCCGACCTACGAGGAAGGCCTGCTCCTTCCCCTTCTGCAGCAGGGACTGCGGCACAAGAGCACGGGCATCCGAGGCTGGAACTTCACGGCCGACGTCGGCATGGAATCGCTCGGCAACGGCTACTTCTACATCGCCACGCAGGGGCGGGTCCTCGAGGACGGCGTCACGAAGCAGACCGCCGTACTCGATCTGTACCGCTGGACCGGAGCGGCAGAGTCGCCCTTCGAGCGCGTCGGCCGGTAATCGAGCAAAAGGGACGTGGGGCCGAATGCCCCACATCCGACGTCGGCTCCCCCTCGGCGCCGCGCTTTGCATTCCCGACATATTGCGAGGAGTAAAGGCACTTCAACCGAAAGTGTCTGCGAGTACCGGTAATCTGACTCCGAGCTATTCGTCCCAGGACGATTCAGCACGGGGGAGCTTGAATTGTTCGGCGTCCCTTTTCGCGCTCTCCGATGTCGGGAGCTTCAGGAACACAAGGGGAATTAGTGAGCAACACAGAACAACCTCCGTACAGTCCCAAGGGTTTCGAGGGCCAGGGTAACCAGCCCTTCGCTCAGCAGGGATCCGGCTACCCCGGTTCGCCGGGCGGGTATCCAGGGGCGACCCAGCAGTACCCGCAGTCGCAGTACGGGCAGGAGCAGGGATACTCGCAGCCGCAGAAGAGCTTCCTGGCGACATGGCTGCTCTCCCTCTTCCTGGGCGGACTCGGCGTTGACCGGTTCTACCTCGGCAAGGTGGGAACAGGCATCATCAAGCTCCTGACGCTGGGAGGGCTGGGGATCTGGTACCTCATCGATCTGGTGATCACCCTCACCGGCAACCAAACGGACTCGCAGAAGCGCCGCCTTGCGGGGTACCCGGAGCACAAGGTGAAGGCATGGATCATCACCGTCGTCGTCATCCTCGCGTCCTTCGTCATCAACGCGATCTCGTTCTCGGCCATGGCCAACTCGGTGGCAACGAGCCAGCCGGCTCCGATCGCTTCCACGGTTGCCGAGGAGCCTGCTGGAGCAGAGACACCCACTGTTGCTGAGACGGCGGCACCGGAGCCGTCTCCCACAACTCCCGCCGCCGAAGAGCCGGCCGCAGCCGAACCCGCAGCACCGGAGCCAGCGCCGGCGTCAGCGATGACCTCAGGGCAGAAGAATGCCGTCCAGTCCGCCGAAAGCTATCTCGACTACACAGCATTCTCACGTACCGGTCTCATCAAGCAGCTCGAGTTCGAGAAGTACTCCACCGAGGATGCGACCTATGCCGTGGACAATGTCACGGTGGACTGGAACGAGCAGGCTGCGAAGTCCGCTGCCAACTACCTGGAATTCACATCCTTCTCACGTCCAGGGTTGGTCGACCAGTTGCTCTTCGAGGGCTTCACTCCGGAGCAGGCGGAGTACGGCGTGAGCACGACGGGCCTCTGATCGCCTGATCAACTCCCGCGCCTCTCCAAGGGCCGCTCGCTCTCACGGGACCGGGCGGCCCTTCACGTTGCATGCTGCGGCGCAGGTAAATCCCCCTCATTCGAAGCCGGCCTGCCGTTTCCCGCCGATGGAAGCGGCTGGGAGGTCGCTCCCGCCCTCAGCCGAGGGTGAAGTGCGTCCAGCGACCGCCGAGCATGGTCGCCGACACCTCGAAACTCCGGAGTTGAGCGTCACTCGCACCGAGCGGATCCATCTCGGTCACCACGAGGTCGGCAACTGACCCGGCGCGAAGCGCTGGATGCCTGCCGGTCGAGGCCGCAAGGGCCACCGACGACAGCACGCGTTGCTCCGGGTGCCATGCTTCCCGCCCGTCCCGAGCACGGGACACGGCGGCGGCCATCGAAACCCACGGGTCGAGCTGCGCGACGGGCGCATCAGAGCCGAGCGTGATTCTCGCCCCTGCTCCCACCAGGCTCGCGAAGGCGAAAGCCCTGTCCGTTCGCCCCGGCCAGTAACGGTCGGCGATGTCGCGGTCGTCCATCGCGTGCTCCGGCTGGACGCTGGCCGTGATGCCGAGCCGAGCGAAGCGGCCGAAGTCGTGCTCGTGGACAAGCTGGGCGTGCTCGATACTGCCGCCGCAGCCGACTTCCTCGAATGCGTCGAGCGCCAGCGAGTTCGCGGCATCGCCGATCGCGTGGACCGCGGGCACGAGTCCCGCCGACGACGCCTGGTAGAGGTAGTCGACGAGTTGCCTGGAGTCGACGGTGGAGATTCCTCGGCCTCCCTCCGCACCCTCGAGCCCGGGATACGGATCATGGCAGAACGCCGTCCTCGTGTTCAGCGAACCATCGGTGATGATCTTGAACGGTCCCATCGCGACCAGGCCGTCGGTGCCGTTGATAATGTCTCCCGTGCGGAGGCCTCGCGCGATGACGGCGTCGAGATCGTGCGGATACACGCCGGCCCGGACCCGCAGTCCGCGGATGCCGCCGGCGACGCGTCGCGCCCACCGGTCGATGGAGAGCGTCATCTCCAGGTCGACGACGCCCACGACGCCTCGGGCGGCCGCGGCGTCGACTGCCGCTGACACCCAGCGGTCGAGGTGCTCCTCGGGAACCGCACTGATGCGCGTGTTGATCTCGAAGGCGGGCTGCTCGCGCAGCAATCCCGTGGGATGGTCGCCGTGGCCGTGCTCGGTCAGGGCGCTGGAATTGAGCCACAGCGCGTGAAGGTCCTTGCTGACGAGGACCACGGGAACGTCGGCGCTGACCGCGTCGAGCAGGGCCCGTGCCGGCGCGTCCGGCCACAAGCCATCCTGGAAGCCGTAGCCGATCAGGGGCTGACCGGCGGGTGGCGGCGTCGACCGCAGGCGCTCACCCACGAGGGACGCCGCAGCGGCGGCGGAAGTGGCCGACGACAGGTCCAAACGCTGCCGCATGAGCGCCCACTGGTCCATGTGCACGTGGGAGTCCCACAATCCGGGTGACACCCACCGACCGCCCAGATCGACCACCTCGGCTCCATCTGGATCGAGGGCCTCGCCCATCGCCGTGATCATGCCCTTCTCGACGAGGACATCGACCGGATTCCCCTCGGTACCGACCATCCGGGCAGAGCGGAGCAAGACGGCCGCCATGTCGCCCGTCATCCCTCGCGGACCCGTCGCATCTCCCGGGCCAGAGCAGGACTTGCGTAGTGCTCGCCGTGGTCGAGCTCGTCGACGATGCGGTCGATCACCTCGGGCGCCTTGTCCTGGCTGAGTTTCAGCCGGGCGTCGAAGCGGGTCACCCGCAGGCGGATGCCCACTGTCCCGCGCGCCACGCGGCGGGACCCCTCGACGTCGAGGGCCAGCGAGCTGGGTTCCGGCATGGCACGTTCGAAGTGGTCGACGAGCGTCCCCAGCACCTGGAAGTTCTCGTCGTCGGACAGGATCTCCGGCGTCGCGTACAGGTGGGCGGTGACATGGTTCCACGTCGGAATGATCTGGTCGCTGGGGTACCAGCCGGGCGAGATGTAGCCGTGCGGTCCCTGGACGATCAGCAGCACCTCGTGGTCGCCGAGTTCGTGCAGCTGCTCGTCAGGACGGCCGACGTGGCTGACGATGCTGATGGTGTCGTCAGCGGTGTCTTCCAGGATGACCGGGTAGTGCGACGCCACGAGGCCGCCTGCAGGCGAGGACACGAGGGTAGCCCACGGGTTCTCGCGGATGAGTCGCTTCACCTCGCTGATGTCGGACAGAACGAAAGAGGGCGTGGAGCGCATGCCCGCCACTCTGCCACGAATGACCCCGGCCTTCGACGGCGCACGCCCCTCCGTTAGCCTGAGGCAATGAGACCTCTGGCAGACCTCCCCCCGTACATCTACGGCACCACGCGGCTCGGGCACGACGACGTCCCCCGCCGGCAACAGGCCCACATGGCACGGGCGGCGATCGACGCCGGGCTCTGGCTGCACACCTCCCGGCAGTACGACCACGCCCTCGAGGTACTCGGAGCCGCCTTCGAGGAGGACCGCAGCAACGTCCGGCCCGTCATCGTGAAGCTGGGTGGCGGCACGGCGGACGACGTCCGCGCCACCATCGCCGAGAACATGGAGCCGCTCGGCATCAGCTCGATCGACATCGGCCAGCTCAGCGGTGTAGGTGCCTTCGCGGAGGACATGATCGCGGACGGGCCGATTCTCGCTGACCTGCAGCGCATCAAGGACGAAGGCCTCGTGGGGCGGTTCGTGCTCGAGATCTTCCCGTGGACCTCCGACGCTCCGCTCGCGGCGCTTCGGGCAGGGCACCTCGACGAGTTGATCGACGGCTACATCTTCTACCTCAACCCGTTGCAGCGCTTTGCCTCGAACGAGCTGTGGGACGAGCTGCTGACGCAGGACAGAGCCATCGTCTCGATGCGCACCGTCGCCGGCGCTCCGGTTCACACTTTGCGGGATGTTCCGGGCGGGGCGTGGAAGCCGTACCTCCAGGAGCGTGCCGTCGAGGTCGCGCCCATCTTCGAGCGGTCCGGCGTCGCCAGCTGGGCCGAGTTCTGCGTCCGCTTCGCGCACAGCACCCCGCAGGTGGTGTCCACGGTCGGGTCGACGAGCCGTGAGGAGAATCTCCGTGAGTTGCTCTCCTACAGCAAGGACATCGTGCCTCTCCCCCAGGACGTCGTGGACGAACTTTTCGCCCTGCAACGGCGTTGGTCCGACGAGACAGACATCCACGCGGAGCCCTGGAGCATGTAGCGGCACCACAGGGGACGACGGCGCCGTCGCGCAGGCGCACCGCCGTCGCGCGCCGCTTGCCCTGGTCCGCGCGACCGGGCACCGGCCCACTCACAGCCGGCTGGACGAGCGTTCCGAATACATTGGGCCGAAGCGACCACCCCGTTGCCACCCCATCCGAGAGGCAGAGCTATGCCGAGACACCTCACCCTCGCTGGTCTTGCCGGCCTCGTCGTCGTCACCCTGGCGACCGGCTGCACGACGAGCACTGCCGGCCCCTCAGGAAACACGAACGGAAACAGCGGGCCTGACGTCGGCGTGAACGCAGCAGCTGACGCACAGGACATCACGACAGGCCTGGCCCTGCCCTGGTCCATGGCCTTCCTCGGCGACACGCTCCTCATCAGCGAGCGCGACACCGCACGGATCGTCGAGCTCGATAGCGCAGGCAACCGGCGGGAGGTCGGCACGGTCGAGGGCGTGCGGCACGGCGGCGAGGGCGGCCTGCTGGGTCTCGCCGTCGACGACCAGGACCGCCTGTACGCCTACTCGACCGGCACGGACGGCAACCGGATTCAGCGCCTGACGCTCGACGGTTCTCCCGGCTCCCTGGCCCTGGGGGACGCCGAGACCCTCGTGGACGACCTGCCGTCGAGCAGCAACCACAATGGCGGCCGCATCGCCTTCGGTCCCGACGGCATGCTGTATGCCGGGGTTGGCGACGCCGGCGAACCGGAAAGCGCCCAGGACCTCGACTCGCTGGCGGGGAAAATCCTTCGCATGACCCCAGACGGCGAGGTTCCCGCTGACAACCCCTACCCCGGTTCCCTCGTCTTCAGCCACGGTCACCGCAACGTGCAAGGCCTTGCCTGGGCGGCGGACGGCACCATGTTTGCCAGCGAGTTCGGGCAGAACACGTGGGACGAACTGAACATCACCGAGGCCGGCGAGAACTACGGCTGGCCGGTCGTCGAGGGCATCGCGGACGAGGATGGCTTCGTCGATCCGGTGCAGCAGTGGAGCCCGGCCGACGCGAGTCCGAGCGGGATCACGGTGGCCGATAACACGGTCTTCATCGCAAACCTCCGCGGAGAGAGGCTGCGCGCCGTTCCCGTGAGCGACCCCACCACCAGCACCGAGTACCTGGTGGGTGAGTACGGGCGCCTCCGGGCGGTGATGGAAGCACCGGACGGCCGCTTGTGGGTGCTCACCAACAACACCAGCGGACGCGGTAACCCGCAGCCAGGCGACGACCGCATCGTCAGTATCGACCTCCCGGGCTGACGTTGCGGGGTGAAGGCCCTGACAAGCCACGACGACGGCGGGGCAGCCACTGTTCGTGGCTGCCCCGCCGTCGTTCGTCGTGTCGCTGCAGCTAGCTGTCGCAGCCGACGCCGTCGTTGTCGCGGTCGAACTTCGGCTGGAACCCGGGGGTACCTGCGTAGATGGGTGCTGCACCTGCCGCACGGACGGCGTCACAGTTCGCGTAGTAGGGCGCCGGGGCCGGTGCGGGGGCTACCGGTGCCGGCGCAACCGGTGCTGGTGCCACGGGCGCCGGGGCCGGCGCGGGAGCAACAGGAGCCGGCGGTGCGACGGGCTCCGGCACGATCGGCGCGGGCGCCTCGGCCTGCACCGGCTCGGTCGGCTGGGCGATCGAGGGAGCAACCTGGTTGGTCGGCGCGAGGATGCCGTTGCAGTCGGTGAGGATGCGCACCATGGCGTCGTGCTCGGCCTGCGTGACCCACAGCGCGTAGGTCGCCTTGACCGAGACCTGCCGCGCCACGTACTCGCAGCGGTAGGAGGTGTTCGGCGGCAGCCACGTGGCGGCGTCGCCGGCGCCCTTCTGCTGGTTCGTCGGTCCGTCGGTCGACTGCAGGTTCAGCGGGTCGTTGGCGAACGCGATGCGCTGGTCGAGGGTGAGCTGCTGCGCACCCTTCTGCCAGGCGTCGGAGAGGGCGACGACGTGGTCGATCTGCACTCTGGTGCTCGTTGCCTGCCCGCGCTGGAATGCGATGACGGTCGCGGTGTAGGGGTCGTCGAGCACGCCCGACTGCACCTTGCAGGGCACCGAGTTGGCGTGGACGATGTCCGTCAGGTCCCGGTTTAGCATGTCGTTGCGCGTGTCGCAGCCGTTCCGGTCGACGTCCGCCCAGGCCTGCCCGAACTGCTCCCGGTCGTACCCGGTCTTCGGCGCGCGGCCCTTGATGGGCAGGGTCTCCAGCAGGGCCAGCGCCGTGGTGTTGGCGGCGGGCTGGTCCGACGGCGCCCGCGGCGTACCCGACACGTTCGCGACAGTGTCCGAGTCGAGCGGAGCGACGTCCGATGGCGTTGCACTGGGCGTCGGTGATGGTGTCGGCTTGGCCGAGGCAGTCGCGGTCGGCGACGCGCTGGCACTCGGGCTCGTTGGTTCAGCCTGCTCGGTCGCCTCGGCGGCCGCCGTCGGAACAGATTCCGACGCCGGCGCGATCGCGGTGCCGACGAGGAGGACGACGACGGCGGCTCCTGCGGTCATCGCTCCCGCCGCGCGTCCGGCGAGCCCTACCCAGGACGGCCGGTTGGTCAGGAGTGTGTAGAGGCCCGTGAAGAGGGCGAAGAGCGCGGCCATGATGAGTGCGCCGCTGAGGCCGTTGGTGATGAGACCGATGACGACGAGGAACAGAGCGATTCCGCCGACGACGGCCGTCGAGGTACGGACCTTCGGTTTGGCGGTACCGGACGGGTTATGGGCAGGCGGAAAGGATGACGAAGAGATAGAAGCCCCCAGTGTTGATGCAATGTCTTGGTGCAGCGTACTCGCGCGGCTCCTGATGCCGGGCATTCTTCCCATTGACCAAGAAGTTCGTCTGTTTATGAAGATCTGAAGCTCAGCTTTTGCTCAAGATCCGCCAGCTCCAGGAGCTCGGCGCACGGTCATTAGACGCATAGCGGGTGTCTGATCCGGCAGCGATACGCGGCAATTCTCCCGTTCCAGCCCTAAACTAATGGCACCTGCGAACGAAAAGTCGGTGCGTCGTCACGATTCGAGTAAGAACCTACGTAGGTATGAATCTGTGCTACAACTCTGCTTGTCACGTGCTCCGGCACAACTTGTTCCGAAGCACGTCTCATCAGTTCTACTCGCACCACCTTTAGGGGACCAATTGAAAAAGAGCATTGCCTCCATCACTCTCGCCGCTGTAGCCGGCATGACCATGCTGTCCGCTTCACCCGCGATGGCCGCTCCATTCCAGAACTGTGAGCAGGCCCGAGCCGCTGGTCAGGTGAACATCCCAGCCACCTCACCGTTCTACAACCCGAGTTCCGACCGGGACAACGACGGCATCGCCTGCGAGGAGGGCGATCCCGCCAGCGTTCCGGCCGCCGGCAGCCCTGCTCCCGCGCCTGCTCCTGCTCCCGGTGTCGTAACGCAGGCTCCTCAGGTCGTGCAGGCACCGGTCGGCGGCGTAGCGACTGGTGTTGCACAGGACACCGACAACACCGCTGCTCTCGCCCTCGGTACGGGCTTCGTTCTGGCAGCAGTTGCTGGCGGAACGTTCGTCGTCCGTCGTCGTGGCACTCAGGCCTGATACCCAGCAGCAATCGAACTGATCGGAATGCCACAACAGATGATGAGTTCGACTCGGAATCGCCGCAGGAGCGTAGTCGCTTCTGCGGCGATTGCCGTTGCCCTCCTCACGGCGTGCGGCGCTCAGCCGGGCAGCGACGTCTCCATCGCGAGCACTGCTCCAACGTCTTCCTCCGCTGTCCCGACGGCACACCCGGACGTTACCGCAGCTGCTGCGCAGCAAGTTGTTCTTCCCCGGTCCACCCCGGTATCGATCGACATACCGTCGACGGGAACGACATCGCACCTTCTCTCGCTGGGTTTGAACCCGGATAAAACGCTTGAAGTTCCCCGCGGCGATCCCGGAGCGCCCGCAGGTTGGTACAACCTCTCCCCCACGCCTGGTGAGCTCGGGCCGGCCGTTGTGCTCGGACACGTCAACGCCACCGACGGCGGGCCGGGCGTGTTTGCGGACCTTCGGAAGCTGCAAGCAGGTGACACCATCAACATCGAACGTGAGGACGGCTCGACGGCGGCTTTCGCTGTTCAGCACGGCGAACAATACGAGAAGGATTCCTTCCCTACGCAGAAGGTGTACGGCGATACGGATAAGCCCGAACTCCGGCTCATCACCTGCGACGGCTACAACCCGGAGACGGGAAACTTCGACGACAATTATGTGGTGTACGCAGCCCTGATCGAAAAATAGCCCTGCCGAATGACAGCAGGCTGGGTCGGCTCTCGATCGGCCGCCTGGAAACATGCCTCATCCTGCGTAGCCCAATAATCAGCCTCATCCCAAGTGCTGAAGCATCCGCACGAACACGACAGAAAAAAGATCATGAACCCTGCTCGCTATCGCCGCCTCGCACCGGCCACCCTCCTGACCACTGCAGTCCTCGCTTCCACCCTGACTGCCTGCACCACTTCCGCCTCGTCGGACGAGACGGCGGTCGATTACCAGCCGGGCACCGTGGTGCGCGTTGTGGACGGCGACACTCTCGTCATCAACTTCGACGGCGAGGACCAGACCGTCCGCCTGCTGAATGTGGACACTCCTGAAACTAAGCACCCGGACAAGCCGGTCGAATGCCTGGGCCTCGAGGCTACCGAGGAACTCGAATCGCTCACCCCGCCCGGAACCAAGGTTGCTCTGGACTTCGACATCGAGCGAAAGGACAAATACGACCGCGTGCTCGCCGCGGTATTCATCGAGGACCAGACGCTGGTCAATGCCGAGCTCGCACGGGTTGGTCTGGGTGTTCCCATCCTCATCGAGCCGAACAGGAAGTACTACGACGACGTGCAAGCGGCGTACAACGAGGCGACCGCGCAGGGCGTCGGGCTGCTCGACCCGGCCGAGGGGTGCACCCTGCCGGCCGAGGTGACCGATGCCATGGAAGCCCTCGCTGCGGCCGCCGAAGCGCCGGTCGGAGAGACGGGAGCAGCTGCCGCTGCAACCGCTGCCGGCATTCTCGCGGCCCTGGCCACCGCGAAGGCCGCCCGGGAAGCACTGGGGGCTGGCAAGGACACCGTCCGCGTCCTCGCCGTCGGAGCTGATCGGGCTGCGGCAATGGTGCGCGACCTCGACACCCACATCGCCAAGGGTGAGCAGTCGCTCTCGGCGGCCAATACACAGGCAACGGCTCTTGCGGAAGCCGAGGCTGCGGCCGAACGGGAACGAGTGGAAGCAGAAGCAGCGAAGGCAGCAGAAGCCGCGCGCGTCGAGGCCGAACGGGTTCAGGCAGAAGCCGCGGAAGCCGCTCGCGTCGAAGCCGAGCGGATCCAGGCAGAAGCCAACGCGCGTGCTGAGGCTGACCGGGTGGCCGCGGAAGCAGCGGCAGCGGCAGCGGCAGCGGCTGAGCAGGAACGGATTAGGAACCTTCCACCCGTGCCGGCGCCCTACGTTCCGCCCGTGACGCAGTACGTTCCACCGGCTCCCCCCGCGGCTGCGGATCCCTACCCGGGTTACACCGGTCCTCGTTGCTACGCACCCGGCGGAAAGACCTATCGGCCTTGCTGAGCTAGAGCATCTGGTCCTTGCAACGGTCTGGTCCCCGGCCTCGGAGTTGCGCTACTGAACCTGCTTGGACTGCTGAACCCGTGGAGGGTGACCGATAGGTTGCCCTCCACGGGAACTACTGACGATGGCCGTCGATTAACTCTCTGAATGGCAGGTCCGCACTCCGTCAGGAGGAAAACCTGCCCCCACGAGAGGATTGGTTGTCGTGAGCAAGTCCGCCGCAGAAGCGGTCTGCAAACCTGAACCGACACGTGAACCTGTGTCTCCCGTTTCGAGTCCAACCGGTAACTGGCAGCGCCGATGAACGGCCCTGCAACCTCCAGACATCGACGCCGCTCGGTCCGCGCGCTCGTCACTGTCCTCCTGCTCGCCGCCATCGCTGCAGCGCTGGCGATTCTGGGGCCCAGCCTCCTCGGCGGCCTGCGCTCCAGCGGCGGCACGTTCCTCAGCGCTTCGGAGTGCGTTGTGCGGACGGCGAACGGGGAGGTTGGGCTCGATCGTGAGGAGGCCAAGCTCGCGACGACGGCGGTGGCTCTGCGAGCCCGCGGTGTCGAGGCTCCCTACACCTCGGACATCGATCCGGCCGCCCTCCAGGCCCTGGCCGAAGGACCGTCCGGAGACGCGGGGCCGGTGCTGAGCTGCAGGGGTTCGGTCGATGAGGATCTACAGGTGGAGGAGATGACCGCCTCCGGTTTGACGCCCCGCGCCGAGCAGGTACGGACGGCGATAACCGAGGTATTCGGCGAGCAGAACCTGGGCGGTTTCGCGCCGGGTGGTGTCGGGCAGGGACACGGGGAGGAATCGACGCATTACGACGGGCGTGCAATCGACGTGTTCTTCCGTCCCGTATCAGAGGAGAACCGGCGCGCGGGATGGATGCTGTCCCATTGGCTGGTGGCGCATGCCGAGGACCTGGACATCCAGTACGTCATCTTCGACGACCAGTTCTGGAGCGCACGCATCGCTCGGGGGCAGTGGCACCCCTACGACGCACCGGCTCCGGCGAACGAAATCCTGCGCCACGTGGACCATGTGCACGTCGACGTACTGCGTGGGGGCGACCTGAAGCTGACCTGATGGGCAGAACTAGGGTGGGGTTGTTTAGTGTCTAGGCGGGGATTCACTCAACTGGTCGGACGCCGTTCCGCCGCGGTTACCGAATTTGTGTCGACACTGGCTCAAGGAAGAAGAGCTCCTGCGTCGGGTTGTAGCTCCCGACTCTGGCGATGATCCGCACATTTTGACCTGCACTGATCGAATCGGGCGCTCCCTGACCGTTGAGCTTTAGATCACTGACGATATTGACGTTCTCGAATTTGAAGTTCGGTCCACTTTGGGACGTCTCGCTGTAGTTGCCTGGCTTGATCAGGAGATCGAACCTCGTTTCATACTCGCCATGCGGAGCTAGATAGGCGATATTCGCGTCGAATTCAAGGAGAGCGTCGTCATTATTAGCAGCGAAGGTCTCGACGACCGAACTGCCTGGCTCGAGCTCCTGCAGAAGCGCTGCCAGATCCGCACTGTTCTCCACCGTAAGGATTTGCGCGGGCTCGGTCGCGCTCGTTTCCGGCTCGACCGTCGGGGCTTCGCTTGTCGATTCTGCAGAACCCTCAGCCTCTGCAGGTCGGAATTCAGCGGTCGGGCTCTCAGATGCTTGTTGGGAAGGCTGACGCGACGGTGAGGCAGCGCTAGCCTCCTTTGTCGCGGTTATAGAGGGCGCCGCCAACGTCTGGTCGGCCGGGTCATCCTTTTCGAAGAAAGCAGCGAGGGAGACTCCTATGATCAACAGAACGCCAAGCCCAACCATCACCACGAGCGGCGGTCGCTTCGGCGCTGGCTTGCGAAACAGCAGTTTCATCCGCAAAATCGAGTCAGGAGTCTGCTCTACAAATTCCCAGCCAGCCTGCTGCCACTTCGTTTTCGCTCTTGCTTCTGCGCCCCGCACTGTGTGCACGGTTTTGAAGTCATAGCGGGTCTCTCCAGAAGTCATCCAGGTCCCCCTTTACCCTGTGACGGGTAGTTCCTGCTGTCCCAGCATCGCGAGAGAACTGCAGCATCTTGAAAGGCCGGATACTCACCGGCGCTTCCTGAGATTACCGCAGGGTCGCGACGGTGAGGATCTTTAGCCAAATCATCAGTTTCTCCACGGGCGCCATCGAGCAGGACCAGGAAGTCGCCGGCGCCGCCGCCTACCTGGAGTTCGCGATTGACTGACCCCGGCGCTGCAGGGTCAGCGTGCTAAAGCCGGCCATCCTTAAGTGACGTGCCGGACTCGGCGATGCGCTTGATGGCGGCGAGTGTCTGCGGGATGCCCTCGAGCGCCTGCCGGGTCCGATCGAGGATCTGCGCGGGCGCATCGTCCCCGAACTTCTCCTCGAACATGGCGATGCCGCCCGGCAGGAAATCCCAGGATTCGGTCAGGGTTGTCCCGGTGCCGGCCGGCGTCAATGTGTAGCCCCAGCGAACTCGATCGCCGCCGACTACCCAGGCGAACTCACGCCCGCGATCTGCGACGACGACCTGCGACCGGGTCTCCCAGGTGCGGTGCGGGAGCTCGTTGCGCCCTGTGAACCAGGCGCCGACCTGGCCCGCAGTGGCGTCGTCCTCCCACCAGCACCGCGTACACACCGGGCTCCACTCGCCGGTGCGGGTGATGTCGGAGACCAGGTCGTAGACGGTCTCGACTGACGCATGAACCGTGACGGACTCCTGGTGGTGGCGGATCTCTGTCGAACTCATGCGCCCATTCTCACAGAAGAATCGCCCTCGTCCTGCGGGAGTCGCCTCCAGGACGGATGGCCCGGGACCTCATTACCGCAGGGTTCGGCTGCAGCGATTCGTGCCCGCATAGACTGAGGTCTCGCGCCAGCTACGAAAGGCCCCTCCATGTTGAACACCGAACGAACCGGCACTGGAAAGCCCCTCGTCCTCGTACATGGGCTCGGCTCGGGCCTTCGGAACTGGGACCCCGTGATCCCCCTGCTGCAGGAACAGCGCGAGGTCATCGCGATCGATCTCCCCGGGTTCGGCAGCAGCGAGCCGCTCGCAGGCGAGGTGACCATAGCGACCCTCACGGACGCCGTCGAGCAGTTCCTCGAGCAGGAGAACCTGCGCGACGCCGACATCGTCGGAAGCTCGATGGGCGCGCGGATCGCGGTCGAGATGGCGCGGCGAGGTCACGTCGGCAACGTCGTCGCACTCAATTCCGGAGGATTCTGGAACGACACCCAGGTGCGCATCTTCAACGCAAGCATCACCGCGTCCATCGCACTGGTACGGCGCCTCCAACCCGTCCTGCCCTCACTCGTCCAGCAGGCTGCCGGCCGGACGGCGTTGCTCGCCCAGTTCTCCGCGGCCCCGTGGAAGCTCGATCCGGACCTCGTCCTCACGGAGCTCCGCGGATTCGCCACCTCGCCGAGTCTCGACGAAGCGCGCAAGTCTCTCGCGCACGGACCGCGCCAGGCAGGCGCGCCACGGGGGACGATCAAGGGCACCCTGGCGTTCGGTTGGGGCCGGTCGGACAGGGTCACCCCGCTCAGTGAGGCCGCCGTCGCCATGTCCCTCTATCCTGACGCCACCCTGCACGTCTTCGAAGACTGCGGGCACTTTCCGCACTGGGACCAGCCGCAGGAGACAGCCCGGTTCATCCTCGACGCCACCTCCGCTGGGCCGTCGTAACTATCCTCTGAGCCGCACACCTGGCAACCGTGCTGGTGGCGCCTCAGTACGCAGGCTGAGGACGGGGGCCGGGGCCTACGTGGAGTTCACGTGCCCCGATCCTCCGGAGCATTGCTCCCGCGAGCTGACCGTCTTTATCAAGATTCCAAAAAGCGTGACGATCCACTTGTCCGCCAGCCCCTCAGCCAGCGTGATCAAGCTCAGTTTGGCTGGTCTGGAACTCGGCCGCCACACTCACAACCCGCACTCTTTGAAAAGCTACCTTATGCCCTCCATCTCGGCTTAGCGCGTCCGCGCGGCCGTCGACGTTGAAGGAACCTTGGGTGCTCGCAGGACCTCGAGGGCGGTGAGGTCGGGGAGGCATCGCTCGAGCACCGGGAGTCGTCTCATGTCCGCGCGGAGCATCCATGTTTCACTTGGCAGCTCCGGCGCCTGCGCGACCTAAGCTCCCCGCAACAGAATCACGTAGTACTCGAATATGTGCATTCCCTGGACCTGGGTACCTGCCAGCGCCTACCTTGATGCCACTAGGGCCGCGGTCTTCGCCGGAGGCCGCGTAGTCAGGAGGCGCACGATGACGGACACAAGCGCTCGTACGAAGCCATTACTACTGAGCACATGTGTAGTTCTTGCGCTCACCCTAACCGGATGCGTCGTGGTGAATCCCGGTCCGACGAGCGGTAGCGCGACCACAGGGCCCGCTGAAGAACCTTCAACGACCACTCCGCCGTCTCTCGCTGACCCAACAACAGATCCGCCACCCGAATCTCCTCCCACGTCTGATCCTCCTGAAACGCCTCAGCAGACGGTCGACCCTACGTCCGCTCCGACCCAGACCTCGACATCGGGAACCTGGCCGGAGACTGTTGCGGAGGTGGAATCCGGTGTCGTGCAATTCAGTGTCACGAGGTGTGACAGCAGTGGAACCGGCTCGGGCTTCCTCATCCGCCCAGATCTCGTCGTCACTGCAGCGCATGTCGTGGCGGACGCCTCAGCGGTTCAAATATCCCTACCAGAAGGCACTGTCGCGGGGTCCGTGCTAGGCATCAACGAACTTGCAGATCTCGCTCTCGTTCAAACAAGCAGATCCCTGGACGGGCACCAATTCACGTTCCTGCCCGCGGATCCGCCGCTTGGAACGGAAGTGGCAGCACTGGGCTACCCGCTGGGCGAGCCCTTAGGGTTCACTCGAGGATCGATCAGCGGACTGAACCGCGAGATCGACTTCGGTGACGGCCCGATTGAGAACATCATCCAGACGGATGCGGCGATTAATTCGGGAAATAGTGGTGGCCCCCTTCTCACTCAGGACGGTCAAGTGGCAGGCATTGTCAGCGCTATCAGACGGGATGGTGACGCTCGTGCTGAAGGAATCGCCTATGCGGTGTCAGGGTTCAGGGCTGAGGCTGCGGCCGAAGAATGGCAGGAGCGGCCAGCCCCCCTTGAACCGGTCGACTGTGGCAACGCGCCAGCACCGGAGGACGGATTCTTCCCCTTGAGCGTTCGGTCGAACCACGACCAGGCTCAGAACATCGGTCAGGCGCTACTCCTCCATGGTCAGGGGATAAATTTCGGCGCCTACCAAGCTGCGTTCGACCAGTTCACCCCGGAGCTGCAGCGCTCTTTTGGCGGCCTCGAGGCCTGGAGTGATCAGCTCGGCTCGTCCTTCTGGCGTGGACTCGAGGTAACTGCGGTCGAGGGATCGGGAGACTCCCTTACAGCTGATGTGCGCTTGTTGACCGAGCAGGACTCGGAACACGGCAGGTTAGGTCAGACCTGTTCGGACTGGAGGATTCGGTACTCGATGGTTTGGAACGGCGAGGCGTGGCGAATCGCCGGTTCGAATCTGCCAAACGGCGAACCCGCCGCGTGCTGACAGTTTGAGCATCTTCGCGAGTTGCTGAAGAGGAAGGGTCCGCAAGGAATGCACAACAATAGTCGGGCCCAGCAAGCACACAGCGGCTTCGGTGACAAAGCCCCGACACCGACCGGGAGTCTAATGTCTTCTACAGCATCTGTAATCGTAAGCTCAGACAGCCGGACTGCCATTACTGCCATCACTGCGCCACTGCAGCCGCCTCCGCAAATACGTCTGCCGGCATGGGGCGGTGCAGCTTCCAAGTGATCGCGATCGGCTTCTCTCCCAAGTGCTGAACATAGTCCACCGCGCCGAGGCAGGTATACGGCACCGCGAGGCCAGTCTCGTCCTCCGCGGTGGGCCGCGTGAAGATCAGAACATGAGACCCATGCCCTTTCCGGTCGAGGTACCGTCGTCCAGTCGGGCTTGAGGGCGACGTCGCGTTCTGAGATTCCCAGTGGAACAGCTCCGGACTGATTGCGTAGTCCTTGTACATCGTCGATGCTGAATGATTCTTGTCATCCTTATTGAGCGTGACGAAAAAGGCGTCCGTGGAGGTTTGAGGACACCAGGCAACGCCCTCGCGGTGCTGCACGTTCTTTCCCGCCTCGAGGGAACCGTAGCTTAGTGCGGCGAGTATTTCCTCTCGGCGGTAGGTCGCATGTGACAGAAGTGGAATATGCTGCAACCCCAAGCCGAGGCCTTTGCCCGCGTACCGCGACGTCGCCACCCCAAGCTCAATCAACTGCTGAATTTCGCTGCACACGAAGCGGTATTGGCGAAGGTAGCTAAGCCCCGCGTCGTACGTGGTGAATCCTCCGCCGTCGTTCCACAGAGTGTAGAACAGCATTCGCGCGAAGGTCTGCTCGCGCGGACCGAGCTCGGTGTAGGGCGGGCACGACGGATCAACGAGCTTCGCATACGCGTCTCCGCGCTCGGGATCATCGACGTGCAGGAAGCGCACCATTCGACCGAGAAGCTTTTGCTCGTCCGGAGTGGACAGTGCGAGGATCTGCTGCCCTACGCCGGCTTCCACGAGGGAGCCGATCAAGCCGGCCTGGCGTAGGTAGCCGGTCCAGGAGTCCTTGGTGTTCCGATACAGTTGCTTAAGGTCATTGCCGGACTTCTCGAGATACGCAGCCAAGTTCGTCTCGCCGTAGGAGGCGATGTCCTGCACGAGTTGCTGACGATTGAACCGCAGCTGAGACCTGATGTTGTCGAGGACGACCTTCTGAGCAACACGATCGAGGATGATCTGTGATCCCGACGGAAGGTATGGGAAGTCGTCTTCCACAGCTCCCTCAAGTTGCTTCCGCCCGTAACCGGTGAGGGCTCGGTACCGGAGGTCGAACCGAAACTCACGACGTTGTTGACCGATGAAGTCCAATACGGTGAGTACAGACTTCCCTTCGGCTCTCCTGAGTCCACGGCCGAGTTGCTGGAGGAAGACCGTGGAGCTCTGGGTGGGACGCAGGAGGAGCACTGTGTCTACCTGCGGTAGGTCAAGGCCCTCGTTGAAGAGATCGACCGTGAAGAGACAGTTGATAGTGGAGTCTCGCAGCTGCGCGAGGGCGCGCGCTCGCGCAGCGTCGTCGGTACCCCCATCAATGGCAAGCGAGCGGATGCCCGCCCGGTTGAAGACCTCTGCCATGTAGTGCGCGTGCTGAACTGATACGCAGAACCCGAGCGCGCGCATGTCGTCGGTATTGGTGACTTTGTCTCGCAATTCCCGAATCACCTTCGCTGCGCGGGCGTCGTTACCCGTATAGAGGCGGTCCAGCTGTGCAACGTCGTAGTTGCCGCGCTTCCATTCCAGCTGGCTGAGGTCGACGTCGTCCGACACTCCGAAGTAGTGAAACGGCACCAAAAGGTCAGCGTCCAATGCATCCCAGAGGCGAAGCTCGCTCGCAGTCCGACCATCGAAAAACTGTTGGGCCACGTCCACGCCGTCGCCCCGTTCGGGAGTGGCCGTCAGACCGAGCAACTGCTGAGGGCGAAGATGGTCGATGAGACGGCGATAGCTTGGCGCCATGGCATGGTGGAATTCGTCAATAACGACGACGTCGAAGGAATCTGATTCCAGCGTTTCGATCCCGCGCGAAGCGAGCGATTGCACCGATGCGAAGACGTGGTTCCACTGTGTTGGCTTGTTGTCTCCCACGTAGAGCTCGCCAAACGCGCCGTCCTGCATCACGGTGCGATATGTACTCAGCGCTTGCTTTAGAATCTCCTGCCGGTGCGCCACGAAGAGCAGCTTGAGGCGCCGACCCGCTGCTTGGCAGAGACGCTGATAATCAAGAGCGGCAATTACGGTCTTGCCGGTGCCGGTTGCCGCGACCATGAGGTTCCGCGAGTGGCCCTTAAGTCGTTCAGACTCGAGATCCTCGAGCATCTCGATCTGATGCAGGTACGGCTCTAACTCAAGTCCAGTTGCGGTCTTCGGTGCGCCGGTGCGGCGACCACCGTTGCGATCGAGCGCCGCATCAAGTTTGTCGCCGTCCCGCTCAGGGTCGTAGGACTGGAAGGCCCGCTGTGCCCAGTAGCTATCGAAGGTCACCTCGAACTTCTTGAGGAGGTCTGGCGTGGCGACGGAACTGAGGCGCACGTTCCATTCCAGCCCGTCCACCAGAGCTGCCTTGCTCAGATTCGAGCTGCCCACGTAGGCCGTGTCGAAGCCAGTGTTGCGACGGAACATCCATGCCTTTGCGTGCAACCGCGTCGCTTGCGATTCGTAGCTGATCTTGACCTCGGCGCCGTATCGATTCACCAACTCGTCAATTGCTCGGCGTTCAGTAGCGCCCATATAGGTGGTCGTTATGACGCGAAGCTTTACCCCACGCTCGGTCAATCGCTCGAGAGCCGGGTGGAGAAGCCTGAGCCCGGTCCATCGAACAAAGGCACAGAGAAGGTCGACGGTGTTGGCGGACTCCATCTCAGCCCGCAGCTCCGCCGCCAAGTTCGGCTCATCTCTGCCGTTCGTCAGGAGCGCTGAGTCGGAGAGCGCCGTCGCTGGCCGCCGCAGATCGCGCCGCTTGACCGACTCGGGCTTGTGAAGCGCCAGGAGCTGCGACGGCCCCTCATCGACCGCCTCGTCTGCTGACAGTGCCACTAGGAGTTGGTTTGCTAGGGCGAGCCGCCGCTCGGGCTCGGCCTTGAGCAACGCTTCACTCATCACTCTGGCGAGGTGCCTCGAAATGGCGGCAAGAGCGTCGCTCTCGCCTAGTGGTTGAACTGTTGCCTCGAGTTCGGCTACACCCGCTAGGCGCTCTGCGAGTACACGGGTAACAAGTGTTTCATAGAGACCCTCGGACAGCATCTGCCCGGCTACTCCCCCATCGGTTTCGTTCACCTTCTCAGAGTAGGTCCGCGGGGCGACATATTCCGGCACGCCGCCTGGTCAGTACTCACGTGATGCTTTCCAGGGTTCGAGAGAGCGCCACGGGCTTCCATAGTAGACAGCTGTTAACGAGATACTGTGCTGCTATCACTTAGGGGGAACTATGCGTTCGATTCCGGCCGAGCCTGATTTCACAGAGGCGCAGTCTGCCGAAAAGGTCATCTGGGAAAAGCTACGCTTGGACCTGCCCGACGACGCCGTCGTCGCCCACTCCGTGCAGGTGCGCGACGGCCGCGCGGAGTGCGAAATCGACCTGCTGGTGTTCTGGCCCGGCGTCGGCCTCGCTGCCATCGAGGTCAAGGGTGGCCTCGTGTCCGTCGACGGCGGCCAGTGGTACCAGTCGGGCGGCGCGGGAGGACGGCACAAGATTCAGAGCCCTGTCGTCCAGTCCCAGAGTTCGGTGCACGCATTCCGTACCTGGATGGAGAAGCAGCTGGGTAGCCGCATTTCCAGCAGGTTCGCGTACATGGCGTGCTTCCCCTATACAAAGGTCGCACAACAATGGGAAATGGCCGGATGCACGCGCACCCTGATTCTCGACGCGGATGACCTCGTCTCCCCCGCCGTCCGTATTCGTGAAGCCATTGAGCGCGAGGGTGGTGGTACCAATCCGCTGGCCACCTCCTTCATGGAGCGCATGCTGCCAAAGCTAGGGCAACTCGAATCAGTAGTTGACCTGTCCTATTCAGCTCGCGAAGCTGAGGACAACCAAGACCACCTGACTGAACGCCAGGCGATCCTCCTCGCCGCCACGCGCTCACTGCCTCGCGTGCGCTACGTGGGCGGCGCCGGAAGCGGTAAGACCTGGCTGGCCATCGAGAAGGCAAAGCGGCTGGCAAAGGAAGGCAAACGGGTAGGTCTTTTCTGCTACAACAAGGGGCTCAGCCAGCACCTCCGAAACCAAGTGCATGGCTGGCGCCAAGCAGCGCCGGTCTTCACGGGCGAATTCCACGAATATGCCCTCACACTCGGCTTGCGGGATGGAGAAGGACAGGAGTACTTCGACGAACAACTTCCTCAGGAGCTCCTGGCTCTTGCAGAGTCTCTGCCGCCAACAGACAAGCTCGACGCCGTCGTCGTGGACGAAGCGCAGGACTTCGCCCCGCTGTGGTGGCAGGCTCTGAAGATGTGCCTGAAGAACCCGGAGGCGGGCGAGATCTACGCCTTCATGGATGACCAGCAGGACGTGTACCGGCGCTGGAAGACTCACACGCTTGAAGAGGGAAGCGCTGCGCATGCCGATCTCGTCCCGATTCACATCGATGACAACCTCCGCAATACCCGCAGGATTGCGGAGACGTTCAAGGGCTTCGCTGGCCCCCACTTCAGACCCAGAGGTGCAACCGGCCTGCCTGTCCGCCGCGTGCGCTGCTCAAACGAGGACGCCCTCGATCTGGCCGGGGACTGCGTCGATGCCCTCATCGAGGAGGGCTGGGCTACAAATCAGATAGCGCTCCTCACCACGCGCCACCGCCATCCCGTGCACCAGGAACACTTCGACAACGGCACCATTGCCGACTACTGGCGTGAGTTCCATCAGGACGACGCCGAGTTCTACGGACACGTCCTCGGGTTCAAGGGTCTTGAACGCTCCGTCATCATTCTGTGCGTCAACGGCTTCCGCGATATGGAACGGGCGGCCGAGCAGCTGTACGTCGGGCTGTCCCGAGCGAGAAGTCTTCTCGTCATCGTCGGTGACGATGACGAAATTACGGCAGCTGGCGGCCGAAATCTTGACCTGGCACTGCGGAGCGCAGAGCAATGGCTCCCCGCCGCCGGCACACCGGCTACTCGGGCCTGACGTCCGCGACGACCGCAACGAGACGTCTCACGGAATCGAAGGACAGCTCGGACAGCGGTACGTTTGGGCGGCGTTTCCATTCGGACTCGCGCAGGATTGCAGCAGCGCGGTGGAACTCCTCAATCTCCTCGAGGTGTCTGAGGAAGGCGCCCATGCGAAGGTGATAAGCATTCGATCCGGCCGCTTTCGGTACTGCCGTAAAACTGAGTTCAATGGACGTTGACCTTGCCGTGTAGTGATAGACGTAGACGTGCCCGGTTGTGCCGACATCGTCCAACACGATCTGAAGGGACCCGGCCGGCACGCCCTTCTCCCGCTTCACTGAACCGACGAACGGAATACTGCGGTGCCGGGCCTCTTTGAGGAGTAGATCGAACCTGGACAGGTTCTCCGGGTCGTTGTCCCGCATCCATGAACGACATTCCTCCTCGGTCCAGCGCCCGTGGGTCCGCTCCGCCGCAGCAGTCTTAGCCTCGGCGAGTTCCTTCCCGTACGTGGTCGGTATAAGGATCTCGGTGTGCTCGGTCAGCAGCCGCTTGTAGGCGACGGCAATGACCGACGTTGCCGGTCCGGACGTCGCGTTCAGGTACTCGACAATGCGCTTAAGGTCGTCGTTGATGGCGTCCACTGCGAGAACGATATTGAAGCGCCCCTCTTCCAAGTTGGCAGCGACGGCGCCCGCGAAGTCAGGATTCGCCGAGGCGACGCTATTGGAGAGGCTTATGCCGGACCGAGCAAGCCATCGCTGCTCGAAATCGGCCAGCGGCATCCGCCAGAACGCCGAAGCGTAGTCGAACATCTGCCCGATGATCTCGCGCCGCACCTGGCGGTTTGCGGCGAGCTTGCATTCGACCAATGTGAGGCTGCCCGTCTGATCCACAACGATCAGGTCGGCAGGGCCTGCACCGGACTGCAGCTCCTTACAGGCAACGGCGTCCTCTCCTACCCCCGGGATGAGACCGGGATGGTCGGCAAGAATCTGCTGCAGATCGGCCTCACGCTCGTAGCTGACCTGCAGAGGCTCGCTCCAGGAGCCATCCAGCGGACGCACGAGGATAGAGGACATCCCTACTCCTCGGGGTCCGCTATGTCATCATCACCGTCAGGCTTGAGCCCAAGCTCGATGCCATGCATCCACAGCACGATGTCCATCACTCGCAGCATAGAGATGTGCTTCAACGGAGGCATGTCCTCCGAGGCGTTTGCCTGCTCACGGATGACTTCCAGGCGCCCCGGGAGATTCGTACCATCGGTGAGCGCCGAATACCAGGCAGACCACTGTCCTCCGGATTGCTGCAGTCCCATAAGCGGACGGACCACTGAGTCATAGATAGGTATCAGCCGTGGACGCTTACGGGCCATTAGTTTGCTTGCCCTGGTAGGACCAATGCCCCACCGCCCGTACTCCCTACCACGAAGGAGGTGCCACAGCTCGTCAGCGGGATTACCCGGCGCATTCAGCTCCTTGATGTCTGCATCCCACAGGTCGACGTCGACCGGAATCTGCCGAAGCAGATCAGTGACCTCGCCTGCGTGCTTCTCAAGCAAACCGATAGCTGCACGTCCCTTAATCTCCACTGACAGGAAGGACACAGCCACCAAATCATCGGCGGTGATCCGGTTAGCGACCTCGGTGTGGTCACCGCCTCCTGCCCAGTCATCGAAGCGGGTGCCCGTGCGAGGGGTTGTGTTGCCCTCAATAGGCCGGTAGTACCGTCTAACGAGCTCCGCTGCCTCATCAATATGCTTTGCGTCAAGGATCTCCGGGTAGTTCATAGGGCTCATTCCGATAGTTGGTGCAGGGAGAATTCTTGTCTACCGTCAACAGGCATCAGGGGCCGGGCGCTGGCAGAAATTCGGGTTTTCTACCACCACCGATGCCCGCACCTATCACTCTGGCACTCCCACTCGGGAACGCCGTAGTCAGCCACACCAGTGAATGGGTCGGTCCGCCGCTCTTCGGTAATCACACAGCCCGCGAAGACCGTCTCAGGATGAGCTTCGTAAACACTTGGTGGAACCATGCCATACATGATGGGCCAGGCAGTGTGGCCGCACATGGGACAGCTCGGGGCTTGATCCTTTTTCTCTTTCACGGTTGTCATAAGCAGAGGCTATTGCAACCCGGTGACATCTCATGTTGCATCCGCTCAGTGACTTGCAAAGCGTTTTTTGTAATTGCTCCTCGGCCTGCACCATGACAGCTCAGTTGCAACCTCAGGCAGCTGGATCCACGACCCGACCTGACCTGTTGTAGGCGCGGTTGAGGCCTTTAGTCCTCAGACTCCGGCACTTAGACGGGGGCGCTCTGCCACGACGTACGGCCGCAGGTTGGATGGTACGGACTTCAGTTCAGCTAGTAGCTCCGCTGCGGCAGCTTGCATCATTCTCCGCTCGACCCTACTCAAGCTGCGCAGATGAAGCTCCTCACACTCGGCTAACCCGTCCATCCGTCTTCTCTTAAACGCTTCCGCGTAAGGGTGAAACGTGGAGCGCAGATCATTGACGCGGTGCCCCACTCACCGCGTCCCGCAGTAACAAAGTACGTGATCGAAAAAGGCATAAGAACCTCACTCCCAGGCAAAGGAAGAGTTTTCCTTCAGAGTCACCCGATTCGCGACGCATGTATGAAACCGGCGTCATCGGCGTGCAGCTTTCCGCTTTCCTGTGCGTCCCGCACTGCCTCATTCAGCCGCTCGTTTATGCCGGCGGTAACCCGCATGCCGCCGAAGACCCGAATCGCTCTGCCCTTGAGGTCCTCCAACTCGATGCCGTGCGCCTCACGGCAGACAGCCACCATGGCATTCGCGATCTCCACCTTGCTGACATGGTCGATCTTGCGGTCGACCTCGGGCCCGTTTTCGCGATAACCACGCCATGTGTCGGAGTAGAGCCTAACAGACCACACGAAGGAATCGCTATCAATGGGATTCCTCTCCTGATCGATCAACCGTATGACCGCTGCGGCGCGCTGAGTGTTGACTTTATTCAATGAGAAGGCGGCGCATGCCAGTTTCGCCAGACGAACGGTATGGATCGGGCCTTCCGCGTCAATGATCTGCATCAGGACAGCCGCAACCAGCGCCCTCGACCGTGCCGACGACGAAAGGGTATCGAGCACCTCGATCCCGCCGAGCACCCTAGGCATCCATGGCTGGTAGATGCTGGCATTGGTGGTGCCCGTTGCGGCGGTGGTGTCCGTTGCCACCGCCTGCCCAGGGCGAACCGGTTCGAAGTCCTTCACGCGATCGCTCGCCTGTTCAATCTCCGAAACGGGCAGATGGACATTGGACAGTGGAGCAGTGGGTCCTTCTTGTTGGGGTACGCCCAACTGGGCGTCGGTTCCCTGAGCAGCCGGATCACCGTCAGGCTCCTCGGACGCAATTTCGGACCCGTCAGCGATGCCCTGCTGTGCAGACGCCATCGCGGCACGAAGGCGCTCAATCACCGCAGCGGAACCGACCAGCCATTCCGGGAGCCAGACCCGTTCCACGGCCGGCCAGCGGAGCATCCGTGACAGGACATCGGAAGGCAGTCCGTCCCGGTCCCCCACAGTTGCACGGGCAGCCCATGCTGGCGAATCCAGCAACACTGCCATCAGCGGCCGCTCCGGCTCGTCCGCGGTCGCGACGCTGATGTCCACCTTGAAGTCCGACAGACCGACGTCCGTGGTGACAGCAAATCCCTGCTCACGGAGCGCCGTGGCGATCTGCTCTCGGTGGCGGTCGATTGCAGGCTTTCGGCGTCCATCGAACGGCAGTGCACTTGGCCCGTGAGCCGCGATCTCCAGGTAGCTTCGGAGGTGCTTGACCCCGACAGACGACGTCTCCTCCGCTCGGAGGTCGGCCGGATCGAAACTGGAGAACACGATCACCTGGCGCCGGGCACGGGTGACGGCGACATTGAGTCGACGCTCCCCGCCGCTACGGTTCAGCGGACCGAAGTTCAGCGGGAGGTACCCACGGTCATTCTTGCTGAACCCCGTGGAGAACAGGATGGTGTCCCGCTCGTCGCCCTGCACGTTCTCGAGGTTCTTCACGAACAGACCATCGGCGACGTCGAGCGCGTCAGCGATGCGCGAATCCTCCGAATCACGAAGGAGCGCCTCGATGTAGGCCCGCTGCTGCAGCTTGAACGTGACGACCCCGATAGACGGCGCTACGGCGGGCGAGGCGTCGAAGCGGCGCTTGATCTCCTCGACCACCGCGACGGCCTCAACGGGGTTGGTCCGCAGGAGTTTCCCCACCCCTGATCGGTGAAAACGGCCATCCACCCGGACAAGGTTGATGCCGTACCCTCCAGGGCCTGCACTGGCCGGTCCGTGGACCGGCGCCGGGAAGGAGGACAGCTTGTTGTCGTAGTACTGCTGATTACTGAACGCGATGAGCGATTCGTCCTGACGTCGCTCTCAGCTGCCCCCAGGTAACAGTGGGTAAAATCATTGCGCTCCTCAATCAGCCTTTGTATAAATTTTTAGCCTTCTCGCTATTTCCTACACCCAAAATAAGCGAGCCCGCATCGGCATACAGCCTCTTCATCTCGCCAAGAGGAGTTACGCGATGCCCAGAAGCGGCTCATCAGGATGTGTATCGTTCCAGCGACAATTCGATGTTGCCCAACTTGTTCCTCACCCTCATACAAATGAACAATTCTCACGACGACGCAGTCTGCGATGCGGTCCGTCACTGCGCATCTTCAAAGGAAGCCTTACCGTGTTCCCTCAGTCGTTCCAGTTTAGGACTCTCAGCTCGGACGAGTCCTGCCGATTGTCCTCTCCCTCAATGTATAAACATCGAGACGCGCGGCTTCGATGACGCTCAATATGGTCGTCACACTAAGGCTTGTACTTAGGCGTCTGCGTCATCACTGGGGCCTTCTCCTCGCCGGTGTGAACACAAGACAGCGGACTTACGCCACATCCCGCCGTTTCCTCGAACTTCCCGAGGTTGTCCACGCGCGCCGCGCATCAACATTCGGCTGCCCCTACGGACTGACCGAGGCTGGGAAGCCGCTTTGACCACCTCTCCGAGGTGGCCCTCAATCCGCAGGCCATAGCGCCACCATGAGCTGGCAGCGCGGGGCGGGGACCCCACCCTGCTTCCACCTCAACATCCAGCCGACCGCCCAGCGGTACATCGACGCTTAGAACGGACTCCATTCCTGCAGACGGAACTCAAGCAATTCCTCCCAGGAACCTACAAGCTGTTTGGTAAGGTAGAGGTCTTTCAGGATTCCCTCCGCATCGTCGCCGCTCACATCGCCGAGCAGTGCCCGCGTGTTCGCACAAATTTGCTCACCGGCTTGCCTTACATCGAGTGGCGGTAGGTAATCCGGCCAGCGCATGTGATCGAGGTCGAATCGCATTCCGCAGTCCTCCCCCTCCAGGGATAGTGAAAAGTCAGCACTCACCCATGGACTCTCGGCGATCCATTCGTAGGGACAGCGTTCATGCAGGTCTTCGTGGCCAAGGTATTCGTCGTAGCCTTCCTCCACGACGCGCGCGTACTGGGGGCACTTACCGTACGCCTGCACGTACTCAACGAGCCATGAGAGCCGCTGGCCAAGGTCATCTTCCGGTCTTGAGGCGCGATATCCTGTTCCTTCGACGCCGGCAATAAGCTCATCCGGCATCAGTATTGGATCGCCCGGCACTGCGCCTGTAAGGTCCTGGAGAAGCTTGAGCTGAGTTCCGGCAACGCCGCTAAGAGGTAACAATGCCAATGCCAGCAACTCCACCGCGAGAAGCGACACTTCGCGGCTGCACCCTGCCAAGCTTTCAGCAAAATGGAACTCAAAGTCGTCACTATGCTGCCCATCCCATATCGCTTTACCGAGCTCATAAGCGGCGCTGTCTGACCAGGTTCTCGTATCCCCGTCCAAACCAGAAGATATGGCGTATGCGTCGCTCGGCAATATGAAAGATGCTAGTTCAGCAATCCGGCGAGAACAATCTTCGTCAACCACTGTTTCTCCTCACGCTGAAAGTTCTTGCCTAATCTCCAGGGCTCGCTCGGTGTGCCAAGCATCGTGGGCCGCACGAGCGAGCTCATCGACACGCTTCAGTAGCGTCTCCGGCGACTGAGAAATATCTATGGGAAACTCAACAACCGAAACGCCGGTGTTTCGCATCCTCCGTTCAAGGGGTTCACCAGGACCGGCATAAACGAGCCAGGCCCGCGATACTTCGAGAGCGGTACAGTACGCGAGCATCTGGTAGTGGTCCGCGTTGGGGTACGCGCCCGACGGCGAAGCCGCCTTGTACTTGGCATCGAACACGAGCGCCGGCCGGCCAGCTACCGAGTGCACAATATCGACGTATATCTGCACCCGGTCGCGAGGACGTTGCGGCTCGAGCTCGTCCATAAACGCCTCGTACTGCCCCGCTGTCTCCCCCGGGAATCGATCCAAGGCCTCTCGCAACGCCGTGGTCAGGAAATCCTCGAAGACAGTAGCCATATTGACGACGAATGAAGCGACCGAATAGCGCCCCGCTCCAGCTTCTGCAGACATATTCCGCAAAATGACCTCAGAAAGACGCAGTGCTGGCACATACCGCTCGTTGATCCGAGACTCGGTCCACGACGGTAGCGGCGCTCCAAAACGCAACAGTGACACGCCATCGAGTTTCGAGTCGAGATGCGCCAGCCGCCATCGAATGGATTCCGAAAGCCTCGGGACCTGCATCATCAACCGAATAGCTGCCCTCAAGATGCGGTTCTCCGGGATGTCCGCCGTGAAGTCGTCGAATGAAACCTCAAGCGGCAACAGCATCCCCGGCCGACGTGTCATCTGATCACCAACACGTATCCGTCCACGAACGGTCCTCAACGCCTCTTCCACATGGACATACCCGCACAGAGCCCCCCGTTCCAGTGCACGTTCGCCTTGCCGAGCCACCGACTCTCCGAGCGCGGCAAACAAGTCCGTATCTTCGACTCCCTGAACGTCATCCGGTCGGAAACCCGGACTCTTCGCGTATCCGAGCAGAAACAGCAGTCGGCTTAGCCCGACCTTCTGCTTGGGTTTCACTTCCACCAGAAGGTCTCCGACTTGCACCGCGCCCACTCTGCCGGCTGGTGTAACAAGCATGCGGTCGTTGTGAGCGGGCGCGACGGCGACAAGACCCGTCTCGCGTAACGTCGCGGCTTCCTCGGAACTAATATCGACCAAATTACCTGCGAATTGCAGCTCGTCGAGGACGATCGTGCGGATCATTAGAATTGTGCGCCCGGTTGCCTGAAAGCTGGGTCGCCGGCCTTCTCCTGGAGGTCCTCTCCCGGCCTGCGGTCAAGCTCCGGATTCCCGCCTTCCGCTGACGGTTCGGCGGCAAACGCCAAATCTACCGGTCCGGTTTCCGGCGCGGACTTGCGGAGCATCGCTTGCAGGCCGAATTTCTCACGAACCTTGTCCCGGTTGAGCCGCCCGTAGTACTGCTCCTCCAACAATGGGAGAAGTTCGTACTTCCAAATCTCTTCCAGCCCTTGGTCAGTCTCGGCATGGGATTTCATGAAGTAGGACGGGCCGATCATCAGGTCCCGGTTGCCAGCTTCCAGCGATATTTCCCTGTTCAAGGCGTTGAGAAGGTCCGCTCTCAGCCGGGGCTTGCCATCGGCGTCGAGGAACCGTTCAAGCATCCCGGAAATCATGCCCTCCTGCGGATGAAGTTCCACAAAAGCGAACCGACGGCGAATAGCTGCGTCCACCATGGCAATCGAGCGGTCCGACGTGTTCATCGTGCCAATGATGAACAAATTCGGCGGCAGCACGAACGTCTTCTCAGGGTTGTATTGCAGGTTAATTCCCTGGTCTCGGTACTCAAGGAGAAAGTAGAGTTCACCGAAGATCTTGGCCAGGTTGCCCCGGTTCATCTCATCGATGATTAGGAAATACGGCTTATCCCGATTCCCGTCCAGCGATGCCTCGGCGGCGATCCGGCGCAACGGACCGGGCTCCAGACTGAATCCCACCGAATCACCGTTCGTCTGCGCCGGCCGATAACCCTCGAAGAAGTCCTCATAAGCGTACGACGGATGAAATTGCACGGTCTTGACGTGGTCACCGTGCTCTTCACCAGCGAGGTAGCGCGCGATCTTTCCGGCAAGGTAGGTCTTACCCGTTCCAGGCGGTCCATAGAACACGATCTGCTGCCGCGTCTGCAGGAGCCGAACGACCTCCTGCAGGCTCTCCAGATCGACGTGGAGTTTTGCCGCCAACTCGGTCGAGGCCGGGCGAAGTTGAGGTACGACGGCGGGTTGCGGCTTGGCGGCAGGCTCCTCCTCAGTGCCTGGTTCAGTCGGATCTTCCTCGGAGTACCAGTCGCTGATGGCAGATAGCCCGTCGGTGAGATCGACTACGGAGCCCTGTTCCTCTAACAGACGCGGTAACGGCGCGGTCAAATCAGCGTTGCTGATCGGCGCCTTGCGCCAGGCCACGCTCCGCCGCAGCCGCGACGTCTCGTCATCGACATATTCCGCTGCGCCGGTCACTACACCCAAATGAAGCCTGTTCTCAAACTGGGTGAGGACGAAATCGTCCACCTTCATCTGGCTGAGGAAGCGGTAGTACTCGTGCGCGCGAGCTTTGCGTTCGGAGTAGTCGATGTGTTGGTATCCCGTGTTTACGGCGGCTTGGATCTCATCGAAGCTGGCGCCGGGCGCTGGCGATCCTAGGTGCTGAGCGCGGGTCGACACGAAGCCGTTCGTCAGCCAAGTGTCGAGCATCGCTACCCCTGCCTGACTCTGCCGCACCAGCCATGCCCGCTGTCCTACATCCTCGCCGGGCGTCTGCCATTCGCTGAGATAGGGCTCAAGGTACCACTCCACGTAGTCACTAGAATCGCCTCGCTGCGCTTGTTGTATGGCGTGAAGGTCCTTCGCGATATCCGTCTCTGACCCGCCACTTGGTCCGCCAATGATTGGAGCGAAGGCGTTGCGAATACGGATACGGTGATCCTTCTTCACGACGGGTTGGAGGTATCCGGGCCATGCGAGGTACTCGATGCTGTAGCGGATTGTGGGCCAATCGCTCTCCACGGACTGGGTCATCCTGATGAAAGTCCATGGATCGGCGAGGGCGGCCTCAATGAGGCTCATGGGCTGAGCAACGACGTGTTGAATGAAACGCGTGAGCCAAGCGATGTGGTCAGCGACCTGAATGTTGAAGCCGACGCCACCGTTGAACGAGCCTGTCGCTTCAAGCCCATCTTCGAGCTCAGGGGTGAGCTTCACCGGCTCACCAGGCACCCACGAGAGAACCTTCTCGATGCGGGCGATCTTGGTCGCAGGGGTGACGTTGGCCAGTGGCACCACCTGCAGATAGAGGAGCTCAGCGGCCAGGAGCACGGTGGCACGGCTAGCACCCGCCAGCTGGCGCTCAAGCTTCGCCATGAAGCTTCCCGGACCGACGTCTGTCCGGGCACTGCGGCTGCCTAGATCCGCGGCGGCCTCTGCGGTCCACGTGGTGGTGCTGTTGTCCAGCGCGGAAGGTTCACCCCGTAGTCCCGCGCCTAGGATCAGCCAAGCCGCTGTCTCAACCTCAGGAGCCTTGCTACTACCTCGCAGTAGATCCCTTTCCGTGCCCTGCGCTTTCACTTTATCTCCCCGCCATTCCCGAAAAGCCTTCGCTTCGTCGGCGTCCCAAGTGGAGTCAGGATCGACGTTGAGAACCGTCCACATAAGACCTTGGGCGTCCAGACGGCTCCGAAGTTGGATCCCGTAGTCTGGCGCTAGATGCAGCAATTGATCCATGCTTTGAAGGAAGACGGCGTAACGCTCCGAGGGTGGCCCATTGATACCGCGGTCCGCCCAGCCGACGAGTTTGAGGAAGTCCTTCGCAGTTTGGGGTTTGTAGGGCGGACACATGAGCGGATCCCGAGCGAGAAGTAGAACGGAAGCAAACATGGTTATCGCGCCGTAATGGATACGTTCTTCGTCCGCGGATCGCAATCGATCTCCGAAGGTGCTCATCGCTCCAGGATCGGGTTCGCCAATCCATAGCACCTCAATGGCTGACCGCAGGAGGTCCGGTTTAGTCCGTGCCATAGCGGTCAGACGCATCTTGAACCACTGATCGATCAGATTAGAAGATCCGACGTCTTTCACCAGGGCTTGTGGCCACCCAGCCTCATCTGCGAGGAACAGCTGTCTCGTCCTGCTGAGACGTTCGGCCAGCGCGAGCTTGTAGAAGTACTCTTCGTTGTCCAAGTCGACGGATCGAGCGAAGCGGCTTGCATACGACATGAACTGTGTCCACGCTTCGCTACTCATACGATCACCTCCCGAGCAGGATGTCGCGGACCTTGTCCCGGTGGGGGGTTCAGTGTGGAAGTGTAGGGAACATCGGTGTCGAGGGCTAGCTGCATGGCGTCGTATGCCTCGAGGATCAGCCGCTTGGTTCGATATTCGCCGTATGCAGCTTCGTCCTTGCGCTTCACGATCGGGAATGTATCCATGATGTAGTCGACGTCGGAACGAGAAAGCTTGTAGAGGTGGAACATGTGTGCGTCCAACTCGACTCTCAACGCCGCCCGTCTATCACTATCCCACCGGAACGGCTCCCCTTCGTCGCCGCAATCGGTTGCGAAATCGCTCATATCATCGGCTGTCCAAATGAGTTCCAGCACATAGTCGCGCGGATCGAGGAAGCTGTCCGCAAAGGCCTCCGGTCGGGGCACGGCGAGCTGGTTCAGGATGTATGCGCTTACGTTTGTTCCTCCTAACTTCTGGCGCATCACGTAATCAGCTACAAACGAATTTAGAATGGCCACTAGGGACAACAGGTCAGACATGTCAGATCGCGTGAACATACACGTCATACTGTTGGCTGCGCCGCTTATGGGTAACACAAGAGGGATCAAGGTACGTTCATCACTAGCTCTCGCGATTTTACGAAGAGCTAGAACCCAATCCCGAGTCCAGCCCCTCCTCGTCAATGCTTCACGAGCGAAGTCAGCCGCAACCCAGTACCGCGGCGTTGCAAATGATCCTCTATCCAGTGGGTCCGGTTTGTTTCCTTTTACTGATTGCCACCGATGGTTATAGGCATGCGCCATCTTCGATTCGTAAAGTGGCACGGTCATGTCACCAGGTTGGTCCAGGAATTTCGCGCTGTCGTTAGCCATATGTATCACTTCGCCAAATGAGACACCCCATGGATTCCCCCCAAACCGATCAGTCTCGTCCACCAGGACCGGGACCCGACGGTAGATGCTCAGAGTGATCTCCGCGTCCCGGCGCGTTCGGAAGATTGGGAGCGTACCCGTGTTCGGGTTGATCAGTTTGATCTCGTCAGGACTGAGTGCGAACTTCGTGCCATCAATGTGTGCCGGGTCGTGAAGGAAGAAGGCAAAAGAGGCCACTTCAGACTTCGAGAACCGGCCGGCCATCGTGAGCAGAGAGAATTTGAAGCTGCGGTGAACGCCTTCGAAGATTGGAGCGGCGTTCTCGAAGTCGTAGAGCGCCGCGATAGTGCTGCTTTCCACCAGGTCCTTGAAGAAGTACTGCGTCGTGGCGTCCGTAGCGATGCCGGTTGGCACGATGATGCCCGATCTACCGTGAGGACCTGTCAGGTTTCGAAATAGCTCCGCAAACACCGCATAGGTGTTCACATCGCCACGACCGTTGAACGGGTACCGGCCGGATAAGCGCATGCTGACACTTTGCCCTTCAGCATTGCGCTTGGCTGCGAGAAATTCTCGATGCAGAATCGGATCGTTTTCGGCAAGCTGTTTGATCAGGCGGGTACGCGCCGCCGCGTTCGGAGCTTTCGCGACTGCTTCGTTCCGGGCTGCGAAGAATTCCTGTTCCTGAAGCTTCACCCGTTCCCAGGGCGGGTTGCCCAGCACGCAGGAAAATCCGCCCGGCCAGCCCTCGGCCCCGTTTTCTCCAGCGTCGGGATCGCCAAACACTTCGGGAAATTCGAGGTGCCAGTGGAAGAAGCGGTACTCCCGGGTCAGGTTTCGGATTTTCGTTACCGTCTCCGCGAAGCCCGCTGATTCGCCCGAGTCACCGAGCTGCCTCACTACCGATGAGGTTGGCGGTTCCGGTTCACCTGCCCTCAGCGGCCAGACGAATGCAGCGCACCAGGCGTCGGCATGGAGGCGTTTCTGTTCCATCTCGTTGGAGTGGTCAAACGCCTCGTACGCCTTGGCGCGTGAGCGTGCATCCTCAACGCTTGCCACGGGCTGAACGAGTTTTTGGCGACGGTCAATCAGCTGCGCGACGCTGGCCGTGGGCGCACCAAAGCTGAACGCTTCCTGTCCCCGTCGCTCCACTTTGTTCCGCTTCTTGACCTCTGCGGAAACCTTTTTGTCATCGCCCTCAATGACGCCGAAGGCTTCGTCGGGTACGCCATTCGACAACAGTGCCGGCGTGGTTCCGAGCAGGCTATTGCCGATCTTGATTCGGGCATCAAGGAACCCGAGCGGTTTGCCTGGTTCCATAGCTTCAAGCCATAGCGAGACCTTCGCCAGTTCTGCTGCCAGGTCATTCATATCGACACCGTAGATGCAACGCTCGACCACGTCGTGAAGAGCATGCTGAATCTGCGCTGGAGTAGGCTCGTCCTCTCCGGCCCTCACTTCAGCGAGACGTCGGGCGATGCGGCGGGCTGCCGCCACCAGGAAACCTCCGGATCCAGAGGCAGGGTCGCATACCGTAAGTGCCAACAAACGTGCTTCACGATCCGCGGCGTCGACTCCACCGTCGACAGCCTCATTCAGCAGCGGGTCTAGGGTTGTATCGAGCAGGGCAGACACAAGCCGCGGTGGGGTGTAGTAGGAGCCTGTGGTTTTGCGCTCATTTCCGGACAGTCGGACCAACTCGAATGTCCGGCTTTCAGTGTCAATGCGCGGAATAAGTTCAAGCAGCGATTCGTAGACCGAGCCCTATTCCTCGGCACCCAAATGGTGGTAGTCGACAGGTTGGAGCCTCTCGGTTCTCCCGACCACCCAGCTCAGTTTGCGTATGGCCGCAAGGTAGTCCCGGTTTGCCAGTTCCGCGCCGAGCAGCAGATCCGGATTCGGCTGTTGTTCAAGCTGGACCGCACGGCTGTCCGGGTCAAATAGCCCGCCCAATGCGGGCAGTCCGACAGCATCCAGTCCGTTCCCGCCAAGTGCATTGAAGACGATCTTCTGCGTCCGCCATAGGTCAGGGTGCGGGCCGCCGTCTCGGTTGCGCACCATCTTGCGAAGTCGTTGGGTGGAAAAGTAGGTCGCGTATCGCTCCTGGGCAGCCGTGGATGCGTCCGGCGAAAGCAGCGCTCCCCGGTCTTCCACGACGAAACAGAACAAGAGTCGATACGCGGTGCGCAGTAGCGCTTTGTGGAACTCTCGCGGGCTCAGCTCTCCACTGTGCAGCGCGTCCATCAACCAGCCGTTATCTGGATGACGGAGGAAACCAGTACCCAGGTGCATGAGGGCCTTCTCGACCCCGAGTCCGAGTTTGTCGAGTGCCCGGGCGCCTGCGTCAATGGACTCGCTGCGCCAGGATTCGAGCCAGCAGTCAGCCGGCGGAGCATCCGGCCCTCCGCGCTTAGCCAGACGGGACTGGTGCGCGAGTTGCCAAAGAATCTGGAATTCGGGGTAGAGGTCTGAGTCGAAGATGGTTTCAAGGTCGAATTCGATGTACGCAGATCCGGCGAGCGCTGTGGAGTCGCGCAGCAGGCGCAGTTTGAGGCCGTTGCTCAATATCGCCCAGAGGTGCTCCTCTTCCCTATTGAGGAACTCCTGCACCATCGCTTGGGGCGCGCGGGAGGCTCCCTCGACCCCGGGGTTGCGGCGGTCCAGGTCCACACCCGGGCCTAACAGGTGAATGGGTACGGCTTCCCATCGATGAGAGATGGGGTATGCCGCGTCATCGACGTGGAAGCCGCCGCTGGTCGTCGGGACCTGCCCATAGCCGAACTCCCGAAGCATGACCAGCAGCCACTTCTGCCGGGCATCACCGGTACCAGGACCTTTGGCATCGGGGCGCTTTCTAGCATCGAGTTCACGCCATGCCTGCCACGCGGATTTCAGGTACATCCAGGAGCGGGAGGCAGCGTCGCGTACCGTCTCCGTTCCGATGAGGTGATACGTAGTGGGCTGGAGGCTCTTGGGATCGCTCACTTGGCCGGATTGGATCCGCCCCAGAAGGGACGGCGGTACAACTCCGCCAACGACGGTGATCGCCTGAAATGCTGTACTCACTACGCCGCTCCCATCGGATTGTAAATATAGACGCCGAGAATGTCGGCAGGCAGGTTCGGCTCTACCGCAAGTCCCCGAATGCCTAGCTGTCCCGCACGGTCCCCGCGGGCCGAAATTCGGACTTCACGGTGCGCATCGCGTATCTCTTCTGCCACCGTTATTGCCTTCTCGTTCAGGGCATCTTGGAGCAGGGGAATCGCCTTCAGGATGCTGTCCATCTTCTCAGTGACATCGCCGACGTTGCCGGCGGGCTTCGCCGCGAGTAGAGCCTCTACCCCTGCTTCGTCCAACCACATGGGATTCATCGGGCTCCCTTGAAACGCGAGGACCCGTGCTTCCTCTGCCATATCGGTCCGATCTCCCAGCCGGGCAGGGAGAACCAGCTTGGTGCGGAAGCGGACTAGGAGTGCCACAGTGAGAGCGTCGACGTCGTTGGTTTGAATGAAACCACAGCGGCGAGCAGGGCGTTCTTTACCGTCGAGCTGATCGTCAAGGGCGGAGTTGAGCACATATTGGGCTGCTGCCGTGACCATCGGGTCGGTTCGGACGAAGACAGATGTGTTGTGCGGCGCCGGAAAGTCCCGGACGAACTGCACGGATGTGCGGCCGCCCAGAGCGTTACGCATGCCAGGTGCCGCAGTGGCAAGCTCTGCAACGAGTCCGGCCGGCGTGGGCTGTGTGTGGGCTCCGGTTTCTTCCAGAGCTGCACGAATGAACTTCTCGACATCCGCCGGATCGCCAAGACTGCGCCGAGCGGCGTCGACGACCTTCTGCACTTCATCAGGCCGCACGGCATTCTGGGCAAAGCGTGACCGGCTGGCCCGTTCCTGTTCTGCGCTGCTACGCCACTCGGTTTCCAGCTGCTCGGCCTCCGTCGTGAGAGTAAACAGTTCCATCTGGTCGCCTTGCTTACCCCGCATCAGGATGCCCTCAAGCAAAGCAGCGAGAACCTGATCACTCTTCGGCGGTACAGGCACGCTGATACCCAGGTCCCTCCGGATACTCTCGTGCTTTCGCAGCAGAACGTCGAGAACAATTCCATCAATGCCGTTGTCATCGCCGTAGATGGTCACGGCACGGACAGTGTCTGAGGTCTGACCGAAGCGGTCTACCCGGCCTTCTCGTTGTTCGTGGCGAGTTGGGTTCCACGCCAGGTCATAGTGGACGACTGCCTGGAATCCGTCCTGGAGATTGACACCCTCCGAAAGACAGTCGGTCGCCACGAGCACCTTGGGCATGTTCCCGGCCTGCTCGGCCTGGTTCGCCACCCGTGCAGCGCGCTCCTCTGCGGGCAGTTCGCCGGTCACGACCTCGACCAAGAACTTGTTTCGGCTGGCCGAACGTAGGAAGTCAGCCACATAGTGTGCCGTGGGAATGAACCGGCAGAAGATGATCGGTTGAAATCCTTCTGCGATCAGTTTCTGCACCCGTTTCTGCAGCAACTGCAGTTTTGCGTCGGTCGCCGGTACAGCTACGAGCTCAGAAGCGGTTTTCCAGAACGAGTTTAGACGGCGCTTGACTGTCTCTGACTCCTCAATCGCTTCCAGGCGGGAGCCGGGGACGACGTCGATAGCTTCGCCGCCGTCGTCTTCCACCTGATCCATCACAACGGCCATGCCGCGTTTCTCGGCTGCAGCATCCGTTTCCGCTTCCTCGGTAGCGGCACGGGTTTTGAGTGTTGCTGCTGCAGCAGCAGGGGAGGAGGCCATGGCACGCAACAAAGAGAGAGCTGACCACCAGCGTATGCGTTGATCCAGCTTTGTTCCCGTGGTGTCTTGAACACGACCGCGCACGTATTCGAGAACTGCATCGAAGAACGCCCGGTGCTCCGGGGACAGCTTGTAGGGCAGCTCTATCGTCTCGCGGTCATTCGGAAACTTGGTGTCCGACTGGAGATAGCTGCGGATATCGACGCGCCGACGCTGCACCATGTGGTCGGCCAGCTTGCGACGTCCAGACTCGTGGGAAAGGTCAGCGGTCTTGAGGCTTGGATCGAGCAACCCGATGAGGTTGCGGAAGGCGGCATCATTACCGCTATGAGGGGTCGCTGTGACGAGAATGAGGTGTCGGCTTTTGTCGTCGGCCAGTCCTCTCACCAGCTCGTACCGCTGGGTTCTGCCGGAGCTGCCCTTGCCGGTGTCATCAGCGGTTACTCCATGGGCCTCATCAACGATGACGAGATCGGGAGCAGTACGCAGGAAGTCGTGCCGCTTCGACTCGGACTTGATGAAGTCGGTCGAGACTATGGTGTGCTTGAAGTGCTCGAAGATTGAGCTGTCGTAGCCCGCCGCTCTCTGAAGCTTTCTCGCCGTGCCCGGCAGTACCAGCTGCGCTTCGATGCCGAACTTTGCGGACAGCTCCTGCCGCCATTGCTCCGCCAAGCTGGGCGGGCAAAGAACCGTCAGCCCTTTGGCATCGCCTTGGGCAAGAAGCTCAGCGGCAACCAACCCAGCTTCTACCGTCTTGCCGATGCCGACGTCGTCAGCAATCAGAAGCCGTACCGTCTCCTGGCGGAGCGCCAGGAGTAGGGGCACCAGCTGGTAGGGGCGAGGGGAGACATTCAGCCCGGCAAGGGAGCGGAATGGGCCGCCGCTTGAGCGGAACCCTATCCTGAGGGCGTCCCGCAGGAGACGGGCGCTACGGTCATCGCCCAGGTCTGTGGGAGAAGGTAGTCCGAATGACGCGGACCGCACTTCCTCGATTGCGGGGATGACACCTGCGATGTCTTCATCGGTGCCACCGATGGGTCTAAGGACGAGGAACTCTTGATCGCTTCCGGGCAGAACCACCCATTCCCGTCCACGGGCAGAAACCAAAGAACCGACGGCGAAAGTAGTTTCCGCTGCAGTAATACTCACGTGGATACTCCAAATACGTTCGGGTGGCGGGAGATGAAACCGTCGAGGTCATCAGTGGAGGTTGCGGTGATCACGTTCCAACTGCTGAACGTGAGCGCCAGAGCATCGATAGAGGGCCTCGACTCGTCCTCCACAATTACAGCGGTTGGCAGTGACACTTTGCTCGTGAAGGTGAAGTCCACGACGTTCCCGGCTATGGTCGGGCCGACGTCGTCGGGAAGGTTATAGCCGCCGTCCGTCAGCCGCCTCAGAAAGTCCTCTGCCCGCGGGCTGACGGGTTGCTTGCCGCTCATGGGGTCTGGTTGCGCTGCTTTGGGTTCAGACATCGGTTTCGTCGTTGCTTGCGCTATCTGCTGGAGCAAGTCGATCACCAGCCGCCGGTCGATGGCTTCATGGGAACGCTGATTACCGTACGACAGTAGGCAGCGGTAACAGCCGCGAACACACGAGGTGTCATCGTCTTCTCCGTTGGCAGGGTTTACGTGAATGATTTCGAGCGCTTTGGCGGCCACCTTGGCTATGGCGTCAGGCTCGCTTTGCAGGCGCCGCAGAACGCCGGCTCCACCTTCGGCGGCCTCTACGAACAGAAGACGGCCACGGTCATCTGCGTCATTCAGGCGTTCGCTTGCCAGCTCTGAGTCCTCGAGCTGGAAGACCGCCTCGATCCCCCGCTCAATGGCGTACTGCATAGTGGTCGCCGCTTCATCAGTGACTTCCTTTGCCCACCTAAAGATCGCGATGTTGCGCCTGTCCTCCACGAACGGAGTAATCATCTGCTTCTTTTTTGACTGCTCCACCGTGGTGTCATCAACGTCGCCACCGTCTCCGGACTCTTCGGTTGCGCGTTTCTCGGAGAGCCATTCACCGGTGATCAGATCCAGCCAGAAACCGTGCTTGTCCTGATCCGCGCGGTTGCGCCGGCCCAGGTTAGTTACCCGGACGGTGGCTCCGTCACCGTAACGGACTTCGCCGAGGAGGTCCCCGTCGTTGTAGATGCCTGCGTCCACACGCCCCGGCTTCTTGCCGTGAGGGGCGAAACGGTAGGTGGTGACAAGCTCAAAGCCCTGCCGGTTTCGCTCTTCCTCGTCAGCGCTGATCCGTTCCCGTCGGCGGGTTATCACCGATTGGAGCTGCATCAGGTTCGACCAACTGCCGCCCAGCGGCTTGTCGCAGGACTCGCAGACGTCGATACCCGGCTTTCGCTCGTGCAGATAGCCGCAAGCTTCACACACACGGGCCTCGGTTAACACGACATCCCCCGCTCCGCCTCCATCCGAGTCGCGGGGAAGGCTGACGCGTTTCACTTGATATCGGGCGCCCTCGTGGTAGATGAGGGCATCCGGGCCGAACTCGCTGATCGCGAGAAAGCGCGAGCGCTGCAGCCAGGTGCTGTTGTTATCTCGTCCCTTGCGGATTCCCGGGATAAAGGCCGCCAGCGGCAAGCGGGGGAAGGAGTAGCCAGGCAGAAAGCCTTCTGACGCCAGATAACGCAACGTATAGAAGTCAGATTGACCGCGGGAATCACTGTCATTCAGCAATATTTCAAGCCGCTGGCTAGCCTCACGGTGGCGGTTGTTGGCTTCCTCCCGCTGCTTGGAGGTGACCGAGTGATCCTGGCTCGCTCTGTGTGCCGCATCCTGCTCGGCCAGCGCGTTGCGGTAGAGCAGCCGCCATCGATCGCACGCTTCGTTGAGCGCGCTGAAAGCATCGTCGATGACATGGTCCGCCCAGTCCGCGCTCCACCAGACCGTGTCGGCGAGCTCGTGCTGGATTGCGGAGAGCAGGGATTTTGCCGATCCCTTTGCGCGCGCTGCCGCGCTCGGGTCTTCGAGGAAAGACCGGATCTGCGGCTGGATGGGGTAGGTCTTGTCCTCCAGTTTGAGAAGCCCGGCCAGCGACTTCCCGAGGCCGTGGCTTGTGGCCGATAGTGCTTCGGCCAACCAGACAGCATGAACGTGGGACCGGATCAGGTCCTCGTTCGCGAAGTCGAGGCGGGGTGGCTGAACCTGGCCCGCCACCATGAGATCAGAACGCTCGAAGTAGTAGCTGTCGTGCGCGCTTCCCGTGGCGCAGTACGTAATGACTAGCGCGGGCTGCCCCGAGCGACCTGCACGGCCGCTTCGCTGTGCATAATTTGCCGGCGTCGGCGGCACATTGCGCATTGCGACGGCATTAAGGCTCGCAATGTCGACGCCCAGTTCCATGGTGGGCGAACAGAAAAGCAACGGCAGTTCTGCTCGTCGGAACGCTTGCTCCCGCTTCTCACGATCTTCTGACCGGACCTGTGCGGTATGTTCGGCAGCCTTCAGACCGGCAAGCTGGCTCCCTGTCTCCAAGTAAAGGTCCTTGAAGAACTTGATGACACGTGGCTTCTGGTCAGCGTGGTAGCTGCGGCGCAGAAGATCGGGCGCACCGTACTCCCCTGCGCCTTTCTCCAGGACCATCGTGGACAACTTGAGCCGGTAACCCGAAAGTTTGCCTTCGACAACTTCGGCTATGAGGCCTGTCTTGTGCAAGATCTCGAACAGGGACGCGATGACCTCATTGGTCTCGGCCATCGAAAGCTTTCCAGCCGACGACGCTGTTCGAGCAAGCCACCGCCCAAAGGTGCCATGGGCTGTGACGGGAAGGATGTTGCGGAAGGACGCGCTCTTCTTAGGTTCTGTCGATACGAGCCCCACATTTGGATCCGGTTCCCGCTCTGGAAGGGCCCAGATGCCGGAAAGATACTCTCGGCTACGGTTCTTTACCTTGTTCAACCAATCGACGGTGAGTTCTTCGGCGTCGATGGCCAGCACCCGGCGGAACTCGTCCAGCAGCACCGTGATGATCTCTTCGCGTTTGCCTGCGTCCATCACGCGGAGAACGTAGTGGGCAGACTCCCAGCGCGCATCCTGCTCGGCCAGTCGTCGCGCGTTCGGATATTGAACTTTCAATAGGCCGGTCTGTTCCAAGTTCGGAAGGGTGATTCGCCATCCACGCTGAAGATCCCGAAGAGCACGGTAAGTAACGACGTCGTGGAGCGCACGTCTCGTCGGTCGAGCGTCGAGTGGGTCTTCGATCTGGGCGTAGTCTCCCCACTCCAAGTTGAGCGTATTGACGATCGCTGTTCCGAGATCCGCTGCTTCGAGGCCCTCTTCTCCTGCCGCAGCGACGGCCTGATAGACGGCGGCACGCAGTTGCGCAACCTGAACGAAGTCGTTGAGGTGGCCGGCCTGCAGAGACGCGTCCTGGCGGTTGTCTACGAAAGTCAGGAGTTTCTTGGCTTCTGGGGCGAGATCCTGACCTATGTCGGATTTCAGTAACTGCACGAGCCTCGTGGCAATAACGGTCATGGCACTGCTACGGCCCTCCTGATCCAGAGTGACCAATTTGGAGAACTCTCCGCTGCGTGCGGATTCGTAGGTCACCTGACAGTTCAAGCAAAATCCGAGGCTGCGCGGTATCCATGCAGCGAGCTGCCCGTCTGAACTTGTGGCTGCGTTGTCCATGGCCGCTTCACCGCTCAATCCCACACTGTAACGCTGTGGCAGACGCTTGCGCTTCGACTCGATGACTGGATGACCTGTCTCGGCGTTTGTAAGCCAAGACGCTGGTAGGCGACCAGACTCAACCGCCTGGTCGGGCCATTCCTGTCTTGTGGAGATGAAGAGGTAACCATCGATCCCACGGTCCTCCCCGCCGTCGTCCTGCAGTTTCAACTCATGGCGGGCAATGAAACGGGACCCTTCAGCCGTCTCCACCAGGCGGGCCATGAGGTATTCCTGGCCACACTCCCGGCAAAAGGCTAGAGGGTATAACCGCTTCTCCTGCTCGCCCGTCGTGAGCTGAAAGTCCGTTTCGATCAGACGGGTAGCTTCCGGTTCGAGCGTTGTGTAGACGGAACCGCCCTTTGAGATGAACTGATGAAGGCGGAAGGCGAAAAGTGGGCGCCCTGCTTGCGACTTAGCCTTCGAGCCTGCCAGAAGAGTGGCACGGATTGCCGTTGCACAAGCTTTTGGGTCTTGGCCGGTTTTCGCCGCCAATACTTCGGCGGCTCCAGTGATTGTTTTGGGGGCGCTGCGAATAAGCCGACTGGACTCAGCTTCTGTGGTCAGACCGAAGGTATCCTCGATCCACGACGCGAGGGAATCGGAGCGGAGGGAGACATAACCGCCGCTGATGGTCGCGCTGCTGAACTCTGCATCACCACGCTCCAACACCGCAGCTTTGAGATCCTCGGTTGTCTGATCTCTTACCGTGGTGGCTCGGACAAGCGATTCCGTCACGACGTGGTCGGGCTTCACCTCGGTGCCGAAGATTCGTGTGGCTACCTCGGCGATGTCTCGCTGCTGCTCTGCCATAGTTCCGCCGGAAGACATGGTGGCGGATGTTCCAACGCATTGGAGTGTCTCCTGAGCGTGACATGCGTCCCGAAGACGGCGGACGAGTAGAGCAACGTCCGCGCCCTGTCGGCCCCGGTAGGTGTGCAGTTCATCCAGAACAAGGAAGTTCAGTCCGGACGCTGCCCTGATGAGCGACTGCCGTTCCTCAGGACGCGTGAGGACGTATTCGAGCATTACGTAGTTGGTCAGGATGACATCCGGGGGATTCTTGAGGATCGACTCGCGCTCCTCGCCTTTTTCCTGGCCCGTGTACCGCTTAAAGGTTACCGGCGATTCCCCGCCGAATCCGTACTCCAAAAACTTAGTGAGTTCTTCCATTTGGCTATTGGCGAGCGCGTTCATGGGGTAGACGATGATGGCCTTGATGCCTTTGCCGCTGCCCTCGCGGAGCACGCGGTCGACGATGGGGACTATGTAGGAAAGCGACTTCCCCGATCCTGTACCGGTCGTCAGGACGTAGGAGTGCCGACCGGCCGCTATGGAGACGGCATCCGCCTGATGTTTATGGAGAGTGAATGAGCCGCTCCCCCGGTCCTTCATGTCCTTCTTCGACCGGAAGATTTCCCGGCACTGCTCGTGCAGTATGCCGCGATCAACTAGCTCATCGACGCTCCCACCACTCTGGAACGAAGGGTTGAGAGAAAGCCAAGGGTCGGGCCATTGGCGTCCTTGGTCCGCAAGTTCGCTGACAGTCTTCCGAATCCGATCGTCCTGTATGTCGACGAACCCCTCGGTGAATGACCTGTAGCCGTCGATCAGTTCATTCCGAATTCCAAACGCATCCATGCGTCATCCCCCTACTTCTGGCAGCACTCGCTCTACTCTATGCTCGTTGAGCTTTCAACTGGGCTCATGACGTCCTTGTAGGTTCAGCTGCGCTTTCCTGTACCCGGCGGGCTTGTTGGGACAGCGCGTACGCTGGTTGACAAGGGCCAACCGTCGCTCCCCCTGCCGGTGTACTTGCCGCGCTTTTGGGCGGATGCTTGTGCTCTCTTCGATGCGAAGCTGATCTGCTCGGCAGAAATTGTCCTCCGAGGTAGTACAGAGGGACGCGCTGCTTCGGCCTCCTTCGCCTTCTGAGCCTTCTTTTGTTGACTCGTCGCTTGTCCGGCCCAGGTCTGCCCTGGAACCATTCCTCGCCCGACGCATTCACTTTCCGCTCCCTTCGTACGATGCTTTGGAATGATCTGCCTCCTTGGCGAGATGGAAAGTTTCAGCCCGCAGACCGGGCAGTGCGCGAAGATTGGGACGTTCCGATGATCGCTACCGCCTCCGGGGTGGAGTGGTGGCGCTGCGATTCTCCAATTGGGCTTGGTATGGCCGGCCACTACGCACAGGCCGCCGTTGGCACCTCGATGTTCCGCTGGCACGGTCTGACCGCTACCTACTCTGGGCACTCTTCGACCGCACCGCGGGCAAGTAAGCGCACTCCGCCTCGCGTCATCATCTGTGCTAAGCACCTTCAATCCTTCCCTCGGCTGTCAGCTAATCGCCAACGCTGAATGACACTTACGGCGCTGCCACTAAAGCAGATCCGAAAAGATCGGCCGACATCGCTCGCTGCAGCTTCCAGTGATGGCGATGGGGCCTCTCCCCCGAGTGCTGAATGTAGTCGACCTCACCTAAGCGTGCGGATTTCAGTCCGGCCACTCCTCGGTTGGACGAGTGAAGAGCAGCACTTGGGACCCACGCGACTTGTGATTCAGATAGCCCTGCCCCGTAGGGCTGGTGATCGACGTCGGATTCTGCGATCCTCAGCGAAAGAGGTCAGGGTCAACCGCATAATCTCTGTGCATCGTTGCCGCAGAGTAATTCTGCTGGTCCTTATTGAGGGTGACGAAGAGGCGTCGGTCGACGTCGCCGTGCGCCAAGCAAGCCTTCTCGGTGCTGCACGTCTTTGCCTGCTTCGAGGGATTCATACCGCAACACAGTAAGAACTTCCCCCACCTTCATCGCGTGTGACAGCAACGGGATACGTTGCATTCCCACACCGAAATCCTTCCCTGCATGCGCGGATGACTCTGACGGGGCAGGCGTCGTTGCCTGCGTAGAGGAGGTCAAGTTGGGAGAGGTCGTAGTTGCCTCGCTCCCATTCGACTTGGCTGAGGTCGACGTCGTCGGACACATCAAAGAGATGGAAAGGCACCAAGAGGTTGGTGTCGAGGGCATCCCCAAGTCACAGTTCGCTCGCCCTACGACCTCGAAGACCTGGTTGGCGACGTTCACGCAGTCGTCCCGCTCAGGTGTTCCCGACAGACCGAGTAGCTGCTGCGGTGTGAGGTGGTCGATCAGGCTTCGGTAGGTAGGCGCAATGGCGTGTGGAACTCGTCGATATCGACGAAGTTGAAAACGATAACTGCGGAACAAGGTCTCTATAGAACTGTTAGAGGGTCCTGCTATGTTGAGAATACAGAGATCAAGGGGCAGCATGACCGTGCAAACCACCACATCAGTGAGCGAAGCGCTGCTCGAACTCGCCGCTCGCATCACGGCGGCACAAGCCACGGATCCACTTGTTCCGATTACCATCATTGTGCCCTCACATGCGTCCGGACTGGACGTCACGCGATACCTGGGACGAACGCTAAACAACGGTGCCGGCAGTGTCGGCGTGCGCGCGTTCACGCTCAAGGACCTCGCCATGGAACTCGTCGCCGCAGACACATCCTTGGGCGACCGCGCGCCACTTCCTCCAGCCGTACGCCAAGCAGCGATCAGCAAGGTCCTGGCTGAGAACCCAGGCGATTTCATTCAGGTCGCCGACCAGCCCGCAACTGCCCGGGCCATCACCCGAACAGCCCCGCTGCTGGACTCCATCGGCCCACGGCAGGACGCCGCCCTGCCGGACCTGGTGCGCGAAGTCATTCGAATCCACCAAACTGCCATGGAAGCACTCGGCGATCGCTGGTACACCGATCACCACCTGTTCGAGCGCGCAGGACGAATCGTCCAAACCCCTGCCACGCTGCGACGGTTGGGAACTCTTATCGGTTTCATGCTCGGCGTCCAGGCCCAGCCCGCGGTTGCTGCTTTCCGGCGTCAGCTCGAAAGTGCGGGTCTAAACAATCTCCAGGCGACCGGAACCTTCGAGCAGAACACCACCGTCCTCACTGCCTCCGACGCGGACGACGAGGTCCGCAGTACTGTCCGCCTCGTCATCGATCAGCTGCGCGCCGGTGTTCCCGGGTACCGGATTGGTATCTTCCACTCCACCGCGCACCCTTACCGTGCCCTCCTCGCCCAACGCCTCACCCAGGCAGGCATCACCTTCGTAGGCCCCGCGTCGCAACGACTCAGCGACGCACCCCTCGCACGTGGGCTCCTCCACCTCCTCACACTCGACCCGAACAATCCGGACAGACGCACCATCCTCAACGTCCTCGCCGAAGGCACTCTCGTCTGGCGCGAGCACGACCTGCCGAGCAGCGCCGTCTGCGAGCGCCTGCACGTCAGTCCTCCATCCAGGGAGCCCGCCCAGGGCGACGGCGACGCCCGGGCGTGCGAGCGGTATGCCAAACGCTTTGAACAGCTCGCCCTGTTCGAGGAGTTCATCAGCGCTCTTTCCGCCAGTGTCAGCCGCGTTCTTACGGCAGTGTCATGGCATGCCGTCGCAGGAGCGCTCACCGAACTTCTCACCCAGTTCATGGGGCGCCGCGGCGAGACCGAGGCGCCGACCAACGCCATCACACGAGCCGCGATCCAAGAGATCGTCAGCGGGTTGGGCTCGCTCGACGGAATCGGCCCCACGCCTAACCCGCTCCTGATCCGCAGCGCCCTCGACGACAGCATTCAGGCAAAGGCCGGATGGAGCGGAAAGAGCGGCACCGGCGTCGTCGTCGGTAACTACGCAGACGCCGTCGGGCGCGATCTCGATCAGGTGTTTCTCCTTGGCGCAGCGGAAGGTCTGGCACCCGCCCGCATCCGCGAGAACCCGCTGCTCCCCGATGCCGTCGCTGAGGTGATCGGCGGCGACCTGCTCACCGTCGAGCAACGCGCCGAAGCTGCCCATCAACAGTTTCTATCTGCTCTCGCTGTCGGAACGGCAAGAACGATCATCAGCCCCCGCGGTGACCTTCGTGGGTCGGGGGACCAGCTGCCATCCCGCTGGATCACCACCGACATCACAAACAATCTGAGGTCCTTCGCCCACGGTATCGAGCACGGCTCTCCCACCGGTGCGAGCACTGACGTTCCCGTGGCGGCCACCGAACAGGAATGGCGCCTGCGCTACCTTCTGACCGCCGGAAACGGAACCGCGGCGCTCGGGGATGACGCCGTCTTGCAACGCGCCGTCGCCGCGACCAGCGACCGACGCACCGGTTCCTTCACCCGATTTAACGGGAACCTAGGCGCCCATGCCGGGAACATCATCGAGGGATCGAAGGCCCTCTCCCCCACTCGTTTGGAGGACTGGGTGCTGAGCCCCTTCAGCTTCTTCCTTCGCCATGTGCTGAAGGTCGACATCTTCGAAGACGTCGAACTCGAAGTCCAAATCAACCCTATGCAGCGCGGCAACCTCATGCACAAGGTCCTTGAGGATTACGTCCGTGAGATCACCGACGACAAGAGACCGCGCAACGTGCACCGGCTGATCGAATTGGCCGACGCCACGTTCGAGGAATCCGCCAACCCGCTGTGGCTGAAGCATGTCTGGGAGCAGGATCAAACCCGCATGCGTCAGGACTTCCACCGCCTTTTCCGCGACGACGAGGAATCCGCTTCCCAGGGCTGGGAATATGCCGCAGCCGAGGCGGCATTCGGCATGGACGAGGAAACCGCAGCGGTCGAGCTTCAGCTCGAGGACGGCTCCGTCGTGCGTTTTCGCGGCAAGGTGGACCGCATCGACCGGCATTCGGACGGACGCCTTCGCGTAGTGGACTACAAGACCGGTAAGACCGACAAGTTTAGGGACCTGCACAAGCACCCGACCGCGTTTGGGACAAAATTCCAGCTGCCCGTCTACGGCCTATTCGCCCGGTCCCTCGCTCAGAATCCCAGCGACGGCGTCATCGCAGATTACTGGTTCACCTCCCGCGCGGGCGGTTTCCAGAGAATCGGCTACGCAGTTGACGACGAGGTGATCGAACAATTGCGGCAGGACGCAGGTCTCATCATTTCCGCGATTCGAAACGGCGTCTTCCCGCCCAAACCTGAGCCGACGAAGCACATTACCCGTGACCGCACAGCCGCAACCTTCACCTCTCTGACAGGTCAGCTCGGCATGGACCAGCACTGGGTGGAACTCCAGGATGCACCGGAACTTAGGCCCTACGCCCAACTGCTGAAGGTTGAAAAATGACGCAGGAAACCCTGGAACTTGCGGACCAGTTCGACCGCGGGCTGATCGAAACGGACCTTGGCACTAATGTCTTCGTTGAGGCCGGGGCCGGCAGCGGAAAGACCCACGAATTGGTCGAACGCATATGCACGCTGGTGATGACCGGCGGCGTCGAGCTGAAGAACATCGCCGCCATCACCTTCACCGAGAAGGCCGCCGGTGAGCTGCGTGACCGCGTGCGCCGGAAGCTCAAGGACAGCGACCCGTCCGAGGCGCGCGACCGAGCCCTGGGGCAACTCGACACAGCCCCCATCGGCACCATCCACTCTTTCGCCGCTCGCGTTATCAGCGAGCACCCCATCCAAGCTGGTGTTCCACCGCTCATCACCATCGTCGACGAATTGCGTTCCCAAATCGCCTTCACCCGCCGATGGGAAGCCATTCGCCACCAGCTCTTCAACGACGAAACCCTCGATGAGGCGCTCCGCATCCTCCTCGCCGTCGGTGGTTCCCTGAACCACCTCGAGACCGTTGCTTCTGCACTCGACGCCAACTGGGACCGATTGGAGAGCCATCCACCACAACGCCGTCCGATCCCCACGGTCAATCTCGGCCCGCTCCTCCAGCAGACCGCCGAGGTGCTTGAGCACACCAAGCACTGCTCCGACGCTGATGATTTCCTCCTGGTCGCCATCGAGAAGATCCGCTCTTGGCACGGGAGGCTCGAAAACGCCAGCATCGGCGAACTTGCCCTGGTGCTGGAGATCCTCGACGACATACCTTCCACACCCAAGCAGGGTAAGAAGGGCAACTGGGCAATCGACATTGCAGAAGTCCGGAACGCTTGCGCGGAACTCGGCCAAGCCGCAGCTGCCCTCCGCGAGAGTTTGGTATCCCCCGCCGTAGATACGGTGGCTGCCGCTATGGCCGAACTCCTCGTTAACGCAGCCAGGGAACGCCAGCGCACCGGAGAACTGGAGTACAACGACCTCCTCATCCACGCCCGTGACCTGCTCGTTGGCACTGACGCGCGGACCATCGCGGTTCACCGAACACTCCATGTGCGCTACAAGTGCATCATGCTGGACGAGTTCCAGGACACCGACCCGGTCCAGGCGGAGATCGCCACTCGGATCACGGCGGAGCACGTCTGTGGGATGGACCGCTGGGAAGAGCTCACCATTCCCGCGGGCCGCCTATTCACTGTTGGGGATCCCAAGCAGTCGATCTACCGGTTCCGCCGCGCCGACATCGCCACCTACCTCAGCACGGAACGCCGGTTCCGAAACAACGACCATTCCCGCATCGCGTCGCTGCGCACCAACTTCCGCTCGACCGCCCCACTACTCGACTGGATCAACACGGTGTTCGGTCAGCTCATCCAGCAGAACGGCAATCTTCAGCCGTCCTATCAGCCGCTAACGCCCGATCCCGAGCGTCCATTTTGGAACGAATCGTATGGGCCGGCCGTCTCAACCATCGGACGCGACGAAGCTACCCCCGATGAATCGGGGAAGATGTCGGCCGAGTCAATGCGCAAGCAGGAAGCCAAGGACGTCGCCGCCGCAATCCTGTTGGCTTCGGGCCAGACGGGACAGCCGGGTTGGAAGAAGCAGTCTAAGCGTTCGGACGATCCGGACAAGAGCTTCAAGACCGAAAACCTGAGGCTCAAGGACATCACCATCCTGCTACCCACCCGCACTGCGTTGGCGGCGCTTGAGGACGCACTCGACGGCGCCGGCATTGAGTACCGCGCAGAAGCCTCCTCGCTGGTTTACTCGACGCAGGAAGTGAACGACCTGTTACTGGCGCTGAAGGCGATTGCCAACACCGCTGACGAGGCAGCCCTGGTGCTCTGCCTGCGCTCGGCTCCGTTTGCGTGCGGTGACGACGAACTCTTCGAATGGAAGTCGGCCGGCGGATCGTGGAACATCTTCGCGCCGCCACCGGAAGGGCTTGATGATTCTCCGGTTGCCCGCGGCATGGTCTACCTGTCCGAGCTTTGCCGCCGGATCAGCGTTCATACCCCTGCCGAGCTGATGGACCGCTTGGTCACCGAACGACGCATGATGGAAACCGCCGTCGCCTCACCGCGGTACCGCGACGTGTGGCGGCGGCTCCGCTTCGTCATCGATCAGGCCCGCGCCTGGAGCGAAGCGACACATGGCAGCCTGCGCGATTACCTCGTCTGGGCCGGAACGCAGCAGGAAGAAAACACGCGGGTACGCGAAGCGGTCGTCCCCGAAACCGACGTCGATGCCGTCCGAATCATGACCATCCATGCCTCGAAGGGCCTTGAGTTTCCGATGGTCATCGTTGCCGGTACCGGGTCCAGCCCCCGAACCTCCAGCGATGCGGCCCTCTGGGATCAAGACAGCCGCCTGCATATCTCGCTGAAGGAAGGCATCACTTCGGCCCGTTATGCAGATGCCAAGGCAGTCGAGAAGCTGTTTGATGAAGCGGAGAAATGTCGCCTCCTCTACGTTGCCTGCACGAGGGCCGAGAGCCACCTCGTCGTTTCCCACTACGTCAGTCGACGGAACAGTCTCGGACAGCTGCTCAGAGACACCGACGATCCGACAATCCCCTCGCTCGTACTCGCGACGGACCTCGAGCCCGGTGAAAAGCACCGCACGACCGTTCAGCCCGTTGAGTCCTGGGAAGACTGGGAACGGCAACGGACTCATTGGCAGGCGAAATCCGCGATTCCCTCGACAGCGTCCGTGACGTCGATCGCGAAGGGTACAGACTCGCTACATGGAGAGCCTGGCGAGGAGCGGCTCCAGTTCATACCACTCGACGATGAAACCCTCCCGTCTCCTGCCCCCGCCAACGCTGAGCGTGGCGCCGAATTCGGCACTGCCCTGCACCGGGTGATGGAGCTTAGCGGCCTGCAGGAGTCGGCGGACGTGGAAGCCATCGCGGACAGCGTCGCCCGACTCGCCAAGGGCGTTACCCCGCAAGCACTGGCCGCGCGGGCAAGGGCGGCCCTCGCCAGTGAACCTGTCCGTCGCGCGGCGGAGCGCGAGCACTGGCTGGAACTTCCCGTCGTCGCTCCATCCCGCGGAGTGACCGTCGAAGGCGTCATCGACCTGATGTACAGGGAAGACGACGGCTCCCTGGTGATCGCCGACTTCAAGACTGACAGCGCCCCGCAGGAGACAACCGTCACCGCCTACTGGCGCCAGCTGTCTACTTACGCCGACATGATCGAACGCATCACCAGGCAGCGCGTCAGCAAACTGGCACTGATCTTCTGCCGAGATGCAGGAGCCGAAGTCATGTACCGGGTGGCCCGCTAGGATTGACCGCGCTCAGGAGCACCTCTACGTCGGGTTGCCGGGGCGCGGAGCCTCCTGATTGTTGTGGGTGATTCCGCCATCCAAGTGCTCTCGCTCCGGCGACTGCGCACGGCCGACGGTGTGCCGATCGCCGTCATCCACTCCTTGCTGCCGGCCTCGACCTTCGCCGAACAAACCGCGGGCTCATTGCACGAGCCATCCCTGCGTGCGGCCCTTGGACGGCACTTCGGAGTGCAGATCAACACCGGCAAGCGACGGATTCGAGTGGTGCCCGGTGACGGGTACCTCCTACGTTTCCTGAAGTTGCAGGTGCCCTCGCCCGTTCTCCTGCTCGAGGGTACGAGCTTCGATCAGGACGGACTACCGGTGGAGGTCGTCTCGACCTGGCACCACCCCGACGACGTGGTCGTCGATATGGGCGTCCGCTGGGAGCCGGTACACCAGTCGTCGAGCAAAGATGTTCCCCGCCCCCTAAAATACCAACCGCGGTGCGCTCGCCGCGCAGACGCGTCAATTCAGCAGCGACTCACTCCATTGTGCAACTAACATGCTGGATAAGCCTGAGTAAGCATCGTCGTATAGCCGATAAGGACATAGCGGGCGTTGTAAGAATCTGTCGCCGTGATGCCTTTCATTCAATGGCATGACTAGAAGCTTTACATGACTTCGGGAGACTCCTTGCTTGCCGCCGTGCAGTAGGGTGCTTCCTTGGCGGTACCCGCATCCGAAAGTGTGAAACCGACAAGCGTGGTTCACGACACGCGATCTCAAGACCCGGAGGAACAGTGCGCCGATCAATGAAACTCCTGATGACCATCTCAACGATCCTGGTAATCACCAGCTGTTCGAACGAAAGTCCAGTGACAATGCCGGACGTCGTCGGGAAAACACTCGACGTAGCGATCAGCGACGTCGAGCGAGCGGGCATCTCTGACGAAGTCGATGTGCTCGGTGGCGGCATGTTTGGAATCGTTGACGAATCCAACTGGATCGTCTGCAGCCAGGAGCCCGCGACCGGCGACGAGTTATCAGATCCTCCTCGCGTCACGGTTGAACGAGAGTGTGTATCGGGCGAGGCATCTGCGTCCGCTGTACCAACGGCAACGGCAAAGCCGACTTCAGATGCAGAAGTCGCCGCACCGACACCAGACGAAACCGACACAAGCTCGTACCTGTATCAAGGGCCGACGTATGAAGTGGTCTCGGTCGACAGCGATCAGACGCCGGCACAGCTCGATCAGTATTGGGTTTTCACGGATGCCTTGGACTACTCGACCGATGCTTATAAGGACCAGATCAAGCTCCTTATTGCTGACGTCGCGAGGACCAGCGGTACGAATGAGATCTTGGTAGAGATCGTCACCGACCGCGAGATCGCCGAGGCTGAGTCCCCGTCGAAGACCTTGGACTTCATCGAGGAAAACGGCGAGGACTACTTCCTGAATGTCATCCCTCAGAAAGAGACGACAGGCTGGGTAGCGTCCTACACCGGAGGGTTTGACCGTGACTCAGGCGAAGCGAGCAGCTCTCCTGAAGCATTCGAAGTCATTTGGTTCATCGCCGCAGATGCAGAGTTCGAAACCTGGATGCCAGTGCAGGAAGGCTGACTCTCCGGGCTCACCGAATAAGATCGTCCGCCTCTGCGACCTCCGCGTACTTCGCCTGCAGGTCGTAGACCGCCGCTTGCTGCACGGTGTCGAATGAGCCCGGCATCATCGAACTCCTGCAGACCGGCCCGTCGCTTGCAGACGTCAAGCTCGGCGACCTCAGCCCCGCCGCGGGTGACGGCTCCTACCGCTTCGTCGTCGAGGCCTGCCGCCTGGCCCGCGAGGGCAAAGTGCAGGGCATCGTCACCGCGCCGCTCAACAAGGCCGCGATGCACGCCGGCGGGCACAAGTGGCCCGGCCACACGGAGCTGCTCGCGCACGAGTTCGGCGTGGAGAACTTCAGCCTCGTCCTCTCCGCGGGCGACCTCTACTTCTTCCACCTCACCACTCACGTCTCCCTGCGGCAGGCCATTGAGGACGTCACGCCCGAGCGCACCACCAATGTCATCGAGCTCGTCAGCGCGTTCACGAAGGCGCTCGGCAACCCGGACGAGCCGATCGGCCTCGCCGGGTTGAACCCGCACGCGGGCGAGAACCGCCTGTTCGGCGACGAGGACGCCGACATCCTCGCCCCCGCCGTCGCCGCCGCCCGCGAGAAGGGCATTAACGTGCACGGGCCCATCCCCGCGGACGCGCTCATCCCCGCCGCGGTCAAGGGCAAGTGGAACATGGTCATCGCCTGCTACCACGACCAGGGCCACGCACCCTTCAGCGCGGTCTACGGCGACGACGGCGTGAACATCACCGTCGGCCTGCCCGTTGTCCGCGTCTCGGTGGACCACGGAACGGCGTTCGACATCGCGGGCCAGGGCATCGCGCGGGAGGCGAGCCTCGTGCTGTCGATGCGCCGCGCCGCCGCGCTGGCACCGGGGTGGGACCACGTGTGGCGGACCGCGCAGAAGAAGTAGGGGCTCGGGACTGCGCGGCACCTAGGATCGGAACCATGACAAGCGACGAAGACCTCGACCCACCCGTCCCCAGCTACCTCGAGGGCATCACGCTCAAGCGGGTGCACGACGGGCAGGTCACCGAGGAGCACGACGACGACGCATCACCAGCGGACGACGCGTAGCCCGCGAGTCGCGGCTAACCCGACGGCATCTTCCGGTGGTGGAGCGACCTGGTGCTGCGCTCAAGCGACGACACCGACGCGAACTCCGACGCCCCGACCATCATCCTGAGAAGGAGCAGCCCCGTTGGCTGACGTAGACAGCCCTGAAGCCTCGAAAACCCGGCTCGACGCCGGCAGTGGCGAGCCGCTGCATCTGCAGCTGCGCGGGCACCTGCGGGCGCAGATCCTGAACCACTCCCTTCCGCCGGGCACCTCGCTGCCCAGCGAGGCGCAGTTGCAGGTGCGGTACGGGGTGTCCCGGTCCGTGGTGCGCCAGGCCCTCGGTGCGCTGGCTGATGAGGGCTTGATCGAGCGGGGCCGCGGACGCGGCAGCACGGTGGCCCCGCGGAGGGAACATCACCGCCTCGTGCACCGGACGTCCGGGCTGTCCGCGCAGATCGGGAGTACCGGGGCGGCTGTCGGCACCGAGGTGCTGTCGCTGACCGTGCAGGACGCCGATGCGTCGACGGTCGGCCCGTCGAGGTGTTCTCGACCTGGCACCAACCCGACCACGTGGTGTTCGACATCGACATCCAGCGGGAGCCGGCAGCGCCGGCTTCGATGAGCGGTCCGGCGTCGTCCCCTGCTGGTAACGCACCTGACGCGGTAGCGGAACAGGCCCGCCGGCTCGGTGCCGAGCTGCTTCGCTTTGCCGACCACCTCTCGAAACACGGCGCTAACAGGATTTAGGGGTGCTGCAATGACCAGCTACTGGTGGGCGAATCAGTCCGACAATTTCGAGCGGGTGCAGGGGACTCTGTGGACCAACTTCGTCGACGCAAGGGGCGCTCGTCGGCCTGGCTCCGCTGCCCTCAGGAACACGAGCCGTGGCGACGTGGTGTTCCACTGTGACAAGCAGCTCATCAGAACCGTCAGCAGGATCGTCAGCGAACCCGTCGCTACATATCGTCCACCTGCCTACCAGAGCCGCCAAAGCGGAAACAAAAAAGACGAAGGGTGGTTCGTGCTGGTCGAGTCGCTCGCCACCGACCTGAGAATAGATAGGCGCACGGACCTGCCGTTCCTTGAGTTAGGTGGCACCGGCCCGCTCAACAGGCTCGGAGGGATGAAGCGGGGCCTATACCTGTCTCCACTATCCGAGAGCGACGCTGAGCAACTCCTCACTCTATCCGGCGTCAAACTCGCCGAGATTCCGGAGACGAACTTCGACGAATATGCGGAGCCCCTCTCAGGAGTGGACCCAACCGAGACGGACAAACTCGTGCTGGCGAAGCGGAGGGTGGAACAGCAGTACCTGCGTCGCGTTCTGCTCGAGGGATCAGAGTTGCGATGTTGCATGTGCCACCGCGAGGTGCCGGAGAGTTTGCTCGTCGCCGGGCATATCAAACCGCGGTGGGCATGCAGCGAGGAGGAACGCAAAGACTTCGCTGCCGTAGCCATGCTGATCTGCCTGCTTGGCTGCGACAGTCTGTACGAACGAGGACTGATTGCCGTCAGCGCCACGGGCGATATCGTGCGCTCATCCCGCCCCGTGTCGCCCGACGTCGAGCACTTTCTGGACGCACTCGCCGGCAACCAGTGCCGCCAGCATAACGACACGACAGCCCCCTCTTTCCGGTGGCATTTCGAGCACACCTTCGTTGGGTGAAACCACGAAGGAACCCGCCCTCCCCTGTACCCATACCTATACGGGAGCAGCTATCGCGCTTAGCTCCTTGGCCTGCTGCCCTATTGAGGCGCCTCGGGCTGCACGACGCCAGGTAACGGCTCCGACGGTGGCGGAGCGTCTGATTCTGCAAAATCCTGCAGCGCTCCTCCCCCAAGCCACAGCACCAGAACCAGCAGCACAAGGCGCCAGAATGCATAAAGGCGGCTCGACCGATTCTTGTGACGTCCTCGATTGGAAGGCCTACCGGAATGACCTCGGGGCATCGGTTGAGACCTGCCGCCGGAAACAGGGCGAGCTGCAGCCGCTCGCCGAGCTGCCAGCAGCGGTGACCCAGCTGTCGAACGATCGAGAAGAGCAGTCGTCGCCACCGCTGGGCTCGTCGGCCCTGTAAGCAGCCCCTGCAGGTAGTGATAGATAGCGGTGACGAAAGGCTGCTCGAGGACTGGTGGCAGCGCCAGCACCGCGGTAGTGAGCTGACCGATTCCGACGACCCGCACGCCGGTGCTGGTCGAGCCGACGAGGTCGGGTTGTCCCACCAGACAGATCCACGCCTGTGCCATGCGTCGATGCTGCGGTTCCAATAACGCAGCTACTGCACCACACTGCTCGAGCGCGGAGGCTGTTTCACGCTTCCGTGTGTAGCCATTCTGAAACAGCTCGTCGTTGCGAAGGCGCACTTCGCCCGACCAGTTCTTCGCGTCGATGACGATCACACCCCCAGGGCCGACAGCGATGTGATCGATGTTCGCCTTAGGCCGGCCGGGCCAGTGCACGTCGTGCAGCACGCACCACCCCTGAAGCTCGAGCTGACGCAGTTGCTCGCCGACGCGGGCCTCACCGTCCGCACCCGCGAGCCAGGCCTGTTGCGCCTTACGGGCCCGCGCTAGTTCAGCTTCCAGCTGCTCGAGTTCGGTCTCCAACCGGGAGACCCGCTCACCGATCCGCTGCGCTTGTTCAGCAGCGCCCTGTCCTGCTTCCACGTTCTCTCCCCCATAGGTCTGCGGACTAAGCCTAGGAGTGAGGAGGGCTCTGGAGTTGAAGGAAAAGCACAGGAGAACAGCAGGATCTCAACAATCCCCTCCGCAAGCTGGTTGACGTGCCGCCGTCCTGAGTTTTTTGCCTGACGCTTGCCTGCGTCGGACTGAACGCCGGGCCCACGGGGTTGCCTATGCTTGGCTGGGGCCGCCGTCGTGCCCGTCATCCTCACCGCCACCCAGGAGCACCGCATGACCTACGAACTGCGCACCTACACCGCCAACCCCGGCAGGATGGACGCCCTGATGGCCCGCTTCCGCGACAACACCATCGACCTGTTCACCGAACACAACATGAGGAGCCTCGGCTACTGGACACCGGTCGGAACCGACGACGTCCTGGTCTACCTCCTCGAGCACGACGGCGATCCGAAGGCAAACTGGGCGGCCTTCGCAGCGGACCAGCGGTGGATCGACGCGAAGGCGGCATCCGAGGCGGACGGGCCGCTGACGGCGACGATCGAGTCCGTACTGCTCGACCCGACCGACCTCTACCCGATCGCGGACGCGAAGCGACGCTGACGCCGCGGGGCCCCAGCAGGCAGCGATCGCCACGAAAGGGGAGCCCGACCGGTACCGGCCGGGCTTCCCGACGGCCGGGCTTCCCGACGGCGGGGCCTAGGCGCCGATGTCCCGTCCACCCTGGATGACGGCACTGATCGACGACTCGGGGTCAGCGAGCACCGTGACGTCGTCGAGCGGGTTCTCGTTCACGATCAGCAGATCGGCGAACGCGCCGGCCGCGATGACACCGAGCTTGCCCTCGAGGCCGATGAGTTCCGCCGCCGTCAGCGTCGCCGAGCGCAGCACCTCCTGCGCCGTCTGCACCTGGGCTCGGATGCGGAACTCCTCGCTCTGGTGGATCTGCATGGCGCCCAGCAGATCCGTTCCGAAGACGATCTTCACGCCGCCCTTGTTCGCCCGGTCGAGCGCTTCGAGCCCGGCGTGCAGCACGATGTCCACCTTCTCGCGGCTGGCGGCAGGCAGGCCCGCTGCCTCACCGTCGGCCTTCAGGCGTTCGTAGGTGATGAGGGTGGGCACGAGGTACGCGTCCTTCTCGACGAACAACCGCACGCTCTCGTCGTCGATCAGGTTGCCGTGCTCGATGCAGCGGACGCCCAGGCGCAGACCGCGATTGACCGCGCGTGCCGTGTAGGCGTGCCCGCAGACGTACCGGTTGGCGCCCTCGGCCTCCTCGACGACGGCGAGGATCTCGCTCTCGGAGAACTGGGTGGAGTCGACACGGTCGGTGGGCGAAGCGACGCCACCGGAGAGCATCACCTTGATGTGGTGAGCTCCGGTGCGCAGCTGGTCCCGAGCCGCCTTGCGGACGGCGTCCACGCCGTCACAGACGATGCCGATGGAAGGGCAGCACTGGTGCGGGTCGATGACGCTCGCACCCATTGACCGCATATCCCCGTGTCCACCGGACTGGGAGAGCGCCTTGCCGCCGAAGATGACGCGCGGACCCTCGAACAGACCCTCCTCGACGGCCATGGCCACACCGAAGTCCGCTCCGGCGACGTCGCGCACGGTCGTAAAGCCGCGGTGCAGCATCGCCTTGAGGTTGCGGGACGTGTGCGCCGCGACATAGGTGGGCGACCATTCCGCCATCGACGCGAGGTCGGCGGTCGCCGCCGTGACGTGCACATGACCGTCGATCAGCCCCGGCATGACGTACTTGCCGCCGGCGTCGAGAGTCTCCCCCGCGGCACGATCGGCCGGCAGGTCGGCGGTCAGGCCGACCCAGGTGATGATGCCGTCCTCCACGAGGATGCTCGAATCCGGGGACGCGCTGCCCTCGGCGATATCGAGGATCGTGGCGTTGGTGATGTGCAACTGTTGTGGGGCGGGCATGGTGCTCCTCGAGGTGTGATGTGGAATACGCCTGAGCTGATACTCACAACAATCAACCGAAGGTGCAACACTTGTTGCACAACCGGAGGGGGCGGCATGGCGCAGATCGCGGAATGGTTCGACGGGCTGGCGCTCGGGCGGAAGGCGAGTCCGGGGATCGAGGCCGTCCTCCTGATCGTGCGCACCGACGCCGGGCGCGCCTCCTTCATGTCGACGCAGGATCTCGCCTCCCGGGCCAATGTGAACGTCGCTACCGTCGTGCGCGCCGCCCAGTTCCTCGGCTTCTCCGGGTGGTCCGCGCTCAAGTCGGAACTGCGCCACCGGTATCTTGCATCCCTGACGGCGGAGAAGCTGCTCAGCGAGCGCGTCGTCCCACCCATCGGTCTGGCGGGTTCCTCCCTCGCCAACGACGCCCGCAACCTGACGCGGCTGGCCGACAGCATCAGCCCCGAGCAGCTGGCCCGGGCCGCGGCCATCATCGCCGCCGCCGACCGGACGATCGTCCTGGCGACGGGCAGTTATGCGGCCGCCGGATTCCAGCTGGCGCACGTCGGCCAGTGGATGGGCCGTGACATCGAGCTCCACACCTCCTCGGGCACCGCGCTCGTGAACCGCCTCCGCATGCTCTCGCCCGGCGACTGCCTCGTGAGCTGCAACCTCTGGCGGGCCAGCAAGTTCGTCCTCGAGGTGGTGCGGGTCGCGGCTCAGCGCGGCATCCGCATCGTGGCGATCGCGGACCGCCAGACGGCGATCACGGACCTGGCGGAGGAATCCCTGCTGGTGCCGAGCGAGGGCGTGACGTTCATGCCCTCCACCGTCGCCGCCGTCGCGACTGTCCAGGCGCTTCTGGCCGAGCTCTCCTCCAGCGACCCGGACCGGACGATGACAGCCCTGCGGGACACCGAGGAACTGTGGAGCGAACTGGACCTCGTCGACCCCATCTGAGCCGCGGGCGCCGTCCGGCCGTGTTTCGTCCTCGTGAAGAATTGCAACAACTATTGCATAATCTATTGCAATGGGAGCTGGATCACACCAGACTGCTCTGAAGCACCGGCGTCCGCCGGGCATCAGTGAGAGGTTCTCCCCCATGCAACCCGTGCACGTTCTCATCCTCGTGGGCTACATCCTGCTCATGGTCCTGGTGGGCGCATGGTTCAGCCGCAGGAAGAAGGTCGCCGACGGCGAAGACTTCATGCTGGCCGGACGCTCCCTTCCGGCGCCCGTCCTCGCCGGCACCCTGCTGGCGACGTTCGTCGGCTCCGGCTCGATCATCGGCGGCGCAAGCTTCGTCTACACCTACGGTCCCGTAGCCGGCATCTTCTTCTTCGCCGGCACCGTGGTCGGCATCATCTGCCTGTACTTCATGGCCACGAAGGTCCGGCGGCTGTCGCACCACACCATCCCCGAGATGCTCGAGGTGCGCTTCGGCAGGCCCGTGCGCATCATCGCGACCGTCATCATCCTCGTCGCGTTCGTGGGCATCACCGCCTACCAGTTCACGGGCGCCGGCTCGATCCTGAGCATCATCACGCCCCTCAGCACCGCCCAGGGAACGATCGTCGCGGCCATCCTCATCACGTTCCTCGCCCTCGGCGGCGGGCTGAAGTCCGTGGCCTGGACCGACTTCATCTCCGTGATCATCATCGTCCTCGCGCTCGTGGGCACGCTGGCCGTCGTGTTCATCGCCGACGTCGGCGGCATCGGCGGCTACGTCGACCGCCTCGACCCCGCCCTGACGTCGCTGACCGGAACCCTCACCCCAGTGCAGCTGCTGGGCTACTTCCTGCCCCTGTTCCTGCTCATCCTCGGTGACCAGAACATGCACCAGCGACTGGCCGCCGGCCGGAGTGAGGGCACGGCCCGCAAGGCGACGATCGGCTTCTTCGTCGGCGCCGTCGTTCTCCTGGGCACGATCATCCTGCTGGCGTCGTCGTCGTCCTTCCTGCTGCCCGACATCGAACCCGGACAGGCAATCCTCGGCCTCGCGGGCACGGATTTGGTGCCGCTGGGTATCGGCGGACTCCTGCTCGCCGGCGCCTTCGCGCTGATCGTCACGACGGGTTCGTCCTACCTGCTCACCTGCTCGGGCAACATCGTCTACGACCTCGTGCTCCAGCGCCGCAACAGCTCCCGCGATCCGCAGCGTGCCCTGAAGCTCGGCCGCTGGGCCGTCCTCGCGGTGACCGTCCTCGCCTACGTCATGGGACAGTTCTTCCCGAGCGTGCTCGCCCTGCAGATGTACGCGTACACGATGTACGGCGTGGCCATCACCCCCGTGGTCCTGGCCGCCCTGTTCTGGAAGCGCGCCACGTCGTGGGGCGCGATCGCCGGGATGGTCGTCGGCGGCATCGCGACCGTGGTCTGGCAGTCCTCGGGCCGGGCCGCCGAGATCAACGCCGTCGTGGTCGCCCTGCCCCTCGCGGTCGCGGCCCTGGTGATCGTGAGCCTCGTGACGCGCCGGTCGGTACCGCACGACAGCGACGACGCAGGAACGCCGTCGACCGCACCCCCGCTGGAGACCAGGGCCTCCTAGAACTCCGGGGCCGATGACGGGCCGACCGGCAGAGACGCAGAAGATCCCCCGGCGCAGCGCGCGCCGGGGGATCTTCTGTGTCGGGTGGAGGATCAGCCCTGCGGGCTGCCACCCTCGGCCGTTCCGGGACGCCGACGCCGGAGCAGGAGGAGCACGCCGCCCAGCAGTGCGAGGACGAGTCCGATCCCTGCGATCAGCAGGACGTTGGCGCCGGTCTGGGCCAGGTTCCCGCCCCATCCGTAGGATTCGTCGTCATCCCCGGAACCACTGCCGGAATCATTCCCGGCACCGCCGTCAGCGAGGGGGTCGCCCGCCGGATCGGTTGCCGGATCCGTCGGCTGATCCGTCGGAGGATCCGTCGGGTCACCGGTAGGAGGCGTGGGTTCACCGGCAACCGCCGCGCGTCCCAGCGGCGCCGACTCCACGGGATTGAACGCCTCGAAGTACGCGACCGTCGCTGCGAGGTCTGCCTGGCCCGTGTCTGCCCGGTTGGTCCCCTCGGCGAGCGTGACGAAGTTGTCGCCTCCTGCCGCGAGGAACGAGTTGGTCGTCACCCGGAACACTTGGTTGTCGGTGATCGGCGCGCCCTCGAAGCTCATGGAGACGATGTGCTCGCCGCGCGGAGCGTCCGGGTTGTAGGTGTAGGTGAAGCCCTCGGAGATACCGAGGTGCAGCTTCGAACGCGACGCGCCCTCCGGCTGCCACTGTTCCTCCAGCACCTGCTTCAGCTGCGCACCCGTGAGGTCCATCGTGAGCAGCGTGTTCGCGAACGGCTGCACCGTGGCCACCTCCTTGTAGGTGACGACGCCGTCCTCGCCGTACAGCAGGTCCGCCCGCAGGCCACCCGGGTTCATGAGCGCGATCTGCGCGGGCTCGCCGCCGAACTCCTCGTTCGACGTCGCCCACAACTGGATGTCCGCCACGAGGTTGCCCAGCGACGACTCGACGCCGCGGTCGGAGCCGTTGACGCCGCCGCGAAGGATGTCCGCGGTGATCGACCCGACCGGCTGTGCACCCTGCTCCTCGGCAGCGGCTGCGGCCTCGGCGACGATCTGCTCGACCTCGGGATCCGCGGCGTACAGCGGCTTCCCGTCGGCCGTGAGCGGCAGGAGCGCCGAGGTGACCGACACGATCGAGTTGTCCGCCCGGTTCACCTCGATCTGCAGCTGGTCCAGCGTGGTGCCGTACTGGCCCGACTGCAGGACGGGACGCTCGCGGCCGTCCTCCCGGCTTGCCACGGGGAACGAGCAGTTGTACTGCTGGTGCGTGTGGCCGGAGAGGATCGCGTCGATCCCGGCGTCCGCACCACGGACCAACTCGCCGTACACCGTCGCCTCGGTGGCGATGGTCGCGCAGTCCGAGGTCTCGGACCCGTCGTGGGCCAGCAGCACCAGGACGTCGGCCTCGCCGTTGGCCTCGTCGCCGTCCTTGAGCTGTGCTGCGACCCGATTGGCTGCCTCGAGCTGGCTGCCGAACTCCAGGCCCTCGATGCCGGCGGGTGATACGGCCGACGGCGTGGACTCGGTGACGGTACCGATGAAGCCGACGCTCACGCCGTCGACCTCCTCGATGTAGTACTCGTCGAGCGCAGGTTCGCCCGTTGCGGCATCGTAGACGTTCGCGCCGAGGCCGAACTGTGTGCCGCCGAAGCGCGGGAGGACCCGCTCGGTGAGGTCTGCGAAGCCCTTGTCGAACTCGTGGTTGCCGACCGCGGAAGCGTCGAGCCCTCCGGCCTTGAGCGCATCGATGGTGGGGTTGTCCTCGGAGATGAACGAGGTGAAGGTCGAGGCTCCGATGTTGTCACCCGCGGAGACGAACAGCGTGTTCGGGTTCTCCACCGTCAGCGCGTCCACCGCTCCTGCCAGTACGGCAGCTCCGGCCTCGGCGCCATCGGCCTCGATGTGCCCGTGGAAGTCGTTGATGCCGAGCACCTGGAGGGTGGTCGTCTCCGGAGCCGTGAGGTCGTTGATACCGAAGAGTGTCGTGGTTCCGGAGACCTCGTTGCCGACGGCGAGCACCGGCTGACCCGTGGGAGAGCCCTCCGCCGGGATGAACGCCAGCCCTTCGGGCCCGAGGTCGCCGGCGAGCGCCAGGTTGCCGCCGTCCTCGACGGACTCGGCGAAGTTCCGGTTGTTGACATAGGTGACGAAGGTACTGGCTGCAGGGGTCGTGATGTCGTAGACCGCTATGCCGCCGACGCGCTCGAAGCCGATGAACGCGTACGTACGCCCGCCGACCTCGCCGATGGCCAGGTTCTCGGGCTCGGGGCCCTTGTCGTCGCTGCGCCCCTCGAGGTTGGACTCGGAGTGGTTCGAGTTGAAGAACTCCGGGCTGGCGGCGGCGGTGATCTCCTCGAAGTCCTGGCCGGAGTCGAAGACCTGCTGTCCGCTGGTGGTCCAGATGGAGAAGCTGCGGCTGCCGAACGCGTGAAGCTCGTCGTAGCAACCGGCTTCGGTGAGGCCGCTCGCGGTGCTGATGTTCAGGCGACCGAGCAGGGCGTCACCCGTGAGTCCGACGAGGGGGCTCGTCGCGCACAGCGGCGGCAGATCGCCGGTGCCAAGGTCCTTCACACGGGCTGGTTCCGCGTAGCTGCCCCACTCGCGGGCATCCCCTTCGTTCGCGGTGACCAGGTAGGTCTGGCCGCCCGCTGCATAGGCATTGATGCCGTCCGGCATGTACAGGCCGTGAAGTCCCTCGTAGGTGCGGATGTTCTGCGTCGGCGCGTCCCGGGGGTCCCGGTCGGAGGCGTCGAGCCCGTTGCCGGGGAGCCCATGGTCCTTGGCGCCTAGCGGCCAGATGTCCGTGACGGTGGCGGAGACCAGGTCGACGACGGCGACGGCGTTCGCCTCCTGCAGCGCTGCGTAGGCGGTATCACCGTCGATCGCGATGTACTCGGGCTCGAGCCCCTCCGAGACCGGACGCGCGGAGCCGGGAATCCCGGCGAAGATGCGGACGCCGTCGGGCAGTGCCTTGCCTCCGCCGGCCTCGAACGCTCCGAAGCCTGCGGTGCGGACGGCCTCCTGCTGTGGAGCCGACACGGTGTCAGGCAGTGACACGACGCTGACGGAGCCTTCCGGGTCGACGGTGTACTCGTCGTTCGGCTCGCCCTCATTGGCGACGACGGCCCTCGTCCCGTCCTTGGAGATGCTCACCATGTCCGGCAGCGCCCCGACCTGCACCGACCCGAGAATCGCGCCTTCACCGGCCGCGTCGAAGAAGACGAGCGACCCGGCGTCGGTCTTGACCGTCGATTCGAGCGCGATTATGCCGAGGCCGTCGGGGCGGATGGCGACGGAGTTGGCGACGCCGGGTGCCGACAGGGTGAAGAGCTTCTCCGGCGCGGACGCGTTGGTGGCGTCGAGCACGTCCACCGCACCCAGCAGTGCGTTCACGACGAAAAGGCGCTTGGTGCCCGCGTGGTACGCGACGATCTCGGCAGCCGACTCGTCGAACAAGCCACTCTCGTACGAGCCGAGCGGGGTGAGCCCGAGCGCCGCGCCGGGAGCGGAGTAGGTGATGGGTTCGGGCACGACGGCGGCTTCCGCCGGGAGTGCCAACAGGCAGGCTCCGGCGACGGCGGCAGCAACGCCGGCGGCAGCGCACTTCGTGAGCGCGCGATGAAACGGACTGGACGGAGGCATGCTTCTCCCGGGTGATGGATCGGTGGTGTTCCTTCCTGTGTACGAATCCAAGATGGCGGGGAGGTGAATGCGCGGCGGACCCGGAGTGACGACGGCAGGGACAGTGGGGGGGTGGAAGCGCGAACGGCGACGGCTGGGCTGCAACCAGCCCGGCCATCGCCGTCCCGACACCAGCCCGGTCTTACGCGGACCGGGCGCCCTGAACCTCCCCGACGCGCGCCCTCGCGGAGCCCCACGACTCCAGCGCAGCGCGCACGTCCGCACGCCGTTCCGATGCCACAGCGGCCCGGTAGGCCTCCTCGACGACGTCGTCGATCAGCACCCGCTGCCCCGACGACGCCGACTGCACCGCGGCCTCCACCATCGCGAGGCTCAGCACGTTCGAGTGCACCTCCCCCGACGGCACCTCGCCGGACCGCAAGGACGCGACGAACTCCGCGAGCGCACCGGCGATCTCCTCGTCGTGCGAAGCCGGTGCGGTCGAGGCTGGAGCGCCGTCGGGCACCAGCGCGGAGACCGGCGAGCCGTCCCCGTCCCACGCAGCCGATCCGCCGGCTCCGTTGACGCGCCACGCACCGTTCCACGACGTCTCCAGCCCGTCGGCACACCAGCTGCCCGTGTACACGTAGCGCGTGCCGCCGCTCATGGTGAACACGGCCGTGGCCGCGGCGTCACCGCTGTACCAGCTCCACGACGGGTTGAATTCCTCGCAGTACACCGACACCGGATCCTGGTCTAGCAGGAACCGCACGGCGTCGAACGGGTGGATGGCCATGTCCACCAGGAGCACATGCGCCATCTCCTCGCGGAATCCACCGAAGTGCGGCGCCTTGAAGAACTCGGTGGTCACCACGCCGACGTCGCCCAGCCCGCCGGTGATCGCCTTCAGCTCGGTGAGACCGCGGAAGTACCGGCGCGACTGGCTGATCATGAGCAGCTGCCCGGAGACCTCCGCCGCGGCGGCCAGCGACAGCCCCTCGGCGACGGTCGGCGCCACCGGCTTCTCGCACAGCACCGGCAGCCCGGCGAACATCGCCTCGACGTTGACGGGATGGTGCGCCGCCGGCACGGTCACGTTCACGACGGCGTGCGCACCCGTCGCGAGCGCAACCTCGGACACGCTCGTGCCCAGCACCACGTCCAGCCCGAACTCCTCCACCGCGGACTGCGCGGTGTCGAGGTTGAGGTCCACGAGCCCGACCAGTTCGACGTCGTCGTTGGCCTGCAGCGTGCGGATCCACGCCCTGCCCATGCCGCCCGCGCCCACCTGCACGATGCGCAGCGGCCCGGTGATATCGAGGGTCGCGAAGGTGATCACGTGCTCATCGCCCCCTGGTAGCCGTGGCCCGTGTAGAAGTCCTCGGTCTCGTAGCGCAGCAGCACGGGATCCGTGCGCTCCGGGCGCAGTGTCTTCGCCCATTCGACGCCGTTCGCGATGACCCTGCGTACGTCCTTGTGGTGGTAGACCGGGTAGTCCTGATCGCCGGGGCTGAAGAAGAAGATTTTCCCGAAGCCGCGCTTGAAGGTGCAGCCGCTGCGGAACACCTCGCCGCCGCTGAAGGTGCTGAGGAAGATCAGCTCGTCCGGCGCGGGGATGTCGAAGTACTCGCCGTACATCTCCTGCTCCGGAATGATGAACGGGTGCGGCACGCCCTGGGCGATCGGGTGCGCGGGGTTGACCGTCCACACGATTTCGCGGTCCCGCTCGGACCGCCAGCGCAGCGTGCAGGACGTCCCCATCAGCTTGCCGAAGATCTTGGACCAGTGGCCCGAGTGCAGCACGAGCAGACCCATGCCCGCCAGGACGTGGCGGTGGACGCGCTCGACGACGTCGTCCAACACCTCGGCATGGGCTGCGTGGCCCCACCACACGAGCACGTCGGTGGACTGCAGCACCTCCTCGGTGAGGCCGTGCTCGGGGTCGTCGAGGGTGGCCGTGCGGACCTGGGCCCGCTCCCCCAGGTTCTCCTCGATGCCTTCGCGGATGGTGGTGTGCATGCCCTCGGGATAGATCGCGCGGACCTCGGGCTGGACCTGCTCGTGGCGGTTCTCGCCCCAGACGAGGACCCGCACTGGTTGTGTGGTGTTCATGGTGTTCCTAACTCTCGGATGGAGAACTACTTGACGGCACCGCCGGTTGCACCGGCAGCGATGAACTTCTGGGCCAGGATCAGCAGTGCGATCGCGGGCAGGGAGGACAGGACGGCGGTGGCCATGACTGCGCTCCAGTTGGACACCTGCGTGCCCAGGTACTGGTAGATGCCGAGGGTGACCGGCCGCACCTCGTCCGTGGTGGTGAGGGTCAGGGCGAACAGGAAGTCGCTCCAGGAGAACAGAAAGGCGAACAGCCCTGCGGTGATCAGCGAGTTGCGGCTGATCGGCAGCACGATCGACACGAAGGCACGCACCAGGCCCGCGCCGTCGACCCTCGCCGCCTCCACGATCGAGGTGGGGATCGCGATCATGAAAGCCCGCATGATGAGGATGACGAACGGGATGGCGTGCGTCGCATCCGCGAGGATCAGCCCGGGGATGCTGTTGAGCAGCCCGAGGTCGTTGTACGCCGCGTAGAGCGCGTTCGCGATGACGATCCCGGGGATCATCTGCGAGATCAGGATGGCCAGCAGGGCGATGTTGACCCAGCGGAACCGGAACTGGGCGAGCGCGTACGCCGCCGGCGCCGCGACCAGCAGGCTGAACACCACGGTGCCCAGCGAGATGATCAGGCTCGTCACCAGGTTGGCCCCCTGCTCCGAGATGGCCCGGGCGTACCCGTCGAAGCTCGGGTTCCAGGGGAAGAAACTGGCGTTGAGCGTATTGCCGGAAGGCTGCAGCGACGCGTTCACCATCCAGTAGACGGGGAACAGCATGACGGCGAGGAACACGATGCCCAGCGCGGTGTAGCCGGCGGAGCGCGTACGCTGCCTGCCCGCCCGGCGCTGCGCCGGAACGGAGAGGGCCGGAGCTTCAAGAGTGGTCATGTCTCTCCCCTACTCGTCGACCGCGCGCCGGTTGGCGCGGAGGTAGATGACGGCGAACACCAGCGAGATCAGGATCAGGATGTTACTGAAGGCAGCACCCGCGCCGAACTCGAAGTTGATGAACGATTCCTGGTACGAGCGGATGGACAGCGTCTGCGTCGCGTTCGCCGGTCCGCCGTTGGTCAGGCCCAGGATGATGTCCAGCACCTTGATGGTGTAGACGACGCCGAGCACGAGCACCACGCTGATGACGGGTTTCAGGTTGGGCAGCGTGATGTTCCAGAACGCCTTCCAGCCCGTCGCACCGTCGAGCGCACCCGCCTCGTACAACTCGTCCGGGATGTCCTGCAGACCCCCGTAGATGATGGTCACGTTGAACGGGATGCCCACCCAGATGTTCACCAGCACGACGGCGATGAGCGCCACCGACGGGCTGGTCAGCCACGGCACGGCGTCGAGCCCGAAGGTTCCGAGGAACCGGTTGAGGATGCCGGAGTCCTGGTCGAGGATCGACCGCCACGTGGCGCTGGACACGATCAGCGGCAGCAGCCACGGCAGCAGGAGCATCGAGCGCAGGAAGTTGCTCAGCGGGAAGCGCCGCTTGAAGAAGCAGGCCAGCGCCAGCCCGATGAGGAACTGCCCCGCGATCGACCCGACCGTGAACAGTGCCGTGTTGACCATCGAGGGCCAGAAGAGGCTGCTGTTCAGCACCGCCTCGTAGTTTGCCAGCCCCACCCAGGGCGCCTCACCGGTGAAGAAGGTCTTCGTGGTGTAGGCCTGCAGGCTCATGGTGACGTTCTTGACCACGGGGTAGCCGAAGAACAGCAGGAGGTAGAGGGCCGCCGGCGCGACGAACAGGAGGCGGACCACGCCTTCGCGGGTGAGCCGCTTCCGCGTGCGGACCGGGGGCAGCGCACCAGGAGTGGGCGCCGCCGTCGTCGGCGCTGGACGTGTTCCGGGAAACGCCTCCGGCGCCGTTTCTGATACTCGCTGGGGAGTCATGCCCGCGCTATCCCGCCGAGGCCTGTTCGAACGCTTCCTCAGCGGAGGCCTTGCCCGTCAGGGCGAGCTGGACGGCGTTGTAGATGACCGTCGCGGCTTCGGGCCACTGCTCGCCGAGCTGGCCCGTACGCGAGCGGGCGTTCGCCACCTGCTCGGTGAAGGACTCCATCTCGGGAACGCGGGTGACGTACTCCTCGGCGAGGGTGGTCTTCGTCGGAACGGTGTAGCGCGCCTCGGCGAGGGCGAGCTGGTTCTCGTCGTTGCTGATGCACTGCACGAACTCGGCGGCTTTGGCCTGCTTCGCGTCATCCCCGGTGACCGGGACCGTCCACACCTCGCCGCCGAGCGGCGCGATCGACGTCTGGCCGGGCTCGTTCACCGGGATCTGCACGGAGTCCCACGCGAGGTCCGGGCTCTCCTGAAGGGCTGGGATCTGCCAGGGCCCGTTGACCATCATGGCCGCCTTGCCCGCCGCGAACTGATCCTTGACGTCGGACTGCGACCAGTTGATGACCGAGCTCGACGCCGACCCGCTGTCCACGAGGTCCTTCCAGAGCGCCAGGCCCTCGGCGACCTCCGGGCTCGTCAGGTCGGTCTCGTCGCCGCCGTTCGACCACATAAACGGGAGGAACTGCCAGCTGCCCTCGTACGTGGCGATACCCGAGAACGCGACGCCGTACGTCTCGCCCTGGGTGAGTTTCGCGGCCGCGGCCTTCAGCTCGTCCCATGTCGTGGGGGGTTCGACGCCGGCGGCCGCGAGCAGCTCGGTGTTGTAGAAGATGCCTAGGGTGTTGGCCGTGGGCGCCAGCCCGTAGACCTCGCCCTCGTACGTCGCTGCCTCGAGCATGCCCTCGGCGAAGCCCGACGTGTCGACGTCGTACTCGCTCAGCGGTGACAGTCCGCCGGTCGCGGCGATCTCCTGGACGTCGGGATTGTCGATCATGAGGACGTCGGGAAGGGTCTTCGACGACGCCCGCTGCAGCACCTTCTGGATGAGGTCCTTGCCGGGGACGGTCTCCCGCTCGATGGTGACGCCGAGCTCGGTGGCGCAGCGGTCGATGGCTTCCTGCACCAGCGTCTTGTCGGGTTCGTTGTTGTAGTAGTCGACGACGGTGAGGGACTCGACGTCGCCCCCTGCCGTGCTTCCGCCGCCGCCCCCGCCGCACGCGGTGAGGGTGAGGGGTGCGAGGACTGCCATCGCGGTGAGGCCGGTCATTCTGCGCTTCATGGGGGGCTCCTTTGCCTGGTGAACTGATGAACGGATGAACTGATGACGGTGGACGAGCTGTCAGGACGTGCCGTGGTGCTGGAGGCTATGCGCCGGGGCTCCGGCCCGGGCAGGCGTTCGGACCCGGACGTGGTCGCGGACGAACCGTTTCGAATCAGGGCCTTCAGCGCGGGTGCAGGGGTCGAAGGGGCGGGGCGCCGCCGTTCGAGCTCCGGACTCTGCTGCCTGGACGGACGGCCTCCCGAGGAGGGACGCCGTGGGCGATTGCGGCACGACCCAACTCCTTCCTCATCGAATGGATGTCCTCTGCGGCTGGTAAAACGCTTAACCGGACCGTGGGAAGGAGTCTGCCCGGTATCGCTCGGACTTGTCAAGGGTGCATCTAAACGCTTTACTTCATCGATAGGGCTGACGATGTACGAGGCGCCGGAACACGCGCCGCTTCCACGCCGAGAAGGGTTTCCATGGCCACCATGCAGGACGTCGCGCGACTGGCCAACGTATCGATCGCTACCGTCTCGTTCACCATCAACAACACGAAACCGGTCGCCCCCGCCACCCGCGCCAAGGTGGAGGCCGCCATGAACGAGCTCGGTTTCCGCCGGAACATCGTCGGTCGCGCCCTCGCGGGCAAACGCACGCGGATCATCGCACTGCTGTTTCCCGCGCTGCAGCATTCCTTCAGCGGAACCGTCGTGCAGTTCTTCACCAGTGCGGCCGCCGCGGCGCAGGAGCTCGGCTACAACCTGGTGATGTGGCCGATCAGCAACGACGCCGGCCAGACCACGGAGCTGACCTCGAGCGGCCTGGTCGATGGCGTCGTCCTCATGGAGGTCCAGTTCGACGATCCGCGCGTCGAGGAGCTCGAGAAGTCCGGCACGCCGTTCGTGCTTATCGGACGCACCCGCGACCCGCGGTCGCTGACATATGTGGACATCGACTTCGAGGGGACGCTCGTTCTGGCCGTCCGCCACCTCGTGGGGCTCGGGCACTCCCGGATCGCCCTGCTCGACGACTCGGTGGGCAGCCGCGACCTCCGGACCTTCGGCCCCGTCAGCCGGTCGCGGCACAGTTTCGAGGCCGAGATGCACCGTCTCGGCCACGAACCGGCCGCCCTCACGTGCGAGGCGAGCCCGAAGTCCGGCACGGCAGCCGCCCACGAGCTCCTGCGCTCCTTCCCCGACACCACCGCCGTGATCGTCCAGAACGAGCTGGCCGCCACGGGCTTCGTCAGCGGACTACGGCACCAGGGCATCGACGTTCCCGGCGACATGTCCGTCCTCTCCGTCGGGTCCTCCGCGGAAATGGCAGCTATGGCCGATCCGGAACTGACGGTCATGTCCTCTCCCAGCACCGAGCTGGGCCGCATGGGTGTCGAGGCCCTGATCGATCAACTGGAAGGCCGCGCCTCCGGCTTGCGGCAGGAACTGGTCATGTGCAGGCTCGAGGAAGGACGGTCGACGGGCCCGCGTCGCGACCGGGTACGCGAATAAAAGGCGTCATCCGGCGAAGCCTCGTGCCTGGAGGGCGGACGCTCCGATAAAATCAGGGTGCTGTCGTCATCAGCCCTGGCACCTCCGGGATCGCCAGGGTGGGGATTCGCTCCTGGTTACCGCTCCACGGGCGGTGCACCCGCGGTCGTGATGGACGGCAGGCAGCTGCCTGAACCCCACGAAGGAGACCGTCATTACCCCCCGGAATCGCACCAATGCCCGACTGCGCACCACCCTCGCCCTACTGGCCGACCACCAGGCATCCGGCACGTCCGTCTCCCCCAGCGAACTGATGTCGCAGGCCGTTGCAGCAGCCCCCTTCGACGCGAAGGAATCCGAGCTGCTCGCGGGCGGCGTACCGCGCGGCTTCAAGGCGCTGACGACGGCGACGTCGAAGCTCGTGAAGGCCGGCTGGCTCGTCAAGGGCCGCGGCGGCTGGACCGCCACCGAGGAGGGTGTCCGCGCGGTGAACGCCTTCCCCGATCCGGACTCCTTCGTCAACGCCATGATCAGCGGCGCGCCGATCCCCGAGCAGCCATTGGAGGCTCCCGCGCACGCGCCGCAGTCGCCCGAGCAGCTGGGCGAGGAGGCGCAGGCCGTGCAGGCGGAAGCTCCCCTCGCCGAGGACCCGACACCTCCGGACGTCACACCGACCCTCGAGGTATCCGCCGAGGAAGCGCCCGCGGGCTCCGGGGCGCCCGCCGATACGTCGACTGACACCGGGGCACCCGCTCCTGCTGCGACCGCCGGTGACGCCTGGCACGACCAGCCGCAGTCCGTCACGCTCTCCGGCGACTTCGATCCGCTGTTCGGCGAAGCCGGCCACTGGTCCACCGACGTCCGCGAGCTCCAGCTCTCCTTTGACCCGGCGGGGAACGCCTGGAAGCAGACGCTTCGCCTTCCGGCCGGCACGTACCAGTACAAAATCGTCGTCAACGGCTCCTGGGATGAGAACTACGGCCGCTTCGGTGTGCGGGACGGCGAGAACCACGAGCTGCACCTGCTCTCGGACACCGCCGTGACCTTCCGGTTCGACTACGGCACGAAGGACATCGAGACCTCCTAGGCCTTCTGGTCCGGACGGCTCCGTCCGCTGCCCGCCCGGCAGCAGGCGGGGCCGTCGTCGTTCCCGGCCCTTCCGCCGTCGTCCCGAGCAGCGGCACCTGGGTGCGCCTGCCACACGCATCAGGCCTCGCCGCCACGCATTCGGAGGCACCACAGCAGCCTTTGCGCAGCTTTTTCCAAAGAGCCGTCCGGAACACGACAACCACCACGAGATGCACGCAGGATAGAGCAGAGCAGCCGGAACGAGGGAGTAGCAGGACAATGGGGTCGATGGATCGCGAGTGGTATCACGAGGACCGCGGCACGCGGGCCGACGGCGTGCGCCGGTCGCCGTCGGGCAGGGTCCCCCAGTGGTCCATCGACGACGCCCTCGGTCGACCGGCCGCTCCCCCGGCCTGGCGTCCCGCCCCCACGATGACGACCACGACGACACGCCGGCGCCGACTGACCGCTCGTGCCCGGCTGCGGCTCGGTACGGCGGCGGTTCTCGCGCTCGTCGCCGTCCTGTACCTCACGCCGTCGCTGTTCGACCGGTTCGTCCTGCCCGTCGCCCTTCCGCACGTTCCCGGCGCCGACGTGCCGCCCCGCGGGGTCGGCGCTCACGACGCCCCTCTCGGCACCCCTCCACGCGCACCGGCGTCGACGGCCTACTCCCTCCTGGAATCGCCGGTCGAGTCGCAGGAGTGGGTCGCCTACGACCCCTGCCGTCCGGTGCACTACGTGGTCCGGCCCGACGGCGCACCCGCCGGAACGGAGGGCCTGATCCAGGAGGCGGTCGCCGAGGTCTCCGCCGCCACCGGACTGCAGTTCGTCGACGACGGTACGACGACGGAGGCGCCCACCGAGAAGCGCGACCTGTACCAGCCGGAGCTGTACGGGGAAGCGTGGGTGCCGCTGCTCATCACCTGGACGAGCCCGGCCGAGATCCCGGGCCTCGCGGGGGACGTGGCCGGACTGGGTGGCAGCGACTACGCCCAGACACCGGGCAAGCCTCTCGTCTACGTGGGCGGACAGGTGCAGCTCGACGCGCCGGACGCCGTCGGGACCCTCCGGGTCCCGGGCGGACGCGCCTACCTGAAGGCGACCATCATGCATGAGCTGGCGCACGTCGTCGGCCTCGACCACGTCGAGGACCCCAACGAACTGATGTACCACGAGAACGTCGGCCGGGTCTCGTTCGGCGAGGGCGACCGGGCCGGTCTGGCGCGGCTGGGAGCAGGCCCCTGCGTGCCGGAGCTCTGAGAGGGCGCCACTGGACTCGCGTGAGGCCGGGCCCAGCGCCCGGGAACGCCGAAGGGCTGCCGATAGTTCTGCCGGCAGCCCTTCTGCGTTCTCCGATCAGCCGAGCACGGCGTTCGCGATGAACAGGAGCGGGATGGAACCGGCCCACACCGCCGTCGTGATACCCGACCACCCGCGGAGTGCCGCAGTGCCCTCGAGGCCGGCGAAACGCGTCACGACCCAGAAGTAGGAATCGTTGAAGTAGCTGAACACCATGGATCCGGCTGTGCAAGCCATCGCGGCCACGATCGGGTCGATGCCGAGTGACCCGACGAGCGGGGCCGTCACCGAGGCGGCCGTGATCATGGCGACCGTTCCGGAGCCCTGGGCGATGCGGACGAGGGTCGCGATCAGGAAGGGAACGAGGAAGGCCGGCAGCGGCGTTGCGGCGATGGCTTCGGCCAGCGCATCGCCGACGCCGGAACTTCGCAGCACCTGCCCCAGGGCACCGCCTGCACCTGTGATCAGCAGGATCAGGCCTGCGGACGCTGCTGCGTCCGCGAACCAGCCCTGCACCTTCGTGCGCGGAGTCCAGCGCGGCAGCAGCGTGTACACCGCGAGGATGACGCCGATGACGAGGGCGACCACCGGATTCCCGACGAACGCGAGCGGAACGGCCCATGCGGACGGCTCGTACTCCCCGGTTCCGACGACCCCCTGGTTGCTCTGATCGATCGCTCCACTCACCGTGTTGAGGATGATGAGCAACAGCGGAACGAGCAGGGGCAGGGACGCGACGAATGCCCCGACACGATGGGGCTTCGCACCCGGAGGCGGAGTGCCGAGGTCCACCGACGGGTCGGCCGGCATCTCACTGCCGTCGGACGTGGTACCGGAGGTGATGCCGTCTGGCACGTGCGCTCCGCCGTCGTCATGCCCGGCGACCGAAGTCGAATCGCCGGCCGCCGTGCGGTCCGCGAGCGCCGTGCCGGTCGACCCGCGCACTCCCGCACCAGCCGTTCCGTACACGGTCTCGCGCACCGTCTCGGACATCGTCGGTTCGATCTTCGGTCCGATCCACTTCGCGTAGAACACCACGACGGGCAGCAGGATGACCGTGAAGATCAGACCGGTGAGGATCAGGGCGCCCAGGTCGGCGCCGAGGATGCCCGCGACGGCGAGGGGACCGGGTGTGGGTGGCACGAGGTGGTGGGTCAGGGTCATGCCGCAGCCAAGTGCGAGCGCGAGCGTGATGTACCCGGCGCGCTTGACCCGGGCGATGGAGCGCGCCAGGGGATTCATGATGACGTAGCCGGAGTCACAGAACACGGGAATGGAGACCAGGGCGCCGACACTGCTCAGGGCCCAGGGCTCCCGCCCCTTGCCGAAGAGCCGGAGGAACGCGAGGGCGAGGGCATTGGCGGCACCGGAGACCTCCAGGATCTTGCCGATGCCGACCCCGAGTCCGATGACGATACCGATGCTTGCGAGCGTGTTGCCGAATCCCGTGGTGATGGACGAGACGATGTCCAGTGGAGCCTGCCCTGCGACGATGCCTGTGACGAGCGCGGCGATCAGGAGGGCGACGAACGCGTCGAGGCGCGTTTTCAGCACCAGGACGATGATGGTGGCGATCCCCAGTACCAACGCCAGAAGAAGTTGTATATCCACGATGACGTACTCCTTGATGGGACGCTGGGCGGGCCTCGTTGCCCGTCCAGGTGGGTCGCACGGCCCCATCGGACGCGTTGACGGGCACTGTGCTGGATGTCACACTAGCACCGGCAGTATGACGTCTGACAGGGCTATTTCGACGAAGGTGTTGATGCGGATGGTCGGAGCGCTGGTGCCTCCCGCGCCGATGGCTCACGCCGACGTCGACGGCCCGTTCCGGGTGTCGCTGCGATGAGCAGGAAGCCGCTTGCGCAGACCGTGTTCGAGGACCTCCTCGAGCGGATCGTCCAGGGTGACTACGCTCCGAACGAAGCACTGCCCGCTGAGGGAGACCTTGCCGCAGCCGCGGACGTGAGCCGCCTGACGGTCCGCGAAGCACTGAAGAAGCTGCAGGCCCAGAACGTCGTGAAGGTGAAGCGGGGGCTCGGGACGTACGTCAATCCGACGGCCCAGTGGACCGATCTGGAGGCGATCCTCCGGGTTGCGGCCGCCAACGCCGACACCCCCGACGTCTCGCTCCGCCTGCTCGAGATCCGGCGCATGGTGGAGACCGGGGCAGCCGAACTGGCAGCGCTCCATGCCACGGACGAGGACCTCGACCACATGCAGGATGCCATTCGGGACCTGGAGTTGGCCCACGCCGCCGAGGACCTCGACGCCGTCACGGCGGCGGACCTCGCGTTCCACGACGCCGTGTTCCGCGCCTCCGCCAACCCCTTCCTCCCGGTGGTCCTCGGACCCCTCGGCCAGCTCCTGTACTCGATGCGCCGTGAGACGTCGGCGTTCAGGGAAGTGCAGGTCCACGCCATCGAGCACCACCGGCTCGTCCTCGAGGCCATCCGCACCCGGGATCCCCTCCGGTCACGGCAGGCGATGGAAGCCCATATCGACCAGACCTACGGCGACTACGAACATTTCATCCACCGCACCACCCCGAGGAGACCGGAATGACCGACGCAGCAGAATTTCCCACCGACCGCACCGCAGTCCTGACCGGCGCCGCCTCCGCGCGCGGCATCGGGCGCGCGACGGCGGACCGCCTCGCCCGTGAGGGGTGGGCCGTCGCCATCCTCGACATCGACGGACCCGCGGCAGAGGAAGCCGCTGCCGACATCGCCAGCCGGCACGGGGTGCAGGCGATCGGCGTCGGGACGGATGTGTCCGACGAGGCATCCGTCGACGCCGCGATCAGTCGCGTCGAAGCCGAGCTGCCGCCGATCGTCGCCCTCGGGAACCTCGCCGGCATCAGCTCGCCGACGGAGTTCATGCAGGAGACCAAGGAGGCGTGGGAGCGTGTCTTCGCCGTCAACATGACGGGCACCTTCCTCGTCACCCAGCGCGTGCTGCGCGGCATGATCGAGCGGAAGCTCGGACGGGTGGTCAGCGTCTCCTCGATCTCGGCCCAGCGAGGCGGCGGCACCTATTCCAAGGTCGCCTACAGCGCCTCGAAGGCCGGCATCATCGGCTTCACCCGGGCGGTAGCCCGCGAGATGGGCGAGCACAACATCACCGTCAACTGCGTGGCTCCCGGTCCGGTCGACACCGACATCATGGGCGGCACGCTGACGGAGGAACGCAAGCGCGAGATGTCGCGGGACATCCTCGTGGGACGCGTGGGCACGGTAAGCGAGATCGCGGCACTCATCGCCTTCCTCGTCGGTCCGGACGCCGGCTACATCACAGCCGCGACGTACGACATCAACGGTGGGTTGCAGGTCTCCTGAGTCCGTGTCAATGCTTCGTCTCCCGTGGGTGTCCGGACGTCCGCCGAGCCGCCGGAAGCACGTAGATTTACCCAATGAGCAATGACGCCGCTTCCACGATCCTCCTGCCCTTCGACCCGGACGGAGGCGACGACCAGCCCACCGAGTCACTCGAGGCGCTGATCGCACAGGTCGAGGGCGAGGTAGCGGAGCTGCAGTTCACGCGCTTCACCAACGACGACGCCGTGGCCCTCGGGCAGCTGCTCGTCCAGCTGGGCGTGAGCCGCAATCTGCCGATCGCTATCAGCATCTGCAAGCCGAACCACATCCTCTTCCGCGCCGCGCTCGACGGTGCCACGCCGGACAACGACTACTGGCTGGACGCGAAGAGCCGGACGGCCGCGCGCTACTTCGTGCCGTCGCTGCTCGTCGGCCTGCGGGCACGCCGCAACGGCGGCCGCGTGGAGGACAACCCGATGTTCGACACGGCGACCCACGCCGCCCACGGCGGTTCGTTCCCGCTCTACATCCGGGGCGTGGGGCCGGTGGCCACGGTGACGGTGTCGGGGCTGCCACAGCTCGAGGACCACCGGCTCGTCGTCGAGGCCCTGCGGACCTTCCACGCCGCCGACGGGCTGTAGCCGGAGGTCGCCGCCGGACAACGTCGCGCCGACGACGTCGCGTCGTACTCCGTCGCCGCCGGACAACGTCGCGCCGACGACGTCGCGTCGTACTCCGTCGCACGGCCAACGCGTCGTACGCCGTCGCACGAGGCATCGCGCGACCTTCGCGCGCTCCAGCGGCTGCCCTCTGCTAGACGCGTCGCTGCGCTTGCAGCGGGAACTGGGACCGCGCGTCCCGCACCGCATCGAGCGGCAGGTCCACCGTCAGGAGGTCCTCCCCCGCACCGCACCTGCCGATGACCTCTCCGAGCGGTCCTGCCACCACGCTCCGGCCGATGGAGACCGGCTCGGCCTGCGACACCGCGACGACGATCACGCCGTTGTCGAGGGCTCTCGCCCTGGTGAGGAGGTCCCACTGGTCCCCCTTGCCCGCGCCCGGCACCCACGACGACGGGGCGAGGACCACCTGCGCCCCCGCGTCGCGCAGCGACTGCGCAACCCCGGGGAAGCGGAGGTCGTAGCACGTGAGCAAGCCGAAGACGGTGCCGTCTTGGGTGAAGGTGACCGGCGCGACGTCGGGCGCGGGTTTGATGTGGCCCGACTCGTGGAAGCCCCGGCTGTCGAAGAGGTGGATCTTGCGGTAGGCGGCGACGAGTTCGCCGCCGTCGTCGAGCGCGACGATCGTGTTGTAGGCGCGGTTCCGCTCGTCGGAGGTCTCCACCATTCCGGCGACGACCGTGACGCCGTGCCGCCTGGCGATACCCGCCAGGGCCTGCACGACGCTGCCGTCGAGCGGCTGCGCCACAGCGACGAAGGAACTGTCCACGCGGCTCTTCTCGTAGGTCGCGTACTCCGGAAACACGACGAGCCGCGAACCCGCAACCGACGCCGCTGCGGCGACGGTGTCCATCCGGGCGAGGTTCGCCGACGTGTCCGTGCCGGACGCCAGCTGGCCGAGGGTTACGCGCATGCCTCCTATCAGACAGCTTCCTTCTCCACGGACGCCAGCTCGGGTGGGGCCTTGCGGAACCCACGCGTGATCACGGCCAGGACCACGATGCCGATCGCGAGCCAGCCGAGGCCGAGCATGATGGCGGTGGAGTCGAGCTGCGTCAGCAGGAAGGCATCCACCAGCGCGCCGACCGCCGGGATCACGACGTAGGACACCGGGTTGAGCCGCCGGCCGGTCCGCTTCTCGCGCAGGTAGTACGCGATGACCGCGACGTTGACCAGGGTGAACGCGGTGAAGGCGCCGAAGTTGATGAAGGACGTGGAGGTGGCGACGTCCAGGAAGACCGCCACGAGGCCCACGATGCCGGTGATGACGATATTCGTCACCGGGGTGCGGAAACGGGCATGCAGGAACCCGAACACCTTCGGCGGCAGCACGGCGTCGCGCCCCATCGCGTACAGCAGGCGCGAGGCGCTCGCCTGCGCGGCAAGACCCGAGGCGAACTGCGCGACGACGAGGCCCGCGAGGAAGATGGCACCGAAGAGCTGGCCGCCGATCTGCAGGGCGATGTCCGACGCGAGGGAGGCCGAGTTCTCGAAGGTGCCCCCGGGCCGGATCAGCTGGGTCACGTAGGACACGGAGACGAAGATGGCGCCGCCGATCAGCGCGATCAGCATGATGGCCCGCGGCATGGTCTTCCGGGGCTCGACCGTCTCCTCGGTGAGGGTGGTGACGGCGTCGAACCCGAGGAAGGAATAGGCGGCGATGGCCGCGCCGGCCGCGATCGTGCCGAGGTTCGCCGTCGGGTTGATGAAGGGCTCGGAACTCACGAGCGCACCTGCACCGCCCGTGCTCACGAGGGTGCCGATCGTCAGCGCCACGAAGATCGCGATCACCAGCAGCTGGAACGCCATGAGGAGGTAGTTGGCCTTCTCGGCGACCTTGATACCGACGATATTGAGCACGGTGGTCACCACCACGAACGCGAGGATCCACACTCCGATCGGCGTACCGGGGAACTGCGCCGAGAGGTAGGACCCGCCGATCAGCCAGATGACCATGGGCAGGAAGAGGTAGTCCAGGAGGACTGCCCACCCGACGAGGAACCCGACGCGGGCTTCGATGGTCCGCCGCACGTACGTGTAGGCCGATCCGGCCACCGGGAATGCGACGGCCATGCGTCCGTAGCTGTGCGCGGTGAAGAGCATCGCGACGAGCGCGAGGAGGTAGGCGGACGGCGACGCGCCGCCGGTCGCCTCGGCGATGACACCGAAGATCGCGAGGACGATCAGGGGCGTGAGGTACGCGAGCCCGAACAGGACGAGCGAGGGCAGCCGGAGCGTGCGGGTGAGCTGGGACGGGTGCTGCATGGCTAGTCCTGACGTGCGGTGGACGCGGGCGTCCACGTGGCGGGGTCGATGCGGCCCGAGTACATGGGCAGTTCAATCGGGGTTTCATGGGCGCGGAACTGGGACCACATGCGGTTCAGGCCGGCGGTGCCGTGCGTGCGCACGTGGTCGACGCGCGGCAGATCGAGCGTGGCCGCCATGACGGCTGGACCGTCGTCCTCGATCGCCTCGAGGACGGCGCCCTCGGGGTCCACGATGATGCTCTGGCCACGCCCGGTGGGGCCGGCGCAGTTGACGCTGACGATGAACACCTGGTTCACGATGGCGTTGGCCCGGGCGAGGACGAGCTCGTGCTCGCGGTCCTCCGTGGTGGTCTTGACGACGTTGAGGATGACGTCGGCTCCGAGCCAGGCCAGCTGGCGGGTCACCTCGGGGAACCACGCGTCGTAGCAGATCGATAGGCCAGCGCGGCCGTATCCCTCGAGATCGACGGTGACGAAGGCATCCCCCGGGTCGTAGGGCTCGAACGGCCGCCACGGGAAGATCTTGCGATAGCTCGCCGCGAGCTCGCCCTGCGGCGACAGCACGAGCGAGGTGTTGAACAGCTGCCCCTCGGGGCCGCGCTCGCAGATGCTGCCGGGCACGAGCCAGACCCCGAGATCGCCGGCGAGCTGGGCGAGCTCGCGGACGAGGGGGCCGTCGAGGGGCTGCGCGGCGTCCTGCAGTGCCTCGGTGCGCTGCTGGTCCGGGTAGCCGTCGCCGAACAGGTGCAGCTCCGGGTAGACCACGAGGCGGCTCTCGGGATGTGCGGCGACGGCGTCGGAAACCTGTCCGGCGAAGACCGACGACGGCTCACCGATGGCGATCGGTTCGGACTGGACCGCAAGGAGCGGAAGGGGCTGGGTCATGGGTGCCTTGGCTAGGGTGACGGGGCTCACGCTATATTAGCTCAGGTTGAACTAATATCAAGGCCAAGGTGCTACGACGGGGGAAGCAATGGATGATGTTTTGGCCCAGGGGCCGCTTACGGCAGCACGGGACCTGCCTCCGCACGGGCGGCGCAGCGCTATCGACGCCGTCCGCGCCCGCATCGCGACGTCCATCTCCCTCGGACTCCTGCAGCCCGGCGAGCGACTGCCCGACCAGGCAGATCTGGCACTCGGGCTCTCGGTGAGCCCCATGACCGCGAGACGGGCGATGGCGAGCCTCGCTGAGGAAGGCATCGTGGTGCGGCGCAGGGGGCGCGACGGCGGCACCTTCGTGGCGGCGGAACCTCCGGCCGCGGCCCTCGAGCGGTTGTCACTCGGCTCGACGGACGCAGCCCTGGTACACGAGCTCGTCGACCGGCGCCTGCTGGCCGAGTGCGCCGTCACCCACTTCGCCGCCGTTCGCGCCACGAGCGACGAGCTCGGGGCGCTCGAGGCCCTGACCCGCCGCATGGCTTCGGCAACGGACTGGTCGGAATATCACCAGGCCGACGACGAGTTCCATCGCTCGGTGGCGGCGGCATCACATCTCGGCGCCGCGGTCGACGTGCATGCGGCGATCCTGGCGGAACTGTACGGGCACTTCGTCCCCTACCCCATCGAGGCGCTGCATCGGGCGAACGAGGACCACATCGCCCTGGTCCACGCCCTGCGGAAGCGCGACGTCACAGGAGCGGTGGCCATCGCGCACGCCCATGTCGACAGCCTGCATTCGACGATGTTCATGGAGCTCGCACGGCGGGCGTGACCGATGTCGGCGTGTGAGCCGGCCTGCAGCCCTAGAAGGAGCGCGCGTTCGCCAGGACGGGGAGCTTGCCGCGGGCGTCGTCGATCTCCGCGGTGTCGATGTCGACGAAGGCCAGCTCCGGCGCGGGCCCCAGTTCGGCGATGACCCGGCCGAGCGGCGACACCACGGCGCTGTGCCCCACGCCGGTGGGCGCCGATCCGGTCAGCTGCATGCCGCTGCTGGCCGGGTCCGCCTGACCGCAGGCGACGACGAACGTGGTGCTGTCCAGGGCCCGCGCCCGCGCCAGCAACGACCACTGCTCCACCTTGCCCTCGCCCGCGCCCCAGGAAGCGCAGACGATGTTCACCTGGGCGCCCTTTCCGGCATTGGCCGCGAACAGGGCGGGGAAGCGGATGTCGTAGCAGGTCGCGAGGCCGACCGTGGCGCCCTCGAGCGCGAAGGTGACCGCCTGCGTGCCCGGCTCCACGCTGTCCGACTCGCGGTATCCGAAGGCGTCGAACAGGTGCACCTTGTCATAGCTGGTGTCGACACCCGGACCGACGGCGAGCAGTGTGTTCCGCACGCGCCCCTCGCTGCCGGGCGTGAACATCCCGGCTACGATCACGATCTCCGAGCCGACGGCGATCTCTCGGACCCGTGACGCCCATGGCCCGTCGAGCGGCTCGACGACGGCGGAGAGGTCGTTGCCGAAGGCGCACATCGTCGCCTCGGGGAACACGACGAGGTCGGCTCCACCGGCGGAGGCCTCCCGGGTGAGGCGCTCGACCTGCTCCAGGTTCTCACTGGGATCGGAACCGCTGGTCATCTGGGCGATGGCAACACGCATCGGTCTCTCCTTTTCGTTGTATACCTAATGTATGGCAAGAACTAGTGGCGGCGCCGTCTCCGGCCGCGAGAAGGCATACGCCTACCTGCGTGAGAACGTCCTGACGGACGGGTCCATGCAGGGCCAGTTCCTGAACGAACAGGAACTCGCGGAGCGCATCGGGGTATCCCGGACGCCGGTGCGCGAGGCATTCCTCCTCCTGGCGGCCGACGGCCTCGTCGAGCTGATCCCCCAGCGCGGGGCCTACATACCGATCGTGACCGCTCGGCAGGTCTCCGATCTCATGGACCTCCGGGGAGTTCTCGAAAGCCATGCCGCACGTGTGTCCATCGCGGCCGGAACTCCGCCGGTCGACAGCATGCAGGACATCCTGCGCCAGCAGGCCGCCCTGCCGGACCCACTGGTCGCGGACTCGGTGAAGGAGTTCATCCGGCTGGACGCCCTCTTCCACCAGGCGCTGGTCGACGCCGCCGGCAATGAACTGATGTCGCAGACCTACCGCAAGCTGCAGGTCCGGCAGGTCCTCGTGGGCGTGGAAGCCCTGATCAGGGTCGAGGGACGGCGGCAGCAGGTGTGCGCCGAGCACCAGGACATCATCGACGCCCTCGCGAGCGGCGATGCCGAGACCGCGATCAGCCGCCACCTCGCCGTGACGCGCAGCATCCTGCTCCGGGCCTAGCAGCGGCCCGGAGCAGGATGCGGATCCCAGGGTCAGGTCTTCGACCCTTCTAGCATCAGCCGGTATTCGTCGTCCTCCGTGGCATGCGGGTTGCGCCCGAGCGAGAGCCCGATCAGGGTGACCACCCCGGCGACGGCGACATACACGGCCACCGGGACCCAGCTGTCGAAGTTGCTCAGCAGCACGGTGAACATCAGGGGCGCGATGGCACCACCGATGACACCGGCGAAGGTGTAGGCGAGTGAGCTGCCCGTCGCGCGGAGGCGCGGTGAGAACTGCTCCACGATGAAGGCGGCTTGCGGCCCGTACATGAAGGAGTGGGAAGCCAGCCCGAGCACGATGCCGATGATCAGCAGGAACTGGTTGTCGCCGTCGAGCAGTGCGAAGAAGATGAACGTCCACAGCGCTCCGAGGACGGCGGCGATACCGTACACCAGCCTGCGGTTGATGCGGTCCGAGACCGCCCCCGCCAGCGGGATCAGGAAGAGCTGGCAGCCCGAGCCGATCAGCACCGCGGTGAGCACCTGGTTCCGCTCGAACCCGAGTACCTGGATGCCGTAGGTCAGCGTGAAGACCGTGAACAGCGCGTACAGCACATCCGGGCCCACGCGGGACAGGATGGCGGCGATCAGCGGACGCAGTTCGTTGCGGAACACCTCCTTGATCGGCGCAGCCGGACGCTCACCATGCGCTTCGATCGCCTTGAAGATCGGGGTGTCCTCGAGCCGCAGCCGGATCCACAGGCCGAAGCCCACGAGGAGCGCCGACGCCAAAAAGGCGATGCGCCAGCCGAAGTCGAGGAACTGCTCCTCCGAGAGCAGGACGGTGAGGAGGGCGAGCGCGCCGTTGGCCATCAGGTTGCCGGCAGGAGGACCGACCTGCGCGGCCGACGCCCAGAATCCGCGCTTCTGGGGATCGCCGTACTCACTGGAGAGCAGGACCGCCCCGCCCCATTCCCCGCCGACGCCGACACCCTGGGCGAAGCGCAGCATCACCAGGATGATCGGGGCGGCGATGCCGATGGACGAATATCCCGGCAGGACGCCGATCAGCACCGTGGCGATGCCGATGATCATCAGCGTGATGACGAGGATCTTCTTCCGCCCGATCTTGTCCCCGAGGCGCCCGAAGATGATCCCGCCCACGGGCCGGGAGATGTAACCGACGGCGTACGTGGAGAAGGCGAGGATGGTTCCGGTGAGTGGATCGGACGCAGGGAAGAAGATGATCGGGAAGACGACTGCCGCTGCCGCGGAGTAGACGGCGAAGTCGTACCACTCGAGGGCGGTGCCGGTGAGGCTCGCAGCGAAGGCCTTGTAGAGGCCGGGTGGACGAGGGGGCGTTTCGGCGCCGGGCGCGCGAACGCCGGACGAACCAGGGTTGTGTGCCATCGAAATTCTCCAGACTGAAGGTGATTCCCGCCACACCGGCGTTAGATGTATACATTACGCATACATGTTGTAGATTGGCGACCACTTCGGTTTCCGGAATGTAAGAGCTTCACGCCACCACAGGAGGACGACCCATGACGACCCTTACCTTCGAACTGCCGGACGGCACGCAGCAGGACGTCGAGGTGACCCGACTGCTCAATGCTGGCTACGCCGGCCGCGAGCAGGACGAGGTCCAGGCGCACATCGCGGAGCTGGCCGAGCTCGGCGTGCCCGTTCCGTCGACGACGCCCGCCCTGTACCCCGTCTCTCCCTATCTGGCGCAGCAGATCGGTGCGGTCAGCGTGCAGCACGAGAAGACTTCCGGCGAGGCCGAATGGGCCCTCGTGATCACCACGGAGGGCGTCCTCCTGACCGTCGCGTGCGATCACACCGACAGGGCACTGGAGGTCCACGGCGTGGCCTGGAGCAAGAACGCGAGCCCGGACGTCCTCGGGCGCCAGGCCTGGCGGCTCGACGACGTCCGGGAGCACCTCGACGCCATCACGCTCCGCGCCTGGGTGCGCTCGGACACCGGCGAGGAGCTCATCCAGGACAGCACGCTCGGTGCCCTGCTGTCCCCTGACTACTGGCTCGACGTCCTCGCCGGAATGGGTCTCGCCGAGGCTGGCACGGTGCTGATCTCGGGAACCGTCCCCATGATCCACGGTGTCGACCAGTTCGCCTCCGGGTGGCGCGTCGAGATGGCCGATCCGGTGACCGGACACGCCATCGGCGTGGAGTACGAGGTCATGCCGATGCCGGCACCCATCGGCTAGCAGCCGCGCGCCGGACGGTCCGCCGCCCCGGCTGATGCAGGTCTGCGGGAGGGGCGCCGCAGCAGGACGCGCCGCCCCTCCCGCTCGGCGGCGACCCTACAGTGCCGCGTCGATCGCCTCCGCGATCGGCGTCTCGCCACTGTTGAACTGGATCGTCCTGTCCACGGTGCCGAGGTTCCCGAGCACGACGGCCGCCACGTGCGCGACGTCCTCGCGTGGGACGGAGTCCCGCTGGGGCGTGTCCGACACCTCGATCATCCCCGTGCCCGGGTCGGTGGTCAGCGCGCCCGGACCGAGGATCGTCCACGCGAGCTCCGAGTTCCGCAGGTGCTCGTCCGCCGCGGCCTTGGCCTCGGCGTAGTGATAGAAACCGTTGTCCTCGGGCACCCCGTGGTCCTTCCGGGCACCGAGGTAGGACACCATGACATAGCGCCCGACCGATGCCTCCTGAGCGGCGTCCATCGAACGGATCGCAGCGTCGCGATCGACGGCGTAGGTGGCCTCGGGACTGCTGCCACCCGCGCCGGCGGACCACACGACGGCGTCGTGCCCGCGGAAGACGTTCGCCATCTGCGCGACGGACAGCTCCGAGACGTCGGCCACCACCGCGGTGGCGCCGGCCTGCTCGACGTCGGCGGCATGATCCTGGTTGCGGAAGATCGAACTCACCTGGTGGCCCTGACTGGTGAGGATCTTCGTGAGGTGCAGGGCTACTTTTCCGTGCCCACCGATGATGGCTACGCGTGACATGGGAACTCTCCTGGCTGGTGATGGTGGCGTGGATGCCTTGGATTCGACGCTAGTACCCGCACCTGCCCCTGGCCACCCGCTCCTCGGTCTTCAGCCCGCAGCGGATGCCTATTCCCGCAGGTGCCCGACGGGTGATCCTTGGTTATTGAGAACCATTCTTATATAGTAGGGCAATGCATCTCGTCATCCTCACCTCCCTCGATGCGCTGAGTCGCAACACTGCAGCCGCGCTGGTGGCAGGCCCCGCCATCGGCGCACCGGTCGTCCTGCACGACCTCCTCGACGGCGGAGTGGTCACGCGCCGCATCCATCGGAACGACCGCATCGTGGAGCGCGAGTCCAGGGTGCTGGAGCACGGCTGCCTCAGTTGCACCGTGCGGTTCGACCTCGCCCCTGCCCTCCTGCGTCTCGCGTCCGAGGGCGTCGAGCGTGCCGTGGTGGGCCTGCCACCCGGAACCACGGCCGAGAACGCCATCGACGGACTCCACTCGATCGCGCCCGGCGCCTTCGTGGTGGACGCCGTCGCGCTCGCACTGCGTCCCGAGGACGTGGAGGACCAGCTGTGGGACCACCACACCCTGTTCGCCTCCGGCTACACCGCGGTTCCCGAGGACGCGCGGACGCCGGGCGAGTTCCTGATGGGTGAGCTCCTGTTCGCGGACACGGTCCTCACCACGGTGAGTGACCTCCTGCCGACCGACGCCGCCCTCGACGCGCGCGGGCTCCAGCTCATCGGTCAGCTCGCTCCGCACGCCCGCGTCTCGGCGGCCGACGCCGCCACCCTCGCCCGCCACGACTACGGGGCGTCCCAGGCACGGAGCCTGCCCGGCGCAGTCCTCGCACCCACGATCGCGTCGGCACCGTTCCGCACCCTCGAGCACCGCATCACCCGCCCCTTGCACCCGGGCCGCTTCCGCACAGCCCTCGGCGCCGTCTCGGAGGGCTGCTGCTTCGTCCGCGGCAGTGTCTGGATCGCGGGTATGCCGGACGCGAGGGTCGCCGTGCACGGAGTAGGCCCGCGCATCTCGCTCGGCAACGGCGGCCCATGGACCGCGGCCGAGCGCCACGGCGAGTGGTGCCGTGGGACGCACCTCGCCCTCACCGGCGACGCCCTGGACGACGACGACATCACCGGCCTGCTCGACGCCTGCGCCCTCACGGATGACGAGCTTCGCTCGTCCCCTGCGTACTCCCACCCCACCAGCGAGAATCACTGAAGGAGCACCATGAAAGTCCGCAATTCCCTCCGCGCCCTCAAGAAGGTCCCGGGCGCCCAGATCGTCCGGCGCCGCGGCAGGACCTTCGTCATCAACAAGAAGAATCCACGCATGAAGGCCCGCCAGGGGTAGCACCACGGGCAAGGCCACCCGCGGGCCGGGGGTCGTCGTCGCGCACTACGGCGCGACGACGACGCCCCTCCGCCGTCCGCCCCTCGAACTGCACGCCCCGGCCCACGGCAGCGGCGGACCTGCGTCCTAGCGGAGGTAGGACGCGCCGTTCGCGTCGACCACGGTGCCGCTGACCCAGAGGGGGGCATCGGTGGCGAGCCACGCGACGGCCTGCGCGATGTCCTCCGGGGTCGCCACGCGGTTGAAAGGGCTCTGCGCCCGGACAGCGTCACCTCCCGGCCCGTCGAGGACCGACCTGCCCATGTCCGTCTCGACGAATCCCGGTGCGACCGCCGCCGCGAGGATGCCGTGCGGTGCGAGGGCGACCGCCAGGGACTGGGTCATGGAATGGAGCCCCGCCTTGCTGGCCCCGTAGGCCGGGGTGAGGGGCTCGCCGCGATAGGCGCCGCGCGAGCCCACACTGACGAGCCTTCCGCCCTCCGGTCCGGACGGGCGATCGAGCAGGTGCCGCGCCACCAGCCAGGCAAGGTTCGCCGGTCCCAGCAGGTTGACGGCCAGCGTGTGCCCCCACGCCTGCTGCCATTGCTCGAACGGCGTCGAGTCGATGGGGTGCGCTTCGAAGATGCCCGCATTGTTGACGAGGACGTCGACCCCGCCCAGGTGCCCCACGGTGTCGGCCACGATGCTTTCACACGCTTCCGGATCCGCGACGTCACCGACGACGACGGCGTGACCGGTGCCGGGCAGCGCAGCGTGGACCGCTGCTGCGGCAGTGCCGTCCCGCCCGGCATGCACGGCAATGCGGTGCCCCCGCGCGGCAAGCTCCTGCGCGATGGCGGCCCCGATGCCACGGCTCGCTCCGGTCACCAAGATGCTCAGCGTCATGACCCAGACGCTACAGCGTGAGCGACGAACCCCAGGGGACGGCGTGCACTTGTGGACTCGGGGGTCACACGAGGAGCCACCCTTGCTAAGCTGTTCAGCCATCGACCGCCGGCCCACCGCGAAGGACTCCATGGACCCGTTCAGTGTGCACTTCGAGAGGGGTTTCCTCAGGCTGCGGTGGCGGCGCGGTGTAGAGATCACGCACGCGCACGGCGTCGCTGCAGCCCGCGCCCTCGCCGAGTTCCACGGCCCCGCGGCCTTCCCGCTCCTGGTGCACATGCACGGCATCACCGGCGTCACGCCGGAGGCGCGCGTGGGCATGGCGGCCTACCGCGGCTATTCCCGGGTGGCGCTCGTGGGTCAGGACGCCATGGACGAGGTCTTGTCCGGGTTCTCGCACCGCTCCCCCACCCCGACGCGGTTCTTCACCTCGGAATCCGAAGCCCTGGCCTGGCTCCTGGAGGGCACTGCGGCAGAGCACGGTGCATCCCCCGCTCCGAGCACCGGGTAGCCTCGGGGCGCGGCCGCGTTCCGCCGGGCAGATGCTGGGCGCGAGCGCCGACGCAACCGCACTGCAGCGTTGACCCGCACCGCGCCGCAGTGCCAAGGTGACTGCATGAGCGCCGAAGATACGGGCACCACCGGAAACGCAGGAGAAGCAGCGAACGCCGGGGTCGAGGTCAGCAACAACGAAGCGAAGAGCCGCTACACCGCGAGCCTCGGGGGTGAGCCCGCCGGGATCGCCGCCTACGAGCGATCGGACGACACCATCACCTTCACGCACACCGTGGTGGACGAGGAGGTGGAGGGGCAGGGCATCGGGAGTACCCTGATCCGCCGCGCCCTCGACGATGCCCGCGCCCAGGCCCTCACCGTGGTCCCGCAGTGCGGGTTCGTCGCCGCCTTCATAGAGGACCACCCCGAGTACCAGGACCTGGTGGGTTAAGCGGCGCCGGGCGTCTCCGTCCCCAGTGCTGCATCGATGAGCACTTCGGCCGCCGCGCGTGCCTGGTCGGCCGCCTCCGTCGACCCGGCGATGGCCGCTGTGGTCTGAGCGCCTTCGGCGAGGATCGACAACTGCGGGCCGAGGTACGACGGCGCTCCTGCGTCGGCGACCAGCTGTGCGACGTAGTCCTGGAACGATGCCTTGTGCTGCCGGGCATAGTCCGCGACCTCCGGACTCACCGCTCCGAGTTCCGCGAACGTGTTGATGAACCCGCACCCCCTGAACGAGTCCTCACCGAACCATCGCGTCAGGTAGTCGAAGATCGCCAGCAGCCGCGCGCGCGGGTTCTCGGCCTGACGGACCAAGCCGTCAAGACCCTCTGTCCACGACCGGTGCCGTCGCTCCAGCACGGCCATGACGATCGCGCTCTTGGACGGATACTCCTGGTACAGCTTCTTCAGCGACACACCAGCGGCCGCGCGGAGTTCATCCATCCCCACCGCCTGGATCCCTCTCGCGTTGTACAGATCATCGGCCGTCGCCTCGATGCGCTCTCGGATCTCGGAAAAACTCATGGACCCATAGTACTTGTAATGAGAACGATCGTTCTATACGCTGTGAGAACCGAAGAAAACGACCGTTCTCTACTCTCGAGACAAGGACCAGGACAATGGGCTTCATCACAGTCGGCACAGAGAACACCACGGACATCGAGCTCTACTACGAGGACCACGGCACGGGCCAGCCCGTCGTCCTGATCCACGGCTACCCCCTGGACGGCAACTCGTGGGAGAAGCAGTCCAACGCCCTGCTGAACGCCGGCTACCGCGTCATCACCTACGACCGCCGCGGTTTCGGCCAGTCCAGCAAGCCCACCACGGGCTACGACTACGACACCTTCGCCGCTGACCTGAACACCGTCCTCGAGACCCTCGACCTCCACGACGTCGTCCTCGTCGGCTTCTCCATGGGCACCGGTGAGGTCGGCCGCTACATCGGCACCTACGGCGAGGCACGCATCGCCAAGGCCGCTTTCCTCGCCTCCCTCGAGCCGTTCCTGCTCCAGACCGGCGACAATCCCACCGGCGTTCCAGCCACCGTCTTCGACGGCATCCGCACCGCCGCCACCGAAGACCGCTACGCCTGGTTCACGAACTTCTACAACGACTTCTTCAACACCGACAACTTCCTCGGCAACCGCCTCAGCGAAGAAGCACTGCGCAACGCCTGGAACGTGGCCGCCGGATCGTCCTGGTACGCCTCCTTCGCCGTCGTCGACTCCTGGCTCACCGACTTCCGTTCCGACATCGACAAGGTCACCGTCCCTGCCCTGATCGTCCACGGCACCGACGACCGCATCCTGCCCATCGACGCCACCGGCCGTGAGTTCACCAAGCGCCTGCCGTCCGCCGAATACGTCGAGATCGACGACGCCCCCCACGGCATGCTCTGGACGCACGGCGCCGAGATCAACGAGATCCTCCTCCGCTTCCTCGCCAAGTAGCACGCCGAAGGCGAAGGGCGTCGGCCACCACCGGCGCCCTTCGCCATGCGCCGCCGGGCGGAGCTCCGCCGCATGCGGCCGGCCGGCCGAACCTCTTGCGCCGCCTGGCGGAGCTCCGCTGCGCGCCGGCCGGCCGAGCCTCCGGTGCTGCTCAACGGAGCTCCGCAGCGCGCCGCCGCAGGTTCGCGTGCAGGCCACCGTAGGCATCGACGGCCGGGAAGAGGGCCTTCGGTGCCTTCACGACCACGCTGTAGTTGGCGTCCACCGCGTTGGCGATCGGCGCCAGCGCGGTCTGGGTCAGGAGTTGGTAGGCGTCCAGCCGGTGCAGCCCGAAAAGATCGCCGAACCACCGCACCATCTCCAACTGGCCGATGCGCCACGAGTCCTCCATGGGCCGGAAGGAGCCCACCGCCATCCAGTGGTAGTCGGTCTCGAGCCGGGGCCACGCAGGAGCCCCGCCCTTGATCAGCTCGACGATGATCGTCGAGTGCATGGCTCCCTCGACCGCGGTGCCGCAGGCCTCGCCCTCACCCTGGCGGTAGTGCCCGTCGCCGATCGAGAAGAGAGCACCCTCGACGTTCACGCCGAGGTAGACCGTCGTACCCGGTTTCACGTCCGGTGCGTCCATGTTGCCTCCGAACCGCTCAGGCACCAGCGCCGAGCGCACCTCCCCTCCGGGTGGCGCCACTCCGACGGTGCCGAGCATGGGTTCGAGCGGCAGCGCGACCCCGAAGTCCCCGAGCCGGGACTGGAAACCGACCGTCCGCCGTTCGGTGTCCACGTGGTAGATCCAGGTGATGTCCGGCAGTGGTTCCTGCAGCGTGGCGGTGCGGTCCGTGCTGGTAAGACCGCCGAAGAAGGGGACCGTGGCAGAAGCGCCGTAGGACCGGGCAGGTGTCAGGTCGGCGATGTGCAGGGCCAGCGTGTCCCCCGGTTCGGCGCCCTCCACGTAGAAGGGACCGGTCTGCGGATTGATGAAGGCGAGGTCCACCCTCTCCCCCGAGACATCGTGCACCGAGGTCAGTGCGTTGTTGAAGGCGTCCTCCGACCAGAGCTTCAGCGCAGTCCCGGGCCGCACGCTCAGTACCGGGGCGCTGCCGCCGAAGGTGTACACGAGCTGGTCAGGCCGCGGGTGATACTCAATGATCTCCATGACCGGATGCTACGGGGATCTCCATGACCGGATGCTACGGGGCTGTTCGGGCGGGAACAAGGGTCCCGAGAGCGACGACGGCGACACCGGTGGTGCCGCCGTCGTCCCTGGTACTGCCGTCGTCCTTGGTAGCGGGAAGCGATGCCCGAGAAGGACTACCTCAGTTCGCGAAGACGTCGACGAGGCGCAGGTCCGGCGTCCACAATCCGAGTGAATCCCCGGTGTTGTTGAGGAGGGACGCGCCCTGGCCGTTGTAGTAGGCGGAGGCGGAGTTCGTGCCCGGTCCCGTGTAGACACGCAGCTCACCGCCCGGCTGCAGCACGTAACCGTCCCCCACCACCAGGATGTTGTTTGCGGCGTCCCGCAGGAAGTAGCCGCTGACGTCCACGGCTGTTCCGGACGCGTTCCGCAGCGCGACGTACTCGCCCGTCTCGGGTTGCACGTCGTTGCCCAACGGGTCGTTCACCGCTCCGCTGATCTCGATGGTGGCACCCGGGAAGACCGGCAACCCACGGAGGTGGCGGCTGCTCTCGATCGGGAAATCGGTGGTGACGGCGTCGACCCCGAGATCCGTGACCGCCTGCACGGCCTCCGGCGAATTGACGGTGTAGACGCTCATGGCCAGTCCGGCGGCCTTCACCCTGGCGACGTCCTCCGCGTTCACGACCCGGTAGTTGGCACCGACGGAATCCACGTACGTTGCCCACGCGGCAAGCACATCGGCTCGGGGCACCGCACCGGTGAGCTGCTGCAGCTGAATCTCGGGGGCGAGCTCCGCGAAGCGCCGGTTGGATGCCTCATCGAAGCCGATGACCTGCACCTTGTCCGCTGCGACCAGTTTCTGCCAGGCAGGATTGGTGTGCAGCTCGTCCGCAATCAGCTGCTCGATCCCGGGGGAGTTCCAGGGGGACTTGATCTCGATGTAGACGCCCGTCGTGCGTGTTCCGACGGCGGCGGCGTCGTCGAGGTGGGGGATCCTCTCGCCGGTGAAGCGCCGGTCGAAGTACGAGCCGGCATCGAGCTGCTGCAGTTCCGCCCAGGTGAAGGACGTGATCGGATCGGCGGCGCGCCCGGGGAACACGTCCTCGACGTTGGTCGTCCGCGCCGGCGTGTCGTCATGGAAGAGGAACGGAACGCCGTCGGCACTGAGCTGGACATCGATCTCGATGAAGTCAGCACCGGAAGCGCGTCCGTCCTTGAACGCGGAAACCGTGTTCTCCGGCGCAGTGCCGCCTGCGCCGCGGTGCCCTACCAGGATCGGCGTCGCGGCGGGGCGCTTCACGGACGCTTGCCGCAGGTCGGGCGTCGGCGTGGCGGGGGCGGATACAGCCAGGAGCGAGAGTCCGACGGCGGCGACGGCGACGGTGCGGACGGAGCGGGCGGAGCCGTTGGAACGGGGAATTCCGGCGGAGCGGGCAGAGCGGAAGGCGCGAACTGGCAAGGGTGATCCCTTCGGAACTGTCGGTGGCGGGACCGGCTGGACCGCCTCGACGATCCAACCGCCGCTACCCGACACCGCCGTCAACCGCGGATGAATTGCCGGTGAAGCGCGCACCCACTTCTGGGATCAGGCGCGGCCCTTGAGGATGAGGTTCCAGTAGACCTTCGGAAGCACGATGCGCTCGAGGAAGAACGTCAGCCTCCGCTCCCGGGCGAGGTTCTTCCACCCCGGCACAGTGGGCATGGGAGCATACTTGTCGTCGAATTCCGAGAAGACCACCGTATTCCTGCTCACCACGAAGGGGCAGGCCGAGTAGTGGTTGTACTTCGCCGTCGGCTTCCTGCCCCTGATGACCGCCCGGACGTTCTTGGCAAGGACCTTCGTCTGCATGCGCAGTGCTGCGCCGGACTTGGAGTTCAGCGTGGACGCGGCATCACCCAGGGACCAAATGGCCGGGAAACGCGTGTGCCGCAGGATGACCGGATCCACCTCGACGAAGCCGCCCGGGTTGCCCCGCGCCGGAAGGTCGGTGGTCTTCAGCCATTCCGGCGCGGACTGCGGCGGCACCGCGTGGAGGACGTCGTAGGACAGCGTCTCCGGGACGCCGGTGACGCTGTTCCTGAGCTCGACCGACCGGTTGTCCGGGTCCACGGAGGCGAGTTCGGTGCTGTAGCGGACCTCGATCCCGTATTCCTTGATCTTCCGGGTCAGCTCGTCGTCGATGATGTCCATGCCGAAGATCGTCGGCGTGGACACGGCCAGGACCACCCTGATGTCCTTGAGCACCCCAGTCTGTCGCCAGTGGTCGCACGCGAGGTACATGGGCTTCTGGGCGGCGCCGTCGCACGAGGCCGGCCCGGGCGGCTGGGTGAAGACGACCGTCCCGCTGGTGAGGTCCTTGAAGAGTTTCCAGGCCTTCGGAGCGAGTTCGTACTCGTAGTTCGATCCACCGTGCGGACCCTCCATCGCCTCCTTGAGGCCCGGCACCACCGCCCAGTCGTTCTGGATGCCGGGACACACCACGAGGTGGTCGTAGGTGACGGCGGAACCGGAGGCCAGGAGCACGGTGTTGGTGTCCGTACTGACGTCCGTCGCCTTGTCCTGGATCCAAGTGACACCCTTCGGCATCACGGCGGACTGCAGCCGGACTGCCTCCAGGGCGTCGGCTGTTCCACCTGCGATGTGCGAGAAGAGCGGCTGGTAGAAGTGGCGTTCCCGGGGCTCGATGACGGCGATGTCCTTCATCCGGTACCGGCGGAGGCGCCCGGCCAGGGACACTCCGGCATTGCCGCCGCCGATGATGAGCACCTGGTGGTGGCGTTTCTCGCCGGGCGCGGGAATGACCGGAACGGCCCGGCCCGCTGATGTGGTGCTCTTGCTGGAACCGATGACGGGTACCTCTTCCGTGTCGTCCTGCGCGGTGCTGTCCTTCGACACTACCGCCCGGCACCGACGCAGGGACAGGGACAGCGTGCCGACGAGGGAAACGATGCCCCTCGAACCAGCGGCACTGCCCTGGGCTCACCCTCCCGAGGTGTACGAGGTACTGGCTTCGCCGACCACGGCGGGCTGATGGACGCTGTGACCGGCGGCGTCCTGGCCCGGGCTCGCGAGGATGGCGAGCAGGAGATAGAAGGTCACGAACCAGACCGCGACGCCGACGCCGCGCTCTTTCCTGCGCAGCGGCCCTCGGCCTGTGCATCGATGGGCGGCCGCGGCATCGGCCGGGGGAACGGCCGGCGTCCCGTGCCGCCGGTGCAGCTCGAGCTCGCACCGGGCCCGGGTCAGTTCCTCGCGGAGCCGCTCGGCCTTCTCCGCAGCGACCCATGGCTCGTCCTGCCGGGAGCGGCGCGCCACTCCGAACGGATCTGCTGACTTCATCATCGTCGATTCCCCATGCCGTCATCGTAGGCAGGGCTTCACGCAACCGACCCTCAGCGTTGCGGCAGGATCGCCGCAGGCAAGGGCTGGTCAGTTCCGCGCGTAGCGGGTGACGAAGGCGCGGAGGATTGCCGCGGGCTGATCGACCGCCGTGGCACGTGCGCGCTCGATGTAGTCGTCCGCCTGCTCCGGCGGGAAGTAGCCGGCATGGCGGTATGTGCTGATGCGGCCCACGAGCGCGTCGACGTCGAGTTCCGGGTGGAACTGCGTCGCGTACACGTTCTGTCTCACGCGGAACATCTGCACGGGGCACGTCGCGGAGGATGCCAGCAGCACTGCACTCTCCGGCAGCGTGGCGCACGCCTCCTTGTGCCCCACGTAGGCGGCGAACGACGACGGCAGGTCCGCGAGGAGCGGGTCGGCAACGCCGTCCTCGGTAAGCGTGATCTCGACCGCGCCGATCGGCTCGGCAAAGGAGGAGTCGATGACGGCACCCTGGTGACGGCCCAGGGTCCCCACGCCGTAGCACGCACCGAAGAAGGGAAAGTCCTCGGCGACCACGCGGTCCAGCAGGCGCCCGAGCTCGTGCTCCACGCGGACCTGCACGGCACTCTTCGATTCCTCCGGATCCGAGGAATTGAAGGGACTGCCGCCCAGGAAGATCCCCGAATAATCCGCGAGGTCCAGGTCCGGAAGTTGCTCCGCCTCCAGGCGGATGCGCCTCAATCCGGCCTCGTCGAGTCCCCCGTAGCGCAGGAAGCTTCGGTACTCGGCGTCGGCGGCATAGTCTTCCGCACGGGTGGCCAGGAGGAGGAACGGTTTCACCCTCCGATGCTACTGGCTGGTCCTTCACCCAAGGATGCTCGTCCGCCACGGGAAAACGATTCCACCGATAACGGGCAGCAGGCCACCGGGGTCTCCCCCGATGGCCTGTTCCGGTTCGTGCGTGAGCCGGGCTAGCGGGCGGCGTCCGCTCCGCGCGGCACACCGGCGTCGAGCTCGGACAGTTCCTGGGCCGCGCGGTCGACGTCGCTCCTGGAGAGCGCGACCGGTCCGGCGCTGTGCCGGCCGTGCGATGGCTGCACGGCGACGACGTCGGGCTCCCCCGCCGCCTGCGTTCCGTTGACCTGACCCGATTCGGCAGCAGGGCCCCCGTCCGCGCCGGCTAGCGCAGGAGCGGCGCCGGTAGCCGCGGGTGACATCGAACCGGCCGGGCCGGCAGGGGCAGCCTGCACGAAGTCGACGGTGCGGCGCAGCGGCGCTTCCTTGATGAACAGGACGCACGCGAGGCCGATGACCGCGATGACCGCCGTGATCAGGAAGATCATGGCCGTGCTGTCACCGTAGGCGGCCCGCACTATGTCGGCGACGGGAGCGGGAAGGTCGACGAGGTCGAGCGTTCCTCCCGCCGCACCACCGGTGGTCGGGATGCCCGCCGCGGCAAGTCCCTCGGTCGTCTTGTTCTCCACCTGCGTGCCGAGGATCGCACCCAGCACGGCGACGCCGGCAGCTCCGCCCATCGAGCGGAAGAACGCGACGGAGGCACTCGCCGAGCCGATGTCCTTGACCGCCACGGTGTTCTGGACGGCGAGGACGAGGTTCTGCAGCATGAGCCCGAGGCCCATACCGAAGACGAAGGTGTAGATGCCGACGAGCCAGAGCTCGGTCAGGTGGTCGATGGTGCCGGCCAGGCCCAGGCCGGCGATGAGGAACAGGGCACCGGCGATCAGGTACCGCTTCCACTTGCCGTACTTGGTGACGAGTTGTCCCGCACCGATGGACCCCAGCAGGTTGCCCGCGATCATCGGCAGGGTCAGCAGGCCCGCCTCGGTGGGCGTGGCACCGCGGGCCACCTGGTAGTACTGGCCGAGGTAGCTCGAGCTCGCGAAGAGTGCGATCCCGACGGCGATGGAAGCGACGATCGCGAGGGCCGTGGTCCGCTCGGAGATGATCTTGAGCGGGATGACGGGCTCGGCCACCTTGGACTCCACCACGAGGAGGAGCGCCAGGAGGATCACGCTGCCCCCGACCATGAGGGCGCTCTCGCGGGAGAACCACTCGTAGTAGCCCTCCTTGCCTGCGAAGGAGACCCAGATGAGGAGGAGACTTACGCCGGCTGTCAGGAGCACCGACCCGATCCAGTCGATCCTCGCCTTGCGGCGCGTGTCCGGGAGCTTGAGGGTCACCTGCAGCAGGATCAGCGCGATGATTGCGAGCGGCACGCAGACGAAGAACGTCCAGCGCCAGCCGAGCGGTGAGTCGACGATGAAGCCGCCGAGGAGTGGTCCGCCCGCCGTCGCGACCGCCATGACGCCGCCCATGTAGCCGGAGTACCGCCCGCGCTCACGCGGGGCGATGATGGTGCCGATGATGGCCTGCGCGAGTGCTGTCAGACCGCCCATCGCAACACCCTGGATGACGCGGGCCGTGAGGAGCAGGGGGATGGTCTGCGCGAAACCGGCGAGGACCGAGCCCGCCACGAAGATGACGATGCTGACCTGCACCAGGACCTTCTTGTCGAACAGGTCGGAGAACTTGCCCCAGATCGGGGTCGTCGCGGCGTTGGCGAGCAGTGCGGCCGTGATGACCCAGGCGAAGTCCGTCTGGGAGCCGTTGAGGTCGCTCATGATCGTCGGCAGCGCGTTCGCGACGATGGTGCTGCTCAGGATCGCCGTGAATAGGCCCGCGAGCAGTCCCGTGAGTGCCTGCAGGATCTGCTTGTGGCTCATGGGCTCGTGTCCGTGGTGCTGACCGGCGGCTTTGGCCGCTGCCGGTGTCGTCGCCCCGGCGGTGTCCGCCTTGGTGGGATGGATGGCCATCAGTGTTCTTCCTTCGTGGTCTCGGACGCGGGGTCCAGGTGGCGGCCGTCGTTGCCCGTTCGGTGTGCGGTGGTGGGAAGCGGCGTCGCGACGCCCTGCGGGAGGCATTGCGCTGCCGCAGCCGGATGACCGGCAGCAGAGCGGAGAGCGGCGGTCAGGTGCTGCACGGACGACGACGCCGCCTCGGCCTCGCTCTCCGTCCAGTCGGTCAGGATCTCCCGCAACGTCTCCGCCCTGCGCTCGTAGGTCTCGGCGAGGTACTTCTCGCCCTCCTGCGACAGGGACAGGAGGCAGGCCCGGCCGTCGAGCGGATCAGGCGTACGCACGACGAACCCGTGCTGCTCGAGGTCGGCGAGCTGCCGGCTGAGGGCGGACGCACCGATCCCGAGCCTGGCAGCGAGGGCCGACGCCCTCATCGGGCCGCCGTCGCCGATGAAGAACAGGACGCCGGTGTGCGCCGGGCCCAGGTCCGAGTACTTCGTCCCCGCGGCGGTGACCCCCCGCAGAGCCCGCTGCAGGTCGAAGATGTTGTGCACCAGCTCTGCAGCGGTGTGCTGCGCTACCGACATTCCGTACTCCTGGCCTCGAATACTTCGTTGCTCTAAGTAACTGTACGCTCGTCCTTTCGTTAGGTCAACTAAGTAAAACGGCATCGGGAGGGGATACCGGCCATCGTGCCCGCTCGAGAACCGTCAACCCCACCGGCTCGCTGCGTGGAATGCTTGCGGTTCCTGCGCATACCCTGTTAGGCCTGATACACAAGGGCAGTTGGATCACCTGCTGAGGAGCGCCCACCCGGGCCGCGGAAGAGGACGTTCGCCATGACGCGCAAGGAACCCCGTGTAGAGGAAGTCGACGAAAACGACCTCAAGGTCGAGAAACGGCCGAAGGACTGGGCAGCAGGCCTTCCCGGCGTCTACTACTCCATGAAGCCCGCCATCGAGCACATGGGTGTCGAGCGGACCCTCAAGACCGTCCTCAAGATGAACCACAAGGACGGCTTCGACTGCCCGAGCTGCGCCTGGCCGGATCCGGACAAGCGGAAGACGTTCGAGTTCTGCGAGAACGGCGCGAAGGCCGTGACCTGGGAAGCGACTCCCGTCGTCATCTCCTCCGAGTTCTGGGCGGAGCACTCGATCAGCGACCTCCGCGAGCGCTCCGAGTACTGGCTCGGCATGCAGGGGCGCCTCGTCGAGCCCGTCTACAAGGCGGCCGGCGAGGATCATTACCGGCCCGTGAGCTGGGACGAAGCCATCAAGATCGTCGGCAACAAGCTGAAGAACCTGAACTCGCCGGACGAGGCGGCTTTCTACACGAGCGGCCGCACGTCCAACGAGGCGGCCTTCCTGTACCAGTTGTTCGCTCGCGGTTTCGGCACCAACAACCTGCCCGACTGCTCCAACATGTGCCACGAATCCTCCGGCTGGGCCATGGGCCAGACGATCGGCATCGGCAAGGCGACCGTCACGTTCGACGACTATGCCCACGCGGACCTCATCATCGTCATGGGCCAGAATCCGGGCACCAACCATCCCCGCATGCTCACCGAGCTCGAGGCGTGCAAGCGCAACGGCGGACAGATCGTCGCCGTGAATCCACTTCCGGAGGCCGCCCTCAAGCGCTACAAGAACCCCCAGCTCGTCCGGGGCGTGCTCGGAAAGGGCACCGAGATCGCGGACCAGTTCCTCCAGATCCGGCTCGGCGGGGACATGGCCCTCCTGCAGGCGGTGTCCAAGCGCGTCTTCGAGGCCGAGGCGAAGAACCCCGGCACGGTGCTCGACCACGCGTTCCTCGAAGAGCACTGCGAGGGCCTCGACGAGCTGCGGGAGTACCTGCTGACGCTCGATGACCAGACCGTCCTCGAGGCCACCGGGCTGCGCACCGAGGAGATCGACGAACTCGCGGCACGCTACCTCGCGGCGGACAAGGTGATCATCACCTGGGCCATGGGCATCACGCAGCAGAAGAAGGGTGTCGCCACCATCAAGGAGATGATCAACCTCCTGCTGCTGCGCGGCAACATCGGCAAGCCCGGGGCCGGTGCCTCCCCCATCCGCGGCCACAGCAACGTCCAAGGTGACCGCACCATGGGCATCTGGGAGCAGATGCCACCCACGTTCATGGACGCCCTCGGCAAGGAGTTCAACTTCGAGCCACCTCGCGAACACGGAGCAGACGCCGTCGAATCCATCCGGCGGATGCGGGACGGCAAGGTCAAGGTGCTCGTGGCGCTCGGCGGGAACCTCGTCGCGGCCATCTCCGATACCCAGGTGGCCGAGAAGGCGTTCGAGAACACGGACATGACCGTGCAGATCTCCATCAAGCTCAACCGCTCCCACCTCATCACGGGCGACGAGGCGCTGATCCTCCCCTGCAAGGGCCGCACCGAGATCGACCGCCAGGCGACGGGCGAGCAGTTCGTCTCCGTCGAGGACACCGTGTGCGCGGTGCATCCCTCCTGGGGCAGCGTGGAGCCCGTGTCCGAGAACCTGCTCTCCGAACCGGCCATCATCAGCCGGCTCGCCCGGGCGACGATCGACGGCAAGATCGACGCCGACTGGGAGGGCTTCGAGAAGGACTACGACCTCATCCGCGAGCACATCTCGCGCGTGGTCGAGGGCTGCGAGGACTACAACAGGAAGATCCGGCAGAAGGGCGGCTTCATCCTGGCCAACGGCCCGAGGGACTCGCGCACCTTCAACACACCGACGGGCAAGGCAGTGCTCACCGTCAACGACCTCGAGTACCTCGAGCGGCCCGCCGGCACGCTGATCCTGCAGTCACTGCGCGCCCACGACCAGTGGAACACCACCATCTACGGCAACAACGACCGCTACCGCGGCATCAAGAAGGGCCGGCACGTGGTGTTCATCAACCCGGAGGACATCGCGGAACTGGGGCTCAAGGACGGCCAGAACGTGGACATCCACGGCGTGCACGACGACGGCGTGCAGCGCGTGCTCCGGGCCTACCGCGTCGTCTCGTACCCGACCGCGCGAGGCTGCGCCGCCTCCTACTACCCGGAGGCGAACGTCCTCGTCCCGCTGGACCATGTGGCGCAGGGCAGCAACACACCCACGTCGAAGCAGATCATCGTCCGGTTCGAACCGAGCTCGCATGCCGCGCCCGCGGAGCACGACTCCGCAGCGACCGCCCCCGCGCCGGACGCAGAAGCGGACGGCTTCCCGACCGCGACCACCGGGGCACCGGCGAAGGAAGCGGAGGCCGCGAACGCCTGATGCTCGGGTCCGCGGGCCGCGGAGGCGGCCCCTGGACGGGCGGTGCCCGTGCGCTCGGGTGCCGGCCCGTCCGCCGTTGGCCTGGTGGGGAGCCCCAGTAGACTGCTCCGGTCACAGCGACCACGAGGGGCGGACCGGATGGATCAGCAACAGGACCAGCAGCGTCGCGTCATCCGGGTCCTCGTCGTCGCCCAGGTCCTGGGCGGCGTCGGTGCGGGGGCGACACTGTCCCTCGGAGCGTTGCTCGCTGCCGAGACCTCGGGCTCGAGCGCCTGGTCCGGAATGGCCGCGACGATGGCGACGCTCGGGGCGGCCGCAGCCGCCGTTCCCCTCGCGTCCCTCGCACAACGCAGGGGACGCAGCGTCTCTCTCGCGACGGGCGCACTCCTCGCCGGGTGCGGGGCACTGCTCGCCATCACGGCGGCGTCGCTGGCGCTCTTCCCACTCCTGCTCGTCGCCCTGGTGCTCCTCGGCGCCGGGTCCGCCACCGGGCTGCAGGCCCGGTTCGCGGCCACCGACCTCGCAACGGACGCGACCCGCGGACGCAGCCTCGCCGTCGTCGTGTGGTCCACCACGGTGGGCGCCGTTCTCGGCCCGAACCTCTTCGAGCCCGGCGAGGCCGTGGCCGGGTACCTGGGGATCCCGCCGCTCAGCGGAGGCTTCGTGTTCTCGGCCGCTGCGCAGGCCGCGGCCGCCGCCGTGTACCTCCTGGGTCTGCGCCCGGACCCGCTGCTGACCGCCCTGCGGCATCAGGCCGCCGCGCGTCCGGCAGGCAGTGCTCCTCCGCAGAAGCGGCGCGGGCTGACCATCCTCGCCCGCACTCCGGCCGCACGCTTCGCCGTCGTGAGCATCGCGGTCAGTCACGGGGCGATGGTTGCCGTGATGTCCATGACGCCGGTGCACCTGCACGATCACGGGGCCGGGCTCACGGTCGTGGGCCTGACCATCAGCCTGCACGTGGCCGGGATGTACGCACTCTCACCGGTTTTCGGATGGATCGCCGACCGCGCGGGGAGGACCCAAGGCATCCTGGCCGGGGAGGTGCTGCTGCTCGCGGCACTGCTCATAGCCTGGCGTGGCTCGGAATCCGAAGCGTGGGTGACGGTGAGCCTGATCCTCCTCGGCCTCGGTTGGTCGGCCGTCATAGTCTCTGCCTCGGCGCTCCTCGCCGGAGCGGTCGACGTCGGCGAGCGCGCGCCCGTGCAGGGGTCCTCGGACCTCGTCATGAACCTTGCCGGCGCCCTTGGCGGCGCGCTCGCCGGCCCGGCGCTCGTACTGCTGGGCTACCCGGGCCTCGGCCTGGTGACAGCGGTGCCCGTCGCCGTCGTGCTGCTGTGGACCGTGACGCGCCTGGCCCGAGCCCGGTCGCGGACTCCCGCGCCGGCGTAGGGGCAAGAATCTACTGCGCCGAGCCCGTCCAGCCCTTCTCCTCCTGGGTTTCCTCGTCCTTCCGGATGACCGTCAGCACCGTCTTCACCGCTTTCTCGACGGCAGCGCTCGTCTCCTCGCGGCCGTCCGTCGTGACGGTGCCCGCCGCGTAGCCGACCAGGAAGGCACTGATTGCTCCGGCATGGGGCGAGCGGTAGGTGGAGCGCTCTGCCAGCTCGACGATCCTCGGATGATCGACTTCGAGGTCGAGGATCTGCAGTGCCTGGGCCAGCGTCCGGCTCCACTCGCTGAGGGCGCGCTCTTCGTCGTCGGGCGTTGCCATGGTGTCTCCTCCGGTTGGGTGCAGTCCTGGCTGCCGGCCGTGCCGGCAACGCTGCTCCAAGCTGTACCACCGGCCCGGTTGGCCTTCAAGAGCCGGGTGACGAACGGGGTTCCTCGGCTTTCCTTGACTTCGTCCCGCTCGGGGGATGTAATTCCTTCACGGCTTGGTGACACGATTCACCAGCACTCGCAGCAGGACCACCTCGACGGAGAGGAACCGTTCAGCATGACCATCCCCCACCTCGCGCCGACCGGAAGCACCCGCATGGCGGCAGCGCTCGGCGTCACGATGCTCCTGGCCACCGGCTCGGGAGTCTCAGCCGTCGCAGCACCTCCCCTGGACCCGGCGAGCACCGCGCCCGTCGCCACGAAGAAGGCACCCTCCACCTCAACGCCGGACTTCGGCCCCAAGGTCACGATTTTCGACCCGAGCATGCCGGTGAGCGAGATCCAGGCAGCGGTCGACGAGGTGAATGCCCGGCAGATCGACAACGAGATGGGCACCGAACGCGAGGCCCTCCTGTTCCTGCCGGGCACCTACGGCACGGATGCCGAACCGCTCCAGATCAAGGTCGGCTACTACACCGAGGTCTCCGGACTCGGTGCATCGCCTTCCGATGTCACCATCAACGGGAAGATCGAGGTCTACAACCGCTGCCTCGAGAACAACGGCACCGCCAACTGCATCGCGCTCAACAATTTCTGGCGGACGCTCTCGAACCTGACCCTGAAGGTCAACGGCGCCGGCCAGGACGCCTGCCGGGCGGGAGCGAACTTCTGGGCCGTGTCGCAGGCCGTGTCCCTCCGACGCGTCGACGTCACCGGCGGAACCCTCTCGCTCATGGACTACTGCACTGCCGGGCCGCACTTCGCGAGCGGTGGCTACATCGCCGACTCGAAGGCGGGCACGATCGTCAACGGGTCGCAGCAGCAGTGGCTGACCCGCAACAGCCAGATCGGCAGCTGGTCCAACGGCGTCTGGAACGCCGTCTTCTCCGGCACCGAGGGCGCCCCCGAGGATGATACGTTCCCCGCTCCCCCCTACACGACGCTCGACCAGACGCCGGTCAGCCGGGAGAAGCCGTATCTGTTCGCCGACGCTGCCGGTTCGTACAGCGTGCGCGTGCCCGCAGCCCAGGTGAACTCGCGCGGCATCTCGTGGGACGAGGGCACGACGGCGGGGCGCACCATCCCGCTGTCCGAGTTCTTCGTGGCACGCCCGGGCGATTCCGTGCAGGCCATCAACAACGCGCTGGCCCGCGGCAAGCACCTCCTCCTCACGCCGGGCGTGTACGACATCGCCCAGACCATCGCCGTGAAGCGGGCCGACACCGTGGTGCTCGGGCTCGGCCATGCGACCCTGACGGCGGTGGACGGTGCGACGCCGATGCGCGTAGCCGACGTGCCCGGCGTCGTCGTCGCGGGCGTCACGATCGACGGCGGCACCGTCAACTCACCCGTCCTGCTGCAGGTCGGAACGAAGAACGGGAACAACGGCGCCAAGCACAACAACCCCGCGAACCCGACGACACTGAGCGACGTCTACTTCCGGATCGGTGGCCCGCACGTAGGCAAGGCCGACGTCAGCCTCGAGATCAACAGCGACGACGTCCTGATCGACCACACCTGGGTCTGGCGTGCCGACCACGGCAACCCGGGCTCATTCGGCTGGGATGTCAGCACCGGGCGTAACGGCGTGATCGTGAACGGCGACAACGTGACGGCCACGGGCCTGTTCGTCGAGCACTACCAGGAGTACAACGTCATCTGGAACGGCGAGAACGGCCGCACGGTCTTCTTCCAGAACGAACTCCCCTACGACCCGCCCAACCAGGCGGCATGGCAGCACGACGGCGTCCTCGGCTGGGCCGGCTACAAAGTAGCGGACGACGTCCGGAACCACACGCTGTGGGGCGGTGGCTCGTACGTCTTCACCAACGTGGATCCGAGCATCCACGCCACCCGTGGCTTCGAGGTGCCGAACACACCCGGCGTCGTGCTGAACCACCTGCTGACGGTCAATCTCGGTGCCGGCACGATCGATCACGTGGTGAACGACACCGGCGCTCCCGTCAGCAACGCGAACACCGGGACGCCGAGCTACGTGGTGCGCTACCCGTAGGCGTCGGCAGCAGGGCTGGGAAGGGGTCGGGGCGGCGCTCCGGCCCCTTCCTGCGCTCGAGGGCGCAGCGGCTGCCTGCTCTCCCGATCGATGGCGGTACCCAAGCATCGGGTTGGCGACGTGCGTGACGCGCCTGCCGGGCCTCGGGGTCAGGCCGAGTCCCGCTCCACCAGGCGCAGTCCGTGGCCGGGGTGCTCGGGCTTCACCATGGAGTCATCGAGATCCGCCAGCACGAGCGCGGCGAGGTAGCGGGCCTGCACCTCGATCGACTGGGAGACCGTCGTGAGCGGAGGCGCCGCGAGCCGTGCGGCAGGCACGTCGTCCACGCCCACCACGGCGCAGTCCCCCGGGCAGGAGAGGCCCATTGCGCGTATCCCCGCCAGGACCGCGAGCGCGACGTCGTCGTTGTAGGCGGCGACGGCGGTGACCCCCTGTCCGCGCCACTCGCGTACGCAGGCTGCTGCGGCGTGAGCGTCGAGGGCGACGGGCAGCACGACCGGTGCGGCAAGACCGAGCTCGGTGCAGGCGCGCTGGACGCCCAGAAGTCGGTCGCGCGCGAACACCTCGAGCCGCGGATCCGTGGGCCAGGCGTACCCGATCCGCGCCGGGTCGCGCCCAGCGAGACGCCCCACCTGCAGAGCCCCGATCTCCAGCTGGCTCTCCGCCGGCAGGGCGGGGTCCGGCTGGTGCTCCTCGCCGAGGGTCCCGAGCACCTGGATGCCGGCCTGGCGCATGGCGAGGAGATCGTCCTCGTCGAACGGCGCGAACCCGATCACGGCCCTGGGTGTCACGGCCCGCCACAGGTCGTTGAGTGGGCGGCTGCCCCTGCCGTGATGCACGAGGACGGACAGGCCACGGCCTGACAACTCATCCGCGAGCTCGTCCAGCAGCGTCTCGATCACAGGGCCGACCGGCCAGTCCGGCAGGATGCACAACACGAGGTCGCTGCGGCCGGTCCGCAGGGCGCGGGCAGCCGCTGACGGCGCGTAGCCGAGCCGCACGGCGGTGTCCCGCACCCGCCGTCGGGTCTCCTCCGAGATGTTGACGCCCTCGCGCCCGGTGAGCACATAGCTGACGGTGGTGCGGGAGACACCGCTCTCCCGCGCCACGTCAGCGCTCGTGATTCCCACCACCGATCACCCTTCCGGCCTGTACGTCGTGACTGTCAGTGTAGGACGGGCACGACGGCGGCGGCTCAGCGGCCGCGGCGCGCTGTCCTCGCTGCCTGGTCCGCAACCTCGCCGAAGGCCTGTGCCAGCGCCGGTGGCGCGATGACGGTGATGTCCCGTCCGGTGAGCAGCAACCACCGGGCGATGGATTCGTAGCTGTCCGCCCCCGCGTCCACGATGCAGGTGCGCGGTGTCTCCTCGACCACGGTGCCCCAGGCGGGTGAGATCCAGTGCGCGACGTCGGCTCTGGGCGCATGAACCCGGACGGTCGCCGTTACCCGTTGCCAACCCCTGGACACGGCGCGGCCCACGTAGCCGTCGAGGTCCTCCGACGGTGGCTGACGTGCCTGGGACGTGAGCGCTGTGAGCTCGACGTCGGCCATGCGATCGACGCGGAGTATCGCCCAATCATCGTCCTGGAGGCAGTAGGCGAGGAGGTACCAGCGCTTCATGGTGTGGACCAGATGAAGAGGTTCGAGCTGCCGTGCCCTGCGGGTGCCGCCGTGGTGCCGGTAGGTGCACGTGACCTGCCGACGGCTGCGACATGACCGGCTCAGCAGCACGAGCATCCAAGCATCGGTGGTCGGCGCATCCGGGGTGATGGGCTGCCCGAGATCGATGGTCGTGGTGTGGGCCGCCAGTGCCTTCGCTCCGGCCCTGACCGGTCGGGGCAGGACCTGGTGCAGCTTCTCGAGCGCTGTTGCAGCGTGCCCGGACGCGCCGGCATCGACGTCGGAAGCGTGGCGGAGGGCCAGGAGGACCGCGGTGGCCTCGTCGACGCTGAACATGACGGGAGGCAGCACGGCCCCCTTCTCGAGCGTGTATCCACCGCCGATGCCCTTCACCGTGATCACGGGGTAGCCGAGGTTGCGCAGCCTGACGACGTCCCGGCTGATGGTGCGGGACGTCACGGCCAGTTCCTCGCAGAGGGCGTCGGCGCTCCAGCCCTCGTGTCGCTGAAGCAGGGAGAGAAGTTTCAGGAGCCGTTCGGAGGTGTCCCACATAGGTCCCATCCTGCCCGCCCTATCGGACAGGAGCTGTCCGCTGGTGCTCCTACGGTGGGTGCCGTCCGGACTTTCCCGGTACCCCTAGAGCAAGGTGACCCTCGTGCCGTCTTCCCCAGCTGCGCCCACCCGTGACGTCGTCCTCGCCCGGCATCGCCCGGGACCGGGAACCCTCCCCTCATCCTGTGTCCACCTGCAGGACCGCCCGTGGTCCCCGCTGCGGCCCGGGCAGGTGAGGGTCCGCAACGAGTTCCTGCAGGTCACGGCTGTCATGGCCGACCTGATGAGCGAGGAGCCCGGGCTGCCGATGCCCGCCTACGCCCTGCACGAGGCGTTGTGGGGCGGTGCTGTCGGGACCGTCACCGAATCCGCGGCCGACCTGCCGGTGGGTACCGTCGTCCAGCACATGAAGGGCTGGCAGGAGGAGTGCGTGGACGAGGCCCCGGTCTTCTACCCGATACCCCTCCAGTACCTGCCGGGCAGGGAGTACGTCCTCAACCAGGGAGTGACCGCCTACCACGGAATGGTCGACGTCGCCGGCGTGGGTGCCGGCGACGTGGTGTTCGTGAGCGGGGCGGCAGGCGGCGTCGGTTCCCTGGCGGGGCAGATCGCGAAGGCACGCGGCGCCTCCACGGTCATCGGCAGCACCGGCAGCGCCGAGAAGGTCCGGTACCTCGTCGACGACCTCGGCTTCGACGCCGCGATCAACTACAGGGACGGACGTATCGCGGAGGAGCTCGCGGAGCTTGCACCCCAGGGCATCGACGTCTTCTTCGACACCGTCGGCGGTGTCCAGTTCGAAGCAGCCGTGCACGCGGCCGCACCCGACGCGCGGTTTGCCCTGTGCGGCGCGCTGGCCGGCCAGGTCGGCGGAGGCACTGAAAGCGCACCACGACTGGACATCATGACGGCGATCGTCAAGCAACTCGTCATCCGCCCCTTCTCCACCCTCCACACACCCGAACAGCTGGCGGCATGGGGCTCCCACTACGGTCAGTGGCTCGCCGAAGGCAGAATCGTCTTTCCGCACACGATCGTCGACGGCGGACTCGCGGTGGCCCCGGACGTCTTGGACGGACTCCTCGAGGGCCGCTACCGAGGCAACGTCCTCGTGCGCCTGCACGACTGAACCTCGCCAAAAGAGCGGGGCGGGCTCTTGACTCCGACCTGGCTTAATGGTTCGTTAGTTCAGTAACTAACCAACAGGGCAGGAGTGCAGCGTGATCGAAGAAGGCAAGCCCCTGTTCGTGCAGATCGCGGAGGAGGTGGAGGACTCGATTATCGACGGAAGCATCGCGGAAGAGGCGCAGGCTCCGTCGACGAACGAGCTCGCCGCCTTCTACCGCATCAATCCGGCCACCGCGGCGAAGGGAGTGAACATGCTCGTCGACAAGGGGGTGCTCTACAAGCGCCGGGGCATCGGCATGTTCGTCTCTCCAGGTGCCCGCGATCTACTCCTCAGCGAGCGTCGCAGTCTCTTCGCCCTGCGCTACGTACAGCCCCTGCTGGCCGAGGCGCGCAAGATCGGGCTCGGACCGGCTGACGTGGCTGACCTCATCCGTGTCAGCGCCGAACCGACGACACCGACGACACCGACGACACCGACGACACCGCCAACCCTAGAACCGTCAGACCGAAGGACATCATGAACCCTGTCATCGAGGTCCGGAACCTCACGAAACGCTACAAGGACACGCTCGCCCTCGACAACGTCAGCTTCGACATCCAGAAGGACACGATCTACGGTTTCCTGGGGCGCAATGGAGCCGGCAAGACGACTGCAATGTCGATTCTCACGGCGCAGAATCTACCGACGAGCGGGCAGGTCCGCGTCTTCGGGGAGAATCCCTACGAGAACGCTCGCGTCCTCAGCCGCATGTGCTTCGTGCGCGAGAGCCAGAAGTACCCGGACGACGCCACGCCGCGCCACGCTTTCGCCTCCGCGCGACTGTTCTTCCCGCGGTGGGACCAGGAACTCGCCGACGAGCTGATCGACGAGTTCCAACTGCCGCTCAAGCGCACGATCAAGAAGCTCTCGCGCGGGCAACTCTCCGCCGTCGGCGTCATCATCGGCCTCGCCTCCCGCGCGGAGATCACGTTCTTCGACGAGCCGTACCTCGGCCTCGACGCCGTTGCGCGGCAGATCTTCTACGACCGGTTGCTGGCCGACTACGCCGAGCACCCACGGACGGTCCTGCTCTCGAGCCACCTCATCGACGAGGTCTCGAACCTCATCGAGCGCGTGCTCGTCATCGACGCGGGCCGGATCATCATGGACGAATCCACCGATGACGCCCGGGAGCAGGCCACGAACGTCGTCGGTGATGCGGCGACGATCGAACGGGCACTCCAGGGGCGTGAAGTCATCCACAGGGAGAGCCTCGGCCGCGTCGCGTCGATCACGTTCCTCGGCCGGCTCGACGACGCCGAGCGGGCCGCGCTGACCGCGGCAGGACTCGAACTTGCACCTGTCTCACTGCAACAACTCATCGTGCGCCGCACGCAGCAGCGCACGCCTCACCACGACGCCCTCGCCGCATCGGACGTCACCCAGGAAGGAGTTTCCCGATGACCGCCCTCGATTCCGGCAACGTCACCCGCCCTGCTGCCTCACACAGCCGCACTCTCAACGTCGTGCGCCTGCAGTTCGTGAATACCCAGACGTTCATCTGGGTACCCGCCCTCGTACTCGGTGGCGCGTGGGTCGTCACGATGCTTATCTACTGGATCCTCCAGGGCGCCGGTGTCGACGACGTCAAGATCGGCGGCGGCTCCCAGGCCCCACTGTGGTACTTCCTCGCCGTCGGCATCCAGGCCATGACCATGACCTTCCCCTTCTCGCAGGCGATGAGCCTCACGCGCCGCGAGTTCTACATCGGCTCCCTCGCGGCGGCCGGGGTCAGCGGCCTCGGAATGGCGGTCGTCTTCGTGCTGCTCGGATTGCTCGAGCGAGCGACCGACGGGTACGGCATGAACGGATACTTCGCCTACCTCGAATGGGTGTGGGAAGCAGGGCCACTAGCAGCGGGCCTGACGTACTTCGTGCTGACGATGTTCTTCTTCATCATCGGCTTCTGGTCCGCCACGATCTTCAAGCGGTTCGGCACGGCACGACTCGTGATGGTCCTGCTCGGCATCGGCCTGGTACTCGTCGGGCTCGCCGCGCTCGTGACCCGGCAGCAGGCATGGCCGGACGTGTGGAGTTGGTTCATCGACACGGGCTCCCTCGGCCTGACACTGTGGGCCGTCCTCGTCAGCGCGCTCCTCGCGGCCGGTTCCTACCTCACCCTGCGCACGATGCCCGCGTAACGGTCCGGGGCGGTGACCTCCTGATCGACCACACCCGGGTGTGGTCGATCAGGACCACGGGAAGGCGCCCGAACCGCCCGCGCCGACGGGTCCGATGGCGGACCTCGAGCCGTCCAGGACCGGGGAGACGTCGAGCGGAGGCGGAGCTTCCCTGAAGAGCCCGAATAATGGAGGCATGGACTCCAGCACCGAACACCTCGACGTCGTCATCGTGGGCGCGGGCCTCTCCGGTATCGGCGCCGCACACCGCGTCGCGACGGAACTGCCCGGCAAGAGCTTCGCCGTCCTGGAGTCCCGCACTGCGATCGGTGGGACGTGGGACCTGTTCCGCTACCCCGGTGTCCGCTCCGACAGCGACATGTTCACCCTCGGGTACCCTTTCCGCCCCTGGACCGAGGCCAAGGCGATCGCCGACGGCACGTCGATCCTGCGGTACATCCGCGAGACGGCCGAGAACCCGGCCATCCGCGAGCGCCTCCGGTTCCGGACGAGGGTGGTCAGCGCGGCGTGGACCTCCGAGGACGCACGCTGGATCCTCGACCTGGACGTGACGGACGACGACGGCGCCACCGAGCGTCGCCGGCTCACGTGCGGCTTCCTCTACCTGTGCAGCGGCTACTACAACTACGAGCACGGGCACGAGCCGTCCTTCCCGGGCCTCGATGCGTACGAGGGGGAGATCGTCCGCCCCCAGTTCTGGCCCGAGCACCTGGACTATGCGGGCAAGCGCGTGGTTGTGATCGGCAGTGGTGCAACCGCGGTGACCCTGGTGCCGTCCATGGCCGAGGAAGCGGCGCACGTGACCATGCTGCAGCGCTCCCCCACGTACATCACGGCCGTGCCGGGTCGTGACAGGTTCTCAGACGCCGTGCGCCGCCACTTGCCCGCCGGCCTGGCCCACCACATGGCCCGCGCGAAGAACGTCCTGTTCACGCAGGCCTTCTACCAGCTGTGCCGCCGCCGGCCGGAGCTCGCGAAGAAGCTCATGCGCGCCCAGACCGTGCGGATCCTCGGGGACGAGAAGCTCGTGGCCGAGCACTTCACCCCCGCGTACAACCCGTGGGACCAGCGCCTGTGCGTCGCACCGAGCGCCGACTTCTTCAGGGCGCTGACGTCCGGCACCGCATCGGTCGTGACCGACACCGTCGAGGCCTTCCTGCCGCACGGCATCCGGCTGGCGTCGGGCCGGGAACTCGAGGCCGACGTCGTCGTCGCGGCCACCGGACTCTCGATGCTCCCCCTCGGAGGGGCGACCTTCACCGTGGACGGACGGCCGGTGGAGCTCGGCGATGCGTGGGTGTACCGGGGGCTGATGGTCAGCGGCCTGCCGAACCTCGCGCTCTGCGTCGGGTACACCAACGCCTCGTGGACGCTTCGCGCGGACCTCAGCTCGCGCTACGTGTGCCGCCTGATCAGGTACCTGGACCGCCACGGCCACCGGTACGGGTCACCCGCCCCGAGCGGCCGGATGACAGCGCGCCCCATCCTCGACCTGACATCCGGGTACGTCCAGCGCTCCGTCTCCGATTTCCCGAAGCAGGGTGACCGGCAACCGTGGACCATGCGGCAGAACTACCTCCTGGACGCGCCCGCCGCCCTCTTCGGGAACCTGGCGAAGGACATGGAGTTCGACATGCCGCCACTACCGACCGGAACCCCGTCCACCCAGGGCGTCCAGGCGATGCACGCATGAGCCTCCGCCCTTTCCGGTTCACCGGTGCCACTGCCGTCGTCACCGGGGCCGCAGGTGGCATGGGCGAGCACCTGGCCCGCGGTCTCGCGGAACGCGGCAGCACGCTCCTTCTCGTGGATCGCGACGCCAGGCTGCTCGACGCCGTCGCCTCCTCCATCCGCTCGTCGTTCCCCGACAGCCCCGTCGCGACGTTCGTCGCGGATCTATCGGATCGTGACGCAGTCGAGGCCCTTGCCGTGGACCTCCGTGCCGCGACCGGATCCGTGGACCTCCTGGTCAACAACGCCGGCGTGGCCCTCGCGGGCCGGTTCGACCAGATCACCATGGCGGATTTCGACTGGGTCATGGCCATCAACTTCGCCGCACCGGTGCTGCTCACACACCGCCTGCTGCCGAGCATCGGCCCCGGCGGACACATCGTCAACGTCTCGAGCGTGTTCGGACTCGTCGGCCCGAGGGGGCAGACCGCGTACTCGTCCAGCAAGTTCGCGCTCCGCGGGTTCACGGAGTCCCTCCGCAACGAACTGCTGCCCCGCGGCATCGGCATCACCTCGGTTCACCCCGGTGGTGTCCGGACGGGCATCGCCCTCAATGCCCGTATCGGCGGGGAGCTCAGCGACGCGGAGGTGAAACGGGCGAAGGAGGACTTCGACAAACTGCTCACCTTTCCCGCCGACCGAGCAGCCGGCCTCATACTCGAGGCGGTCAGGGCACGGAGGCCACGCCTGCTCATCGGGCTGACCGCCAAGGTTCCCGACGTCGTCGCCCGCGTTGCGCCGATGGCCTTCGGCACCCTCGAGCGGCGCGCGGCGCACCTCGCACGCCTCGCCGGCAAGGCGTGGCGGCGCGGGGATTCGCCCCGCGCATAGGACGGCACGGGCCTGCCATGCCGGCTCCGCGTTCCGACCCCGCGGCCGCTCCTTGCACTGATCTTGAGCAAACCCCGATACGCACTCCGCCCAGCCTTGACCTTCGGACGCGAGACTGGCGATTCCAGTGGACCGGACTCAGCCGCCCGCATCCCTGGTGGCCGCTCGCGGCCACCGGACCCCGCCGTCGTGAAAGGAGTTGACGTTGCAGCAGCCGATCCTCGACAGGGCAGCCTTCTTCCGCCTCGTGACCAACCTCGGTTCGTTCGAGCGTGCGGCCTCCGTGGTCAGCGACTTCACCTTCCGTCTGGACGAGCGCATACTCCTCATCGAGCACACGGTCGACGGCTCGGACGACCACGCGTGGAGGAACGCGGTCCAGGGGTTGCGGACCGCGGCAGCGACGGCAGGCGCGGGACGCATCGCGGCGACGGCGGCCATGCTCCTTGAACCCGGGGCACGGGATGCGCACGCTACGCGGGGCCTGATCGACCAGCTGCGGTCCGACGGCCGCGTCTTCACCCTTGCTCACTCGGCGCTCCGCGAGGAACAGGCCTTCGCGAGCAGATTGACGTCGCGCCGTCGTCCGTAGGGCGCGGCTTCAGCACCCTCCGAAGACTGCATCTTAAGGAGACGCCGGACGGATCAGAGGTCGACCGTGTAGCCGAGCGGAAGGTCCGAGGCGTTGGCGCCCCGGATTCCCCAGTTGACCTTCGGTGTCTCCGTGATCGTGATCTCGACGCTGTGGGGCGCGATTCCTGCTCCTGCTTCGATACGGACGAAGAGCTCGCGGATCAGCTCCCGCCGGACTGCCTCCGACCTGCCCTCGAACATCGAGATCTCGATGATCGTGTAGTCCCGTCCCCGATCCGGCGGGTGGACGAAGTCGCACGCGTCGAGCGCGATGAACCGGTGGAAGCGCTTGTCGGGCGGGTACGCCAGCGCGGACACGACTGCCCCGTGGATTGCCTCGGAAAGCGCATCACGTCGCTGCTCGACGGATTCCCGGTGTCCGTAGACGGTGACCTGCGCCATGTCGGCCACCGTACCGCCCTGATCACAGCGGGGCAATCGCACGCCTGCCCGTCAGTTCGTCAGGCCGTCAGCCTGTCAGCCTCGCCGTCCGCGTCCGGCACGTACGCCTCCTGCCAGCGGGCGAGCTCGCTGAAGAACGCCGACCGGGCGGGCTCGGGCGAGAGTGCGAGGTCATGGATACCGCCCGCGATGCGCACGAGGGTCACGAGCCGACCGAGCCGGGGGGCGCGACCGGCGATGTGCGCGACGTCGAGCACGACATCCGTGGACGAGATCCGCCCGGGTTCCTTCGCCGGATCTGAGGTCGCGTCCGAGCACGCGACGAGCACAGGACAGTCGATGGCGAGGCCACGGTTCAGCTCCGCGTGCCCGCGCCGGATGGCACGCAACCAGCCGGCGACGACGGGGAATCCGCCGTGCGGCTTCCAGGCGAGGTCGTAGTCCCACTCCCCACCGCCCTCCCGGTGCAGGTAGCGGCCGTACGCCGTCCCGAGCTTCCCGACGACGGCGCGGGGCCGGAGCGTACCGAGCCGATGAACGGCCGCTGTGCCGACGGTGCGTTGGAAGAGGCTGGCGTTCAGGTCGAACCAGGGGCTGTTGAGGACCAGTGCGTCCACGATGCCCTGCCCGCGCCGACGATGCGCCCACAGGGAGGTGACCAGGCCGCCGGTGGAGTGCCCCATGACCACCAGTACCTCGTGGCGCTCGTCCTCCCGGATGATCCGCGTGGCCTCGTCGAGTTCCTCGTCGTAGTCCTCGAGCGAGGTGATGTAGTTCGGCGTCTGGTGCTCGAGGAGCGAGCGGCCGTATTTCCTCAGGTCGAGGGCGTAGAAGTCGAAGCCGGCGTCGTGCCAGGCATCGGCGAGATGAGTCTGGAAGAAGTAGTCGACGAAGCCGTGCACGTAGAGCACCGCGCGGCGGGAGCCGCCGGAAACCCTCCTCCGCACGAGCGTGGCGACGACGTCGCCCTCGTCATCGCGGCGCAACGGCAGTGTCCGCGCCTCGTACCCGGGGCCAAGGACGTCCTCCCGATACGTGCCCTGCTGCTCCGCCGTCGTCGTCATTCCGGGCCTCCCAAACCTTCACCTGCCGGACGCTCGTCCGGCCACCGCACCTGCGGAGGGCCCGGCCGGCATCGTTCATCCGCAGCAAGACCCCCGTCACCAGTGTGTCACCCGTCACCGGTATGCTGGCGCCACCGCATCACGACAGGAGCTGATTCAACGTGTCAGAAAGTTTCACCAGGGGGCACCGCCGCGTCGCTGCGGCGGTCGCGCTCGGCTGCGTCGCAGCACTCGGTCTCGCCCCGGCAGCAAGCGCCGCACCCGGAGGAGGCAAGGGCCCCGAGGACGCTGTCACCATCACCGTCATGGGTACCAGCGACCTCCACGGCTACATCGAGAACTGGGACTACTTCACCAACGCGGAGTACGACGACGCCGCCCACAACGACGTCGGCCTCGCCAAGGTCTCCACCCTCGTCAACCAGGTCCGGGCCGATCGCGGCGAGGAGTCGACCCTGCTGATCGACAACGGGGACACCATCCAGGGCACCTCGCTCACGGACTACTACGCGAACGTGGAGTCGGTGACCGACACCGGGGAGACCCACCCTATGGCCGCCGCCATGAACGCCATGGGTTACGACGCCACCACGCTTGGCAACCACGAGTTCAACTACGGCCTGCCGCTCCTGCGCACCTATGAGGAGCAGCTCGACTTCCCGCTTCTCGGCGCGAACGTCAAGGACTGGGAGACCGGCGCGGACGCCTTCACGCCGTACGTCCTGAAGACCGTCAAGCTCAAGGGCCAGAAGCCCATCCGAGTCGGCATCCTCGGCCTGACCACACCGGGCAGCGCGATCTGGGACAAGAACAACGTCGAGGGGGAGCTCCGTTTCCTCGGCATGGTCGAGCAGGCGCAGAAGTACGTCCCGGAGATGAAGGCCGCGGGCGCCGACGTCGTGGTCGTCAGCTCGCACTCGGGCCCCTCCGGTACGTCCTCGTACGGCGGTGGCCTGCCGATCGAGAACGCGTCCACGCTGATCGCCGAGCAGGTGCCGGGCATCGACGCGATCCTCGCCGGGCATGAGCACCAGGAGATCCCGGAGCGCTTCGTCACCAACAAGCAGACGGGCGACCAGGTGCTCCTCACCGAGCCCAAGAACTGGGGCCAGCGGCTGTCCGTGATGGACTTCGAGCTGACGAAGGTGCGCGGGCAGTGGGACGTCATCTCGGCGAACTCCGAGTTGCTCAACACCAATACCGTCGCTGCGGATCCGAAGATCTCCGCGATCGCGGCCGAGCAGCACCAGCGCGTCATCGACTACGTGAACACCCCGATCGGCACGGCGACCGAGACGATGTCCGCTGCCGAGTCCCGCATCCGCGACACCGCCGTCATGGACTTCGTCAACACGGTTCAGGCGGAGGCCGTCGACAAGGCACTCGAGGGAACGGCCAACGCAGACCTGCCCGTCCTGTCGATCGTGGCTCCGTTCAACCGTGCAGCGGTCATCCCGCAGGGTCCCGTGACCATCCGTGACATGGCCGGCCTCTACGTCTTCCCGAACACGCTCTTCGGGGTCGAGATGACCGGCGGGCAGGTCAAGGACTACCTCGAGTATTCGGCGAAGTACTTCTACCAGAGCGCCCCGGGCGCTCCGGTGGACCCAACGGCGCTCACCAATGCCGCGGGGACGCCCGATTACAACTACGACATGATGTCCGGCGTCTCCTATGACATCGACATCAGCAAGCCGGTGGGCCAGCGCATCACGAACCTGAGCTACAACGGAGCGCCGATCGACACGGCCCAGCGTTTCGCGGTGGCCACGAACAACTACCGCCAGTCAGGCGGCGGCAACTTCCCGCACATCGCCACCGCTCCGGTGCTCGTCAACCAGACCACGGAGATCCGTCAGCTGCTGATCGACTACCTGATCGCGGAAGGCACGATCGACCCGGCGACGTTCTTCGAGGAGAACTGGCAGCTCACCCGCAACGGCGAGCCCGTCGTCGAGTAAACGGTAGCCCTCCACGGGCCGACCCGGCAGTTACAGCAGCAGGGCGCGAACCCTACGGTCCGCGCCCTGCTGCTGTTCGTCCTAGATTGGATCCATGACGATCGACATCTCGACGGCGTCGGCCACCGACGCCGTCGCACTGGCCGCCTGCGCGGCCGTCACCTTTCCGCTGGCCTGCCCTCCGGACTCGCTGCCCGCGGATATCCAGCACCACCTCGAGACGGAGCTTTCGGCCGAGCGGTTCGCCGCCTGGATCAGCGCCCCGGGCCACACGATCCTGTGCATCCGCGACGGCGGGACGATCATGGGGTACAGCATGATCGTCCTTGACCAGCCCTCGGACGCGGACGTGCTGGCTGCGCTGTCCATCGCGCCTGCCGTCGAACTCAGCAAGTTCTACGTCCATCCCGACCACCACGGCCGGGGAGCCGCTGCCGCCCTGATGCAGCGGACCCTGGAACTCGCCGCCCGGTCCGGGCTGCCCGGCGTCTGGCTCGGGGTCAACCAGGAGAACACCCGAGCCATCCGCTTCTACGGCAAGAGCGGCTTTCGCAGGGTGGGGGCGAAGCGCTTCCGCCTCGGTGACCGTTTCGAGGACGATTTCATCCTCGAGCGGTCCCTTCAGGTGCGCGTGGCGACCTAGCCGACCGTCAATTCGCCCATCCGGCCCCAGCCCTCGGCGCTGATGCGCTCGCTGATGATCTCCGGGGTTTCGACGAGCGCCTGCGGCATGTCCTGCATCGCCTGCGAGAAGTGGGCGCTGTTCACGTGGGCCTCCGCGGCGTCGTCCTGGAACGCCTCGACGAGCACGAAGCGGTTGGGGTCCTCGACGCTGCGCGACCAATCGAACCAGAGGTTCCCCGGCTCCTGGCGCGTCGCCTCGGTGAAGTCCCGCGTCAGGTCGATCCAGCGGTCGCTCCACTCGGGCTTCACGTTGAACTTGACGACGATGAAGATCATGGGATGGTGCCTTTCGTTACATGCTGCGCTTGGGTACGTTCCCAACCTATAAGCTCCCGCGATCCGGCGCATGCGCCGTGCTGCCACGGCGATCACCGAGGCAGCGTCAGGATCTCGGCTCCCTCGCCGGTGATGGCGATCGTGTGCTCGGTGTGTGCTGTCCGGCAACCTGTCGCACTGCGCAGCGTCCATCCGTCGGCGTCGGTGACGAGTTCCGCCGTATCGGCCATGACCCATGGCTCCAGGGCCAGCATCAGCCCGGGGCGCAGGGTGTAGCCGCGGCCGGGCCGTCCGGTATTCGCGATGTGGGGGTCCTGATGCATCGTCGATCCGATGCCGTGACCCCCGAACTGCGTATTGATCGGATACCCCGCCGCGCTGAGGACGGACCCGATGGCATGCGAGATGTCACCGATGCGCGCTCCGGGCCCGGCGACCGCGATCCCGGCACTCAGTGCGCGCTGGGTCGCGTCGATCATCGCGTCGCTCTCGGGCGACGGCCCGCCGCCCACGACGAAGCTGATCGCGGCATCGGCGGCGACACCGGCCATGGACACGGCGAGGTCGAGCGTGAGCAGGTCGCCGTCGGCGAGCGCATAGTCGTGGGGCAGTCCATGCAGCACGGCGTCGTTGACCGCTGTGCAGATGTAGTGGCCGAACGGCCCGCGCCCGAAGGACGGTGCGTAGTCGACGTAGCAGGACGACGCTCCGGCTTCAATGATCATGGCCTTCGCCCAACGGTCGATATCGAGGAGGTTGGTGCCGGCAGTGCTGCGATCCTTCAGCGTCTGGAGGATGGTTCCGACGAGCGCCCCTGTATCCCTCGCTCGCCTCAGTTCCTTGGGGCTCAGAATCTCGATCATGTGGCGCCTCCCGTGGTGCTCCAATAACTATCCCGGTAATTGTATCCCGGTACTAGAATCGGGATCATGGTCCGACTACCCCTCACGTCCGCGGACATCGAACGCGGTCAGCGCCTCGGCGCCCTCCTGCGTTCCGCCCGGGGAGAGCGCTCGATGCTCCACGCCGCGCTCGACGCAGGGGTCTCGCCGGAGACCCTGCGGAAAATCGAGTCCGGCAGGGTTGCCACGCCCGCGTTCTCGACGATTGCGGCGATCGCCGAGGTGCTCGACCTGTCCCTCGATGCCGTGTGGGCAGAGATCAACCGGTCGGACATCGGGACCGGACCAGGAAGCGCCGTCGTCGACGAAAGCGGACAACTGGCCTCCTAGCCCCGACCCGAGGGCGAACCCGAGAGCCAGGCAACCCTGTTCCGCGCCTGGCGGCCGCGCGCCGCCGGCCACGGTGAGGACAGAGTGCAGCACCGTCATTTACTTAGATTGTTTAGCTAATTCGTCCGGACTCTGCTAGACAGGTCGTGGCATCCTCAGCAGGCCTACACCCGCCACCACGGCAACCGCGGATGTTCCAACCGTCTCCCGCTGAAGGTCTCCTCCTATGCCCCACGCACTCCCACCCACCCCTGACAGCCCGAGCCGTCCGGCCCATGACACCACGGTGCTGGCTCCTGCAACCGACGCGCCGGTTGACCTCTCTGTCCTGCTGAGCGCTGTCGGTGGCAGGGACGAAAGGGCGTTCGAGGAACTCTATGCACTCACCCACCGCCGCGTGTACGGCCTGGTACGCCGGGTACTCGTCGACGCGGAGTTGAGCGTCGAGGTCACCCAGGAGGTGTTCCTTGCGCTCTGGCAATCGAATGCCGCCCTTTACGATCCGGCGAAGGGGACCCCGATGGCATGGCTCATGACCCTCGCCCACCGCAAGGCGGTCGACAGGGTCCGGTCGGAGCAGTCCCGCCGTATCCGGGACCTCGCCTGGGGTGTACGCCACCACGGAACCGAGTACGACCAGGTCTCGGAGGCAGTCCTCCATCGGGAAGAAGCCGCCTCGGTCACCGCATGCCTGGCCATCCTGTCACCGGCTCAGCGGGAAGCTATCCAGCTCGCTTATTTCACCGGCCTCACCTATACCGACGTCGCCCAGCACCTCGCGATCCCCATCCCGACCGCCAAGACCCGCATCAGGGATGGCATCAGGAAGCTCGGGACCTGCCTGACGGATCAGGGGCTCGGCTAGCCTGAGGGTCGGCGCCCGCCTCCGCCAGGGCCGCGACGGGGTCCGCGGCGGTCACGCCCGTTCCGCAGGGGGACGATATCCGCGGATGGCACGAACGGGAAGGAGCTGGCATGGCGTGGGAAGCAGTACTGCAGGTCGCCATCATCGCCCTGGGCGCCTACCTACTCCTTCTGGGCGGGCTGGCGATCTACGCCAGGCGGCACCCCGAGGTCGTCTCGCTGCGCGACGCACTGCGCCTCGGACCGGATCTCCTGCGGCTGATCCGCCGCCTTGCGACGGACCGGGCCGTTCCCCTGCGCGCACGCCTCATGCTCGCGGCGCTCGCGGTCTACCTCATCCTTCCGATCGACCTCGTCCCCGATTTCCTGCCCGTGATCGGCTACGCCGACGACGTCGTGCTGCTCGCCGTCGTCCTGCGGGTGGCCGTCCGGAGTGCGGGAGCGGACGCACTGGTGCGGCATTGGCCGGGCTCCGCCGGTGGTCTCCGAGCCGTGCACGCGCTCGCGGGAGTCCGCGGGCCGGATCCTGACGGTCCGGACCGCAATACGGCGTAACGGAAACGCCGACAGCGCTTTCGAACGGGCGTAATCTCCACCGCATGCAGCACTCCACGGGATCGATCCCCACCCTTGACCTCAGCACCGCACGTTCCGCAGATGGCTCCTTCAACCCCGGCTTCATCGAGGAACTGCGCAATGCCGCGCACACCGTCGGCTTCTTCCACGTCATCAACTACGGCGCCGCCCCCACGCAGGTGGACGACCTCTTCGACGTCACCCGTCGTTTCTTCGACCTGCCTCTCGAGGAGCGCCTGAAGATCCACAACCGCACCTCGCCGCACTTCCGCGGTTACGCCGGCCTCGGCACCGAGATCACGCGGGGACGCCCCGATTCCCGGGAGCAGATCGACTTCTCCCCCGAGCGCGCCCCGATCACGGACTACCCGGCCGACGAGCCGTACTGGCTGCTCCAGGGGCCCAACCTGTGGCCGCGGGAAGCCCTTCCCGAACTCGAGCACGAGGCCATGGAATGGGCCGCCCTGATGTCCACGGTCGGAGCGGAGCTGCTCTCTGCCATCGCCGTCGCGCTCCACCTGCCGGAGGACTATTTCGCCGAGCCCTTCGAGCGGACACCGGCATGGATGGCGAAGCTCGTCCACTACGTCGGGGGCGTCGTCGAAGGTGCCGGCTCGCAGGGCGTCGGCTCGCACGCGGACTACGGCTTCGTCACCCTCCTGCTGCAGGACGAGGTGGGCGGCCTCGAGGTACTCCCCCACAGCGCCAGCGAATGGGTGCCCGTCACGCCGGTCCCCGGTGCGCTCGTGGTGAACCTCGGCGAGATGCTCGAGGTCGCCACCGAGGGGTACCTCGCCGCCACCATCCACCGCGTCACCGCGCCCGCCCCGGGCGTCGACCGCTACGCCATCCCGTTCTTCTGGTCGCCGCGCCTCGACGCCGTGATCGAGCCGGTGCCACTCACCGACGACCTCAGGGCAGCGGCGCGCGGGATCTCGGACGACCCCGACAACCCCATGCTGTCCTCCTACGGCTCGAACGTCCTGAAGGGCCGGCTCCGGGCCCACCCGGACGTCACCGAACTCCACCACCCCGAACTCCTCGCGAAGTAGCGGCGAACAGCAGGAACGACGACGGCGTGCGGTGCGCCCGGACGGTGGCGGTCAGCACGGACCGCCGCCGTGGTGCGAGCGGGCGTCGCGGGTTCGCGGGGCGTCGTCGGCCCGCGGGCGAGGCCGGGATCGCGACCCGATCACCGGATTCACGGCCGGAGGATAGGCCCCTGCGTCCGCGACGCCTCAGCCGCCGTACCGACGGCAGCGACTGCCTCGAGCTCCACGAGTTGCCCCGGGTAGCCGAGCACGGTCACCCCCATGAGGGTGCTCGGCGGAGCGGGGGTGCCGAGCACCGCCGCGAGCGCGTTCCACGCCTCGACGAGGTGCGCGCGATCGGCGGACGCCACCAGGACCCGCAGGTGGACGACGTCGGCAAGCACCGCGCCGCTTTCCCCGAGGGCACGGCTCAGGTTTTCGAGGGCACGTGTCGCCTGTGCGGCGAACGAGTCGCCGGCAACGACGCCGTCGGCGGTGAGGGGGCATGCACCCGCTGCGAAGACGAGACGGGATGCTGCATCCACCGAAGCAGCGTACGCATAGGGCACCGGAGCAAGGCCAGAAGACGACGTCCGCGCGGTCGTGTCCACACCCCCGCTCCAGGCCGGCGCGTCGATCCATCGAATCCGGATCGGTCCACGGGCGTCGGGCTCGACGCGTTCTCCGCGCTGGGTGACGTCGACCCGGCCTTCGCCCGCCAGCTCGAAAGCGATGCGGCGCGACGCCGGCATGAGGTCCCGCCATTGCTCCCCTCCGACGCTGCGGGCAGCATCTGAGGGGCACAGGGTCTTCGCGCTCCCCCGCTGCTCGGCGATCCGCAGGATCTCCGCCCTGAGCTCGTCGTCCGCGCCGTGCTCTGGTGCCGGCTCATCCACCTGTCGGCCCGCCGTCCGGGCGCCTGCGGACCGCGCCTGCCGGCCGCTCACCGGTAGCGTCGCCCGGCCGCTCGGAGTGCAGTGCGTCGAGTTCCTGCAGCGCCGCGGTCCACCGTGCCGTGCGCTCGTCCGCGGACTGCTCCCACCACGGCGTACCCCGTTCACCGAGGCCTTCCTTCGCGAGCTGCACCATGCGTCGCGCACGGGGCAGCGCACCGCCGTCGTCGCCCTTGGCGCTGTTGCGCACACCGGATCGTCCGCGCCCGAGGTGGGACATCAGGCGGGCCTTCACGTCGGCGGGCAGCGACGGATCGGTCGTGCGCCAGCGGCGCCCGTTGTGAAGGAAGAAGCGCTCGTCGTCAGGTGTGTTCCGCAGGTCGTCCATGGGACCTCCGTCAGCTCCGGGACCCAGGGGGGCCGACGATCAGCAGGACGGTGAAGACGACGGAGATTCCGGCGATGGCGACGAGCAGGGCCACGAGCGGACTGCGCAGGACCCACGCCTGGAGCTGCTCGAGGGGGTTCCGCGGCGACTCCGCGCCCGGCGCGAGGCGCCACGCGCCGGTCAACTGGCCACGCCGTTCGATCCAGCGCTCGTACGGGACCGTGGCGAAGGGGACGATGGCCGAGGCGAGCCCGAGGATGCCTGTCACGACCGACCAGCGCTGGTTGATCCAGACGAAGGCGGTCGTGGCGACGAAGCACAGGAACACGAATCCGTGCACGGCCCCGGCAGGCGGCACGAGCGCTTCGGTGGTCCGGGTGACGTACTTGAGGAACATGCCCGCCAGCAGGAAGGCCCACGTCACCGCCTCCGCGACAGCGACGGTGCGGAATAGCGTGCGGGGGTTCATGGGCGCTCCTGGTCGGGTGGTCGGTGAACCCAATTCTTCCATCCATCGGCATCGGGGCCGTCTGGCCGTGCTGCTCACGCTTCGTCCCGGTGCACGAAGGTCGGCGAAACGTGATGGACTGGCACCGACCGCCCGGTACGACGAAAGGTCCGCTGCACATGTTCCTGCTCGACGCCGACGGCACCTCTGACCCTGACGGCGCGGACCTCGTCTTCTCCGCGACGGATCTGGTCACGGCGTCCGAGTGCGGGTACAGGCTCCTGCGCATCCTCGACGAGAAGCTGGGCCGTTCCCCCCGGGCGGAGTTCCCCGCGGACGAGATGCTCGAGCGAGCTGCCGTGCTCGGGGACGTGCACGAGCGCCGCGTGCTGGACGACCTGGTGTCCGAGTACGGCCGGTGGTCGCCGGCCGGCACCGCCGGCGTGTACGACGTCGAACCGGCTGCCTCCATGGACCGCGGCACGCTGGCGGCCAAGCACGAGGAATCGCTCGGCGCGCTGCGGTCCGGTGCCTCCGTGGTCTTCCAGGCGGCCTTCTTCGACGGGACCTTCCACGGCCGCTCGGACTTCCTCGTGCGCCAGGCGGACGGCTCCTACGCGGTCTGGGACACCAAGCTCGCCCGCCATGCCAAGGTCGGCGCCCTGCTGCAGCTCGCCGCGTACGGGGACCAGCTGCTGGCCGCCGGAATTCCCACCTCGCCGACTGTCACCCTCGTGCTCGGCGACCGCACGCGCAGCACCCACAGCCTGACCGACCTCCTACCGGTGTTCCGCGAGCGGCGCGGACGCTTCCTGGAGCTGGTGAACTCCCACCGCCGTCAGCCAGAGCCCGTCGCGTGGAACACCAAAGGCCTCGAGGCGTGCGGACGGTGCGGCTACTGCGCCGAGCAGGTCGAGCTCACCCGGGATCTCCTGCTCGTCGCCTCGATGACGCGTGAACGCAGGGCGAGGCTGAGGAGCGAGGGCGTCACCACCATCGACGAGCTCGCGGCGATGCCGGCACGCCCGGAAGATCCGACTCTCGCACGTCTGCAGGAGCAGGCGCGGCTGCAGGTGGGCACGGCGGAGGTCGACGGTGGTGTCGGCTACGTGGACCCCGAGGGCAGGGAGCACACGGTGTCCTACCGCGTCCTGCCGCAGCACACACTTGCATCGCTGCCCACGCCGAGTCCGGGTGACATCTTCTTCGACTTCGAGGGGGACCCGCTGTGGCAGGACCCCGTGGATGGCAGTTGGGGCATCGAGTACCTCTTCGGCGTCGTGGAGCAGCCCGACGACGATGCGGCGGAGCCGCCCTTCCGCCCTTTCTGGGCGCACAGCCGCGCGGAGGAGCGCAGGGCGTTCATCCGCTTCCTCGACTACGTGGCGCAGCGCCGCCGGCAATACCCGGATCTCCACATCTACCACTACGCGGCCTACGAGAAGAGTGCGCTGCGTCGCCTGTCCCTGGTGCACGTCATCGGCGAGGATGCCGTGGACACCCTGCTGCGCGAGGGCGTCCTCGTCGACCTGTACGAGACGGTGCGGCAGAGCTTGCGCATCTCCGAACGCTCCTACAGCATCAAGAAGCTCGAGCCCCTGTACATGGGCACCGACCTCCGCTCGGGCGACGTCATGGATGCCGGCGCTTCCGTGGTGGCATACGCCGCCTACTGTGCCGCGCGCGACGCCGGGGAGGCATTCGCTGCCGAGGAGATCCTCGGCGGGATCAGCGGCTACAACCGCTACGACTGCCTCTCGACACTGAGGCTGCGGGACTGGCTGCTGGGGCTCGCCGAAGGTCGCCCGCCGGCAGGCTCTCCTGCAGGGGGCGCCCCACCGGCGGAAGACCCTGCCGGCGGGGTCACCGCCGAAAACCTGGCCGGACCGTCCGCCGCTGGGGAGCGTGCTGCTCCGTCCTACGGGCCCGCTCCCGAGGAGGCGCGCCTGCTGGAATACCTCGCCGCCCTGCCGCCCGAGGGGTCGAAGCACCCTGACGAGCAGGCCGTCGCACTCGTTGCCGCCGCGGTCGGGTACCACCGCCGCGAACGGAAGCAGTTCTGGTGGTCGCACTTCGACCGACTCTCGGCGGGCGATGACGAGTGGGAGCAGTCCCGCGACGTCCTGGTGTTCCGCACGCTCGAGGTGGTGCAGGACTGGGCCAGACCGACACCACGCTCCAACCCCGCGCGTACGCTGAAGGCGACGGCCCGCCTGCAGCCGGGCGCGGACTTCCGCGAAGGCTCGTCCTACTTCGCCATCTACGACGTCCCGGTCCCCGAGGGTGCCGACATCACGGACAGCAGCGGCACGGGACGCGGCGGTTGGTTCGGCGTCGAGGTGACGGAGCTGTCGGAGGACGACGACGGAGTCACGACCGTGCTCCTCAGGGAAAAACTCAAGCGCGGGGCCGCGCCCCGGCCCGAACTCCCCGTGGCTCTCGCTCCCGACCAACCCCTCATGACGAAATCCATGCAGGAGGCATTGGTGCATCTCGCCGACCGCGTCGGCCGCTCCCTGCCGGAGGTACCCGCCGGTCCGGCGCTCGACCTGCTCCGACGAATACCGCCCCGGCTCGCCGGCGGCGTTCCCCTGCCCGCCGTCCCTCCAGGGGATGACGGGTATGCGGTGGCGATCACGGCTGCCCTGCACCTCCTGACGGACTCCTACCTGGCGGTCCAGGGTCCTCCCGGAACCGGCAAGACACACGTCGGCGCGGACGTGATCGAGCGGCTGGTCCGCCTCGGCTGGAAGGTGGGCGTCGTCGCGCAGTCCCACGCCGTCGTCGACAACCTGCTGTGCAGGGCGATCGAGGCGGGGGCGCCGGAGCATCAGGTAGCGAAACGGACGGAGGACCCCGGCTCACCGTGGAGCCAGAGATCGGATGATGACGTCGCCCGCCTGGTCAGCGCGGACGGCGGCTGCCTGATCGGAGGCACAGCATGGACGATGACCGGCAGCAGGGTGGCGGCCGGCTCGCTCGACCTGCTGGTGATCGACGAAGCTGGCCAGTTCTCGCTCGCCAACACGATGGCGGTGGCGCAGGCAGCACGGCGGCTCCTGCTCCTGGGTGATCCGCAGCAACTCCCCCAGGTCACCCAGGGCACCCACCCCGAGCCTGTCGACGAGTCAGCACTGGGCTGGCTCTCCGACGGCCGTGCGACCCTGCCTCCGACACTCGGGTACTTCCTTGCGGACACCTGGCGGATGCACCCGGACCTCTGTGCCCCGGTATCCCTGTTCGCCTACGACGGACGCCTGACCACCGCTCCCGCCGCCCGCGGGCGACGGCTGGAGAGTCTCCGGCCAGGGATCGAATGTGTGAGCGTCGTTCATGCGGACAATTCCACGTCCTCGCCCGAGGAGGCGTCGGAGGTCGTCACGCAGGTCGCCCGCCATCTGGGCATTCCCTGGGTCGATGCGGCAGGTGCGGCGCCGCGCCCGCTCGCACAGGCCGACATCCTGGTGGTGGCGGCCTACAACGCGCACGTGCACCTGATCCGCCGGGCGCTGGCCCGCGCCGGCTACCCGCATGTCCGCGTGGGGACTGTGGACAGGTTCCAGGGCCAGCAGGCCGCCGTCGTGATCGTCAGCATGGCCGCCTCCTCCGCGGCGCAGGCACCGCGGGGCATCGGGTTCCTCCTCAACCGCAATCGGATGAACGTCGCGGTCTCCCGCGGGCAGTGGCGCGCGGTCATCGTCCGGTCGCCCCGGCTGACGCACCACATGCCTGCTACGCCCGCCGCGCTCGAGGAGCTCGGCGCCTTCATCGGGTTGTGCGGCGGCTCATCCTGAGCCAGCGCCGGGCACCGCTCCGACGTCAGCCTGCATCCACAGGACCGGAGGCAGAGGGTTAAACGAAGAAGCAGGCCGGACCGGAGTCCGACCTGCTTCCTACGAAAAGATCTAGTTGAAGATCCGAGCCTTAGAGGGGCTGGATGTTCGACGCCTGGGGACCCTTGGGGCCCTGCTCGGTGTCGAAGCTGACCTTCTGGTTCTCATCGAGCGAGCGGTAGCCGCTTGCATTGATGGCGGAGAAGTGTGCGAACACGTCTGCGCTTCCGTCGTCGGGAGCAATGAATCCAAAGCCCTTTTCAGCGTTGAACCACTTCACGGTACCTGTTGCCATTTTTGTTTATCCTTCTGAAACTCAGACGCATTCCGACTTTCGGAACGCCCCAGTCGCGGCGTGCTTGTCCGCTTTTTCAGAGACGCGGCCTATCCCGCGAGGGCTAAACCGCGCGAAATACAAATGCGCAACACTACAACCGACACCCACTTAACCAAACCTTGGAGGGTTATGGCAAGCAGGAACGCAAAGGTTCTTGTTTCCGTAACCTTCAGGCCGCCACCGGCAGCATCGCGCCGGCGAGCAATTCGAACGATCGCAGCCACGTTTCGGTGGTGCCGGCCTGCGTCGCGACGATGAGTTCATCCGCCTCGGTCTGCGCCGCGAAGCGTTCGAGGTAGTCCCGGACGACCTCCGGCGTGCCGACCGCGCTGTAGCGCGCCATATCGGCCATCTGCCGTCCACCGGGTGAGGCGAGGATCGCCTCGGACTCCTCCCTGGTGAAGGTCTGACCGCGTCCGAGGAGGAGCGTCACGCGGCGCAGCATCGCCTCGTGGAACTCGTGATGGGCATCATTGGCACTGTCGGCGGCGATCACGTTGACGCCGGCGATGAAGTGGGGCTTCTCGAGCTGCGCCGACGGCGTGAACTCCCTGCGGTAGATGCTCGCGGCGTCCTGCAGTGCCTGCGGCGCGAAGTGGGACGCGAAGGCGAACGGCAGTCCGAGGGCTGCAGCGAGCTGCGCCCCGAAGAGTGAGGATCCCAGGATGTACAGGGGAACGTTGGTGCCCCTGCCGGGCGTGGCCTGGACACCGGGCACGCGGGTCTCCCCGGTGAGGTAGCCCTGCAGCTCGAGTACGTCCTGCGGGAAGCTGTCGGCCGCCATGGGATCCCGCCGCAGGGCACGTGCCGTCGTCTGGTCGCTTCCCGGCGCCCGCCCGAGGCCCAGGTCGATCCGTCCGGGATGCAGGCTCTCCAGCGTGCCGAACTGCTCGGCGATCGTCAGCGGCGAGTGGTTGGGCAGCATGACGCCGCCCGAACCGAGCCGGATGGTGGAGGTGTGAGCGGCGATGTGAGCGATCAGCACGCTCGTGGCCGAGGACGCGATGCTGCCCATGTTGTGGTGCTCCGCGTACCAGATCCTCCGGTACCCCCACTTCTCGGCGTGTTGCGCGAGCGAGACGCTGGCGGCGAAGGTCTCCGCGGGCGTGGAGCCTTCGGCGACGTGCGCCAGATCCAGGATGGACAGGGGAACAGTCATGGGGTATGCCTTCCGATTCGGGAACCACTGCGGGGTGTGCCGCGGACCTCTCAAGGGAACGGTTGCCTGAGCGCATCTATTTCCTCAGGGGGACGGACCGGACCGGTCGTGGCGGATCTCACGCCGACGCCCGCCTGCCTCTGCGAGACTGGAACCATGCCCATCAGCGAACAGCAACCCACCGAGGCCGAACTCCGCGAGCGCCAGGACTACCTCGTCCGCCAACTCGCCGTCGAGCAGAACACGGCGCGCCTGCAGTCCTTCAGCGACGAGCTGGAAGCCGTGCAGCGGTTCCTGGAGCAGGTCCGCAACGCCTGATCAGGGCTCGCCGGTCGGCGCCGCCGAACCGTCCGGCTGCATCCCGCTCGGGGGCGTCTCGATCGTGAGGATCCCCTCCGTGATGCCGCTCGTCGAGCGGTAGCTGTGCGCGGTGCCGCCGCTCCAGGAGTGTGCCTCGCCCGCGGGCACGAGCCGTTCGGCGTGCAGCGGCCCTACCCGCGCCAGGCCTCGTACCACGCGGAGATGCTCGACGGTCCCGGGCTGGTGCGCCGGCGAGACCCGCGTACCCTGCTCGGCGATGGTGAGCCAGAAGACCTCCGTGGTCCCGCCGTCGTCGTGCCGCTGTACCGTCAGCAGCCGGGCATCGACGACGCCGTCCGAGACACTGTGTCCCGTCTCCTCACCCAGGAGTCGGCTCAGGGGGACGCCCAGCGGTCCCGCGAGTGCGTAGAGCGTCTCGAGGGTCGGATTGCGAGCCCCCGCCTCGAGCTCGGACAGTGTGCCTTTCCCGATACCGGCCTGCACGGCGAGTGCGCTCAGCGACAGTTCCCGTGCCCGGCGCAGCGCCGTGATGCGCCGTGCCACGGTGAGCCGCAGCGACGCATTGCGATCAGGCTTGTCCTCGGGCACTCCTGCATCCTACACTTGCCGTTCCATAAACAGAACGTACGCGAGGTGCAGTGGCCCCTGCGGATCGGAGAGCTGCAGTGCACACCCATCAGGCCGCGCGGCACAGCCTGCTCGAACCCGTGCTGGCCGGCGTGGTCACGGCGCTCGTGGGATTCACGTCCTCGTTCGCCGTCGTGCTCGCCGGGCTCCGCGCCACCGGCGCGACGCCGGAACAGGCAGCTTCGGGACTGCTCGCCCTGACCGCCGTCGTCGGGCTCGGCATCGTCCTGCTGTCGCTGCGCTACCGCATCCCCGTGACGCTCTCGTGGTCGACCCCCGGGGCCGCGCTGCTGGCAGGAGCGAGCATCCCGGCCGGGGGCTGGCCGGCAGCGGTGGGCGCGTTCCTCGTCACCGGCGCCATGATCGCCCTCACCGGCGCGGTGCCCTGGCTCGGGCACCTCGTCGCCCGGATTCCGCAGCACCTCGCGCAGGCGATGCTCGCCGGGGTACTGCTGCCCCTGTGCCTGGCTCCGTTCCAGGCCCTCGGCACCATCCCCCTCCTGGTGCTCCCGGTGATCGTGATCTGGCTGGCCGCGTCGGCCGTCGTTCCGAAGTGGGCCGTCCCGCTCGCACTCGCCGCCGCCCTGGCCGTGATCGCCCTCCAGTTCGCAGTGGACGGCACGAGGATCGAAGCGTCCACCCTCGCCCCGACGCTCACCCTCACCCTTCCCGCGCTGGAGCCGGCCGCGCTCGTGGGCATCGCCCTGCCGCTGTACGTCGTGACGATGGCATCGCAGAACCTGCCGGGCGTCGCCGTCCTCTCTTCGTTCGGGTACCGGGCGCCCTGGCGGCCCGCGATGGCGGTGACGGGCGCCGGCACGGCCATTGCGGCCCCGTTCGGGGGCCATGCCGTCAATCTCGCGGCACTGTCCGCGGCGCTGTCCGCCGGCGACGGCGCCGGACGGGACCGGGATCGCCGCTGGATCGCGGCATTGACGGCGGGGCTGACCTACCTGGTCCTGGCCGGGGCGTCGGGTGCGCTCGTCGTCGTCGTGGGTGCCGCGCCGGCCGGGCTCGTCGAGGCCGTGGCAGGACTCGCCCTGATCAGCACCATGGCGACGGCCGCGACGGCGTCCTTCAGCGACCCGACCGGTCGCATGAGTGGCGCCGTGACGTTCCTCCTGGCGGCGTCGGGCCTGTCGATCGCCGGCATCGGCGGAGCGTTCTGGGCTCTTGTCGGCGGGCTCGCCGTTCGGGCCGCGCTCGAGCGCAGATCCGCGCTGTGACGCCCTAGACCGGCGTGTTGGGGGCCTGTGCCTCGTCCCCCTGCTCGCGCGCCTTGCGCTGGCGGGCGCGGTCCAGAGCGTTGATGACCGGCGCTGCGGTGATGCCGTGCACGACGATGGACAGGACGACGACGAGCCCGCCGATGCGCCACAGCGCACTCTCGTCCGCGGCGAAATCGCCCTTGGACAGCGCGTAGCTGAGGTAGTAGATGGATCCGATGCCGCGCACGCCGAAGAAGGCGAGTACCCCGCGCTCCCGGGGGCCCGTCTTGCCGCGCGCCAGACTGAGCCACGCGGTGATCGGCCGCACCAGCAGGATGAACGCGACGGCGACCACCACCTCGAGGGGCTGCAGTCCTTCGAACAGACCGCGCGCGACGGCGCCGCCCAGCAGGACGAGCACGACGACGGTCAGCAGGCGTTCGAGTTGCTCGATGTAGCTGTGGAGGACGCCGTGGTAACCGTGGGTCTGCTCGGCTGCGCGGATGGTGACGGCGCAGACGAAGACGGCGATGAAGCCGTAACCCTCGATGGCCTCGGTCACCCCGTAGGTCAGGAACGTGGCCGCAAGCGCGACGAAGCCCTCCGAGTGGTTGGCCAGGCGGACGCTTTTCAGCGGAGTGCGGAAGAACACGCGGCCCAGGAACTTGCCGATGCCGAACCCGAGCGCACAGCCGATGGTCATGCGCCACAGCACGTCCAGGAGGATCCATTCCGGGAACCAGGCCGACGGCGCGAGACCCACCGTGCTGAGCAGGATCGCAAGGTAGACGAAGGGGAACGCCAGCCCGTCGTTCAGGCCGGCCTCGGAGGTGAGTCCGAAGCGTACCTCGTCCTCGGCTTCGAGGTCCTCCTCCGATTCGGAGGGCTCGCCCACCTGGACCTCCGACGCCAGCACGGGGTCCGTCGGCGCCAGCGCGGCCGCTACCAGGAGGGCGGATGCGAGTCCGAGCCCGAGGATCCACATCCCCATGAGGGTCAGGGCGAGGATGCAGAGCGGCATGGCGATGCCGAGCAGCCGCCAGGTGGTGGACCACCGGTGCCACCCCAGCCTGCGGTCGAGCGCGAGCCCTGCACCCATCAGCGAGATGATGACGCACACCTCACTGAGGTGGATCGTGACGTCGCTGTACTTGACCGGGTCCGGGTCCGGAAGATCCTTCGCGAAGGCGAAGATGAGGATTCCCGCGGCGAAGAAGACCATAGGCATGGATACCGGTGCCCGCATCAAGAGCCGGGGAAGGAGTGCCGCCGCGAACACCGCCAGTCCCGCTGCCGCGAAAATGATGCTTGGTGGCTCGAACACGCACGACCTCTTCCGTTGTACTGCCCAGTGTCAACCCCCTCGTCAACAGTAGGGCAGGGTCGGGACCGCGCCGGGCTGCCGGGTCCGGGGCCTGCGGGCTTGCGCAATCGACCAGCCGCTGTCAGCGGAACGGCACTCCCCGGCAGGGAAGCGTCACCGTCACGTGAGAGCATGGAATTATGCCCAATTCCAGCCACCCCATGGTCGATGTCACGGACATCGTCCGCATCGTGGGCGGGGTAGCCTTCCAGCGCGGCCAGACCTACGCCAAGGACGGCGCCGTCAGTTCGCTGGCGTGGGACGCGGAGTCCAAGATCCTGACCGGCAAGGTACGCGGCTCCGCTCCGTCGGACTACCGCACCAAACTCCGGCTCGGAGTCAAGGGTGACGGCCGGTTCAGGCCCCTCGAGAATTTCTGCAGCTGCCCCATCGGTGCCGACTGCAAGCACGTCGCGGCAACGGCTCTGCAGAGCAACACCGAGAACCTGCTCGCCCAGCACGAACGCGAATTCGGAGCCCGCCCCGCGCCGCGACAGCCCGCACCGGAAGGGTGGCAGACCTCGCTCACCGAGCTTCTCGAGGCCGACGGAGCAGCCGACGGCACACCCGCCGCTCCCACGCCCCTCGGACTGCAGTTCGAGCTCCGGACCCCCGAGGTCGCAGTACAGCGGTGGGGGTCGGCAGCCGAGCGACAGGGCCAGCGCACCCTCAACACGCGCCTCGGCGTGCGGCCCGTCAGCCAGAACGGCAAGGGCAAATGGATCAAGAACAACCTGTCCTGGGGCAGCATCAGCTACCAGACGTACGGGCTCACCCTGGACCCGGACCAGCACCGCTGGTTCTCCCAGTTCCCGGCACTGCACCGCGGAACGGGCGTGAACTACTTCGGCAACAACGATTCCTGGCTGTATCTCGACGACTTCAGCAACCCGCTGCTCTGGCAACTGCTGGACGAGGCGCAACGCCTCGGCATCGCCTTCGTCGGATCGAAGAAGTCCGTCTCCATCGAGCTCGCCGGCCGTGCGACCCTGAAGCTCGACGCCACGGAGACCGAGGACGGCGCGCTCCGGTTGTGCCCGGCGCTCGACGTCGACGGGCAGCCGCACCCCGCGGAGACCGCCCACGTCATCAGCACCCACGGCATCTACACAGTCGCTCCCGATGACACCATCACCCTGGCTCCGACGTCCCGGAGGCTGACGCCGAAGGACATCGAACTCCTGCAGCGCGGCCGAGCCGTCGTCGTCCCCGAGGAGGAGAAGTCCCTCTTCCTGCAGGAGTACTACCCCAAGCTGCGGCAGTCCATCCACGTGGACAGCAGCGATGGCAGCGTGGATCTTCCCGAGATCCAGCCGCCCGTGCTCGTGCTCACCACCGCGTACGGTGCAGACGGCTCGGTAGCGCTCGACTGGCACTTCGACTACCCGCTGGGCGACGCCGTCCAGCGCAGGCCCTTCCGCAGGGGTGGCCCGGGCAGCGACGACGGCTACCGCGACCCCGACGCGGAGGACGCGCTCGCGAGTGCCGCCCGCCAGGTGCTCGGATCCCTGCCCCTCAAGTCCCTCACGCTCGAGGACATGCAGGCCGTGGAGTTCGCGGAGCAGGTCCTGCCGAGGCTTCTGGAACTCGACGGCGTGACGGTCGACGTCGTCGGGGAGAAGCCCGACTACCGGGAACTGACGGAGACACCGACGCTCCGCATCAGCACCGTCGAGACGGACAACCGTGACTGGTTCGATCTGGGCGTCATGGTCACGGTCAGCGGCCGCACCATCCCCTTCGACTCGATCTTCCGTGCGCTCGCGCAGGGCCGGAAGAAGCTGAAACTCGTCGACAACACGTACCTGTCCCTCGAACAGCCCGTCTTCGACCAGCTCCGGGAGCTGATCGAGGAGGCGCGGGCGCTGAGCGAGTGGGACCCGGAGACCGGGCTGCAGATCAGCCGCTACCAGGCGGGGCTGTGGGCGGATCTCGAGGACCTCGCGGAGGAGACCGAGCAGGCCCAGTCCTGGCGCGACGCCGTGAGCGGCCTGCTCGAACTGAAGGACGTCGGGGCCACCCCGCCGCCGACCGGGCTCGTCGCCCAGATGCGCCCGTACCAGGCGGAAGGCTTCAGCTGGCTCGCCTTCCTGTGGCGGCACCGGCTGGGGGGTGTGCTGGCCGACGACATGGGCCTCGGCAAGACCCTGCAGGCCCTCGCGCTGATGGCCTACGCGAAGGAGAGCGCGGGGCTCGACGCTCCGTTCCTCGTCGTCGCGCCCACGTCCGTGGTACCGAACTGGTCCAAGGAGGCGCACCGCTTCACCCCGGGCCTCAAGGTCGTCGCCATCACCGACACGCAGGGGGCGTCGGGTGTCCCGATCCGCGAACAGGTGGGCGACGCCGACATCGTCATCACCTCGTACACCCTCTTCCGGCTCGACTTCTCCGCCTACCAGGACCTCGCCTGGTCGGGGCTCGTGCTCGACGAGGCGCAGTTCGTGAAGAACCGGGCCTCAAAGGTGCACCAGGCCGCGAAGGACTTCAGCGCGCCCTTCAAGCTCGCCATCACGGGAACGCCCATGGAGAACAACCTCATGGAACTGTGGTCCCTGTTCAACATCGTGGCACCCGGCCTGTTCCCCTCGGCGCGGAAGTTCACCGAGGACTACCGGACGCCCATCGAGAAGATCGGCGACAACAGGCCCCTCGTCCGGCTGCGCAAGCGCATCCGACCCCTGATGATGCGCCGTACCAAGGAAGCCGTGGCCTCTGATCTTCCGCCGAAGCAGGAGCAGGTGCTCGAGGTGGAACTACACCCGGAGCACCGCCACATCTACGAGACGTACCTGCAGCGCGAACGGCAGAAGCTCCTCGGCCTGATCGAGGACATGAACCGGAACCGGATGATCGTCTTCCGGTCACTGACCCTGTTGCGCATGCTGAGCCTCGATGCCTCCCTCGTCGACCCGGCCCACGAGGGCGTTCCGTCGGCCAAGCTCGAGGTCCTGTTCGAGAACCTCGAGGGCATCCTCGCGGAAGGCCACCGGGCGCTCGTGTTCAGCCAGTTCACCTCCTACCTCAAGAAGGCGGCCGAGCAGCTCGATGCCCGCGGCATCGACTACGCGTACCTCGACGGTTCCACGCGCAGCCGCGGTGAGGTCATCGACTCGTTCAAGGACGGCAAGGCGCCCGTGTTCCTGATCAGCCTCAAGGCTGGCGGCTTCGGGCTGAACCTCACGGAGGCGGACTACTGCTTCCTGCTCGACCCCTGGTGGAATCCCGCCTCCGAGGCGCAGGCCGTGGACCGCACGCACCGCATCGGGCAGACAAAGAACGTGATGGTCTACCGCATGGTCTCCAAGGGCACGATCGAAGAGAAGGTCATGAAGCTCAAGGAGCAGAAGGCCAAGCTGTTCACCTCGGTGATGGACGACGACGCCGTCTTCAGTTCCGCGCTCACCGCGGACGACATCAGGGGACTCCTCGAGGCGTAGACCCCTGGACGGGTCCTCGAGGGACAGCACGACGGCGGGTCAGGCGCCGCCGTCCGCCACGCGGAGCGCCGGATCGAGGAGTTCCGCGAAGGCACGCGGGCGGGAGGCGATCCACCAGTGGCCCCCCGGGACGGTCGTCACGGTCAGGTTCTCCACCCAGTCCTCCAGCCCGTCGACGAGGTGCGGTGAGAGGAAGGGATCCCTGAGGGGCACGATCACGTGGACCGGGATCGAGATGGGACGACGCGGTGCCGGCTCGACCGCGCTGAACATGATGGTCCTGTACAGGGCGAGACCCCGCACGCCGTCCGATCCGATGTTGCGGCGCGCTGCGAACTCGTAGCGCCGCGTCAGGCCGAGCGTCCAGAGCAGCTCGGGAAGGACCGGGAGCTGGAAGGCGGCGATGTACGAGCTGCGCAGCATCTGCCCGATGCCCTGGTACATCAGCCGCGGCGATCGGAGACGGCCGCGGAGCCAGCGGGAGAAGTGACGCAGGTCCGGCCCCGAGATGCTCGTGAAGTCGACGATGCGCCCGTCCGCGCGCGGGTCCTGGATCACGGCCCAGGCCTGGATGGAGCCCCAGTCGTGCCCGACCAACCGTACGCCACCCGGCGCGTCCACGCCGGCGAGGACGGCGAAGACGTCGTCGACGAGCTCCGCGAGGGTGAAGCCCGCCCCCTCCCGCGTGCGCGAGCGCCCCGCGTTCCGGGAGTCGAAGGTGACGAGATGGTACGTCCCGGCGAGCTCCCTCAGGACCGGGTGGAACACGCGGTGGTCATCTGGATAGCCGTGCAGCAGGAGCATGGTCGGAACGCCGGGTGCGGGATCCCGCCCGAATTCGAAGACAGCAAGATCGGTGCCCGCCGTGCGGATGATCCGGTGCCTCTCGCGCAACACGTCCATGCTCCCCACCCTAGGGTCTTGACCGTGACTGCGGGGGATCATCAGACCGATGGGTGATCCTCGGGCATGATCCTGCCGCCCTCGAGCCTGACGCTCCGGTGGGCCACGGCGCGCGCGAAGGCCTCGTCGTGGGTGGCCAGCACGACCGCGCCCCCGCCCCGGGCGTGGGCGGTCACGAGGGCGGCGAGAAGGGTACGGGCCGGATCGTCGAGGCCTGCGGTCGGTTCGTCCAGCGCCCAGACAGCGGGACCGGTGGCGATGATGGATGCCAGGGCGACCAGTCTCCGCTGGACGAATCCCAGCTCGTACGGGTGGGCTTCCTCCAAGGCTCCGAGCCCCACGCGCTCGAGGGCCTCCGACGCGCGGCGGACGGCGTCGTCCCTGCGGTGTCCGGCAGCGAAAGGACCGTAGGACACCTCGCGGAGGACGGTCCGCTCGAAGAGTTGCTGGTCGGTGTCCTGGAACAGGAACCCCACGCACGCGGCGAGGGCCCCGGTCGGCTGGCGCAGGATCGGCACGCCGGCCAGCGAGACCGATCCCGCGTCCGCCCGGCACAACCCGTTGAGGTGCTGCAGCAATGTGGACTTGCCCGAGCCGTTGGAGCCCCGCAGGGCGACGATCTCGCCCGCGTGCAGGGAGAGGTCGACCCCCGCCAGGCACGCGCTGCGGTCGTCCCCCCGGCGGCCGGAGGGGTACGAGAAGCCGACTCCACGCAGCGTCACGAGTTCCCTGCCGTGCGGGCCGGTGGGGTCGCTCGCGGGATCGAGGCGCGGCGGGTCGCCGGCTGTCCCGATGCCGTACCTCCGCAGTCCCGCTCCGCGTGCGTCGGTCAGCAGCCCGTCGAACACCGGACGGCCGTCGGCCAACGCGAGGACGCGGGCGCCCTCGGGTGCTGCTCGGGGAAGCATGGGCTCGCACACCACGATGGCGGTGCCGGCACCACGAAGGACCTCCAGGGCATCCGCGACATCCTGCGCCGAGTCGTCGTCGAGCCCCTGGAAGGGCTCGTCGAGCACGAGGACCGCGGGCCGCTGAGCCATGGCGGCCGCGATGACGGTGCGCTGCAGCTGGCCGCCGGAGAGCCGGCGAGGGTCGTGGTTCAGGAGCGGCGTCAACGTAAGCGCGGCAGCGACGTCGGCGACGAGGCTCCGCAACTGGTCCGTCGGCACGCCGAGATTGGAGGGACCGAAGGCGATCTCCTCGCCGACGCTGGCCGACATCATCGACAGCTGACCCCAGGCGCCCTGCGCGACGAACCCGACCCGCGCGCTCCAGGCCGCGGGGTCGATACGCGGATCGGTGGGGGCGCCGTCGAAGCGGATCGTCTCACCGTCGAGCGTCACCGCGCCCCGGAAGACCGCACCGGCATCCGCGCCGGTCTGGCCCGCCAGGAGGCGAGCCAGGGTCGTCTTGCCCGACGCCGAGGCCCCCGCGACCACCACGTACTCCCCCGGCTGCACCGCCAGGGTGACGCCGACGAGCAATGGCGCGCCGTCGTCGTACGCGAAGGACGTACTCTCGATGCTGATCACCCGGTGACCACCGGGAGGATCAGCCAGGCCGTCGAGAACACGGCCGTGACCGCGAGCATGACGCGGCGCGCGATCCGCTGCCCGGGAGTGTCCGTGTCCGGCAGGTAGCTCGTACGCGCCACCGTGGACGAGAAACCGCGGGCGCCGAGCATGTGGTTCCGCTCGGACGCATCGACCAGCAGGCCGATGACCAGGGGTGTGGTGACGGTCAGCAGGGCGCGGAGGCGCGCGAGCGGTCCACGCCCGACGACGAGCCCCCGGGCCTGCTGGGCGCGTGTGATCTGCCGGGCGCGCAGTGCGACGTGGGGGATGAGCCCGACGGCGGACCCCACGACGAACACGAGCTTCCGGTTCCAGCCCCGGTGCGTCATGGTCGCCAGGAGCTCAGGGACCTCCAGCGTCATGGCCGCCGTGAGGAGCACCCCGGTGAAGACGCTCATGCGCAGGCCCATCAGGGCGGCGAAGGACAGCCCCTCCGCCGTCACCCGGGCCGGCCCGAGGTCCGCCAGGACGGTGCTGCCCTCCGGGTAGAACAGTCCGTGCAGCAGAAGGGACGACAGAAGCAGCGGCCCGGCGACGACTGCCACCGCCAGTCCGATCTGCCGCGGCCGGCCGGAGGACACCACGGCGGGAACCACCACGAGAACCAGGACCGCGAGGGAAAACTCCCAGCGATTGACCACCAGGACGAGCACCACCAGCAGGACCGCTGCCAGCAGTTCCGTGAGGGGGTTGTAGATCCTGCGGCGCCGCACGGCTCAGGCGACGCGGTCGTTCCCGGCCGCCGGCTGCGCCGTACGCTCGCCGCTTCGCGCCCCGAGGACCCGGTAGGTCCTCGCGAAGGGGAACTGGCGCACGGCCCGCTGGGGCAGTGCGTACACGATCAGCGCGACGACGACGAAGACGACGATCTTGTCGACGGAGTCCGACAGCAGGCCCTGCTTCGTCGCGGCGACCAGGAGCTTGTCACCCATCGAGCGGAAGACGGCGATGATCGCGTTCGTGCCGAAAGTCCCTGCCGCCCCGAACATGAAGACCGCGACAGGGGCTGCGACGAGACCGCCGATGGCCCCGACGACGAGTCCCGCCAGCGGCGCGAGGTACACGCGGCGGAATGCGCCGTGCTTCGCGGCCAGGCCGGCGAGCAGGCCGATCAGCGCAGCACCGGCGGCGAAGGGCAGGGCGAACGGGTTGAAGAGACCCCAGATCGCGTTGCTGAGGGCACCGGTCGCTGCTCCGGCGGCGGGGCCGGCCAGGACTGCGACGAGCACCGTACCGATGGCGTCGAGGTAGATCTGCATCCCCAGCGACCCGGCGATCTGGCCGATCGCGATGTTCAGGGCGATCCCCAGGGGCATGACGACGAGGGAACTCGTGGTCAGCGTGGGCAGGATCCCGCCCACCAGGAGTGCTCCCCCGCCGAGGAAACCGAAGAGCGAGACGAGCGACGCGACGCTGCCCATGCCGCCGGCGATCTCGGCCGGCTGGACGATGACGAGGAACAGGTACGTGGCGACGATGAGCGCTCCGCCGAGTGCGACCAGCAGGCGTCGCGGGCGCTGGGCTGTGGGCTCGGTGGACAGGGTCAGGGATGAACTCACGATTTTCCTTGGGCACGGAGGGAGGAGGACGCACCTCATGTCACCTCGGCGCCGGCCGCGCAGCAGTGCGGGCAGGTCCAGTGTACCGGTGATGGGCCCGCCGCGCCGGGCGTAGGCGGCCGGGCAGTGTCCCCCAGGGCGCGGGCCGCCGGGCGGATTCGGCGCTGCGGGACCACGGGCGGCGCACCCCTGCGGATCGGTTGCGGGAAGGCTCAGCCGTGCATGCGCGCGAGGTGCGACAACCGGTGCACCATCAGCTCGAACACGGCCTCGGGGTCGTTGCCCGTGACGATCCTGGCGTTCGGCGCCCTCTTCCACATGCCGGCGAAGTCCGCCACCGTCTGCCCGATGGTCAGCGGGGACTGGGTCTCGACGTCGACCGTCGCCAGCCGCTCCTCGAACTGCGCTTCCCCGGTTGCGACCATCGCCGCGAACAGGTCGTGCAGGTGGGCCACGTAGCCCTGGTCGTACAGGCGGTGGAACTCCATGTAGAACCGGAGCGCGTCCGACAGGCAGGCGACGACCGCGTTGTCGCTGGTGCTGCGCGCCCCCTCCGGTCCGTCAGGGTCCAGCAGCTCCGGCTCCGCACCGGCCGCGCGCGCGACGGCGTCGACATGGGCCGGGGTGCACTCGATCCGCTCCGTGGTCTCGAGCGCGCAGATGATGGGCAGCTTCTCGAACGGCATCCCCTCGTAGGCGGCGAACACCTCCTTGGCGGCGTGCGGGTCCACGTGCGTGTTCCACTCGGCGACCGGAGTGGTGTTGCCCGGGTAGTTGAACGCTCCGCCCATGATGACGAGGCCCTTGAGGAGCATCGGGAGCCTGGGCTCGGCTCGCAGGGCCAGGGCGAGGTTGGTCAGCGGACCCGTGACGAGCCCGGTGACCTGCCCGGGGTGGCAGCGGACCGCCTCCAGCCAGACGTCGACGGCGTGACGCCCCGAGATGCGGCCGCGCGGAGGCGGCAGCACGGCGTACCCGATGCCCTGGTCACCGTGGGTCTCCTCCGTTGTGACAAGCGGGATCTCCAGCGGTACCTCGCTGCCCAAGGCGACCTCGATACCGGCGTGCCCGCAGAGCTCCAGGAGGGCGAGGTTGTTGACGGCGACCTGCCGCGCGCCCACATTGCCGGCCGTGCAGGTGATGGCCTCGATGCCCGCTCCAGGCGTCGCGAGCAGGTACAGCAGGGCGACGGCGTCGTCGATCCCGGTGTCGACGTCGAGCAGCAGGCGACGGCGGGACTCTGCCACGATCAGTCCGCCGCGGTGGTGCGGAGCAGTTGCAGGCGGAGTGTCCGGGCCGTCTCCATGTGCTTACGGGCGATGGCCCGGGCGTCATCGCTGCGCCGGTCGGAGATCGCGCTGATCAGCGCCTCGTGCTCCCTGAGCACCTCCTGCCAGCGGTCACCCACGGACAGCGTGGAGCGCGGCGTGTGGATGAGGTGGGTCGAGAGCCGCTGCAGGAGGTCCATGAGGATGGGATTGCGCGCGGATGCCCAGAGCGAGGTGTGGAACTCCAGGTTGTTGGTGACCTTCGTGGTGTCATCGGGGTCGACGACGGCGCGGTCGCGTTCCAGCAACGCCTCGAGGCGCATGATGTCCGCCGTACCCCGGTTCAGTGCGGCCTGGCCGGCGGCTTCCTCCTCGAGCATGACGCGCAGGTCGTAGATCTGGATGACCTCCTGCGGATCGATCTGGGGAACCTGCAGGCCACGGGCCGCCCGCTCGAGCAGGCGTTCGTGCTGGAGCCTGCTGAGGGCCTCGCGCACGGGAGTCCGCGACACCCCGAAACGCTCCGAGATGACGACCTCCCGCAGGGCTGTACCGGGAGGGTGGACACCGGCGAGGATCTCGCTGCGCAGGACACGGAAGATGGCGTCGCCGTCCACGCGCGCCGACAGGTCGGTCGACTCGCCCATGGCGCCCCCTTCAGTGGTGTCCTTGTTCGGATTGCGGTCGGGCCCCAGGGCGGGTGCCCCGAGTACGGCCCGGGCCGGGAGCTGGTACTCCCGGCCCGGAACCTCGCGAACGCTAGCTGGCGAGCTGGCGCAGCACGTACTGCAGGATGCCGCCGTTGCGGTAGTAGTCCGCCTCGCCCGGCGTGTCGATGCGCAGGACGGCGTCGAACCCGACCGGGGAACCACCGTCGGCCGGGGTCGCGGTGACCCTGACCGTGCGGGGCGTGCGGCCCTCGTTCAGCTCGGTGACTCCGCTGACCGCGAAGGTCTCCGTGCCCGTGAGTCCGAGGGTCTCGGCGTTCTGGCCCGCGGGGTACTGCAGCGGCAGGACGCCCATGCCGATGAGGTTGGAGCGGTGGATCCGCTCGTAGCTCTCGGCGATGACGGCCTTGACGCCCAGGAGCGCGGTGCCCTTGGCTGCCCAGTCACGCGACGAACCGGAACCGTATTCCTTGCCCGCGAGGACCACGAGCGGGGTACCCTCTGCGCGGTAGTTCTCGGCGGCGTCGTACACGGCTGCCTGGGGCGCGTCCGGCTGCGAGAAGTCCCTCGTGAACCCGCCCTCGACGCCGTCGAGCAGCTGGTTCTTGATGCGGATGTTCGCGAACGTGCCGCGGATCATGACCTCGTGGTTGCCACGGCGCGAGCCGTACGAGTTGAAGTCCTTGCGCTGCACGCCCTTCTCGGTCAGGTAGCGGCCTGCCGGGGTGTCCGACTTGAAGGAGCCCGCCGGCGAGATGTGGTCGGTGGTGACCGAATCGCCGAGCTTGAGCAGGACGCGCGCGCCGTCGATGTCCTCGACCGGGCTCGCCTCGCGCTGCATGCCCTCGAAGTACGGTGGCTTCCGCACGTAGGTGGACTCGGGATCCCAGGCGAAGGTGTCGCCGGCGGGCGTCGGCAGGGACTGCCAGCGCTCGTCGCCCTCAAAAATCGTCCGGTAGCTCGACGTGAACATGTCCTCGTCGATCGACTCGTCGATGACCTTCTGGACCTCGACGGGGTTCGGCCAGATGTCCTTGAGGAAGACGTCGTTCCCGGCTTCGTCCTGGCCGAGGGGCTCGGAATCGAAGTCGAAGTCCATCGTGCCGGCCAGTGCGTAGGCGACCACCAGCGGCGGCGACGCCAGGTAGTTCATCTTCACGTCGGGGTTGATGCGACCCTCGAAGTTGCGGTTACCGGACAGGACGGCGGTGACAGCGAGGTCGTTGTCCTGGATGGCCTGCGAGATCTCCTCCTCCAGCGGGCCGGAGTTGCCGATGCAGGTGGCACAGCCGTAGCCGACGGTGAAGAATCCGAGCTTTTCCAGGTACGGGATCAGGCCGGACTTCTCGTAGTAGTCCGTGACGACCTTGGAGCCCGGTGCGACCGAGGTCTTGACCCACGGCTTGGACACGAGGCCCTTCTCGACGGCGTTCCGTGCCAGGACGGCGGCCGCGAGCATCACCGAGGGGTTCGAGGTGTTCGTGCACGAGGTGATCGACGCGATGCTGACAGCCCCGTGGTCGAGTTCGAACTCGCGGCCGTCCTTCATGGTGACGCTGACCTTCTTGGACGGACGCGTGGATACGCTCGCGTCGGCCGGGACAGTCTCGCGCGGCTCGGCGTTCTCGTCCGTGACCGACGAGGTAGTGCCGGGGGTGAAGCTCGGGGAGTCCGATGCCGGGAAGCTCTCCTGCGACGACTCGTCAACGGTGCCTCCGGGGGCGAAGTCGAGGTCCGGGTCGTCCGAGTAGTTGCGCAGGTCCTCGCGGAACTGCGTCTTGGACTTGCTGAGCTCGACGCGGTCCTGCGGGCGCTTCGGTCCGGCGATCGAGGGAACGACCGTGGACAGGTCCAGCTCGAGGTACTCCGAGAAACGGATCTCGCGCGACGGGTCGTGCCAGAGTCCCTGCTCCTTTGCGTAGGCCTCGACGAGGGCTACGTTCTCGGCCGGGCGGCCCGTGAGGCGCAGGTAGTCGAGCGTGACGTCGTCGATGGGGAACATCGCGGCGGTGGAGCCGAACTCCGGGCTCATGTTGCCGATGGTGGCCCGGTTGGCCAGGGGCACCGAGGCGACGCCATCACCGTAGAACTCGACGAACTTGCCGACGACGCCGTGCTTGCGCAGCATCTGCGTGATGGTGAGCACGACGTCGGTCGCCGTGGCGCCCGCGGGGATGTCGCCGGTCAGCTTGAAGCCGACGACGCGCGGGATGAGCATCGACACGGGCTGGCCGAGCATGGCTGCCTCGGCTTCGATCCCGCCGACGCCCCAGCCGAGGACGCCCAGACCGTTGACCATCGTGGTGTGCGAGTCGGTACCGACGCAGGTGTCGGGGTACGCGCGGAGGACGCCGTCGACCTCGCGGGTCATGACCGTCCTGGCCAAGTACTCGAGGTTGACCTGGTGCACGATGCCCATGCCCGGCGGAACGACCTTGAAGTCGTCGAACGCTGTCTGGCCCCACCGGAGGAACTGGTACCGCTCGCCATTGCGCTGGTACTCGATCTCCATGTTCCGCTCGAGGGCGCCGGCGTTGCCGAAGGCGTCGATCTGCACCGAGTGGTCGATGACCATCTCGGCCGGCGCGAGCGGGTTGACGCGCTTGGGGTCCCCATCGAGGTCGGCGACGGCCTCACGCATCGTTGCGAGGTCGACGACGCAGGGAACACCCGTGAAGTCCTGCATGATGACGCGTGCCGGCGTGAACTGGATCTCGGTGTCGGGCTCGGCGTCGGCGTCCCACGCAGCGAGTGCCCGGACGTGGTCCGCGGTGATGTTTGCACCGTCTTCGGTGCGGAGCAGGTTCTCCAGCAGGACCTTGAGGCTGAATGGAAGGTTCTCGGCGCCCTCGACCGCACCTAGCCTGAAAATTTCGTATTCAGCACCGGCGACATCGAGTACGCCCTTTGCGCCGAATGAGTCCGCGGTCGACATGACGTTGGCTCCCTTCAGAGAGATTGTGGAATGGTTCCATTCTAATCCACGTCCGCCGTCACTGTATACAGTCGTACACCGAGTGGCGAGACCCCCTCCGGGTAGCTCTACGCCTCCTCGCGCACGCCCTCACCGCGCCTGTGCGATGCCTGGACACCGAAGACCAGTTCACCCTGGTCTGGAGCCTCCTGGCGGCTGTGGTCCACGATCGGGCCCGTGCCGGCGATCTCCCGGATCAGTTCGATACCGGCGATCGCCTCTTCCTTGGATGCGTAGAAAGTGGACACTGCGACGAGCGTGCCGTCGGGAGCGGTCAGTTTCACGCGGAAACCGTCGTCGTGTGCGTCCACCAGCTTGAAGTATCCAGCCATTGTCCTACCTCCTTGTAAGGGGCATCTCCAGAGCGTGCGGTCCCTTATCATAAGCATACTTATTGACCTGTTCTTCACCTCACGTTCACGTTCGGCGGGTGGAGGTGGACAAGCAACGACACAGTGCGGCAGGCGCGGCCCTGCTCGCGTAGTCTTCCGGGTGCCACCCCCGTTTCGACGAGCGACTCCGGCCCCAGTGTCGGCACCAGAAGGAGCACGATGACCGAGTCAAGCAGCGCAGGCAATCCCGGCGGAGCAGCCCTTCCTCCGGACCATCCCCTCGGGCCCGCGGTACCGATCCCACCCCTGGAGAAGGAAGCCGGGCGGGCTGAGGAATCAGTGCGCGACGGTGCGGGTACCCCCGGCAGCGGGTCCGACGGGGAGCCCACCGCCGGGCAGTCCGACGGGTCGGAGTCCGACCGGGACGGCGGGCCCCACGCCGATCGTCGGGAGAGCGTGCTCGACCCATCGGCCGGATCGACCAGCCCCCGGGCCGGGAGCATCCGGGACGAGCAGGGGACGCACAGTGCAGGCGCCGTGCCGGCTGCGTACAACGGCGAGGGTGCTCCGGAGGATCCGGCGGAGGACCGCCACCCGGAGGACGCTGCGGCCGAGCCCGATTCGTGGGACAGCGGTGGAGCGAGCGCCTGATGACGTCGTCAGCGGCCTCGCCGCGCAAGCCGGGCCACGACGGACGGCGGCGCGACGCGGGCCAGTGAGGTGAGCGCCTTGTACCGCGCACTGGGGACGGAGACTGCCCTACCCGCAGCCGTATCCCTGAGTGCCGCACGAACCACCGACCCGGCGTCGAGCCACAGGAATCCCGGGACGCTCGCCTTATCGGCGCCCATCCGCTGGTGGAACTCGGTGTGCACGAATCCGGGGCACACGGCGGTCACCCGGATGCCCTCCGGCCCATAGGTCAGGTTCGCCCAGCGACTGAAGCTGATCATGGCCGCTTTTGCCGCCCCGTAGGTTCCCCTCGGGATGAAGCCTGCGACGCTGGCGACGTTGATGATAGTTCCCGCCCCGCGCGGTCGCATCGACGCCAGGGCGGCGTGCGCAAGAGACACAGGAACCTCGACGTGGATCCGGAGGTGCCGCACCTCCTCGGCGAGCGGATTGTCCGCGAAGGGCCGCACCAGCCCGTACCCGGCGTTGTTGACCAGCACGGTCACCGGAGCCGACCCACGTCCGGGCTGCCGCGCACTCCCGGTCGCCTCCGACTCCCCGCCTGCCTCCGACTCCCCGCTCGCCTCCGGGTCCCCGCCGGGTCGAAGTCGTGCGAGCACGGATCCCAGGCCGTCGTCGTCGAGCAGGTCCGCCGCGATCGTCTCGACGTCGACGCGCCACCGACCGCGCAGCGCGGCGGCCGTCTCCTGCAGGGGACCCTGAGCCCTCGCCACCAGCACGAGATTGCACCCGCGCGCCGCGAACTGCCGGGCGAACTCCGCTCCGATACCGGAGGTGGCACCGGTGATGAGCACGGTCTCTGACATGCAGACACCTTCCCCCACCGAGGCAGCTCGCACAAGGTGGCGCCTGCGCGACGACGTCGGGACGCAGGCGCGGGCAAGGACCTCCGGCGATGCAACGTTCGCGCAACCCCCGGGACTGTAGGTTCGGGGGTACGGCCGGCAGCGGGCGACGACGCTTGCAGCGGGCCGGTTCCAGCGCGGGGGCACCAGGCGCACCGAACGCATACGAGAGGAAGTTCCATGAGCGGTAACAGAGCTGTTGCGTACAAGGGACCAGGGAAGGTGGAGGTCATCGACATCGACTACCCCACCTTCGAACTCAAGGACGGGCCGGGGGTGAATCCGGCCAACGTCGGCCGGCCGGTACACCATGGCGTGATCCTCAAGACCGTCACCACCAACATCTGCGGCTCGGACCAGCACATGGTCCGCGGGCGCACCTCGGCTCCGGCCGACCTCGTCCTGGGCCACGAGATCACCGGCGAGGTCGTGGAGGTCGGACGGGACGTCGAATTCATCAAGAAGGGGGACATCTGTTCGGTCCCCTTCAACATCGCCTGCGGCCGGTGCCGGAACTGCAAGGAGCGCAAGACCGGTATCTGCCTCAACGTCAATCCGGACCGACCGGGCAGCGCGTACGGCTACGTCGACATGGGCGGCTGGGTCGGCGGCCAGGCCGAGTACGTCCTGGTGCCCTACGCGGACTGGAACCTGCTGAAGTTCCCGGACCGTGACCAGGCCCTGGAGAAGATCCTGGACCTGACGATGCTCTCGGACATCTTCCCCACCGGCTTCCACGGCGCCGTCACGGCAGGCGTGGGTGTCGGCTCGACGGTCTACATCGCAGGCGCCGGACCGGTCGGCCTCGCCGCCGCCGTCTCGGCGCAGCTCCTGGGTGCCGCCGTCGTGATCGTGGGCGACCTCAACGAGGGCCGGCTGGCGCAGGCGCGGAGCTTCGGCTGCGAGACGGTCGACGTGTCCAAGGGCGATCCCCGTGACCAGATCGAGCAGCTGCTGGGCGTCCCGGAAGTCGACTGCGGCGTGGACGCCGTCGGGTTCGAAGCCCGTGGCCATGGCGAGGGAGCCGCCACGGAGGCACCGGCCACGGTCCTCAACTCGCTGATGGAGATCACGGCTGCGGGTGGCGCCCTCGGCATCCCCGGGCTCTACGTCACGAGCGATCCAGGAGCGGGAGACGACGCCGCGAAGGTGGGTTCGCTCTCGATCAGCCTCGGAACGGGGTGGGCGAAGTCACTGTCCTTCACCACCGGCCAGTGTCCCGTGATGAAGTACAACCGGGGTCTCATGATGGCCATCCTGCACGACCGCGTCTCGATCGCGAAGGCCGTCAACGCCACAGCGATCGGGCTCGAGGAGGCCCCCCGCGGGTACGAGGAATTCGACGCCGGCGCCGCGACGAAGTACGTCCTGGACCCGCACGGCTACGTAGCCGCCTGACGGGCGCGTCGCTCCGTCTCGACCCTGCACGGGAAGGGCCCGGACCGCTTCGGTTCGGGCCCTTCCTGCGCATGCTGCGCTCGGGAGCGGTAGTGTGGCAGAGGATTTCACGCTGGTCCAGTTTTTCTTCCCTCAATCTTGATCAATGTCAAGCACCGCTCAGTACCGGTTTGGCAACGAATGGAAATTGCCCTAGGGTGGAGGTAGTTCCCCGTCCCGGGGAAGCGAAAAAGCTGCCGACATTCGGGCAGCGATCTATGCCCGGCACCGCCCTCCACCGCTCGTTGCTCAACAGGCGGCTGCCGAACCATGACCTCTATATCGTCAAGGTGAGCAGCGGCGCGAAGAAGTCCGGGGACGGACCTAGTGCGGGTGGCCTTTCGGAGCATCGTACCCCCATGAATACACACACCTTCAGCACCAGCGCCCGTCGCGGACTCGCAGCAGTAGCACTCACCGGCCTCGGGCTCGGCGCAGCAGCCGGTGCAGCCAACGCCGACACCTGGGATGACCTGGCACAGTGCGAGAGTGGCGGCAACTGGAGCATCAACACCGGCAACGGCTACCTCGGCGGCCTGCAGTTCTCCCAGTCCAGCTGGAACGCTGCCGGCGGCACCGGCTCCCCCGCCCAGGCCAGCGTTGCCGAGCAGAAGCGCGTAGCCGCCAACCTCCAGCAGATGCAGGGCTGGGGCGCCTGGCCCGCCTGCTCGGCGAAGCTCGGCCTGAACGGGTCGTCCTCGACGGGCTTCACCTCCACGCAGCAGGCACCTGCCGCCGCGGCTCCGGTCCAGGTCCAGGCTCCCGTCCAGGTCCAGGCTCCCGTCCAGGTCCAGGCTCCCGTCCAGGTCCAGGCTCCTGTCGTAGCCCCCGTGACACTGAGCGGCGAGACCTACACCATCCAGTCCGGTGACACCCTCAGCTCCATCGCCGACAAGCTCGGCGTCAACGGCGGTTGGCAGGCCCTGTTCGCAGCCAACGCCGATACCGTCATCCACGCGGACCTGATCTTCACCGGTCACGTCCTGCAACTCCCGGCCTAGCCTGGACGATCGACGTCGGGACTGATATCACGCCTCCCGCGTGATCGGTCCGGCACTGCTCCACCACTGAACCCCCGCCTCCTCGAGGCGGGGGTTCAGTCGTCTGACCGGCCCGACCGGTGGCTAAGCACAGGACGTCGCATCGACGTCGATCTTGAGGTTGTGCGCTACGGAATAATCCCGCTCGGGTGTGGAGAATGCTACGAGGATGTTGTCGGCGCTGCCGTGGGTGGCACCCTCCGCGAGTTCGACGGTGACGATGATGTTGACGTGTGCGTCCGGCACCAGCTGATAACCGTCGGCGGGCACAGGCGGCCCGATGGGCTCAGGAGGCGTGGTCGGCGTCGGTGCCGCCGAGTGGCCCCCGTGCGCGCCTGTCTCCGCCCCCGGGTGGTGATGTCCTTCCCGGTTGGCCGTCTGCACCATGGACGACAGGATGATGAGGCCCTGGGGGTCGCCGAGTTCCATCTCCCCGAAGGTGAACGTCTCGAGGGTCGGGTTGTGGAGCATGACCGTGTAGCGCAGGCGGCTGTCGTCGGGCTGCACGCCGCACAGCTCCGCGCCGTCGATGCCCACGTTGAGCGGATCGTCGCCGAGGTCGTTCCCGACGGGCGCGGCCTGACTGCCGTCCCGGGGATCGCTGGGCGCGGCCTGCGTGGCGCCGTCGCTGGAGGTGTTGATCCCGAGCGGGTCCTCCTCCACCGCGCCACAGCCCGCGAGCGCGAGCCCGGCGACCAGTGAGACGACGAGGAGTCCGGGGTGGCGCCGAGAAGGCGTTGCAGTCAGGAGTTTCACGTTCAGCCCATCCATGTCAGCCGGCAGACGGAACGAATCTCCGACGCCTCATGGCTGTGACTCGTCGCACAGACGGCCTTGGCTTGGTTCCTCCCGCGGGGCGCGGGCCCCATCGGCCGGTGGACGCACCTCAGGCGAGGGGCTTGCCTCCCGTGACTCCCAGGATCTCCCCGGAGACGTACCGTGCATCGTTGGACGCGAGGAAGACGTACGCGCCCGCGAGTTCCGCCGGCTGACCCATGCGACGCAGCGGCGTTCCCTCGCCGAACGACTCGAGCTTCTCGCTCGTCGTGGTCGCGGGCTGGAGTGGCGTCCAGATGGGCCCGGGGGCGACGGCGTTCACCCGGATCCCGCGCTCGCCGAGCAGTTCGGCGAGGCTGAACGTCAGGTTGTTCAGGGCAGCCTTCGTCGCAGCGTAGTCCATGAGGCTCGTCGACGGATGGTACCCCTGGATGGAGGTCGTGTTGATGATCGACGATCCCTCGGACAGGTGGGGCAGGGCTGCCTGTGTCAGCCAGATGGTGCCGTAGACATTCGTCTCGAAGGTGCGGCGGAGCTGGGCGGCGTCGACGTCGGGCAGGCCGTTGGGCTGCGCGATGTGGAAGCCCGCGTTGTTGACCAGGATGTCCAGTCCGCCGAGACCATCCAGCACCTGCCGGATCGCCGAGGGTGCGTACTCCTCGTCGCGCAGGTCGCCGGGTACCGCGAGTGCCGTGCGCCCCTCGGCGCGGATCATCTCCAGGCAGCTCGCGCCGTCCTCCTCCTCCTCCGGAAGGTAGCCGATCGCCACGTCCGCGCCCTCGCGGGCGAAGGCGAGAGCCACTGCGCGGCCGATACCGGAGTCACCGCCGGTGATGAAGGCGCGCCGGCCGGTCAGCCGGCCGTGCCCGGTGTAGCTGTCCTCGCCGTGGTCGGGACGCGGATCCATCCGCTCCGTGAACCCCGGGTACTCCTGCAACTCGGTGGAGACGTCGACGTCAGGACCACGCGGGTCCTCGCGGTCGAGCGTGCCGGACGGATCGTTACCCATGGTGCTCCTGACTTTGGTGGCCGAAGGTACTAAGCCTACTGTCGTTGTGTTTGTCGCGTTAGTCCTCTAGTAATGGAGGTATGACAGTGATCCTGAGGTCCCTCCAGACGGCTGTACCTGAAACGGTCATGATCCAGCCCCAGGTACGCGATGTCTTCGCGGCCCAACCGGACCTGACACGTCTCGGCCGGCGCCTGGTCGGAGCGGCCTTCGACTCCTCGGGCATCGACACCAGATACACGGTCGTCAAGGAACTGACGCTCGAGGCGGCCGCCGAGAACCCCGTCTTCTTCGACCAGAAGGAGCTGCGTATCCTGTCGCCGAGCACCAAGACCCGCAACGAGCTGTACGCGGAAGAGGGCACCAAGCTCTTCGTCGAGGCCGCGCGGAAGGCGCTCGATGCTGCGACGGGCATCGAGGCATCCGACATCACGCACGTCGTCACCGTCTCCTGCACGGGCTTCTTCGCACCTGGACCGGACTACAAGATCGTGCGCGCCCTGGATCTGGCGCCGTCGGTACAGCGCTACCACATCGGTTTCATGGGCTGCTACGGCGCCTTCCCTGCGCTCCGCTCCGCCAAGGCCTTCTGCGACGCCGACCCCGACGCCGTCGTGCTGGTCGTCTCTGCCGAACTGTGCTCGCTGCACGTGCGTTCCTCGAACAATCCCGATACCATCGTGGGCTCCTCGCTGTTCGCGGACGGTGCCGCAGCGGCCGTCATCACGGCGCGGGACCTCCCCCTCGACGGCCCGGCCCTCAGTCTCGACCACTTCGAGACGGTCCTCACGCCGGTCGGCGAGGAAGCCATGGCCTGGAACATCGGTGACGAGGGCTTCGAGATGGTCCTCGGCACGTATGTTCCGCACATCATCGACGAGCACATCATCGGCGCCCTCGAACCGCTGCTGGCGCGCGACGCGTCGCTCGAGGGAATCGCCTACTCCGAGATCGAGCACTGGGCCATCCATCCTGGCGGACGCAGCATCCTCGACAAGGTCGAGGCCAAGCTGGGCCTCACGCAGGAACAGCTCGCTCCGGCGCGCGAAACCCTCCGCGACTTCGGGAACATGAGCAGCGCAACGGTGATGTTCGTGCTCAAGAACATCCTCGAGCAGCCGGCCACCGACGGGAACAACCGCGTGTGCTCCATGGCCTTCGGGCCTGGGCTCACGGTGGAGACCGCGCTGCTCACCAGGATCGGCGCCACGGCCGGTCCCGACGCGGCCGTAGCGGACGATGCCGCAGCAGCGGCGGGCGGCGTCGACGTGCCTGCGGATCTTCAGCCGATCCTCGCCAAAGCCGGAGCATGAGCCGACGAGGGTTCCTCGCACAGCGGGACCCGGACGCCGTCGAGGAGATGGACCGGACCGACTGCGATCCCCGGAAACTGGACCGCACGTACGCCCAGTTCGGACTGGTGAATGCGGTCGTGTCCGGCTGGCGCCGAACCTACACCTCCCTGCTCCGACCCGCCTTCTCGCCCGACCGCACGAACACGCTCCTCGACGTGGGCTCCGGTGGCGGGGACGTCCCCCGCGCCCTGGTGCGCTGGGCACGGCTCGACGGCCTGCGGCTCGAGGTGACCGCCATCGATCCCGACGAGCGCGCCCACGCCTTCGCCACCTCCCGTCCGGCGCTTCCCGGACTGTCCTTCCGCCGCGCCCTCAGCTCGCAGCTCGTCGCCGAAGGCGCCCGCTTCGATGCCCTCGTCTCCAACCACGTGCTGCACCACCTCGGGCCGGCCGAGTTCGACGGCCTCCTGGACGACACGGAGCAGCTGGTACGGACAGTCGCCGTGCACAGCGACATCGCCCGGCACCCGCTCGGCTACGCACTGTTCTCGGTGGGCACACTGCCGCTCCCCGGGTCCTATATCCGCCAGGACGGTCTGACCTCCATCCGGCGGAGCTACACGACCGACGAGCTGCGCGCCCTCGTCGGCGGACGCAGTGGATGGCAGGTCAGGACGGCCGCTCCCTTCATCAACCTGCTCGTCCTCGATCGCGGGGTCTCAGCGGCGCCCGGTCATGCATGACGTCGTCGTCGTCGGCGGTGGCCCGGTCGGACTCTTCACGGCCCTGCTCCTGCGCCAGGCAGGTCTCGACGCCGTAGTCCTCGAACGGCGGACCGAACGCAGCAGCCACTCCCGCGCGATCGGCATCCACCCGCCGGCACTGCGTGCACTCGCCGCCGGCGGCATAGCCGACGAACTGCGCAGCCGGGGCGTCCTGATCCGGGACGGCGTCGCCCGCAGCGCGGGGCAGCATGTCGGTACGGTCTCCTTCTCGTGCCTGCCCGGGGAGGAGAAGTACGTCCTCGCGGTGCCGCAGGCCGTCACCGAGGAGATCCTCGAGCGCCGCCTCCAGGATGAGTTCCCCGGTACGCTGCGGCGGGGGGTCACCGTCCTCACGACGCGCGACGACGGCACTCACGTCCGTATCGTCACACGGGACCAGGGCGGGGATGCCGCCCTCGAGGCGAAACTGGTGGTGGCAGCGGACGGCGCCCGCAGTTCCCTCCGGGACGACGTCGGGATCCGGGCGTCCGCCCGCCGGTACCCGGACTGCTACGTGATGGGCGATTTCGAGGACAGCACGGGCGACGGGGACGACGCCGTGCTCTATCTCGAGACCGGGGGCATCGTCGAATCCTTTCCCCTTCCGGGCGGCATCCGGCGCTGGGTGGTGCGTGTGGGCTGCCCGGTCGAAGGGCCGACGGCGGAATCGCTGACGCTGCTCATCAGGGAACGGACCGGTGTCGCTGTGGATCCCGAGACCAACTCGATGCTGAGCGCCTTCGAGGTGCAGTCGAGGCTGGCGGAGCGTCTCGTCTCGGGCCGCACGGTGCTGGTCGGCGACGCGGCCCACGAGGTGTCGCCGATCGGCGGTCAGGGCATGAACCTCGGGTGGTTGGACGCCGTCGGGCTGGTGCCGATCATCGCGGCCTCGCTCCGGGACGGGCACGACGTGGCGCAGCGGCTGCGACGATACGAGAAGGAACGGCGCGCCCAGGCCGCCGTCGCCCGCCGGAAGGCCCATCTCAACATGGCGCTGGGACGTCCGCTGCCGGGACAGCTCCTGCGTTCGCGCAATGCGCTCCTGGGGGCGCTCATCCGGAACCGTGCCGTCCACGGTCGCGTGGCGCGCGCCTTCACGATGCAGTAGGGACCGAGGACGCAGGAAACCCCCGCGGCCGGCAGCCGGTCCGCCACCCGGGGGTGGAGGAGCGGCAGTCCGGCACTGCGGGGGTCGACCGGCCCGGGGGCCGCAGGACCTACTTCTTGAGCAGGCCCTTCTTGACGTTCTCCGGGCGCTGCATCTCGCCCTGCTTGGCGCCCATGACAACGACGATGCCGCTGATGAGGGGAAGGAGCCACTGGGTGGCCTTGAGCTGGGACTGCGCCTTGGCCAGTTCGTCGCTGGCACCGGGACGGGGCTCGGTTGCACCCTCGCCGCCCTGCTCAGCGAGCTCGCCGACCTTCTTGCCGAGCATGCCGGAGTACAGCGAGAGAGCCATGCCCGCAACGGTGACGACGGACTTCCAGACAGTGTTCGACCCGACGGTGTCCTGCGCCGCGACGCGGCCCTTGTTACCGAGGATCAGCCCGATGCCGCCGATGGCGTGGACGGCGAAGGCCGTGATCTGCACGGGGGTCCACTTCGCCCAGCCGAGTGCGGAGAGACGCGTGCGTTCCTTGGGGTCCTTCGCCTTGCCGGTTGCACCGTTGAGTCCGACAGCGCCCATCAAGGTGCCGCCGAACCAGGCTGCCGCACCGAGATCGTGGGCTGATCGTGCCAAAAGGTTTCCTGCCATGATGTAGAGCTCCTTAGACGTTGGTTCGACCTACCCTCTACGTTTATCAGCCTGCTTAGGATTAAGCTATCGCAAGCTGGAATTCCTGACCGGCTGTGATACTCGACGTGAAACTGCTACGAAGGGCGGACGCTCATGGCGCAATCGACCGGTGAACTCGACGAGGTGTGGCCCCGGTGGAGGGAAGCGGTCAACATGACCGCTTCCGAGCTGAAGAAGTGGCTCGGCACGGAGGAGTCCCTGTCCGTCGGGCAGAAGGAATCCGACGGCGGCGAGTCGGTCGGCCACAAGTCGGGCAAGCGCATCATCGAGATCCTCGGCACCAGACGACAGGATCTCGATGATGACGACGTCAAACACATGCACACGGTGGTCGGCTACGTGCACCGGCACCTTGCCCAGCGACCCACGAAGGAGGACATCGAGTCCTCGAAGTGGCGCTACTCGCTGATGAACTGGGGCCACGACCCACTCAAGGACTGACGGCGGGCGCCTGCCGCACGGCGCCGGCGGTTCAGGCCTTGTCCAGTGCGCTTTCCTTGTGAGCGGCCTGCTTGCCCGACTTCGAACTCTCGACGGTGTAGTAGGGCTCGTCCTTCGACGCCTTGAACTTCTGGTCGTCGAAGGTGAACTCCTTCTCGTGCTTCTCGACGATTTTTCCCTCGGTCTTACCCTGCGACGTGTTCCAGGTGACTTTGTCGCCCTTGCTGAATGACATTGCGTTCCTTCCTCGAGGCGATAGTGCTGTCGACACTGTCATCCCGCCGCAGAAAAAGGAAGCCTACTGATCAAGATGGGTCGGCGCGAACAGCCGGATGAGCGTCTCCACCACGACGACGTTGGGACCCTCCGCCGCCAGGCTCTCCCTCAGGGCTGTCCCGATGTCCTCCGGCGCCACGCGCCGGGCCGGCACGCCGAAGGATTGCGCCAGCGCCACGAAGTCCGGCCGGGCGAGTTCCGTCGCCGTCGCCTTGCCGAAGGCTCCCTCCATGTACTCGCGCAGGATCCCGTAGCCGCCGTCGTCGACGATCAGCCAGGTGACGGGGATGTCGTGCTGCCGCGCAGTCGCCAGTTCGGCGATGGAATACATCGCGGAACCATCACCGGATACGGCGAGGACCCTGGCGGGCAGGCCCTGTGACTCGAGTCCGCCGGACCCGCCGATCGCGCCGGGGAAACCGAAGCCCAACCCACCGGCGCCCTGGGCGGAGTGGAACTGGCCTGCACGCGCGTCCCAGCAGCTCCAGGCCCAGTAGGCCGAGATGGTCATGTCCCAGAACGTCTGCATGTCGTCCGGCACGGCATCGCGGATGGCCTGCAGGAATGCGCGTTCCTTGCCGAGATCCTGGGCATCGAGCCTCGCGCTGACCTTTGCAAGCGTCTCTGCCACCAGTGCAGCGGCGTCGTAGCCGGGTTCCCGGCTCCGATCGAGCGGCTCGAGCGCTTCGTCGAGCGCGGCGAGCGCCTGACCGGCGTCGGCCCGGATACCCAGGGCGGGACGGTTGGATTCGAGGACGCGTGGTTCCGCGTCGATCTGGATGATCCGCCCGCGTGGCTCCATCGTGAAGTAATTCGAGGTCACCTCCCCGAGGGACGATCCGACGACCAGGAGGACATCGGCGTCCTCGAGCACCTCGGTGACATGCCGATCCTCGACCCAGGACTGCAGGGACAGTTCGTGGGTCCAGGGGAACGCACCGTTTCCGCCTGGCGAGCACACGACCGGGGCTCCGAGCTTCTCGGCGATCGAGAGCAGCCATTTCTCCGCCCTGCCCCGCCGGGTGCCGCCGCCGGCCACGATCGCGGGCCGCTTCGAGTCCTTCAACCAGCTGACGGCCTCGCGAACGAGTTCGATCCGCGGCGGGTTGTCGAAGGGCTCGGCGAGCGCATCCTCCACCTTCGGGACCATCACGGGATCGAGGAGCACGTTCTGCGGCACCTCGACCCACACGGGACCCTGTGGGGAGGACACCGCCTCGGTCCATGCGTCCTGGATGGCGGAGGGAATGCCGGAGGCGTGCTGGATGAGGCGCTGGCTCTTCGTGACGTTCGCCGCGGACGCCTTCTGGTCGTCGAGCTGGTGCAGCATGCCCTTGCGCCGGGCACCGAGCCCCTCGAGGGGGATCTGGCTCGCGACGACCACCATCGGCACGCCGGTCGCGTAGGCCTCCTGCAACCCCGCGAGCGAGGTCAGGGCCCCGGGCCCCGTCGAGAGGAACAGGACGCCGACGTCGCCGGTCGCCCTCGAGAAACCGTCGGCCGCGAACGCGGAGTTGTTCTCCACCCGTGACGAGACGAAGCGCAGGTTGGAACGGGACAGGGCATCGAAGAGGCCCAGGGCGTGCTGCCCCGGGATGCCGAACACCGTCGTCGCGCCCAGGGCGGACAACGTCTCCACCACCAGGTCCCCGCCGTTCCGCTGGCCGCTCACGGGGATGGGTGGCGCGGACGCGGCGCCTGCGGTGATGTCCATCTACTTGTCCTCGGGGGTCGTGGCGCTGGTGGAGGGGTGGTCGGGCGTGAGGGTGTCTGCCATCAGCGTCACGAGATCGTAGGCGACATGCGATGCCGCGACGCCCGTGAGCTCGGCATGATCGTAGGCGGGGGCCACCTCGACGACATCGGCGCCCACGAGGTTCAGGCCGCGCAGTCCGCGCAGGATCTCGAGCAGTTCGCGGCTCGTGATGCCACCCGCCTCCGGCGTGCCGGTACCCGGAGCGTGTGCCGGATCGAGGACGTCGATGTCCACCGAGACGTAGAGGGGACGGTTCCCGATACGGGTGCGCAGCTTGTCGACGACCTCGTCGACGCCCTGGCGGTAGACGTCGGAGGAGGTCACGATGCCGAACCCGAAACGGCGGTCGTCCTCGAGGTCCCGCACACCGTACAGGGGCCCGCGCGTGCCGACGTGGGAGATGGCCTCGGTGTCGAGGATGCCCTCTTCGACGGCGCGGCGGAACGGAGTGCCGTGGGTGTATTCCGCGCCGAAGTACGTGTCCCAGGTGTCGAGGTGGGCGTCGAAATGCAGCATCGCAACGGGAGATCCTGCGCGTTCCGATGCCGCGCGCAGGAGGGGCAGGGCGATGGTGTGGTCACCGCCGAGGGTCACGAGGCGCGCACCGTCCGCTGTGAGGTCCAGCGCATTCTGCTGCACCGTCTCGATCGCCTCGTTGATGTTGAAGGGATTGACGGCCATGTCCCCGGCGTCGGCCACCTGCACGCGCTCGAACGGCGAGACGTCGAGCGCCGGATTGTAGGGCCTCAGGAGGCGCGAGGCCTCCCGGATGTGGTTGCCGCCGAAGCGGGCTCCGGGCCGGTAGGACACTCCCGAGTCGAAGGGCACGCCCACGACGGCGATGTCGGCTCGGCCCACCTGGTCGAGGCGCGGCAGACGGGCGAAGGTGGCCGCTCCCGCGTAGCGGGGGATGCGGGAGGAGTCGATTGGCCCCAGGTGGCCGCCTCCCATGACGCGCAGTTCTTCCACAGCTTCTTTCCCGTCCGGGCCCGCCAGAGCGAAGTTGCCCAATATGCATCAAAGGTTTTGCACAAGGCTATTCGCGGGCGTGGAGCCGGTCAAGGATCAGGGTCACCCGAAGGGTTTTCACCCGCGAAGAACGAGGCATCAAGGAAGCGTAAAGACGGGCAGTAGGCCCACCGGTGAGTCCTAGCGTGGTGCTGTGACCTCCTCTGTACGCATCCAGCCACGTGTGCCGACGCGGCAGCGGGGCAGCAAGCGCCTCGAGCGCTGGCTGCTCAACGAGTCCAGCCGGCCCACCGCCCACCAGCCCGAGCAGGATCGGACGCAGCCGTGGTGGAAGGTCATGTGCCTGACCGGCGTCGACTACTTCTCGACCCTCGGCTACCAGCCTGCCATCGCTGCCGCCGCGGCCGAGGTCCTCTCGCCCCTCGCGACCCTCATCCTGGTCGCCGTGACACTCTTCGGAGCGCTCCCGGTCTACAAGCGTGTCGCTTCGGAGAGCCCCCGGGGTGAGGGCTCCATCGCGATGCTCGAGAAGCTGCTGCCGAAGTGGCGCGGCAAGATCTTCGTGTTGGTGCTCCTGGGGTTCGCCGCAACGAGCTTCCTGATCACGATGACCCTGTCCGCGGCCGACGCGAGTGCGCACCTGGTGGAGAACCCCTTCGCCCCGGCCTGGCTCCATGGCCAGGAAGTCCTCATCACAGTGGTGTTCCTCGGCCTTCTGTCCGCCGTCTTCCTGCGGGGTTTCCGCGAGGCCATCGGCATCGCAGTGGCCCTCGTCGCGGTATTCCTCCTGCTCAACCTGATCGTCGTCGTCGTGTCCGCGGTGCAGATCGCCGGACAGGGCGGACTCGTGGAGGACTGGTGGACGGCCCTCACCACGCAGCACGGCAACCCGCTCGTCATGGTGGGACTGGCCGTGCTGATCTTCCCGCGCCTCGCCCTCGGCCTCTCGGGCTTCGAGACCGGCGTCGTCGTCATGCCGCAGATCGACGGCAGGCCGGGAGATACCGAGCAGAACCCCGCGGGCCGGATCGCGGGCGCACACAAGCTCCTCACGACGGCCGCCCTCGTCATGAGCGGCTTCCTCATCACCTCCAGTTTCGTGACAACGCTGCTCATCCCCGCGGAGGCGTTCGAGGAGGGCGGCCCCGCCAACGGCCGCGCGCTGGCATACCTCGCGCACCTGTACCTGGGTGACGCGTTCGGAACGGTGTACGACCTCTCCACCGTCGGTATCCTCTGGTTCGCCGGGGCATCCGCCATGACGGGCCTGCTGAACCTGGTGCCGCGGTACCTGCCGCGGTACGGCATGGCACCGGCCTGGGCGAAGGCCGTCCGCCCCCTCGTGCTGGTGATCACGCTGATCGCCATCCTCGTCACGTTCTTCTTCCGCGCCGACGTCGAGGCGCAGGGCGGCGCCTACGCCACCGGGGTCCTCGCCCTCATCACCTCCGCGTCGGTGGCTGTCACACTGTCGGCCCACCGCAAGCACCAGCGCGGCAGGACCCTCGGGTTCGGCGTCGCGACCGCCGTCTTCGTCCTGACGACGGCGGTCAACATGATCGAAAGGCCGGATGGCCTCAAGATCGCCACGTGCTTCATCCTCGGCATCATCGTCATCTCGTTCATCTCCCGCTCCCGGAGGGCGTTCGAGCTGCGGGCGACGAGCATCCGGATGGACGAGCTGGCGCTGTCCTTCGTCAGCTCACAGGACGACGGCGACATCCTGCTGATCGCCCACGAACCGAAGCGGCTCTCAAGCTCGGCCTACCGCCACAAGCTCCAGCACGCGTGCGCGGTCTCCCACTTCCCGGCCCCGGCCAGACCCCTGTTCATCGAGGTGACCGTCGACGACTCGTCCGACTTCGAGACCGAGTTGCTGGTCCGCGGTGTCGTGCGCCATGGCTACCGTGTCCTCGAGGTGCACAGTTCCAACGTGCCGAACACCATCGCAGCGGTCATGCTGCACATCCGCGACATCACCGGGCTCATGCCGCACGTGTACTTCCGCTGGACCGAAGGCGATCCGGTCGCGAACCTCTTCAAGTTCCTGTTCACGGGCGAGGGTGAGATCGCCCCGGTGACGCGCGAGGTCCTGCGTGCCGCGGAACCGGACGTCACCAAGCGACCCTGGGTGCACGTCGGCTGAGCGCCCCTACTTGCCGGAGGCGGCGGGCACGAGGGTCCACAGGACGACGGCCTCGCGCCCGTCCGGGTTGAGCCACGTGTGCGGCTCGCGGCCCGGGAAGGTCACCGTGTCCCCCGCCTCGAGCTCGTAGCGGTCATTGGAGAAGACGAGCACGAAGCGGCCCTCGACGACGTGCAGGGTCTCCACCTCGCAATCCACCGAGTAGAGCTCGTCCTCGCCACGGCCGTATGGTTCGACGACGGCGCGGATCATCTGCAGGCGCCGCTCGGACCGGGCCGTGACGAGCCGCTCGTTGATGCCCTGCCCACCGAGGCTGATGCGCGGCGCCTCGGCCAGGCGCGTCAGATGCGTCTCCGGCACCAGGAAGAGGTCCCCGATGGAGATCGAGAGCACCTGGCACAGCGTCACGAGCGATGCGACGGACGGGGACGTGAGGTCCCTCTCCACTCGACTGAGGAAGCCCTTGGTGAGGCCTGTCGACTCCGCGACCTGTTCGATGGTCATGCGCTGCGACTGTCGCGCCGCGCGGATGCGGGATCCGATGGCGACCGGCGCATTGGTCGGCTCGACGGGCAGGGCCTTCATGGTTGTCCTCTCTCACGGCGTCCCGCGAAAGCCTATCCGTCACAGGGCGAACATCGGGTCGTCACATGAGCTTGCCATGATTGACCCGTGACGACGGTCACCAGTAGCTTACGGAGCAACAATAGTTGCCTCGGAGACATCGAAGCCCGGGCGCGGACCAGAGGATTCTTCATGCAAGCACTCAACATCGCCATCGTGGTGGCGTATCTCGTCGCCATGCTCGGCTTCGGGTGGTGGGGCAAGTCCCGCACCCGGAACGCCAGCGACTACCTCGTCGCCGGCCGGCGCCTCGGCCCGTTCCTGTACACCGGGACCATGGCCGCCGTCGTCCTCGGCGGTGCTTCGACGGTCGGCGGAGTGGGCCTCGGCTACCAGTACGGCATCTCCGGGATGTGGCTCGTCGTCGCCATCGGTACCGGCGTGCTGCTGCTCAGCCTGCTGTTCGCGCCCACGATCCAGAGACTGAAGATCTACACGGTGTCCCAGATGCTGACCCTGCGGTACGGCCACCGGGCCACCCGGGTCTCGGGCATCGTCATGCTGGCCTACACGCTCATGCTGTGCGCGACGTCCACCGGCGCCTACGCGACCATCTTCGTCGTGCTCTTCGGCTGGGACCGCGCGCTGTCCATCGCGGTCGGTGGCGTGATCGTCCTGATCTACTCCACGATCGGCGGAATGTGGTCCATCACGCTGGCCGACATGGCGCAGTTCGTCATCAAGACCATCGGCGTCTTCGCCCTCATGCTCCCCTTCTCGCTCGCAGCAGCCGGTGGCTTCGATGGGATCGCCGAGCGAGCGGGCGACGAGTTCTTCAGCATCACGGGCATCGGCGCCCAGAGCATCATCACGTACTTCGTCGTCTACACGCTCGGACTGCTGATCGGCCAGGACATCTGGCAGCGCGTGTTCACCTCGCGGACGCCCGAGATCGCCCGCTGGGGCGGTTCGGCGGCCGGGATCTACTGCATCCTCTACGGCGTCGCCGGTGCCGTCATCGGCATGAGTGCAAGCGTGATCCTCCCCGCGATCGAGTCACGCGACGACGTCTACGCGGACGTCGCCCTCAACGTGCTCCCGATCGGCGTCGGCGGCCTCGTCCTCGCGGCGGCCGTCGCTGCCATGATGTCGACGGCTTCCGGTGCCCTGATCGCCGCGGCCACTGTCGCCCGGACCGACGTCGTCCCCTTCGTCGCCGGCTGGTTCGGCCGCGGCACCGAGGAGCGTGAGGCGTCCGACGACGGCGTGGCGTCGAGCCGCTGGTGGGTCCTCGGCCTCGGAGTCGTCACCATCGCCCTCGCCGTCGTCGTCCAGGACGTCGTCGCAGCCCTGACGATCGCCTACGACATCCTCGTGGGCGGCCTTCTCGTCGCGATCCTCGGCGGCCTCGTCTGGCGCCGCGGCAACGGCATCGGAGCGGGGGCGTCCATGGCCGCGGGCACGCTGGTCACGCTCGGCACCATGGCGTACCTCGAGGCGACGGCCGAGAACCGGTACGACGGCATCTACGCGAACGAGCCGATCTACTTCGGCCTGATCGTGTCCGCGATGGTGTACGTCGTCGTGTCCGTCGCGACGCGCCCCACGGACGGCGCCGTCATGGCCGCCTGGGACCGGCGCGTCGCCGGCGAGGTACCGGACGACGTCCCCGTCCAGGCGGGGCACTGACCCCGACCGCCGTCCCGGCGAGCGCCGTCAGCGCTCGGTGACGGACGAGCCTCCCGTGCGGGGGTCGTGGTCGTCCTCACGGGCGCTGTCACCTTCGACCCGGCGCTCCTGGGTGCCGGGCCGGTCCACTGCTTCCTCGACGGCCACGGCAGCTGCAGCCAACGCGGCGTCCTGCTCCTCCTTCGGCGTCGAGCTGAGCCCGTGGCCGGTCTCGTCGAGCGCAGTCTGCCTCTCCGCCGCGGCCACCTCCTCGTCGGTGATGCTCTCGTCGCTCTCCTGGTTCCAGGCCTTGATGGCGGCCCAGGTCACGGCGGCGACCGGCACGGAGAGGATCGCGCCGATGATGCCCGCCAGGATGGTGCCGGCCGTCAGGGCGACCAGGATCACGAGGGCGTGGACCTGCAGCGTGCGGCCCATGACCACGGGCTGCAGGAAGTTCCCCTCGAGCTGGTTGACCACGACGACGGCGATGATCACCATGAGCGCCACGAACGGGCCGTTCGCCACGAGGGCGATCAGGGCCGCGAGGACGCCCGCCAGCGTCGCGCCGACGAGCGGGATGAACGCGCCGATGAACACGATCGCGGCCAGCGGGAGCGCGAGCGGCACCCCCAGGAAGAACAGGGCGAGCCCGATGAAGACCGAATCGACGAGTGCCACGATGGCTGTGCCCCGCACGTAGCCGCCGAGGACCGCCATGCTGTTGTAGCCCACGCGGCGGGCCTTGACGAGTCGCCTGCCCTTGAACGCGCGGAGCATGAAGGCCCAGATCTTCTCGCCGTCCTTGAGGAAGAAGAACAGGATGACCACCATGAGCAGCGCACCGGCGAAGAAGTTGCCCGCCGCGCTGAGGCCCGAGATAGCACCCGCACCGGCGGTACTGCTGGTGGCGAAGTCGATCACCCAGTCCCGCGCCTGCTGGATCTGGGCGTCGTCGATCGGGATCGGGCCATTCTGAGCGAAGGCGTAGAGCTTGTCGAATCCCTCCGTGGCACTCGATGCGAGCTCATCCGCCTGCCCGACGACGGCGAAGACGATACCGGTGATCAGCCCACCGAAGACCAGGAGGAGCAGCAGGAAGGAGACGGTGGTGGCCGTGGTCGGTCCCCAGCCCTTGCGCCGCAACCAGTTCACGAAAGGCCCGATCGCGGCCGCGAGGATGAGCGCCAGAAGCATCGGGATCACCACGAGCCGCACCTGGATGAGCGCATAGACGGCCACGACCGCCAGCACCAGGAGCAGGAGCACCTGGGCGGCGCGGATGCTGGCGGTCCCGAGGCTGTCACGCCACGGGCCCTCGTGGGCGGCGGAGGCCTCCGCCCGGATGTTCGTCTGCGGGAGATGGGTCATCGACTGTCACCTTTTCCTTTGGCACCGAGGCCGTCGTTGAGCAATTGCGTGCGCACCTCGCGCCGCAGGACCTTGCCGATCAGGGAGCGGGGAAGGTCCTCCGCCTGCACGATGACGCGGGGAACCTTGTAGGCGGCGAGCGCTTCGCGACAGTGGGAGCGCAGGCCCTCGACGTCGAGGGTCGTGCCGGGAGCGAGGACGACGACGGCGGCGACGTCCTCGCCTCCGCCCTCGCGGGGCAACCCGACGACGGCCGCGTCCGCGACGCCGGGGTACGTCCGCAGGGTGTCCTCCACCTCCGAGGGCGCGACGTTGAAGCCACCTGTGATGATGAGTTCCTTGATCCGGTCGACGATCGTGATGAAGCAGTCCTCGTCCATGCGGACGATGTCGCCCGTGCGGAACCACCCGCCGTCGAGCAGTGCCGCGTGCGTCTCGTCCGGTTTCCGCCAGTACCCCTGGAACACCTGCGGTCCGCGGATGAGCAACTCCCCCGCCTCACCAGGTTCCCGGTCCCGGTCCGTGTCCTCGGGATCGACGATGCGGACGTCTGTGCCGGGGAACGGGACCCCGACGGTGCCGGGGCGCCGCGTCGGTCCGATGGGGTTGCCGGCTGCGACGGGCGACGTCTCGGTCAGCCCGTAGCCTTCGATCAGATAGCCGCCCGTCGCCGCCTCCCAGGTCCGCACCGTCGATTGCGGCAGGTTCATCGCACCGGAGATGGCGAAGCGGATGCTGCTGAGGTCTGCACCTCGCTCCGCAGCGCCTGCCGCAAGCCGCTCGTAGATGGGCGGCACCGCGGGCAGGAAGGTCGGCGGACTCTTCCTCGCGGCATCGAGGACCAGTCCGACGTCGAACCGCGGGAACAGGACGAGCCTCGCGCCGATGCTCAGCGCGAAGGTCAGGCACAGCGTGAGTCCGTAGGCGTGGAACATCGGCAGGACGGCGTAGATCGTCTCGCGTCCGGCTTCGAGGCCCGGCACCCAGGCGCGCCCCTGGGCCGCGTTCGCGAGCAGGTTCCGGTGCGTGAGGATGGCGCCCTTCGGAACGCCCGTGGTACCGCTGGTGTACTGCAGGACCGCGGTGTCCTCCGGAGCGGGCCGTGGGTGACGTCGTGGCAGCGGCCTGTGGTGGACCAGCGCGCGCCAACCCACGACGTTCCGCGGACCGGTCAGCTTCTCGGTCGTCGTCAGCGCCGCCCGGGCCTCCCGGGCCGCGCGCACCGGGAGCTTCAGCGCCAGCCGGCGGGAGCGCGGCATCGCGCTGACGAGGTCCACCGCCACGATCGCCGTCACCGGGATATCGGCGGGCAATTGCTGGACGCGCGGCACGACGCGGTCCCACACGATGGCGACCTTCGCCCCGTGGTCCTCGAACTGGTGCCTGAGCTCACGGTCCGTGTACAGCGGGTTGTGCTCGACGACGATGGCGCCGAGGCGGAGCACGGCATGGAACGCGACGATGTGCTGCGGGCAGTTCGGAAGCACGAGCGCCACGCGGTCGCCCGCCACCACGCCGAGCGCGCGCAGGCCCGCCGCCGCCCGCGCCACGGCGTCGCCGAGCTCCCGGTAGGTCGTCGACGCCCCGAAGAACTCCAGGGCCCCTCCCCTGCCGTACGACGCGACCGATGCATCGAACAGGTCCGACAGCGTGCCCTCGGGCACGTCGAAGGTAGGGGACACACCGGGCGCGTAGCTCTCGACCCACGGTCGGGCTTGCAAATCCATAAGCCTGCTTTCTGTTATCCGTTCGACTGTATCGCGGGTCGCCTGGTCGCGGTACTCGACGCACAGGGACGAGTGGTCGCTGAACCAGGGCCATCGACGCGATCCGGTAGGATAGTACGTCGAAGGGGAGTAGCTCCGCGTCCACAGGACGTGCGGCCTGTCGACATACTGGCGCCACCGGCGCCCGGCAATCCACCGGTTCCACCGGCGAGCGAGACCTTCGGCCGACTGAACGCCTCTGCGTCGCGGCCGAGGCCCTCCGCTTCGGACCACGGCGTGCAGTGGCACCGACCACCCGGAGCAGCCCCGTGACACCCCCCGAGCAGTCCCCCTCCCGCGACGACATCAGACGCTGGCGCCAGTACCTCGCCGACGAGCGGGCGGAAGCGTCCACCTATCGTGACCTTGCGCGGCGCAGGAAGGGGGAGGAGCGTGAGATCCTCCTCGGTCTCGCGGACGCCGAGGGACGCCACGAAGCGCACTGGCTCGCACTCCTCGGGGAGGACGAAGGCAGACCCCTTAGGCCCTCCCTCCGCAACAGGATGCTCGGATTGCTCGCCCGGCGCTTCGGGTCGGTCTTCGTGCTGGCCCTCGCACAGCGAGCGGAGAGCCGCTCCCCCTACGCGACGGATCCCTCGGCGACCAGCGCGATGGTGGCCGACGAGCAGATCCACGAGGAAGTGGTGCGCGGTCTTGCGACCCGCGGCCGCAACCGGCTGTCCGGCAATTTCCGGGCTGCCGTCTTCGGCGCCAACGACGGACTGGTCAGCAACCTCGCGCTGATCATGGGCATCGGTGCCACGGGGGTCTCCACCTCGTTCATCCTCTTCAGTGGGCTCGCCGGGCTGCTCGCCGGAGCCCTCTCGATGGGAGCGGGTGAGTACGTGTCCGTCCGCTCGCAACGGGAGCTGCTGTCTGCGACGCGCCCCACCCAGATCACCCTGACCGCCGCGAAGGAACTGGACATCGCCGCCAACGAGCTGGTGCTCGTGTATCGCGCCAGGGGCATGACGCCGGCGGCTGCCGAGCACCGGGCCGCCGAGCGGCTCGGCCTGTACAGCTGCGACTGCGACCCGAGCTTCTCCCTCCAGCCGGAGGAGGACGACGCCGTCGACGAGCACGAGGCCGTGGGCACCGGGCTGGGCGCAGCTGCTTCGAGCTTCTGCTTCTTCGCCTCGGGCGCCATCATCCCGGTGCTCCCCTACCTCCTCGGACTCAGCGGCACGGCGGCCGTCGTCGTCGCCTGTGTCCTCGTGGGCCTGGCACTGCTGGCCACCGGCGCCGTCGTCGGGCTGCTGTCCGGCGCGTCCCCGCTGCGGCTCGCGCTGCGGCAGCTGGCCATCGGTCTCGGCGCGGCCGCCGCGACCTATCTCCTCGGCCTGCTGTTCGGCACCTCGGTGGCCTAGCCGGCGCCGCCCTGCTGCAGGACGTAGGCCTCGAGCTTCGCGAGGGTCTCCTCGATACTTTCCGGGTGCCGGCGCGTGAAGCCCATGAGCCGGAAGACGATCCTCCACGGCACGGCGCGGCCGTCCCATTCCTCGCGGACCAGTGTCCCGTTCCCGCGGGGCTCGAGGGTGTAGCGCCAGACATGCGCCGAGAAGTGACGCCAGGCGATCCGGCGGCCCTCCTCGAACTCCACCACGCGGTTGAGGATCCTGTAGGGGGCGCCGATCCTCATCTCCATGCCGAACGTCGCCCCTGCCGACAGTCGGGCAGGACCCTTCGGCTGCTCTCCGCGCACGGTGCCGGAGCCGTCGATCACGCTGTGCAGGGCGGGTGTCGCCAGCACCTCGAAGATGCGCTCGGCGGGCGCCCGGATGAGCCGTTCCCGCGAGATGAGATATGCCGAGGCCGTGCCGGACCTACCGGTCATGCCGCCGTCCTTCCCGGTTCTGCCGTCCCACGGCTCAGGGCTTCAGCAGCACCTTGATCGCGCGGCGCTCGTCCATCGCCCTGTAGGCCTCGGCGACCTCCTCGAGGGGCATCTCGACATCGAACACCCGGCCGGGGTTGATCGTTCCGTCGAGGACGTCCTTGAGCAGTTCGGGAATGTAGGTGTGGGCCGGCGCCATGCCACCACCTACGGTGATGTTGGTCGAGAAGAGGTACCCGATGGGCAGTTCCGGTCCGCCCGCCGGCACTCCGACGAATCCCAGGTGGCCACCCGGACGCGTGCTGCGCAACGCCTGGTCCATGCTCTCCTTGGTGCCCACGCATTCGAGGACCGAGTCGGCGAGGACTCCCCCGAGCAGTTCACGCACCTTCGCCACAGCCTGGTCCCCCCGCTCGGCCACGATGTCCGTGGCTCCGAACTCCCGGGCGATGGCCTGGCGATCCTCGTGGCGGGACATGGCGATGATGCGCTCCGCGCCGAGGCGCTTGGCTGCGAGTACGCCGCAGAGCCCGACGGCGCCGTCCCCGACGACGACGACGGTGCTGCCCGGGCCGACGTTCGCCGACACGGCTGCGTGGTGGCCCGTGGACATGACGTCGGAGAGGGTCAGGAGACTGGCCGTCAGCGCGGCGTCGGGCTCGGACACCCCCTCGACCTTGCGCAGCGTGCCATCCGCCCGCGGGACGCGGACGGCCTCACCCTGGCCGCCCTGCAGGTAGTCGCCGTGCTCATCCGTGCTGCCCCAGCCGGCGAGGTGGTCGCATGCGGAGGTGACACCGTTCAGGCACTGCGGGCACTGTCCGCAGCTGTCCACGAACGGGGCTATCACGAAGTCGCCGACCGCGAGGTCGCGCACGCCGTCGCCCACCGACTCGACGACGCCGACGAACTCGTGCCCGATCGCCTTGGGTTCCTTGGTGGGGCGGATGCCGCGGTAGGGCCAGAGGTCCGATCCGCAGACGCAGGATGCCGTCACCCGGACGACGGCGTCCGTCGGACGGATGATGCTCGGGTACTCACGGTCCTCGACGCGGATGTCGCCGGGTCCGTGGATGATCGTGGCGCGCATATTTCCTCCTGGAAGCTTGCCTAACGCAATCGTCTATCCCCCTCCATCACCCTACAAGCCGCGAGCGCCCAACCGTACCGCTGGTGTCCCGCCCGCCACGTCCCTGAAGTGGTGCTCGAGTTCCTCGAGGGTCCTGTCGCGGGTCTCCGGGATGTAGCGGCGCGCGAAGATGATCGCCGCGACTCCCAGGACCACGAACACGAAGAACGTGTTCGAGATGGTGATCGCTTCCATGAGGATCGGGAAGCTGAGGCTGACGGCGAAGTTGACCATCCAGAGCACGAAGACCGCGGCGCCCATGCCGAGCCCGCGCAGGCGCATCGGGAAGATCTCGGAGAGCATCAGCCAGGTCACGGGCGAGATGGCACCCTGCTGGAAGGCGAGGAACGTCACGGTGAGCGCCAGGACCAGGAAACCCCGCGCTGTCCCCTCCGGCACCAGCAGCGAGACGAGTCCGATCGCGAGCAGGGCCGACGTCGTGCCGATCTGGCCCACCAGGAGCATGGGGCGGCGACCGACCCGGCCCAGCAGCCAGATCCCGACGAACGTGGCAGCGACCGAGATGACGCCGTTGGCGATGTTCGCCGTCAGCGCTGCCTGCGTCCCGAAGCCCGCGACCACCAGGATCTGGGTGCCGTAGTACATGATCGAATTGACGCCGGTGATCTGCTGGATGACGGCGAGGCCGAGGCCGACAACGAAGATGCGGCGGAGCCAGGGCTCACGCAGGTCACGGAGGCTCCCCTGCTCCCGTTCACGGTCCTCGATGGCCAGTGACCTGACCTCCTCGTACTCCTTCCGTGCCACGGCCGGTGGACGCAGCCGCTGCAGCACGCGCAGAGCGAACCCGAAGGAGCCCTGCGCTGCGAGCCATCGGGGGCTCTCCGGCACGAAGTGCATCCCGATCCACAGCCCGACGGCCGGGAGCGTCGCCAGGACCAGCATCCACCGCCAGATCCCCTGGCTGTCCCCGAACATGTTCCCGAGGAACGCGCTGGTGCTGAAGGCGATCAGCTGGCCCGTCACGATCATCAGTTCGTTACGCGTCACCATCTGCCCGCGGCGTGCTGCCGGTGAGAGCTCGGCGAGGAGAAGGGGCACCATCACGGAGGCACCACCCACGGCCAGGCCGAGGACGAGGCGGGAGGCCACCATCACTGCGACATCGGGCGCCAGGGCCGTGCCGAGCGTCCCGAGCAGGAAGACGACGGCGAGCACGATGATCATCTTCCTGCGGCCGTAGGCGTCGGCCAGACGGCCGCCGGCAAGCGCACCGAAGGCAGCACCGAAGACCAGCGAGCTCGCCACGAGTCCCTCGGTGAACGCGGTGAGGCGGAGATCGCCGACCATGAAGGGCAGCGCTCCGTTGATGACACCGGTATCGAAGCCGAACAGCAGGCCGCCCAGGGTCGCCACCCACGTGACGCGCCTCAGGTATCTCCGCTGCTCGCTCCCGTCGGTTCCTGTCTCCTGCGCCGCGCCGTTCCCCGTCGCGCTGCTCATCGTCCACCCCCTGCTGATTCGAGTCGTCCAGTGGCGCACGGCAGTCCCCTGAAGGCCCTGCTCCTCCACGTCACGCTACGTGCTCCGCTGCAGCCACCGCAGTCCCTCCGGACGCCGATCGCGGGTTGACACGGACGCAACCGGACGCGCCCTGCCTACAGAACAGCCTCCCTCGCACGGATGCGGGGGAGGCTGTCGAGACGTCTGGGATCAGAGGGTCGCGTAGACCTCGCGAAGGAGCTTCGCGGTCTCGGACGGCGTCTTGCCGACCTTGACTCCGGCAGCCTCCAGCGCTTCCTTCTTGGCCTGCGCGGTTCCCGCCGAGCCGGAGACGATGGCGCCGGCGTGGCCCATGGTCTTCCCCTCGGGGGCCGTGAAGCCCGCCACGTAACCGACGACAGGCTTCGTGACGTTCGCCTTGATGAACTCCGCGGCCCGCTCTTCGGCGTCTCCGCCGATCTCACCGATCATGACGATCGCCTTGGTCTCGGGGTCGGCCTCGAACGCTGCCAGCGCGTCGATGTGCGTGGTGCCGATGACCGGGTCACCGCCGATGCCGATGGCCGTGGAGAAGCCGAGGTCACGCAGCTCGAACATCATCTGGTAGGTCAGCGTGCCGGACTTCGAGACCAGTCCCACCCCGCCCTTGCCGGTGATGTTCGCCGGCGTGATGCCGACGAGGGATTCGCCCGGCGTGATGATGCCCGGGCAGTTGGGGCCGATGATCCGGGTGATCTGCTTGCCGTCGGCGTCGACCTTGGACTGGGCGAGGGCCCAGAACGCGGCCGAGTCCTGCACGGGAACACCCTCGGTGATCACGACGACGAGGCCGATGCCGGCCTCGATGGCCTCGACGACGGCGTCCTTGGTGAATGCCGGCGGGACGAAGACGATCGACACGTCGGCGCCGGTCTCCCTGATTGCTTCCTCCACGGTGCCGTACACGGGGAGCGTGACGTCGCCATGGGTCACGGTGGTACCGGCCTTACGGGCGTTCACGCCGCCGACGACCTGGGTTCCGGCCTTCAGCATGAGGGCGGTGTGCTTGGTGCCCTCACCGCCCGTGATGCCCTGGACGATGACCTTCGAGTCCTTGTTGAGGTAGATAGACATGTGGGAACCCTTTACTTTCCGTAGGCCAGCGCGGCGGCCTTGTCGGCGCCTTCGTCCATGGTGTCGGCGAGGGTTACCAGCGGGTGGTTGGCCTCGGCGAGGATGCGGCGGCCCTCTTCGACGTTGTTGCCGTCCAGGCGTACCACGAGGGGCTTGTTGGCCTCGTCGCCGAGGATCTCGAGGGCCTTGACGATGCCGTTCGCGACGGCGTCGCACGCGGTGATGCCGCCGAAGACGTTGACGAAGACGCTCTTGACCTGGCTGTCGTTGAGGATGACGTCGAGGCCCGCGGCCATGACCTCGGCGGACGCTCCACCTCCGATGTCCAGGAAGTTGGCGGGCTTCACGTTGCCGTGCGCCTCGCCGGCGTAGGCGACGACGTCGAGGGTGGACATGACGAGCCCTGCGCCGTTGCCGATGATGCCGACCTCGCCGTCGAGCTTGACGTAGTTGAGGTCGTTCTCCTTGGCCTTCGCCTCGAGCGGGTCAGCCGCGTCCTTGTCCTCGAGCGCAGCGTGGTCCGCGTGGCGGAATTCCGCGTTCTCGTCGATGGTGACCTTGCCGTCCAGCGCGAGGATGTCGCCGCTGCCGGTCTTGACGAGGGGATTGACCTCGACGAGGGTGGCGTCTTCCTTCACGAAGACGTCCCAGAGCCTGAGGATCGTCGTCACGACGCCCTCGCGGAGTTCTGGGGCGAAACCTGCTGCGTCGACGATCTCCTCGGCCTTGGCCTGGTCGATCCCGGTTGCGGGATCGACGGAGATGCGTGCGAGGGCTTCGGGGCGTTCGACGGCGAGCTGCTCGATCTCCATGCCGCCCTCCACCGAGCACATAGCCAGGTAGTTGCGGTTGGACCGGTCGAGCAGGACGGAGAAGTAGTATTCCTCGGCGATGTCCGCGCCCTGCGCGATCATGACCTTGTGGACCGTGTGCCCCTTGATGTCCATCCCGAGGATGTCCGAAGCGTAGGAGTAGGCCTCGTCCGGGGTCTTCGCGACCTTCACGCCACCGGCCTTGCCGCGGCCACCCACCTTGACCTGAGCCTTGACGACGACGACGCCGCCGATCTTCTCGGCTGCTGCCTTTGCTTCTTCTGGGGTGTGCGCCACGATGCCGGCGAGCACGGGAACTCCGTGTGCCTCAAAGAGATCGCGCGCCTGATATTCAAACAGGTCCACGGGCTAGAGTCCTTCTACGTCGAAGTAGGTTTACAAGAGGGAACTTTAGCCCCTCGGGCCTGAGGCCTTTCCCAGACTAGCCCTTTAGTGAGTAAGGCCACAGTTCTATCAATCGTAGAAACCGGGCCCCGTTCGTTGAGGGTTTTCAGCCGAACGAAGCCCCAGAATCGCGGCCGGTGACGAACCCCGTCGCGCTCTCCGGACTGCCGCAGATCATGCCGTCCTCGCCGAAGCCGCACCGGAACCCCCGCAGTTCGACAGCTTCCCCCCGTTGGAGGAGAGGAAGCTCCGGGACAGGGCCCCCTCGGGTATCGGCGCCGGGCGCGAACTCCGATTCCATCACCGTCATACCGATCCGGCAGCTTCCATAGGAGAAGGAATGGGCCGTGAGCATGACGGTTCCACCCTTGAAGCCGAGGTTCGTGCCGTTGCAGTCATCCGTGGCTTCCACCGGTGCGGGGTAGACCGCCAGCGCGATCATGAAGCTTGCTGCGCCTGCGCGTCGTCGCACCATGCGCCCCTCGGGCCTTCCGCTTCCTCCGGTCCTCATCAGCGCCCTCCCCCGTGCGGTTGGCGCTCCGTCAGGCCACCTTGGTCAGCGGTGCGTAGCGCAGCAGCAGGCGCTTCTCGCCGACGTCGAACCGGACCTTGGCGACGGTCTTGTCTCCCGCGCCCTCGACGGACACTACCGTGCCGTTGCCGAAGCTGGCGTGGTTGACCGAATCACCGACGGCCACGGAGACGACCTCCTTCTGGGGCTGCACCCGCCCGATGGCCTTCGATGGCGCTGCGCCGCTGCCGTTGAAGCCACCACCGCTCGCACCCCAGTAGGACCCACTGAACCGCGGCCCGCTGATGCTTCCGCTGGAGCTCCAGGCCAGCTTCGCAGCCCCCTCGCGCTTCCAGTGGATCAGCTCCTCGGGGATCTCGCTGACGAACTGGCTCGCCGGGTTGTACTGGCTCTGGCCCCACATGCTGCGCACCTCGGAGCGCGTGATGTAGAGGCGCTGCCGCGCGCGGGTCAGGCCCACGTAGGCAAGGCGCCGTTCCTCCGCGAGCTCCTTGGGATCGGTGGCCGAGCGCTGGTGCGGGAAGATCCCCTGCTCCATGCCGGTCAGGAAGACGACGGGGAACTCGAGCCCCTTGGCGGTGTGGAGTGTCATGAGGGTGACGACGCCCTGACGGCGCGCCTCCTCGACCGCGCGCTGGACATCGGCGGCGGAACCATCGGGCGCGTCCGGGATCTGGTCCGCATCCGCCACGAGCGACACCTGCTCGAGGAAATCGCCCAGTGTCCCCTCGGGATTGTCGCGCTCGAACTCTCGGACCACGGCGACGAGCTCGGCGAGGTTCTCGACGCGGGACTCGTCCTGGGGATCGTTGCTGGTGCGCAGCTGCTCGAGGTAGCCGGTCTGCTCCAGGACGGCCTCGAGTGCCGCCGACGCTCCTGATCCGTTGGCCACCTCCGCGAGGTCGTCGATCAGCTTGACGAATCCGGCCACGGAGTTGACCGAGCGCGTCGCCATGCCCGGCGCCTGGTCCGCACGCCGGAGGGCCTCCATGAAGCTGATGCGCTCACGCTCGCTCAGGGCCGCAATGGCGAACTCGGCGCGGTCACCGATGCCTCGCTTGGGCTCGTTGAGGACGCGACGCAGGTTGACGACGTCGTCCTGGTTCACGAGCACGCGCAGGTACGCCAGGGCGTCCTTGATCTCCTTGCGCTCGTAGAACCGCGTACCGCCGACCACCTTGTAGGGCAGGCCTACACGCAGCAGGATCTCCTCGATGGACCGTGACTGGGCGTTGGTGCGGTAGAAGATGGCGACGTCGCCGGGACGGATGTTCTCCTCGTCCTGGAGGCGGTCGATCTCCTCCGCTATGAAGCGGGCCTCCTCGTGCTCGTTCTCGCCCACATAGCCGACGATCTTCTCTCCGCTGCCTTCGGCTGTCCACAGGCGCTTCTCGGGCCGGTTGGGGTTGCGCGAGATCACTGCGTTCGCCGCACTCAGGATGTTCTGCGTCGACCGGTAGTTCTGCTCGAGCAGGATGGTACGCGCGCTGGGGTAGTCGTTCTCGAACTCGACGATGTTGCGGACGTCGGCACCCCGGAATGCGTAGATGGACTGGTCCGAGTCACCCACGACGGTGAGTTCGGCGGGGTCCTCGGACGACTCCCCCGGTACTCCGACGATCTCACGGACCAGTGCGTACTGCGCGTGGTTGGTGTCCTGGTACTCATCGACGAGGACGTGGCGGAAACGCCGCCGGTAGTAGTCGGCCACGCCCGGGAAGGCCCGGAACATGAAGACCGTCTGCGCGATGAGGTCGTCGAAGTCCATGGCGTTCGCCTGGCGCATCCTCTGGGCATAGCCCGTGTACACCTCCGCGACGGCCTGCTCGAACGGATCGGAGAGGTTGGCGTCCGAGGCGAAGGCCTCCTCGTCGATCAGTTCGTTCTTGAGAGCGGAGATCTTGTGCTGGATCGCCTTCGGCGCGAACTTCTTCGGGTCGAGGTCGAGTCCCTTGGCGACCAGCGTGATGAGGCGCAGCGTGTCCGCGGAGTCGTATATTGAGAAGTTCGAGTTGAGCCCGACGGAGGCCGCCTCCCGGCGCAGGATCCGCACGCAGGACGAGTGGAAGGTCGAGATCCACATGCGCTTGGCGACATCGCCGATCAGCGCCTCGATGCGCTCGCGCATCTCCGCTGCGGCCTTGTTGGTGAAGGTGATGGCGAGGATCTGCCCGGGATGCGACCGCCCGGTGGCCAGCAGGTACGCGATCCGGTGGCTCAGCACGCGCGTCTTGCCCGACCCGGCGCCGGCGACGATGAGCAGTGGCGATCCGCCGTGCCTGACCGCCTCTTCCTGCTGAGGGTTGAGGCCCACGAGGAGTTCCTGCGCGCGGTGCTCGTCCACGCCCACACGGGACGGTACGTGCTCGGTCGCCGGGTCCGCCGACCCCTTCGTCCCCGCCATCGCGGCCCCTCGGGCGCGCTTCTTCTCGGCGGCCGTGGGGGCGGAGACGTAGGGATCGAAGAGCATGTCCATGATTCCTCAAGTCTAGGCGTTGCCCCCGACACTCGGCTCCGCCGCACGCGTGACCCCGCTGACAGGGGGAAACGGAACTGCCTCCACCCGTGAACGGGTGGAGGCAGTTCCGTCGAAGCGTGGTGAGGCTACTTCTCGGTCCGGAGCTCGTCCTTCTCGATACCGAGTATCAGCAGCTTGCCGCTCTTGCGGTCGGCCAGGTACTCACGCATCTCCCGCTTGATGACGGGCAGCAGGAAGTAGACGCCGAGCAGGTTGATGAAAGCGCACACGAACAGGGCCGCATCGGCGAAGCTGATGACCTGGCTGAAGGTCAGCACGCAGCCGGCCACGGTGAAGAAGAGGAAGATGACCTTGTAGATGACCTCCGATGTCTTACCGCGCCCGAAGAGGTACTCCCAGGCCTTCAAGCCGTAATAGGACCAGGTGATGAGCGTCGAGTAGGCGAAGAGGATCACTGCGATCGCCAGCACCACCGGGAACCAGGGAAGGACCGTTGCGAAGGCGTCGGAGGTCAGGATCACGCCGTCGGGAGTGTCGCCGCCGCCCTGCACCTGGTCGATGCCGGACTGCAAGCTCGGTGCGCCGGCGATGATAATGGCCAGCGCGGTCATGGTGCAGATCAAGACCGTGTCGACGAGGGGCTCGTAGAGAGCCACGAAACCCTCGCTGACCGGTCGGCGCGTCTTGACGGCCGAGTGTGCAATGGCTGCCGAGCCGACGCCGGCCTCGTTCGAGAAGGATGCCCGCTGGAAGCCGACGATCAGGACACCGAGGATGCCACCGGCTATCCCCTGCGGGTTGAACGCGCCGCTGATGATCGCTCCGAAGGCAGCAGGGACCTGGCCGATGTTCACGATGATGACGAAGAGGCAGGCGAGGACATACACCCCGCCCATTGCAGGGACGAGGCGGGAGGTAGTGGCGCCGATGGACTTGATGCCGCCCAGGATGACGACGGCCACGAGGAACGCGAGGATGATGCCGAAGATGAAGGCCGCTCCGGCGCTGCCGAGGAAACCGTCTTCACCGCCCGTGACGTTCTGCACCTGCGCGAAAGTCTGGTTGGCCTGGAACATATTGCCGCCGGCGACGCCGAAGATGAGGATCGCGACGGCGAAGATGCCGGTCAGGATCTTGGCGGGGATGCGACCGAGCTTCTGGAACGCGATGGGCAGGTACTTGAACGGTCCGCCGCTGACGGAGCCGTCGGCATGCACCTCGCGGTACTTCACGCCGAGCGTGCACTCGGCGAACTTCGTGGCCATGCCGATGAGGCCGGCGCAGATCATCCAGAAGGTGGCGCCGGGACCCCCGAGGGCCATCGCTGCACCGACACCGGCGATGTTGCCGAGCCCGACAGTTCCGGAAAGCGCCGAGGTGAGTGCCTGGAAGTGGGGGACCTCGCCCGGGTCATCCTTTGAGGAGTAGCGCCCACGGACCACTTCGTACCCGACCTTCAGGCCCCGGAGCTGCGGGAACCCGAAGTAGATGGTGCAGATGATGCCGGCCAGGATCAGCCAGGCGACGACAGCCGGAAAGCTGACGTCTCCGATGGTGATCGGGAAGAACACGATGGTCGAGAAGATCTCGGTCGGTTTGGCGAACGCGTTATTGATCGCTTCGTCGATGGCGGCGAGCCACCCGACGTCCTCGGTGACAGCTCTGGGTAGTGCGGAAGAAAGATTCATCTCACTAATGAACCCTGCTTCTCCTGTGAACGCAATCACAGATCGGTCTCGGTGGGATGGCTGCGCTTCGACGGAACGCGATCGAGGCTCCTAAAGCGGTGAGCCCGCCGACCTCCCCGGCCCCGCATACTGGGAGCGTGGCAAAGACAAGGGCGCAGATCGCACGCAAGCACACGACGGGAGCGCTGCCGGAGGAACCCTCGGTGACCGGAACCCGCACGAACCAGAAGAGCAACGGCAGCCTGGTCCTGATCGCCGCCACCGTCGCATCGCTCTTCCTCTTCTGGTACCTCCATCTGCTCACCCTCGGTCAGATGACCCAGCTCTCCGGCGGCCTCACCATGCCGGACATGATGATCGGCGGCTACGACCAGAGCTACATCGAACGGCTCCGCGAAGCGATGGACGACGACGCCCGCGGCCAGCTCAGCTATGTGCACAAGACGGCAGGCACGCTGTTTCCCCTGATCTTCGCGTTCGCCTGGTTGTTGCTGATCCAGCTGGGCGCGGGACGGCGATGGCTGCGCTGGGTGCTGTGGTCTCCCGTCATCCTGTTCGTCGTGGTGGACCTGTGGGAGAACATCGCCATCGATGCCGCACTCGCACAGGCCGCTCCCGATGCCGGCAGCGTGGCGCTCGCATCGACGCTGACCGTGCTGCGCTGGCTTCTGCTGGCCGCGAGCCTCCTGGCAGGAGCTGCGTGCGTCGTCCTGCCCCGACGCCTGCGTGTATCGACGCCACGCGCGGAAACAGTCGCGAAGAACGGGTAAGCTGGGACCGCCGGATCGGTGGATCAGCCGCATCCGAGCCTCTGTAGCTCAGTAGGATAGAGCGTCCCTCTCCTAAAGGTTAGAGGGAGACTTCTGCCCGGCCCCAGCACCAGGCATACCTTGCCCCTCCGGGCCATCTCCCGAGGGGCTTTCCTCGTTCAGAGCTCCGCCCCACATCAGCCATTCGCGATCGACGCTGAAGGCTGCGGCGACCCGCTTGATCACATCGGTCTCGCCGCGTGGCGATCGACCTTTCTCGATGCCCTGGATGACACCGAACGTCACGCCGGCTCGCAAAGCGAACTCGCGCTGACTCATACCCGTGGTGTTTCGAACCAGAAGGAAGCGGTTCGCCAAGCTGTCGACGGGCTTCCAGGGCTCGGATGATGTCTCGATGCTCATGAAGTCATTGAATCACCTGACCATCCTTTTGCCAATACTTTTGTCATTCGACACGAAGTCTGTTGACAGACAGTTACGCAACCCTCTTGCAAACAAGTTTGTCAGTGACTAACTTGTACCTCATGGCTACCGCAACTCGATCGCTGATCGAAATCAAGCTCCAGGGACGTTCGCTGGAAGAGCTGGTGCGCTCCGGCCGCAGTGAGGGAAAGTCCTGGCACCGAATCACGAAAGCGATCGAAGCCGAGACGGAGATCGAGGTATCGAGCGAAACGCTCCGCCTTTGGTTCCGCCACCTGGACTCAGAGCTCGTCAGCTCGCGTTCGCAGGCGGCGTCGGCATGAGCCCGCTGATGCTATTTGTTGCCGCTGGCGAGGGTCGCCCAATTGAGGATCTCTTCATCGCTGAGCCACCGTTTGGCTGCCTCGAGGTTGAGTGCCTCCGTCGACGTCTTGGCGCTGTCCGCGATGAAGGTCATGGGCACTCCTGCGGTGATCAAGATCTGGACGCTCCCTTGGACCCCGCCGGGGAGGGTGGAATTGACGCTTATCCACTCGCTGCCACCGCCTTCCACGACTCGCTGAATGAGCAACCGAGTCAGGTCCGCAGACGAGTCATCCATGACGTAAACCTGCCCGTTGTAGTACAGCGAGGTAGACACAGCGCTTCTCCTTCGGTTGGTGCACCGTCTGGTGCGGGTGTTGGAACCCCAACTGTAGGAGCAGAAGAGGGCGGCGCGCCGGACTCCACCGCTGACGCGCCGCCCCTCCATCAGTCGTCCGTTCGGGACCACCACGTCCAGGTGACTGGCGACCCACTGGCGGCTGGTCTCTATCAAGCGCGGTGCATCACCTGCGGGGCTTCGAAGCGGGTAGGCCCGCATACCCTGATCCACTTCCTGAGCTACCACTAGACCCTCCGGCGGCGTCCCCCATCGCCGCCGGAGTTCGACGGGCTGGGAGCGTGCCTGAGACCCGCGCTCCCAGCCCTTCACCCACCATCACTTCTTCCCCTGAGGACACCCGATGTCAGCTACAGCATTGCCCGAATCAGGTCACGAGTCAGAGTCGCAGGAGATCTCCCTGCCGTTCGGCCTGTACTTCGGAGCGCTCAACTGCCCGCACTGGTCCAGCTACAACGACAACGATCCGAAGGCTCGGCGCGACGCGGCGTCGGTGCGTTCCGTCGAGAGGGACCGCCGCATGCGCGAGGTCCGCCGGCTACACGAGAAGGTCCATCAAGCGAAGCACGCTGCTGATTCACTCGTCGCACTCGACGCAACTGGCTTCACCGAGGCGGCCGCTGGCCACCTCGAGGTAGCCCTGCAGAACCTCGTCAACGAGGCGAAGCAGGTCATCGGCAACATGCGGGCGGACGCCGCTGGCTGGATTGTCAACGGGCAGGCGGCAATGGCTGAGCTCGACGACGCGGCCGACCAGGGCGCCGGCGAGGATCTGCCAGTCGCACGCCCATACCCGACCCCGGCAGAGGTCCTCCAGAGCATCAGGCACGGCAAGTGAGCGCGGTGATCCACGATGGCGCGCAGACTCGCACGGAACACGAGGCAGCCGGGACTGCAAGTCGAAGCCGAGAGCAAACTCCCCGATTGGGCTCGCGAGGACCTCGTCGTGTGCGGCAAGGGGCCACTGCACGGCCAATGGTTCACGCGCTCGCAGTGGGAGCAGCGGCGCCGCTCGCAACTCCGCATGCGGGAGCTCGGGTCGAGCCGCAGCCTCGGATCCCTCGACTACCTGGTGACGCACGAGGAAGTGCCGCATCCGGAGTACCCCAGCAAGACCGGCTTCCGAGCGGTACTCAAACCATCGGCCACCTCATGAGCCGCACTTCCCCCGAGGTGAAGCACCGCCGCCGATTCTTCGCCTGGCTCGCACTCTTCGCGCTCGCCGTCGCACTCATCGTCCTCTCCAGCGACTGGCTGACACCGTCCGCCGACGGCCGTCACATCCTCGCCGTATTCGCGGCACTCGGTCTGGTGTTCGAGTCGGAGCGGAAGCCATGACGCTCAATCCGATAGACGTCATCGAGCAGGGATTCCTCCGCGGAACGGAACGCCGACTCGGGTCGATCGCTGACGAGTCCCCCGTCTTCGAGGAGCTCATGCGCCGCGACCTCGAAGTCTCCGCGCAGGACGCAGCGATCGTCGGCGTCGTTGCCCTCGAGTCCGGGGAACGCGATCAAGCAATCGACCTGCTGACCACCGCTCTTTCCCGATTCACCCACCTAAAGCACCTCGAAAGGATCGCGCTGCTATGAGCACCGACATGCAGGACATTCCCCTGGCGAAGCTGGAACCACACCCACACAACGTGCGCCGGCAGCTGCAGGACCTCGACGACCTGTCCGCCTCGATCAAGGCGAAAGGCATCGTCCAGGCCCTCACCGTGGTGCCACACCCGACGGCGAAGACAAAGTACGTCGTCCTCGGTGGTCATCGCCGACTGGCGGCCGCGAAGCTCGCCAAGGTCAAGACCGCACCGTGCATGATCCGCGAGGACCTCGCCACCCCAGAAGCCCAAACCGAGTTCATGATCGTCGAGAACACGCAGCGCAACGACCTCTCGCCCATGGAGGAAGCCCGGGCATACCAGCAGCTACTCGAGCTGCCCGGCTATAACGCGAAGAAGATCTCGGAGAACACGGGCCGCAAGCCTCGCCTGGTGCAGGACCGCATCAAGCTCGCGAAGGTGACGGACCCGATCGCCGCAAAGCTCGACAGCGGACAGATCACGCTCGAGCAGGCTCTCGTCTTCGCTGAATTTGCGGACGACTCGAAGGCGACGAAGAAGCTACTTGATGACGTCGGCTCCTATAACTGGGACTATCGGGTGCGCTCCCTCCGCCAGGAGAAAAAGGCCGCCGCAGAGGCCGTCCGCACGAGGAAGGCGCTCGCCGCACTCGGAGTCGAACCCATGGCTCGCCCGGAAGGATGGCCTTGGCGGAGCGAGTACGCCCCCGTGCCCGCCGGTGGGCTCACCCCGGCCGAGCATGTCGCAGCTGGCCACAAGCCCTTGATTGACGGCACAGGTCATGCCGAGTGGGCCATCCTGCGCAGCGAACTGCCCGACGCCGAGGCCCCTCGCGAGCCCACCCCAGAAGAAATCGCGGAAGCGGAGGAGTACGAGCGGATCAAGGCTGGCCTCGACGTCGCCGACCACGTCCGCCGGCAACACCTCGAAGACATCTTTGCCACCCCACCCGCTGGCCTCGCCGCACGCCTCTTCTTGCCGCGCGTAGTCAGCACCTTCACCCAACTCAAGAGCGCTCGCGGCCTCATCGGACTGTCCGAGGAGGCGAAACCGGCCGACATCGAAGCAACGCTCGCCAAGCTATCGCTTGAGCAGCTCGTCGTAGTCGACGGCATGGCCGGGGTCTATAACAGCGCGGATCTCCTCAACCCCGACTACTGGGGCGAGGGCCGATACGGCAACGACTTCACAAAGGGGCAGCGCGATCGGCTGGCGAACCTCTTCGGCTACCAGTGGAGCGACATTGAGAAGGAGGCCATGGAGAGGCTGCGCCTCAAGGCAGAGGAACGGCGCGCACGGATCGAGCGTGAGAAGGCGGCAGAGGCCGCAAAGCAGGCCGAAGGCGACGAGGAGGCGGACGATGCCGACGCGGCCTGATCCAGCTGCGCTCGCCGCCCTGCCGAAGCCATCGCCAACCAGGTGCCCGGACTGCATGCGTCGAGTCCGCAAGGTCAGCGAGAAAGCGTGGGAGTGGCCCGGCACAGTCGCCATGACGACCCGCGACGGCCACTGCGCACCCTGCAAACGGGCCCGCCAGACAGCCCTAATCGAGTCCGATCGGCTCGCGCTCGCCGCCGCGCAAGAAGAGGCGCTCGCTGAAGCGGAGGAGCGCGAGCGACTGGCAGCGGAAGCAGCTCGGAAGGCACAGGAAGTGGAGTCGTTGCGCCAGGCCGAGGAAGCCGCGGCTGCACTGGTCGAGCGGAAGCGCCCGGACTGTTCCGAGCACGGCTGCACAACAGAAGCGCTCACGCGAGGCCTCTGCTCGAAGCACTATCGGGCGTTCCGCCGCAATCAGAGCGGCGATCGGCCGATGCCCGGCCCGGATGGTTTGACGCCGGCGCTGCGCCAGGCACAGCAATCACTCGAGGCCTACTGGGCCGCTCGTCGACGCCGCGGCGTCCCACCGGAAGGAATAGGGCATGAGCCCCTCGCAGAAGCTGGATGACACGGACCTCCGAGAGGACAGCATCCGGCTGATCGACGCTGAGCAGTACTCCCGCGCCCCCTACTTCGTGACATGGGACCTCCCACACCCGCGCGCAACCGTGAAACCCACGGGCGACGGGAGGTGGCGGGCGGTCCTCTGGGAGGAACCCGGCGTGATCATGAGCGACCACGTCCATGCCGGCGCTGTCACCATGCTCCTGCAGGCAGACGCCGTCGAGTGGGCCACTCGCATCGTCGGCTGGGAACGCCAGGTGCGCCGATGAACCAGCAACCCAGAAGCTACTACCAAGAAGAGGAACCGGTGACCCAGAACGAAAAGGCAGAGAAGATCGTCACTGGTCAGCTCTCGCGCTTGAGTAAGCGCGACGACTGGGCCGAGGATGACACCGCTGTCGGAGGGCAGGCAGCACACATAGTGAGGCTACTGAGCGAGGCGGGGCTGCTCCGCACCCTTCCTAAAGGGCAATCAACGGAGCGGGCGCGTCAGGCCGAGATCCGAAACGAGCGCGAGGACCGCACCGCGACGTGGGGGACCTGCTCGAACCAGGACTGCCTTACGAGCATGGTCATCTACCCGCAGGCCGACCGGCAGACCGACTTACCCGACGAGGACGAGTGGGAAAACTCGACGTTCTTCATTGAGTGCCCGGTGTGCGACTCGAACATGGACTGGGGCGGCACCGACCATCCTGCGGACATCATCCTCAACTACTGATGGGAGCTGCCGTGGCTGAGCTAATCAACCCCGAGCCAAATCGCTGCCCCTACTGCCCGTTCGTCCACCCGGTGACCACGCTCGTCACTGACCACATCACCAAGGAGCACCTATGAGCGACAACCTCACCCCGCAGGAGCAGGCACAGGCCGCCTCCGGGCTGTTCGAGCAAGCAGCGCAGCGCGAAGCCGACATCCTTCGCGACGCCGTGACCAAGGACGAGTTCCCCGGCTTCGAATCGAGGAAGGACGGCGTGCGTCGCGCCTTCCGCATGCTCGCAGCTGGAGAAGCGTTGAACGAGCGACAGACCGACTTGGTCGCAGAGACGCTCATCCCCGTCTTCCGGCACTTCGAGACGGGCATACAGGCACTGAACTCGCTGACCGAGGATGGCATCCGCCTGATTGATTGGAACGCCGTCGCCGACAGCCTGGCCGAGACCGAGGACCTACCAAACGAGTTCCCCTTCCGAGCGAAGGTCGAAATCTCTGCTCCTCCGATTGAGACCACTGACGCACGGGTGGTCGCTGAGTGGATCGCGCAAAGCCGGCGGGTCAGAAGCCTCATCCCACAGGACGAGCCCCAGCAGTATGGAGAGCACGCACTGGTCGAGCACCTGGTGTCCAACCCCGGCATATGTCTCGTCTATCTGGCAGAGGCGCTCGCGGACGTGCTTGACCGCTGGTCAACACGTATCAGGGGCCTGAGAACGTGCACCTGTACCAGCTTCTGTCCTGAAGATCGCGACGAAAACGAATGCAGCCACTGCCGGCTTCTGGACCCGTACGACCCCTGCCCTGTCATTGGTTTCGGGTGCGGTTCCGACTGCCAAGACGACGGCCATTGCACGCCGGCTCAGCAGGCTGCAGCTCAGAAGGGCCTCTGATGATCCTCGACGTGAACACCCTCGACCTGAGGAAGGCGCTGCAGTCGGTGCTGCCCCACGCGGCCGACGATGTCCCGGCGATCGCCGGCGTCAGCATCACGGCCACCGTGGACAACCTGTACCTGACAGCCACGAACCGGTACACCATCGGGCACGCGATCGCGTCGGTATGGGATGCCCGACGGCTAACCGGCAACCCGGCGGACGACACGTTCTTCATCTCGATCGAGACTGCGAAGGAGATCCTCGCGCTGTTCAAGTCGTCGGGTAAGAAGAGCGACGACGAGGTCGGCGTCGGTGAGGCCATGCGGATCACCGTCGACGACGAGAATCTGCGCTTCCTCGACGTCGCTGGCCTCTTCCCTGGCAAGCTCCTGCAGATCCCGCGCGAGGAGTCTGAGCCTTTCCCGGTGAAGTGGGCGAGCGTCTTCCTCAACAGCTTGCGGGCGAACAAGGTCCTGCCGGAGCGCCTCGCGACGTCGGGCAAGTACCTGCGCCTCTTTTCCTCGGCCGCGGCCGCCTACGGCGAGCCACTCGTCATCGAACCGACAGAGGGCAGCAGCATCCTCATCTCGTGCGGCGAGAGCTTCCTCGGCCTGCTCATGCCCGTCCGGGCCAGCGACGAGACAGAAGTCTATCGACAGATCGAAGCGTGGCGGATGGGTTGGGCTCACCGTCTGCCCGAGCTGGCGGCCGCGATGCCCCCGATGATGCGAGAGGACGTGAAGGCATGATGGCGCTAAAGCAGGCTCCCTATTACTGGTTCGAGTGCGACAAGTGCGGCGTGTCCTCGGGTGAGGACAGCGACTACTCCGCCTGGTCCGACCACGGACACGCCCACGACCAAATAGTGAATGACGACTGGTGGATCAGCGCGGACGAAACCAACCACTACTGCTGGTCCTGCGCGCCGAAATGCGATGAGTGCAAAGCGACGCTCGATAACGATGGCGGATGCGAGGACTGCGACAAACCAGCGGACCCCGGACTGATTCCGGGTCAGACTGCCATCAGCGGGGATGCCCAGTGATCGCCGCACTGTTGTACCTCGCGATGCGGGAAGCGCTCGGCATCGTCGACGACGCCCGTAATCAGACACAAGCCGACTTCGCGCTCGCCGGCCCTTCGGATACGAGTACGACGTGAGCAAGCGACGCGAAGAGTTTTACGGCTCGAAGCCTCTGTCCCACGCTGCGGCAATCTGCACCTACGACGCGAAGTTTACTGAAGGTCCGATATGCGGCAAGCCCGCCACTTGGCATGCCTGGCCTGGCACGCCCCCCGAGACCCGAGAGCCCTTCGACGTGTACGCCTGCGATGCTCACTGGCCGATCCTTGACCCGAAACGGCTCTGGGACTATCACCGACTCGGCGGTGCGTGCGGCATACCCGGCGCCCGGTGGTATGCCGGCGCCCGCCAGGGTCAAGGCCTTTGCCGCCACGACCTGGACGATGAAACGCTCACCGCTGCGCTCGCAGATCCGGAAGGCCAAGCACTTGTGCAGGCCATCCACGACCGAAAGCTGAACCGCTAACCCAATGCCATGGCTCCGCTCCGGCGACACCGCCGCCAACCACCCCATCGCGCTCGCCGCGCTGGAGCACGACGACTTCGACGACCGCCTCTTGAACGAGGTCTTCGGGTTCGTGATGCGCTGCGCACTGCAGTCGACCGCTCACCTGACCGACTATGTCGTGTCCCGAGGCACTGCCATCCAGATGGCTGGAGCCTCGAGGGTGGGCATGCTGACGGACGTGGCCACGTTCGCCGGCTATTGGGTGGAGCAGCGCGTGATGATCGACGGGGCGGAGCGCACGGTCTACAAGTTGGTTGAGGACCCTGACTTCATCCATATGCGGACGAAGGAAGAGATTGAGTGGGAGAGGCAGCGCAAGAACGACAACTCGAACCCCGCGCTGATCATCCCGGTCCGGTTCCGCGACGGCGACGCCTGCCGTTACTGCGGCATGGTTGTGAACTGGAACGCACGCAAGGGACGCCTAGCGGGCACGTACGACCATCGGAAGCCAAGGGCACGCGACACCACTGTGGACGACCTCGTCGTCGCGTGCGGCAAGTGCAACGGCATCAGGTCCGACAACCCGGACGCTGACCGCATATGCCCCCTCCTCCCAGCACCATCGAAGCCGTACTACTCCCCGAAGACCATCGAATGGTTTGCGGGTCACGAGTGGGCGCAGAGCAACGGTTACAGGCCACCACGGCCTCCGGCTCGCAGCATCCCGCCAGGACAGCCATCAGGCAACGGAACCACCGGCCAGAAGGCATCAGAGGCACCACGGACGAAGGGCAACGGACACCCCGGCTCTTCGCAGGGCAAGGGAAACACCGGCCCACAAGACGACGCAAGACCCCGAGAACAAGCCGAAGAGAAGACCCCTCCGCCGCGACCTGCTGAATATCCGCAGATTCCAGCAGATCCAGCAGGTCGGAGGTCTACAGGATCTGGAATATCCGGGTCGGGTAGGGACGGGACGGGACGGGTAGGTGAGGTTAGGTCTGGTCTCCCAGACCAGCCACCCTCCAAACCTGACCCATCCTCCGAATCTCCGAAGCGCAAACGAAACAGATCGAGACCCCGCAGGAGAGGCAACAGTTCATGACCCGCTTCCCCAGCATGACCAGCGAGGAGTACCGGCTGTGGTTGTGCAACCAGTGGACTGAGTCCCAGCTGCAGGGCAAGATCCTCCAGCTGGCCGACGAGTTGCACTGGCTGAGCTACCACACCCATGACAGTCGGCGTTCACGTAAGGGTTGGCCGGACCTGTTCATGATTCACGTCAGGCAGAAGCGGTTCCTGGTCTGGGAACTCAAGAGCGAGAAGGGCAAGACAACCATCGAGCAGCGCGCATGGATCGCAGCATTCGCCGCCATTGGCATCGAGGTGGAAGTACTCCGGCCGGCCGACTGGGCAAGCGGACATATCGAGCGGCAGCTGAGAGGACAGGCAGCATGACGAAGCCAACGAACGCAGAGCTGCAGCTGCAGAAGCGGTACCTAGTCCCCGGCCGCGGATCGATTCCGTACAGCCTGGCCATCGAGCACACCGACTACCCGCGGTACTGCATCATCGGGGACCAGCACGAGCCGGCCGAGGCCCGGTCCAACCTGTGCTTCGGATGCTGGAAGCAACTCAAGTACGACCTCGAGCTGATCCATGACCGGTGGGACAACCTCGACGACGCACTGATGACCAGCCGTCGACCATCTGACGGGGAGCGGGCAGGATCCAGCACCGAGGGCTCCGCTGCTCCAATCGACCTGCGGGTCTCCGAGGCAATGGGACTGGCTCGGCACGCGGTGTATTCGATCCTCCGCACTCTGGTGGAGGACCAGCCGTTCGAGGTATTCACTACGACCGAGGGAACCTGGGCGCTCGCGGGTCGGCTAGCTCGCAGACATGTTGGGTACATCGCAAGCCATCCAGACGAGCAAGTGACCGAGGCCGCGTACATTGCGACATGGAAGGCGGCGCGGGATATTGAGAAGGTGACGCACCCGCCCATCACCACCCAGCCGATCGAGTCGCACTGCCATCAGTTCCACGACCCGGGCGACGGTAGCCGGCGTCCGTGCCCTGGTCAGCTGGTCGGAGTTGTGATGCCGGACGGGACGACCACCATTCAATGCAGCGAGGACCCGGACCACTGGATCCCGATGGACGAGTGGCTGATGCTGCAGACGAGAAGGGACAGGCTGGCGAAGAAGTACACGAGCGCGCCGACACGCCGCCTGCGCGGTGCGTCCCAGCAGGGTGCTTGACAAGCCAGTACATTGATCCTCGATGGTGGTGTTCTGCACCCAGAGCGAAGAGCCTCGACCCTAGCGGGTCGGGGCTCTTGCCGTATCCGGGGGTGCGGGCATGCCGAAGCTCGACGAGTGGGACCCACGACGCGGCCGCAGCGGCCGGCCGTGGCAACGACTGGTCGCAAAGTACTGCGTGCCCGGTGCGATCTGCGCCTGGTGCGGGACCGAGATCGTCTTCGGTCTCCGGCCTCGGCATTCGCTTGGCCCATCGCTTGACCACATCGTTGCGCTCGAGGATGGCGGGCATCCAACAGCTGAATGGAACTTGCAACCCATGCATCTCGGGTGCAACTCGAAGAAGGAAGCCGCGCGGCGCCGGAAGCTGGCACAGCCGGTACTCCGGCCAGTGTCGAAACTCCGCGCAGCACGTAATCGCCGCTAGTCAGAGTCACCTTCGCGCGAAATCGGTCCGGGTTTTTGAGCCCGCGCCAGTGTGGGCGACCCGCGCATCTTCCATTTTTTCTCTCCCCCGCGAAACCCCGGGTAGCGCCCTACAGATGAGGGGCGATCTCGCTGGCCGCGCTCGCCGCCGGCACCCTTCGAAATCCCGATACAGATTGGAACCAGCCGCATGAGCAAGACGACCGCTGTAGCAAAGCTCACCGGGAAGGCCGCATCGATCAGCGGCACAGTTGGCCTGTCGTTCTACGCCGACTACAACGACGAGCGGAATAAGGCTTGGGCGAAGTACACGCCGGCCCTCTCAATTAGCATCACTGTGCTGGAATCCGTTGCTGAGCAGTTTGAGCAGGGCGCAAATTACCTCGTGACCTTCGAGGCGGTGGACGACGGCGAGCTTTCGGAAGAGCCGGCCTCCGTCGTCTACTCCGTCGAGGACGTGGTCAAGGAACTTCAGACCAACCCCCGCCACGCTTCATACGCCAAGAACGACCACACGGAGCAGTGGGACTCCGGCTATAAGGAAGCTCTGCGCGACGTCCTCGAAGCTCTGAACGTGGCGGTCACTCCCGACTGGAGTGACCCCGAGCAGGTCCGCGCCGAGTACGAGCGCACCGGGATCAACCGGACGAACGAACCGCCCGCAGGCAAGCCCATCGAGGAACTGACCTCGGCCGAGGCGCACGCTGCTCACTTCGCAGCGAAGCGGGAGGCCGCTCTGGTGCGGGAGGGGCGCCGACCCTAGGCCCGCAGATCGTCCATCGAGGCTCTGAGAGAAAGGCGGACCGATGACCGACCAGCCGATTCCGTTCCGTCATGGCAATGCGGGCCCGAGCGCCACGGGTTACCGGAAGGGCTGCCGGTGCGCTGGCTGCCGGAAGGCGAAGCGTGAGGACCAGGCGGCCTACCGTGCCGCGAAGAAGCTGAAGGAGTCTGGCGGCCCGGCGCCGGCCTTCGAGCCCGCAGCGCCGCTCGTCGAGCCGTCGTCGGTCGGCATCAGCTGGGATGCGCCGGCCGGACCGATCGAGCAGGCCCTCGACGGTGAGCTCGCGGCGTTGATCGGGGAGCCTCCGTTCAAGAAGACCCTGATCGTGCTGGCCAGGTACAACGCCCGCGTGCTGGATCAGATCCCCGCGGCCGAGCGCTTCGACCTCGTCTCCGGCATGGAGTCCCGCTTGTTCAACGTCTTCGACCGGCTCCGCCGCGTCGAGTCGGCGCCCGGCGCGGGCTCGTGGGACATGTCCGGCCTGCTCCAGCCTGACGCGGCGGATGAGCAGTAACCCCCGGAACCCTCCACCTCGCTTCGCCACGCCGCGCAACCCCGCCCGACAGACCCTCGGCGGCTCCGTCTGCAAGGTCATGCAGGCCGCCGGCAACACTCCGATGCCCTGGCAGCGGGACGCGCTCGCCGTGGCCTGCGAGATCGATCCGGCAACAGGAGGGTTTTGGTACGACACCGTCATCGCGATCGTGCTCCGGCGTGCGGGAAAGACCACGATCAGCCGCGCGAAGCTGACACACCGGGCTCTGACAACGGTCGACGGCCGCATGATCTACACCGCTCAGAACCGACTGAAGGCACTCAAGCGACTCCGCGACGACTTCTACCTGCCGACCCTGCGCTCGCCGCAGCTCAAGGAATCGCTCGCGAAGCCGCGTTGGCGGGGCGGCGAGGAGGCGGTCCGGTACAAGACGGGCGCGGAGCTGGCGATCGACGCTGTGTCCGACAACTCCGGGCACGGCGATATGAACCACGAGGGCCACATCGACGAGGCGTACGCGCACTCCGACAACACCCTCGAGGGCGGCATCCAACCGACCTTGCTCACCGTCGTTGGCTCGCAGCTGTGGATCCTTTCCGCGGCCGGCAACACCCGGTCAACTTACCTAGCTGAGAAGAGGGATATCGGCCGCGCACTGATCGAGTCCGGGCGCCAGTCGAGGACCTGCTACATCGAGTACTCGGCACCGGAGGACGCCGACCCGAACGACCCCGAGACTTTGGCCAACACGCACCCTGCAGGTGGCCACACGATCGACGTCGAACGAGTCATGGGGCTGCGTGAGAACTCGACCGATCTCGCCGAGTGGGAGCGCGCCTGGTACGGCTGGTGGCCACAGGCGAAGGCTCCGCCGAGGATCATTCCGACGTCACTGTGGGAGGACGGCTACATCACCTCCGACGAGTCCGCATGGGAGGGTACGCCGCGTTGGGCGCTCGACATCTCCCCCGACAGGGAGTGGACGAGTATCGGAATGGCCGCCAGGTCGACGGATCCGGAGGCGAAGGCCTACATCGAGCTGTACGAGCATCGCGTTGGAACAGCCGGTGCAGTCGACGAGCTGGCCGCCCTCGCGAGTCAGTTCGGCGGGTGGAAGGTCGCGATCGACGCCGGTGGCGGCGCCCGGTCGCTGGTGCCTGACCTCGAGGCGGCCGGCTTCGAAGTCGTGAAAGTCCCGGGCCCGGAAAGGATCGCGGCGTGTGGCGGCTTCTACGACGACGCCCTGGCGAACGATCTGCGGTACCTGAACGACCCGGAACTCAACGCGGCGATGGTCGCAGCGCAGAAGCACTACATCGGCGGCAAGGCGTTCATCTTCGCGCGCGGCCGGACACAGCAGGACATCAGCTCTCTCTACGCGGTGACCTTCGCCCGCTGGCTCCTCATCGAGACAGCGGAGGACGACGGCGATCCACTCGACTCAATCCTCTAGGAGGCGAACCATGAAGCAGGCCATCACGACGGTCCTCGACCTGTGCGGCATCGCGCTGTTGGTCGCAGGCATCGCCCTCATCTACATCCCGGCGGCGTTCCTCGCCGCCGGGATGGGCCTGCTGGCCATCTCTTGGAGGGCGAGTAAGTGAGCCTTCTGTTTGGCCCCTCAGAGAGCCGCGCAGCGCCTGACCCAACTCTGGGACTGCCCGGAGGATTCGACGTCGGCAGTCTCAGCTCCACCTCGATGAAGCGATCGCTCCGCACGGTGGCCGTCTTCTCCGCGGTGAGCCTGATCGCGGAAGCACTCGCAACCACTCCGGCCGGCGTCTACAAGCGCAACCCCGACGGCACACGTACCAGCGTCGGGCCGTCGATCCTGGCGGACAACCCGAACCCGAACCCCTCCGGGACGCGGGTCGAGTGGATCCACCAGTACGTCGCGTCGATGAAGCTTCGCGGGAATGCCTACGGTGTGATCGTGGCCGTCGACCGGCTCGGCGTTCCCTCGAAGATCAAGTGGCTGAACCCCGAGTCGATCCGCGTCGACGAGTCCGGCCCGCTGCCGGTGTACCTGCACAACCGCGAGAAGCTCGACCCGGCGACGGTAGTCCACGTCGCCGACTTCGTGCTGCCTGGTTCTGTCGTCGGCCTCGGCCCGGTCGAGCTGTTCCGGAAGAACTTCGAGATGGCAGAGGAAGCACAGGCCTTCGGCGCCGCTGCCTACAAGCAGTCGGGTATCCCGTCAGGACATCTCCGCTACCTCGAAAGAGCGCTCGATGCCCTGCAGTCCTCGGTCGCCAAGCAACGCTTCAAAGCGGCCGTTGCCAACAACGACGTCTTCGTCTCGGGAAAGGACTGGGAGTACAAGGAGATTGGGCTCAAGCCTTCCGACTCCCTGTTCCTCGACTCGATCAAGGCCTCGGCCAACCAAATCGCTGCAATCTTCAAGGTCCCGCCCGAGGAGATCGGCGGCGAGGCGGCGAATGGCAGCCTGACCTACTCGACGCTCGAGCTGAACCAAATCAAATTCAACATGCGGTCCGTCCAGCCGACGGCAATTCGGCTCGAGCACCACCTGACCAGGCTGCTGCCCGAATCGCAGTACTTCAAGTTCAACCTCAACGCGACCGTGCGCAGCGACCTGAAGTCGCGCCTGGACGCATATGCAGTTGGGCTGAAGAACGGCATCTACACGCTCGCGCAGGTCCGCCAGTTCGAGGACTCTGCGATGCTCACGGACACCGAGATCGAGCAGTGGCAGAAGTGGTACAGCGGAGCACTCTCCGCGCCTGAAAACAATCAACAGGGAGGTGCACCCGGTGCGCGATCTTGAGCTTCGCAATATCTCGATGCCCGTCGAGTTCCGAGCCGTCGACGGCGCGCTCGGAGTGCTCAGCGGGTACGCTGCCGTCTTCAACAAGCTGTCCCAGAACCTCGGCGGCTTCGTCGAACGGGTCGACCCGGGCGCCTTCACGAAGTCACTCGCCGACAACGTGCCCGTCCTCGGCCGGTACAACCACGATGACAACGGCCTGCTCGGAACCACCGAGGGCGAAACGCTGCGCCTCAGCGTCGACGGCACCGGCCTGCTGTACGAGGTGGATCTGCCGAACACGACGACCGGCAGGGATGTCAGCGAGCTCGCAAAGCGCGGCGACCTCCGATACTCGTCCTTCGCCTTCCGCACCGTCTCCGACGAATGGGACTTCACAGAGCAGGGATTCCCGCTGCGAACCCTGACGGCCGTCCAGCTGGTCGACGTCGCACCCGTGAACAACCCGGCGTACCGGGACACCACGACCGGCCTGCGCTCGCTGGCCGAACGGCTGCACATGGACCTCGCAGAGGTTCGCCAGGCCAAACCCGAGGAACTGCGCGAGCGGCTCCTCAACCCAGACTCCGCTCCTCACGAGGAGCGGCAGGGCGAGCAGCCCGGGCAGGACGACATCCACCCGGACCTGAGCGCCTTCCGCCACCGGCTCGACCTAGCGAGCCGCGGCTGATCCATCCTGTGGGCAGGACGAAATCCACCCGCACTCCCCCGCAACACAACTTCCACCCCGGCGCCACCGCGGCCCGGGGTTTGTCATTTCCGGAAAGGGGAATGCAATGAGCCTTACGCTCGCCAAGCAGCTGCTCGAGCAGCGCAGAGCCGCCCACGAGAAGGGCAAGGTCATCCTCGACCGCGCCGAAGCCGAGAAGCGCGATCTCTCGGCTGAGGAGCGCGTCGAGTTCGACCAGATCACTCAGGAGATGGACTCCCTCCGCGCCCAGTCGGACCGCCTCGTCGCGTTCGACAACGAGCGGAAGGACATCGAGGAGTCCTTCCGCAGCATCCCCGGCTCCGGGGACGAGCACCGCGGCGGGAACGCCGACGCCGACGAGCAGATCCGTTCGCTCATCGCCGGCGGCCGCAACGCCGCGATCGATTACGTTCCTACCACGGAGGAGCGCAAGGAAGTCCGCGCGATGGTTAAGGGAACGCAGGCTGCTGGCGGCGCACTGGTCCCGACCACGTTCTACGGCCAGCTGATGGAGCACGCGATCGAGACGTCGGCGATCCTTTCGGCTGGCGCGACGATCCTCTACACCTCCACCGGTGAAGAGATCCAGGTGCCCGTCACGATCAACGCGCCGACCGGTGCTCAGGTGGGCGAGGGTCAGCCGATCCCGGTCTCCGATCCCGTCCTCGGGAAGCGCAGCCTCGGCGCCTACAAGTACGGCGACCTCAACCAGGTCAGCCGCGAGCTGGCCGACGACGCCGCGTTCGACATCGAGGGCTTCATCGCCCGCCAGGCCGGCCGTGCGGTCGGCAATGCCCTGGGCGCGAAGCTCGTCTCGGGTACCGGCGTGAACGAGCCCTCGGGCCTGATCACGACCAGCCTGCTCGGTGTCACCGGTGCGGGAGCGGTGCCGACGTTCGACGAGCTGATCCAGCTCTTCTACTCGGTCATCGGTCCGTACCGCAACAGCCCTTCGGCCGCTTGGCTGATCAAGGACTCCACCGCCGCGCAGCTGCGCGTCATCAAGGACGGCAACGGCCAGTACATCTGGCAGCCGTCCGTGGTCCTCGGCCAGCCCGACGCGCTGCTGGGCAAGCCGATCTACACCGACCCAACGGTGCCGGGTTCCGGCGCCGGCGCCCGGTCGGTCGCCTTCGGTGACCTGTCCGCGTACTTCGTACGGATCGTCAACGGTGTCCGCTTCGAGCGGTCCGACGAGTTCGCATTCGACCGCGACCTCATCACCTACCGGACGCTCATCCGAGGCGACGGCATCCTGGTCGACCAGACCGGCGCGGTCAAGCACTTCGCCGGCGCCGGCGCGTAACCAGCAGCTCCACTCCTGACGGGCAGGCGGACACCGTTCCCCTGCCCGTCAGCGACCACGCACCAAGCAACAGCCCTACCTGAGGAGCATGATCATGGCTGAGAAGAAGAAGGAAGTCCGGATGATCGGCAGGATCTCCGGCACGCGCGACGGCAAGGACTGGCCCGCGCCCGGCGAGAAGATCACCCTGCCCGAGACGGAGGCCCTGCAGCTGATTGCCTCCGGCCTCGCCGCCGATCCCACAGTCGAGGAGAAGGCGCTCGCCGCCAAGGCCGGCGTCGAGACCGCCACGACCTCGGGCAACCGGCCCCTGGTCACCGAGACGGCAGCCGACGCGAAGGCCCGCGCCGACGCTCTCGCGGCCGAACAGGCAGCCAGTGACCTGGCGGCCGCGGAAGCAGCTGCGAAGCTCACAGCGGACGCAGCGAAGTCCTCGGCCGGCAAGGCACCCAACGCGACGAAGAACGCCGATAAGGCCGACGCGAAGTAATGGGCTCCGTGGACCTCGGCGGAACCGCCAAGGTCAGCCTGAAGGGCACCGTGGCGGCGGGCGCGAACATCGCGCTCGCCGTCACGCAGCCTGACGGTCTGACCCTCAACCCGGCACCAATCGTCGATCAGGAGGGGAAGACAGCCACACTGGTCCCGACTATGCCCGGCCGGCACCTGCTCCGATGGCTGGCGACGGGCACGGAGACTGACGTCTTCACCGACGTCCTCGACGTGTGGCCCGCCGACCCGCGGTTCATCATCTCGCTCGAGGAGGCAGAGAACGGGCTGCGGTGGAGGAACCCCTCGGCCGCGGACCGCGAGGACCTCCGGCTGTACATCGCCGCGGCGACGGAAGTAATCGAGGACATCGTCGGACCGATGGTCGCCTCGACCTACATACACCACGCGGCCGGCGGCGGCTCCGTCGTCCTCCCACATATCCCGAGCCAGGTAATCGCCGTGACGATCGACGGGCTGCCCGTGGTCGAGTACTACGCGGACTTCCAGTCGGGCATCGTCTACGCGGGCACTCGCTACCACCCTGCGTCATTCGTCGCCGGCGACGTCGCGGTGACGTACTCGTTCGGTTCCCCAATCATCCCGCCCAACGTGCGCCTGGCAGCCCGCGAACTGGTCCGGCACTGGTGGCAGATCGGCATGCAGGGACAGGGCGCAGTCCGCGGGCAGGAACCCACGGCCGACGCCTTCACGCCGTCAGGCTTCGCGGTCCCTCGACGGGTCGTCGAACTGTGCAGCCCGCACCAGCAGATCGGAGGCTTCGCATGAGCAGTCCTGTCTCCGCCGTCTGGGCATTCAAGAAGGCGCTCGTCGCCGCAACCCGCGAACTGATGGCAGCGGACGAGGACACCATCAGGGTCCTCGTCACCGCCGGCACGCCGGGCACCTACGCGCCCGACGACATCATTGCCTTCGGTCGGGCCAGCTCCCGGCAGGACCGGGCGAACCTCGGCCCGCAGCGGCAGCGCGAGGAAGTCCTGTCCTGCTCCGCGACCTTCTCCTGCCTGGTTGGCGGCGGCGAGGAAGCGGAGGAGGAATCGCAGGAACGTGCCCTGCAGCTGCTCGGCCTCATCGAGCGCCACGTCCGCCTGACCGACACCACGCTCGGCGGCGTCGTCCGGCACTGCTTCCTCACCGAGATCGAGACGGAGGGCGAGACGCCTCCGGAGTACACAAGCCAGGGCCGCGCGGTCGACGTCGTGGCAACCTTCGAAGCCCGCAACCGGGTCAAGGGATAGGAACCGCTCATGCGCATCATCAGGAACATCTCGCCGCTCGGCGCTCTCGACGTCCCACTCCTCGGGAAGACGCTCGAGCCAGGCGAGGAGATCTCGGTCAAGAACAAGACTGCGGACCAGCTGCTGCTGCAGTCCGACAACTACGAGCTGGTCGAAGCCGGCAACGAAGGAGATGACTCCGAATGAACACACAGCTCGACTGCTCCATCGGCCTCAAGGAAGAAACCGGCTACGGCACCGCGGTTGTCCCCGACCGGTTCACCGAGTTCGTCAGCGAGTCCCTCGCCTGGACTCCCGAGTTCAAGCAGGGCGCAGGCCTCCGCCTCGGATCCCGCGTCCCCCGCGCATCCCGCCGGGCCCTGGTCAAGCAGTCCGCCGGCGGCGACATCGAGCTCGAGATGACGACGAAGGGAATGGGCCTGTTCCTCAAGGCGCTCTTCGGCAACTCGACGAGCACCGCGATCGGAGCCTCCGGTGCGTTCCAGCAGGTGCACACCCTCACCACGACGAGTCCACTGCCCTCCTACACCATCCAGAAGGGCACGCCGCTTCTGCATGGCGAGGTGTCCGCAACGACGTTCCTCGGCGCGATGTGCGCCTCGGCCGAGCTGTCCGCGTCCAACGCGGACATCGTCAAGCTCAAGACGAGCTGGTCCGCACGCGAGATCAAGACCGACACGGCGTACGCGCCGCCGTCCTACGCCGTCGACGGGGATCTCCTCACCTTCGTCCACGGGGCAATCAGGATCGGCGGAGACGTCACTCCTCCCACCGCGACTGCGCTCGCGGACGGAGGTGCTGACGCCGCGAACATCACCGAGTTCTCGCTGACCATCGACAACAAGCTCGACGAGGGCGGCTTCACGTTCGGCGGCCAGGGCAAGCGCAACCGGAGGCAGGCCGTCGGTCTCGCCGAGGTGAAGGGCAAGATCACCGCCGAGTACAGCAGCAACGTGCTCCGGGACGCCTACCTCAACCAGCTCCCGCTGACGCTGGTCATGACCTTCGAGACGCCGACCGACATCGCCCCGGGGGTGAAGGCCGCGCTGCAGATCTTCCTGCCGGTCATCAAGCTCGAGGGCGAAGTGCCGAAGTCCAACGGCGGCGAGGTCATCACGCAGTCGATCGACTTCACCGGACTGGACCCGGCGCTCGCCGGCGTCGCACCCGTGTACGCGGTGTACCGCACCACCGACACCGACATCTAGTGGCACGCCCGGCCTTCCAGCGCGGGGGCGGGCCAGACCTTCCGGAGATACAGATCACCGCTGTCAACCTCCGGCAGGTCATGGCTGACGCGAAAGCCGTCAGCCCGAAGCTCCAGCGCGAGCTGCGCAAGTCCCTCCGCTCGGTCGGTGATCACATCATCGCCGACCAGCGCGCGCTGCTGTCAGCACCGCTGCCCGGCAACGCGGTAAAGACCGGGCAGCGTATCCGATTGGTGGGCGGCAAGGGCGGGAAGAAGCAATACCTCCGCGCGGTGAACACCTACAAGGCCGAGAGTGCCAGCCGCTCACGGTCGACAGGTATGAGGAACCGGCTCAAGTCCGGCCTGAAGACCCGGGTCGTCACTGGCGCCACCCGCTCCGGAATCTCCATCCGCGCGGACAAGAGCGTCGGCGGAGCGATGACGAAGACCTGGAACAAGCGCACCTTCCGCCACCCCGTCTTCGGGAAGAAGACGTACGTGACCCAATTCGGTCAGCCCTACTGGTGGGACCCGATCAAGCGCGGCCAGCAAGAGGCCCGCACCAACGCGCTCGCCGCGATCGACAAAGCACTCGAGCAGATAGGAAGCACCGGACTGTGAAACTGATCATCAGCGGCAAGAAGTACGAGCTCGACGAATCGATGCAGAAGGCGTCGCTGAACGACCTCTACGTACTCAAGGTCCGCTCCGGAATGGGGATCAAGAGCCTCAAGGACAACCTGATCAAGATGCAGACGTACGAGGATCCGCTCGACTTCCTCGACGAGGCCGACAACCTCATGGCGCTGCAGGCAATGATCTGGCTGTGCCGTCGCTTCGCCGGCGAGAACCTCACCATCGAGCAGGCGAACTCCTGCCCGCTCAACGAGATCGGCTTCGAGTCCGATGAACCAGAGCCCGAGGCAGAGGCGGCCCCGGACCCAAAAGTAACTCCTCCGGATTCCGATCCGGCAGGCGAGCCGCCCGCACCCCAGTAATCGAGGAGACGGACGACATCGAGTTGTCCGTCTTCCGCTGGATCCCGACGATCGCCCATGTCTGGCCCGGCATCACGCCTCTGAACGTCTGGGAGATGCGCTACGACATGTGGCTGCTCTTCGTCCGCAATGCTCGCGTCTGGGAAGAAGAGCGCACCAAGAAGAAGTGAATAGGGAAGGGCGGTGCCCGTGGCTACTCAGCAGCTGCTGTTCGACATCTTCGCCAGGTCGCAGGGCGTCGAGAAGACCTTCGACTCCATCGTCAGCAGCGCCGACGCTATGGAGTCCAAGCTGGGGCCCGCGGGCCAGCGCGCTTCGAAGGCGCTCTCATCCCCGATCCTCCTCGGTGGGGCTGCCGCCATCGGCGGGGCGGTCGTCGGGCTCGGTGCTCAGTTCGGTCAGATGGCAGCCACTGCGGAGCAGAACGCCGGCGCCGTCGGCACCGTGTTCGGTACGGCGGCCGGGGACGTCGAGGGGTACGCAACCCGGGCAGCGGATGCTGTCGGTCTCTCCTCGAGCGCCTACAACGAGTTGTCAGCTGTCACGGGGACAGCCCTCAAGTCGGCGGGCGTCCCAATGGACGAGCTCGCGAAGAAGAACGACGAGCTGATCACCCGTGGAGCTGACCTCGCGTCCGTCTTCGGAGGCACCACGACAGAGGCTGTCGGCGCGATGGGTGCGGCCTTCCGCGGCGAGTTCGACAGCCTCGAGCGGTACGGCCTGACCCTGACCGCTGCGCAGGTGGAAGCGGAGCTTGCCGCTCGTGGACAGGACAATCTCGGCGGTGCAGCGCTGGAGGCGGCGAAGAAGCAGGCCACGATGGACCTGATCATGCAGCAGTCCGCGACCTCTGCGGGGAACTTCGCCAAGGAGTCGGACACAGCCGCTGGCGCTCAGGAACGCCAGGCAGCCGCCTTCGAGAACGCCGGCGCCAAACTCGGGGAGACCCTGCTGCCGGCCATGACGAAGCTCGCAGAGATCGCGACCGCGGCCGCAACGTGGATTAGTCAGAACGCGGGCCTGGTGACAGGCTTCGCGATCGCCCTCGGAGTACTCGCCGGCGTCATCGGCATACTCTCCGCAGCCGTCACCGTGATGAACATCGTCATGGCCCTCAACCCCATGACGTGGATCATCGTCGGCGTGATCGCCCTCATCGCGGCGCTCGCCCTGCTCATCGCCAACTGGGACGTCGTCGTGGCATGGATATCCACCGTATGGGGCGGCTTCCTCACCTGGCTGCAAGGTGTCGTCGGCGGCTTCGTCGGCTGGTGGAACGGCCTCTGGGCTGGCTTCGCCGGCTGGATGCAGGCGCTGTGGGCTGGCCTCGTCGGCTTCCTACAGGCGGCATGGCAGGGCTACGTCGCCTGGATCACCGCCGTCGTGGTCGGCTTCATGGGCTGGTGGAACGGCTTCTGGGCTGGCTTCGCCGGCTTCTTCCAGGCGCTCTGGGCGGGGCTGGTCGGCGTCGTACAGGGCCTCTGGCAAGGCTACGTCGCCTGGATCACCGGAGTTGTCGCGGGCTTCATGGGCTGGTGGAACGGCATGTGGAACGGCTTCACGAGCTTCTTCCAAGGGCTGTGGGCGGGTCTCGTCGGCGTCGTGCAAGGCATCTGGCAGGGCTACGTCGGCTGGCTGACCGGAGTCGTCTCCGGCTTCATGGGCTGGTGGAACGGCATGTGGACGGCGATCACGTCGTTCCTCACCGGTGCCTGGCAGAACATGGTCGCAGGCGCCACGCAGATGGGTTCGAACCTGTTCGCGTTCTTCAGCTCCATTCCGGGGCGAATCCTCGCGGTCCTCTCCGGAGCTGGCAGCTGGCTGCTCAGCACCGGGCAGAACCTCGTCTCCGGCCTGATGAACGGGATCACCGGGACCATCGGTCGCGTCTGGTCCTTCCTCGGCGGGCTCGCGGGCAGCGTCACGGGCGCGGTCTCCGGCGCCGGCTCCTGGCTCTACAGCACCGGCACCAACCTGATCCAAGGGCTCGTCAACGGCGTCCAGGCCATGGCTGGCAGGATCCGCGACGCCGTCCGTGGAGTCATCGGGAACGTCGTTGATTTCGCTAAGGACATCCTCGGGATCGCTTCCCCGTCGAAGGTCTTCACCGTTATCGGGCAACAGACCGGCGAGGGGTACGCGGTAGGCCTCGGCCGCATGGGTGCCCGGGTGAACGCCGAGATGGAACGGCTCATTGCTCCTCCTGATGCAGCCACGATCAGCTCGAGCATGAGTCCCACTTCTGCGCTCGCCGCCCGTGACTCAGACGGCCGAGTGCCTACCCGCGAGGAGACCAGGGAAGGCAACACTTTCCAGTTCTTCGGGGACCTGTTCGGCAGCGCTGAGCAGATCATCGACGAGGTCGACAAGAGGAAACGCCGGGCGAACGTCCTCACCGGCACGCGGCGCATCATCGTGGAGGTGTAATGGGAATCCTGCTGGGCGTACCACTCGCCCCGTCGTCGCTGCCGAACAACCAGTGGGAGGACGTCCGAATCATCTGGCGTGGCGTCGATGGGTCGACGTGGGATCTTACGGATCCGACCTCGGGCGTGTATCTGAACCGGGACGGCGTCGAGGGGCTGCACCACGTTGACTTCCAGGAGTGGGTGCAGAAGTCACCGACTGTCCCCGGCCAGCAGTTCAACGGCGCGCAGGCCGAACCCCGTGAGCTGTTCTTCCCGATCGAGGTCTACAACGAGAACGGGTCCGCGGAGTGGGCCCAGCAGAACGATCAGTGGTGGAAGTCGCTCAGCCCGAGGGCATACGGCGAGGTCACCGTCGTCCTCCCGGGCGGCCGCCGGTTCACGATCGCAGCGAGGTTCAAGCCGAAAGCTGGCAAGGCATTCGCAAGCGACCCGATCCACGACGGGTGGGCGGCGTACGGCGTGACCCTGGTTGCCGACGCTCCGTTCTTCCGGGGGCTGCCGAGGGCCGAGAGCTGGAAGGCGAACCCCGCACCTCTACCGTTCTTCGAGAAGAACGGTCCGCACCTGGTGAACATCGCCTCGGGCCACACCATCGGCTCAGCGTCGTTCGACAACCCGGGAGATGAGGAAGCATGGCCGATCTGGCGGGCCTTCGGCCCTCTCGAAACGGTCGAGGTAGGACTTGCAGGCATGATCGTCGACCTGCCCGTCGTGGACGCAGGCAAGGTCATTGTCATCGACACCGACCCCGTCGACCAGCGCCTCATCCAGTACGACTACGTTCCCGCGACCCCTGGTCAGGCCGCACAGTTCATCAACCCGGTGTCCCGTACAGCGGAGCTGACGAGACGGGACGACTTCGCGCCGATCCCACCGGGCCAGAAGGTCAAGCTCCAGCTGGCACTGACCGGCGCCGGGTCCGTGCAGGTCGAGATCACGCCGCTGCATTGGAGGGTCTTGTGAGGTCTCCGTACAAGATCAGCATCTATGACCGGCACTACGTCAAGCAGGGCACCCTCGGTGACGCGCTTGCCGTGGAGCCGGTCCTGCGATGCAACGACATGGGGACAGCTACCCTCACCCTCGGGCTAAGCAACTCGAAGCTCCCGGACCTCATCGAGCCGGGTTCCCGAGTCGTCATTGAGCAAGACGGGGATTACCGGATCGGTGGACCAATCCGGGGCAGGGGCGGGAAGTGGTCGGGGGCCAACGGCGAGATAACGCTGACAGTCGAGGATCACTTCCGGGTGTTCCGCCTCGTTCAGGGCTGGCCCGTACCAGGTGCAGCCCTGAGCGCGCAGACCAGCGAGTACCACACCGTATCGGGGCCGGCCGAGACGGTGCTCAAAACCGTCGTGCAATCCAACGCCGTCAACCGGCTCGGCTGGCCGATAACGATTGAGCCGGACGAAGGCAGGGGCGCCAACATCACGGTCTCCCTGCGGTTCACCCCGATCCTCGACAAGCTGTTCCCCGTGATCGAAGCCGCCGGCCTGAAGGTCACCGTTCGACACGACGGCGCCGGCCTTCGCCTCTCGGTCTCCGAGCTCGTCACGCTCCCCCGCACCATCAAAGAATCCAGCGGCACAATCGAATCGGTCACATGGAACAACCAGCCTCCGGAACTGACAGACGTCATCGTCGGAGGGCAGGGCGAAGGCGTCGAGCGGACCTTCCGAGGCTTCACGGACCCCGCTCTCGCGGAGCTGTGGGGCGAACGGTCCGAAGGATTCCGCGACGCACGCGACACCGACAACCCTCTGGTCTATGAGGAGCGAGCCGCCGAGACCTTCGCCGAGACCGGCGAGAAGTCAGGACTGGCCATCAAGTTCATGGAAAGCAAGAGCTTCGCCTACGGCGGCCTCGACGGGTTCGTGGAAGGCAACAGGCTCAAGCTCCAGATCGGGCCGAAGCTACAGATCGAGGACATCGTCAGATCCGTGGCCATGCCCTGGACACGAAACGACGGCCTCGTAGTGTCACCCCAGATCGGCGACATCACCGACGATCCGGACGAAGAAATCGGAAGGGCATTGCGGACACTCGCCGCCGGCCAACGAACAGAGAGGACACGCTGATGACATTCCGCAGCATCGGGTACGACACCACACCCGAAAACGGCGTCACCGAAATCGACTGGCAGCAGGCACTCCCCCGCATCGGCAGCTCCTTCTACGGAGTCGACGGCCTCAACGACTGGAAAGTAACCGCCGTCGCAGGCCAGGACCGAACGATCAGCATCGAACCCGGAGGCGGCTGGGGCCCCGGCGTCCACGACATATGGCCTGCCGCAGACGGGAATGTCACCATCGCCCTCGCGGCCGCAATGGGCTCACCCCGCTACGACCTCATCTGCAACCGAAGGAACTGGCAGCCAGTCGGCGGAGGCCCCAGCGCCTTCACCGTCGTCCCCGGATCCGCCACGCGGACAATCCCTGACGGCAGGCAGCACAACCCCGGCACACTCGACGACCAGCCCCTCGCTCTCGTCCGCGTCGACCCCGACCGAACCGACATCCGCGAAATCATCGACCTGCGCGCGCTCGCAGGCGGCGGCGGCGTACGCATCTTCGACCTGCTCGCCCGTGAATACCTCAACTTCCCCGGCGCCCGGGTCATGCATCAGGACACAGACTGGGCGTACGTCGCCGACACCAACGGCCAGTTCTCCTGGCAGCGATTCGGCCCGAAGAGCAGGGCCTACGGCCGAGTCGGGGAATACTACGAACCCCCAAACTCAGGGACCCGAGCCGACTACGTCATCTACTCCCACGAGATACCCGACCCCGGGTTTCCCTACCACGTCGTGGCCAGCGCGACCGTCGAGGCCGGCGGCGGCGGAGCGGGCACAAGGTGGGACGTCATCCTCGAAGTAGCCGGCACCTGGCTGGATGCTGCGCGCGGCGACGCCGTCGCCCCGTGGTTCAAGGTCAACGGCGCCGGCCCACGCTCCCCGATTACCGGTGCAACGACCGTACGGGTCATCGCACGGAAGCAGTTCGGAAGCGGCAACTTCGGCCAGTCCGCTTTCAACCAGTTCTTCACCGCCCTCGTGGTTCCTGCATGAGGCGGGGCGGCAGGTTGTCTCGCGCGCAACGACTCGATCTGCAGCTGTCGGGAGCCTCTCCTGCGCGTTGGTACGGACGAATCTGGGGTCGATTGGAAGAACCAGCCGCCATGACTGCGGCGCAGGTAGGGACGTTTCTGTTCGCTGCGGCTGCCGGGATTGTCGCCGTGGCTGGCGGGTTCCCGTTCTTGCTGACCGAAGCACTCGGCCCGGTAGCAATTCTGGTCGGCGGGATCCTTGGGGTTGGCGGGGCCATCGGTGCGTTCGCTTGTCTGCGTGGGCTTTGGTGGCTTGAACGGATCGCCCTGTTGCTTGTCGGCCTCGGCTGGGCTCTCCTCGTTCCTTCGTTGCTCTACGTGCCACTGCGCGCTCTCCTTCGCGGCTTTTTCCTGATCCTCGTCGCGATCGCGCTCTTGGACATCTACAAGCGGTACCGGCGCATTGATTGGGCCTACCTGGACCCGACCAAGTAACCGGAGGGACAACGGGGATGACTCCGGAATTGATCACCGCACTGCTGGGAACCGGTGGGCTCGCCCTCATCATCCCGAAAGCGATCGAAGGCGTTAAGGCGTGGCGTTCAGGTCGTGCGCTCGAGGAGAAGGCGACAAACAAGAGCCTTGTCGATCGACTCGCACTCGCGGAGGCAAAGGCCGATGGCGAAGCCGAGTATCGCCGTCAGATCCAGGAATACGCGGGGAGCCTACGTGTGTGGCTGGTGAACCGTGGGGTACCGGTCAGCGAGCTGCCGCCGTGGCCGAAGCGCAGAGACAACACTCTCACCGATTAGCCCTCGTGCCCGACAGGGGCCGAGGTTCTTCATGCAGGACCTAGCGTGGAAGGCACGACGATGACAGTTGAAGTTCAGGAGCACGTCCTCTCCCGGATCCTCGGAGTAGCGGCCAACCCCGACCAGCATTACGGCCTGCAGTGCGTCGACCTGGCGGACTGGTACGCCGAGCAGCTCTTCGGCGTCCCATGGGCGCAATGCCTCGGGCCAGTGGCAGGAGCCCGCGACCTCATGGACGTGGCACCTGACAAGTACTGGACCAAAATCTGGAACGACGGGTCAGTCGACCTGATCCCGCAGCGCGGCGACGTCGTGATCTACGAGGGTTGGGGCGCAAACCAGTGGGGACACGTCGGGATCCCGCTGCAGGCCGACCAAGACGGCACGAACCTCGCACAGCAGGACGGCTTCGCTCCCCCGCTAATCTTCGTCGACGGCGGCTGGTACTCGAACAAGCCCGCCCACGAGGCCCGGTACGACTACAGCCTCGGCGGCGTCACTACCGTCCGCGGCTGGCTCCGCCCGAAGCTCGAAGGCCTCGACCAGTCCGCGCGTCCTGCAGGGCAGTCCTCGCCGCAGGCGCTCTCCGGCATCGACATTGCCTCACATCAAGCGGGCATCAACCTGGACGCTGTGCCCGCCGACTTCGTAATCGTCAAGGCAACCGGCGGCACTTGGTACGAGAACCCCGAGCTTGGCCACCAGTTCGACGGCGCCGATGGGAAGCTCCGCGGCCTCTACCACTTCGCCCGCGAGGGGCAGCAGGCCGGCCCGGTTGAGGAAGCGCAGCACTTCTTGTCCCGCACTCGAAACCGCTGGGACGGCAACACTGTGCCCGTCCTCGATTGGGAAGCTGACAACGTGCACGACGTCGGCTGGGCGAAGACCTGGCTCGACACCGTCGCGGCCGCCCTCAACGGGGTGAAACCCCTGATCTACATGAACCTCAACGCCGCGATGTCTCACGACTGGTCTTCGGTCATCGACGCCGGCTACAAGCTGTGGCTGGCCCAGTACCCGTCAAGCGCCCGCCAAGGCTACGGGCCCTTGGCCGGTCGACCGAACACCGGCCGCTGGTCCACCATCATGTGGCAGTACACGCAATCCGGATCCCTCCCTGGCTACGCCGGAGGCCTCGATCTCAACGTCTTCTACGGCTCACACGACGACTGGCTCGCGCTCGCCGGTGGAAAGCCTGTCGAGCCGAAGATCGGCGCCGTCGTGACCCCTGTCGTGGTTGACCAGACGGGGTCGTACACGGTGCAGGCGGGCGACATGCTGTCCCTGATCGCTGAGCGGTTCGGCGTCAGCCTCGAGGCGCTCGTCCAGGCGAACAGGATCGCGAACGCCGATCGAATCGACGTCGGACAGATCCTCGTGATCCCGCGCGGCGGCACCGCTGTCGTCGAGACTGGCAACGTCGGAATGTACGTGGTTCAGGGCGGCGACAGCCTGACCTCCATTGCGCAGCGCTTCGGCACCACGGTCCCAACCCTCGTCGCCCTCAACGGCCTGGCCAACGCGGACCTGATCCACGTCGGCCAGACACTCAAGGTGCCAGGCTCAGCTGCAGCTCCAGTTGCAGCGGGCGCCCGAACACACACTGTGCAAGCCGGCGAGTACCTGTCCTCGATCGCAGCCCTCTATGGCACCGACTGGCAAACTCTGGCCAGCCGGAACGGGATCACCAACCCCGACCTGATCCAGCCCGGGCAGGTCCTCACCATCAGCGGCAGCGGGGGCGCTCGCGTGCACACGGTTCAGGCCGGCGAATCACTGTCATCGATCGCCGCCGCCTACGGGTCCGACTGGCAGACCCTCGCCGCTCACAACGGCATCGCGAACCCGGACGTGATCCAACCCGGCCAGCAGATCCGCATACCCTGATGCGCTTCCGCCTGCTCGCGCTCGCGGCGGTCGCTGTCGGGCTCGTAACCCTCGTGCTCTGTTGGGCACTCCTAACGCTCTGGGAGGGCGCCTCTGCCCTGCTGGAGATCGTCGCCGAAGCTCTCGAAAGGAACCCGTGATGGGAACACTCGCAGCATCCATCATCCGCACCGTCGTCCCAGTCATCATCGGAGGCCTGCTCGGCTGGCTGGTCACCCTCGGCATCGACTTTGACCAGGCCACAGACGAGGGCATCGTCCGGGCCGCGGAGACCGTAATCACCGCACTCGTGACGATCGCGTATTACGTGCTGGTCAGGATTATCGAGCAGCGTTTCCCCCAGCTCGGGATCCTGCTCGGGCTGCCGAAGGCCCCGGTGAGCTACGCGAACGCGAACACAATTCCCGGTGAGCTCACAGACCGTCACGGGCATTCCCTCGATCGCACGCCCGGCCCTGACCACCGGCGCGCCGGCTAACGACCCTTTCGGCCGCCAGGCCCTACCTGCATTGGAGTAGCGCATGACCCGTTTCCCCTACCGCGGTGACGTCACCATCGACCCGGTAACCAAGCAAGCAGCGCCGAACGCCGAGGGCCAGATCTTTGACGTCGACGACACTCAGTTCTCGCTACCTCTCACTGCTACTGATGCGGCCGGAACCCCGATCGCACTGCGCTCCAACGAGAACTGCGTCCTGCCGACGTTCTTCGTCGAGGACCAGACATCGGTGATGTGGAAGTCCGGTGACTTCGTAGCCCCGCTGACGACGTCGATGCCGATTCCCGGGCCGCCCGGCGCATCAGTCGTCGAGGTCCACGCGAACGGTGATGGCACAGCCAACTTCGCGCTGTCCGACGGCACGGTAGTCGGCCCTGTACCGCTGCCGGCAGGGCCGCAGGGCGACAAAGGGCCGAAGGGCATGCCTGCCACCGATGCTGCCAGCAACGACGAGGCCCTGACCGAGTTCGCAACAACTCCGGGAACCCAGTTCAACGCTGCACTAAGTGCCACCATTGCGGAGGCGGTCCCGGTTCGCCCCCTGATCCCGGCGCGTACGCCGTGTGAGTCGCTAGCTCAGGTTGTGGACTTCGCTTCCGGATTTCACCGAATGGCTATCGCCGGGGATTCGACTTGGAATGACGGCGGCGACCCGCCTCGCAAAGTCTTGGCGCGAATCGCTGAAATCACACCCGCCAGTGTCGGCTCCCAGGAGCAGCAGTGGAGCACCAGCACGAACGCCTACGGTAGCCCTATCGTGGTCAAGGCTGGATCTGCTACCCCTGACACGGGCGGCACGGTGCTTTCAGATAACTTCAATCGGACCGCTGCAGAGCTGGTCGGTTCAGCCACAAGCGGCGGGCAAACGTGGGCGGGCAACTCGACCGGGTCGTGGTCATCGAACGGGACTGTTGCTACCCCGGCAGGAGTTGGCGCACTGTCGTTCAACGCGGCGGCGAAAGATGTCACCCTGACTTTGCCATTCACGGTCGTGACCACTAACACAGGGACGCAGACTATCCTGCAACTCCATGCGTCAAGCACAGGCCTGTCCCTTGGTGACAACGACGTATTCGCGCAAATAGCAGTCACCAGTACAGGCCTTTTTGGATTCAGCCTCTGGAAAAGGATCGGCGGTGTCTCCGCGCAAATCGGCTCCACCAGCTACGCAACCGGAATCACTAGCAATACTGCAGCAGCGCAGGCAGCGACGCTCAAGTTGCAGATCGCCATCCAGCAGGTCACTGCGACCATCACATTCAACGGCACCGACACCGTGCTCAGTGGCACCATCACTGAAACGGACGTGCCCAAAATCGGAACAATTTCAGGAGTGAAAGCTGGTGCCGCGGACGGGCGCATCAAACTCGACTCCATCACCATGGAAACCCCGTTCACGGCTGGTGTGGCTACCCGGATCGAGTTTTGGAACGCCGCTGTACCTGGCACGAAGCTCACGTATCAGCATGAGCGGCTGGCGACCATGTTCCCGACCGGAACGGCGTTTGATTCTCTGCTAGTCACGGGAGGACACAACAACGGCACACAAACAGCAGCGGAGTTCATTGCTGAGGTTGATGCTTTCATCACCGCATTCAAAGCCGCGCACCCGGACACGCTCATCGTCATCAGCTCGCAGAACCCGCAGTACGCGCCCTCCACCACCGTCGAGGCACATGCCCGCAGACAGGTAGCACTCCGCGATTACGCCATGTCCAAGGGTTACGAGTACATTCCCGTGTTTGAGGCGTGGAGAAACCAGCCGGACGGCGGGGTGCAATACATCCAGTCAGACGGCATCCACCCAACCGTGTCGAGCCCTACGATCTCCCTTGGCTGGTCCGGGTCCACCCTCACCGCCTCAGTGTGGCTCTCGATCATCAACTCACGGCGGCAAGTGGGAACAGTGCCGGCCATTACCTCACTACCGTAGTGCTGTGATTATGGCGTCTGCCCAGACACGTGAACCTGCGTCGTTTGGGTGGACGCCCGTCCCGTCGTCTAGGAGTAATGCGGTGAGGTCCGGTTTCGTGTCGAACGCTGACCTCACATCTAGTGTGGGCAGGCCGTTCGTTCCCGCCCACTGCTTCACTGCGGCCTGGTTCTCGTCGGTCCGCTCGGTTCGCGGCGGGTTGGCGGGGTTTTGAATGATGACTGAAGTTTCAGCTTCAGGTGCTGCGGAGGCAATGGCGTCATAGGTTGCCTGGAATGCGGGGCCGATGTTCTGGGGTGTTCCGTTGTGCCCGAATGACAGGAGAACTATGTCTGGGGTTTCCGGCTGGATGACCGAAAGTTTGTCGACCGGGTAGTCGGCGGACGCACCTGACATCGAGCCGTTCCAGATCGTAATCTGCTTTTCGGCGGTGCCATAGACCTTGGGCTGGGAGTAGTACTGCTGTTTGAGTTGGTCCCACATGTGTACAGTCACGGTCGCGTTTTTCGCGAGGTCCTGTGCCCAGAGGTCCACCCATTCCCCGGAGCTGTTGCCTGTGGAGTCACCAAGAACGCTGATTATGGAAGCGCCGTCGAGTGAAACCTGTTCAGATGTTTGGGGCGCTGGAGATGAAGTCGCCGTTCCTGTCGCCGGGGAGGTGGCTATCGCGGGTGTGGTGACCTTCGCGTTGTACGCTTCAGCCGCTGCCGCGTTCTCGGCCAACGATTCCCGGTTAGCTAGGTTCAAACCAGTGAAAGTCAACACGACGGCGGTGCCGAGGCAGGCCACGGTGGTAATCTTCGCCCGCTTCGTGATGGACGGGCGGCGCTTCGTTCTGCGTACTGACGGCACGTGCTTCCCCCACTGTTAGAGACCTGCATAGATTATGCCCCACCTCTTACTCATCATGAATCCGGGATAGTAGGGAAGCGCAACGAAAGGCGGACTCCATGGACGGGTGGATGGAACTTGGATACAACCCCGAACTCGACGAGTTCGACGAAGAACTGGAGAGCGAAGAGGACGTCCAGCCCTCTCAATAGATCCGGCTTAGTGCAGTAGAGCCCCCGCCCTTCATCGGACGGGGGCTCTACTGCGTGGTTCGAGTTCGCTGAGTAGGTTCGGTTAGACTCTTCAGGTCCCGCCTCCGTAGCTCAGGGGATAGAGCAGCCCTCTCCTAAAGGGCAGGTCGTACGTTCGAATCGTATCGGGGGCACTCATGCCACGATGGACAACCCGTCGATGGCGTCCCTGCGGTCCTTGTCGAGGACCTGAGTGTAGATCTGTGTGGTTGCCAGGCTCTCGTGGCGTAGCAGCTCCTGCACGGTCCTGAGGTCGACTCCGTTGTGAACGAGGGTCGAACCGTACCAATGCCGCAGCTGGTGCGGGGTGCCCTGAACGCCGGCCCGTCGCATAGCCGAGCGGATTGCTTTCCCTACCCCGTTCGGGGCGATCGTCTCGCTCGAGGTGCCGAACGGGAACCATGGTCCCCAGCTGGGGAACGACGTCGCGAACATTGCGACAGTCTGGTGCAGCGGCAGTATCGCGGTCTTGTTGCCCTTCCCCGTCACCGTCAGGCTCATCGTTCGTACATCGACGTCCTCCCCGCGGATCTTCGCGATTTCATGGATCCGGAGTCCCTGCAGGGATGCGAGCAGCACCATCATCTTCGTGCGCCGACGGTTGCATGCCTTCAGGATCAGTGGCAGGTCGTGACTGCTGACCGGCCGCGGCAGTCCTTTCGGCTGCCGCGGGATCGGAGTCTGCGCGGTCGGGTCCTCGGTCCGTTTCCCAGTCCTGACAAGCCATTTGCTGTAGGCGCGCAAGTGCTTGTGGTAGGTCGCCCTGGTCGACTGTCCGATGCCAGGCCGGCCGATGAACGTGATGACGTGCTCAGGAGTGATTGCGAGAGGGCCAGCGTTGGTCGTCGCGAAGAAGAGCGTGAGGAGGTATTCCCGGTCCTGGATCGTACGAGGCGACAGGCCCTGAGCTTCCTGCCACTTCCTCCAGGATCGGAGCACCCCCATAGTGTCGTTTCCCATACGAATCAGTTGTAGGCGAGGAACGTCAATTTGTGGCAACGGAGAGACCTTCTGTAGCTGGAACGTTACGGGTACCTGCGAGTAGGAACGAACGCTGGGGAGATCTTGCGGACTCCCTGCGGGAGCTCTGGTCTTGCTTGGTCCCCAGCCCCAGTGACCCGCTGACCCCGACCCCGCTCTTCAGCATTCACCCACGACGAGTAGACCCACCCCGTAGGAGTGCGTCGCTCTATGTGGCCTTCGGTTCCAGTAGCTGTCTGGTTCCTACGTCAGGCGGTTCTGACGACTCAGGAGGGTTCCTATACCGCGCCCCTACTGGTTTATCGCGAGAGGGGCTGTGAGACGCGATGGGCGTCAGTCACAGCTAGTCGGGCAGGGGCGGTCGCCGGTAGACTGGCGATCGCAACCACGTACATAGCTGGACTGGTTGCCTCGCCCGTCGGATGTTGCAAGCATCCGACGGGCTTTTTCGTGCTGGCGGAGGTTAGGCCGCGTAGGTGTACGCGGGTGCCGCGCTCGCCGGCCGAAGCTCGACGACGTTGGAACCGTCACTCTTGTAAAGGGAAGGTCGTCGGTTCGATTCCGGCCAGGGGCACGAGTGGGTCGGACGGGTTTTCCGACCAGCGAAGGAGGATGGGCAGTTCTGCCCATCCTCCTTCGCCATTCACGGCGGGTAGGTTGGACGCCATGGGGAAATCATCCACCGTGCCGTCCCGCCTCATGCGCATCTCGAGCGAGGCATGGGACATGGCCACGGCAGCCGTGCGCGGCGGCGGGCATACGAGTCCCCGGCCGACGGCGGCGTCCTCGAGCGAGCGGGACGAGGCGTCCAGCATGCGGGCGAGGCCCCTGACCTCGCGCGGGTCCATCCCGATGATGCCTGTCATCCCGCACCGCCCTGGACCGCCCCGTCGGAACCGCAGCCCGCGCCACCTTGTGGGCCGGCCCGGACGCCGAGCAGTTCCGGCAGGGATGCCGACTTTCGGACTGGACTACTCCGCCCGGTCGGAGGACAGGACCATCGCGCTCTACCCCGAGGACATCGGCTGGACCAGTTGGACTGTCGACGTACTCCGCGACGAAGCCGCTGGTGAGGCCCGTGGCTGACCCGGTGATCGCCGTCACGGCTCTCTGCCTGCTCGATGACCGTGGACGCCTGCTGCTCGTCCGGAAGCGTGGCACCGAAGTGTTCATGCAGCCGGGTGGGAAGCCGGAGCCGGGCGAGACACCTGCCGAGACCGGTGTGCGCGAGCTGGTCGAGGAACTGGGTCTCGTCGTCGATGCCCCGGAGCTCACCCCGCTGGGTACCTGGGAAGGGCCGGCGGCCAACGAGCCGGACACCCTCCTCAGGGCCACGGTCTTTCTCTGCCCGCTCCGAGGCCTCCCGGTACCGGCCGCCGAGATCGAGGAGCTGGACTGGCTCGACGTCGGGGAGATGGAGGGTCGGCGCGATCTCGCTCCACTCCTGACCGAATTCGTCGTCCCCGAACTGCTGGCGCTGGCGCGGGAGCCGGACTAGGCCCCGGTGAGGGCTTCGGGTGCCTCGTCCACCGCGACGTTCTTCTGTACCGCGAACTGGGTCCGGTGCAGTTCTTCGTAGCGGCCGCCGAATTCCAGCAGTTCATCGTGCGTGCCCCGCTCCACGATCGAGCCGTTCTCCACGACCAGGATCATATCCGCGCTGCGGATGGTGGAGAGCCGGTGCGCGATTACCATGGCGGTGCGGCCCTCGAGCGCCTCGCTGAGCGCTGCCTGCACGGCGGCTTCCGATGTCGAGTCGAGGGCCGCCGTCGCCTCGTCGAGGATCACGACGCGCGGCTGCGCGAGCAGGAGCCGCGCGATCGTCATGCGCTGGCGTTCGCCGCCGGACAGCCGGTACCCGCGCTCGCCGACCATCGTGTCGAGCTGGTCGGGCAGCGACCTGACCAGGGGCTCGAGCCGCGCGCGCCGGACGGCGTCCCACACCTCCTCCTCGGTGGCCTCGGGCCTGGCCAGCCTGAGGTTGGACAGGATGGTCTCGTGGAACAGGTGGCCGTCCTGCGTCACCATTCCGAGCGTATGGCGCATCGAGGCGAAGGTGACGTCGCGGACGTCGATCCCGGACAGCCGGACCGCCCCGCTGTCGACGTCGTACAGGCGGGCGAGGAGCTGGGCGATGGTCGATTTCCCTGCGCCCGAGGTACCCACCAGGGCGACGGTCTGTCCGGGCTCGATCCGGAAGGACACGCCGTGGAGCACCTCCTCGCCACCCCGGGTGTCGAGCGTCGAGACCTCCTCGAGGGAGGCGAGGGACACCTTGTCCGCGGAGGGGTAGGCGAAGCGGACGTCGTCGAACTCCACGGCGACGGGCCCGGGCGGCACGCTGACGGCGTCGGGCTTCTCCTGGATGAGCGGCTCGAGATCCAGCACCTCGAACACGCGCTCGAAGCTGACGATCGCGCTCATGATCTCCACACGCGCGTTCGCGAGACTGGTCAGCGGCGCGTAGAGGCGCGTGAGCAGGAGCGCGAGGGTGACGACCTCGCCCGTGTCGAGCTGCCCGGCGAGCGCCAGGAAGCCGCCGAGTCCGTAGACCAGGGCCAGGGCCAGCGCGGAGACGAGCATGAGGGCCGTGAAGAACACGAACTGCAGCATCGCCGTCCTCACGCCGATGTCGCGGACGCGGGCGGCACGTACCCGGAACTCCTCCGCCTCGTCGTCTGGCCTGCCGAACAACTTAACCAGCGTGGCGCCGGGCGCGGAGAACCGCTCGGTCATCTGCGTGCTCATCGCGGAGTTGTGGTCGGCCGCCTCGCGCCGGAGGGCGGCCAGCCGGCTTCCCATCCGGCGGGCCGGGACCAGGAAGATGGGCAGCATGACGACGGCCAGTACGGTCACCAGCCACGACGTGCTCAGCATGACGATCAGCGTGAGGATGAGGGCCACCAGGTTGGTGACGACGCCGGAGAGCGTCCCGCTGAAGGCCTGCTGGGCACCGATGACATCGTTGTTCAGGCGGCTCACCAGGGCGCCGGTGCGGGTCCGGGTGAAGAAGGCGACCGGCATCTTCTGCACGTGGTTGAAGACGGCAGTGCGGAGGTCGAGGATGACGCCCTCGCCGATGCGCGCCGAGTACCAGCGCGTGACGAGCGACACCGCGGCATCCGCGACGGCCACCAGGGCGATGACGACGGCGAGCCACACGACCGTGCGCACCTCCCCGCGGGCGACGATGACGTCCACCAACTGCCCGGCGAGGACCGGTGTCGCCACAGCGAGGAAGGCCCCCACGACGGAGAGCAGGATGAAGAGCACCAGCTTGGACCGGTAGGGGACGGCGAAGGTGAGGATGCGGCGCACAGACTCCTTCGAGAAGCCGTGCTTGCCGTCCTTCGCCGTCGAGATCTTGTACAGCGAGCTCCAGGCCGCGCCTTCCATGCTCATAGCGATTCCTTCCGTGGATGCCAGTTCCAGCGTAGGTCGCCGGTTCCTGGACCCCTGCCGCAACACTTCGGAACAATAAGTGGATGCTCCGGTGTTGATCACAGTAGTGTTCGACTCCGGTCCCGGCTGGGTGGAGCGGTCCTACTGAGGGTTCAAGCTGTCCACAGCCCCTTCTATTTCCCCCACCTGCCGTGCCCGTCCAACCAGACCGAAGGAAATCCCATGAAGAACCGCCTGTCCATCCTCGGTGCCGCTGCAGCGCTCGCGCTCGCCGGCTGTGCTTCCTCCTCGACACCAGCGGGCGAAGGTGGAGCGGCGTCCGAGGCCGCGGCCCCGACCTCGCTCCAGGAGATCCAGGACGCCGGCGTGCTCACAGTGGGCACCGAGGGCACGTACAAGCCCTTCAGCTATCACGAGGGCGGTAGCGGCGAGCTGACCGGGTACGACGTCGAGGTCATCACGGCGGTCGCCGAGAAGATGGGCGTGGAGGCCGAGTTCGAGGAGACGCAGTGGGACGCGATCTTCGCGGGCCTCGAAGCGGGCCGCTTCGACGTCATCGCGAACCAGGTATCCATCACGGACGAGCGCAAGGAGACCTACGACTTCTCCGAGCCGTACACCGTCAGCTCGGGCGTGATCGTCACGACGGCGGACAACACCGACATCACCTCCTTCGAGGACCTCTCCGGCAAGACGACCGCGCAGTCACTGACCAGCAACTGGTACGAGCTGGCGCAGGAGGCCGGCGCCGACGTCGAACCGGTGGAGGGCTGGGCGCAGTCCATCACCCTCCTCGAGCAGGGTCGGGTGGACGCGACCATCAACGACGAGCTGACCTACCTCGACTACCAGAAGACCAACAACAACGAGGGCATCAAGGTCGCGGCCACCACCGACGAGACGTCGGAGAGCGCGGTCGCGGTCCGCAAGGGCAGCACCGAACTCGTGGACGCCATCAACGCCGCGCTGGACGAACTGCGCGCGGACGGTACCCTCGCCGCCATCTCCGAGAAGTACTTCGGCTCCGACGTCAGCGAGTGACTCCGGCGCTAGGGTGGATCGTGTCGGCCCCGACCAGGCGGGGCCCGCGACCCGGAGGGGCTGACTGATGGACTGGGAGCTGGTGCGCACCTCGTTCTGGCCCATGGTCCAGGGCAGCTTGATGGGGACGATCCCGCTCTCGCTCGCGTCCTTCGTGATCGGCCTCGCCCTCGCGCTCGTCGTCGCGCTCATGCGCATCAGCCGGCAGCCGGTGCTTGCCGGCATCGCGCGGTTCTACGTATCCGTCATCCGGGGCACGCCCCTGCTGGTGCAGCTGTTCGTCATCTTCTACGGACTGCCGTCGATCGGCTTGACCATCGACCCCTGGCCGAGCGCCATCATCGCGTTCTCGCTCAATGTGGGGGGCTATGCGGCCGAGATCCTGAGGGCGGCGATCCTGTCCGTGCCGAAGGGCCAGTGGGAGGCGTGCCATACCATCGGGATGTCCCGCGCGGTCACCCTGCGTCGGGTCATCCTGCCGCAGGCGGCGCGGGTGTCGGTACCGCCGCTGTCCAATACGTTCATCAGCCTCGTCAAGGACACCTCGCTCGCGTCGGTGATCCTGGTGACCGAGCTGTTCCGCGAGGCCCAGCAGATTGCCGCCTTCTCCCAGCAGTTCATGCTGGTGTACGTCGAGGCGGCTGCGATCTACTGGGTGATCTGCCTGGTCCTGTCCAGCGGCCAGTCCGCGCTCGAGAAGAGGTTGGACCGCTATGTTGCCCACTGATCCCCTGCGTCCGCCCGCCGCGGAAGGTCCGCTCCTGACCGTCACCGGCCTGCAGAAATCCTTCGGCAGCAACCAGGTCCTCAGGTCCATCGACCTGCACATCGACAGCGGCCAGGTCGTCGCCCTGGTGGGCCCGTCGGGTTCGGGCAAGACCACGGTGCTGCGGTGCCTCAACGGGCTGGAGACCCCCGACGGCGGAACCATCACCTTCCGCGGTGCCCCGCCGGTGGAATTCAGCGCGAAGGTCACAAAGAAGGAAGCGCTGTCGCTTCGGGACCACAGCGCCATGGTCTTCCAGAACTACAACCTCTTCCCTCACATGACGGTCCTCGAGAACGTCATCGAGGGTCCTGTCCAGGTGCAGAAGGTACCGCGGAAGGACGCCGTCGCCGATGCCGAGCGGCTGCTCGCGCGCGTCGGGCTCGCCGAGAAGCGGGACGATTACCCGTTCAACCTGTCCGGCGGGCAGCAGCAGCGCGTCGGCATCGTCCGCGCGCTGGCCCTGCAGCCCGATCTGCTCCTCTTCGACGAGCCGACGTCGGCCCTCGATCCCGAACTGGTGGGCGAGGTACTCACCGTCATCAAGGAGCTCGCCGACGAGAAGTGGACCATGGTGATCGTGACCCACGAGCTGGCCTTCGCCCGCGAGGTCGCCGACGAAGTGGTGTTCATGGACGGCGGGGTGGTGGTGGAGCACGGCCACCCGGACCAGGTGCTGCGATCTCCCCGGGAGGAGCGCACCCGGCGGTTCGTGCAACGCCTGCTCAACCCGTTCTGACCGACGACCCTGCCGTACGTCCCCGAGGGAGCGCCGCTCAGGCTGCGATCCGCTCCGGGTGCGAGTAGCAGTTCAGCGACGTCCCGCGGCTGAAGCCCACCAGCGTGAGCCCGGCGTCGTCGGCCAGGTCGGCTGCCAGCGACGACGGGGCGCTGACGGCGGCCAGCACGGGGATCCCCGCGAGCTGCGCCTTCTGCACGAGTTCGAAGGACGCCCGGCCCGACACCTGCAGGATGGTTCCACGCAGGGGCAGCATGCCCTCCCGCAACGCCCAGCCCACCACCTTGTCGACGGCATTGTGGCGTCCTACGTCCTCCCGCAGGCACAGCAGCTCCCCCTCGGCGGTGAAGAGGCCCGCGGCATGGACCCCGCCCGTGCGGTCGAACAGCTTCTGGCTCTCACGCAACCGGTCGGGCAGAGACGCCAGGACCCTGAGGTCGACGGACGCAGTATCGGTGCGGAGGTCGAAGCGCGACGACTTGCGGACGGCGTCGATCGACGCGGTTCCGCAGATGCCGCAGGAGCTCGACGTGTACACGTGGCGTTCCATCGCGGTGTCCGGGAGCTCGACGCCCGGGCGCAGCTGCGCTTCGACCACGTTGAAGGTCTGCTGGCCGTTCTCGTCCACGCCGGCGCAGTAGCGCAGGCTGGGAAGCTGTCCGGGCTCCCAGACCACACCCTCGGAGACGAGGAACCCTGCCACCAGGTCGAAGTCCTCGCCCGGCGTACGCATCGTGACGGTGAACGCGCTACCACCGAGCCGGATCTCCAGCGGTTCCTCCCCCGCCAGGACGTCCTCGCGCCGTCCCGTCTGCGCTCCGATGCGGAACTTCGTGATGCGTCGTCGCTGCGTGACCCGGTTCATCCGGCACTCCTTACCTCGGCCCTACCCTGAGGTTAGTTGACTTCGATCAACTTCTCGCGCCCTACTTCGGCACGGCCATCGGAGCTGGCGTCAGCGTGCCGTCCAGGGCAGTGCCAGGGCCGGAACGACGTCGCCCGGTGCGCACCCGGCCGGCGGCACCACCAGGACGCCGTCGGCGCTCGCCAGCCCCCGCAGCATCCCGGAACGCTGGTGCGTACTCGGGACAGCGCGGCCGGCTTCGAGCCGATAGGGCACGAGACGGCTGCGACCGGGGAGTGGCTCGAAGGCGTCCGCGATGCTGACCGTCGCCGGATCCTCCAGGGGTGAGCCCCGCAGTCCGGCGAGCAGGGGGCCCGCGACCGTGAGCATGGCCATCATCGCTGCCAGCGGATTGCCGGGCAGCCCCACCAGGAACCGCCCGTCGGGCAACCGCGCCAGGAGTGTCGGGTGCCCGGGCCGCATCGAGATGCCGTCGATGATCATCTCCGCACCGAGCTCGGTCAGGGCCCGCCGGATGTGATCTGCGGACGAACTGCCGGTTCCCCCTGTCGTGATCAGCACGTCGCCGGATGCCCTCGCGAGCGAGAACTCATCGGTCGGTTCCGCGCTGATGGCGGCGATGACGTCGTCGAGGTCGTCCTTCGCCCGACCGGCGACATCGACGTGCCCTCCCAGCATCGCGACGAACCCGGGGAGTTGCGGTCCGAAGGTGTCGCGGACCTGCCCGGGGAGCGGAAGTCCATGGTCGATGACCTCGTCGCCCGTCATGAGCAGCGACACCCTCGGCGCACGAAGGACCGTGAGGGTGTCATGCCCGCACACGGCGGCGAGGGCGATCTGTGCCGGGTTCAGCACGACGCCGGCCGGGATCGCCTCGGCTCCTTCAGCAGCTTCCTCCCCCGCAGGGCGCACATGCTCATGGTGTGCCGGCTCGTCCTGCCGCGCGGACTCGTTGCGTTCCAGGACGCTGCCGCGGACCGAGCCGTGCTCCGTCCGCAGGATGCCCGAAGCGTTCCGGGGAACGACACCTCCCGTGAGGATGAAGGTCGCCTCGCCGGGAGCGAGCGAGATCTCCCCCGAGTCGGCATGCGGCGCGGCCCTGCCCCGCGGATGCTCTTCCGGCTCGGCATGGCCGACGAGCGTCCACGGCGGCTCGCCGTTCACGGCCCAGCCATCCATGGCCGACGACGCATAGTGCGGGATGTCCTGCAACGCCCGTACCGGTTCGGCGAGCGTCTGACCCAGGGCATCGGCGAGGTTCACGGTCTGGAACGGAAGCGGTCGCCCGGCCTCGTGCGCGAGCCTGCGCGCGACGGACCAATCGACGTTGCGTGCGCCTGCAGTCTCGCTCATTCGGCGGTTCCCCCTGCCGCGGCCTCTGAGCACAACGCATCGGCTACAGCCATCGCGGACCGCATCGCGACCTGCTCGTCGGCCTGCCCGCTGCCCACGGCGAGCCCCGCCGCGTAGCCCGCGACGAAGGTGGTCAGGGGCGCTGCCGGGCGGACGACACCGTGCGCCGCCTTCCCCGCGAGGCCCAGGACGGCGTCGATATCGACGTTCGTGCCGTCGATCTCGAAGGCGGCGAGCAATGTCTCCGTCCAGTCCTGCAGTAGTCTCTGGCGATCGTCCACGGGCCCTCCGGGGGTGCTAGGGAACGTCGACTCCGAGCGCTCGTGCATCTGCCCAGGTGTCGACGTCGTGCGTTGTTCCCGGCGGAACCGGGACGGGTCTGGTCCTCACACTAGCAAGGAGGCTGCGCATCGAGAGGTTGTCGGCGGACCCGGTAGCGAGGATGAGATCGATTGCTCCGGCGAGGTCCTCGCTCCGGTAGAGCGCGGCGAGGGGCTGCTCGCGGCCGTCGTCGAATGCGACGAGCGACGTCGTGCCTCCACCCGTGGCCTCCTCGAGCAGGGCCTCGACCAGGCCGGCGATGCGGGGCATATCGCAGGCGACCACCGCGCACCAGGGCGCCCTCGGAACGGGTCCCGCCGCGAAGCCGGCCACGAGTGCGGCTGCCGGTCCGGCGAAGGCCGGCTCCTCGCGGACGAACGAAGGCTCTCCGGCCAGCGGTCCGGACGCATCGCCCTGTGGGCCCACGATCGTCAGGGACTCCGCCTGCCGCAGAGCCGTGCAGGTGCGCTCCAGCAGGGTGGCGCCGTCCAGCACGAGGCCTGCCTTCGGCACCCCGCCGAGGCGGGACGAACGACCGCCGGCCAGGACGACGGCGTCGAACCGTGGCTTCCGTACCGTCACGCAGCTCTCTCCGCGAGGAACTCGCTCCACTGCGGCGCCGGCTTCTCGAGCTCTCGGATCTGCCACTGTGGACCCCTCGGCGGAAGCGGGACGATCCTCAGCTTCCAGCCGAGGCTGCTGAGCGTCTTGTCCCCCTTCGCGTTGTTGCACTTCAGGCAGCACGCCACGAGGTTCTCCCACGTGTCCGCACCGCCCCTCGAACGCGGCATGACGTGGTCGATGGTCGAGGCGGTCTTCCCGCAATACGCGCAGAGGTGGTTGTCGCGACGGAGGACTCCTCGCCGCGTGGCTGTCACCTCGTGCCGGTAGGGGACCCTGACATACCTGTTCAGGAGGATCACCGAGGGCCGGCCGAGGACTTCGGTCGGGCCAACGACGGGATCGTCGTCCTCCGCGACCACACTCGCCTTCCCGGTGAGCACAAGCACCAGGGCCCGGCGGAACGTGACGACCGCCAGTGGTTCATACCCTGCATTCAGAACAAGAGTGCGCATGCGTTGGCCTCATTGCTGACCTGTTCCCCGCAACCGGTTGCCATCCCGGGGCGCGGGAGAAGAGCTTCGGATGTGACATTGCAAGGGTAAGCCGGAGACCCCCGGGGGGCTAATCAGCGCCACGCGGGCTTGACGTGCCGCTCACATCCGGTGCACGCACTCGATTACCTGCTTAAACGAGGAGGAACCGGCACAGTGTGCCGGTTCCTCCTCGAATCATCGTGGTGCTGGGTCAGCCACCGACGCGGATGTAGACGCCGCCCGATCCGAGCTCGGCCGGGGCGATCACCGTGGTGTTGCCGTTGAAGCCACCGTGCACGGCCTGCCCACCACCGATGTAGACCGCGATATGGGCAAGACCCATGCCGCCGTCCGCATAGTAGATGAGGTCGCCCGGGATGGCCTCGCCGGCGCTCACCGTACGGCCGAGGGAGAGGTAGCCCGCCGGCCAGCCGTGGAAGTTGATGCCGGCGGCAGCGAGGGAGTTGCTGACGAGGCGGGTGCAGTCCTGCATGACGCCGAGCTGGCCCTTGGCCGCTGCCGCGATGGTGGCAGCGACGCCGGAGGAAGCAACGGGGGCAGGAGCCGGGGTGGCGGCCGCAACTGCGACGCCGGCGGCAGCAACGGGAGCCGACTGGGCTGTGACCGCAGGGGCGGCGACGGCGGGAGCCTGGACGACGGCCGGGACCTCGACGACAGGCTCCTCGACGACAGGCTCCTCGACGACAGGAGCTTCCTCGAGCGGTGCCTGCTCGACGACGACGGGCTTCGCATTGACCTTGACCGGCGTCATGTTGAAGGAGACGGCGGTCTGGCTCGAGGCGACGACGACCGGCCGATCCGAACTGACGGTGACGTTCGAGGCCGATACCTCGCGCTGCGGCTGCAGGTCAGCCGCGTTGGCTGCGACACCGCTGGTCAGGACGAGGCCCGAGGCCGCGGCGATGACGGCGGCCTGGCGGCCCATCCCCCCGGCGTTGGTCGTGACGGACTGTGCGAGAGCGGAGAAGCCGGCAGCGCTCTGCGCTTCTCCTCGGTGGCGTGCGATCGTGACGCGTGAAGACATGGGGGGTTACTCCGAGTGTGGGGGGTGTTCTAGCGGACGCGGACGAAGCTGGCGCCGGGGAGGTCTGACAGGCTGTGCAGGCCGGTGTTCATACCGTTGAGGCCACCGCTGATGACCTGGCCGTTGCCGACGTAGATCGCTACGTGGCCGCCGGTGATCACGAGGTCGCCCACAGCGGGCGTTCCGACGACGTCGCCGAACTGGTAGAACTGTCCCGGCGCGAGGTCACCGACGGACTTGCCGACCGAGCGCAGCGCCTTCTCGACCATGGCGGTGCAGTCCTGCGCAACGCCGATCTGGGCGTAGGCGGAGGCGACCAGTCCGGCAGCGACGCCGGAGGACTGGACGGGAGCGGATGCGGCCTGCACGGCGACAGGTGCGGGAGCGGCTTGTGCGGCGACAGGTGCGGGAGCGGCTTGTGCGGCGACGGGGGCTGCGACCGGCGCGGCCGCTACCGGTGCGGCCTGGGGCAGTGCGACCGGGGCGGCGGCTTCGACGACGACGGGCTCGGCCTCGACGACGGGAGCTTCCACAACCGCCTCGGGAGCCGGCGTCACCTCGACGGCTACGCGGTCGAAGGACACCTTCGCGGTGGCCGGGACGCTGACCTCGGCGGCGACGACGCGGCTGACGGTCAGAGCGGTCGAGGACTGCACCTCACGCTCGGCCGTGGTGGCTCCATGGGCCGGGAGGCCTGCGGTGAGCACCAGGCCCGAAGCGGCGACGATGACGGCTGCCTGGCGGCCCACCGATCCGGCGTTCGACGCAACAGCGGTGGAAAGAGCAGTCAGGGGGCTGGTGGTCTGGGGCGCGCGGTGGCGGCCCAGCGAAGAGCTATTGGACACGTTGGATTACCTCTCCCAACGCCTGCGAGGTGAGCTGTCGGATTCGGATGGGAGTCACCCGGCCGCTGCGTAAACAGCGACTTAACCCCAAGGATTTCTGTGACGAAACCCAAAAATTGGTTCCCCCGCCTCTGCCATGCGATGGTGCGAACGGACCTCGGGCAATGGCAGAGCTAGGCGATTTGCACGAGGGTGCCGGATCTAGAGCGAATTTGGCACGAGATGAAGGCTACAACAGATACGCCGGTATGTCACGTTCAGATCACGGAACGGTATGTTATTGGTGACGACGGCGGTGGCTGAGCGTCAGGCGGCGACGGACACGAAGACGTGCGAGGCGACCTCGGGCGGCAGTTCGAGGGCGCCCTCCACTCCCGGCACGCGCACGGACACATACCCTCCCACGGACTCCAGGGTGAGGTGGGCTCCCGGACGCAACCCGCCCTCGTCGAGCTGCGTGAGCAGCTCGGGATCCACCTGGATCGGTTCGGCCAGCCGGATCAGTGTCACCTGCTTGTCCGGGGAGTACGTCCCCATCGCCGAGAGCAGGGTCACCACACCATCCGTGATCAGCTCCGACTGGACGCCGCCGATGGCCTCGAGGCCCGGGATCGGATTGCCGTAGGGGGATTCGGAGGGCTTGCCGAGCAGTTCGTACAACCTGCGCTCGACGCGCTCGCTCATGACGTGCTCCCAGCGGCAGGCCTCGTCGTGGACGTAGGCCCAATCGAGCCCGATGACATCGCTCAGCAGGCGCTCGGCGAGGCGGTGCTTCCTCATGACGCCTGTGGCACGATGACGGCCGAGCTCTGTGAGTTCGAGGTGTCGGTCGCCCGAGACGACGACGAGCCCGTCGCGTTCCATCCGGCCGATGGTCTGGGAGACCGTGGGGCCGGAATGACGCAATCGCTCCGCGATCCTCGCGCGGAGAGCTACGATGTTCTCCTCCTCGAGTTCAAGGATTGTCCGCAGGTACATCTCGGTGGTGTCGATGAGGTCCGTCATGCGGGTCAGCTCCTTGGTGCGGTGCGGGTGCTCGGCGGGAATGCCTCACGCCGATGAGGGGTTGCACGGCCGCCACAGCCTGTTCCGCCCCACGCCTCCCAAGGTTAACCCATGGCGGGAGAAGGCTGGCAAACGGATCGGCGACGTGGAGCGGCGCCGGTGATGATGCCCACGAAGGGTGTTAACAAATGGAGGGCATCTCTCCGCTGGGGCAGAATGAGGGCCACACCCTCAGTCGATCAGCTGGAGCACCCATGACCGAATCGCCCCGCATTCCCGACCACCTCCTGCCGTCGGACGGCCGCTTCGGAGCCGGTCCCTCGAAGGTCAGGAGCGGCCAGGTCGACGCCCTCGTCTCCGCAGGCCGGTCGCTGCTGGGGACCTCCCATCGCCAGGCGCCCGTGCGGAACCTGGTGGGCCGCGTGCGCGAAGGCCTCAGCTCCTTCTTCGGGGCTCCCGACGGCTACGAGGTAGTACTCGGGGTCGGCGGCTCGACGGCGTTCTGGGACATCGCGGCATTCGGCCTCGTGGACCGGAAGGCGCAGCACCTGTCCTTCGGTGAATTCGGCTCGAAGTTCGCATCGGCGACCGACAAGGCGCCGTTCCTCGAGAGCTCCAGCATCGTCACCTCCGAACCCGGAACGCGTCCGGACCCGGTCGCAGAGGCCGGGATCGATACTTACGCCTGGCCCCAGAACGAGACGTCCACCGGCGTCGCGGCGCCGGTGCGGAGGATCGAGGGCGCGGACGACGGAGCGCTCGTCCTCGTCGATGCGACGTCCGCCGCCGGAGGGCTCGACGTCGATGTCGCGCAGGCCGACGCCTACTACTTCGCCCCGCAGAAGAACTTCGCGTCCGACGGCGGTCTGTGGCTCGGCCTCTTCTCCCCCGCGGCGTTGGAGCGTGCCGCGAGGATCGCCGCCGGTGACCGGTGGATACCGGACTTCCTCAACCTGCAGACGGCCATCGACAACTCCCGCCTGAACCAGACCTACAACACGCCGTCGCTGTCCACGCTCGTCACGCTGGACGCGCAGGTCGCCTGGCTCAACGAACAGGGCGGTCTCCCGTTCGCTGCCGCCCGGACGGCGGACTCGGCGGGACGGCTGTATTCGTGGGCCGAATCCTCGCCCGTGGCAGCGCCGTACGTCACCCGGACCGAGGACCGCTCGAACGTCATCGTCACGATCGACTTCGACGGCGACGTCGATGCCGCGCGCATCGCCGCCGTCCTCCGCGCGAACGGGATCGTCGACGTCGAGCCCTACCGCAAGCTCGGTCGGAACCAGCTCCGCGTCGCCACGTTCGTGGCGATCGAGCCCGACGACGTCTCCGCGCTGATCGCCTGCATCGACTACACGGTCGAGAACCTGCTGTAGGCGGCACGCCGCTCAGGCGGGCTGCGGGAGCTTGGATCAGTCCCCCGCGCCGGCCTCGTGGTCGAGGCGGAGCCGCCGCGGCGCGGAACGGTCGTACCGCAGGCGGACCTCGTGGTAACGCCACGCCCAGAAGATGCCGGCCGCGGCAGCGATGAGCCCGGAGGCGGCAGCGACTCCGAGGCTCCACCGCGGACCGAACATGTCCGACACCCAGCCGACCACGGGCGCTCCGAGGGGCGTCCCGCCGAGGAAAATCGCGAAGTAGAGCGCCATGACGCGACCGCGCATCGCGGGGTCCGTCGTCGTCTGCACATACGCATTCGCGCTCGTCATGAGGGTCAGCGCGAACAGGCCGACCGGCACGAGGGCCACCCCGAACAGCCACAGGGTGGGAGCGAGGGCCGCCAGCACGCAGGCGATCCCGAACGCGGCCGACGCCCCGAAGATGAAGCGCAACCGGGGCCGTTCCCGCCGTGCGGACAGCAGGGCGCCCGCGACCGACCCCACAGCCATCACCGAGGACAGCACGCCGAAGACACCGGCGTCCTGCCCGAACTCGGTGCGCGCCATGGCGGCGATGAACACCGCGAAGTTCAGGCCGAAGGTACCGACGATGAAGATCGCGAGCATGACCACCATCAGGTCCGGACGCTGCCGAACGTACAGGAATCCGGCGCGGATCCGCCCCTTGCCCGGCGCTGACCGGGGCTGCTTGTTGAGTTCGGAGCTCCGCATGGCGAGCAGCACGTAGACCATCGCCCCGAACGTCACCGCATTGATCATGAACACCCAGCCGGGCCCCACGCCGGCCGTGAGCAGGCCGGCGACGGCCGGACCGACCAGGCGCGCGCCGTTGAAGGAGGCACTGTTGAGCGCCACGGCGTTGGGGAGGTATTCGTCCCGCACGAGCTCGGACACGAAGGCCTGCCGTGCCGGGGCGTCGAAAGCCGAGACGACGCCCAGCGCCAGGGCGAACGCATACACGTGCCACAGGGCGGCGACGTCGAGAATGACCATCAGGCCGAGGCCGACTCCCAGGAGCGCCATGGCCACCTGCGTGGTCGCGAGAAGCCGTCGTCGGTCGACCGTGTCGGCGATGAGGCCGGCCCAGGGCGCGATGACTAGCTGCGGACCGAGTTGGAGCGCCATCACGATCCCGAGGGCGGACGCATTCTGCTCCGTGAGGATGTCGTAGACCAGCCAGTCCTGCGCGGTCCGCTGCATCCAGGTGCCGATGTTCGAGATCAGGGCTCCGATGAACCACAACCTGTAGTTGTGGATACCGAGCGAGCGGAAGGTGCTCAACGCCCCCTTCTCCCGCTTCGGCGCCACTGGTCCGTCACTCGGCGTCGGGCTGCCCGTCGGACGTCCCGGCGTCCTGGAGATCGACTGTCGGATCACCGGCGCGCGCATCATCCGAGGAGGACCCGCCGGCGGTCCCGGGGGCGGGCGGGTTGCCGGCCTCGCCTGCACTGCCCGCAGGTGCCGGATCCGCAGGTATTGCCTCGTCCGGCTGCGAGTCCTCGGGGCGCACCCTTTCGGACCACGGCAGCCATTCGGGGGCCAGCAGGGAGGCCGACGACGGCAGCAGTCCGACCTCGCACACCGTCACGTCCTTGCTGCGCGCCACCCGGGCAACGGTCGAGAACCACTGCCATCCCCCGTATCCGGGCACGAAGGCCTCGAACCGGTGGGTCACCAGGCGCTCGCCCTCGACGGTGGCGGACACGTGCCGTCCTACCTGCGCTTCGGGCGCGATCTCGAGCACACCGAGGCGGGCGCGCTCGACGGCCGCTTCGAGGACGGCGTCCGACTTCGGGATGCGTCGTGACGCACGCGGTTTCCGTGGTGCCTCGACGGGCGCCCCGACCGCGGCCTCTGCCTCGCCCGCAGTCGCTCCGGTGTCGGTCGGAGCAGCGCCATCAGCGGTCTCCAGGTTGCTCGAGGTCATGGTGGAAGCCTACGCGTCGAGGTCGTCGGCGACTGCCCGCAGGACAGCCGCGACCTTCGACGCGTGCGCCTTCTCGGGGTAGCGCCCCTTGCGCAGGCCGTTGGACACTCCGTCGAGCAGCTTGATGAGGTCCTCGGTGATGACGGCCATGTCATCGGCACTCTTGCGAGTGGCCTTCACGACGGAGGGAGCCTGCTCGAGGATCCGCGCGGAGAGCGCCTGGAGCCCTCGTCGACCGTCTGCCACTCCGAATTCAAGCTTGGTGCCGACCTTCACCTCGCTGACGCCGGCAGGCAGGGCGGAGGCGTGCAGGAAGACTTCCTTGCCGTCGTCCGTGGACAGGAACCCGAAGCCCTTGTCCGCGTCGAACCACTTAACTTTGCCGATGGGCACGTCGTTTACCTCTTCTTAGCTGTACCGGGCGAAGTCGCCTGCGGTCGTGGCCCCGCGCGCATGGACCGTCCGGCGCCCTCGGGCACCGCCACCGCCGGGGAAGTCTGTGTCTCCTAGGATATAGCTTCTGCCGCCACTCCCCGGCCGTGGTTCTTGTAGTCTTGGACGGCTATGATTCCTGACGAACCAGCGCCGAGCCGCTCCCCCGACCAGCCCCTGCCGGAGGATGTCCGCGACAGCGGGGCGGAGGAATCGCAGCGCGGGCGGTTCGTGGTCATGATCCTCGCCGTGGCCTTCGCCGTCATCGGATTGCTGTCCCTGGCGGCCATCCTTCTAGCGGCCTTCCTGGGGGGATACGTGTGGCCGGGCTTCGTGCTTGCGACCTATCTCTGCCTGCCGATCGCCTTCCTGCTGATGACCTCGCTCGTCCTCTGGTACGTCGTCACCCGTCGGAGATCCTGACTCCGGGGGCAACCGTGACGACGTAGCCGGCGCGATCTCCGACCGAACCTTCGGCGGCACGTTGGGCGGGTCGAACGACCTGAAGTGTGTCGGAGGCGCCGGGTAACCTTGAGGTGATGTCCGCAATCCGAGCACTGGCCGATGAGCTGGCCCGCCGGAGCGATGACGAGCTACGCAGGCTCCTGGCCGTGCGACCCGATCTCATCCTTCCCCCGGTGCCCGATTTCGCCGCGCTCGCGGCACGCGCATCCACCCGTGCCAGCCTGCAGCGGGCCCTCGACAACCTCACGCGGCCGCAGCTCCAGGTCCTCGAGGCGATCGTGGTACTCAGCGAGGACGACGGCGGCACCATCGCCTACGAGCGCCTGCTGTCGGCCTTCGCCACGGCAGACCGTCCCGGCCTCGATGCCATCGTCGCCGAGCTCGGACACCGGGCCCTCGTCATCGGTTCCGTTCCGCAGGAGCTTCTGCCCGTCGGAGCCCTGGCCGACGCGCTGGGGCCCTATCCCGCCGGTTTGGGACGGCCCTTCCGGACGCTCGCACGCTCGATCCCGCGCTTCGGTCCGGCACTCGTGGACGCGGTGCGGCTCGTGGTGGACGGCATCGATACCGAGGCCATGAACTCGGCCTCCGCGGCCCAGGCGCTGGACAGGGCCGTGACGGATCCCCTGACCTGGAGCCGCGTCATGACCGAGGCTCCCGAGGGAGCCGCCATGCTCCTCTCCCGCTTACGCGATGCGCCGGTCGGGTCGACGTCGACGGGCGGAGACGGCGGCGTCTCGCCCGCCGTGCGCTGGCTGCTGGAACGGTGCCTGCTTGCGCCGCTGGACGCGCTGCACGTCGAACTGCCGCGGGGCGTGGGGATGGCGCTGCGCGGGCACGCGGTCCACACCGCACTGGAGACCGTGCCGCCGGTAGCCGTCGGGCGCACCGTCCGTGCGCGCGTGAGGGACAACGCGGCGTTCGGGGCGATCGCGGAAACACTCCGGCTGATGACCGCGCTCCTCGGTTCGGCCGCCGGCACCCCGGTAGCGACGCTCCGTTCGGGAGGAGTGGGCGTCCGTGAACTGCGTCGTCTCCGCGAGGTCCTGCGCACTACCGACGCGGAAGCCGCATGGCTGCTGGAACTCGCCGCCGCCGTCGGGCTCCTGAACCTCGATCCCGACGATTCACGCTGGAAGGCCTCGCGACTCGACGCCTGGGAGGCGCTCGACCGTGAAGCGCAGTGGCTGCTCCTCGTCGAGGGATGGCTCTCGGTCGACCGGGCACCGGCGCTGGTCGGCTCCAGGATGCCGGACGGCACCGCCGTCAACGCCCTTGCCGCCGAGGCCTCGCGCCCTGACGCCCCGATGGTGCGCCAGAGGCTCCTTGCAGCCGCCCTGGAACTGTCCGGCACGGCTGGCACCAGCCACAATCCGGCCGGCCGGCCGGGCGGCGCCCGCACGGGACCAGGTGACGACGGCGAGGCAGGGGATGTGCCGGTCCTCACCGACGAGCCGGTCATCGCCCTCGCCACCTGGCATCAGCCGCGCCTGCACCGGCGCTTCGCCCGGCTGCTGCCCGGGATGCTCGTCGAGGCCGCACTCCTCGGGCTGACCGGAGGTGGCGCGCTGACGCTCGCGGGCCGACTGGTCGCCGAGGGGCGGTTCGAGGATGCGTCACGCGCCGTCGGGGAGGCCCTACCCGCCCCGGTGGCGCACGTCGTCCTCCAGGCGGACCTCACCGCCGTCGCACCCGGGTACCTGCAGCCCGAGGTGGCGCGCGGGCTGCTGCGGCTGTCCACGCCGGAGGGACAGGGCCCGGCGACGACCTACCGGTTCTCCGCGGAGTCCATCCGGTCCGCGTTGGACCTCGGCGAGGATGCGCCGTCGATCCTCGAGTTCCTGCGGACCCACTCGGCGACCGAGATCCCGCAGGCACTCTCCTACCTCGTGGAGGACACCGCGTCCCGGTACGGCAGCCTGCGGGTGGGCCGAGCGGGCAGCTATCTCCACACGGAGGACGACGCCGTCATCGCGACGGTCATGGCGGACCCCCGTGCGGCCTCGCTCGGGGTCAACCGGATCGCGCCGACGGTCCTGGTGGCGCCGGCCTCCCCCCAGGAACTGGCCGCGCTCCTCAGGAGCCTCGGTTTCTCGCCCGCGTCTGACGCCGTCGCGGGGATCGGAGCGGTCACGGAGCGGAGCGAGCCCGTTCCCGCCGCGCGGGTCCCCCCGGAGCAGCTCCGGTCGCGGCTGAATCCGTGGTCGGTCGCGGAGGAGGAGATCTCGGCGCAGCTTACTGCCCTACGCTCGGCGCGCGCCGGCTCCCCGGACGCGGCCGCCGCTTCGGACAGCGAGACGCTCGTCAGCCTGGAAACTCTGCGCTCGGCGATCAGGTCGCGCAGCCGCATCCGCCTCGGAACCGCGGACAGCGAAGGGAATCATGTGCGGCAGGTGCTTGTTCCACTCTCGGTGTCGGGAGGCCGCCTGCGCGTCTTCGACCCCGAGAAGCAGGTAGAGAAGGTCGTGTCCGTCCACCGCGTCATGGACGTGGAAATCCTCGAAGGGAGTCCCTCAGATGGTTGACGGGCCGCTGATCGTCCAGAGCGACAAGACCATCCTGCTGGAAGTGGACCACGAGCAGGCCACGGAGGCGCGGCATGCGATCGCCGCTTTCGCCGAGCTCGAGCGCGCTCCCGAGCACGTGCACAGCTACCGGCTCACGCCGCTCGGTCTGTGGAATGCGCGCGCCGCGGGGCTCGACGCCGAGCGTGTGCTGGACACGCTCCTGAAGTACTCCCGTTTTCCCGTGCCGCACGCGCTCCTGATCGACATCGAGGACACGATGTCGCGCTACGGCCGGCTGCGGTTGGAGAAGGACCCGCAGCACGGACTCGTGCTGCGCACCTCCGACTATCCGGTGCTCGAGGAGGTGCTGCACGCCAAGAAGATCCAGCCCTTGCTGGGACCGAGGATCGACGGCGAGACCGTCGTCGTCCACTCCTCCCAGCGCGGGCAGCTCAAGCAGCTGCTGCTCAAGCTCGGGTGGCCCGCCGAGGACTTCGCCGGTTACGTCGACGGGACGCCGCATCCGATCGTGCTCGACGAGGACGGCTGGACCCTGCGCCCCTACCAGCAGCTCGCAGTCGAGAACTTCTGGTCCGGCGGATCCGGCGTCGTGGTCCTGCCCTGCGGAGCGGGGAAGACCCTGGTAGGGGCGGCCGCCATGGCGACGAGCCAGACCACGACGCTCATCCTCGTCACGAACACGGTGTCGGCACGGCAGTGGAAGGACGAGCTGCTCAAGCGAACGTCGTTGACCGAGGAGGAGATCGGCGAGTACTCGGGCGCGGTCAAGGAAGTCCGGCCCGTGACGATCGCGACGTACCAGGTGCTCACGACCAAGCGCGGCGGGCTGTACCCCCACCTCGAGCTGCTCGACGCGAACGACTGGGGCCTCATCGTGTACGACGAGGTCCACCTCCTTCCCGCTCCGATCTTCAAGATGACGGCGGACCTCCAGGCCAGGCGCCGGCTCGGGCTGACGGCGACCCTCGTCCGGGAGGACGGCAGGGAGGGCGAGGTGTTCTCCCTGATCGGGCCGAAGCGGTACGACGCCCCCTGGAAGGACATCGAGGCCCAGGGCTACATCGCGCCCGCTGACTGCGTCGAGGTGAGGGTGGACCTTCCGCGTGACGAGCGCGTCGCCTACGCGATGGCTGATGACGCCGACAAGTACCGCCTGTGCGCCACGTCGGACACGAAGTCGGACGTGGTGGAGAAGCTCGTCGCAGCACACGAGGGTGAACAGCTCCTGGTCATCGGCCAGTACATCGACCAGCTCGACGACCTCGCGGCCCGGCTCGGAGCCCCCGTCATCAAGGGGGACACGTCGGTGAAGGAACGGCAAAGGCTTTTCGCAGCCTTCCGGGCGGGTGAGATCCATGTGCTGGTGGTGTCCAAGGTCGCGAACTTCTCGATCGATCTGCCGGAGGCGTCAGTGGCGATCCAGGTATCCGGGTCCTTCGGGTCGCGGCAGGAAGAGGCGCAGCGCCTGGGACGGCTGCTCCGGCCCAAGACGGACGGCCGTGCCGCCCGTTTCTACACCGTCGTCGCACGGGACACGCTGGACCAGGACTTCGCTGCGAAACGGCAGCGTTTCCTGGCCGAGCAGGGCTACGCCTACCGCATCCTTGATGCGTCGGCCATCGGTGACCAGGAAGCCAGGGACTGACAAGGGGCTTACAGCAGGCGTACAGCGAATTCACAGCCACCGTGCGGATACTGGTGGCGTGAAGAAAACTGGCCCTGAAGCGAAACTCCTGGTCGTCGATGACGAACCGAACATCCGCGAGCTGCTGTCCACCTCGCTGCGATTCGCCGGTTTCGACGTCGTCGCCGCGGCGAACGGCCGTGATGCCCTCGCCGCCGCTGAGACGCACAACCCCGACCTCGCGGTGCTCGACGTCATGCTGCCCGACATGGACGGCTTCACCGTCACGCGCCGGCTGCGGGCGGCCGGCCGGCACTTTCCCGTTGTCTTCCTGACCGCTCGTGACGACACCGACGACAAGGTGACCGGACTGACGGTCGGCGGCGACGACTACGTCACCAAGCCGTTCAGCCTGGACGAGGTGGTCGCGCGCATCCGAGCGGTCCTGCGCCGCACGCATCCCCTGGAGGACGACGACGCCGTGATCCGCGTCGACGACCTCGAACTCGACGACGACGCGCACGAGGTCCGGCGCGGTGGCGAAGTCATCGACCTCTCGCCCACCGAGTTCAAGCTGCTGCGCTATCTGATGATGAACCCGAACCGCGTACTGTCCAAGGCCCAGATCCTCGACCACGTGTGGGAGTACGACTTCAACGGAGACGCCTCCATCGTGGAGTCCTACATCTCCTACCTCCGTCGCAAGATCGACAGGAACCCCAACGCGGTGGCCCTGATCCAGACCAAGCGCGGCGTGGGGTACCTGCTCCGGACTGCCGACAAGCGGTAGAGCGTCTCCTGTGCTCAAACGCTGGAACGCGGCGTCCCTCAGATCGCAACTCGTCGCGATCATCATGCTCCTGATGGTCGTGACGGTGGGCATCACAGGACTCGCGACGGTGTCGCTGCTCCGCGACGGTCTCGTGGACCGCATCGACGCCGATCTCAGGAACAACGCGGAGAAGGTCGCTGGCGACGTCTACTCCGCGGAACAGGAGACGGACGGCGCCGTCCTGAGGTACTACGCGGCCCTGCTCGATCCCGACGGTTCCATCGTCGTGGCGAACCAATCCGATGATGCGGTGGACGTTCCCGACCTCGATGGCGTCACCCAGAAGCGCATCATCGAACTCAACGGAGACGGTTTCGATGTCGCCAGCACCGATTCGGACAGCCAGGGCTGGCGGGTGCGCATCTTCCGCCTGGCGAACACCGAGGGCTATCTCGCCATCGCCTCCCGCCTGAACACGGTGAACGAGTCGCTGCAGGAAGCAACGGAGATCATCTTCACCTCCGGGCTTGTGACCACCGCACTGGCTTCGCTCATCGCCTTCGTCACCGTGACGCGTCAGTTCGCCCCGCTCGCGCGCGTGGAGCGGACCGCAGCCGCCATCGCCGCCGGTGATCTTTCACGGCGGGTAGCCGTCGAGCGTCCGGCCACCGAGATCGGGCGGCTGTCGAGATCGCTGAACGCGATGCTCGCGCATATCGAACGCGCGTTTGCCGCGCGCACCGCCTCGGAGACGAAGATGCGGCGATTCGTGGCCGATGCCTCGCACGAGCTCCGGACTCCGCTCGTCACCATCCGCGGCTACTCCGAGCTGTATCGGCATGGGGCACTCCAAAAGGAGGAGGACGTCGCGGCCGCTATGGGCAGGATCGAGAGCGAGGCGATCCGCATGGGCCAACTTGTGGAGGACCTGCTCACCCTCGCCAGGATCGACGAACAGCGCCCTCCTGAAGTGAAGCCCGTGGATCTCATGGTGCTCGGGCACGATGCAGCCTTCGATGCGAGCGCAACCGCCCCGGACCGGTCCATCACCGTGATCGGCCTGGACGGCGGGAAGCCCCGGTCCGCCCCCACGAAGGGGGACGAGGCCCGCCTCCGGCAGGTCGTCGCCAACCTCATGACCAACGCACTGCGCTACACACCCGAGGGCTCGCCGATCGAGATCGCGGTAGGCGTTGCACCGGTCCTTCACGGCCACAGCGACTCCGTCCTCGAGGTCCGCGACCACGGCCCCGGGATCTCGGAGGACGACGCCGCAAAGGTCTTCGAGCGTTTCTACCGTGCGGACACGTCACGTCATCGGGAGACGGGCGGAACAGGGCTCGGGCTCGCGATCGTCGCCGCGCTCGTAGCGCAGCACGACGGCACGGTCCGCCTGGAGGAGACCGAAGGCGGCGGAGCCACCCTGTCGATCCGGCTACCGCACGTTCCGTTCACCGAGTCGGGGGACGACGCCCACGCCGACGGGAACGGTGACGCGGACGCCGCGGTCCAGCGGAATGCCGGACAAGAGCGCATGCGGACCCCCGCGCAGCAGCGCCCACTCGTCACCATCACTCCTCCACAGGCGCCCCCTGCAGGACCGGTTGTCCACAAAAGCTGCGACGACCGCTGATCCTGATGCACCGCGCCCTAGCGTCGACTCCGTCAAGGAAGCGCGAGCACACGGGAGCAGAGCATGGCATTCTTCAACGTAGACACCGACAGCCTGGCGGCCAAGAGCAGCCAGGTGCAGGGCACCATCGCGAGACTCCAGTCGGAGGTCAACTCGATGCAGGCCGGCCTACGCGAACTCGAGGGTTTGTGGACGGGCCAAGCGGCCACCAATTTCCAGCAACTCATCCTGCAATGGCGGGCTACTCAGCAGCAGGTGGAGGAATCCCTCACCGGCATCAACCAGGCCCTCACTGTCGCGACCCAGCAGTACGCGGATGCTGAGCAGAGCAACGCGCGCATGTTCATGAGTTGATCCCGGAGCACTGACCAGCAGAGCACGAAAAGGGCGGCACCCCCGACCGGGAGTACCGCCCTTCTCGTGCGTGTGCGCAGGTGGCGCAGCAAGCGGTATGGGGACTAGAAGCCGCCCATGCCGCCCATGCCACCCATGTCGTCGCCGCCACCGGCGGGAGCAGCCTTCTCGGGCTTGTCCGCAACGACGGCTTCCGTGGTGAGGAACAGGCCTGCGATCGACGCGGCGTTCTGCAGGGCCGAACGGGTGACCTTCACGGGGTCGTTGACTCCGGCGGCCAGCAGGTCCTCGTACTCCCCGGTAGCGGCGTTCAGGCCGTGACCGGCGGGCAGCCCGCGCACCTTGTCGACGACGACGCCGGGCTCGAGGCCTGCGTTGAAGGCAATCTGCTTCAGCGGGGCGTCGATGGCGACGCGGACGATGTTCGCGCCCGTGGCCTCGTCACCCGAGAGCTCGAGGTTGGCGAATGCCTTGGCACCGGCCTGGATGAGGGCAACGCCACCACCGGCGACGATGCCTTCCTCGACGGCTGCCTTCGCGTTGCGGACGGCGTCCTCGATGCGGTGCTTGCGCTCCTTGAGTTCGACCTCCGTAGCGGCACCGGCCTTGATGACTGCAACGCCGCCGGCCAGCTTGGCCAGGCGTTCCTGCAGCTTCTCGCGGTCGTAGTCCGAGTCCGAGTTCTCGATCTCGGCGCGGATCTGGGCAACGCGTCCGGCGATGGCGTCGGCGTCGCCGGCTCCCTCGACGATCGTGGTCTCGTCCTTGGTCACGACGACCTTGCGGGCGGTACCGAGCAGGTCGAGGGTGGCGGTCTCGAGCTTGAGGCCGACTTCCTCGGCGATGACCTGACCACCGGTGAGGATCGCGATGTCCGCGAGCTGCGCCTTGCGGCGGTCGCCGAAGCCCGGAGCCTTGACGGCGACGGACTTGAAGGTGCCGCGGATCTTGTTGACCACGAGGGTGGCCAGGGCTTCGCCTTCGATGTCTTCGGCGATGATCAGCAGCGGCTTGCCGGACTGCATGACCTTCTCGAGGACTGCTACGAGGTCCTTGACGTTGCTGATCTTCGAGTTGACGATCAGGATGTAGGGATCTTCGAGGACCGTCTCCTGGCGCTCCGCGTCGGTGACGAAGTAGCCGGAGATGTAGCCCTTGTCGAAGCGCATACCCTCGGTGAGCTCGAGCTCGAGGCCGAAGGTGTTCGACTCCTCGACGGTGATGACGCCTTCCTTGCCGACCTTGTCGAGGGCCTCGGCGATCAGGTCACCGATCTGCTTGTCCCCGGCGGAGATGGAAGCCGTGGCCGCGATCTGCTCCTTGGTCTCGATCTCCTTGGCGGAGGCGAGCAGCTCGTCGATGACGGCCTTGACGGCCTTCTCGATGCCGCGCTTCAGGCTCAGCGGGTCAGCGCCGGCCGCGACGTTGCGCAGGCCTTCCTTGACGAGGGCCTGGGCGAGAACGGTTGCGGTGGTGGTTCCGTCGCCTGCGACGTCGTCCGTCTTCTTGGCAACTTCCTTGACGAGTTCCGCGCCGATCCTCTCGAACGGATCGTCGAGTTCGATCTCCTTGGCGATGGAGACGCCGTCGTTCGTGATGGTGGGGGCACCCCACTTCTTCTCGAGCACGACATTGCGACCACGGGGGCCGAGGGTTACTTTGACGGCGTCAGCGAGGATGTTCAGGCCTCGCTCGAGGCCGCGGCGGGCCTCTTCATCAAAAGAAATGATCTTGGCCATAACGGCGTAGGTCCTTTCGGGGACGGTTGCATTTCAGCACATCAATGCTTGCCTGCGTGTGGTGCCCGCGACGGCTGGGCCTCGCCGGAACGATCTCTTTCACGTTCCGGCTCCGCCCCCACCACAGAGGTTTGCCTGCTTCACCCATTACGCCCAGCCTTAGCAGTCTGCGCGCGTGAGTGCTAAGTCAATAATTAGCACTCTCACCCCATGAGTGCAACCCGCCGAACCGGTGGTACGCGCTGCTGGGGGATGGGGAGGACCGGCTGGGCGGGACGCCGTGGCGCGGATGCCTGCGAGGGCATAGGTTGGGCGAACCACAAGCAACGGGAGGCACAGTGTCCACGCCAGCAACCGGTCCTATCAGCGAGGGATCCGACGAGCATCGCCAGGGGAACGAGGTCGCGGACGGCGGGGCAGGCGGTGCCTCATCCGCGCCCCGGCCTCCTGGAACGCAGGGTATCCCCGAATCCCAGGCCGGCGGCCCGGGGATCATCTCCGAGCCTCCGTACTCGCCTCAGGATGGGCACCCCTCTGCGCCGCAGGCAGCCGCGCCGAATCCGTACGCGGCCGGCCCCTCTTCCCAGGGACAGTACAGCCAGCCCGGGTTCGGTCAGACTCCGCCGCCACAGGGACAGTACGGCCAGGCACCCTACGCCCAGGCCCCGTACGGACAGGGCGCGTTTCAGCAGGGCGGGTACAACCAGGGGCCCTTCGGCCAGCCCTACGCGCCGCAGAAATCCCGCGTGATCGCCGGGATCCTCGGCATCCTGCTGGGATCGCTCGGGATCCACCGGTTCTACCTCGGGTACACCACGATCGGGATCGTGCAGATCCTCATGTCCACGGTCGGCGCGATCTTCACGTTCGGTCTGAGCGCCATCGCGGCCGGGATCTGGGGACTCGTCGAGGGCATCATGATCCTGGTCGGCTCGGAGCAGTTCCGCAGGGACGCCCAGGGCATCCCACTCAAGGACTGACGCCGGAACGGGTGGGGGCGGTTCGCTCCCACTCGCCGCGGGTCACACCGAACACGACGGCGTCGTACACCTCCCCGCGAACCTCCCGCGCGTCCCGGAAACGTGCCTCCTCCCGCCACCCCGCCTTCTCCCCGACCCTGCACATGGCGGCATTGCCCGACCAGGTCGCGAAGTCGAGCCGGCGGATGCCCGTCGAGGAGAAGAGGTGAGCCGCCCACAGGGTGAGTGCCTCGAGCCCAACTCCACGTCCACGGAGCCCTGGATCGAAGACCGTGATCCCGACCCGGCGCCAGTCGGAGACCTCGCACTCGTAGTACCAGGACACGACGCCGATCAGGGAGTCCGTGCCACGGTCGGCGACGACGGCCCTGCGCGGTGGGGCAGCGGTGCGCGGCTGATTCAGCAGCACACCGAGCGAGCGCACGAGGTTGTCCGCTTCGGCGTCGTCGGGCACGGGGAAGTAGGGCCCGTCCCAGTCATGCCACTCGTGGTGGGGGCGCAGCCACTCGCGGTAGATTGGCAGGTCCCCCGCTCGCCAGTCCCTGATCCGGACCAGCCGTCCCTCGAGCTGCAGCGGAACGATTACTGGAATCCGGGTCCGAGGACGACGAGGATGCCGGAAGCGACGGAAGGGCTGTCCACGAGGCTCGCGATACCGAGATCGGCTGCTACCGCCTCGGCGCTGGCGCGCTGTGCTTCACCGCTGTAGAGGACCACCGAAGCATCGACGGGGGTACCGGCCCAGTTGCCGGGGAAAGCGGAGTTCCACCCGGCGGCGGCGAGTCGACCGGCCACCGAGGACGCCAGGCCCGGAGCGCCCGTGCCATTGAGGACGCTCACCGCTTGGGTCCGGTCGGGAACTCCGGCCTGCTCGTCGATGGCGGACGGAGTTGCGGCGGCGCCGACCTGTTCCGTCGGATCCGTGCTCACCGTCACGTCCGGGGTGACTGCGGGTGACGGCGTGCTCGACGCCGCTGGTGCAGCGGCCGAAGGTGCGCTTCCGGAGGCGGAAGCAGTGGGAGAAGAAGTGGCAGTGGCAGTGGCAGTGGCAGTGGCAGCCGGTGCCGGATCACTCGTGGTGGAGGTTGCAGATGCACCTTCGGTAGCACCGGCGAGGCCCAGCCGGGGAAGGATGAAGTAGGCGCCCAACCCGATGAGGAGTGCGAGGATCCCCACCGTGATCTTGAGTCCCAGACCGCTCGATCCTGCCGGAATGAGCCGTTCCCGGTGCACACCCTGGCGCGCGGAAGACTCCGGGATCCTGTCGAACTCGTCCCGCGGGTGGTCAGTCATGATTCAGGGTTGTCCTTCGGTGTGTCGGGTGCCTCGGGCGACGCTAGATGTCCGCACCCAGACGGCGTGCCGAGCGTTCCCTCTGGCGGGTGGACCTCAGTCGCCTCAGCCGCTTGACGAGCATGGGATCGTGCGCGAGCGCCGCCTCGGTGTCGATGAGCGCGTTGAGGAGTTGGTAGTAGTGGGTGGCGGACATGTTGAACAGGTCACGGATGGCCTGCTCCTTCGCGCCGGAATACTTCCACCACTCGCGTTCGAGCGCGAGCATGCGCTGCTCCCGGTCCCCGAGGGTCGGCTTCGCGTCCTGACCGGGGGGCGTGTCATCGATACGTCGCAGTGGCTCGGCCATGTCCGCTTCCGCCTTCCGTCGACTCGGCACAACTCAGACCATGGTAGTTCCGAATTACACGCCTGTCATTTACGCGGCACCTCAGAGCGGCACAGGCGAGAATGGGACCATGATCCACGACGACGGCGCGCTCTTCGACCTGACGGATCTCCCCCGGGGCACGCAGCGGACGCCGAGCGTGCGCGATCCGCGACCACCGGCCTCTCCGCTGCCCGCGCCGAACGCTTCGTTCCCGTTCGCCGCTCCGGCGAGGGTGGAGGACCTGCTGCCCGCTGATTGGGCCGCTGCACTGAAACCCGTCGAGCCGGTCCTCCATGGGCTGGCAGGGGCCCTCACGGACGAGCTCTCCAGCGGCCGGCGGGTCCTGCCGGACGCGCAGCACATCCTCCGCGCCTTCACCTCGCCGCTCGATCGGGTGCGGGTCGTCATCGTGGGGCAGGATCCCTACCCGACCGTCGGGCACGCCGTCGGGCTGAGCTTCGCCGTCGACCCCTCCACGCGACCCATCCCGCGTAGCCTCGTGAACATCTTCCGCGAGCTGTCCGCCGACACGGGGGCGGCGGTACCCGCGTCGGGTGACCTGTCGGGTTGGGCTGAGCAGGGAGTGCTCCTCCTCAACCGTGTCCTCACCGTGCGCGCCGGCGAGATCGCCTCGCACCGGGGCCTCGGGTGGGAACTCGTGACGGACGCAGCCATTCGGGCCCTCGTCACACGCGGAGGTCCGCTCGTCGCCGTCCTGTGGGGCAAGGACGCCCTCCGCCTCAAGCCTCTGCTCGGCCGGACACCCACGGTCGAGTCCGCGCATCCCAGCCCTCTGTCGGCCTCCCGTGGGTTCTTCGGCTCTCGGCCGTTCACCCGCGTGAACGGCCTGCTCGAACAGCAGGGCGCCGAGCCGATCGACTGGTCGCGAACAACTGCCCTCCGGGCCGCCTGAGCGCTCCGTCCCTCGGCGGCGCCGAGGGACGGTCTCCAGTACGACGCCTGCCCCCGGCTCTCGAGGGGACGGCCCCTCCAGGATCCGGAGGTCGGCAGGGCAGCCTATCGCCGCCGGTTGCGCTGCCTCTCGTTGGAGCTGAGCTTCCGCGTGAAGGGCCGCGCGAGGTTGTCGCCCAGCACGACGCCTGCGGCGATCGCCAGCACGACGGTCAGCGCATTGAAGAGCCCCAGCGCTCCGCCGGATCCGACGTCGGGCTCGATCGTGAGCGCGTACATGGAGCGGAAGATGGTGAGCCCGGGATACAGGAAGAGGACAGCGGGCACCGCGACGACGAGTTGTGGAGCCCCGAGCCGGAGGGCGACGATGCGGGCCAACGCGCCGATCAGGATCGCGGCCAGCGCCGGCGCGAGCCGGTACCCGACGCCGGCCGTCATGGCGCTGACCAGCAGGAGGTAGCCGGCCACTGCGACGAGCGACGTCGGGATCACGAGCTTCACGTCGGTCTGCTCCGCGATGCAGATCATGGCCACGGCGATGAAGATCAGCACGGCGACAACGGGCCAGGGGTACTGGGAGCCGGCTGACTGGAGGACCTCGAGCTCAGGGATTCCGAGTGCTGCCCCGACGACCAGCGCGACGGCGATCCCTGCCACGAGGGCCGCGAACACAAGGATCGCAGAAAGGAACCTGCCGGCTGCGGTGACGGGGAATCCGTTGATCGCGTCCTGGGTGGCGGACACGAGCCGGCCGGTCGGCAGCAGCAGGAGGATGCCGCCCACCACCACGAGCGCCGGTTCGATCGGAACCCGGAGCCACCAGAACAGCATTGCCACAAGGGTGATGAGCGCGGAGGACGTCGCCACGGAGAAGAACTCGGGAACCCTCCACTCGCCGAGTTTCCGGCTCACGAGGTCCACCAGGATGCAGCTGACGAACCCGACGAGGGATCCGAGCGGCGTGCCTCCGATGAAGGCGACGATCGCGGCGGAGAAAATTCCGAAGGCCGCCGTCACCATCCACCGCGGGAAGGGCTTCGGTCGGTGGGTGATCTCGTCGAGCCGGTGTGCAGCCTCCGTGCGGGAGACGCCGCCGTCAGCGATGTCGGACACGAGGCGGTGGATGGCAGTGAGCCCTGCGTAGTTGTTGGTCCATGACCGCACCACGCGCAGCACCGTGGTCGGCGTCTGGTCCTTGGCCGAGTAGTTCAGCACGACGGACTGGTTGGTGATGTCGACCTCGATGTCGTCCAGACCGAAAGCCGCTGTGACGGCGATGATGCTGGTCTCCACCTCCAACGCGCCCGCCCCGTACCGGAACATGGTCTCCGCCAGGTTGAGCGCGAAGTCCAGTGCTTTCCGAGCGCTGGCATCGGGGCCGCCGACCTGGATCATCGGATTGGCATAGGGGCTTCCGGCCAGGCGCTCGACGATGCTCATCGCCTGCGTGGGCGGGGCTTCGCCCTGCACGAGGCGGCGGAGCATGGAGCGGGCAGCAGCGTTGGAGCGCCCCGCTGAGGGTACGCGCTCGGGAGTGGTCGGCAGGGCGTCCGTGGGACGAACCGCTTGCTGGCGCTGGCGACCGGCGCGCGCCGGCCTCGGCTGGGTTGCCGATTTCCTGCCCGGTTTCGTGGCGGATCGGTCGCCACCGCCATCTCCGGCCCGCTTGCCCGCAGCCAGTTTCTTCTTCTCGTCAGCAGTAGGGTCGAAGGGGCGCTGGATCACCGGAAGCGCCTCCGCCACCGGCGAAGGATTGGTGGAAGGCGATGGGCCGTCCCCGGGGGTGGAACCGTCTTTCACAGCCGCCTTTCATGCTCCATCACCGCGGCGGACCGCGGGCTTCTCCTCAGTAGAACGGTTGGTGCGTCCGGCGCCAGTGCACCTGACGCGCTACGCGTTCGGCGATCGTGGTCCACACACGATACTTCCAGCCGCTGACGACCACGTCGTAGCAACCCGCGAAGTCGGTGACGGTCTTGGTGAAGCTCGTCTTGAACAGCCCGAGGCCGTGGTGCGGGTGGCTCGTGTCCTTGAGCTGATCGCTCGGCGGCGTGCCACAGAAGTCGTACTCGACGATGCCGAACTCGTCCTTCAGGTCGGTGATGGCGCGCCACTGCACGAGGTGGGAATCCCCGTACTGCTTGCGTCCGGGACGCGAACCACCGTCCTTGTACGTACCCTTCGAGCCGTAGTTGATGACGAAGGCCCCCACCGAGGGTTCCCCGTCCTCGTGCACGAAGTAGAAGCGCCCCTGGCCGGCATCGACGAAGTTCTGCCAGAAGCGGCTGTAGTACTCGAACGAGCGCATCCGCGCGGCGGATCGGTCCTCGATGTGCCCCATGAGGGAGTACATCGCACGGAACGTCTCTTCGCTGGGTTCCATGCGCTGCACCTCGACGCCCTCGCGGAGCGCGCGCCGCACGGCGTTCCGGCCGCGGGAGTGCAGGTTGCGCAGCAGTTGGTTCGCCTCCGGTGTGGTGTCCAGGATGGCGGTGCTGTCGTTGGGCTGCAGGTTGAAGGTCTTCACGAGTCCCGCGGCGGTGAAGGCGTCACGGAGCTCGGGGGTGTCGATCAGGTCCGGCTCCACCTTGATGGCGAAGACGTTGTGCCCCTCCCTGCGCGCGAGGTCGGCGACGGCCCGGGCGGCACCCGGGACGTGCGCGGCATCGGTCACCGCCGGCCCCTTGATGAGGTACCACAGCGCCCCGATCACGGGCAGCTTCTTTTCCAAGATGAGATTGTGGCTGGTGTAGCCGGGACCGTCGAGCACCACGAACCGGGGCCGCCATCCGTGGTGCGACTTCACCTCGGCGAAGGCGGCGGACTGGAGCATGTTTCCACCACCCGGGTTCGCCGTGACGAGCGCATCCCAGTTCTGCTGCTCAATTCCGGTGGCGAAACGAGCGCTGAAATCGACCAAGATTCCTCATTCACTGGTGGGCGGCAACCGAAGGACGCGGTCAAGTCTAGCGGTTGGACGATCCCTCACCCGGCACCATGACGCAAAGGTTGCCCCGGTGAACGGAGCGCCCTGTACTCGTCCGATCAGGGTGGTTAGCATCAGGATCATGGACTTCAGATACCTCGGAAACAGCGGCTTCAAGATCTCGGAGATCACCTACGGCAACTGGCTGACGCACGGCTCCCAGGTGGAGAACGACGTCGCCACCCAGTGCGTGCGCGCGGCGCTCGACGTCGGGATCACCACGTTCGACACAGCGGATGTGTACGCGAACACCGCGGCAGAGACCGTCCTCGGTGAGGCACTGAAGGGCGAGCGCCGACAGTCGCTCGAGATCTTCACCAAGGTCTGGGGGGCCACTGGCCCCAAGGGCCACAACGACGTCGGGCTCTCGCGCAAGCACATCATGGAGTCGATCGACGGCTCCCTGCAGCGCCTTCAGACCGATTACGTCGACCTGTACCAGGCCCACCGGTACGACTACGAGACTCCGCTCGAGGAGACGATGCAGGCCTTCGCGGACATCGTGCGCCAGGGGAAGGCCCTGTACATCGGAGTCAGCGAATGGACCGCTCAGCAGATCCGCGACGGCCACGCCCTCTCGAAGGAGCTCGGTTTCCAGCTGATCTCCAACCAACCTCAGTACTCGATGCTGTGGCGGGTCATCGAAGGTGAGGTCGTGCCCACCTCGGAAGAGCTCGGACTGTCGCAGATCGTCTGGTCCCCCGTCGCACAGGGCGTGCTGACCGGCAAGTACAAGCCTGGCCAGCAGCCCGAGCAGGGGACGCGCGCCTCGGACGACAAGGGCGGTGCGGACATGATCAAGCGCTGGATGGGCGACGAGGTCCTCACCGGCGTCCAGAAGCTCGCCCCCATCGCGGACGGAGTGGGCCTCACGCTGGCGCAGCTGGCGATCGCCTGGGTGCTGCAGAACAAGAACGTCGCCTCGGCGATCATCGGGGCCTCGCGGCCCGAGCAGGTGGAGTCGAACGCCGTCGCAGCCGGCGTGAAGCTCGAGGACGACGTCCTGAAGGCGATCGACGACGCGATCGGTGACCTTGCCGAGACCGACGTAGCAAAGACCGTCTCCCCCGAAACGCGCCCGGTCTGATGGCGTCCCCGACGACATCGCTGAACGTCGCCGTCACCGGTTCGAGCGGCAAGCTGGGGCGCAGCGTCGTCCGCGGCCTGCGGGAGGCTGGTCATACCGTCCTCGAACTCGACCAGTACGGCGAGCGCAGCCCGGGATTCCTGCGGATCGATCTCCGCGACTACGGGCAGGTGGTCGATGCCCTGCTCGGGGTGGACGACCGGCATGCCGGGTTCGACGCCGTCGTGCACCTCGGTGCCATCCCCGCCCCTGGGCTGCAGGCGGACGTCGCGACCTTCCACAACAACATGACGGCCACGTACAACGTCTTCCAGGCCTGCCGCCGGGCAGGGATCAAACGCATCGTCTACGCGTCGAGCGAGACCGTCCTCGGGCTGCCGTTCGACACGCCTCCCCCGTACATCCCTGTCGACGAGGACTACCCGGCCCGGCCCGAGAGCACGTATTCACTGGTCAAGCACCTCGAGGAACAGCTGGCCATCGAGCTCGCGCGCTGGGATCCGGAGCTGAGCATCACGGCGCTCCGGTTCTCGAACGTGATGGACCCGGAGGATTACGCGGAGTTCCCCTCCTTCGACGCCGACGCCACGGCCCGGAAGTGGAACCTGTGGGGGTACATCGATGGTCGTGACGGCGCCCAGGCGGTGCAGAAGGCTCTGGAGAACGCTGCTCCCGGCTTCGACCGTTTCATCATCGCCGCAGCGGACACCGTCATGGGCCGGACGAGTGCGGACCTGGCGGCCGAGGTGTTCCCCGGCGTCGACGTCACGCGGGAGATCGGTGAGCACGAGACCCTCCTCTCGATCGATAAGGCCCGGCGCCTCCTGGGCTACGAGCCCCGGCACACCTGGCGCGATCACGCCTAGCGGAGCCGATGCGGTCCGGGCGGAGGCCGAACTGTCGCCCAGACCGATTCATCAGTAGGCTGATGATCGAAGGATGCACAGCACCGACGAAAGGCAGAGAAGATGACCGAGAACCTTCCCGATGAGGAACTGACCATCGTGGGCGAGGAGCCCGACGTGCCGAACGACTCGTTGGCGCCAGAGGCCTTCGACCCGGTCCTCGAGGGCCAGCCGGACTCCTACGAGGGCGCGGCCGAGGAGAATCCGGACCGCTGGCAGGAGGACCCCCTCCTGCAGGACGAGCCGGGCGTCGAGGAGACCGGCGACGACGAGAACGGCGTCTCCGAGGTCGGCGAGGAGGGCTACCTCAGCGATCAGACCCTTCGCCAGGAGACCGCCGAGGCCCGCTTCGAGCACGGCGAAGAGCAGTATCCGCCCGAGGAGCCCATGCTCGGCGAGGCTGCTGCGGACGTCGATTTCGGCATGATGGAGGACGACGACGTCGATGCGAGCGACGATCCCGCCAACCGCGGCGGCTCCCCGCTGAGCGCGATGGACGAGCAGGACATCAAGTAGCGGCGTAGCGCGCGCACCGGAGGAGCCCCGAGCAGTGCTCGGGGCTTCGCTGCGTCCGGGCCCGCCCCATGACGGTGGCAGCGCGTCCACCCCGTTGTCCCGAGTCCGTTGTCCCGAGTCCGTTGTCCCGAGTCCGCCGCCCCGAGTCCGCCGCCCCGAGTCCGCCGCCCCGAGTCCGCCGTCCCCAGTCCGCTGTCGGTCCGCCGCGCGCACGTCATGACGAGCGGTGGTCGCCCCGCATCGTCCCCGCCGGGCGGTGGCCGCGCACAGCGGCGGTCGCGGCCGGAGGGCCGTCGATCGCACAATGCGCCGGATGCACGGACTGAGCACGCGCCGCGCCCACCGGAAGTGTCGGCGTGCGGATGGTGAGCGCAGCCAGGAGTCCCCCGAGCACGAGTACGACGGCCCCGATGACGCACGCCGTGTCGAAACCCGCCTCGAACTGCACTGCGTCGCTGTAGGCGTCACCGCTGAGCCCCACAGCGGCCGGTAGAACCGCGATGGCGATCAGGCCTGCAGCACGCGCGACGGCGTTGTTCACCCCGGACGCCAGGCCCGCCTGGTGCTCGGGCACCGAGGACAGTGCGGTCGAGGTCAGGGGCGCCACGAGCAGGGACAGCCCCAGCCCGAGGACGACCACCGCGGGCAGCACATCGAGCAGGTAGGACGCCGCCGGGCCGATCCGCAGCATGAGGACCAGCGCCAGGGCGCACACCAACGGTCCGGCAGTCATCGGGATCCTCGGGCCGATTCGAGCACTCAGAGCACCCGCACGCGGCGAGAGGGCGAGCATGAGTGCGGTGATCGGAAGCATCGCGACTCCCGAGGCCACCGGACTGAAGCCCCCCACGACCTGCAGGTGGACGACCAGGAGGAAGAAGATGCCGCCGAACACCGCATAGATGAGGAAGGTGACCGCGTTCGCCGCGCTGAACTGCCGGTTGCCGAAGATCCGCAGTGGCAGCATGGGGTGCCCGGTGCGCCACTCGACGAGGAGGAAGGCCATGGCCGCCGTGATTCCGAGGATGCCGCAGGCGAGTACTGCGGGGGAGCCGACTCCACGGGCCGGAGCCTCGATCAGCGCATACGTGGTGCCGCCTAGCGCCAGGGCGCCCAGCACCGCTCCCCCGACGTCGAGCCTGCCGGTCGCCTCGGCATCGTGCGTCTCCGGCACGTGCCGCGCGGCGATCCAGACGACGACGGCGGCGATGGGTACGTTGATGAGGAAGATCCAGCGCCAGGAGACGCTCTCCACGATCCAGCCACCGAGGAACGGACCGATGGCCGTCGCGACGCCGCCCAGTCCAGACCAGGCACCGATGGCACGGGCGCGGTCCTCGCCGGAGAAGGTGGCCTGGATGATGGCGAGGCTGCCCGGAGTCAGGAGGGCGCCGCCCACGCCCTGAAGAGCGCGCGCGGCGATGAGCAGTCCGGCGTCGGGAGCGAGCCCGCAGAGCAGGGATGCGACCGCGAACCAGATCACGCCCAGGACGAAGATGCGTCGCCTGCCGTAGCGGTCCCCCAGGGATCCGCCCAGCAGGATGAAGGACGCGAGTGTCAGCGTGTAGCCGGTGACCATCCACTGAAGGGCTGCGAAGTCGGCGTCGAGGTCCGCGCCCATGGTCGGCAGTGCGATGTTGACGACGGTCGCGTCGATGCCCGCGAGGCCCGAACCCAGGACGGTGGCCAGCAGGACCCATCGCGCCGGTGCGGTCTTCATCCGGATTCCGCCCATAGCCGCGCTCCCCTACCCTTCGTCGCCCCGCCATGCCGCGGAGCCATGGTCAGTGTGGCACTCCACCGCCCCCGGGACCACCACCCCGCCGCTCCGTAGTGAGCTCCGTGACGAGGGCCACTTCCGGAATACCACTCGGGAATGCCCTGTTACCGCCCTCAGGACTCCGATTCGGAAAGCAGGACCCATGAAATTGTTCTCCCCCCTGACACTCGGCACGATCGAGATCCCCAACCGCGTGGTGATGGCACCCCTCACGCGCGTCCGCTCGGGTGACGCCGGCATCCCCGGTGACATCGTCATCGAGCACTACCGCCAGCGAGCATCCCTCGGTCTGATCGTCAGCGAGGGCACCTACCCGAGCCACGCCGGTCAAGGTTTCCCCGGCCAGCCCGGCCTCGTCGGGGACGACCAGCTCGCAGGCTGGAAGCGGGTCACGGACGCCGTCCATGCCGACGGCGGGCGCATCGTCGCGCAGGTCATGCACGCGGGGCGCGTGACGCATCCGGATACGAACGGCGGCTACGAGGTCGTGGCCCCCAGCGCCATCGCCATCACCGGCACCACGCGGACCAGCACGGGCAAGCAGCCCTACCCGGTACCGCATGCGCTGACCACCCAGGAGCTTCCTGGAATCATCGACGAGTTCGTCACGGCGTCGCGCAAGGCGATCGACGTCGCCGGATTCGACGGCGTCGAACTGCACGGTGCCAACGGCTACCTGCTGCACGAGTTCCTCTCGCCCGAATCGAACCAGCGCGATGACGCCTACGGCGGAACCCCCGAGAAGCGAGCCCGGTTCGTCATCGAGCTCGTGACCGCTGTCGCTGCCGAGGTCGGCGCGGAGAAGGTGGGCCTGCGCATCTCGCCCGCCCACAACATCCAGGACGCCCTCGAGACAGAGGCTGCAGACGTCCACGCGACCTACGGCGCGCTCGTCGACGCTCTCGCACCACTGAACCTCGCCTACCTGAGCATCCTGCACGCCGATCCGACGGGCGAGCTCGTCCAGGACCTCCGGACCCGGTTCGGCGGACCGTTCCTCATCAACAGCGGCTTCGGTGTCATCACGAACCGCGAGGAGGCCATCGCCATCCTCGAGGACGGCGTGGGGGATGCAGTCGTCGTCGGGCGCCCGGCCATCGCCAACCCCGACCTCGCCCGGCGCTGGCGCGAGAACCTGCCGGAGAACGAACCGAACCCGGCTACGTTCTACTCCACCGGGCCCGAGGGCTACATCGACTACCCGTTCTACGACGGCTCGGTCAGCAGCAACTGAGGCAGAGGCCGACCGAACGGCCCGGCGGACGGGTCGGTCGGCCCAGCTAATCAGGCGCCCGCATCAGTCGATGGGGGCGTCTTCCTGTTCCTGCACCCGATTCCCGCGCCTGCGTGAGACCCAGTCCGCGATCCGCGGGTAGCGGGCCACGGACCAACCGATCAGGAGCGCGGCTCCGAGATGGGCGTGGAGCATCAGCATGGCCTCCGGCGAGTGCCCCCCGCTGGGAACTGTCCCGCCGACAGGCACCTGCTCCGTATGATGGCCGGAACTGCCCGTCAAGGAGGACGACGCTCCGCCCAGCCCACCGAAGATCCAGTGCAGCGCCTGCTGGGTCACGCCGAGGAGCAGCATCATCCCCCACAGTGGAAGGTGCGCCTGCGCCGCGATGGCCGACCCCAGGACGGCGAGCGCGGCCAGTCCGAGCAGGATGGGCATGCTCGGCAGCGATCCTCCGCCTGCCACATGCGCCACCACCCCCAGCCCGAGTGAAGCCAGACCGACCAGAACCGCGCGCGCGGTCAACCGGGATCGGTGGTTCGGCAGCCGGTTCGACTCGCGGCCGGCCAGCGCGCTCGTGGAGGTCTCCATACCTTGATCCTAGGCATGCCGGCGACCCTCCGTCACGGGAAAGGTTGCGGAGGTTACGCTCCCGGGCTACGGTCCGTAGACTGACAGTAAGGGAGCTTACTTTCCCTGCAACCGAGAGGACGAGCGCATGTCAGACAACCCCGGTGACGACGACCGCACCCACAACGAAGCACCCGCCGAAGGGGATACCGACGCGAACCCGGAGGACATCAGGGTCCACACCGAGGACCCCGCCGAGGGCGCGGACTCCGAGGACCAGTACAGCGACGGCACCTGACGTCTGTCCCCACCCGGCAGCAGCCGGAGAACGACGGTCACCTGCAACGAACGCCAGAAGCGCCGGACCCGACGGGCCGGCGCTTCTGTAGTCCTGGTTCGCTTCCGTAATCCTGGTCCCTTCTGCATTCCTTGTTCAGAGGCGGCCGCTTCGGTCCGGGCGAGTCAGCGCGTTCCTTCGACGACCTCGCCGAACGGGACCTCCTGGGACAGTTCGGCCTGCCGGTCCAGCGCATGGCTGCTGACCAGGATGCCGTACTTACCCTCGGCCATCGACTGCTTCATCACCATCAGCACCGTCTCGGCGAAGCCTTCGTCCTGGGCCTCGAGGAAGCTGATGTACCGGGGCGGAAAATTCTCGGGAACTGTGAGCATGACCCCACGCTACCCGCCGCCGCCTACGACCGCCGATCCTTTTTCATGACCTCCGATCGACGATCCGCTCCTTTTCAGACCAGGTCTACCTGCGCTACGCGAACGGCCAGGTCCCGGCCGTCGCGGCCCTGCTCCGCGCTGCGGCCCTCACCGACGCGCAGGTCACCATGTACTCGTCGGGGGCGCTCGAGGAGAAGCCCATCGCGGCCCTCCTGCGGTGGCCCACCGGACCTGCGGTCCCCGCAGCGGTCTAGTCGGCGGGAGGCACCGCAGCCGATCCGGTCGTCCACCTCCCGGCGTAGCGTGTCGACAGGAGCTCGGTGATAGCGGAGGCGGTATCGGCCCCCGCTCGGTGCGCTGCGCCGGTAGGGGGCCGGCTTCGATCCAGGCCCGCTTCGATTCAGGCCCGCTTCGATCGAGGCCGGCTTCGAGGAAGCCGCAGCCTTCGTGGTCGTCGTGCACGGCTGGTACACCGGCGGCCGTCCCCCTTCTGCAGCCTTCCCGCGTCGGCGCACGCGCTGCAGGGCGCTCCGTGTTCGCTTGCGGTTCACGCCGCCGACACCCTCCCTGCTTACGCTCGGGATCCCGTCCCCTCCAGGCAAGGTACCCGATGCGCACCGATGAACCGTCCACGGCTGCTCCACAACCCCTCGACGCACAGCAGGCTGCGGAGGCTGCCGATCGTGAGCTGGCGACGCTCGGCTGGAACAGGCGTGCCATCCTGCGTTCCGCTGCCGTCCTCGCGGGATCGGGCGCAGGAACAGCACTGGCGACGACGCCGGTAGCGGCTGCGCCCGGCGGCAAGGGCCCGGTCGGGAAGAACGATCCGCAGCTCAGCTGGCTCGTCGGTGATCACCACGTGCACACGCAGTACAGCCACGACGCCAAGTACCGCATCGCGCAGCAGCTCGACCACGCACGGAAGTACGGCGTCGACTGGCTGGCATTCACTGAACACGCGAACTTCGGCCATGCGAACAACGGCGGCGTGGTCACCTCCAACCGGGAGATCCGCGAGCAACGAGCGCTGCATCCGGACCTGCTGATCTTCCAGGGGCTCGAGTGGTACATCCCGGCTGCGGAACACGCTTCCGTGCTCGTCGCGCCGGGACCCCACGAGGCCGATCTGCTGCGGACCTTCGAACTGGTATGGGACGGCAAGCTGAACCGGTGGGAGAAACCGGCGCCCGGCTCGGTCGAGGAACAAGCCGCGGAGCGGAAAGCCGTGGAAGCCATCGCGTGGCTCGCCGAACAGCGGCGCACGGGCTACGTGGACGACGTCGTCGTGCTGGCGAACCACCCACTGAGGCTCGGCATCGACGCACCCCACGAGATCCGCGCCTGGCGGGATGCCGCTCGCGACGTCATGATCGGCATGGAGGGCGCGCCCGGGGCCCAGGGAAGCGGTATCAGCCAGAACGCCGCGCCGGGCGATCAACGGGGAGAGTACGTCAACGCGCCGAGCCAGTACAGCTTCCCGGGATACCCGGCGGATGCCTACCGGCCGTACGGCGGCTTCGACTGGGCGACGGCGACGGTCGGTGGCGTATGGGACTCCCTCCTGGCCGAAGGCCTCCCGTTCTGGATCACCTCCAATTCCGACAACCACCTGACCGTGAAGGACACCCTGCGCACCGGCCCCTACCCCGATCGCGAGCCCTACCTGAGCCTGCTGAGCGAGTTCGACCGGTGGAGCGTCGAGGGGCGGCGACCCGATCCCGTGGAGACCGGCATACCTCAGGGAGGCAGCGACTTCTGGCCCGGACAGTTCAGCCGACTGCACACCGGGGTCACCGAGGCCGGCTACACCGGGATCCTCGACGCGATGCGCAGGGGTCGCATGTGGGTGGATCACGGCCATCTGCTCGCCGGCCTCGAGGTCCGCGTTCGTGAAGCGAAGAAGAACGGGAAGCCGGGCAAGGGGTCCAACGGTGTCACCCTCGGGTCCCGGCTCGGTGTCCGCAGGGGGACCGACGTCGAAGTGTCGATCACACTGTCGCCCACGCAGTATCACAACGCCGCAGGGATCCTCCCGCGAGCGGCCCACGTCGACCTCATCAGCGGGCCGATCACGGGGCCGGCTGTGGACAGGGACACCCTCCGCGCTCCCGGAACGCGCGTGGTTCGTCAGTTCGATGTCTCCGGCGCTTCCGGCCCCGTCACCGTGAGCCACGTCTTCAGGGACGTCGAGCACTCCTTCTACCTGCGCGTCCGCGGCAGCGATGGAAACCGCACGGGAGCAGGCTACTACGGCGCGACGGTCGATCCGATGGGTCCTCAGCGCCACGGCAGCGGGACCACCGAGGCGAATCCGTGGCTGGACACCTGGTTCTATGCCAACCCCGTTTTCGTGGACGTGATCAGCGATTACTAAGGTTGCTGTCCACCTGCGCCTTGGGTAGCGTCGAATGCGGGAGCGGGGTGATCGCGCTGCCCCGATGCTCCCGAAGCCCGAAGCCCCCTGTGAGGAGAAATCCATGACCGATGTCGCCAGCCAGCCGCCTGCCGAGGATGATGACCGCGCCGTCCTGACCAATCGCCAGGGCCACCAGGTCTATGACAACCAGAACTCACGAACCGTCGGTGCCCGTGGCCCGGCCACTCTGGAGAACTACCAGTTTCTCGAGAAGATCAGCCATTTCGACAGGGAACGCATCCCGGAGCGCGTGGTGCACGCGCGCGGTTTCGTGGCGTACGGCGATTTCGAGGCGACCGGCATGTGGGGTGACGAGCCCATCGCCCGTTACACGCGCGCGAAGTTGTTCTCCGAGCCGGGCAAGAAGACCGACGTCGCCATCCGCTTCTCGACCGTCATCGGCGGAAGGGACTCGTCCGAGGCGAGCCGCGACCCCCGGGGCTTCGCCGTGAAGTTCTACACCGAGGACGGCAACTGGGACCTCGTGGGGAACAACCTCGCTGTCTTCTTCATCCGCGACGCCATCAAGTTCCCCGACGTTATCCACTCCCTCAAGCCGGACCCCATCACCTTCCGGCAGGAGCCGGCCCGCATCTTCGACTTCATGTCGCAGACCCCGGAGTCCATGCACATGCTGGTGAACCTGTTCAGCCCGCGCGGCATCCCTGCCGATTACCGGCACATGCAGGGGTTCGGCGTGAACACCTACAAGTGGGTCAATGCCGACGGCGAGACCAAGCTGGTGAAGTACACCTGGCAGCCCCACCAGGGAGTGAAGAGCCTTACCGAGGAGGACGCCGCCAACATCCAGGCAACCGACCTCGGCCACGCGTCGAAGGACCTCTACGAGGCCATCGAACGTGGCGACTTCCCGAAGTGGGATCTCTACGTGCAGTTGATGGAGGACCACGACCACCCGGAACTGGACTTCGATCCGCTCGACGACACAAAGACCTGGCCGGAGCAGGACTTCGAACCGAAGCTCGTGGGCACCATGACGCTCAATCGGAACGTGACCGACCACCACAACGAGAACGAGCAGATCTCGTTCGGGACGGGCGTCCTCGTCGACGGGCTCGACTTCTCGGACGACAAGATGCTGGTGGGCAGGACGTTCAGCTACAGCGACACCCAGCGTTACCGCGTGGGCCCGAACTACCTGCAGCTGCCCGTGAACTCGGCCAAGAACGCGCCCGTGCACACGAACCAGCGCGGCGGCCAGATGTCCTACGGCACGGACCTGGCGCCAGGCCAGAACCCGCACGTCAACTACGAGCCATCCATCACCGGGGGCCTCCGTGAGGGCCAGTACCCGACCCATGACGAGCAGGGCCCGGAGATTCATGGACGCCTGACGCGCAAGCGCATCCCACTCACGCAGGACTACCTGCAGGCAGGCCAGCGGTACCAGCTGCTGGAGCAGTGGGAGAAGGACGACCTCGTCGGCAACTTCGTCACGCTGATCGGCCAGGCTGCCCGCGCAGTGCAGGAACGCATGGTGTGGCACTTCTACATGGTGGACGATGAACTGGGAGCACGCGTCGGTGAAGGCCTCGGGATCGGCCTGGCCGAGGTGAAGGATCTTCCGCCCCTCGCGAGCCAGACCCTGTCCGAGGACGAGCTCGCCCGCCTGAAGAACCTCGGAAGCAACGGGCCTCGCGACGTGGAAGGTCTCACTATGACGCACTGCGTGCCCAACGAGCACGTCGTCGTGACCCGGTAGCCACTGCACCAACAAGGGAGGGCGTCGGCGCCTAGCGCCGGCGCCTTTCTGCTGCCTGCCGACCGAGCTGGGCGACGGCGGCCGCGGCGACGACCAGCGACAGCGCGACGACCGCGAGCATCACGTAGAGCAGGACGAGGATCGCCATCGGCGACGTGGCAAGGTGCAGGATCCGCAGGCCGCCGAGCAACCCTACCGCCCAGAAGACACCCACGCCGGCGAGCGCATACGCGGCGCGGTTCCGCCCGCGGTCGAACCCCATACTCCGGGCGCACTGCGCCAGAAGGCCCTGCCACTGATCCATACTCCAACTATGGACGGACGCCTCGCGGGCCGAGCGAGCGCCCGTTATCGTGTCCGTCACATTGACAGTGGCGCGGGCCGATGATGTCGACGCCGCACGGTCGCGGGTTCCCTCACCGTCCCGGCAGGCGCCGGAGCCAGGGCAGCAGGCGCCATCCGCCGGTGACACCCGTGAGCTTCCGGTCCGCGTCGAATACGTTCCCCGGAGCTGGTGGCGTCGATCCCTTCCTGAGTGCCACGGAGCGGTAGAGCGTCGGCACCACGGTTTCGTACACCACCGGCGCGAACGCCCGCGCGTAGACGAACGCCGACTGGACGCGGCCCACCTGCGTGAGCCGGCGGGGCTTCCGGGACACGCGGACGATCGCGCGCGCCACCCGGACCGGATCGACGACCGGCGGCAGCGGGCGGACGGGCCGGCCCGTGTAGTTCGCGGCGTGCTGGTGGATGGGGGTGTCGATGGTTGCGGGAAGGACCGCGCAGACATGAATGCCCGGGGTATCGCGCAACTCCATCCGCAGCACCTCGAGGAAACCGAGAAGCCCGAACTTGCTGGTGACGTAAGGGCTCACAAGCGGCGAGGTGATCCTGGAGTACACGGAGGCGACCGAGACGAGGACTCCCCCGCCTTGCCGCCGGAACACACGGAGGGCTGCTCGAGCCCCGTACACCTGACCGAGCAGGTTGACCTCGATGAGCCTGTCGAAGACCTCGGACGGCGTCTGCTCGAAGGTGCCGAAACTGTAGAGGGAGGCGTTGCCCACCCAGACGTCGATCCGCCCGAACCGCTCGAGGGCCGCCCGTGCCAGCGCGTCGACGTCGGGCTCGGAACCGACGTCCGTCGGCACGGCGATGACGACCCCGCCCCGGTCGCGGCACTCCGCCGCGACGACCTCGAGCGTCTCCTCGTCCCGTCCGGCCAGGACGAGCTGCGCGCCATCCTCCGCGAACAACCGCGCCGTGGCCCGTCCGATCCCGCTCGAGGCGCCCGTGATGACCACCGTCGTCGCCCGATTCATCCTGATACCTTCCGGTGCGCGAGGATGTCAGTGGTTCCCGCGCCGATCCTTGTCGGTTGTGACGTCCGGATCCAGCCTGTCGGCCGCCTCGGTGTGATGCGTCACTTTCTCACGCAGGCCCTGGGCGTCGGTCTGCCGCTCCTGGGCCTGCTGGCGGAGGCGCTCGGCTTCCACCTCGGCGCGCTGCGCCTCGGCCTCCGCCATGGACGCCTTGGCCTCGCGCTCGCGCGCCTCCAGCTCCGTGTTCTTCGCCTTCTCACGCATCTCCGCGGCGTGCTGGCGGTCCTGTTCCTCCTTGCGCTTGCGCTGCACGGCGCCGCGCTTCTGGGCCAGGAACGCGATGACGGCGATGACGGCCAGGAGGACCACGATCCCGACGACGATCCACACCACTTGACCTGTATCCATTGCTGACTCCTCAGTTGTTGATGGGCGACGCGCGGGCCCGGCTACAGGCCGAAACCGCCGAGACCGGGGAGCTTGCCGAGCAAGTCCCTCGGGTTGATACCGAACTTCGCAAGCAGGTCCGCGTGCTGCTCAGGGTCCACCTGATCAGGAAGTTCCGACTGTGCCTGGTCGGCGTGGTCGTGCTTGCCCTGGCTTTTCAGCAGGTCGATGATCTGCGACTTGTCGATCTTCATGGCTGCCTCCTCGTGGCGTGGAACACCCGTTAGTAAGCGTGCTTATGAAGCATGGCACAGAGCTATCCACTTGTCACGGGGCCCAGGGCACGTCGGACAATGGCTCCATGCCCCTCACGCTGACTGTCCTCGCAGACACCCACCTCCCGAAGCGCGCGAAGGAACTTCCCGGAGAAGTGTGGGCCGCGATCGAGGCCTCGGACGTCGTCGTGCACGCCGGGGACTGGACCGAGACGCCACTTCTCGATCGGCTCGAAGCCGCGGCCGGCCGCCTCGTCGCCTGCTACGGCAACAACGACGGCGCAGATCTCCGGGCGCGCCTGCCGCTCGTCGCGCGGGTGGACCTCGACGGCGTACGCCTCGCCGTCGTGCACGAGACAGGCCAGGCGACCGGGCGAGAGGCCCGCATGGCTTCGCTCTACCCCGATACCGACGTCCTCGTGTTCGGTCACAGCCATATCCCCTGGGACACCCGAACCGCCACCGGCTTGCGACTCCTGAACCCTGGATCGCCCACCGATCGTCGGCGCCAACCCTTCTGCACCTACATGACAGGGGTCATCGCAGCCGGCGAGCTGGAGGTCCAGCTGCACCGGGTCCCTCCGCGCTAGCCCCGAGCAGGCCCCGTGTCCAGAAGTCCGGCACGGCGGAACGGCTTCCCGCTGCGCCTGTTCGGTGAGTCAACGATCTGCCTAGGGTTTCAGGGTGAGTACAACGAGGACCGCCGACAGGACCGCCCCGACCAAGCGTTCGAGCATCAAGTGGATCCTGATGCTGGGAGCACTCGCCGCGCTGCCCGCGATCACCACGGACATGTACCTTCCGTCCCTGCCCGCGGTGGCCGAGGACCTGAAGGCAACCCAGGCGGCAGCACAGTTCACGATGTCGGGGATGCTGATCGGCGCCGGGGTCGGCCAGCTGGTCATCGGCCCGTTCTCCGACAGGTTCGGCAGGCGGTTACCCCTCCTCATCGGCATCTCGCTGCACGTCGTGACCTCGATCCTCTGCTCGATCACACCGGACATCGACACCCTGATCGGACTCCGCGTCTGCCAGGGATTCTTCAACGCCGCAGCGGCTGTGGTGTCCATCGCCGTCATCCGCGACCGCTTCGTCGGTTCCGACGCGGCGAGGCTGCTGTCCCGCCTGATGCTCGTGATCGGGGTCGCGCCGCTGTTCGCGCCGACCATCGGACAGGCGATCGCAGGTGCGTGGCACTGGAGGGCGGTGTTCTACGCCCTTGCCTTCATCGGGCTGGCCCTGGTCGTCATCGTGTGGCGCTTCATGCCCGAATCGCTGCCGCAGGAGCAGAGGCGCCCGGGCAACCCGCGCCGGGTCGCGGGCAGCTACCTGGCGCTCTTCAAGGATCGGCACTTCATGGCCCTCGCGGTGATTCCCGGCCTCGGCCTCGCCGTCATCATGAGCTACGTCGTCGGATCACCCTTCGTCTTCCAGAACGAGTACGGGCTCAGCCAGGGCCAGTTCGCGGCCGTGTTCGCTCTCAACGGCGCCGCGATCGTCGGTTCCGCGCAGCTCAACGCCGCCCTGGTGCGACGCGCAGCCCCCATTCGCGTCCTCAGGATCGCGGTGATCGTGCAGATGGTCTGCGCACTGATCCTCCTCGCCATCGCCCTGACCGGCTTCGGCGGCATCGTGGGCCTGGTCGCCGGGCTCTGGCTCGTCCTCGGAACGCAGGGCATGATCCCCGCGAACGCCTCGGTTCTCGCACTGCACAACTACGGCCACATGGCGGGTACGGCCGCGGCGGTCATCGGGTCGTTGCAGTCGGGAGTGGCAGGAATCGTCAGTCCGTTCGTGGGACTCCTCGGTGGTGACTCCGTGGCCATGGTCTGCGTGATGCTCGCCGCGGTCTCGCTCACCCTCCTGGTCCTCGCGGCGGGAACGCCCGCCTACCGCAAGGGCGGCTGGCGTGAGCGCGACGGCCTGGAGCCAGGGCCGACGACCACCGCGGAGGAGACCGAGGAGCGCGAGGCGGAACAGGTCGAGACGCAGGGCCCGGACCAGCGGAGCTGACAAACCGGGGACACAACCCTGAACGAGTACGTCCGCGCGGAATCATCGGTACGGCAGGCTGCCGGTCTGGCGAGTGGCGCGACGCCGCTCGGAACCCGAAGCACTCGGCCCACCAGGGGTTGTTGGAGCCCCCTGTCGGATTCGAACCGACGACCCCCGCTTTACAAGAGCGGTGCTCTGGCCAACTGAGCTAAGGAGGCGTGCTGGCCGCGCCAGCCGACGCCGTCGTCGTCCACCAGCAACCTGAGGGCTGCACGAGGAGACGCTGAGCGCTCAATAAGGGTAGCCCAGCGCCAGCACGACGGGAAATCAGCTGCGCTCGTCGAGTTCCGCCTCCACCGCCGTCCCGAAGTCCGACACCGCGTCGGTAACCTCGTCCCCGTCCACGTACACCGTCGGCGTTCCACCGACGGCTGCTGCCTGCGCGGCCTCGGTCGTGTAGTTGACCCAGGGCCGGAAGGTGCCGTCCTCGACGCAGGCAGTGACGTCTGCGGCACCGGCCTCGCCTGCGAGCGCGACGAGTCCGTCGTCGTCGAGCTCGCCCTGCTCGAAATGGGCGAACAGGCGGCTGGTGAAGTCGAAGTAGGCCTCGGGTGCGGTGTCGGCGACGCACGCGGCCGCATTCGCTCCTCGCGACGAGTAGTCGGTGGCGCTGTTCCGATCGAGGTAGGCGACCGTGCGGTACTCGAAGGTGATGTCACCGCGGTCGAGCCAGGAGCGGATCTGCTCGGAGTACCGGGCCTCGAAGTCCGCGCAGTGCACGCAGTTGACATCGACGTATGCGACGACCTGCAGCGGACCGTCCCCGGACGCCCCGATCCCCTCCGGCACTGTTCCTTCCGCCACAGGTTCCGACGGCAGGGTCGACGTGTCGACCTCCCCGGCCTGCACCGGCGCGAGCTCGGTCCCGGAGACGAGCGTGATACCGCCCTGCTCGTTGCCTCCGCGTGGAGCCGGGCCGGCGTCGGCCACCTGGCCTCGCGCGTTGTTGATCACCACGACGGCGATGAGCACCACGACGATGAGCGCGGCAGCGACGACGCCCCACTTCGCGAGCAGTCCGTTGCGGCGTTCCTTCTGCTGCTGTTCCTCGCGTGCACGCCGTTCCTCTTCGCGGGCTGCTGCTGTGCGTTCGGCTTTGGTCGGCTTGCGTGCGGGTGCGGGCGCCATCGGTCCTCTTCGTCGGCTGAGCTGGAGTGCCAGTTTATCGACGGCCGCTCCGAGGTTCCTGGGACACCTCGTGCCGCGCTGCTCTAGGTATCACCCGATAGAGTCGTTCCGAGACCGACCTACTGCGATGGAGCCAGTTTTGAGCGCAGCACAACCTTCGACCACACCGGGCGTCAAGCCGTCGTTCTCCGCGGACGGCGCGTTCGGGAACTTCGACTTCATCGTCGTCTCCAATCGGCTGGCGGTGGACCGCGTCGTCGACGAGCACGGCGAGAGCTCCTGGCGGCGGTCGCCGGGCGGGCTCGTCACCGCACTGGCCCCGGTGATGGCGAAGGCCGACGGCGCCTGGGTCGGATGGCACGGCGCCCCCGACGAGACCCTCGAGCCTTTCGACGAGGCGAACATGCGCCTCGTCCCGGTCCCGCTCAGCGAGGAGGAGGTGGAGCTGTACTACGAGGGCTTCTCGAACGCGACGCTCTGGCCGCTCTACCACGACGTCATCGCTTCCCCGGAGTTCCACCGCACCTGGTGGGACTCCTACCGCAGGGTCAACGAGCGGTTCGCCCAGGCGACGGCGTCCGTGGCGTCCGAGGGAGCAACGGTCTGGGTGCAGGACTACCAACTGCAGCTCGTGCCGAAGATGCTGCGCGAAGCCCGCCCGGACCTGAAGATCGGGTTCTTCAACCACATCCCCTTCCCTCCGCTCGAGATCTACGCACAGCTCCCTTGGCGCCGGCAGGTCATCGAGGGGCTCCTCGGCGCCGACCTCATCGGTTTCCAGCGCCCGAGTGATGCCAGCAACTTCCTCCGCTGCGTGCGCCGCTTCAAGGGCTACACGATCAAGGCCCAGCAGGTGCAGGTGCCGGCGGGCGAGGACGGCGCTCCGGGCTACGTCTCCCGTGCGGAGGCTTTCCCCATCTCGATCGATACCGCGTCGATCACGGCGCTCGCGCAGCGTCCCGACGTCATCGAACGCTCCAGGGAGATCCGCCGTGAGCTCGGCGATCCGCAGCACATCCTGCTCGGTGTCGACCGCCTCGACTACACCAAGGGCATCGGGCACCGGCTGAAGGCCTACGGCGAACTGCTCGAGGACGGCGCGATCACCGTGGAGGACGCCGCCCTCATCCAGGTGGCGAGCCCCAGCCGGGAGCGGGTCGAGCAGTACCGCCTCCTGCGCGAGGACATCGAGGGTGCCGTCGGGCGTATCAACGGCACCCACGACACCATGAAGAACACGGCCATCCGCTACCTCCACCACAGCTATCCGGTGGAGGAGATGGTGGCGCTGTACCTCGCGGCGGACGTCATGCTGGTCACGGCACTGCGCGACGGCATGAACCTCGTGGCGAAGGAATACGTGGCAGCCCGCACCGCCAACACGGGCATGCTCGTCCTCAGCGAGTTCGCGGGTGCGGCAGACACCTTGCGGCAGGCGATCCTCGTCAACCCGCACGACATCGACGGCCTGAAGAGTGCCATCGTGTCCGCCATCTCCATGCCGAAACCGGAAGCCATGCGGCGCATGAGGCTGATGCGGCGGCAAGTCGTGCACAACGACGTCGAACGGTGGTCGCAGGCGTTCCTGAACGCACTCCATGCGGGGAGTCCCGACAGTGGCGCTTGATCCTGCCCTGCACGCAGCGCTGCGCAGGCTCTCATCGACTCCGCGGCTGCTCGTCGCACTCGATTTCGACGGAACCCTCGCTCCCCTGGTCGAGCGCGCCGAGGACGCGCGCGCCCTTCCGGAGTCCGCGTCCGCTCTTCGGGCCCTCACGGATCTCCCGGACACGACGACGGCGCTGATCTCCGGCCGCGCCCTCGGCAGCCTGCGCGCTGTCGCGGATCCTCCCGAGCGGATCATGCTGATCGGAAGCCATGGGGCCGAGACATGGACCGGACCCGACGGCGCGCCCCTCACCCTGACCCCGGAGCAGGCGGACCTCCTCGCCCGCGCCACGGAGGTCGTGCAGCGCACGGTCGATGCGCATGAGGGGACGCTCATCGAGTTCAAGCCCGCCGGCGTCGTCCTGCACACCAGGACGGCGAGCGTTGATGTGGCCGACGCCGCTGTCGCGCAGGCCCGCGCGGAACTCGCCCGGCTCGAGGGCCTCGGCGTGACGGACGGCAAACGAGTGCTCGAAGTGTCCGTGGTGAAGGCGGACAAGGGGCAGGGCCTGGCCCTGCTGCGCGAGGCGACGGGCGCGACGGCGGTCCTCTTCGCAGGCGACGACGTCACGGACGAACATGCCCTGCGAACCCTCGGAGCGGACGATGTCGGGATCAGGATCGGCCCCGGGGAGACGGCGGCTTCCTTCACGGTTTCCACGCCCGAGGACTTCGGTGAGGTTCTCCGGGAACTCGTGGCCCTGCGCTCGTCAGGTGCGCGCAGCTAGGGAACGTGCAATACTACGGAGGCGTGACCAACGTCACCGGTACTGCTGGCGGGTCGCGCACCACAACTGAATACTCTTCCATTCACTACGGATCGTCGGGCACGTACCTGCCCGTGAAAAGGAACCAAAACCATGGCAACGGTAACGTTTGACCAGGCCACGCGCCTGTACCCGGGCACCGAGAAGCCCGCAGTCGACAAGCTCAACATCGACATCGCCGACGGCGAATTCCTCGTCCTCGTCGGACCCTCCGGTTGCGGAAAGTCCACTTCCCTGCGCATGCTCGCGGGCCTCGAGGACGTCAACTCAGGGCGCATCCTCATCGGTGACCGCGACGTCACGGATGTTCCCCCGAAGGATCGCGATATCGCGATGGTCTTCCAGAACTACGCGCTCTACCCGCACATGTCGGTCGCCGACAACATGGGCTTCGCGCTCAAGATCGCCGGCGTCTCCAAGGAGGAGCGCGCGGAGCGTGTCCGTGAAGCAGCAAAGCTCCTCGACCTCGAGGACTACCTGGACCGTAAGCCGAAGGCGCTCTCCGGCGGCCAGCGCCAGCGTGTCGCCATGGGTCGCGCGATCGTGCGTAACCCGCAGGTCTTCCTCATGGATGAGCCGCTCTCGAACCTGGACGCTAAGCTCCGCGTGCAGACCCGCACCCAGATCGCCTCGCTGACCCGCCGCCTCGGCGTCACCACCGTCTACGTCACCCACGACCAGGTCGAGGCCATGACCATGGGTGACCGCGTGGCAGTCCTCAAGGACGGCATCCTCCAGCAGGTCGACACCCCGCGTAACCTCTACGAGCGCCCCAAGAACGTCTTCGTGGCGGGCTTCATCGGCTCCCCCGCGATGAATCTCCTGGAACTGCCCGTCACGGACGGCGGCGTCCTCTTCGGCGGCATCGTCTACCCGGTCCCCGGAAACGTCCTCGACGCTGCCGCGGGCAACACCGTCACGCTGGGTGTCCGGCCCGAGGACCTGGTCCTCGCGGCCGCCGGAGAGGGCCTGCAGGTCGAGGTCGACGTCGTCGAGGAACTCGGTGCGGATGCCTACATCTACGGCCACACCACGCTCGACGGCAAGGACCACGACATGGTCGTCCGCGTCGACGGCCGCCGCCCCCCGATGAAGGGCGACAGCGTGTACGTCCGTCCCGAGCAGGGACACGTGCACCTCTTCGACACCACGACCGGCCTCCGCCTGGCAGAGACGGTCTAGTACCTACGCGGACAGCGCACTACGTACGACGACGGCGGTGGCGTCCGCCGGGCATCCTCTGGACGCCCGGCGGACGCCACCCTCTCCGTTTAACGGCAATTACGCTTGATGCAGGCCCCTTTCCGCCCTGACACGAAGGCATCACCATGACCGAGACCTCGAACGCCCAATGGCATGACGAGCCGACAGATTACGACCAAGCCGGCAAGCTGCCGCGGGTGCGGCCCGCGTCCTCGGAGGCCCCTAGTCTCGGGTCCCTGAACATCACCGCCGCGGCGACCGACCCCGAACTGCTCGACCTGCCGTGGCATGTCGCCCTGGAGCAGTGGCCGGCCAGCGCACTGGCCGCTCTTCCCCGGGGCATCTCACGGCACATCGTGCGCTTCGCGCACCTCGGTGGCTCGGTGATCGCCGTCAAGGAGACCAGCGAGCACATCGCCCGCCACGAATACCACATGCTCCGGAAGCTGCAGCGCCTGGACGTGCCCTGCGTCGAGCCCGTCGCGGTCATCTCCGGCCGCACCACCCCCGAGGGCGAGGAGCTGGACCCGGTCCTCGTGACCCGCCACCTCAAGTTCTCCCTGCCCTACCGGGCCCTGTTCTCGCAGACCCTTCGCCGCGACACGCTGACCCGGCTCATCGACGCCCAGGCCCTGCTCCTCGTGCGCCTGCACCTCATCGGCTTCTACTGGGGCGACGTCTCGCTGTCGAACACCCTGTTCCGGCGCGATGCCGGCTCCTTCGCCGCCTACCTCGTCGATGCCGAGACGGGCGAGCTGTACCCCGAGCTGTCGACGGGCCAGCGGGAATACGACCTCGAGATCGCCCGCGTGAACATCGCCGGCGAACTGATGGACCTGGCCGAGGGCGGGCTCATCGAGGAGAAGGTGGACCCGCTGGCGACGAGCGAGCTCATCATGGACAGCTACCGCCGCCTGTGGAGTGAGCTGACCGAGAAGGAGTCCTTCGAGCTCGGTGAACGCTGGCGCGTGGGAGCGCGCATCCGCCGCCTGAACGAGCTCGGCTTCGACGTCGAGGAGTACGCGATCAAGACGGCGGCGAACGGCACGCAGATCCAGCTGCAGCCGAAGGTCGTCGACGCCGGACACCACAGCCGCCGGCTCCTCCGCCTGACCGGGCTGGATGCCCAGGAGAACCAGGCCCGGAGGCTCCTCAACGACATGGACGCCTACCGAGCGGACAACAACCCGGATCTGGACGAGGAGTTCAGCGCACACCTCTGGGTGAACGAGGTGTTCGAGCCCATCGTCCGTGCCGTGCCACGGGAACTGGGCGGCAAGCTCGAACCGGCGGAGGTCGTCCACGAGGTGCTGGAGCACCGCTGGTACATGTCCGAACGTGAGGACCGGAACGTGCCCATGGCCGAAGCAGTGCAGTCCTACCTCGACGACGAGCTACGGCACCGGCGCGACGAGGCCGAGATCATGCTGACGGCCGACTCCAGGACGATCGGCATCGACGAGGACTCCGATTTCGGCGACGACTAGCTCATGACAGAGGCCCGGCAGCAACGCTGCCGGGCCTCTGTCATGAGCGGTCCGCTATGGGAACTACGCTAGGGACACTCGACGGGCTGGCCCTGCACCGTCACAGGCGTGCCTGTGGGCAGGCCCTCGCACGCCTGGATGACCTGCTGGGCGATGTCCGCGGCGAAACTGGCGATCACGATGATCAGCACCGTCCAGAGGATCGTCAGGAGCGCGCCGATGATGATGCCGGCAAGGGCGAGACCGTTGCCCATCCTGGCTTTTCGCGACTTCACAAGAGCGACGATGCTGATGATCAGACCCACCGGGGCGATCAGGATGGCAAGCACGAGTCCGACGATCCCGAGCGTCCTGCCGGGGTTCTCCGCGGGCTGGCCCTGGTACCCCTGCTGGCCGGGGTAGTTGCCCGCTCCGGAGCCGTACTGGCCCTGCTGCCCGTAGGGTGAGGGAGTCTGCTGTCCGTAGGACGGCTGGTTCTGCCCGTACTGGGGCTGATTCTGCCCGTACTGCGGCTGGTTCTGCTGGCCGTAGGGCGAGTTGCCCTGCGACCCCGGATTATTGTCAGACATGGTGCCCCCGAGGAAGGTAGTGGAGAGAGCCGGTACTACCGGCAATTTCCTGAACATTATCATCGGGTGGCTGCGCTGACCGGGAGCCGGGAAGCAACGATCAGGCGACGATGGCTTTTCCGGGGTTGAGGATGCCCAGCGGGTCGAAGACCTGCTTGATGCGGGCCTGCAGGGAGAGGATCTCGCCGGACTGCTCCCAGGGAAGCCAGCGGCGCTTGTACTGTCCTACGCCGTGCTCCCCGGTGATGGTGCCCCCGAGGTCGAGCGCGCACCGCACCGACTCGTCCAGCGCTTCCTCCAACCGCTCCTGCGAGCGTTCTCCCTCGTGTCGCTCGACCCAGAACGTCGGGTGGAGGTTGCCGTCACCGGCATGCGCGACGACCTTCAGGTTGACCCGGTGACGCCGGGCCATGGCTTCGAGAGCAGCCACATAGTGCACGAGTTGGGACTTCGGCACGGCGACGTCCTCCCCCACCCTGTACAGGTCGTCGACCTCGTCGCCGCGACTGTGTCGCCGCAGGTCCACGAGCCGATCCGCTTCCTCCGAGCCCGCGTCACTGACGTGAGCACCGGGACCTGCCAGCACCTCCCGGATGGCTTCCGCCTCGGCAGCAGCACCGTAGCCGTCCGTCCGAACCAGGAGCAGAGACCCACCGCGCCCGCGCAGATCCGAGCCGTGCGCGACGTCCAGCGCCTCCAGGGTGCGGCCGTCGAGCAGCTCCAGGATCGACGGCTGCACCCGGGCTCGGCCGATCGCGAGGACGCCGGCGGCCGCCTGGCTGAAGTCGTCGAAGAACGCGGCGAGGGTGTGCACCGCAACGGGCAGGTAGCGCAGACGCACCGTCACGCCGACGATGACACCGAGGGTCCCTTCGGAGCCGGTCATCAGTGCTGTCAGGTCGTACCCCGCGACGCCCTTGAAGGTGCGGTGGCCGGTGGAGACCAGCGTGCCGTCGGCCAGGACGACGTCGAGCGCGAGAACCGAGTCGCGTGTGACACCGTACTTGGCGCACCGCAGGCCTCCCGCGTTCGTCGCGACGTTCCCGCCGATCGTGGACCAACGGTAGCTCGCTGGGTCGGGGGCGTACATCAGCCCGTGCACCGCGACCGCATCGTTCAGATCCGCATTGACGACACCCGGTTCGACGACGGCGGTCTCGTCATCGGGGTTGATCGCCAGGATCGTGTTCATGAGCTCGAGCGACAGGATGACGCTCCCCGCGGTGGCGTGCGCACCGCCCGATACCCCTGATCCGGCTCCACGGCTCACGACGGGTACTGCCTTCCGCGTAGCCCATCGAAGGACTGCCTGCACGTCGCCGACGCTCCGGGCACGAATCACGGCACTGGGCATGACAGGGTGCAGAACTGGCCCCTGGTCCCGGGAGTAGAGTGTGAGGTCCTCCGCGGTCGTCGAGACCCTTCCCGGAAGGGCGAGCTCGAGTTCACCGAGAGCATCCGGGTCGATCACGATGCCCCCATGAACCGTCGGTAGCGGCTCAGGGCGTCCGGCCAGAACTGCCTGTAGAAGTCGTACACGTCCTCGGGGTCCGATGTCATCCAGCCCGAGTGATGGAGTGTCAGGGCGGTACCTACCGGACTCGGCGCCCCGTCAGCCCCTGCGGCGACAGCTGCCGCGTCGGCAGAACTACGGTCGGCCTCTTCCATCTCCAGCCGGACAACCGTTGTCGTCGACGCGGAACCGACATGATGCCACCTCAACTCGAGCCACTTCCCGGGCTGGCCGTCCACCACCTCACCCCACACGTTCTCGTCATCCTCAGCAGACGTCTCGACCAACGCGTTGTCCTCGAGGTCGAAGAAACTGTCAGCTCCCCAACGACTCAGCTCTTCCGCCGGCCACCAGAGGTGGAGGTGCTCCGTCAGGCCGGCCCACGCGTGCTCGCCCGGGGCCGGAACGACCACAGTGGTGTGAAGGTCAGGCAGCTGCTGCGGGTTGCCGTTCGCGGCGGGCTGGTGGGAGAACAGGCTATTCATGATTCGACCCTACCGGCCCCGGCCGCGCGGCAGCGTCCGAGGGAGGCAGGAACGAGCTCACGTGCCGGAGCCCTTCCCCCAGCTGCCCTGCTGCCTCTCCCGGGTGGTACCGGGTGTGGCCTGCCGGGTGCGTGCCGGGTCCGACTGCCGGGTGGTGTGCGGGGGGGGGTGGGTGGTTAAAGGGGTGAAGGCCCCGCACCTGGTGGTGTGGGGCCTTCACTGTAATGGTTGTCCGGCGGTGTCCTACTCTCCCACACTCT
>NZ_PJIQ01000040.1 GCF_002929745.1 Arthrobacter sp. B1805
CCGCCCAGTTCTCCCTCTCCCACGCCTGCTACCTCCTGGCCTACCCCCTCGCCGGGTGGGTCGGAGCCGCCGCCGGCCTGAGCGTCGCCGCCATCGTCCTCGGAGCACTCGCCCTCATCGGCACGATCACAGCACTGATGCTCTGGCCCGCTCCCCGACCGGCAGCCCCAGCTCCAGGCACCGGTGCAGACACAACCGAGGCCACGACCGGGGTCGCCGCCACGGCCGGCACCGACACGCGCAGCGACTCAGCAGCACCAGCCGCTCCCCGTCCACGGGGAACGACGCGCGGTGGTGGGCGTGGGCAGTAACGTGAACCGTGACCAGAACAGCGGCCAGGACAGCGACCAGCACAGCGGCCTGAACGGTGATGTGGAGAAGAAATACACCGTGCGAGCATCGGTGTTCGGGTTGAGGTACCGGTACGAGGCGGGCGACAAGGGGGGCGAGGAACATCGTGAACGAAGCACCGGCTGACCCGCCGGCCAGTCCTGCCGCCGTCCTTCATCCGGTGACCGAGGAGGACACCGACCAGCCACGTCAGGTGGCGCCGAGTCTTGTCCATCCTGTCGTGCCGGATGCCCAGCGCCTCGAAGCCGGTGCGTCGACCTTCCGGATGCTGGCCGATCCCACCCGCCTGCACATCCTGTGGATCCTCACACAAGGGCCCGCGGACGTCGGGACGATGGTCGCCGCGACCGGGGCGAACCGCACCGCGGTCAGCCAGCACCTGGCCAAACTCCGTCTCTCCGGGCTCGTCTCGACCCGCAAGGACGCCCGCAACGTCATCTACAGCATCATCGACGGACACCTCACACGACTCATCCTCGAAGGCATGAACCACGCCGACCACCGCGTCACCGGCGAACCCACCCACGAATAAAACGGAAGGGGGCCCGAAACGGCTGGCAGCCGTCCGCTAAGTGCTGGCACTCGGTGCCATGTTGGCTGCTTATCTGCTGGTGGTGTTCTGGACCTCACCGACGAGTTCCTTGAGGAAAAGCATGCCGGTGGTGTTGCCTTCGGCGTCGAAGACGCGGGCGGTGTAAGCGCCAGCGCGGCGCATGATCGCCAGGGCCGCAAATTGCACCGGTAAGTGGCGTTGTTTTCGCAGTGGTATCTGGCCATGAACCTCGGGGACTTAGCTGGCGAGTTGTGAGACGAGTCCTTCTAGGCGGGCACGCAGGGCGTCCCGCACGCCCCGGACTCCGTCGAGGTCCATGGTCGCCGGGTCGGAGATGTGCCAGTCCTCGTACTTCTTGCCGGGGTAGATGGGGCAGGTGTCCCCGCAGCCCATGGTGATGACGACGTCGGCTGCGCGGACGACGTCGTCGGTGAGGGGTTTGGGGAACTCCTCGCCGAGGCTGATCCCGATCTCGCTCATGGCGGTGACGACGTTCTCGTCGAGGTGCTCAACCGGCATTGAGCCTGCTGAGCGGACGTTCACAGCGCCCTGGGTGAGGTCCTTGAGGAGGGCTGCGGCCATCTGGGAGCGACCTGCGTTTTGGACGCAGACGAAGAGGACTTCGGGGACTCCACTGGGGCGTTTGCCCTGCGCGTGGGCGAGGGCATTGAGCCGGTCGCGGGCGAACCGGCGGGTGATGATCGGGAGGTAGGTTTTGATCTTGGCTGTGCGGGCGAGGGCCGTGTAGGACTCGAAGACGTAGCGTTCGACCATTTCGGGACCGAACACCCCATTGAAGGAGGCGGCGAGCTCGTCGCAAATGCGGTGCAGGACGTGCTCGTGGGTGCCGGTGGGATCATCAGCTGGCGAGAGCGTGCTCATGGTGTTCGTCCTTCCTGGTGCTCTGACCGGCGGGCGGGTCCGCCTGCCGGGTCCTCCTTCAACCTGCTTGCCGGCTATGGTCCGAACCTGCCGGCCCCAATCGGTGGTCGGCGTCAGTAGTCGGAGTCAGTAGTCGGAGTCAGTAGTCGGAGTCAGTAGTCGGAGTCAGTAGTCGGAGTCAGTAGTCGGAGTCACCGGAGCGGCCGTGCGCGGTGCCGGTGGGAAACCCGATCATGACCAGTTGCGGCTCAGGCGCGGAGCAGCACCCGCCAGCACCAGCGTCCATCTCAGATGCTGTATCGCTTGCCGCTTCACCTGCTGCTTCGGTCCCACAGGACGCACCAGCGGCCCCAGTGATGCTGGCGAGGGTGGTTGCGGCGGGGGTGTCGCAGGAGCCGCCGAGGTCGGTGCTGCAGACCCCGGTTTCGGGCAGCTCGAGCTGGAGGCGGGATGCGGCTTCGAGGTCGCCGGCGATTGCGGCGGTCACGGAGCGGACCTGCTCGTATCCGGTGGCGAGCAGGAAGGTGGGTGCGCGTCCGTAGGACTTCATCCCGACGAGATAGAAATCCTTCTCCGGGTGGGCCAGGACGTCCGCACCATGCGCCGGGACTGTTCCGCAGGAATGGAACTCGGGGTCGATCAGGGGCCCAAGGGCGCGCGGTGCCTCCACAGCGGGATCGAGTTCCAGGCGCAGCTCGCGGAGGATGTCGAGGTCCGGCCGGAACCCGGTCGCGGGAACGAGGACGTCGACGTCGATGGTGCGGAACCCGTCCGGCGTCGACGCGGTCACGGCCAGACCCGTGTCGGTGGCGTTGAGGCTGGTGATGGTGAAGTTGGTGACGAGCTCGATGACGCCGTCGCTGACGAGGGTGCGCAGGCGGCTGCCGAGCTGCCCGCGGGCGGGCAGGCCGTCGAGGTCCCCGCCGCCGTAGAGCTTCTGAGCGGGTCCGCTGCCGCGCACGGCCCAGAGGATGCGGGTACCGGGTTCGTTCTTGGCGACCTGGCCGAGGTTGATGAGGGTGTTCGCGGCCGAGTGACCGGCTCCGACGACCATGACGGTCTTACCAGCGAAGCGGTCACGTTCGGTGCCGACGACGTCGGGCAGCGCGGTGGTGATGAACGCGGACGCTGCGTCTTCGCCGGGCGCGTGCAGGCCAGCCTGGCCAAGGGGGTTGGGCTGGCCCCAGGTGCCGGAGGCGTCGACGACGGCGCGCACAAGGTGATCGGTGGTGCCCTCGGGGCTGGTGACGCGGACGAGGAACGGGGTGGTGTCGCGGTCCTTCGTTCGGGTCTTGTCCATCCCCAGCCGGGTGACCGCGGTGACGGTGCTCTTGAAGTGCAAGGTCTCCCCGATGGCCGGGAG
>NZ_PJIQ01000041.1 GCF_002929745.1 Arthrobacter sp. B1805
AACCAGCAAATTCAACCAATCAAAAAACAATCGGTATCAACAAACTTGGCACACTATTGAGTTCTCAAACAACAGGAGCTACCGGCACCAAACACAACCAAACCGTCATGTCATCGCTCCGAAGCAACTTTTCAAGCTTACCCGCACCAACCCGATCCCGCAAATCCGCTCCCAGCAGCATCACCAGGCAAAACCCGGCACCACAGCCAACCAGCAGACCCACACAACCGACAACAAACAGGAAGCCAATTCCAACACGTGCACAGCACACGTCAGAACAACTTCAACTTTGTAAGGGGGGCCGTCACCCTCACCGGGGCAACTCCATAACTATACGACCACTACGCCCCCAACACAAATCCACCCACCACCACCGGCGAACAGCACGGGCCGACCCCCTCCCTACGCACGCGCCGGCCCGAGCAAACAGTGAGGCGACACCGCCAGCCGGCAGCGGAACCAGGACCAGCTGACCCGACGACGCACCATCGCCCTGGTTCGGTCGACCATTTCACAGGCTTAAGGAATCAACGGACAACCCGACGTGCTGCCACGGGGTCGGCGTCGTGGCGCCCGTGTCCCCGGCTGCGCCGCGGCAAACCGGGCTCGCTCGTCAGAGCAAACTTCACAGCGCACGACCCGGCCGCATCGGACCGCAGCACCCGAACCCGCCCCCGCAGGCCACAGGTGGCGGATCGGGCTGATGGAATTCGGTTGAAATGCCTTCGCTTCCCCCGTCCGGCGCCCGAGCCGCTCCTCACCTGCGATCAGCCGGCTCCGTTCGCCGGCCCCGCTCTCCTGTGAGCGAGCCTACTGCTGATCGTTGGACCTTCCTCTTCCATATCCTGCGGCGGCGGTGGGGGTAGTGCGCTGTCCGCCCCCAGGTTCTGGCAGTAGAGACGCCCCGCTAGATATCTCGCCGTGGTTTCCCTGGAGGGCGTGACAACAATTCCTGGGAGGAAAGCGGAGAGGTCGCCACTGCGCACCCGCTTCGGGAACACGGGTGCAAGGGCCCGGCCTCGATCAGAGCGTCGGCGAGTGGACGACGGCTCGAGCGTGAAAACGGCACACACAATGGTTCGCCGCGGACCCGCCGTCCTGCCGAGTTGGAAGCCACAAGGCAGCGCACCATCACCGGGCCGGAGGAACCGGTAAGCGGCACGGCAGCAGGTCGAACCAGACAGCTGAACAGCACCAGGTCGAACCAGACAGGCAGCATTACGCAGCAACAGTACGACGTACTCGAAGTCAACGCCGTTCTGATACGGCAACGATCGGATTCTGAAACCGGCAGGTGCCGTGCCTTCTCGCAGCATCTCGAGGCAGAGGCCCAGCGCACCCATTCGCCGACATTGCCGGTCGCCAGGCGCCGACTACCTCTGGCCCCTGCGAACGAGTCATAGTAGATAGGGGGCATGAGCAGGAGAGCGGGAGTAGCTCCACGACTTTCCGAAGCTTTGGTCATCGTTCCTGGCACCGAGCAGATACCGCTGCGCCTGCGCGCGTGGGACGGCTCGGAAGCCGGGCCCCCTGACGCCCCGGTGCTGGAGTTCCGATCCCCGTTGGGATTGCGGCGGATGCTGTGGTCGCCCAACCAGCTCGGATTGAGCCGTGCCTACGTCGCCGGTGACATCGACGGTCCAGGCGACCTCCTCGAAAGCTTCTCCGCGCTCAGCTCGGTGGGCAAGTTCGCGGAGTTGAGGGCTTTTCGTCCCCCAACCGCGGGTGAGCGCCTGAGACTGATGCGGACCGCACTACGCGTTGGTGCCCTGGGGCTTCCGCCGGCTCCGCCGCCAGAGGAGATGAACGCCGCGCGGTCGGGACGGAAGCACTCCAAGCAGCGCGATGCGGCCGCGATCTCGCACCACTACGACGTCGGCAACGAGTTCTACGCGCTTGTCCTAGGACAGACGATGGTCTATTCCTGCGCCGTCTGGGACGACGAGACCGCCGGCCTGGACGCAGCTCAGGGAGCGAAGCTCGATCTGGTCTGCCGCAAGCTCGATCTCCGCCCCGGTATGCGCGTGCTGGATGTGGGCTGCGGTTGGGGCAGCTTCGCACTACATGCCGCACGTCGCTACGGAGTCGACGTCGTCGGTGTCACCCTCTCCCACGAGCAGGCGACCCTCGGGCGTGCGCGGGCGGCCGACGCGGGACTCTCCGAGAGGATCGGGATCCGCGTTCAGGATTACCGCGACGTCGACGACGGACCCTTCGATGCCATCAGCTCGATCGGTATGTCCGAACACGTCGGCCGCGAGCAGATAGGTGACTACGCATCCCACCTGCACGGTCTCCTGTGTCCTGGCGGCCGGATCCTCATCCACGCGATCTCATGGAATGCCGGCGAGATGCCACCGGACCCGGACTCTTTCATCCCCCGCTATGTCTTTCCTGATGGTGAGATGCTCAGTCTGACCGTCATGATGGGGGCACTGGAAGCTGCTGGGCTGGAGGTGCTCGACGTTGAAGCCCTGCGACTGCACTACGCACTGACCCTCCGTGCCTGGGTGCACGATCTCGAGGCGAATTGGGATGAGGCAGTACGCCTGACGAGCGAGGGCCGGGCTCGAGTACGGCGCTTGTATATGGCGTCCAGCGCACTCGGGTTCGAGCGGGGCCTGAACGGTGTAAATCAGGTGCTGGCTCAGCGGCCAGGAGGGCGGAAACCACCACTGCGGCGTCGCGAATGGATGTGACGACGGCCCGCCGAACAGGAACTTCTGTCCTCATTCGATCGATGACTCCTTGAACTGATCGCCATGATGCTGCAGAGCAGTACTCGGTTCGAGCACGGCTCTGCGCTCATTGCCGCCGACCGAGGTCGCGCCGACGCGACCGCACCGGTCGAGAGCCGCACGCGTCCGACTGCCGGGTGGTGTGGGGGGGTGGGTGGTGTCGGGGGTGGGTGGTTAAAGGGGTGAAGGCCCCGCACCTGGTGGTGTGGGGCCTTCACTGTAATGGTTGTCCGGCGGTGTCCTACTCTCCCACACTCT
>NZ_PJIQ01000042.1 GCF_002929745.1 Arthrobacter sp. B1805
GCGCTACCAAATCGCGGAGTCCTTGGCTCCATGTGATCGCTCGACGGCCCTTAGTCGCGGCCACATATTCGTTCCAAAGCTTCATGATGATGAAATTTTCGTCGTTGTCGGAACCGTCGAGAAGTTCAAACGGGGTCATCGACAAACCGCGGCCAGTCTTGAAGTCGAACCGCGCCATTTCCTTGCCGATGCCTTGATCTGGCTTCAGGTTTTTTTCCTGCACCTTGGACAGATACTGAGCTACAACCTTGCCGTCTTTGGTTGCTGGGCGAACGTCGATGCCCCGAAGTTTGCTAGGAATTCCACCGCCCAAAGAGGTCACATATTTTACCCAGCGGTCGAAAAGTGCGCTGCTCAGTGCTTCTTGATCGTCAGCAGTCATTGGCTTGTTTGTGAACAGCAGCGCGTGAATATGCGGGTGCCAACCATTTTCACCGAGGGTTACCTCGACAGCTCGCACGAATCCTTGAACGCCGAACTGATTTTTGAAGTTGACCCATGCGCGACCGGAGGTGACTTTTGACCATGCTTTGAGCGCAGCATTCAGGGTGACGGCCAGCTTGTCGGTTCTCTTGTGCCGCATGGTCAGGGTGACGAATACGAGGTGATTTTCGTCTGTCTGCCACTTCTCAACTGCCGATTGAATATCAGTTGCACGTTCGGCACGGATCACCGCAGAGCAGACAGGGCACGCCCAGATTGAGGCGCAGCGTTCAAGGCCCGAGAAGTGAGCGTTAGTGTCCAAGTCCCCGGAATGGTGGACGCCCACAGTCTCAGCAACACGCCAACGACACCGAGCAGGACGCGGAGGGCGAATCCATCCGTCCTCAGAAGCTTTGGCACCCTCACCAGCAGCCGCAACAGGTGGTAACCCGGCTTCCATCCTTGCGCCTCTAATTAGCCAGTCTGAGGAGCGTTGACGCCGTTCAAATCTCTTCCTGCGCCACTCATTTGCAGTCGAAGCGGAAGACTTATTCGCGATATACCAAGGCGGCGCCTCCGGCGCCTCTCCGGCGCCGCCGTTCCCGCTCCGCTCCACGTCGTCACCTACGGGCTTGGAGCGCCGCTCTAAGGTCTCTGACCGCGTGTTTGTCCCCGGTGGTGCTTGAATGTCGGGGTGATCCAGTAGCATTATTAAAGAAGCCTCCAGAGGCTGTATAGACGCGGAGGGATTGCCGTCCCGTTGAAACGTCTAGCGTTTAGGTTGTCGAAGGCCCCCAAGCATCTAATGCATGGGGGCCTATCGCTTTTTTAAAACCTATGCGCCAACGGGTAGCAACCAGTGCAGGCACGCCGGGGAGCGGAAACGCGCATCACTCAGGACGGCATTTATCGGCAACTTTGCACAGGTCAAGTGGCTAACATGCTGCCGCGAATGCTTCGCATCCTTTGCCATTGAAAAACCGTTGCCACGACTAAGCCGGAATATCGAGCTTGTATGGTGGCATTTTTCTATACTGTCGAGCAGCATCCTTGATTGCCTGGTCATCACACCAGAAAGCCCTAAACCGAACTACTGCCCCAGTTTCTCCGTCAACCATGTACCCAGTTCCGGGCTGAGACTGAGGGATTTTGTCGCAGTGCGCCCCGGCATCGTATGTGGATGCACCAAGAGCCAAAGTGGCGTCGTCCTTGGTGCGAAAGCGGAGGCCGACCACCGAGGTAAAGAGGCTCCGGGCCAAAATCGAGTCAGCACGTGGATCTTGAGCAAGAGCAAGAACGTTGATTCTTGCAGCGCGACCAGTGGACAGAACACGCTTCAAATCAGACTCAATCGCTGTTTTCGCCTTGTTGTCAGGGGCTGTGTACACAAGGGATGAATACTCATCAAGCAGCAGCAGAATAGCCGGCTGTTCTGTCGTTGGTTCGTGCTTTCTGGAACCAACGGAAACCATGTATTCGAGCCGGCGGTCTACCTCAGCGCGAAGTTCTCCCAGTGCTGCAGCGGCTTGTTCAAACGTTGTCGCGATCGAATCAAACAAAGGTTCTCCGGTGATGAGCTCGACGCCTCCCTTAAGGTCAACACCGATTACGCGGACAGTTCCACGGTCGATATGAG
>NZ_PJIQ01000043.1 GCF_002929745.1 Arthrobacter sp. B1805
GGCTTCTCTTTCTCCTCCGGCCACCACCACCACTACCAACATCTCCTCCCTGCAACCTTCTCCTTTGTTTCACAAAGCTTCTCAAGTCTCCCTAGTTGGAAAGCGAAATCCTAGATTTGTGCGTAGAGTAGTATCGTGTAACGCTACAAATGGTGATGAAAGGTCAACCTCTAGCTCCAAAAGTGGGGAATCTCCACTAGGAAAGCTTGATAGGAGGAATGTGCTTCTTGGCTTGGGAGGGCTTTATGGTGTCTCCGGTCTTGGTGCCGCTGATCCATTCGCCTTTGCCGCCCCGATATCTCCACCGGATCTAAGCGAGTGTGGGGCTGCAGACTTGCCTGCTGGTGCGCAGCCCACCAATTGTTGCCCGCCAGTGAGCAGCAAGATCATAGATTTCAAGCTGCCTCCTAAGAATTCCCCATTGCGCATTAGGCCGGCGGCTCACTTGGCCAGCAAAGAGTACATAGCCAAGTATAAAAAGGCCATTGAGCTCATGAAAGCTCTTCCTGATGATGATCCGCGGAGCTTCATGCAACAGGCAGATGTTCATTGCGCCTACTGCAATGGGGCCTACCACCAAGTTGGGTTTCCCGATTTAGACCTCCAAGTCCACAATTCATGGCTCTTCCTCCCATACCACCGTTACTATCTTTACTTCTACGAGAAAATCCTGGGAAAGTTGATTAATGATCCCACCTTCGCTTTGCCGTTTTGGAACTGGGATGCTCCTGCTGGCATGCAAATGCCTGCCATGTTTGCTGACCCTAACTCACCACTCTACGACAAGCTTCGCGACGCCAAACATCAGCCGCCAAAGCTGATCGATCTCGACTACAACCTCACCGACAGCAATGATACCAATGAGCAACAAATTTCCAGCAATCTCTCCATTATGTACCGGCAAATTGTATCGAGTGCCAAGACTACTAGTCTTTTCATGGGAGCCGCTTATCGTGCCGGCGACGAACCTGACCCCGGCCAGGGTACCCTTGAGAACATCCCACATGGTCCAGTCCACATATGGTGTGGTGACCGCACCCAGCCGAATATTGAGGACATGGGCAACTTCTACTCTGCGGCCAGAGACCCAATCTTCTTCTCTCACCATTCTAATGTGGACCGCATGTGGACGGTGTGGAAAGGGTTAGGAGGCAAGAGAAAGGACTTCACCGACCCAGATTGGCTAGACGCTGGGTTCGTCTTCTACGACGAGAATGCCCAACTTGTTCGCGTGAAGGTCCGCGACTGTCTCGACCCTACCAAACTCAGGTATGCCTATCAGGAGGTTGATATTCCATGGCTGAAATCCCGTCCAAAGCCCCGTCAAATATTGAAGAAGGTCGTCAATAAATTGAAGCACAAGTCTGGAGTAGCGAATGCAGCCGAAATTCCAAGTAGCAGCAGCATCGTCTTCCCCATAAAATTGGACTCAACGTTGAGAGTTGATGTTCCAAGGCCAAGGAAATCAAGGAGTAAG
>NZ_PJIQ01000004.1 GCF_002929745.1 Arthrobacter sp. B1805
CAACTGCCAGCAAACCTACCAACGCGGCACCATCACCTGGACCCCCACCACCGGAACCCGCATCACCTACAAATAGATCCGATGATTCATCCCGCGACTCATGTGATGTCCGTGCGATCGAGCGCACAAGCGATTAGGGTTCAGCAATAGAGAAGCGCCCCTGGCCGAGTAGTCAGGGGCGCTTCTCTATTGCGCCTACTTCTTGGGACTAAAGGACGGGCGGCGTGTGGGCACGGCCGCGGACTGCGGGTACTCCGAGAAGCTTCGTGGAGTGGGCGTGATTCACACCACACCAATGAGAGATACGGACTTCCGGCGTCCTGATGCGAACAGGATTCCCTCGCTCCTCGACGCCCCCAAAATTCTCTGCAATCCATTTCGGCGAAATCAGGGCGACAGTCGGGCGGGTGCACCGCACCCGGATAGCTGGCGCCATGGGCGTCGCGGCGAGCGGGAGGGACGCGGTCAACTGAGCAGGGACGACTCCGATGGTCCATCTCACGTCTGGCTGCAAATCGTCACGGGCTGTGAGGGGCGACCAGATCAAACGGCCTCACCGACGTGAGCCCTGGCACATTCTGAAGGTCCTCGTCTAATCAGCACTGGCTGCAGCGAACCGCCCCCGAGCTCTGACGGCCTGCCGGCACTATAGCTGGTGACGCACTTCCGCCTGTCGGTCCTCCGGCAGAGTCCGAATCAGGGTGCCGATCGGTTCTTCCCGCGGTGCACGGAAGAGCGCCTCGAAGACACCCTTGGCAACCGACTTGGCCCACAATCCCTTGTCAGCCGCATGAGGGCCCTGGCCTAGCGCATGAACGACGTAGAAGGTGGAGTCGAAGATTTTCCTCGGCAGTGACAGTTCCGGGTTGGTCTTGATGACCCAGATCTGATTCCGCAGGTGGTAGAAGAGGCGTCCCTTCATGTCCTTCGAGCCACCGGCATTCATCGGGTGCTTGATTCTGCTCCTGCTCACCATCACGGCGGGAGCCAGCCTCGAGAGACGAAGCGTGTACTCCATGTCATCGATCCAGATGAAGTAATCCCGCTGCGGCAGGTGGGTAGTCCTGGCGATGGCGACGTTGACCAGGACCCCGACGAAGGTCGCAGCACGGACCGCGATCGTACCGATTTCCTGGGCCTTCAGCTGATGCTTCATGTCACTGCTGAGGACTGGCAGGTTACCGGCGTTCGGAGTGCCGTCCTCGTGCGTCGTCACCATGGAGGCAGCGAAGGACAAAGGTTCGTTGCTCGCCTCGACCGCTCCCATCAACTCTTCGAAGGAGTCCAGGTCCGGCTCGCCGTCGTCGTCCATCAGCCACACGTAGTCGTGGCCGCGTTCCGCAGCGAGCTCCACTCCCCACGCAAATCCGCCTGCCCCGCCGAGATTGGCTCCCGTCTCGAACAGGAAGACCTGGGGATACAGCTCCCGAACCATCTCCGGTCCACCGTCCGTCGATCCATTGTCGATGACGATGACCTCATCCAGGGGGCGTGTCTGCTGGGTCAGCGCGGACAGGCATTTCTCAAGCAGTTCCCTCCGGTTGTAGGAGACAACAACTGCTGCATTCGACATGGTTTCCTTCGCTTCTTCCCTTGCATCAACGATCCGATACTATCGGGCCCGGCCACCGACAGCTCCATCACGACGGCGTGGCCCGGACTACCACTGCCGGATAAAGGCCTACTGCTCGAGCAGGCCCATCAGGTACCGGCCATAACCGCTCTTGATCAACGGCTTCGCCCGCTCGGCAAGCTCGTCGTCCGAAAGGTTGCCGAGGCGCCAGCTAATCTCCTCCGGACAACCGATCGACAGCCCCTGACGCTTCTGGACCGTCTTGATGAACTCGGATGCCTCGTTAAGTGAGTCGAAGGTACCCGTGTCGAGCCATGCGGTGCCCCTGGGCAGTATCTCGACACGCAACTTCCCGCGTTCGAGGTACACCCGATTCACATCGGTAATCTCAAGCTCGCCGCGCGGCGATGGCTGCAGATCGGCAGCGATGTCGAGGACGTCGTTGTCATAAAAGTAGAGACCGGGCACGGCGTAGTGGCTTTTGGGGTGCTCCGGTTTCTCCTCGAGTGACACGGCCCGCCCGTCGGTATCGAATTCGACGACGCCATAGGCCGTCGGATCAGCTACCCAGTAGCCAAAAACAGCACCACCGTCGATGTCGGCGAAACGTCGAAGCTGTGTACCCATCCCTTGGCCGTAGAAGATGTTGTCGCCGAGTACGAGCGCCACGGGGCCACTGCCGATGTGTTCCGCACCGAGGATGAACGCCTGCGCGAGCCCATCCGGCGAGGGCTGCTGTGCATACGTGAGGTTCACCCCGAACCGGCTCCCGTCCCCGAGCAGCCGTTCGAACTGGTCCGCATCGTGAGGAGTCGTGATGATCAGGATGTCCCGGATACCGGCAAGGATCAGCGTTGACAGCGGGTAATAGATCATCGGCTTGTCATAGACCGGCACCAACTGCTTGCTCACGCCGAGAGTGATGGGGTGCAGCCGGGACCCAGTTCCGCCTGCAAGAATTATTCCGCGCATGGTGGCCATCATTCCGGGGATCGACGACGAACAGCAAGTTCGCCCCGACACGGAGGATTAGCGGCGGTCCAGTCCGCCTGGTCGAGCACGTGACGCTTCCGCGATTGTTGTTCCAGGCGGCCTGCGGTGTGCCTCCGGGCAGGCGCCTGAAAAGCAATATGGGATACTGAGGCAGTGAATCGCACCTGGGTCGTCATTCCGATGTACAACGAAGCAACTGTGGTCGGCTCGGTCATCGAGGGCCTTCGCCCCGTTTTTCCCCACGTGGTCTGCATTGACGACGGCAGTTCGGATGGTTCACAGGACATCGCTCGGGCAGCCGGAGCGGTCGTCGTGCAGCACCCGATCAACCTCGGCCAGGGCGCTGCCCTGCAGACGGGAATCGAATTCGCGCTACAGGATCAAATGACCCGCAACATCGTCACGTTCGACGCGGACGGCCAGCACCGGGTAGTGGATGCCGCAGCGATGGTTACGCGTCTGGACGCCGGCGAGGCAGACATCGTGCTCGGCTCCCGGTTCCTCGACGACAGGACTCAGATCGGCCCGATGAAGCGGCTCGTGCTGAAGACGGCCGCCGTGCAATCGCGGCTGGCCACCGGGATGAATCTCACCGATGCACACAACGGGCTGCGCGCCATGAACCGCGAGGTCGCTTCGCGCATCCACCTCACCCAGAACCGGATGGCCCACGCGTCGGAACTGGTCCATCAGATCGCGGAGATAGAGCCTCGCTGGGTCGAGCATCCGGTGGAAATCATCTACACCGACTACTCCAAGTCCAAGGGCCAATCGCTGTTGAACTCCGTCAACATCCTCGCCGAACTCTTCTTTAGGTGATCCCGTGCTGCTGATAGTCCAAATAGTCCTCGTTCTCGCCGTGATCCTGGTGTCGCTCGTGCTGATGCGTGGCGGCACCAACGCACGCCATCTCGCGATCCGTCGGATCATGCTGATGATCTTCGCAGTGGCCGCCGTCGCCTCGATCTTCTTCCCGAACGTGCTGACGTCCCTGGCGTCCTTCCTAGGGATCGGCCGGGGCACCGACCTGGTGCTCTACGCGACCATCGTCAGCTTCTTCGTCTTCATGGCAACGACGTACCAGCGATTCCGCCACGCCGAGAACGCCCTGACGGCCCTGTCCCGGCGCATTGCGCTGGATGAGGCACCCAAGCCCTGGGCTGAGGACCGCCACTAGTTGACGCGCTCCACTACGTTGCACCCGAGGGAGTCCCGCTCCGTCCCTCATCCGCGGTGCGGGCGGGGCGCGTCCTAGCGGACGACGTGCCGGGTAAGGCTCGAGATGGATGCCTTGCGCCCCTTGAGGAGTGACGTGGCGAGCAGTGCCACAGCGTTCAGCCGTGACGTTATGTGCAGTGACGCCGCACGGGCCGCCTTGTGCCACCCGAGAGCCGCGAAGCGCTCTGCCTCGATCTCGAAAAACCGGCGCTCCTCGTCAAAACGCCGGCCGTCGAGCGCGCGTACCGACGAATCCGACCCCGAGTGGCGGCGGTACAAGAAGGCCAGTTCGGGCTGTAGCACCATCGTTCCGCCGCCGGCAGCGATATCGAGCAGGAGGGCAAGGTCCTGCACGACGTCGAACTCCGGGCGGAAGCCGATGCGCGTGATGGTTTCGGAGCGCCATGCGAGCGACGGGAAGTAGTGCCAGCCGGCATGCAGCAGGCTCGTGGCGAGCCGCTCTCCCTGCAGCACCGTCGGCGTAGGAGCGCCGCCGGGCATGGCGATGCTCTTCACCCTGTCCACGAGGGGTGCGACGGCCGCGCCGTTCTCATCGATGACTTGCACGCCGGGCTGAACCACGTCGGCGGTGGGGTACGCGGCGAAGGTGTCGACGACCGTCTGCAGGTAGTTCGGCAGCATCAGGTCGTCGGCGCCCATGATGACGGTCAGGGGTGCCTCGACGAGCTCGAGAGCGCGCCGGTAGTTCCCGTTCGCGCCGAGGTTGGACGCATTCCGCTGGTAGGAGACCCGTTCGTCGTCGAGCTCTCCGAACCAGCGGGCAGGCTCGGGGTCGGGGTACCCATCGTCCACCACAACCAGCCGCCAATCCTGGAACTGCTGGCTCAGAACGCTGCGTGCAGCCTTCTTCATGAGTTCGACATCCCCGTAGTAGGGGAACAGGACATCAACGGAGGCCATGGAGAACTTTCTGCAGGAGTACGGCTGGGACGGATTTATCCCGAAGAACAGTCCAACTATAGGGATGTGGATTGTACGAAGTGAAAAAGCGCGTTGGGTAGACTCGTTCGGGATCATCGATGACTAGGACAGGATGGGCATGGGAGCGGGCCAACACTCCGACGAGGAGCGCAGCATACGCGCCAGCGTATGCATGGCGTCCTACAACGGATCAGCCCACGTGGTGGAGCAGCTGGAGTCGATTCTGGCTCAGCTGGGACCAGAGGACGAGATCGTCGTGGTCGATGACGCGTCCACGGACTCCTCCGTCGACGTCATCGCGGGTCTCGAGGACGGGCGGATCCGTCTCATCCGCTCCCCCGCCAATCGCGGTTACGTGAGGACCTTCGAAGCGGCACTGCTTGCGAGCCGCGGCCAGTACATCTTCCTCTCGGACCAGGACGACATCTGGTTGCCCGGGCGCCTGGAGCTGATGCTTGGCGCGCTGTCCGCGTCACCCGTCGTTGCCAGCAATTTTTCATTCTTCGGCCAGCCGCCGCGAGCCATCGAGTCGCTCCGCCTGAAAGCGGACGACAGCACGAAGAAGTGGACGAACCTGCTGCTGCTGTGGATCGGAGTGCGCCCGTACTACGGCTGCGCCATGGCGTTTCGTCGCGACGCCGCTCCCTTGATACTGCCTTTCCCAGCGTTCCTTCATGAGACGCACGACCAGTGGATTGCCATGGTAGGCAACCTCGCCGGCGGCATGCAGCACCTGGAGCAGGACACGCTGTCCCGCAGGTTGCACGACACCAACACGACGCCGAAGAAGGTTCGGTCGCCGCTGCTCATCCTGCGGGCAAGGATCATGCTCGCCCGGGCGTTCCTCGTCGCGGTGCAGCGTGTCCGGCGGTACCGGAACCAGGAGGCCTCCCGTGGATGACGACTTCTCCGGAAGCTTCGGGATCGTGGCTCTCGCCGCCTACCGGCCCCCCGAACGCCTCTTCGCACGCCAGCTGCTGTCGATCCAGGCGCAGACACACAAAGACTTCCGGTGCCTCATCTCGGTCGACGGCGACCACGAACAGGTCGCGAAGGACGTTGAACGGATTTGCGGCGGGGATGAACGCTTCGAGGTGATCGGTTACGAAGATCGCCGGGGCTTCTACGGCAACTTCGAACGCGTGCTTGAGGCGGTTCCGCCAACGGCGCGATGGATCGCCCTCAGTGACCAGGACGACTACTGGTACCCGGAGAAGCTGGCGACGCTGCTCCCCTACCTCGCGCACAACTCGCTGGTGTCCGGGCAGGCACGAGTGGTCGGCGACGACGGACGCGTGCTCACCGCCTCCACGGCACGGCGCCGCGTGCAGCTCGTCGATCTCTTCACCGAGAACCAGGTCACCGGGTCCCTCAGCGTCCTGCGCACCAACCTCCTGTCCGTAGCACTCCCCTTTCCACGGCTCAACACTCCGGCGCAGTATCACGACCACTGGTTGGCGGTCTGCGCCGGCGCTGCCCACGGCTTCAACGTGGTCGATGTCCTCGTCCAGGACTACATCCAGCACCAGAACAACGTCGTGGGCGAGAACCGCACGGGTGTCACTCGTCTGGTGTCCCGCGTCCGAAAGCTAGGGCGCCGGTTCGAGGGATCGGCGTCGCCTGCGGCGCTCGCCCGATTCCTCGCTGCGGCCGGAATCGGCTGGCGGTCCCTGATGGCCGATACCCTCGCGACGAGGACGTCGGTCAGGACGGCGGAGCTCAACTCCGCTCTTTCCGCCTACTCGTCCGATGCACGCCGCGGCGCCGCGGCCCTCGCCGTCGCCCGCGGTGTCCGACGCGGGACGGTACCACTCCGGCGCGGTGCCGAACTAGCCGCAAGCCTTGCCGCTGCCGTCGTCCTCGGCCGACCTGCCAGAGGGGAACTGTGAGCGACCCGATCGTCGTCGCGGTGGTCAGCAGCTACCGCCCGCCCCAAGCCGTCCTCGCAAGGTACGAAGCCCTGGCGCGTCAGGTTGCCGCCGTGGTGGTCGCCGATGACGGCTCCGGGCCGGACGCCGAAGGAGTCCTCGGACGCCTGGAGTCGCTGGGGGCCGATGTGGTCCGGCGGGACACCAACGACGGCATCGCCGTCACACTGAACGCCGGGATCTTCCGGGCGCGCTCGGACCACGGAGCCGAGTGGATCCTCACACTCGACCAGGACACCGCCTTGGTTCCCGGCTACGTCGAACAACTGTTGGCGACTGCACGCGCAGCGCTTCAGGCCGGACTACCGGTGGGAAGCGTCTCCTATGCCGAGCAGAACGGACGCCCGGTGGCCCGGCTCGGAACAGAGCAGGGCTTCGACCTCGCATACGACCCCATGCAGTCGGGCCTTCTCCTGCCGGTCTCCACACTCGACACCGTCGGAGGGCTCCGCGAGGACCTCTTCATCGACTGGGTGGACACCGAGTTCAACGAGCGCGTGCGTGCGGCCGGTCTCCTGACGATTGTCGCGGCCGGTACCAACCTGGACCACTCACTGGGCGCCATGCGGCGCCTGACGGTTCTGGGACGTCCCCTGATGCGCCATGGCAAACAGTTGTCGGTCGCCTACCATCCGCCGTTCAGGACCTATTATATGAGCCGAAACGCGGTTCTGGTCGCCCGGCGTTCGTTCCCACGCCATCCCCGCTGGACCGCGTCACGCCTTGCGCACGACCTGATCGGGCATGCCGCGAGGGTCGTCGTCGGGCCGCAGCGCCGGAGCCATCTCCTGGCGATGGCGGCAGGAGCCGCCCACGGCCTTCGCGGCCACGCGGGCAAGATCCCGGCACCACTCCTGCAGCGTCTGTCCTGACGCGCCAGCGAGCCGACGACGCCCCGCTTGACCACCACCGCCCTCCCTCGAACCCGTTAGGCGCACTGTGAGACCGTTGATAGCGCGATTCGGCACGTACACAGCGGCCGTCGCTATCACCAGCATCATCGGGCTGATGGCGATTCCCGTCGTCGTGACCCAGGCCGGTGACGTTGCGTGGGGCGTTATCGCCGTCGCGCAGACGCTCGCCGGGTTGCTCGGGGTCATCGTGTCGTTCGGCTGGGGCACGACGGGACCGGCGATGGTCGCCGGGATGCCGGCTAACGACCGGCCGCAGATGTTCATGGAGTCCCTCGTATCGAGGCTGTACCTCGCCACCGTCACCTTGCCGTTCGCGATCCTGATTCCATTCCTGCTCACCACCCCGGAATACCGCGGGATGATGATCGCTGCCTGCTGCGTGTACCTGATTCCCTTCCTCGGCGGAGCGTGGTATTTCGTGGGCGAGGCACGCCCCCGGCGGCTGATCCTCTTCGATTCGCTTCCGATCAGCATGGGGACGCTGGCGGGGGTCGTGGGCATCCTGCTCACCCAGGAGATCTATGTCTTCATCGCCTGCCAGGGTGTCTTCAATATCGTCGCCGTCCTCGGGACCGCCTCAGTGATCCGACGGTCCGGGGGCACGATGGCCCGTCCTGATCCTTCCCCCCGCGCCGCGTTCGGTCGGTTGCCACGCCAACTCCACGGGGTGATCACGGCGGCCACCTCGTCGCTGTACGTCGGCGCACCGCTGATCATGGTGTCCGCGTTCCTTCCCGCGTTCAGGGAGGTGTACGCCATGGCCGACCGTTTCATCAGGTACGGCCAGATCGCCCTCGGACCCGTTGTCCAGGTGCTGCAGGGGTCCATCGCGTCGACGGACAAGACGGTCGAACGCCTCCGAATCGGGCGCACGACGCTGCTGGCTCCGCTGGTCGGCCTCCTCGGCGGCGCGGGCATCGCCCTCGTGCTGCCGTGGGGCAGCGCGCTGCTGTCCAACGGCAGGATCCACGTCGGCTTCGCGCTCAGCATCCCGATCGGCGTCGTGTTCGCCGGCGTCGCCGTGTCGTCCATCGTCGGCCTCGCCTGCCTGATCCCCTTGGGACAGGGCAGAGCGCTGGCCGTTTCGACCGTGCTCGGCGCGTCCATCGGCCTGCCGCTCATCGTCCTTGCCGCGGCCTTCCTGGGACCCGTCATGGTCGCTTGGTCGGTCGCGATCTCCGAACTCGTGGTGGCGTCGTATCAGGTAGCGACCGTCCGCCGAGTACTGAGGGAGGGCAAAGGATAGCCCTGGAAGCCGTTCGTGTCGGAAACTGCGGGTAATTGCCTACCAGCAACGCTGCGGTTACAGTCCGCAAGACTCGATCTTGTAGACGGCTGCGCCGTCGTCACTGTGATCCACTAGTGTGAGATCGCCCGGAGGAATTCCCGCCGCGGTCAACCCGCCCATGTTCTTTCTGTGGATGATCTCTGGAAGGTAGCGGCCGTCGTCGTCGTAGAAGTAGGAGACGCGGTATTTACGAATCAATTCACAGACGCGAGGGTCGCTGTCCAGCCGGTAGAAATTACGACCGAGATACTCTGCGTCTAGGTCCCACGCGCCAGTACCTGTTGGGAAGACGACGTCGCGGTCCGCCAGAGCGTACACGAGGGCGGCGCCGGACGTCGGATCGCCAAGCACAACTGCGTCCTCTGGTAATTCATCGCCCAGACGTTCAATCATCTGCAACTCGGACAAACTCGCGATGCCATCGCTCCACTCGAGGTGTCGCCAGTAATCCGCAGCTAGGCGGTCGGATCTAGCATCCGCCCGCAGCTCTCCTGTCTGCGGATATAGGACTGCAGCCAGTGCAACCACGAGGGCGAGCGCAACAGCGCCGGCCACTTGCGGGCGAGCGAGTAACGGAGTCCGGGCGGCGGCGGCTGCTATCCCGGCCTCCACAACCCTGGTGATCGCGAACGCGGCCAGGAGCGATGTAAACAGCGGCACGAGTCCCCCAAGCCGGACGGGATCGGAGTACCAAAGCCCGACCAGCGGGCGCAGGACCGTCTGTTCACCGGCGGCGACGACATACAGCAGGATCGTGGTCATCCAGCTTATCGACACCCACCGCCCCTCCCGCAGGGCTATGGTCAGAATGAATCCGACGATAGCAAGTAGTCCGGCCACCCAAAACGGCTCCGTGTTGCCATGAGCAAGTGGTGCAAGCATGGTGTCAAAGACCGCTGCGCCGACCGCATCTGTCGCCGGTCCAACTGGAGTCGTCTCGAAGTAGAATACCGATCGAACGCTTGGAATGGTGCTAACGGCGGCAATGACGCCCAAGACTGCAAGAATTGGCGCCGCAATCAGTGCCACCACGAGAGCTTTCCGTCCACCCCTGGATAGGTCCTGGATCCCGGCAACGTAGCGGTAGACCACAAAGGGCACGCTGAGGTAGGCAGCAGCGATGGTGGCAGTGGGATGGCAGAGCGTTGCTCCAGCGAGCGCGATAAGCAGCAGCAGGACGAGTCGGATTCTTGCGGCGCATGTAGTGCGGCTAGACGTGATCAGGAGGAGCAGTGCCAGTATCACCGGAAGAATCGCCGTACCCATTGCTGCGGGCCAAACTGTGCCGTAGGAAATCATGCGGGCCGGGAAGGCAACGAACCCCGAGGCGATGACCGGAGCCAACATCGGAATCCACGTCAGGCGGGGGAAGGCTACTCGCGCGAGGTAGGCCACGGATAGGGGCCAGATGACGCAGGCCATCACCAATGCGGTCACGTTGATGCTCACGCTGATAGGCAGTTGCCCCACTGTCAGGCTGACTAAATCGTGCCAAGCCCCGGGATAGAACGCTGGGGCCTTGCTATTGGACGCTACGGCGCCCAAATTGAGGCTTGACCCGTTACCGGTCTCGATGATGTAGCGCACCGAGCTGTGGTGATGGATGGAGTCCCAGGTAAGTGCTGGGTAGTCCGGCCACCGCATACCTTCCTTCAACGGCGTGAAGCTCACGATGGCGGCCACAACGACCCCCATCAGGGTCGCAATCCCGCGCGGCACCCTACGCCACCAGGACCTGCTCGGCGTCTCGATGGGAGCGGCCCTCGGTACGCCTGCCGTCGCCCCTCCACCAACGTAGATCGTCAGGACCCTGGCGAGAACGAAAACAGCAACCGTCACCGCCGCAGTGAAGCCCAGGTAACTCCAGAGCGTCCATTGGACACCCAGAAACGCCAACAACACGGCACCGACGCCAGCCAGCCCAAGAGACAGTGCGGGCGCGAGAGCAAGCATGCCAAGCCCCCGGGCGCCAGCCGCCAAGCCCACCAGTATGCCCGGCAGAAAGAAGCAGGCCAGCGTCGCGAAAGCGACCGGGAGCACCTCCACCCAACTCATCGCCGTGCTCCCCCCGAATGGTCGATGCTTGTGCTAATGACGACTCCTGAGCGTCGCAACGGCGTCATCCACGGTTGAATCGAGAACGACCCGACCGTGCTCCAGAAGGACGCCACGCTTGCAGATCTGCGCCACCAGGTCGAGGTCGTGGCTGACGACCACCAGCGTCTTCCCGTCGTCCGCCAATTCTTTGATGCGAGCAATGCATTTCTTCTGGAACGGCTCGTCCCCTACGGCGAGGATCTCGTCGACGAGGAACACTTCGGGATTCGTATGGACCGCTACCGAGAACGCAAGCCGAAGATACATTCCGGAGGAGTAGAACTTCACCTCGGTGTCGATGAACTGACCGATCTCGGAGAATTCGAGGATGTCATCGAAGCGCTCCTCAATTTGCTCCTCACTCATGCCCAGGATGGCACCATTGAGGTACACGTTGTCGCGACCCGACAAGTCAGGATGGAAACCGGCACCGACCTCGATCAGCCCTGCAACCCTTCCCCTGGTCTGCACCGTTCCCACGTCCGGCAGCATCACTCCGGAGATGTGCTTGAGTAGCGTCGATTTCCCCGAACCGTTCAGACCGAGCAACGCGACGGACTCGCCCTGCTCGATGGTCAGGCTTACGTCGCTGAGCGCATGAAACTTCTTGGAGAGATCTCCCTTGCGCCCCTTCATGATCCACACGAAGGCTTCCTTGATGGAGCGGGTATGCCTCAGGACGAATTCCTTCGATATTCCTCTGACCTCTATTGCCGTCGTCATTGTCAGAGCTCCTGAGCGAAACGGCCCTCGAGCCGCCTGAAGGTGAACTGGCCCAGGAGGATCACGAGGACCGAGATCGCGACCCCGATGGGCATCCATAGGTCGAGCAGGTTCGGCGGGACGGCTGTCAGCGGATCTGTCACGCCGCTCGTGGTCGGCATCCAGAAGGCGAAGTGGAACAGTTCCACAGCGATGGTGAGTGGATTGACCTGATAGATGGTGTGCAGGATTCCGCCGGTTCCTGCGCCGAAAGCGTCGAATAGTCCGTCCCGAACCATCGTCCACGAGTAGAGAACTGGCGACGCCCAGGTCGCAATCATCAACAACATGTCGACGAAGTTCTCCGAATCGCGGAAGTAGACATTGACGGAGCCAAAGAACAGGCCGAGGCCGATCGCCAACAGCGCGACGATGAGGAAACCGATAACAGCTGCGCCGATCTGCACCACCCCTGGTGTCCAGCCCGCGATGAAGCAGGCAATGAGCAGGACGAACAGTTGCGGCACGAAGTGAATTGCGGATACCCAGACTGAAGCCACCGGGAACAACTCCCGGGGAAGATATATCTTTTTGATCAACCCGCCGTTGCCGACGATGGATCGAGACGCGTTGCTCAACGCTTCGTTGAAGAAGTTGATCAGGACGATGCCGGAAAACAGGTAGATCGGGTAGTTCTCCGTATTTCTGTTCATCCCCAGGAAGATCCCGAGGGCGAACCAGAACACGACGAACTGCACGCCCGGTTTCACGTAGGACCACAGCAGGCCAAGGACCGAGCCGCGGTAGCGAACCTTCAACTCCTTCTGTACCAGGAGTTTCAGTAGGTACCGCGACCGCAGCACGTCCTTGAGACCACCTCCGAGGCCGGGGGTGGTCAGGTCGATGGTGCTCAATCTACTTGCCTTCCCCGGAATGCTGGTCGAAGGTCTTCTTCCAGGACTCGAAGGACGTGATGTCGTCGAGCGATGCCCGGTACTGCTCCCGCAGTTGTGGCCACTTCCTGAGGATCTCCGCATTCAACCGGCCGGCCTCAGCGAGTAGAGCACGAAGCTGCTGCGGATCCCTGCGGTACCAGGACGCCCCGGTTCCTTCAGCATTCGACACGATCGCGCTGTCGTATTGCGACATCCGCCACCACTTGTTGTCCTGGTGCGCGACGAATGCCTGGGGCCGCTCCTTGCTCTCCGAAGCAACCGGCTTGCTCAACTGACGCGCGATCGTCTTCACTGCCCACGGCACGAGTGTCGTGTAGGAAGGAGCCTTGAAACCCTGCCCATGACGCGGCGGTTTGTCCATCTTCGGAGCCGGGAAGTCGTCGGGGTTCGGCTTGAGTTGTGCATCGGAGTGCCCCTGGCTCAGGGCCCGGATCTCGGGAAGCTTCGTCGCGAGAATGGCGTGCAGCTGATCGGGACCACGCAGGACATCGCGCATGGCCATCACGCGGCCACGAGCTGTGTAGTACTGCATCGACACGAGGTGCTTCACGTCCGAGTACCCGGACTCGCGGATCACCCTGCCCCCCCGTTCGTACGGGCTGTGGATCAAGGCCGCGATCATGCGGTTGCGGGTGTGGAAGTAGGCCTGCCACCCGACCATGTCGTCCTTGTCGATCCAGGACACGTGCCATACTGCCGATCCAGGCATCGAGACGGTCGGATAACCTGCCTTCTTCGCCCGCAGGCCGTACTCCGCGTCATCCCACTTGATGAAGACCGGCAGCGACAGACCGATCTCGCGAATGACCTGAGTCGGAATGAGGCACATCCACCAACCGTTGTAGTCGACGTCGATCCGTCGGTGCAGCCACGGCGTGTGGCGGAGATTGGAGCGCATGAAGTCGTGCCCCAAAGTCTGCTCGGCGACAGGCTGGTCCGGCTGGAACCGGTAGGGGTTCACGATCTCGCCGAACGTGTGCAGTACCGTCCGGTTGTAGAGGTCGAACATGTGACCACCGACGATCGTCGGAGTCTTGCAGTGGTCGGCGAAAGCCAGGAGCCTGGTGATGCTCTCCGGCTCCATCACGACATCGTCATCAAGAAGCAGCGCGTAGTCGCTGCCGTTCTCCACCGCCTCGTACATGCCCCGGGCGAAGCCGCCGGAACCACCGAGGTTCGCTTGGTCGATGATCCTCAATTTGCCTTCGAGGGCGGCACTGATGCTCGCGAAGCTCGCTTCGTCGGCGACCTTCTTCGTGCCTTGGTCGACGATCAGCACTTCCTGCACGTTCTCGAGCACGTCCAGATTCTCGGCAAGTATCGAGAGGTTGTTCGCGCAGAAGTCGGGCTTGTTCAGCGTCGTGATCTCGAGCGTGATCTTACCGGGTGTCGGGGCCTCTCCCGGAGCAAGCCATTCAGCATGATTCAGTACGAGCGGGGCCGATCCGGCCACCAGGTCGAACCAGTACCACCCGCCGTCCCCGAAGGGCTCCAATGAGAGGTCGAATGTACTCGTGGCGGCGTCGGACACGCGCTTGGTCTCGACGTGTTGCAGTGAGCCGCGCGCGTTCGACTTGTAGACGCTGATGCCGCCCGCGCCGCGTGTCCCGACGGACAGCCTCACGTTCCGCACATTGGTCCAGCGACGCCAGTAGCTCGCAGGGAATGCGTTGAAGTACGTGCCGAAGGAAACGCGCTCTCCCGGACGAACGGACGTCGACCGCCTCGATCGGAAGTCCTCGACATGGAGTTCCTGGCCGGGCGCGGCGAGACTCGTGACATTCGACTGGGTGCTTGTGCTGCCATCTGTGGTGTTTACCTGCACACCGACCGCGCTGCCGGTGTCGACGTAGAGGGCCGCGGTGTCCATCTGGTTCTGATTCGGAAGAACCACCCGCTGGATGGCATGCCACGCCTGGGCGCTCTGGATCTGCTCGGCTGCGGCATCGGTCAGCGTGGCCTCGCTCATGCGTCCACTCCCCCGCTTTCGAGCTTCTGTCCGCCCTTGAAGTGAGGCGTGATCTTGTTGTCGAACATGGACAGGGCGGACCCGATCGCCATGTGCATGTCGAGATACTTGTAGGTTCCGAGGCGACCGCCGAAGAGTACCGACTTCTCGCCCTTCGCCAGGTCACGGTAGGCGAGCAGCTTCGCGCGGTCGTCGGAGGTGTTGATCGGGTAGTACGGCTCGTCGTCCTTCTCCGCGAAGCGCGAGTACTCCCGCATGATGACGGTCGCGTCCTTCGTGTAGTCGCGTTCCGGGTGGAAGTGACGGAACTCGTGGATGCGAGTGAAGGCTGCGTCCTCATCCGGGTAATTCATGACAGAACAGCCCTGGAAGTCCTCGATCGGCAACACTTCCTCCTCGAGGTCGATCGTGCGCCAGGAGAGGTCACCTTCTGCGAAATCGAAGTACCTGTCGACGGGTCCCGTGTAGATGACCGGCACCTGTCCCAGCGTCGTCGAGCGCGAATACTCGTGGCCCTCGTCGAAGAAGTCCGTGTTCAGGTGGACGTCGATGTTCGGGTGGTCGGCCATGCGCTCGATCCACGCCGTGTAACCGTTGACGGGGAGGCCCTCGTACTTGTCGTTGAAGTACCGGTTGTCATAGGTGTACCGGACAGGGAGCCGGGAAATGATCTCCGCGGGCAGATCCTTGGGGTCGGTCTGCCACTGCTTGCCCGTGTAGTACTTGATGAAGGCCTCGTACAGTGGCCGCCCGATGAGCTGGATGCCCTTGTCGTTGAGGTTCTGGGGATCCGTGCCCGCAAGCTCGCCGGCCTGCTCCTGGATCAGGGCGCGCGCTTCCGTCGGCCCGAGGGCTGTCCGGAAGAACTGGTTGATGGTTCCGAGGTTGATCGGCATCGGGTACACCTCACCCTTGTGACGGGTGTAGACCTTGTGCACGTACTGTGTGAACTCCGTGAAGTTGTGGACATAGTCCCAGACGCGCTCGTTCGACGTGTGGAAGAGGTGTGCGCCGTAGCGGTGCACCTCGATTCCCGTTCGCGCTTCGTTCTCGCTGTATGCATTGCCCCCTATGTGGTGACGCCGATCGAGCACGGCCACTTTGAGACCGAGCTGGGTAGCCGCCCGTTCAGCTATGGTCAGGCCGAAAAAGCCCGATCCAACGACAACGAGGTCAACGTTCACAGATGCTCCTGAATTTGATCCGAACAACAGACATGCGGGCTTAAGGCTACCCGACCTCAGGTGTAGCCCCTCCACCGCCGCGGGAAGGAGGCCGATGAAGTCGCTCGCCGCCCGCACCGCCGCGCGCCCTCACGTCGTCGCGCAACCGCACTGCTACCGGCGTGATGACTGCCGGATCGTGGCAACGCGGGTCCCAGTCACCGTCATGTGTGACGACTCTCTCCGGCTGACGGCGGCGACGTTATCCACAAGGAGCGTGCCACACCTCACCGTGCGTCGCTGCACCCTTAGCCTCGGAAGCAGTCGTCGAACCAGGAGGCTCCGATGGAACTGCACGTCACGCTCGCGAGCGCTCCCCCGTCGGCTTTCCCCACTCGGGAGATCGTCGTAGACACCGACGTTCTGACCACCGGCGAGGCACTCGCTCGTCAACTGGGAGCTGACGGGTACATGCACCCCTTCAGCGTCGAGGGCCTCCCGCTTGTCGAGTTGGTTCCTTTCGCCGGCGCGCTGTGCGACGGTGCAATCATCGTTTCCGGGGAGCACCAGCAGCCTGAGACGGACCCCCTGATGCCCCACCTCCTGTTCGTCGTCCATTCGGGTCCGGACGCCGGTCAGGTGTTTCCCCTGGCCAGAGGCACCTACACGATCGGACGCGCCGCCAGCGACATCGTGGTGTCCGATCCCGCGCTGTCCCGAACCCACGCACGCCTCACGGTGACCGAGGATGCGATTCTGCTCGAAGATCTCCAGTCCGCGAACGGATCATTCGTGGATGGTGAGAGCATCAGTACAGCAGCCATCACCGTCTCCACGGCAGTTCGGCTGGGGGCGAGCCGATGCCGCATCGAACTGCTCGACGACGGCGCCTGGGACGACACGGCTCATCCGGAACTGCTCGAGGCACTCTCGGTGGACCAAGCGGTGCCCCGAAAGCCGTCCCGGATCCTCATACTCACGGCCCTGCTGCCACTCGTACTCGGCGTCGCGCTCGCGCTCACCACTGGCATGTGGTTCTTCCTCGCCTTCAGTGCTCTGTCAGCGGTGACCGGCCTCGTGCCCCTCGTCACGTACCGGCGCAATGCCCGCACCTTCACCAGCGCTGTGGCTAGCACCGCCCTCCAGGACAGGGCCCGCCGAGTGCACGGCGTCCCCGATCCCGGCCACATCGCCCTCGATGCTCTCCGTGCGCGGCTTGCCGTGGCGCCACGCCCCACACGCGGCAGGACCTCTCCGGACAGGGTCCTGCTCAGGTTGGGCACGGCCGATCAGCCCGCCAACCTGACCGTCCAAAGGAGCGACGAGCCCTTTGTTCCTCCACTGCTCCTCGATGTGCCACTCGTCCTTGCTTGCCATGCAAGAGGTGAGGGAACCAGCGAGCGCAGCTTCATGATCACAGGCGAGGACGGCGCGGCGCGGAGCCTCGTTCGGGCGCTCCTGCTCCAGGTGTCCCAGCCATACATCGACACGCCACTGGTGGTTCTCTGGGGGCATGCTCACGAGATTCCGCTCCAGGCCCGGTTCCTTCCCAACGTCCGCCTCACGATGGATGCACGGATCCTCACCTCGATCCTCGCGCGTTCGGCAGTCACCGTGGTCTTCCAGTTCTCCGACGGCTTGCCGGATCTGAGTGACACGGCGGGCGTTCTCGTGATCAGGATCTCCACCGGCCGCAGGACACCTGCCGGATCCGGCCCGACGATCGCCACGACGGCCGGGGCAGGAATGGTCATCCACGCCGACAACAGTGCCCGGGCGCGCATTGCGGGGCAGGAGTTCGAGGTCACTCCCGATGGAGTGACTGATGGAACGTTCGACCGCACGGTGAGAGCGCTAGCCCGGGCCGGAGCCAGCGGCGGGGCGCCCGACCGCGCCAACCCTTCGCCCTTCAGCGAGGACACGCCGCCGCCGTCGTCCGCCTCCGTGTGGTCAGTAGAACTGGCGCCCGACAGCCTCACCGGGTCCGTGCCCGCCCGATGGGCATCGTCCGACCCGGACCACCCCTCGGCGCTCGTAGGTGACTCGGGAACCGGCCACGTCTCCATCGACCTTGTGGATGACGGTCCCCACCTGCTGGTCGCCGGCACGACGGGGTCCGGTAAATCCGAGTTCCTTCGGACCCTGGTGCTCGGACTCGCCATGGATCAACCACCCGAGCATCTGGCGCTGCTCCTGATCGACTACAAAGGCGGCTCGGGCCTCGGCGCGCTCGCCGGTCTCCCCCACTGCGTCGGCAACCTCAGCGACCTCTCCTCCGAGTCGACTGCACGTGCGCTCGTGTCCCTGCGCGCGGAGCTTCGCCGGCGCGAACACCTCTGCGCGGAGCACTGCGCGCACGACGTCGTCGAACTGCGCCGTGTGGCTCCCTCGTCATGTCCACCACGCCTCGTCGTGGTCATCGACGAATTCAGGATGCTGAGCGACGAGGTTCCGTCCGCGGTGCCGGACCTGATGAAGATCGCCGCACTGGGCCGCTCCTTGGGCGTCCATCTGGTGCTCGCGACCCAAAGGCCGCAGGGTGCGGTGACACCGGACATGAGAGCGAACATCACCTCGTCGATCCTCCTGAGGGTTCAGACCGCGATGGAATCGCAGGACCTGCTCGGATCAGGGCTGGCAGCGGACATACCGATCGACCTCCCCGGCAGGGCGTTCCTACGACGCGGGGCGGAGTCACCTCTCGCCTTCCAGGTTGCGTCCTGCAGCGAGTTGCCTCCGCCACGCATTACCCGTGGGTGGCAGGACATCACCACCTACCTCGGCGACGATCCCGCCATCGCTGTGGAAGGTCACCCGCACATCCACGGTCCGGATCCGTACACACCCACTCGTTCCAGGACCGTCACGGCCAATCGCCCACCGGTCTCCCTCGACAGCGGCCTCCCGGCCGCTGAATCCTTCACCAGGGGCCCAGCTGGCCCGACCAACGGGGTCGCGACGGGACATGAGCGGGTCGCGCAGAGCGTCCTGCAACGAGCGACAGCCGCGCTGCGAGGTGCAGCTGATGGTGTTGGCTCCAGTGATCCTTTCGTTCCCGTCCTCCCGCCGCTGGCCGCGGTGCTCTCGTCGGCGGCATGTCGCGCCTTCCTGCCTGCGGACCCGGAGCCGCCCGTGCCATCGGCCGTGCGTCGTTCGGCCGGTGCTGGTACCCATGCCGTCGCCCTGGGCGTTGCCGATTTCCCGAAGCACCAGGAACAGCGTCTGCTGCAATGGCGCCCCCGGGACCACTCCCATCTCGCGCTGGTCGGTCTGTCGGATTGCGGTAGCGGCGCATCCCTTGCGTCCGTCATCTCCGCGCTGCCTGTGGCCGACCCGGACGTCCATCTCTATCTACTCGACGGAGACGGGAGCCTGGAGCGCGTTCCGCTCGGCCCCCACCTCGGTGCATATGTTCGGTCGCACGAGACGAAGAGGGCGGGGCGCGTGCTGGAACGACTCACTGCCCTGCCTTCCGTATCGACGCGCGACGTACCGCAGATCGTCCTGGCCATCTCGGGGTGGGGGCGATGGGTGAGCCAATTCCGGAACCTGCGCTCCTCGAGAGCGGAGGAGGACCTCTACTCCCTCGTCCGTGACGGCGCCCGCAGCGGCGTCAGCGTCGTGATCACGGGAGACCGGGAGCTGACGGCGGCACGATTCTTTCCGCTGATGCCGAACCGAATCTATCTGCCCCTCGGTGCGCATCAGGAGACCACTATGACCTGGCCGAGGATCCCGAGTCTGGATGCAGTCGCCGGGCGGGGTTTCGCGCAGGGCCGCATCACGGGGGGCTCGGGGGACGGAGTGTGCCAATTGGTGCTGGAACCGGCCCCGGCCGAAACCCCAGCACGCATTCCGGTCCGCTTGCCCTTCCCCGTACATCCCCTTCCGCATTCCGTTCCACTCACGCGGCTCCTTCCAGCCGTGACGGGTGTACCGGCAGGAGACGACGTCGTGCTGGGCGTGCAGGGCGACGATCTGCGCCCCTACAGCATTCCGCTTCGGGCGGGTGAGAGCTATCTCGTACTGGGCCATCGTTCGTCGGGGCGCAGCAACGCCCTCCGCGTGATCGCCGAGGCTGCACAGGTTCTCGGGAGTCGCGTGGTCCTAGCGCCACCGCCCACCGCTGCCGGTTCCGGCATGGCAGAGTACTGGCGACGACTCGCCGAGCAGTACGCCACGACGAGCGCCATTGATCGATGCATTCTTGTCGTCGACGATGCGGACGATCTTCCCGGTGACGTCCAGCAGATTCTGTCGAAATTCGTCGCCCGGGGCGCCGCTGCTGCCCTGTCGGCCGTACCCGGTCCCATGCTCATGACGCGCGTACCGCTTTCCCTGCAGTCCCGCAGCTCCGGCTGCGGGTTCGTCCTCTCACCGAAGTCACCCTCGGACGGCGACATCTTCGGGGTACGACTCGATCAGGACGGAACGACCATACCGGGACGCGGCTACGCGTGCGCACCGGCGGGGGTTTTAGAGGTCCAGATTGCGCGTGCGACGGGCGATGGGGAGGAAGGACCCGGAATCCACCGACCCGGGGCGTCCAGCGCTACAGCGTTCTTGCGGTCCCTGTAGTCCGCACCGTGAAGTCCACGACCGGTTTCGAGAACAGGAGCACGATGACGCCCGCGGCGGGGACTATCAGCAACAGGCCGATCAGCGGATCGCCGGCCGTGAAATAGGGGAACGCGAGGATCACCAGGAACAGCTGGACGACGAGGGACGGCGAGCGCGGCCACCGAAAGCCCACGGCAAGCTTCCTCGCCATCACGACCAGGGCCGACGCGACCAGCAGCAGCAGAACCGCCATGAAGACCGAACCTCCGACGGAGACGGGATCCACGCCGAAGATCGTGATGGCGAAGCCCACGGCGATGACGACCAGCGCGACCGCCTCGAGTATCAGGACGACGCTGATCAGGAGAACGCCGAGCGGTCGGCTCGTGCCATCTGGCACTGGATTCGCAGCCACCCTCGAACCCTACCGGACCACCACTGCCGGGCCCCGACGCGTGGGCTGGTGCGTTGCTGTGACAAACCCCTCATCCATAGGGCCAATTGAAGCTGTAAAACCCTTGTTTACCGGTTGGTAACGTGACAGCCTTAAATGCAGTGCAAACCCGGGGGCCGAAGTCGGCCCCTTTACTATGAGCCCCCTCGTGAATGTTTTCACAAATCACGAGAAGCGAGGCTAGAGGAGAATGTGATCACCATGGATTGGCGTAGTCGCGCAGCCTGTCTGGACAAGGACCCGGAGCTGTTCTTTCCGGTCGGCAACACCGGGCCGGCGCTTCTTCAGATTGAAGAGGCCAAGAGCGTGTGCCGTCGCTGCCAGGTGCAGGATACCTGTCTGCAGTGGGCCATCGAATCCGGACAGGACGCTGGAGTATGGGGCGGACTGAGTGAGGATGAGCGCCGCGCGCTCAAGCGCCGGGCTGCAAGGGCCCGCCGCGCTTCCTGACGAAGGCCGGTACAGACACCAGGCACGCATCGAGAGGCCGGATCCCAGTTCCGGCGCAATGACGAAGGGCCGCCCCATGGGCGGCCCTTCGTCGTTCGGCCCCTGTCCGGGCCCCGCTCAGCTCGACTGGTTCACATGCAAACCAAGCTCGAGCGTGACCGACGTGCCGCCGCCCGGCCGGGTGCTCCACTCGATCGTTCCCCCGAGTTCGCTCGTCACCAGGGTCCGGACGATCTGCAGACCGAGGCCTTCGGCGTGACCTCCGGCAGGCAGCCCGACCCCGTCGTCAGCAATCGTGACACGGAGTATCTCCTCGCCGTCGGCCTCCGTCCGCCGGTTGGCCATCAACCAGACTGTTCCGGTTCTGCCCGACAATCCGTGCTCGACGGCGTTCGTCACCAGCTCGTTGATCACCAGGGCCAATGGAGTCGCAAGATCGCTCGGCAACTCTCCGAAGTCTCCACTGCGCTCCGTGCGGACGGCTTGTGCCGGCGACGCCACTTCCGCGGACAACCGGAACTGTCGAGAGATCAGTTCATCGAAGTCGACGCTCTGTGCGAGGCCCTGCGACAGCGTCTCATGCACCAGTGCGATGGTGGACACCCGGCGCATCGCCTGCTCCAGCCCGAGCTTGCCTTCCTCGCTGACCATCCTGCGCGACTGCATCCGGAGCAGTGCGGCCACTGTCTGCAAGTTGTTCTTCACCCGATGGTGGATCTCACGGATGGTCGCGTCCTTCGAAACGAGCTCCATTTCACGACGCCGGAGTTCGGACACGTCCCTGCAGAGCACGAGCGCGCCGAACCGTTCCTTCTCATCGCGCAGGGGGATGGCCCGCAGCGAGAGGCTGACGCCCCGCGATCCGATTTCGGTGCGCCAGGGCATGCGTCCCGTGACGACCAGTGGCAGTGTCTCATCGACCATCCGTCGATCCTTCAGGAGTGCCGTCGTGATCTCGGCCAGCGGACGCCCTTCGAGGGTTTCGACGTCTCCGAGCCGCCGGAAGGCCGACACACCGTTCGGGCTCGCATATTGCACGATTCCGTCGACATCCAGGCGGATCAAGCCGTCTCCTACACGAGGAGCCCCCCTGCGGGAGCCCGTCGGCGTCGCGAAGTCCGGCCACAGTCCCAGCGTCCCCATGCGCAGAAGATCGTAGGCGCACTGCCGGTAGGTCAACTCCAACCGGGACGGCATTCGTGAGCTCGAAAGGTCCATATGCGTCGTCACGACGGCGAGAGTCCGCCCGTTACGCACCATGGGTACGGCCTCGACGCGCATCGCCATCTCAGTGGTCCAGTTCGTCTCACCGGACCGCTCGATCTTCTGGGAGGCCCATGCGAGATCGACGAGTGGCTGCAGGTCCGCGCGGATACGTTCTCCGACGAAGTCGCTATGGAACACGGTGTGCGACGTCGATGGCCGGGCATGGGCAAGCGCCACATAGCCACCACCATCCAGCGGGAACCACAGCGCAAGGTCAGCGAAGGCCAGGTCCGCCACCATCTGCCAGTCCCCCACCAGAAGGTGGAGCCACTCGGCGTCGCCGGGTTCGAACCCGGCGTACTCGCGGATGGGATCAGTGAAGATAGCCATGAAATCTCTCTGTAGCTCGGCAGCGACTCGTCGGCATGGCATGCACGCTCCGGACAGGCCGGACCACGGGCGCAATGCCAACAGGTCCAGTCTGTCACCCTCGCCCCTGGGTCGGGAGACAGCAGCGGCCCGGCGCTACCGCACGATGGACCGCAGGAGCCGCAATGCCACCGACAGGGAGGAGATGTCGTCCTGCTCCAGTTGATTCACCTCGGCGAACATGTTGCTGGCCCGTTGCAGCTGGTCCGCGTTCTGCTCCTGCCATACCAGCAGTCGCGCGCCGGCGTCACGGTCCTGCATCTCGTGGGAGGCACGCATGACCGCCACAGTGATGTCGGCCACCGTGGAGTAGAGATCATCACGCAGGGCCGCCCGCGCCAGCGCCTGCCAGCGATCCGTTCTCGGGAGCTTCGTGATCCGCTCGAGCAGGTTGTCCACCTCGAACCTGTCGTACACCGCGTAGTACACCTTCGCGATGTTCTCGACCGGCTCGTCCACCCTGCGAGTGCTGTACGCGATATCGAGCAGGGCGAAGGACTCGAACTGCTCGGCCCAGTGCCTGCCGAGCTCCTCCGGAAGCTGCCAGGCCTTCGCTGTCTCCATGGCATCGTGGGCACGCTCGAGGTCGCAGCCGCGCAGGTACTCGGACAGACGAGCCCGGAAGGGGGCGACGAGCGGCTTGAAAGCGGCGATGTCCTCATCGACCGATGTTCCCGGCTCGACGTGATGCACGAACCAGCGGACTGCCCGATCCAGGAGCCGACGCAGATCCAGGTGGACCGTCGTCCAGCGATCGGTCGGGAAACCGGCCGGAAGCGCAGCGAGCGTCTCGACGGTCTCGTCCAGCGAGTAGATCTCCCGCAGTGCCACGAAGGCACGCGCGACGACGGGCTCGGGAACCGAGGTCTCCTCCATGACCCTGAAGGCGAACGTGATACCCCCGAGGTTGATGATGTCGTTGGCGATGACGGTCGATATGATCTCCCGCCTCAGAGGATGCGTGTCGAGCAGGTCATCGAACCGCTCGACGAGCTGCTGCGGGAAGTAACGGCGGAGGGTCCCTCTGAAGTACGGATCGTCCGCGAGGCTACTGGCGGACAGGACCCGGGTCAGCTCGATCTTCGCGTAGGCCGCGAGCACCGACAGTTCCGGCGATGTCAGTCCCTGTCCGGCATCGATCCTTCGCCGTAGCTCGGCGGTCGTGGGCAGCGCCTCGAGGTTCCGTTCGAGGTCACCCTTCTTCTCCAGCCAGTCCATCATCCGCTCGTAGCTGGGACTCCACTCCACCACTCTCTGGCGGTCGTTGAGCAGGAGCACGTTCTGATCGATGTTGTCCTGCAGCACGAGGCGTCCGACCTCGTCGGTCATCGAGTGCAGGAACTCGGACCGTTCCTCGGGCTGCAGCCGTCCTGCCCGGACCATCCGGTCGACGAAGATCTTGATGTTCACCTCGTGGTCCGAGCAGTCCACACCGGCGCTGTTGTCGATCGCGTCGGTGTTGAGGATGACCCCGGACAGGGCAGCCTCGACGCGGCCCCGCTGCGTCATTCCGAGGTTGCCGCCCTCGCCGACGACACGCGCGCGCAGTTCGTTCCCGTTCACGCGGATGGAATCGTTCGCACGGTCTCCGACTTCGGCGTTCGACTCGACCGTAGCCTTGACATACGTGCCGATGCCACCGTTGTAAAGCAGGTCTGCCGGCGCGCGCAAAATGGCCCGAAGCATCTCCGGCGGACTCAGCTTGGTGACGTCGGCCTCGAGACCGAGTGCCTCGCGCACCTCGGGCGATACCGGGATGGACTTCGCCTGCCGCGGGTATACCCCGCCGCCCTTGCTGATGAGCGAGCTGTCGTAATCCTCCCAACTGGACCTCGGCAGCTCGAAGAGGCGCCGCCGCTCTGCGAACGACGTCGCTGCATCGGGGTTCGGATCGAGGAAGATGTGTCGGTGGTCGAAAGCCGCCAGCAGGCGAATATGCTCGGACAGCAGCATGCCGTTCCCGAAGACGTCGCCGCTCATGTCACCGACACCGACGACGGTGAAGTCATCGGTCTGCGTGTCGACGTTGAACTCGCTGAAATGCCGCTTGACGGACTCCCACGCACCCCGAGCGGTGATTCCCATGGCCTTGTGGTCGTAGCCCACGGACCCACCGGAGGCGAAGGCATCCCCGAGCCAGAAGCCGTACTCGGCGGAGAGCTCATTGGCGATATCGGAGAATGACGCCGTCCCCTTGTCCGCGGCCACGACCAGGTAGGTGTCGTCGTCGTCGTGCCGGACGACGCGGTCTGGCGGCACCACCGACTCGGTGGTGCCGTTCGTGGTGACATTGTCCGTGATATCGAGTAGACCCCGGATGAAGGTCCGGTAACTGGCCTGCCCCTCGGTGAGCCATGCCTGGCGGTCGACGGCGGGGTCCGGGAGCTGTTTTGCGAAGAAGCCGCCTTTCGCTCCGGTCGGCACGATGACCGCGTTCTTCACGGTCTGCGCCTTCACCAGACCCAGAATCTCCGTACGGAAGTCCTCCCGCCGGTCCGACCAACGCAATCCCCCGCGCGCGACCTTGCCGAAGCGGAGGTGGACACCCTCGATCTGCGGCGAATACACCCAGATCTCGAACTTCGGGCGGGGAAAGGGTGCGCCGTCGATGCGCGACGTGTCGAACTTGAAACTGACGTGGCGCTTGTCCTGGAAGTAGTTCGTCCGAAGTGTCGCCTCGATGAGGTTGGCGAACGTGCGCAGTACACGGTCGGCGTCGAGGGTCGGTACTCCCTCGAGTCCCTCGTCGAGCGCAGTACGGGCCGCTGCCGAGGCCTCCGCGCGGTCGCCCTCGAGGTCCGGGTCGAATCGCGCCGAGAAGAGCGCGACGAGCGCACGGCTGACCGCGGGGTTCCTCAGCAGGGTGTCCGCGACAAAGCCGTAGGAGTTCGTATTCCCCATCTGTCGCATGTACTTGGCGTAGGCACGAAGAATCAGCACCTGGCGCCAGCCGAGCTCCTCCCGCAGGACGAGCCGGTCGAATGGATCCGATTCACTGTTACCGACGACCGCGGCCCGGAAGGCGTCCTGCAGCAGCGATGCCGTCGCGAGGGGCTCGATCCCTTTGGGGTACTTCAGGCCCAGGTCGTACAGGAAGAAGGAACGATCGTCGGCACGAGTGATCTCGAAAGGCCGCTCGTCGAGCACCTCGAGTCCCAGATTGTGGAAGTACGGAAGGATCTGCGTGAGGCTCTTCGCCCCGGTCAGGTAGAGCTTGAGACGGGCGTCCTCCGCGCCATCCGCTTCCTTCCGCTCAGGCACGTAGACGTGCAGCTGCGGCACTCCTGCACCCGCTGCGGCGAGCTGTTCGAACCGGGCGATGTCCTCCAGGGCATCCTCGACCTCGTAGTCGACGCGGTAGCTGGGAGGAAAGGACTCGGCCCAGAGCCTGGCCAGGCGCTGTGCCGTATCCTGCTCGAACCTCTGTTGCGCGACTTCCACGATGCCCTCTGACCACGAGCGCGCCGCGCGCACCAGTCGTTCTTCGAGTTGCACCGCATCTACGGCAGGGATCTCCGCGCCTCGCTGAAGCCTGATTCGGAAGAACAGTCGCGCGAGGGCCGACTCGCTCATCCGTGCCTCGAAGTCGATCGAATCGGCATTCAGCGCCGTCCGCAACTCCTCCTCGATACGCAGCCGCACGCTCGTCGTGTATCGGTCGCGCGGCAGGTAGACGAGAGCGGACATGAAACGTCCGTAGACGTCGGGACGCAGGAACAGCCGGGTGCGTCGTCGCTCCTGCAGCCTGAGGATTCCGAGCGCCGTGGTCACGAGATCGGAGACCTCGATCTGGAAAAGTTCGTCACGCGGGTAGGTCTCGAGGATGGACAACAGGTCTTTCCCGGAGTGCGAGTCGGAGGGGAACCCGCAGCGGCGCAGCACCTCTGTGACCTTGTCCCGTACCAGGGGCACGTTGCGGACAGAACCCGTGTAGGCACTCGTCGCGAAGAGCCCGATGAAGCGGCGCTCGCCACTGACATTCCCCTGGGCGTCGAACGTCTTGACGCCGATGTAGTCGAGGTAGGCGGCGCGGTGGACGGTTGAGCGGGAGTTTGCCTTCGTGATGACGAGGACGCGACGCTCGCGGGCCTTCGCCCGCCCCGCTGCTGTGAGCTGCTGCAGGTGTCCTCCACCGCTGCCGTGCCTCAGCAGACCGAGGCCGCTGCCTTCGCGCACGAGGAGGGCATCACCACCGTGCTCATCCGTCACAAGGTCGTATTCCTTGTATCCCAGGAAGGTGAAGTTGCCGTTGTCGAGCCACTGCAGGAGTTCCTGCGCCTGCCGCAGGTCGGGAATGTCCTCGGCACCGGCGATGGACCCGAGGGAAGCCTCGATGGAACGAACCGTGTCTCGCATGGCCGGCCAGTCCTCGACCGCCGAACGGACGTCACGCAGCACCCGCTGGAGACCGTCGATGACCGACTGCTTCGCCTGGCTGTCCGGGAGGCGCGTGATCTCGACCGAGATCCAGGACTCGATATGCGCAGTGCGATCCGTCTGACCGACGAGAGCACCGATGTCGGGCAGCGCCGCGGTGTCTCCACTGGAGGCGCCGGCCGTCGACGGCACTCGCTTGAGGGCTGCGAGGGCGTGGGACTCGTCCTCACGCAACGCCAGGAACGTCGGATGGACCACCAGCTGGATCGCGGCGTTCTGGCGCACCAGCTCAGCAGTCACGGAATCGACGAGGAAGGGCATGTCATCCGTGACGATCATGACCACGCTCGACGCACCCTGGTCCATGATCCCGACCACCGCTGTCCCCGGTTCACGCGCTTCCGCCAGGTCGCGGTGAGCGAACGCCCGCTGGCGCAGGTCTGTCCGGAGATACCCCAGGGCATCCTCGCGGGCGAGGTGCTCGAAGTAGTGCTCTACGAAATCCTCCCGTGAAGTGTCCGAGCTTGACTGATCCGTTGTCCTGGATCGAGACGACATGGGGAGGGCCTCCGTAACGAAATGAAAGGCCGCTCCATTGCGACCTCTTACCGTGGAAGCCTAGCCGTGTTGCCTGAAAACTTCACGTTGCGCAGGCGCACCACAGGGGCACGACGACGCCGCTCGCCGCCGGGCACCTCGGCGAGCTCGGCGATGGCGAGTCGAAGGGGGGAGGCAGGCGCTGTCTCGAGTAGGGCGCTACCCGCCAGGAGGGCGTGATCGGCGGCAGCGAAGTCAGCGGGCAGGAAGGCGGCGATGCCTGCCGTGGGGCCGAAACGCTCCCATGCCTCGCGTAGCTGGGCCTCGGGCGAACGACCGACAGCAGCGGCCCGCACCTTGTTGAACACAACGCGCGCCGCGGCTGTGGGGATGGCGTCGGAAAGAGCGCTGAGTGCCTTGACCATACGCGGCACACCGATAGCGTCCGCCCCGCCCACAGCGATGACGGAGTCTGCGGCCTCCAGGCACGTCAGCGTGACACCATTGCGGCGGGGCGCAAGGGTGTCGAAACTCAGTTCCTCATCGGCTTCGAGGCAGAAGCCACAGTCGACGATAGTGACCTCGGCGAGGGAACGAGCGGCAGCCAGTACCTGGCGGAGCGCCGCCGGTCGCAGTTCCGGCCAGCGGTCCGCCCTCGTGATGCCGGTGAGCACACGGAGCCGTCCGCCCTTTAGCGCGACGCTCACCGCTACCCGCTCCAGTGCTGCGGCTCCGAATTCACCCTGGTCAGCGAGACGGCAGGCATGTGCAAGCCCAGCCGATTCGTCCAGGAGTCCGAGCGCAGCCCCGATGCTCGCTCCGTAGGTGTCAGCGTCGACGAGCAGGACGGACGCTCCCGCTGCCGCCAGTTCCGCGGCGATGTTGATGGCCACGGTGGTGCGGCCTGGCGCGCCGACTGGTCCCCACACCGCGGTGATGCGCCCTTCCCCTGGATCCTGGGTGCTCTGAGCCGGTGCGGGAACGGCAGGCTCGGGCAGGTCCAGGGGATCCGCATAGGCCAGGGACCCGCGCTCGTGGGCAGCCCTGGAGTCGAACCGTTCGACCGCCCGTGAAACTGCCTCCGCCAGTCCCGCGGGCTCGATCGACGACTCGACGTACTCGATCCCGACGATGCCGGCCGTGCGCCCCTTCGAATCGCTGTCGGCCAGTGCAACCACCACGACGCCCGCGAATCGGAGCCTGTCCACCATGGACACCGAGATTTCGGCGTCAGGATCGATGATCGCGGCGCGGGCGATACCCGTCTGGCAGGCGGCGACCAGCTCCGGCAACTGCTCACACCTGCGCACGACAGTCACCGGCCCACGGAGTTGCTCGAGGCCTGGCACGTAGGCACTCGCCACCGCTCCGAGGGTGATCACGGGAATGCTCACGAACCTGCACCCGGGTTCAGCACAACGGCTATGTGGGCGTCGTTCGAAAGGGCATTGAGCAGCTCGGGCATCGCGTCGTCGTCGACGAGGACCTGTACCAACGTCGAATTACTTGCTCCGAGTGCTGATTCCCCTACCGTCAGTTCCGCGACCTCGGCCGCCTCCAAGAGCAATCGTGGTTGCTCGAAGGTGTTGGTATCGGCGCGCAGGGAAACCCAGACATCGACTCGATCGCCTGCCGTCGTTCCCGTGGGCAGTGGATGGTCGACGGTGAGGCCGACTGGCTTCCGGTCGAGGCCGTCGGCGCTTCCGAGGGCGGCGGCCGGTATCAGTTCACCCTCCGTGATCAACCTCGTTGCCACCGCATCGGCGGGCACACCCCCTGAGACCGGCAGGTATGCATCCGCCGAATCGCCGAGGCGCACGGGAACGCGGGTGAAGTCCTCAGGAGACAGGGCAGACCCGACGGCGATATCCGCGCGCGCGGAGTACACCTCGGTCGTGGTGTTCTGGCTCTCCAGCAGCGCGATTGTGCCTGCAGTCGAAGCGAGCACCAGCAGAAGGCCGATGAGGAGACGAGGATCCTTCCACGAAGGCTTCCTCAGCCGCGGCGCATCGCCTGGCGGCTGCGCCGCTCGCATATCCGAACTCACTGTCGTCCCCCATAAGACCTGCGCCACCCTGAGCGGGCAACACTCCCGCGGCAATTCTGATGCACAGCTCGCACTAAGGGAACCGGCTGGCCACAAACCGGTACAAAGTGTGGATATCACCGGCAAAGGACGGGCTGGGTGGCAGACTGGATCCAAGCAACACAGATCAGGAAGGGTGGACCCGTGGCCGAGCGGCGATTTCTCACTCTCGCGGATGTTGGAGAGGTGCTGAACATCAGCTCGTCACAGACGTACGCACTCGTACGGTCCGGGGAGCTACCCGCGATACAGGTCGGTGGTCGCGGTCAGTGGCGCGTGGAGACGCGGGTGCTCGAGGAATACATCGCCAAGGCCTACGAGAGAACTGCCTCCGCGCTGAGGAACGAGTCGGAGAGCACTCCCCTCCTCTGACCGGCAGCGGTGAAGCACCTCTGACCGGCACTGATGAAGCACTTCTTACCGGCACTGATTGATCACGGGGACGCCTTCGGTCACTCCATCGGAACTGCTGAGTCGACCGTGTCGATCGAAGCGAACGGCACAGTCAGTACTTCCCGGACGCTGCCCGTGCGTCGCTCATCGCCCGCTGCTACCGAACCGAGCTCCAGGAAGTCGGCGCCGACCCGATCCACGACCCCGGAACAGCAAGTCGCAGGGAGTCCCAGCCAGAGCGACACCTGTGCGCGGTCACGCGACAGCTCCCGCATGACCGACCCCAGGCCGAGCCGGGCCTGGACTCCGGATAGCGGTTGACCCACCTCGCGCCGCAGCCCCCGCAGCACCTGGATGGAGGCCAGCGGAACGATCACTGTACGGTTCTCAACTCCCATCGCGATCCACTGCGATCCGACGTGAGCCAGAACGCCGAAGAGTGACCGTCCGCCTCTCGTGACCACCCCGAGCGGATTTCCACGCTGCCCGTCGAGACGCTGGACGAGCATGAGGCGCGACTGCTCCGAGCGCGTCCGTTCACTGATCTCGCTCTCCTCTTCATCCGAAGACATCGATCGCAGCTGTGATTCGAGGTCGTTGAAGAGGGATTCCCATCGCACCTGCCCAACGTAGGACCTGCAGGCGGACAGGTCAATACAAATCAAATGCACAGAACCTGACTGAGTATTTACAAAACGGGTCAAACTGCATCAAACTGACTCTAAAGGGGAGGTAGTCGCTATGAAAAGTTCGGATGCACTACAGGCGGGTCTGGTTCTGGCCTGCGGGATCGTGCTGACGGTGACGGGCCATGTTCTGAGACACACGCAAACATCCGGAGGCATGCGGGGACTGGACCACCTCCTCGGCGTGATTCTGTCGATCGTCGGTGTCGTGATCACCGTGTTGTGGCTTCTCGCCTTGGCCGCCGCCCTTGTCGCCGAATGCCTCCAGCAAGGAGGTCGGCTGACAGCTGCCCGGTTCACCGGCGGATGGACGCCTGCAGTCATGCGCCGCCTGGCCGCAGCGCTGCTCGGCGTCAACATGCTCGCGGTGCCGGCGATGGCGAATGCGGCTCCTCAGACGCCCGGCGCAGGCGCCGCCTCCGCTGCTGTCACCAGCTCTACCGTGAGCCATGCTGCGCCGCGAGCATTTCATGAATCTGTTGCCGTACAGCCCGGAGGCACGGCCGGAACCACTGCAGGCACACGCGCTTCTCCGTATTGGTCACCACGGCTCGTCGCGGCGGGGAGCGCGGAGGGCCAAGTGTCACCGACGAGCCACCATGTGTCGCCGGACGAGGCGCCCGACGTGTCAGCCGACGTGTCGCCCGACGTATCGCCGGCGTGGGAGCCCTCCCCGATGCCGCCTGATGGCGGGCTCCTGGTGCGGCCCGAGACCAGGAAGACCGTGGACGTGCGGGAGGTGGTCGTCGGCCCGGGCGATTCCCTGTGGTCCATCGCGGCACAGCACCTGGGCCCGCTGGCTACCGCAGCCGATGTGGCGGAAGCATGGCCCGCCTGGTACCAGGCGAATCGCAGCACGATCGGGAAGGATGCCTCCCTCCTTGTTCCGGGACAGCTCCTGCGCGCGCCCACCCACTGAACCGAGTTCCCGGGTTGCGGTCCGATTCCTCATCGTTCGACCATGCACCAGCGCGGAGGCGACTCCTCGCGCCCATCCGTCGCTCCGACGCGCACCGCTCAGTCGCTGGCCGAGCGCTCGCCCAGCACCCCTCCAACACCTCAGCCTCAACACCTCCGGCACCTGACCAGCACCTATCCAGCACCAGGAAGGAATCGTATGTCCTCCGTAACCCAGCTTCGCCGCAACGCAACCGCCCGTCTCGCCGAGGTCAGCGGAGCCCCTCGCCCAGTCCTTACCCCGACAGCACGGGCGGTGGCTTCCGAGCCTGCGCAGGTCATCCCGCTTCGCTCCGGGTCCGGCCTTTCCGGCGTGACCGACGAGCCGACGGGTCCCATCGAGGCGCTGGGACAGCATGCACCGGCAGCCTCCGAGCAACTCCGTGGCGCTCCCTCGGCGAAGACGGACGAGGCGAGCTCCTTGCGCATCTCCGGCATCGCCCGGTCGGTCACTCAAGGCGCACTCGAAGTCCTGGCCGGCACGAGGCCGCTGCAACAGATGGCGCGTTGGCTGGATCCCGAGAACTATGAGCGGCTTCAGCTCCGCGCCAACCTCGTGCGCTGCATCGACGCACCGGAGCTCGGGCGCGGGAAACCCCGCACGACAGCACACCGTCACGTCGTCGTCCGCTCCGCCCGCGTATGCCCCGTCAGCCCGGGTGTCTACGAGGCATCGGTCGTCGCCTACGACCAGAAACGCATCCGCGCCGTCGCTCTTCGTATCGAGCAACGGCGCGGAGCATGGCGGGTGACGGCCCTTGAGATCGGCTGACTACTTCTTCTTGGCTTTCCTGCCGGTCACCGGTACCCCCTGCGACTTGTCCCGCTCCACATGCACCTCTGCGTCACCCTGAGCGTTCGGGGCCGTGAAGTTCAGGGTGGCAGGCTTCGCGGGCGCGTCGAGTCCGGCCGCCTTGATGGTAGGCGCTTGGACGATCCCCCGCCCGTCGGTCACGCCCGGAAGACCCGTCTGGGCCGGCGCCGAGACTTCGACCTCCAGATTGAACAGGTAGCCGATGCTCTCCTCGCGAATGGACTCCATCATCGCCTGGAACAGGATGAAGCCTTCCCGCTGGTACTCGACGAGCGGATCCCGTTGCGCCATGGCCCGAAGCCCGATGCCCTCCTTGAGGTAGTCCATCTCGTACAGGTGCTCCTGCCACTTCCTGCCGATGACCGAAAGAACCACCCGGCGCTCCAGCTCGCGCATCGTCTGCTCGCCGAGAGCCTCCTCTCGGGCCTGGTACGCAAGCTTGGCATCGGACAATATCTCATCGTGCAGGAAGTCCCTGGTCAGCTTGGACTTGCCGCCGGCCTCCTCGATCACTTCGTCTGCCGTCAGGGTGATCGGGTACAGCGTCTTGAGATTCGTCCACAAAAGCTCGTAGTCCCAATCGTCGCCGTGGCCCTGTTGCGTCGCCTCGTCGACCATTGCCGTGATGACGTCCTCTAGGAAGAACTGCACCTTTTCCTTGAGGTCGCCGCCCTCGAGGATCCTGCGACGATCGCCGTAGATGGCCTCGCGCTGGCGGTTGAGGACGTCGTCGTACTTCAGCACGTTCTTGCGCTGCTCTGCGTTCCGGCCCTCGACCTGGCCCTGCGCGTTCTCGATCGCCTTGGATACCAGCTTCGATTCCAGCGCCACGTCGTCGGGCATGGTCGCACTGTTCATGATGCGCTCGGCGCCACCTGAGTTGAACAGCCGCATCAGATCGTCAGTCAGCGAGAGGTAGAAACGCGATCGGCCGGGATCGCCCTGGCGGCCGGAGCGCCCGCGCAGCTGGTTGTCGATGCGCCGCGATTCGTGCCGCTCGGTGCCGAGTACGTACAGGCCTCCGAGGTCGCGGACTTCCTCCTGCTCGGCCTTGACGGCTTCCCTCGCCGCCTCGAGAGCTTCAGGCCACCTGGCCTCGTACTCCTCGGGGTTGTCCGCCGGATCGAGACCCGCCTTCTCCAGTGCCGCGACCGCGTTGAACTCCGCGTTGCCTCCGAGCATGATGTCGGTACCTCGACCGGCCATGTTCGTTGCAACGGTGACCGCGCCCTTGCGTCCGGCCTGCGCGATAATCGCTGCTTCCCGTGCATGGTTCTTCGCGTTCAGCACCTCGTGGCGTACCCCGGCCTTGGCCAGCTGCTTCGACAGGTACTCGCTCTTCTCGACGCTCGTGGTGCCGACGAGGACTGGCTGGCCCGTCTCGTGACGCTCGACGATATCCTTCACGACGGCGTCGAATTTGGCGACCTCGTTCTTGTAGATGAGGTCGGAGAGGTCCTGGCGGGCCATCTCTTTGTTCGTGGGGATGGGCACGACGCCGAGCTTGTAGGTCGACATGAACTCGGCGGCCTCCGTCTCGGCGGTACCGGTCATACCCGAGAGCTTCCCGTACAGGCGGAAGTAGTTCTGCAGCGTGACGGTGGCGAGAGTCTGGTTCTCGGCCTTGATCTCGACACCCTCCTTCGCCTCGATGGCCTGATGCATGCCCTCGTTGTATCGACGTCCCGCGAGGATACGCCCCGTGTGCTCGTCGACGATCATGACCTCGCCGTTGAGTACCACGTAGTCCTTGTCCCGCTTGAACAGCTCCTTGGCCTTGATGGCATTGTTGAGGAAGCCGATGAGCGGGGTGTTGGCGGACTCATAGAGGTTGTGGATGCCGAGGTAGTCCTCGACCTTCTCGATCCCGTCCTCGAGTACGCCTACGGTGCGCTTCTTCTCGTCCACCTCGTAGTCGCTATCGGGAGAGAGCTTCTGCACGACCTTCGCGAACTCGTTGTACCAGCGATTGACATCACCAGAGGCCTGGCCGCTGATGATGAGCGGAGTACGGGCCTCGTCGATGAGGATCGAATCGACCTCGTCGACGATCGCGAAGTTGTGGCCGCGCTGGACGAGTTCGGCTGCGCTCCACGCCATGTTGTCGCGCAGGTAGTCGAAGCCGAACTCGTTGTTCGTGCCATAGGTGATGTCTGCGGCGTACTGCTCGCGACGCGTCGCGGGATCCTGCTTCGAGAGGATGCAGCCGCTCGTGAGACCGAGGAAGCGGTACACGCGGCCCATGAGGTCCGACTGGTATTCGGCCAGGTAGTCGTTGACGGTCACGACATGGACGCCCTTGCCGGTCAGGGCATTCAGGTAAGCGGGCGCTGTCGCGACGAGCGTCTTTCCCTCACCCGTCTTCATCTCGGCGATGTTTCCGAGGTGAAGGGCCGCGCCGCCCATGAGCTGCACGTCGAAGTGGCGTAGGCCCAGTGTTCTGCTCGACGCCTCGCGCACGGCCGCGAACGCTTCGGGGAGGAGTTCGTCGAGCGTCACGCCGTCTGCGTAGCGCTGCTTCAGCCGATCGGTTTCGCCACGCAGCTCTGCGTCGGACATCTCGCGGAACTCGTCCTCGAGGACGTTGACCGCGTCGGCGTAGTTGCGGAGTCGCTTCAGTGTCTTCTTATCGCCGGTGCGAAGTACTCGTTCAAGAAGTGATGGCACTGGTATCTGCTCCCAATCTGATGCTGCCCAAAGATGGCGTGTCTAGTCTACGTCGACGTTCGGGCCCCCCGTTCGGTTCCCTGCGGCACAGGAGCAACGACGCGGAACTCCGTGTCCGCTCAGACTAGCCTGCCGACCTCCGGAGCGAGCGCCGACGCGAGGTTTCCCCGCTCCTCGACGACGACGTCGGCCAGGCCGAGCCAGCCGGCGAGGAGCCGGAGTTCGTCCGCGAGTTCGGCGGCGGTATCTGCTGGCGCCCCGGGTTCTGCGTAGCTGGCCCGGACGATGAGTCGGCCGGCGGCGCGGTCCGCCTTGAGGTCCACCCGCGCGACGATCGAATCCCGGAGGAGGAACGGAAGGACGTAGTAGCCGTGGATGCGCCGCTCTGCCGGGGTGTAGATCTCGATGCGGTAGTGGACGTCGAAGAGCCTGTGCAGGCGGTCCCGGTCGAAGACGAGCGAGTCGAACGGGCTCAGCAGGGCCCTGCCACGTGCCTTGCGTGGCAACACCGCCGACGGATGCAGATACCAGGGCTCGATCCCGTCGTCGACGATCGCTGTCTCAAGGCGTCCGACTGCGACGAGGCCGTCGAGCGCCGCCCTGGTCTCGCGCACCGGGGTTCGAAAGTAGTCGGCAATGGATCGGGCGGGGGCGACGCCGAGGGCGCCTGCCGCGCGCTCGGCCAGTACGGCGAGAGCCTCCGTCCTGTCCGTGTGGCCGAGGGCCACGGCGGCGCCGGGGAGCACGTCGCCGATGGGCGCGTAGAGCCGCTCGAACTGGGCCGTTCGGCCCGCCGACCCCACCTCACCCCTGGCGAAGAGGTCCTCGAGGATGCGCTTCGAGGCCGTCCACCGCCAACCCCAGCCTTCGGCGGGGCGCTCGGCGCCACCGCCGAGCATCGCCTGGACGCTCGATGCCGTCAGGGGCCGGCCGCGCTCGAGGAGCTCCAGGATCGATGCTTCGAGTGGTCCGCGCAGCTCTGCAGGAACGCCCGACGCGCCCATCCAGGTGCGGCGCTGCCACGCGCGCAGGTGCGGGAACAGCTCGGGAGGCACAAGGCTCGCCTCGTGCGCCCAGTACTCGACCAACCGGCGTGGAGCCTTCGAGTACAACGCATCGAGATCCGCCCGATCATAGGAACCGAGTCGGGAGAACAGCGGCAGGTAGTGGGACCGGACGAGGACGTTGACCGAATCGATCTGGAGAAGCTGCAGCCGCTGCACCGCGGCATTGACGGCGCGGCGCGAACTCGGCGCCTCGAGGCGGGGGCGGTGCAGCCCCTGGGCGGCGAGGACGATGCGCCTGGCCTGGGCGGTGGTGAGAGACGGCAAGACGCTCCTGCGCGGAACTGCCTCCGCACACTGTGCGGAGGCAGTTCCTGATATAGGGGTTGGACGCCCGGTGGGGACCGGCGTCGTGAACTCGCTAGGCTGTGGCTGCTTCCTTGGCCCGGTAGGCCAGGAGTTCCTCGTGGGGTTCCTCCGTACCCTCGGCACACTTCGAGTCGAGGGTGATGACGCCGTAGGTCCAGCCCTGTCGGCGGTAGACCACCGACGGGGCTCCCGTCGCGGAATCGACGAAGAGGTAGAAGTCGTGCCCGACGAGTTCCATGTTGTCCACGGCATCGTCAAGGCTCATCGGTATGCCCGAGAAGACCTTTCGGCGAATCAGGACAGGAGAGTCCCCGGCCGGGACATCATCGGCCGAGGAGTAGGCGTCGATATCCTCGGGCTGGTTCTCCGGCTCATGCGAGGTCGGCTCGATGGTCGGCGTCTCGAGGTAGATCGGCTGGGCCGGATCTGCGGGTTCGAGGTCTGCCGTGGCGACCGCGACGGCCACTGGTGTGTGCCGGCCGTGGTGGACCTTCCGCCGGTCACGAGCACGGCGCAGGCGCTCGAGGAGTTTCCCGTAGGCGAGGTCGAACGCGGCGAACTTGTCGGCCGCCGACGCTTCGGCGCGGATGACCGGGCCCTTGCAGAGCACTGTCAGCTCAACCGTGAGGGAGGTGTCCGCCGCGCGCGCACTGGCTTCCTTGGTGATCTTCGCGTCGACCCTCTGCACCTTGTCGCCGAGCTGCTCTATCTTGTCGATCTTCTCCGTCGCGTACTCACGGAAACGATCCGATACCGCCAGGTTCCGGCCGTTGATCACAAACTCCATGGTGCCCTCCACATCGCTAGGTGACACGACGGCGACCGGGCTGTCTGCTGAGCCACCGCCGACGGGTACGTGTCGTCACTGTGTGGTACCCGTACTTCACGGTAGATCACCCCTGTCCTTTATTCATCCCTTGGCGCTCCGAAATTTCCGGTAGTTCACTGGACGTCCGGAGGGGTGGCCGACCCGTGTCATGTGCCCGCGTACCCGTCGCAGCGGCACCACTTCCTGCAGGGGCGGCCGTTGCCGCGATGACGACGGCACCGAGGACCCGGGCGCCACTGGCGACCAGGACACGGTGCACCTCGGCGATGGTCGCTCCCGTCGTCAGGACGTCGTCGACGATGAGGCAGTCCCTGCCGGCGAGGGCGGGCCGCGCTCGTCGGGACGGCTCCATCGAGTGCAGGACGTTCATACGGCGGCGGCGCCGTCCGTGTCCCTTCTGCCCGCCGCCGACTGCGGAGAAGGCCGCCGCGAGGGCGGTTCGGGCGCCCGAGGCTCCTCCCCCGCACCCGACTGCGGATGCCAGGCGGGCCGGCAGCGGACGATGCCGAACGGCGGAAACGAGCTCAGTGCCTGCGGGAAGGTGTCCGCTCCGCCGCAGCCGGGACAAGAGCAGCATCAGAGGGTCGTACCCGCGCCGCCGACGGGACGACGCCCTGGTGGGCACGGGGACGACCAGGACGGGTGCGGTACCGGTGCGTCCGGTGCGGAATGCGGGGACTGCGTGATGCAGGGCCCCGACCAGAGCTGCTGCGACGGGCGGAGCCAGATCGACGTGACCATGGTTCTTGTAGGCCAGCAGGACCACGGAGACGGCTCGTCCGTACCGGCCGGCTGCGATCACGGGCAGGGGGCCGTAGGGCGACTCGCGGGGCCTGGTCGGGTACCCGGCATCCGCGGTGGTTCCGCGGAGGAGGTCGCCTGCCGTCCGCTCGACGTCGGGCAACGACTCGGCCCCGGCCTCCGCTTGGAAGGGCCGCGCCGTCGCTGCTCGGAAGAGGGCCGAGCACGCCTGGCACAAGGACGTGTCCCAGGCTCCGCAGACCACGCACGAACAGGGCATGACGAGAGCGCCGAAGGCAGCGAGCGCACCGGTCAGCCGCCGAAAGTTCCGGCTGAAGACGACGTCGTCGAGGAAGAACGCGAGGTTGGCACGAATCATCTGCTCAGCGGACCACGGGAGAGCTCGAACCCGGGGGACGCGGGAGCTATGTGGACATCCTTATCCGGGGAAGGCGGGATCCCTGACGTCGAGCTGCTCGTCGACCCAGCTGTTGCCGATGCGCTTGTAGAGCGTCGTTCCGGCCTGCGCATAGAAGGTGTCCTCGGCGTCGGAGCCCGCGCTGATCGCGAGCACGCCGTCCAGGGCGGCCATCTCCTCCTGTTCGCCATCGAGTTGCAAGATCACGGGAGTCGCCTCCTCGTTCGCTCCGGTGGACGAGGCCGCGATCGTACTCTGGCCGGCCCACACGGCCGTGTCGATGGTCCCTGTCGTCGGCAGCGCGAGGGGCGTGGTGAGGGACTGCGGAGCGCCTTCGGCGGACCGCGTGACGCCCGCAAGCAGCACCTCGCTCGCGCCATCACGATCCGTGACGACCAGCGCCCGGGAGCCGTCCCGCGAGACACGCAGTTCCTTCACCTTCCGGTCCCCCAGCCAACCCGCCGCCAGAACGGACGCATTGGCCTCCGTTCCTCCGGGCGGGATCGCGAGAACCTCGCTGCGGCCCTCGGTGACCCTGCTCGTCCAGACCCAGTTCTCGGGGTCGAAGGACGGCTGCGTCAGCGCGTTGCCCCTGACGACGTCGCGGGCCTCGCTGCCGGGTGCCGTGACGTAGAGCGCGGTCGCGTCCGCGTTCAGGAAGGCGTAGGCGCTGCCGGAGACCGACGCTGCCGGATAGCGAGGTGCGACGTCGGCGACGGGCGCCAGTCCCTCGATCGGCACGATCGCGCCGTTCCGCACCCGCACCAGTTCGCCCTGCGCGACGGCGACCTGTTCGGCGCCGACGTCAGGGGTCAGCTCGGGCACCACCAGCTCCGGCGAAGGGGCCCCGAGCTCGATGCGCTGGCCACTGGTCATCTCGACCGAGGTGACGTCGTTCAGGCCCAGGAGGTTGACCTGCAGTTGCTGGTCCATCTGCTGCAGCCCCAGATCCGTGGCGTTCTCGAGTATCTCGGAGGAGAGCTCGACGGACGCCGTACCGGACGTGATGGGCACGGAATCCCTGGCGAGCATCACGCCCTCGGGGAAGGCGCTGGTCACCGACCCCTGGAGGTAGGGCGCAGGGCCGGCGAGCATGGCACTGACGATCCTCGCCGTCACGCCGGTCCTGCGCACGAACCAGCGGGCGTCGGGCACCCAGAAGCGATAGTTGCTGCTGTAGAAGTACAGGCTGTGCGAGATCAGGAGGTCCTGCGCAGCGCTCTGGGCGATCATGATGCCGTCGGGCACCTCCGCTATCCGCCACTCCCCGTTGACCTGCTCCATCCGGACGCCGAGGGTCTCCGTCGCGGGAACGGCACTGTTGGTCCGCAATCCGAGCGCGTCGACCGTGCCCGTCGTCTCGAGCTGGATCTGGTACACCCCCTCGGTCTCGCGCTTCTCCACCCGCGGGTCAGACCGGAACAGGACGATCCGTTCTTCGGGCTTCCAGGTTTGCGCCAGATCCCGGGTGAGGAACTGGCGAGCGACGCTGTAACCGTCCCCCGCGCCTGTGCCCGCCGTGATGAAGTCCCGAAGGATGCGCTCGGGTGCGGCGCCGGGGGCTGGGCCTTCAGGCGAGAAGGCGGGCGCGTCGGCATCGGCCTCCCCCTGCGCAGCCGGGATCACGCCGACCGGCCCTTTCGCGGGTATGGCCGAACACCCGGAGAGGACCACGAGGCAGACCGCGAGGAGTGCGGCGAGGACCGACGTCAGTGTCCCGCGGAGGGAGACGTGACACCTGCCCTGATCACGCGCCGTCGAACTACTGCGTCGCATCGCTGCCCCTCCTGTCGGCTCCGGTGTCGGTCCTGGTAGTGCTTCGGGTGTCGGTTCCGGTAGTGCTTCGGGTGTCGGTCCATGCGTGCGTCGTCGCGTCCTGCACGGAGCGCACAGCCGTACGTGCAGTGGACGACGGCGGCAGTGGCAGGGGTGACGACGTCAGGTCTGCTCCCTGGTGCCGCGGCAGCGTCAGGCGGAAGCACGCTCCCTCGCCGGGCATCCCCCAGGCCTCCAGCCACGCGCCGTGCAACCGGGCATCCTCCGTCGCGATCGACAGCCCTAGACCGCTGCCACCCGTGGTGCGGGCACGCGCTGGATCAGCCCGCCAGAACCGGTCGAAGACGCGCGAGGCCTCCTCCGGCGTCATACCGATGCCCTGGTCGCACACCGCGACGGCGGCAGCTTCCGGACTGCAGGCGATATGGATGTCCACGGGTCGTCCCTCTCCGTGCTCGAGGGCGTTGACGATCAGGTTGCGGAGAATCCGGTCGATCCGCCGGGCATCCGCGTCGACGATGCAGCTCGTCTCACCGGACACGACGCGCAGGTCCGATCCGAGCCGCTCCGCGAGGGGTCGGGCCCCGTCGATCGCGTGCTTCACGAGCTGCACGAGATCCACCGATTCCGCTTCCAGCACCGCCGCGCCGGCATCGAACCGGGAGATCTCCAGGAGGTCCGCGAGGAGTGCCTGGAAACGCTCGACCTGATCGAAGAGGATCTCCGCGGATCGCTTGTTGACCGGGTTGAACTCCTCCCGGGCGTCGTGCAGGACCTCCGCGGCCATGCGGACGGTGGTCAGGGGCGTCCTCAGCTCGTGGGACACATCCGACACGAAACGCTGCTGCATCTGGGACAGCTGCGCGAGCTGGGTGATCTGGTCCTGCAGGCTGCCCGCCATGTGGTTGAACGACGCGCCGAGGCGAGCGACCTCGTCCTCCCCGGTGACCTCCATGCGTTCCTGCAACTGGCCCGATGCGAGCTTCTCGGACACGGACGCGGCGTAGCTGACCGGCCGCACGACACTTCGGGTGACGTACCAGGTGATCGCGCCGATCACGAGCAGCAGCACGAGGCCCACCAGCCAGAGCACTCCGTGGATGGAGTCCAGCGTGGACTGCATCGAGGACAGGTCGTAGTACACGTACAGCGCGTAGGGGCTGCGCTCGGGCGGGAGTGTCACCTGGGTCCCGAAGGCGATTCCGGGCGCGTCCTGCTCCCCGGTCTGCGTCACCGGGATGGTGATCGGTGCCCAGTAGATGTCCTGGCCGGCGGCCACGGCAGCTTGCAGGTCGTCCGGCAGCATGCCCTCCGTGACACCCTTCTGGCTGACGGTGGTCGGGATGATCAGACCCTCACCGCCCGAGATGGACATCAGGATGGCCTGCCGCGGCGCTTCCGTCTCGTTCCCCACGAGTGCGTTCACGGAATCCAGCACCAACCGGTTGGTGGTGTTGCGGTCCGTTGCGGAGGAGTCCCTGAAGACGGCCTTCGTGGACGTCAACGCGCGGCCGGCCTCCGCGCTGAACTGGTCGAACCGTTCCTCGTACAGCGCGCTGGCGATCTGGTTGGACAGGACCCCTCCGACGGCCACGAAGGAAACCGACGTGAGCAGCATCGTCGCGACGACCGTGCGGAACTGGAGGGACCGGCGCCAGTGACCCGGCACCTCACGCATCAGGGTCCGGATCCGCACGACCACGGAGTGCAGCCGCGCTCCGAACGAGCCGGGACGATGACGGCTCTCCGCCGGTGTCCCGCCGGTCGCCTGGGGTGCCTGGTCGCCGTCGGCGGCTACGACGTCGGCCACGACGACGTGGGCGTCGGGGGCGCGGACGTCGGCGCCCGCCGCATCAGCCCTGTCCGGCTTTGTAGCCGACACCACGCACCGTCAGGACGATCTCGGGTGCTTCGGGGTCGCGCTCGATCTTGGAGCGGAGCCGCTGCACATGGACGTTGACCAGCCGGGTGTCGGCCGCGTGGCGATACCCCCAGACCTGCTCGAGCAGCAGTTCGCGGGTGAAGACCTGCCAGGGCTTCCGGGCGAGGGCGACCAGCAGGTCGAACTCCAGCGGCGTCAGGGAGACCCGCTCGTTCCCCCGCGTGACCTCGTGCCCGGCGACGTCGATGCTCACCTCTCCGATGCGCAGCGTCTCGGGAGCCTTCGAGTCGGCCGGACGGAGCCTTGCACGCACCCGGGCCACGAGTTCGGCCGGCTTGAAGGGCTTCGGAACGTAGTCGTCGGCCCCCGACTCGAGTCCACGCACGATGTCCGAGGTGTCCGACTTGGCGGTGAGCATCACGATCGGGACGTCGGACTCGCTGCGGATCTGCCGGCACACCTCGATGCCGTCCATGCCCGGGAGCATGAGGTCCAGCAGGACGAGGTCCGGATGGCTCGTACGGAAGACGCCGAGCGCTGCGGCACCGTCAGCGCAGAACACGGGGTCGAAGCCGTCGTTGCGGAGGACGATGCCGATCATTTCGGAAAGAGCCTGGTCGTCGTCGACGACCAGTATGCGAGCCTTCATACCCCAATACTGTCCCATCGTGCCCGCAAAGTCCCACCAGCCCCACCACGCGTGGCATGGGAGGTGCTGCACACAGCTGTGCGACTGCCCGGAAAAGGCGGTAGGCCTCACTATGATGCAGGGGGGACGCTGCTGGTATGCCTCCCGGAGCACCGACCGAGGGGACGCTATGAGTGATCAGGTGAATGGTCAGCCGGACGACAGGGCGATGCCCGACGGGCAGCGTGCCGGCGGAGCAGCCGCGGACGATGCGGGCACCGACACGACTGGAACGACGGGCACCCGGCTCGGGGCGTCGAGCCCGGGCGGCGCAGCAACAATCGGGCAGGGACCGGCTGCAGCACCGTGGCAGCCTCCCGGCCCGCAGAACCCGCCCGTCAACCCCTATGACACAGCCCGACCCAGCCGTCCTGCCGAGTTCAATCCCTGGGAACAGCCCGATCGCCGGCCTCATGACGCCGACCCGGCGAGGGCAAGCGACTACCCTGGCAGCCACGGCATGAACCAGGGCTCTCCGCTCCCCCCGGGTGCGATCCCGCCGCCACCCTCCGGCCAGCAGAACCAGGGCTGGGGCTGGAACTCGACCTATCCGCCCCACGGGCAAGGATCCGGTGGCTTTCCCAGTGGCGGCGCCTTCGGAGCTGGTCCCTATGGTGGTGGTCCCTATGGTGGTGGTCCCTACGGTGCAGCCCCCCAGTACCAGGCCCCGCCGAAGCCCGGTGTCATCCCACTGCGCCCGCTGGGTCTCGGGGAGATTCTCGACGGCGCGTTCCAGGCCTGCCGCAGGAACCCTCTCGCGACCTTCGGTATCGCCGTCCTCCTCCAGGCGGTGGTGGCCCTCGTGACCGTCCTGCTCATCGGTAACGTCCTGTCCTCCTTCGAGGTGTTCGAGGCGCGGAATCCGACGCCCGACAGCATGATCGGCGCTTTCGCCAGCCTGGGCGTCTTCGCCTCGGTAGCCGGCGTCGTGTCCGCTGTCGCGTTGCTCGTCCTGCAGGGCATCCTCGTCATCCCGATCGCACGTGCCGTCATCAACCAGAGGACGTCCTTCGGACAGGCATGGCGGCTCGCGCGCACGCGCTTCCTCCCCCTGCTCGGGTTCGGCCTCCTGTCCTTCGTGGCCGGCCTCCTGGGCCTCGTGCTCCTCGTCGGGATCTCGGCACTGGCGATCCTCGGCCTCGACGAGTACTCCGCGGTGGTCATCGTCCCGCTCGTGATCGGCGCCGTCGTGCTGATGGTCTGGGTGACCGTCAAGCTCGTCGTAGCGCCGGCGGCCCTGATGCTGGAGGGCACCGGGCCATGGACCTCCATCAAGCGTTCTTGGCTGCTGACCCGAGGCAATTGGTGGCGGACGTTCGGCATCGTGCTGCTGACGAGCATCATCGTCTCCATCATCGCGTCGGTCATCTCCACGCCGCTCACCTTCGCCGTGTCACTCATCTTCGGATTCAGCTCGACGTCATCCACCGCGCCCGATGCCCTGGCTTCGCTGCCGATCCTCGTCGCGACCCAAGCGATCACCGCCCTGTTCACCGCCATCGGTTACGCCTTCCAGGCGGGCGTGACATCACTGCTGTACGTCGACCTCCGCATCCGCCGCGAAGGCTTCGACGTCGTGCTCCTGCGTGAACACGAGCAGGCCGCGTCCGGACGGACGGACGTCCTCCCGGGCGGCACCGCCTCGTTCGGACACCGACCGGACGACGCCGGCTGATGCCGCACCACCCGACCGACGAGACGCCCGGCCCCGAGACCCCGTGGTCACCGTGATGGCCCCGCTGCCGGCACCCGTGATGGCGCCGTTCGCGACAACGTTCACGGCATCGTTCGCCACACCGCGCCTGGTGCCGGACGCCGATGAGGCACGCACTCTCCTCGAACAGGAACTGGCCAAGCCGTCCTACGTCGAGGCGCAGCCCAGCATCTTCGAGCGCATTATCGGCGACGCGCTCCGAGGCCTCGCGAGACTGTTCGACGGGCTCGGCGGCCTGGGCGCCGGTCCGGGGACCCTCGTGGTCGCGGTCGGTGCTGCGCTCATCATCATCGTGGCCATCGTGCTCATCAAGCCACGCCTCAACGCCCGCGGAAAGCAGCAGGAGGCAGCAGTGTTCGACGACGGCGCGCGGCGATCGGCGAACCACCACCGCAGCCGTGCAGCAGCCCACGCCCACGCCGGGGAGTGGAACGGCGCCGTCGCCGAGCTGCTGAGGGCGATCATCCGCTCGGCCGAGGAACGCGTCGTGATCGACGAGCAACCCGGCAGGACGGCGACGGAGGCGAGTCTTCAGCTCGGTGCCGTCTTTCCACCCGTGTCTCCGGACATCGAGTGGCTCGCCGACCTGTTCAACGAGACCCACTACGGCAGTGGCACCGCAACGGCGCAGGATTACCGCCGCGCCTTCGAGGTCGATGCCCGCCTGTCCTCCGAACGTCCTGCCCAGAGCGCCAGTCCCACGACGTTGGCGGCGCCGCGGTGATCACGGGGAGTAGGAAGCCGCCCTCCGTACCGGCCGCAGCCACGGCCGGAACCACGCCCGGAGCCAGGGCCGGGAGGCGCACGAGTGCAGGAAGTGTGCGTTCTCCGGGGAATCCGGGACGTCCGGAGGACGAGGTGATGGGCGACGGCAGCACTGCGCTGGCGACCGCCCGTTCCCGGCTGCGGCGTGCCGTCCCGCTCCTGATCGGCGCCGTCGTCCTCGCCGTGGTCGTGCTGGTCAACCTGTTGTCCGGACAGGAGGAGGACGACCGCCCACTGTCCCCCGGCAACCCCGCTCCCGACGGTGCACGCGCGGTGGCAGAGGTGCTCGAGTCGGAGGGGGTCGACGTCGTGCGTGTCCACACGTACGAGGATGCGATCGAGGCCCTCGGCGACGATTCCGCGACGTTGTTCCTGAACGACGCCCAGCAATATCTCAGCGCGGACCAGCTGTCCAAGCTGACGGCGGGCGCGGAGCGGGCCGTCCTCGCGGCGCCGGGTGAGCGGCAGTTGACCGCCCTCGACGAGGAGTTCGCCGTCGTCGGTGCCGTTCCTGTCGACTTCGCCGGCGAGGCGTCCGCAGTGGCCGCCGAGTGCTCCGATCCCGATGCCCTGGCAGCAGGCACACTCTCCGGGAACGGAACGGCCTATTCAGGCGCCGTCACGTGCTTCCCGGCGTCGATCGACGGCGAGACGGGCGGCCTCTACATCACGGACACCGACGGTTCGGTGGCCGTTCTCGGGGCGCCGGAGATCCTGTCGAACGGCCTGATCACGGACGAGGGGAACGCGGCCCTCGCCCTCAGGGCTCTCGGGTCCACCCCGACGCTCGTCTGGTACGAGCCGAGCGGGGCGGACGTCGCGTCGACCGGCGAAGGTATCGATCCGCTGACGCTCCTGCCCGCATGGGTGGACTTCCTGCTCATCTGGCTCCTCCTCTGTGCTGTCCTGGCGATGGTGTGGCGGGGACGCCGCGTGGGTCCCCTGGCCATCGAACCGTTGCCCGTCGTCGTCCGCGCCGCCGAGACAGCAGAGGGGCGAGCACGGCTCTACCAGGACTCCGGCTCCGTCGCGCATGCCGCGGCCACGCTCCGCGCAGCAACGCTCGCCCGTCTGGCCCAGCGCCTGCGGGTGGAGCGCTCAGCGTCCCCCACCGAGGTCCTTCAGGCAGCTGCCCGTCACAGCGGACGGAGCCAGGTGGAACTGGAGCAGAGGCTGCTTGGCCACACACCGACCACGAACCGCGAGCTTGTGCTGTGGGCACAGGAGATTCTCGACCTCGAGAAGGAGATCACATCATGAACCCATCCGACGGCTGGCAGGACGGCTCGCAGCAGGGGCCACCGGTAGCACCGCAGGCAGCACCAGCGGCGACCCATTCGTCGACGCGCACCGAGGACCGTGGGCAGGAGGCAGGGCTGCCCGGGTCTCCCTCCCCCGACGGCGAAGGCGCCCGGGAGGCGCTCCTGCGGGTGCGCACCGAGGTCGGCAAGTCGATCGTCGGTCAGGACTCCGCGGTGACGGGACTCCTGATCGGGCTCCTCGCCGACGGGCACGTGCTGCTCGAAGGTGTTCCCGGCGTCGCCAAGACCCTGCTGGTGCGCACCCTCGCGGCCGCCCTGGACCTCGACACCAAGCGCGTCCAGTTCACGCCCGACCTCATGCCCGGCGACATCACGGGCTCGCTCATCTACGAATCGAAGACCTCGGAGTTCACCTTCCGGGAGGGCCCGGTCTTCACGAACATCCTCCTCGCCGATGAGATCAACCGCACTCCGCCCAAGACGCAGGCCTCGCTGCTGGAAGCCATGGAGGAACGACAGGTCTCCGTGGACGGCGTCTCACGACGCCTTCCAGCGCCGTTCATCGTTGCGGCGACGCAGAATCCCGTCGAGTACGAGGGCACCTATCCCCTGCCGGAGGCCCAGCTGGACCGCTTCCTGCTCAAGCTCACCCTTCCGCTTCCTGGGCGCGACGACGAGATCGAGGTGGTCCGCCGTCACAGCGTCGGTTTCGATCCGCGCAACCTCCGCTCGGCCGGTGTGCGGGCCGTCGCCGGCGCAGAGGACCTCGCGAGGGCCAGGAGTGCAGTGTCGCGGGTGGAGATCGCGCCCGAAGTAGTCGCCTACATCGTGGACCTGGTCCGGGCCACCCGGGCCTCGCCGTCGTTCCAACTCGGCGTGTCCCCCAGGGGTGCGACGGCGCTGCTGAACACCTCCCGGGCCTGGGCATGGCTCTCGGGCCGCTCCTTCGTCACTCCCGACGACGTGAAGGCACTCACCCTGCCCGCACTGCGGCACCGTGTCGCGCTGAGGCCCGAGGCGCAGATGGACGGCATCGATGTGGACGACGTGCTCGGCGGCATCCTCAGCACCGTCCCCGTCCCGAGGTAGCGCCAGGCCCGAACGCACGATCCGGCCGTTGCAACCACGCCGCCGGATCCGAAAGGAGAATTCGTGGTCATCACCGGGCGTCTCGTCCTCCTGGCGCTGATCGGCGTCGTTCCCGTCGTCCTGTACCCGGGCATCGTGTCGACCCTGCTGTGGGCAGGTCTCCTCGCAGCGGTGTGCGGCCTCGATGTCGCGCTCGCCGCTTCGCCCCGCCGCGTCGGAATCGTCCGTACCCTGCCGGACGGCGTCCGCCTGGGCGAGGAATGCAGCAGCACCATGGTGCTGCGCAATGACAGCCGACGCCCCCTGCGCGCCACGGTCCGCGAGGCGTGGCAGCCCTCGGCGGGGGCCGTCGATCCCGAGCAGTTCGTGGCGGTCCCGGCGGGTGAGTCCCGGCGCATGTCGGTATCGCTGCGGCCCACACGGCGGGGCATACGCCGGGTGGAGACGGTGACGATCCGCAGCACAGGCCCGATGGGAGTGGCCGCCCGTCAGGTGACGGTTCCGGCTCCCGGCGTGCTACGGGTCCTTCCGCCGTTCAACTCCAAACGGCACCTGCCCTCGAAACTGCGCAGGCTGCGCGAACTCGACGGGCAATCGGCCGTCCAGATCAGGGGGGCGGGTACGGAGTTCGACTCCCTGCGCGACTACGTGCGCGGCGACGACGTGCGGTCCATCGACTGGCGCGCGACGGCTCGACGGCAGGACACCGTCGTGCGGACGTGGCGTCCCGAGCGGGACCGGCGCGTCGTCGTCGTGCTCGATACCTCCCGCACCTCCGCAGCTCGGGTCCTCGACGAACCGCGGCTGGATACCGGCATCGAGGCCGCGCTCCTGCTGTCGGTCCTGGCCGAGCGCGGCGGCGACAAGGTGCACTTCCTCGCCTTCGACCGCAGGCTGCGCGCCCGTGTCGACTCCACTGCCAAGGGCAGCCTTCTGGGTGCCCTCGTCACCGCCATGGCACCCCTCGACGCCGAACTGATCGAGGCCGACTGGTCACGGCTTCCAGCGCATGTCCGGAGCGCGTCCGCACACCGCTCCCTCGTGGTGCTGCTGACGTCGCTCGATGCGGGGGCAGTGGAGGAAGGTCTGCTGCCTGCACTGCCGGCGCTGACCGAGCGCCACGTCGTCGTCGTCGCCTCCGTTCGGGACCCGCGGCTCGAGGAGTTGAGCATCGACCGCTCGACGGCCGCGGCGACGTTCCGCGCAGCGGCAGCCGAACGGGCGCTGCTCGACCGCGCTGCGGTGGCGAACCAGATCCGTCTCCTGGGCGCGGAGGTCGTCGATGCGGTTCCCGCGGACCTTCCGCCGCTGCTCGCGGATACCTACATCCGGCTGAAGGCGGCCGGGCGCCTGTAGCAGGAGCGGGGCCCCTGGTCCCGCACGTCCGTCCCGCTGGCAGCGCGGCCGGTTCAGCTCGCGTCATGGTTGACTGGTTGTCCGAGCGACGGAAGTGGGCGGCATGATCTCGATCTACCAGCAGGCGATGGGCAGTGCCTTCGGCCGTCTGCAGCCGGAGCTGCGATCGTATTTCGGTCTGCATGCCGGGAGCGGGCTGTCCGGGCATGGGCGCGGCGTGTTCGAGGTCGCCGGATGTCCCGCCTGGTTCGCCCGCCCGGCCTTCCGGCTCACTGCTCGCGAGAACGCCTTCTTCCCCGAGTACGACAACGATGTGCCCTTCGAGATCAGGAACTACCCCCACATCGATCCCTTCGGACGGCAGGCTCTCACCGCGCGTCGGGAACTCGACTTCGGCACCGCGCTGCGGGTGTTCGAGGACACGACATCGCTTCAGGACGGCATCCTGGCGGACTACGTGGGCAAGCACCGGCGCATGGCCACTCTGCTGACCTGTTCGGCCACGGATGAAGGGCACATCCGGATGGTCTCTTCGCGGACCCGGGTGTTCGCCGGCCTGTGGCTGTCCGTGCCCGATGCCCTCGGAGCGCTCGCGTACGTCGAGCAGTGGTGGGACGACGAGTCCGGAGCCTTCCGGATCAAGACCCGGGTGGTGCACCGCCAGCTCGGCACCCTGCTCGTGTACGCGGGCCGGTTCGACTACACGCTCGAGGAGTTCGACGGCGAGCTTCCGGCCGACGCGCAGCCGCGGCGCTGGGAGCAGCGCGTCTGATCCGACGTCCCGCCGCCCCCGTCGTCGCGCTGTCATCCCTCGGCGCGGACCTGCTCCAGTGCATCGGCCACCTGCACCAGGCGTGCAAGAAGGCGCACGGCGTCGCCCTGCGATCGCGCCTCCAGCCCCGGCAGGGTGGTGACGGTCAACGCGCCGAGCGCCCGCACCGGCAGTCCGACACGCTGCCAGCCCGCCAGTGCCGATTCCACGAGGGCGGTCACCTGCGGCAGTGGCGCGCCCGGGTCGACGACGGCCAGCTCCAGGCGGCGTCCGGCCTCGATGTCCTCCGCGAGATCCTCCCAGCGGCGGTCGGAGATCCTGTGCACGGCGAGGGACAGCGCTGACGCAGCACTGGTACGGGCCGCGTCGATCGCCACGTCTCCGGGGCCCGGCGCCACGACGGTACCGGTGGCTCCGGCCGCGACCGCCGATGCCGTCACGAGGTCCCATGCTTCGGTGGCCTCACGCCGGTCGACGGCCCGGAGTGTGCGGTAGCCACTCGCGGTGGGCACGCGGCCTGTGAGGACGACGTCCGCCTCCGGTTCGTCGAACTGCAGCAGGATCTCCGCGCCCTGTGCCACGGCGGAGACGCGGCGGACGAGGTTCCCCACGCCCGCAGCCAGCGACTCGTAGAGCTCACGCCGCGCACCGTGGTCGACCAGGACGCGTTCGCCGCGGTGCAGGTGCGTGCCGGCGGCGAGCGACAGGGGCCCGTGAAGGTGTAGTCTCAGGCGCTGCGCGGGCTGCTCCTCCGCACCGGCTATGTCGCCGAGCGCGTTGATGTCCGAGGACAGCGCGGACTCCGCGCGCCGCTGATCCCTGCCCGGTCGTTGAACGAGGCGCCAGCCGTGCGGCTGGAGATCGAACGGCAGGTCGACCAGCACACCGAGGGTACGCCCGACGGCGTCACTGCCGGGTCCACGTGCGGGAAGGGACGGGAGGAACGGCAGATGTGCTCCTCCGAGTTCACCGCGCACCGCCCGGTTGGCCTCCAGGGGATCCGTTCCGGGCCAGTCTCCGGCGGCCGTCGCTCGGACCGTCCTCGGTTGCAGATCCTCAGGCATGGGTGCCGCGGGCTTCCGTTCCTAATGCCGCCGACGCCGAAGGTGCGCCCTGCGGTGACGGATCGCCCGCAGGCCTGCGGTTCTCGGAGATCGCCTGATGGTGGCGGATCACCTCGGAGATGATGAAGTTCAGGAACTTCTCGGCGAAAGCAGGATCGAGCTGCGCCTCCTCAGCCAGCGCGCGGAGCCGGGCGATCTGCGCGGCCTCACGCTGCGGGTCACCGGCAGGCAGGCTGTGCTCCGCCTTGAGGTGTCCGACCCGCTGCGTCGCCTTGAAACGTTCGGCGAGGAGGTACACGAGCGTCGCGTCGATGTTGTCGATCGAGCTCCGCACCGAGAGCAGTTCGGCCATGACCTCCGGAGCCACGTCTCCTGCGAGTGAACTGGCTGCCGGGTCGAAGCCACTACGGGGATGCGTCATGACTCCAGTCAAGCAGAAGCCGGCGGGGCTCCGTGAACTGCGACTAGGCCTGCGTCGCCGCCAGTTCGGGCCGGAGCGCGGACCGTGCGGAGTCGATGGTCGCCTGACCCAGCACCCGGGTGCCCTGGTACAGCACCACCGTCTGACCCGGCGCAACTCCGCGCATCGGCTCGACGAGGCGTACCACGAGGTGCTGGTTGCCGTCGTCGCCGACCTCGACCAGCGCTCGCGCAGCGACGGGGTCCCCGTGCGCCCGGACCTGCGCCATGCACTCGAACTCCGCGCCGGTGCGCACCTCGTCGATGGGCAGGCCGGCCCAGGACACCTTGATCCCCCGCATTTCGTCGATGGCGAGCAGGTGCTCGGGCCCGACGACGACCTCGTTCTGCTTCGGCCGGATCTCGAGCACGAAGCGGGGCTTGCCGTCCGCAGCAGGAGTGCCCAGCTTGAGTCCTCGACGCTGGCCGACCGTGAAGGCGTTCGCGCCCGGATGGCTACCGATCTTCTCGCCGTCGACGTCGAGGATGTCGCCCTCCGTCAGGTCGATGCGCTCCTCGAGCCACCCCCGCGTGTCGCCGTCCGGGATGAAGCAGATGTCGTGGCTGTCCGGCTTGTTGGCCACGGACAGTCCGCGCCGCTCCGCCTCGGCCCGGACCTCCGCCTTCGACGGCGTCTCGGCGAGCGGGAACATGGAGTGCTTCAGCTGTTCGTGCGTGAGCACCCCGAGGACATAGGACTGATCCTTCGCCCAGTCCGCGGCGCGGTGCAGTTCGGGGTTGCCGTCCGCATCCTCGACGACCTTCGCGTAGTGGCCGGTGCAGACGGCGTCGAAGCCCAGCGCGAGAGCCTTCTCGAGCAGCGCCGCGAACTTGATGCGCTCGTTGCAGCGCATGCACGGGTTCGGGGTGCGCCCGGCTGCGTACTCGGCGATGAAGTCGTCGACGACGTCCTCCTTGAACCGCTCGGAGAAGTCCCACACGTAGTACGGGATTCCCAGGATGTCGCATGCGCGCCACGCGTCCCGTGAATCCTCGATGGTGCAGCAGCCGCGACTGCCTGTACGGAGCGTTCCGGGCATGCGCGAGAGCGCGAGGTGGACGCCGACGACGTCGTGGCCCGCCTCGACCGCGCGCGCCGCTGCCACCGCGGAATCGACGCCGCCACTCATCGCTGCCAGTACCCTCATGATCCGAATCCCGTTCCTGCCGTCTGGATGGTTGATGCGTGTCCCGCCATACCCGCCTTGCGGGCACGGCGATAGGCCTCGCCGATGGCGCCCACCACCGCGTCAACGTCGTCGCGGGTCGATGTATGCCCCAGGCTGAAGCGCTGGGCTCCCCGGGCCTCGTCCTCCGTCAGGCCCATGGCCAGCAGGACGTGCGAAGGGCGCGGAACACCTGCGGTGCAGGCGGAGCCGGTGGAGGATTCGATACCGGCGAGGTCGAGGAGGAACAGGAGCGAGTCCCCCTCGCAACCCGGAAACGTGAAGTGCGCGTTGCCGGGGAGCCGCGCGCCTTCCGGCGCCGGGTGCGGCACGCCGCGCAGCACGGCCTCCGGCACCTCCCGGAGGATCCCTTCGATGAGTGCGTCCCTCAGGTCCGCGAGCCGGGGTGCCTCGGTGGGTAGCTGGGCGACGACGTCGTCGGCCGCAGCGGCGAACGCGGCGATGCCGGCGCCGTCGAGCGTGCCCGACCTGATGTCGCGCTCCTGGCCGCCGCCGTGCTGCACGGGCGTCAGGGCGACGGCGCGTCCGACGAGGAGGGCGCCGACCCCCACCGGGCCACCCATCTTGTGGGCGCTGATGGCCATGGTGTCCAGTCCGGACTCCGAGAAGGACACCGGAAGGGACCCGAAGGCCTGGACGGCGTCACTATGGACGGGGACGCCGTACCGCTTCGCTTCGGTCACGACGTCGTGCACCGGCTGTACCGTTCCCACCTCGTTGTTGGCCCACATCACGGTCACGAGCGCGACGCGCTCGGGTGCGTCGGCGAGTGCAGCACGAAGCGCGTCGAGGGACATGACCCCGGCCGGGTCGACGGGTAGCCAGACGACGTCCGCGCCGTCGTGGCGCTCGAGCCACTCGACGGTGTCCTGCACTGCGTGGTGCTCCACGGAGCTGCAGATGATGCGGGTGCGTGCGGGGTCCTCGGCGCGTCGAGCCCAGTAGAGCCCCTTGATGGCGAGGTTGTCCGCCTCGGTGCCGCCCGAGGTGAAGATGACTTCCGAGGCGTGCGCTCCCGCCGCGGCGGCGATCGTCTCCCTGGCGTCCTCCACCGACCGCCGGGCGCGGCGGCCCGAGCCGTGAAGGGAGGACGGGTTTCCACTCCGGCTGAGTTCGCGGGTGAGGGCGGCGAGCGCCGGCGTCGAGATCGGCGTGGTCGCCGCGTGATCGACATACACGGGCATCCCTCAATTCTACCGGCGCCACGCCGCAGTGCCGATTCCGGTGGTGCCGGTCACGTGCGGTTCGATGCAGGTGGTGCGTCTAGCCCCCGGTGGTATGAATGCAGGGTGGACAGTCAAGCAGCGGCTCCTTCCCCCTCGGGCACCTACAGCCCCACGTTCCGGCACCCTGTGCATACCTTCGGTTCCAGGACCCTCGATTTCGATCACCAGGTAGCCCTGATGGCGGTGATCAACAGGACACCGGACTCGTTCTACGACGGCGGCGCGACCTTCGCGCTGCAATCCGCCGTCGACGCGGCGCTGAAAGCCGTCGACGACGGCGCCGACTGGGTCGATATCGGAGGAGCGCCGTTCTCGCCCGGTGACGCGATCCCGGCGGCCGAGGAAGCCGACCGGATCGTTCCCCTCATCGCCGCCGTCCGTGCCGCATCGGACGTGGTCATTTCCGCCGACACCTTCCTGCCCGACGTGGCCCGGCTTGCCCTTGGGGCCGGCGCCAACGTCATCAACGACACCACCGGGCTGCGGGACCCGGACATGGCGGCCGTGGTCGCCGAAGCAGGAGCCCACCTGGTCATCACCCACAGCCTGGCCGAGCCCCGCACGGTGTACCCGAGGCCCACGTATGGCGACGTGGTCCGGGAGATCGCTGACTTCCTGCTGCGCAAGGTGGACGACGCCGTCCGACTGGGCATCCCTGAGAACCGGATCCTCCTCGACCCCGGGCACGACCTCAACAAGAACACCCTGCACTCCCTGGAGATCACGCGGCGATTTTCCGAGATAGCGGGCTTGGGCTTCCCCACCCTGGCAGCCGTCTCGAACAAGGACTTCATCGGCGAGACCCTCGACCGGCCGAAGCACGAGCGCGTCGAGGGCTCCCTGGCCGCCGCCGTGATCTGCATCCTCGGCGGAGCCCGTGTGGTTCGGATGCACAACGTCGAAGCCTCACGCGCGGCGATCAACATCACCGAGGCGGTGCTGGGCTGGAGGGCCCCGGTCTACCTGCGGCACAACATGGGCGACTTCAACGAGCCGGTCGCTCCGTGATCAGGTCCCTCCTGCCGGCCTCCCCCGGCGCGCTCGACGACGACGCCCTGCACCGGCTCTACGCGTATCCCGCCGTCGAACGGCCGTATGTCCGGTTCAACTTCATTGCCTCCGCCGACGGCGCCGCGACGAGCGGAGGCCTGTCGGCAGGCCTCGGGAACGACGGCGACAAGCGCATCTTCGTCGTGCTGCGTCGCCTCGCCGATGTCGTGCTGGTGGGCGCCGGAACCGTTCGTGCGGAGGGCTACGAGGGCGACCTCGTCGACGGCGCCTCTAAGTCCTGGCGATCAGCCCGGGGCCTCGCGGCGCACCCGGGAGTCGCCGTCATCTCCGGCAGCCTGGACCTCGACCCGACCGCCGGCTTCTTCCGCGAGGCCCCGGTTCGTCCGCTCATCCTCACCTGTGGGCGGGCTCCCGCGGGGAAACGGGCCGCGCTCGAAGCGGTCGCCGACGTCGTCGACTGCGGCAGGGACACCGTCGAAACCGCCGGAATCCTTGCGGAACTGGAGAGGCGCGAGCAGCGGCGGGTGATCTGCGAGGGCGGTCCGGCCGTGTTCGGGAACTTCACGCGCGCGGACGCCGTCGATGAGCTGTGCCTCTCGATCAGCCCGCTGCTCACCGGCGGCGAGGGGCCCCGGATCTCGGTGGGCGGCGGCCCGGACGAACCACGGGCGTTGGCCCTGGTGTCCCTGCTCACGGAGGACTCGGCCCTGTACACGCTGTACCGGAGGATTCCCTGACGGGACGGGTTTGGCGGCCCGGACGAACCACGGGATCGGGACGGAATCAGGATCGGGGCGGCACCACGGAGACGCGGCTGCGGACATCGGAGACGGCTGCGGTCAGCTGCTCGTCCGACGGGCAGGAGACGGTGAACGCCAGTCCCGTCCTCAGCTGGTGGAACAGTCGCAGCGACACGGCGCTGGCCGGCGCGGACCCGGTGGCGGGCTGGACCTACGTCAGGAATTCGATGCCCGCCGTGGACTCGCCGGGGTTCTCCCCCACAACCAGGTCGTCGCCAGGAGGTACTCCGGCAGGATGCTCGGGTCGAGGAACTGGAAGAGCGCCTCGGTGGAAGCCCTGTCATCTCCTTCCGCGACGAGTGGCGCCTGCAGACCCGTGGAGCGCAGCGACGCGATGCACCCGGCCCCGTTCTCGTACACGGATTCGCCGTTGACCATCCTGGTGCGCTGCGACCACCCGTCGGACTGCGTCATCCCGTCGGCGAAGACCAGGGTCGCATCCGCCTCGATGTAGCCGCCGCGCGCGAACGTCATGTCCTCGCTCGTGATCTGGGCCCGGGTGAGCGGAGGCAGTTCCGGCTCGGCGACGGCGGACCCGGGAATGGATGCCGGGGTCTCCGAAGAGGCCGCGGACGGACTGGCACCCGGCACCCGACGGGGCGCCGTTCCAACTCTAGTGCCGCACAGCAGGGCACCAAGGGGAAGGTCTCCCCATCCGGCTGTGGGCACCCGACAGGCCGAGCGAACTTCCGGAACGCGTGCGCCGTTGTACCCGGTAGGAGCCGCGTCCCACCCCATCGGTGTCCACTGCCGCTCCGAGGCTTTGGACCAGACCCGCCTGTGCCTCTAGTCTCAGGTGGTATTGACGCGGTGCGACACCCTACACACCTGTGGCGCACGGTGCAGCAGCGAGCGGTTCGCCGCCGACACCGCTCTACCCAGAAAGGCCGGATGGATGGCAGAGGCACCACGGAAGTCGTACTACGACGTTCTCGGCGTGCCCGCGGAAGCCGACATCAAGGACATCAAAGATGCCTATCGTCGCGCAGCCCGCGCGTCGCACCCGGACCTCGGCGGCAGTGCTTCCCAGTTCCATGACGTGGCCGTCGCGTACGAAACGCTGAGCGACCCGCAGCGCCGCGAACGGTACGACGCCGAGACCGGGCGCGGCCGCCCCACCACTGCCGGGTCGGCAAGGAACACCGCGGCAGGAAGCGCAGCGGGGGGACCAGGGCGGCCAGGATCGGCGGGAACGACACGGACGAGTGTCGAGGACGAGGACGCCGCGAAGTCCCCGCCTGTCTATCTACCTCCGTTCTCGCCGTCGAATCCACCGACGGTACCCCTGATCCTCGCGGGTCGGCAGGTCCACGGAGAACCGCAACAGCCCGGCATGTTCGCCCGGTTGTCGTCCGGTGTCCGCTCCCGCGTCGACGGCGAACTGCGCACGTCGAACTTGATCGAACGTGCCCTGCTGCCTTCCTACCCTGCCGCGCGGCTGGTGAACGGGGTGCAGTTCGATGACAAGAACAGGACCTCGGCAGGGCATGTCCTGCTCGCCGGCTACCGGATGGCCGTCATCGACTCCTTCACCGGCCCGCCCGGCAACTTCTCCTGGGACGGCCGGTCGTTGCGACACCAGGGCAGGCCTGTCGACCTCCGTCTGCCCACGACGTTGAGGGCCGTGCAGGAACTGTTCCCCGAATGCAACGTGGCCGGCTGGGTCGTGATTCATGGAGCACCCGACAACCCGTTCGCACCCGTCATCGACGTGCCGCCGGGCTTCGACCGGACCTCGCCCACCGTCACCCAGGTGGTCAATGCCGGCACCGCCGTCCGGACGATCCGCTCGTTCCTGTCCTCCGGCCCCTCGCCCAACGTGGTGCAGTTGCCCGTGCTTGCGCGTCTTCTCGCTTCGGCCGGAAGCTAGGATGGAGCGGTGTTCCGCATCCTCTTCCACACTCCCGAGATACCCGGCAATACCGGGGCCGCCATCAGGCTCGCCGCGGTCGCAGGCGCGGAACTGCACCTCGTCGAGCCGTTGGGTTTCAGCCTCGAGGATTCGAAGCTGAAGCGGGCGGGCCTGGATTACCACGACCTCGCGGTGCTGCACGTCCATGCGAGCCTCGACGAGGCCTGGAGCGCACTGAAGCCGGAGCGGGTGTTCGCCTTCACCTCGGACGGCGACGTGTCCTACACGGACATCTCCTACCGCCCCACCGATGTGCTGATGTTCGGCCGTGAGTCCGACGGGCTGCCGCACGACGTCAAGCACGACACCCACGTCACCTCGCGGGTTCGTGTTCCCATGCTCCCCTCACGCCGTTCGCTCAATCTCGCCAACACCGCATCGATCGTCCTCTACGAAGCCTGGCGCCAACAGGGCTTTGCGGGCGCCCAGCGATGATCCACGTCTAGGAGCCCCAATGCCCGCTCGCCACGCCGCCGCCCTGCCCGACAGTGGCGCCGAGGACTACGACCGCCTTGCTCCCGCTGTGTGGAATCCCGTGAGCAACGCGGTCGTCGCCGCAGCGGACGTCCTCGTGGGTGAGCGCGTCCTGGACGTGTTCGCAGCGACGGGCTCCGGGACGATCCCCGCCGCTCAACTCGCCGGACCGAGCGGCCACGTCGACGCCGTGGACCGCTCATCGGCGATGCTCGACCTCGCCGAGGCCAAGGCGGAGGCGTTAGGCCTCGGCAATGTGTCCTTCCACCGGTCGGACCCGGCACGATGGGTGCCGGACGCTGCGTACGACGCGGCTGTCAGCTGCTACGGCGTCCTCCTGCTCGAGGAGATGGACGCCGGGATGGACCACATCGTCCGCATGCTGCGACCCGGCGGAAGGATCGCGATCAGCGTCTGGGACGAGGGCGCCCTCGACGCATTCGAAGGCCTCCTCCTGGACAGCGTCGCAGCGGGCCGGGACGGCGGCGAATCGGGCTCGGATCGGATCGACGTGCCCGTCGTCGGGAATCGGGCACGGTTGGCCTCGTCCGACCGGCTGCGGGACTGGCTCCAGGCGCGGGGCCTGACGGACGTCGCCGTGGAGAAGCTCGGGCTGACCGTGCCCCTCGAGCCCGGGCACGCCTGGTCCTTCGCCCTCGGCAGCGGGTACCGCCAGCTGCTCCCTGGCTCTGCGGACGCCCTGCAGCGCGTCCGCCGCGCCTTCGAGGAACGCCTGGGCGAGGAATTCGTATTGGATGCCGGTTCGCTCATCGCCGTCGGACACCACCAGCCCGACAGCTAGCGCCCGGCACGGGCCATCCGGTGGCCGTCCAGCTCCGAATATCAGGTGTCAGCGAAAAGCTCGAACCGATAGGGGTGTGGAATGGTGCTTCTGCAGCAGGGGCGCGTTCGTCCCACACGTCACGAACGAGTCAATGCTGTTCGGTTTGGCACCACCGGCGCTTTATGCTGGACCCCTATGGAAACGCCACGAGTAAGCCGGGTCGGTCCCATCTCACCCGCAGCAAGCGAGTCGGCCGTTGATCCCAGCGCCGGTCCCACCCTGACCGATCTGCTGTTGCGGGTTGCACGGCAGGATCAGGCCGCGTTCGCGCTTTTCTACGAGCAGACATCACGACGGGTCTACGGACTCGCCCGGCGCGTGCTCATAGACCCGGAACTGAGCGAGGATGCGACCCAGGAGGTCTACCTCCAGGTCTGGAACAGCGCTGACAGGTTCAACCCGGCGATGGGGAGTCCCATGGCCTGGCTGATGACGCTGGCCCACCGCCGCGCGGTGGACAAGGTGCGTTCGGAACAGAGCGCGACGGACCGGGAAGCTCGTTACGGCGCAGCCACCCAGACCATCGATCACGACGACGTCGTGGACACCGTGACGCAGCGCCTCGAGGCGGAAGGCGTCGTCAGGTGTCTGGATACCCTCACCGAAACCCAGCAGGAATCGGTGAGGTTGGCCTACTACGGCGGCCTCACCTACCGGGAAGTGGCCGAGAAACTCGGAGTGGCAGTACCGACGATCAAATCAAGAATCCGAGATGGACTCATCCGACTCAAGACATGTCTGGGGGTGATCTGAAATGCAGGACAAGGAAATGAACAGACAATTTGCAGATGACCTCGACACGGACCTGGCTCGCGGCCACGTTCTGGAATGGGCCGAGATCTACGCGCTGGACGCCCTCAGCGCAGACGAGCGGCGCATCATCGATGCGTTCCTCGATGACGCCGATCCGACAATCAGCGCCACGTTCGCGGACCGGGTCCGAACCTGTCGGGAGACGGTGACATCGGCGTATGCGACCGATGAGGTCGAGCCGCCGGAGGACCTCTTCGAACGCATCGTCGCGCAGCTGCCCGCCAAGGAAGGTTCCGGCACGGGTGCAAGCGGCCGTACCGTGCCGCTCGCACCCGTTGCAGCGAATCGGGTGGAACGCGCCGGAGGTGCTCCGGGCGCGGAACAGGACGAGTTGGCCGCGCGCCGTTCGGCCAAGGCATCGATGTCGTCACGGGCTGCACGGTGGGTCGTCGCTGCGGCGGCTGCCGTCGTCATCGCCGTCGGCGGCGTCACGATCGCGCAGAACCTTCAGCCGACGACGGTCGAGCAGCAGGTCCTGCAGGCCTCCGACGTCCGTACCGAGCAACTCGTCCTGGAGCCGGGCGGCGTCGCCGATGTGGCCGTGTCCGGTGAGGAAGATGCAGCCGTCGTCACCCTCAGCGGAGTGCCGGCACCGGCCGAGGGCTTCGTCTACCAGATGTGGCGCATACCTGCCGACGGACGAGCGCCGATCTCTGTCGGGACGATGTCCGGTGAGGACGTCGCCGGCACCAAGGTCACCGAGCTGACCGGCATCAACGGTGTCAGCGCTATCGCCATCACGGTGGAACCCGAAGGCGGCTCGGACGAGCCGACCCTGCCCATCGTCGCCCAGATCCCGCTCGGAGCCTGAGAGCAAGGAAAGCGTGGAGGCCCCCGTCGAACCACCGACGGGGGCCTTCGTGCAACTGCGGCTGTCGTGCCGATGCTGCCCGACCGGACTGCCATGCTCCCCGGCCGAACTGCGAGGCTAGAAGCCCGCGATGGTCTCGTCGGTGTTGATCCCCACGACATGGAACGCCTCGGCGCTGCGTCCCTCGGGCAGGCGCGCGCGGCGGGCGTTCTCCTGCAGGATGGCGCGGACCCTCTCCTGCATCCGATCGACATCGGGGTGCTGGCTGCGGTGAGCGGTGATAGCTGCGATCTTGAGGTCCTCGGAGCCCGTCACGTCGACGTACCGGTTTTCCAGATGGGCGGGCCCCCCGTAGAACCAAAGCCAGGGGACGCGGAAGCTCGCAAGACCAGCGGCTTCAAGCTCCGGGTAGGCGAAGGGGTTCTCGACCGCCGGGTACACGGCCCGCGTGACTGCTTCGCCGCACGCGAGGTGGTCCGGGTGGCTCTTCTGGATACGGTCCCAGGCCCGCTCGGGATGCATCGACACCACGATGTCCGGCCGGACTTCGCGCATGCGCCTCACCACTTCGCGGACCACGGCATCCGTCGCTTCGAGATATCCGTCGGGTTCTCCCAGGAACGTGACATTTGAGACACCGACGATCTTCGCGGCGGCTCGTTGCTCTTCCCGGCGAAGGCCCGCTATTCCCGGCCGATCCTCGGCCGAGAACCCGCCGGCGTCCCCATCGGTCATGATGCAGTAGCTGACCGAGGCACCCCTGGCCGTCCAGCCGGCGATCGTCGCCGAAGCCCCGAAGTCGATATCGTCAGGGTGCGCAGCGAACACCAGCACCCGCTCGGGAGGCGCAGCAGCCTGTTCCGTCGTCATGTCCTACAGTCCGCGCTTCCGGATCTCCTCGGTAGCCTGTGGCAGGACGGTGAAGAGGTCACCTACGATGCCGAAGTCGGCGATCTCGAACACAGGCGAGTCCGCATCCTTGTTGATGGCCACGATGACCTTGGAGGTCTGCATGCCGGCTTTCTGCTGGATGGCCCCGGAGATCCCCACGGAGACGTACAGCTGGGGCGACACCGTCTTGCCCGTCTGGCCGATCTGCGCCGAATGTTCGATCCAGCCGGCGTCGGTCGCTGCCCTAGACGCTCCGACTGCTCCCCCGAGAGCGTCCGCCAGCTCCTCCAGCGGCCCGAAATTCCCGTCCACTCCCCGTCCGCCGGCCACGATCACGCGTGCCTCGGTGAGTTCCGGCCTGCCACTTGCAGGCTTCTCCGCGCGGCCGGTGATGCGTGCTGCGGACGACGGGAGCTCGACCGGGAGAGGAACCTCCCGCGGCGAGGAGGGCGTCCCGGCCTCCACCGCCTCGAAGCTGTTGGGCTTCACCGTGAGGATCGCTACATCGGTGGTGACCCGGCAGTTCACGGTGTAGGAACCGGCGAAGTCCGCTTTCGTCGCGACCAACCCGCTCTCCAGGCCGACGACGTCGGTGATCACGCCGGCCTCCAGCCGGATACCCAGCCGTGCGGCGATCTCCTTCGCCTCGTAGGAGTTCCCGAGCAGGACGATGCTTGCACCCGACGTTCGCACGGCCTCGGCGAGGAAGGCTGCCTTCCCGGCCACCAGCACCTCTGCGACCGCGCCGGAGTCCGGGCGGTAGTACTCCTGCACGCCGTACGAACCCACTCCGTCCAGGTACGCCTGGCCCGCGGTCTCCGCGAGTGCGACGGCCACGTCGCCGAGCGATGCCCCCAGTGAGAGAAGCTCCCGCTCGCTCTTGGCGAGGCTGGCTCCGGGATGATCGAGGAAAACGAGGACGGTGCTCAAGGCGAGGCCTCCTGGGACGAGTGGGCGAGCGGGGAAAGGACTAGAGGAGTTTCTGCCCGGCGAGGAAGTCGACGAGCCTGATGCCCGCGTCGCCTTCATCGGTGATGATGATCCCCTGGCTGCGTGGTGGCCGCGGAGATGCTGCTTCGACCCGTGTCCACGAGCCCGCAAATCCCACCTCGTCGGGCTGGAGACCGATATCGGCGAGGGTGAGTACCTGCAGCTGCTTCTTCTTAGCGGCCATGATGCCCTTGAAGTTCGGGTACCGGGGCTCGTTGATCTGATCCGTCACCGAGACGAGGGCCGGCAGGGTGGCCTCGATGTTCTCGGCGAACGAGTCGTTGTCGCGGCGCGCGGCGAGCGTCCAGCTGCCGTCGTCGTTCGTCAGCTCGATCGACGCCGCGAAGGTCACCTGCGGCAGCTCGAGCCGCTCAGCGAGCTGCGCCGGCACGAGTGAGGTCTCCCCGTCCGTGGATGCCATGCCCGTCAGGATCAGGTCGAAGGGTCCGACGTGCCGCAGGAGCGCGGCCAGGGCCTTCGAGGAGGCAGCTGCGTCGGATCCGCGCAGGGCCTCATCGATCAGGTGCACCCCGTCGTCGGCACCGATCTGGAGCGACTTCTTCACGGCGTTGACGGCAGGCGCGGGGCCCATCGTGAGGGCGGTGACCCGGTGCCCGGCTGCAGCTCCCCCGTGGGCCTCGACGATCTGCAGCGCCGCTTCGAGCGCGTACTCGTCCAGTTCGGAGAGGATGCTCTCGGAGCGCACCGTCGTCAAGTCGTCACCGCCGATGTGGCGGTCGAACTGGGCGTCGGGAACATGCTTCACCAGGACTGCAATGCGCAATCCGTCTGCTGTGGCCTCGTCCATTGACGACCTTCCTCGTTCAGGGGATTTTCCCATCGACTAGCTAACCATAGTGGGGTCCTGCGGACCGCTGCGGGTGCCGGCCGGAAACGGCGGGTAATGCCAGGCAACGGCAGGTCATGGCAGGTAGTGCTGGTGACCGGCCGGCACAGGCACGGGCACGGGCACGGGGGTAACGTCACAAAAGGCGGTCCCGCACGCAGGACCGCCTTCTGCTCACTGCGCCGCAGTACAGGCTAGGATGTCGGCGCCTGGGCCAGGGTGACGTCCACGGTGCGCGACTGCCCGTTGCGGACGATTTCCACCGGCACCTGCTGGCCGACGGTCTGGATGCGGACGGCTGCCGTCAGCGACTGCGGGTCGCTGATGGTGAAGGTGCCCACCTTGGTGATCACGTCCCCCACCTGCAACGAGGCGTCCTCCGCGGGCGATCCCGGCTCCACCGATTGAACGAGGGCACCCGTCGAGAAGGTCGACTCGGTCCGGGAGCCGTCCCCGGCCGCCGCGGTGACGCTCACTCCGAGGAAACCGTGTGTCGCCTCGCCGTTCTCGATGATCTCCGTCGCGATACGGTCCGCGTAGTTGATGGGGATCGAGAAGCCCACGCCGATGTTGCCGGTCGATTCGCCGGAGCCGGCGGACGCGATGGCGACGTTCACGCCGATGATCCTGCCGTCTACGTCGACAAGCGCACCGCCCGAGTTGCCCTGGTTGATCGCGGCATCGGTCTGGATCACGTTCAGGTAGATGGAGCCCTGCGACTGGGTCTGCTGACCGCTTGAACCGCCCGGCGGCAGGAAGTTGAATCCCTCACCGTCGTCGGACTCGGTGGTGTCCGGCTGCTCTTCCGGCACGGCAGAGGAGGCGACGCTGATGGTCCTGTTCAGGGTCGAGACGATGCCGTCGGTCACCGTGCCGCTCAGGCCGAGCGGAGCACCGATGGCGATCGCGGTGTCACCGACGTTCAGTTCGTCAGAGTTGCCGAGTGTGGCGGCTTTCAGGTCCGGAGCGTCGATCTTGATGACGGCGAGGTCGCTCAGGGGATCGGTTCCGACGACGGTCGCCGCGAAGACGCGCCCGTCATTCAGCTTGACCTCGACCGTCGGGTCGGAGACCTGACCCCCGAGCGTCACGACGTGCGTGTTCGTGAGGATGTGCCCGTCGGTGTCCAGGATGATGCCGGAGCCGGAGCCGCTGGAGCTGCCGCCGTTGACGGCGATCGTGACGACGCTCGGCGACGCCGTCACCGCGGCCCCCGTGATGGCGTTGACGTCGTCGGTGTTGTTCACCACGATCGACTCCGGGGCGGCCTGCGACGTGCCGCCGGTCGACGTGCCGTCCAACGCGGTGTAACCGGCCGTCGCGACACCTCCGCCGATGAGCCCCGCGGCGAGGACACCGGCGGCGAACGTACCGAGCCCGACACGCTTCCGGTCCTTCACGGCCGTCCGTCCGGTGCCGTTCCGGGAGTCGCCCCACGCGCTCTGCTCTCCGTAGAAGGGCTGGTGCCCGGCGTACGCGGGGTGGGGCGCCGCGGCGCTCTGCCCGGCACCGGGTTGCTGGCTGCCGCCGGATGCAGGATGCCCGACGGCGGGGTGCTGCGCGGTGGGCGGACCCGCGATCGGGTGGACCGCCGTCTCCGGATACCCCTCGGTGCGCTCGGAGTCCTGGTGGTACCTGTCGGTTGCCTCGGCGTGGTCGGAGGTCGCGGCCGGCTGCTGGCCGGTCCAACCGGCCCCCCACGACGGCGGGGTCTGTGGCTGTGGAGGGAGGGGACGGTCTCCGTTGCCGGGAGTACCTGGCTGCTCGTTCATGGGAGGTCCTTTCGTTGCTGTTGACCACATCATGACAACCTTCGCTGAGCCTGAAGCATGCATTCGCTGTGCGGTTTCTGAGAAGTCGCTGAATCCTGTCGATGACTCCGCGCCCGATGCTGCTCGCTCCCCCGACAGGTCCGGGTGGCCCTGCACCTTCCGCGGACGACTTCCGGTGACGACGGATCGCGCTGCTCGGTCGCTGTCGTAGGCCCTGTCGTGGCCACTGTCCTCAGCCGTCCGAACCCCACGGCGGGTGCCGCACAACACTATGCCCTCTTCCGTCGTCGTGCCGCTTTCGCTAGGGGCATAGGCGGGGTGGTGGACTGCCCCTGACCCCGACCATAGAATCGGGAACACAGGGAGCCTCCGGCGTCCGCCGACACCAGTCCTGGGACCGGTAGGGTCCGGGGGACGTGCTGAAGGGTCGAAGATGCGAATGATGAGCAGGCGCACCCGCGTCTCTGCTGTCCTGGGTGCCGTCATGGCGATCCCGTTGTTGTCCAGCTCGGCGGCTTTCGCCGATGCTCCGATCACTTTCCCCGCCGGCGACTATGTCACCGACACGGCGGGAGTCCTCACGCCCCAGGAGGAGAGCGAGCTCGAGGCCGCCATCGCGGACCTGCGTTCGCAGCAGGGCTTCACCATCCGTGTCGCGTACGTCGATACCTTCGAGAATCCAGCGGATGCGGAGCAGTGGGCGTCCGCCACCGCCAGCCTCAACGCGTCGAGTGCTGATGAGGCCGTCCTCGCCGTCGGCGTGGATCAGAGGAGCGCCGGGTACGCCCCCGGCAACCGCTCCGCGCTCGGCGGACAGGGCCAGGAGCTCTACGACGAGCACATCCTGCCCGAGCTGCAGGACGGCGACTACGCCGGTGCGGGGCTCGCGGCGGTCGAGAGCAGCGAACAGGCGCTGACGGGCGGCGGCTCCAGCAGTGGTGGCACGTCGACGGGCACCGGTGCCGTGACCGGTGGCAGCGGTCTCGGCGGGCTCGTGCTCGTCGGTGGGCTCGTCGCCGTCGCGGGCGCGGGCGGGTACATGCTGCTCAAGAAGCGGGGCGGCAACAGCGCACAGCGCAAGCGCGAGGAGTACGGCTACGGTCCGGTACCGTCCGCCACGGGCGAGGTGGTGGACCCCCTCTCCTCGGTGAGTGTCGAGGACCTGCGCAAGCGCGCGGGCAGCCTGCTGGTCGCCGCAGACGATGCGATCAAGTCCAGTGAGCAGGAACTGGGCTTCGCGGAAGCCCAGTACGGCAGCGAGGCCATCGCGACGTTCTCCCAGGACATCGCTGCCGCCAAGCAGCATATGAGCGAATCGTTCAAGTTGCAGCAGCAACTCGACGACCATATCCCCGACACCGAGCAGCAGCAGCGGCAGTGGCTCGGTGAGATCATCCGCCGTTGCGAGGACGTGAACGCCTCGCTCCAGGCGCACAAGGCGGACTTCGACTCCCTCCGGGAGCTGGAGAGGAACGCGCCGGATGCCCTGCGCCGGGCGCAGTCCGCAGCGGACGACGCCCGCCGGCGGTTCACAGCGGCCGAGCAGTCCCTGCGCGCCCTGCAGGGCCGGTACCTCGAGACCGCCACCTCCCAGGTGGCGGACAACATCGAGCAGGCCCGCGAGCGGCTGTCCTTCGTCGACAGCGCCGCGCAGGAGGCACAGACACGCATGGCCAGTGGTGACACGGGACGCGCCGTCGTTGCAGTCCGCGCTGCGGAGGAGGCGGTGCACCAGAGCATGGTCCTCCTGGACGCCATCGACAAGCGTGCGGAGGAGCTCGCAGTAGCCGAGCGCGAGCTCGAGCGTGCGCTGCCCGAGACCGAGCAGGACCTCGCCCAGGCCCAGGCCATGGACCGCACGGGGCAGTACCGCGACCTCGCCGGCCCCATCGCCGCGGTGCAGGCTGCTGTCTCGACAGTCCGGCAGGAGCGGCAGAACGCGCGCAGCAATCCGCTGGCCCTGCTGCAACGGCTCGAAGCGGCGCATGCCCAACTCGACGCCGCACTGGGTGGGGTCCGCGACCAGGCCGAGAACGCGCGGCGCGCACAGGAGTCCCTCCAGCACGCGATCATCGCAGCGCAGTCCGGCATCTCCGGTACGGCGGACTACATTCGCGCCCGCCGCGGCGGAGTGGGCAGCGAGGCCCGCACCCGCCTCGCAGAGGCCGAGCGCAACCTCGACTACGCCGTGGAGCTCCAGCGCACCGATCCCGTGACGGCCCTGTCCCACGCCCAGCAGGCAGCCATGCTGGCCGACCAGGCGGCGCAACTGGCCGAGCAGGACGTCGACGGTTTCGGCCGCCAAGGCGTGGGCATGGGTGGCATGTACGGCGGCAGGGGCGGTGACGGGATGGGTGGAGCCCTACTCGGAGGCATCCTGCTCGGGTCCATCCTCAACGGAGGCGGCTTCGGTGGAGGTTTCGGAGGCGGCTTCGGCGGAGGATACGGCGATGGCGGCGGTAGCGACTTCGGAGGCGGCGGCTTCGGCGGCTTCGACGGCGGCGGAGGCGGATTCGGAGACTTCGGCGGTGGTGGCGGCGACTTCTAGCCGCTTCGCTCCGGCAGCAGGACCCAGGACTATCACGAAGAATCGAAAGGGAAATCAATGGTAAAGCAGTCAATTTTCGGCAGGATCGCCCAGCTCACCCGGGCCAACGTCAATGCGTTGATCGATCAGGCGGAGGATCCGCAGAAGATGCTCGACCAGATGGTCCGCGACTTCACCAACAGCATCGCCGAGGCGGAAAGCGCTGTGGCCCAGACCATCGGCAATCTCCGCATGATGCAGGACGACTACAACGAGGACGTCGAGAACGCGCGCAGCTGGGGCAACAAGGCACTCGCTGCGTCACGCAAGGCCGACGAGTACCGAGCGTCCGGTGACACCGCCGACGCCCAGAAGTTCGACAACCTGGCCAAGGTTGCCATCCAACGCCAAATGGCGGCGGAGAACGAGGCGAAGGGTGCCGAACCCACCATCGCGTCGCAGACCGAGATCGTCGACAAGCTGAAGGACGGCCTCAACCAGATGCGGGGCAAGCTCGGCGAGCTGACGACGAAGCGCGACCAACTCATCGCCCGGTCCCGCACCGCCCAGGCACAGCAGCAGGTCCACGACGCCGTCAAGAGCATCGACTTCATGGACCCTACGAGCGAGGTCGGCCGTTTCGAGGAGAAGATCCGCCGCGAGGAGGCCAGGGTCCGCGGCCAGCAGGAGCTGGCGTCGTCGAGCCTGGACGCCCAGTTCGAGAGTCTCGAGGACCTCGGCGAACAGACCGAGATCGAAGCGCGTCTCGCCGCCTTGAAGTCCGGCTCCGGAACGCAGTCCGCGATCGGGCAGGGTACGGGCAGCGAGACCCCGACCGCCACACCGTTGTCGACGGGTGAGACGACGTACTGATCCGCCCCACCGCACCTCCTACAGGGGAACCGCGCCTTTCGGCTGCGGTTCCCCTGTCGCTTTGATCGCCCTGCACAGGCCCGCACCTGCAGGCTAGATTTGGCTCATGGCCCTGACACTGGTGTGGTTCCGTGATGATCTTCGAATCTCCGACAACCCGGCACTTGTCGCAGCTGCGGACCGTGGGGACGACGTCGTCGCCTGTTACGTGCTCGACGAGGAGACAGATGGCATCCGCCCGCTGGGAAGCGCGTCCAAGTGGTGGCTGCACCACTCGCTCGAGGCCTTGGCGGGCACCCTCGAAGGACTCGGGATCCCGCTCGTCCTGCGCCGCGGAGCTGCAGGAGAGGTGCTGCCGCAGCTGGCCGACGAATGCTCCGCCGATGCCGTCACCTGGAACCGCCGGTACGGGTTGGCCGAGCGAACGGCGGACGCGGCCCTCAAGGAATCCTTCGCCGCGCGCGGAGTCGAGGCGACGAGTTACCAGGCAAACCTCATGTACGAGCCCTGGGAGGTCACCTCCGGCTCGGACGAGGCCTACAGGGTGTTCACGCCCTTCTGGCGGGCATGCCTGGCTTTCCGGACACCCCGCACACCGCTCCCGGCACCGGCGTCCCTCCGCGGCCCTCACCTCGCGTCGGACGACCTCGATACCTGGGGGCTTCTTCCGACCGCTCCCGACTGGGCGCAAGGGCTCCGCGACACGTGGACGCCGGGCGAGGCAGGAGCACATGCCCGGCTGGACGACTTCCTCTCCAGGCTCCGCGGATACAAGGACAACCGCGACTTCCCCGCGGTCCGCGGCACCAGCATGCTCTCCCCGCACCTGCGATTCGGCGAGATCAGTCCCTTCGAGGTCTGGCACGCCGCACAAGACCACGGGGACAGCTCGACGGCGGACGACCTCCGCGCCTTCGGGTCGGAATTGGGCTGGCGGGAGTTCAGCTGGCAGCTGCTGTACTTCAACCCCGAACTGGCGACCGTGAACTATCGACCGGAGTTCAATGCGTTCGCCTGGGAGAGCTCCACCCAGAGCGAGTTGAAGGCCTGGCAGCGTGGAAGGACGGGCTATCCACTCATCGATGCCGGGATGCGGCAGATGTGGGAGATCGGCTGGATGCACAACCGCGTGCGCATGGCGACGGCGTCATTCCTCATCAAGAACCTCATGATCGACTGGAGGGTGGGCGAGAGATGGTTCTGGGACTGCCTCGTGGACGCCGATGCCGCGAGCAATGCTGCCAGCTGGCAATGGGTCGCAGGCTCGGGGGCGGACGCCAGCCCCTATTTCCGCATCTTCAATCCGGTGCTGCAGAGCAAGAAGTTCGACCCGGACGGCGCGTTCCTCGTGCGGTTCGTGCCCGAATTGGCTGACGCGGAGAATGTCCACGAGCCCTGGAAGGGAGTCGCACCCGGATATCCCGACCGCGTCGTGGACCTCAAGGAGAGCAGGGAGCGCGCGCTGAGGGCCTACAAAGCACTGTCGGAGTGTTAGGGGGCGGCTCCCCTCCCCTCGCCCCTCCCGGACGCGCCGTCGTCTGCCTGGTGCCCCTGACGGCCCTCTGCTGGGTCAGATCGGTCGGGGTCCGGGGGTCCCGCCCCACGGCGCAGGCAGGAGCACCTGCGACCAGCCCCTGACGGGGACCAAGGCGGCCCACTGTGAGGGAAACCAAGAAGTCCGGCCGACCAGATGGTCGACCGGACTTCTTATTCGTTGCGGGGACAGGATTTGAACCTGTGACCTCTGGGTTATGAGCCCAGCGAGCTACCGAACTGCTCCACCCCGCGGCGTGTAACTAACGTTACCGGCCGCGGGGCCAAGAGGCAAATCGAGCAGCTGCCCGGTCGACCCGGACTACTCTCCGGCGCTCCCCGAGACACGCTCTTCGGCGTCGAGCGCCCTCTGGAGTGCGTCCTGCAGACGTTCCTGCGCCTCACCGTAGGCAGCGAAGTCGCCGGCTGCGAGGGCCGCGTTGCCGTCCTGGATCGCATCGTTCGCGTCATCGAGGGCGGCGCGGAGGTCAGCCGCGGGATCATCCGTGGTTCCACCGGAGGTTCCGCCCTGCGAGGGCGTCGGGGTCGGGGTCGGCGTGGCTCCTCCCTCTCCGTCCGTCGGAGGCGTCCCGGGATCCTCAGGGGTCTCACCGACGTTGTCGCTGTCGCCGGTCGTCGCACCGGAGTCGCCGGCGAAGACCTGGTCGAGCGCCTCGGCGAGAGTCGGAGCGAAGCCGACGGTCTCCCCGAAACTGACCAGGACCCTCCGCAGGACCGGGAAGGACGAACTGCCCGAGGACTGCACGTAGACGGGCTGCACGTAGGCGATGCCGCCTCCGATCGGCAGGGTCAGCAGGTTGCCGTTGATGACCTCCGACGCGCCCTGACGCAGGAGGTTGAGTTCCTGCGAGACAGTGGTGTCCGAGTTGAACAGGTTCTGCGCCTGGCCCGGGCCGACCACGGAGTCCTGCCCGGAACTGTCCAGCAGCGTCAGCTGGCCGTAATTCTCACTCTTGACGCCGTCCTCACCCGTTCCCGCATCGCCATTGGCCGCCAGGAATCCGTACAGCACGTTCCTCGGGGTCTGCCCGGCCGGCACATACGGGATGTACGGCGTCGTGAGGGAGAACGCCGCCTCCTCCTGGTCGGGCATCTGCAGGGTCAGGTAGAACGGAGGCTGCCGCGGCGTCGTCTCCGTCGTCGCGCCGTCGGAGGCGGCTCCGGGATCGGCGGGCACGCTCCAGGCCTCGCTGTTGTTGAAGAACTCGAGCGTCGTCGTGACGTGGTACCGCGCCAGCAGTTCACGCTGCACCTTGAAGAGGTCCTCGGGGTAGCGCACGTGGGCCATCAGATCCGCCGACATCTCGCTGTAGGGCGTCAGCGACGACGGGTACACCTTCTGCCAGGACTTCAGCACCGGGTCCTGATCGTCCCAGGCGTACAGCTTCACCGAGCCGTCGTAGGCATCAACGGTGGCCTTCACCGCGTTCCGGATGTAGTTGACCCGTTCGGCCGGGAGCGCGGTCGCAAAGCCTTCCGCCGTCTGCGAATCCTGCGTCGCGGATTCCAGTTCCTGCTGCTGCGAGTACGGGAAGTTGGCGCTCGTGGTGTAGCCGTCGATGATCCACTTCACCCGACCGTCGACGATCGCAGGGTAGCTGTTGCCGTCGAGCGTCAGGTAGGGCGCCACCTTGCGCACGCGCTCCACCGGGTCGCGGTCGTACAGGATCTGGGACTCGCTGTTGACCTGGTCGGACAGCAGCAGGTCCGTGGACTGGAACTTCAGCGCATACACGAGCCGGTTGAAGGGGTTGCCGACCTCCGGTCCACCGTTGCCGCTGAAGGTCGTCCTGGACTCCGTGTCGGAGTTCTCGTCCTGCGGGCGGTCGATCTCCGCGGGCTCCTGCCCGTCCGGCGCTCCCACGACGGAGTACTCCGGCGAATCCTCACCGAAGTAGATGCGTGGTTCGTAGGTCGACTCATCACCGAGGACGCCGGTGGAGGGAATACCCGACTGCAGGAACTGGGGACGACCATCCGGCTGAACCGTCGAACCCGCCGCTGCCACGACCCCGTATCCGTGCGTGTAGAACGCGTGCTCGTTGACCCAGCCCTCCGGCACGCCGTCGGTGTCGAGCTCACGCACGGCGATGACGGTGTCCTGGATCTCGCCGTCGATCTCGTACCGGTCGACGTTCAGGGTCTCGGGGAACTGGTAGTACTGGCGGAACTGCTGAAGCTGACTGAACGCGTCGGAGACGAGGTTCGGGTCGAGCAGACGGATGTTCGCCGTGGTCTCGCCGTCGCTGTTCAGCGCGCCTGCCTGGGGGTCGGCTTCCGGGGTGTAGTTGGCGGTCTCCACCTGATCGAGCCCGTACGCCTCCCGCGTCATCGCGATGTTCCGGTCGATGTACTCGCCTTCGGCGCTGAGCTGTGACGGGTCGACCTGGAAACGCTGGACCACCGCGGGATAGACGCCGCCGGCGAGCAGAGCCGTGACGATCAGCATCGCCGTGCCGATCAGGGGCAGGCGCCACCGCCCGATGAAGGCGGACGCGACGAACAGGACCGCGACGATGACCGCCGCGACGGCGAGGATCGCCTTCGTGGGAATGACGGCGTTGACGTCCGTATAGAGCGCACCGGCCCAGGTGTCCTGGTTGAGCAGCGTGTCGTACCGGTCCAGCCAGTAGTTGACGCCCTGCAGCACGAGGAAGAGCGCCGCGACCACGGCGATCTGGACCCGAGCGGCCTTCGTGGTGAACAGGCCCTTCTCCTCGAGCCGGATGCCGCCGTACAGGTAGTGGGTGAGGACCGTCGCGATCGCGCTGATGATGACCACGCTGATCAGGAACCCCGTGACGAAGCTCAGGAACGGCAGCGTGAACATGTAGAACGCGTAGTCCATGCCGAACTCGGGGTCCTGCTTGTTGAACGGCTCCTGGTTCACGAACAGCAGCACCTCCTGCCACTGCGAGGACGCGGCCGTGCCGGCGAACGCTCCGAGCACCACGGGGATACCCAGCATCAGCAGGCGGCGGATGGGCTCCAGCTGCGCCTGGTAACGGTTCAGGTTGTCCTGGATCGCGCTGTCCGGCGCATAGATCGGCCTGCTACGGAACGCAATGCGCAGACTGAAGAACACGGCGCCGGCCATGACGAGGAACGCGACGACGAACAGCACGATCCGCGACAGGTTCTCCGTGACGAAAACCTCGAGGAACCCCAGCTGGTTGTACCAGAGAACGTCTGCGTAGACCTGGGACAGGTAGACGAAGGCGATGACGATCACCGCCACGACGATGATCGTCGGGATCAGCGGGCTTCTGCGCCGGCTTGATGCTGCACTTGCTGGGCTCGGCCTACTGCCGAACGGACGTTCTGGTCCGGATGTCACATCTACCTCATCGTTAGCTGCTGCGGGTCACGATGACCGGTATTCCGCTTCGCTCCCCAGCCCGCACACGGGCAGAAGACAGCGTGCAGTCACGCCCTTCGTGTTTTCATTCTGCCCTGTTCACGCTCAGCCGGACCAATTAGGTTCCCCCGGTCCCGCCCACGACCCGAGATTGTCACACAACCGTGTCTTCCGCTCCGCTTTCCGTCGCCTCCATCCGGTGGCGACAGCCCCGCGACCGCGGAATCAGCAGGCGGGCAGACCTGCTGATCCGCCGCCTGCGCCGAGTGTTTCTACGGCATCGACGGCCTGGTCGAGCGTCTCGACCTTGACGACGGTAAGCCCGTCCGGGATGTTGCCGACCACCTCGTCGCAATTCTCGGCGGGTGCGAGGAAGAATTCGGCCCCGGCAGAGCGCGCTCCTACGAGCTTCTGTGCGATTCCCCCGATGGGCCCGACGACGCCGGCCGAATCGATCGTCCCGGTGCCGGCGAAGTGACGACCACCGGTCAGGTCGCCCTCGGTCAGCGTGTCGATGATTCCCAATGCGAACATCGTGCCGGCGGACGGGCCGCCGACGTCGTCGAGCTTGATCGTCACCTCGAAGGGGAAATCGAACGTCGAGGCCAGCAGGATGCCCAGCTGGTAGTCGCCATCCTCCGATCGGGCAGGAGTGACGGTGACGTCGACAGGAGCGCCGTCCCGGATGATCGAGAGGTCGGCGGGCGCTCCACCGGCGTCCGCCAGTCGCGAGCGAAGCGTCTCGATGTTCTCGATCTCCGCGCCGTCGATCGTCAGCAGGACATCGCCCTCCTCGAGGATGCCCTCGGAGGCGGAATCCGCGGCGAGGCCGGCGACGGACAGCTCCTCGGTGAAGTCGATGTCCTCGTGCAGCAGCGCGGCGGCGATCGCCGACTCCTGGGACGACGTCATGGCGACCGCATTCTGCTCCTCGAGCTGGGAGGACGTCGTGCCCTCGGGATACACCAGTTGCTCGGGCAGGACGTTCTCGTTCGGGTTCGCCCATGCGCGGAACGTGTCCAGGACGTTCACCCGCCCGTTCGGCCCCCCGCTCACGAAGACGGTGGTGAGGTCGAGTTCGCCCTCGGGCGGGAAGCTCTCCCTGCCCTCCACCGTGATGAGGGGTGTGCCGTTCACCGCGCCGATCGTGTTGAAGGTCGGCCCGGGCGACTCGATCACGTAGGGCGAAGGAAGCAGCACTGCCGCTGCACACAGGACGACGGCGAGACTGCCGGAGACTGCCATCGCGCGGAAGCGCGGATCCCTGGGCCGGGTGGGCTCCTCTGGGCTGTACGTCTCGAAGTGGCCGGACTGCGTCACTGTGCTTCTCTCTCTAGGGCGCGTGGGGGTGTGCCGTTCCTCGGCGTGGACCGCACCATGCAGGCACACCCAGAGTAGACGCTCGGAGGCACTCCTCCCGTAGCGGTTCCTGCCCTCACATGCTTGCCTGCCCGCTTCCCCTAAACCCCGAACGGCCCGCCTGACGCGACGCTTTGCCCTCAGCGAACGGTGTGCGGCGCGAGGGACATCGGCGACGAGTGGCCGGTAGCGTGGTGTGCACAGCCGGTAGGGATGCGTCTGCATCCCCGCCCGGACCCGCGAAGCTACTCCCAGGACCGGTGGTATCAGTGACCAACCCTTCCAACCCCTCGAACGACGACGACACGCCCCAGGACCCGCTGTCCGAGATGCTGTCCAAGATGTTCGGCGGTGGGGCCGCGGGGTTCGACCCGCAGGAGATCGCCAAAGCGGCCGGCCTGCCATCGGACCCGGGGGCGATGGCGATGATGATGCAGCAGGTCCAGGCGATGTTCTCGACGCCGAGCGAAGGCCCCGTCAACTGGAAGATGGCTCACGACCAGGCGCGCCGGATCGCTGCGTCCGATGGCGACCCATCTGTCACTCCCCTCCAGCGACGCAGCGTGGACGAGTCGCTCAAACTCGCCGAGATGTGGCTCGATCCCGTCACGGACTTCCCGAGCACCGGGCAACTCGGTCGTGCCTGGTCACGCGCGGAGTGGGTCGAAGCCACGATGCCGACCTGGCGTCGCTTGACCGAGCCGGTCGCATCGAGCATCGCGAAGGCGCTGTCAGATGTCATCTCCGAGCAGCTCCCGGAGGAGATGAAGTCGATGATGGGCATGATGGGCGGTCCGGCATCGATGCTCCAGAACGTAGGCGGAGCGATGTTCGGCATGCAGCTTGGACAGGCGGTCGGTGCGCTGTCCAAGGATGTCGTCGGCTCCACGGACATCGGCGTTCCCCTCGCCGATGGACGGATGGCCCTGCTTCCCGCGAATGTCGCGGCCTTCGGTGAGGGCCTGGACATTCCCGAGCAGGAGGTGCAGCTCTTCCTTGCAGTTCGCGAAGCGGCCCACGTCCGTCTGTTCACCCACATCCCGTGGCTCACGGGGCATCTCCTCGGCAGCATCGAACGCTATGCCAGGGGCATCCACATCGACATGGGCAAGATCGAGGAAGCCGCCCGCGACATCGATCCGACGAACCCGGAGAGTCTGCAGGGCGCCCTCTCCCAGGGCGTCTTCATGCCGGAGCGGACTCCCGAGCAGGACGCGGCGCTCGTCCGGCTCGAGACGACTCTTGCCCTCGTGGAGGGATGGGTGGACGAATTGACGGCCGCCGCGGCGGCGAACCTGCCCTCGGCAGGTGCCCTCCGCGAGATGGTGCGGCGTCGCCGCGCGACGGGCGGACCGGCCGAGCATGCGTTTGCCTCACTCGTCGGACTGGAACTGAGGCCGCGCAGGCTGCGCGATGCCGCGTCCCTCTGGTCCCTCCTCACGAAGGAACGCGGCATCGAAGGACGCGACGCGCTGTGGCAGCACCCGGATCTGCTGCCCACCGCCGAGGACCTCGACGATCCAACAGGCTTCACGGAGCGTCGCCGGCTGATCGAATCTTCCGACGCCGACGTCGATGCCGCGCTCGAGCGTCTCCTCGCGGGTGACTTCGAGCCGGGTGCCGATGATGCCGTCCCGGACACCGCCGGTGGGGGCGGAACCGATGACGTTACGACGGAGGGTGCGCCGGCAAGCGATACCGATGGCAGGACCGACGGTGGGCCTACGGACGGTGGGCCTACGGACGGTGGACCTACTGACGGTGGGACCAGCAGCGAGGGCCCGGCGACCGGCGACGACCCTGACGTGGACGGACCCAGCTCCCGGTAGTCCACCCATCAGCAAGTGAAGCGCCCTAGCTCCCAGTAACCGGCCCGCCTTCCGGCAACACAGTGCCTGGAAGCTTGCCGGGGCCCTTGGGACAGGCTTTACAGGCTGTCCTGGCCGCCCGTGAGATTCCGCTGCGCTGCGAAGGCGGCACCGTCTAGGAAGGCCTTGGCCGTCTCGGTCCGCGGATACGTGGTGAGCAGGGCCCAGAACGCCGCATTGTGTGAGGGCTCTATCAAATGCGCCATCTCGTGGAGCATGACGTAGTCGACCACCCACTCGGGCATGCCCTGCAGCTTGTGTGACAGGCGGATCGATCGATGCGCGGGCGTCGCGGACGCCCACCGCGTGTTCTGGTTCGTCACCCATCCGATGGTCGAGGGAATTCCTCTGCCGCCCAGGTACTGCTGGGCGAGCCGCTCCGCCCGCTGCAGCAGAGCCTTTCCTGCCTCATCCGGGGAAGATCCGGCAGGGGGAAGATGCTTGGCGGTCATGCGCTCCACCATGCGATCCACCCAATGCCGCTCCTGCGTGGCGGAGAAGTGCCCGGGGATGGATACGCGGATGACACCGTCCCGTATGTCGGCGCTGACGGTCCGCTTCCGCCGCGCCGAACGTCGTACCTCGACGGGCATCCGCGCCGGTTCGGACGGCGTCCCCGCCTCAGGAATTGTCACTGATGATCTCCAGGACGGCCTCGCCGTACCGCTCGAGCTTCGCGGACCCGACGCCGGCCAATTCGCCGAGCTCGTCGAGCGTCTGCGGCTTCGCCTCGGCAATGGCCACCAGCGTGGCGTCCGTGAAGACGACGAAAGCGGGGACGTCCTTCTCGCGAGCTTCGACGAGCCGCCAGGCACGGAGCGCTTCGAACGTCTCTTCCTCGTAGCTCGCGGGACAGTCGTTGCATCGCCCGATCTTGCGCTCCGACCCGGTCAGCAGCGGACGTCTGCACACCCGGCAGACGACAGGTCCTGATGCCTTGCGGCTGGCCTTCGCCCTCGGCTGACGGAAGGAGGACCGACCGGAGTGTTCGGGCCGCAGAGCGTCCAGGAAGCGCGAGGGCTTCCGACTGGCTCGTCCGCCCGGCGAGCGCGACGTGGACCAGGACAGGGCCAGGTGGATGCGCGCCCGGGTGATGCCCACGTAGAGGAGCCTTCGTTCCTCGTCGATCGCCTCCTGCGTGTCGGCGAAGGAGATCGGCATGAGCCCCTCGCTCAGGCCGACGAGGAAGACCGCATCCCACTCCAGCCCCTTCGCGGAGTGCAGCGACGCGAGGGTCACTCCCTGCACGGTCGGCGCATGCTGCGATGCTGCCCGTTCCTCGAGTTCGGCGACGAACATCTGCAGGGTGAACGTCTCGGGCCCGCGGACCCGGTTGAGTTCGTCCGCGAGGCCCACGAGCGCTGCGAGCGACTCCCACTTCTCCCGGACGGCCCCCGAGTTCTGGGGCGCGACGGAGGTGTATCCGAGAGACGCCAGGACATCGCGAACCTGCTGCGGGACGTCGTCGTCGCCCTGGGTGCGGGCAGCAGCGCGCAGCTGCAGCAGTGCGTCGCGGACCTCGCGTCTTTGGAAGAATCTCTCGCCCCCACGCAGTTGGTACCCGATGCCTGCACTGGCAAGGGCCTGCTCGTACGCCTCCGACTGGCCGTTCGTGCGGTACAGGATGGCGATCTCGCTCGCCTTGACCCCCTGGTCCAGCAGGACGCCGATGCGCCTCGCGCATTCGGTCGCCTCCGCTTCGTCATCGCTGCACTCCGTGAAGACGGGTTCCGGACCGGCGGGTCGCTGTGCGATCAGCTCCAGTGGCGCCGACCACGTGGTGCCCCCGGCCCGACTATCCGCTTCGTTGTTCCTCGCCGCGAGCAGCGTGTTCGCTGCCCTCACCACCTGAGGGGTCGAACGGTAGTCCCGCACCAGCTTGACGACCTGCGCGCCTTCGTATCGCTTCGTGAAATCCAGCAGGTGCCGCGATGTGGCGCCCGTGAAGGAGTAGATGGTCTGGCTGGCGTCGCCGACGACGCACAACTCCCTCCGTTCGCCGAGCCAGAGGTCGAGCAGGCGCTGCTGGAGCGGAGACACGTCCTGGTACTCGTCCACGACGAAGTGTCGGTACTGGGCCCGCACCGTCGCCGCCACCTTCTCGTCCTCCTCCAGGATCGCGACGGTGGTGAGGAGGACATCCTCGAAGTCGATGAGGTTGCGATCGATCTTCAGGTCCTCGTATGCCGAGAAGATGCGAGACACCGTGATGAGGTCCATCCCGGCGGGCTCGGCCCGCCCTGCCGCTGCAGCGGCGTAGGCATCGGGCGTGAGCATCGAGACCTTGGCCCATTCGATCTCCGCCGCGACGTCCCGGATGGCGGCACGATCGGTGGATAGACGCAGCCTCCGCGCCGACTCCGCGATCAGCTGCGCCTTGTGGTCGACGAGCGCCGGCAGCGGCCCGCCGACGGCCTGCGGCCAGAAGTACTGCAGCTGCCGGAGTGCTGCGGCGTGGAAGGTCCTGGCCTGCACGCCTCCGGCGCCTAGGTCACGCAGGCGCGTGCGCATCTCGGCAGCTGCCCGCGCGGTGAACGTCACCGCGAGCACCTGCTGCGGTTTGTAGACCCCGGTGTGGACACCGTAGGCGATGCGATGCGTGATGGCGCGCGTCTTGCCGGTGCCCGCTCCCGCGAGTACGCAGAGCGGTCCGGCGAGCGTGCTGGCCACGGTCCGCTGTTCGTCGTCGAGCCCCTCCAGGATGCTCTCCTCGAGCAGTAGTCCTGACACTAGGGACGCGCCTCCGACGGCTCCTCGTCCAGTGGGCCCCCGTACCAGCGCTCGATCAGCGCCCGGGCGATGGAGACACCTCCGGCAACGGCGATCTTCCCGTCACGCACCTCCACGAAGAGTTGCTCCCGGGTGAACCACCGCAGCGACCGCATCTCCTCGCGGTCGGGCACTGCGTCCGTGGTGAGGGCACGCGCGGTGAATCCCAGCATGAGGGACGCCGGGAACGGCCAGGGCTGGGACCCGAGGTACTGCGGGGAGTCGATGATGATACCCGCTTCTTCTCCGACTTCGCGGAGGACGGCGGCCTCCAGCGATTCACCGGGCTCGACGAAGCCGGCGAGTGTGGAATAGCGATCCTCCGGCCATGCAACGGCCGAACCGAGCAGCAGGCGGTCGTCGTCGTCGACCACCGAGACGATGATCGCCGGATCAGTGCGCGGGTAGTGCTCCGAACCGTCCTTCGGGCACCGGCGCACCCACCCGGCGTCGCGCACCTCCGTCCCGGTACCGCACCGGGGACAATGCGTGTGTGTCGAGTGCCAGTTCGCAATAGCAGCCGCCTCGACGAACAGACCGGCGTCGCGCGCATCCAGGGATCCTGCAATTTCCCGCAGTCCGAGCCACTGGTCGAGGGGCGCCAGCGAGGCATCCTCCTCGTCGAGGACCGCGAGGACGATCCGCCGTCCTGCATCCGCGGCGCCCTCGCTGACGCGCCCCAGATAAACCAGGACCTCGGGCCGCTGCACGTCCACCGGAGCGACCAGCCGGAGCGTGTGTCCCACCACCGGAGCTTTTCCCCGCACGAGGGGCAGCACCAGGGTGTCCGCCGCCGTCCAGAGCAGGTCCAGGAAGTTCTCGGCGGTCCTCGAGTCGCCGTCCCGGTCGGAATCGGCACGCGACAGCGGTAACGATCCGAGGGGAGGGAGCACGAGGGTCCGGAGGGGATCGGTCATGGTTCTACGGTACGTTCTCGCTCTCCCAAAACCCATTCTGGAAGGCGCGAGTGGAGGAGGAGTGGAGCGCTGGTGCGAGCAGCGCATCTGGCGACTCGCCGCGCCGGAAGGGGGCAGGCGGAACAGGAACGCCCTACGGTGGAGCTTGTGAAACGGACACCCATGGAACTTGCTGCCATCGCCAGCGCCGCAGTACCTGGCCTGGCTCCGACGGGCGTCGCCGGTGCTCCGGATGATGCAGCCGACTTCGACTCCGCCCTCCTCGTGGACGACGCAGGGAAACAGTGGAGGGTCCGCTCGCCCAAGCACGCCGAGGCGAGCATGCGGCTCGAGACCGAACTCCAGGCCCTGCGTGCCTTCACACCGGCAGTCAAGGCCGAGCTGCCCTTCCTCATCCCCCACATGGCCGGCAGCGTCCGCCAGGGCGAACTCAGCACGTTCGTCTACTCCCACCTCGCCGGAGCGACACGCACACTCGACGCCCTCACCTCCGGCGGCCGCACGATGGCGCAGGAACTCGGCCGCGTCCTCGCAGCCATCCATGAGTTGCCGAAGGAGATGGTGCAGCGGGCCGACCTGCCGAGTTACGAGGCCAACGAGTACCGCCAGCGAAAGCTCAACGAGCTGGACCAGGCCGCAACCACCGGCAAGATCCCACCCATCCTCCTGCGCCGGTGGGAACACGCCCTCGAAGACGTCGCCCTGTGGCGCTTCGGACCCACGGTCGTCCACGGGGACCTTCACGAGGACCACCTCCTCATTGCCGCCGGCCGGGTTTCGGCCGTGACCGGCTGGACGGATTTGAGCATCGGGGATCCGGCTGAAGACTTCGCCTGGCTCGCCGCCGCGGAGGACACCACTTTCGTCGACGCCGTCCACGCGGCGTACGCCGAAGCGCGGGCAAGCGCCGTCGACCCCCATCTGGCCCGCAGGGCCGCCCTGGCAGCCGAGTTCGCCCTCGCGCAGTGGCTCGTGCGCGGAGTCGCCCTTGCCGACGCCTCGATGATCCACGAGGCCGAGGGCATGCTCGCCACCCTCGCCGCGGACGTGGAGTCGATCGAGCAGGAACAGCATGAAGCCGCCGAACGTGATCGCCGAGCGCACGAGGAGCGCGTCGAGTGGGGCGATGCGATGGGCACCGACTCGGCGGACGGTGACTTCGACGATGACTTCAACGAGGATTTCAACGATCACTTCGACGATCTCGACGACCCTGACACGCAGCACGGCGTGAACCGCGGGGACGGACCGGCACGCTCCGGGAGTTCGAGCGTTCCAGCGGATGAGGAGACGCGCGATGCCGGGTCCGACGCGTCGGACAGCGATCCAGCCCGCGCTCCCGAGGCGGACCCGCGGGCGAGGACCGGCAGCCACAGCTACGGAACGGACACCCCGACCGGCCGGGACCGACGGCAGCAGCCGGGCGCGGCGACAGGGCACGACGAGCGCCCCGGGGAGGAGCACGTGCTCCGCGGGGGCGACGTCGAGGAACCGACCGGACCGTCAGCGGCCTACGAGCGCCTGAAAGCCGGCCGCCAGCAGTCGTCGTCGTCGAAGGTCACGCTGCTCAGGAGCAGCGGAGCGGGTTCGGGATCACCGGATGACGTGGCGACATCGGCGATGCCGATCGTCTCCTTCGGCAGCTGACACCGGGCCCGTCGGGAGCTGGATCGTGCACCAGCCGAACGGGCAGGACGATCATGCGGGCGCAGCAGGACCGGCAGCAGCGATGATCGACTCGAGTTCCGCCGCGTCGGCCAGGTCATGCGGTCGAACGACGAGATTGTCGGAGACATAGAAGAACGCTGCACGCACCGTCTCGAGTGGTACCTCCTTCAAGCGTGACCAGGCCAGGCGGTAGACCGCCAGCTGCACGGCCTTGGCGGCTCGCCGGTCAGGAGCCGGCGGGCGTCCGGTCTTCCAGTCGATCAGGTCCCAGCCGCCGTCGGCGTCGCGGAAGACGGCATCGATCCGGCCACGGACGACGACGTCGCCGATTCTCGTCTCGATAGGAGCTTCGATCGCGGCCGGTTCCCGCAGCGCCCACTCGGACTGCTCGAAGATCGCGGCCATCTCGTTCAGGCCGAGCGTCTCGTCGACGTAGGCGTCGGCCCCGCCGGGGTACTCACCGAGGTCGAGCATCCCGCCGGACCCGTAGAACTCCTCGATCCAGGCGTGGAACGCGGTACCCTTACGCGCCGCAGTCCCGGGCCGCCGCGGAAGCGGCCGCCGCAGTTGCTGCATCACGGCTGCGGGATCCTCGCGCAGCTCGACCAGTGTCGAGGCGGAGATGTGCGATGGCAGCGTCAGCGGCCTCCGCTCGCGTTCCCGCGCCTGCCTGGCCAGCGCAAGCCGGACCTCGCGGCCCCATCGACCGCCGTCGACGTCCACCTCGAGGGCGGGTGCCGCTGTGTGATCGAGGACGGCCTGCGCGGCGCTCTCCATAGCGGAGCGGCGCGGACCGAGCGGATCGAAGGGCCAGGTAGCCCGCTCAGGGCTCGCATTCGCAGGATTGGTGTCGCCTGCATCGTCCTCGGAGATCCAGTGCGGGCTGCTGAATCCCGCAGTGCCCGCCTCCGCCAGTTCCACGAGGTCCGTCAGGTAGGACGACGGCCCGGACGGCCTGGACCGACCACCGCCCCATACCGACGATGTGCAGACGAGGGCGTGCTTCGCCCGGGTGAACGCCACATAAGTCAGACGTCGTTCTTCCCGCTCCGCATGAACCCTCGCCTCGTCGGTGAACACCTTCTCGCTGGCTAGCCATTCCTTCTGGTCCTGCTGCTCCCAGTCCCACTGCGGCAGTTCTGGGGCGTCTCCCCTCAACGGCCAGGGGATGGATGCATCCCCGCTGCTCCATCGGGAGTCCTTGCCGCTGGGGAAGGACCCCTCATTGAGGCCTGGGACGAAGACGACGTCCCACTCGAGGCCCTTCGATGCATGCACGGTGAGGATCTGCACGGCGTCCCTGCTTGCTTCCAGCTGCGTCACCGGCAATCCGTCCTCCTCCTGGTCCGCGGCTTCGAGCCACGCGAGGAATGCCGGCAGGTCGACCCGTTCCGCGGAGGATACGAACCCCGCAACGGCTTCGGTGAAGGCATCGAGATTTCGGCGTGCCTCGTGGATGCTCACCCCTGGTTTCGCGGCTACCTCGATGTCGAGCAGGATGGTGCGCTCCACCTCCCCGATCAAGCTGCCGAGGTCGTCCCCGACGAAGCTGCGGAGTGCGCGAAGCTCCTGCCGCAGGGCATCGAGTCGCTGCCGTGCGGTGTCGCTGAGCGCGCGGCCCGACGAGGACACCCACCCCGACGGAGGCAGGTAGTCCACGGCCTCCACGAGACTGCCGGCTTCGGCGAGATCGGGAGCCACGACGGCGTCCCTGCTCTGGTCACCGTCGAGCTCCTCCCCCGCCCGAGCACCGCGACGGAACATGGCTTCCCTGGTACGGGCGAGCTGCCTCGACCAGTCGCCGAGCGCCATCAGATCGGCCGGTCCCAGGCGCCACCGCGCCCCGGACAGGAGCCTCAGCATCGAGTCCGAACGGTCAGGGTCACCCAGTACGCGGAGGGTGGCGAGCAGGTCGACGATTTCGGGAGTGCGCAGCAGGCCGCCCAGTCCGACGACCTGCACCGGAACCCCTGCGCGCTCGAGTTCGGTCCGGATCGGGTCGAACTGCTTCCGGCCTCGGCAGAGCACGGCCATGGTCTGCCGCAGTGGCGTGCCGTCGTCGTCGGTCTCGAAGCTGCGCCTGCGCTGGCGCAGAACCTCCCGTGCAACCGCCTCCGCCTCGCTCAGCGGGCTACCGGGGGCTGTCGGAGGTGCGCCCTGTCCGTCGGCTCCGTCCTGGGTGAACGGACCGTCGGTGAGGAACCGTCCCAGCAGGACCTCGCCGAGCGGTGCGCCTGGTCGTGCCACCAGACCGGGAACCTGCTGGATCGAGGTGTTGCGAAGCCAGGGAGCAGGCACGTTCAGGGGTGCCGACACCGTGTTCGCTGCCTCGAGGATCGAGGTCGAGTTGCGCCACGCGACGGAGAGGTGTGCCACCTCGGACGGCATGCGCCCTTCACGGGTCACTTTCGGGAAGGCGGTCCGGAAGGTGCCGAGCTGCCCGGCAGACGCTCCCCTGAAGCCGTAGATCGACTGGTGCGGGTCGCCGACCGCTGTCACGGATCGCCCGTCGGCGAACAACCGGGAGAACAGGACCATCTGCGCATGGGACGTGTCCTGGAACTCATCGAGCAGCACTACCTTGTACTTCTCCCGTTCCAGCTCTCCTGCCTCCGGTATGTCCTGCGCGATGCGCGCAGCCAGAGACACGAGGTCCCCGAAGTCGAGCTGCCGTCGTGCGAGTTTGGCAGCGGCGTAGCGCTCGACGAGCTCGGTGACGGTGATGCGGGTGCGGAGCTTGTCGAGGAGTTCGCCGACCTTCTGGGTTGCCGGCCTGTCCGCACCCGCGACGTAGCGCTGCGCCATGACGTAGTCGATATGGCGGCGCAGCTCGTTCCGCACCGTTGCAGGGGCGACGAGGTGCTCGGCGCACTCCCCCGCCATGTCGAGCACGGCCTTCACAAGAGTGCTCTTCGCGGCCGTGAAGTGCTCCCACTCGCCGTCATAAGCCTCGACGACGGAGTGGGCGAGCTGCCAGGACTGGGCTGTCCCGAGCATGACCGAATCCCGTTCCACCCCGATCCGAAGGCCGTAGTCCTGCACGATGCCGTTCGCGAAGGAGTGGTAGGTCGAGATGGCCGGGTCGAGCCTGTCGAGTGCGTCACTGCCGGAGGGAGCGATGTCGTCCTGCGCGAGCGCCGCATAGAGCTGGGCCAGTCGCTGCCGGACCCGAGAGGCGAGCTCGCCTGCCGCCTTCCGCGTGAAGGTGACTCCGAGGATCTGCTCGGGACGCACGAGCCCGTTGGCGACGAGCCACACGACCCTGTCCGCCATGGTCTTCGTCTTACCCGAACCCGCGCCGGCGATGACGAGGAGGGGTTCGAGCGGAGCCTCGATGACACGCGCCTGGTCCTTTGTCGGGTACTGGACCGGAGCGTCCTGGTCGGTGTGCAGCAACTCGGCCAGCCGCCGCGCTGAATAGGCTGGGGTCATCCTGGAAGCCGTCACTGCGTCACCTGCCTGCCCTCTTCGCAGAGCGGGCAGATCTCGGGCAGCCGACAGCCATGCCCGCCGAAACCCGAGCGCCGAGGATCGTGGACTGTCTCGAACGTCGCTGCCGCCATGAGCGCGGCTGCGTCCTCGATCATCGTCCTCGCCCACGAATCCTCGGGACTGACCGGCGCCTGCTCCTGGACGGACACGTTCTTCGACTTCGTGCCCAGGTGGACGAGCGCTGCTCCTCCCGACACTCGGCTCCCGGCTCCGGTGGCGCCCGCGCCCGCGGGGGCGCCGGCACCGCCCCCGGCTCCGTCACCTGCTGCGTCCGACAGGGCGCCGCTGGCAACAGCCGTCTGGTAGGCGGCGAGCTGAGGATGCCGCTCGATGTCACCTGTTGCGGGTGCGCTCTTGCCCGTCTTGAGGTCGACGACGACGAACCGTCCGTCGGCATCGAGCTCGAGCCGGTCGATCTGCCCCCGCAACCGCGCGACCCGTTCCGTGCCGTCGACACGCACGTCGAGGTCCGCCGAGAAGTCCACCTCCGTGGCGTGGAGAGCGCGGCCGGTCTTCCGCATCCATAGGACGTACGCGACGAGTTTCCGGACCATCCCTTCAGCTCGCCTGAAGTCGGCCTGGCCCTCCCAGGTGTCCTTGATGCCCAGTTGCGGCCACCGCCGTTCGAGCTCACGGACGTACTCGTTGCCGGTGGCCTCCGGGATGTCCTGTGCGATCTGGTGGACGAGTGTGCCCAGCGACCGGGCGAAGTCCGTGGTCCGCTCTCCCCCCGCCGCCGACACGAACCAGCTGAGCGGCGACGTGAGCACTGCCTCGACCTTGGAGGGCGACACCGGGATGGGCTGGTCCTCCGGCACCACAGGATCCTCGCTGCTCAGACCGAGGACGCCCCACCACTGTGCTGGATGGGCTCCCGGGACCGGCGGATCGAGGGCCGCCATGCGTCCGAGGTGCAGAACCGCCTCGCGGGACAGAGCCGGGTTCGTCTGTGGATCCTGTGCGAACTTCCGGAGCTCGGCCACGAGGGCGCGAAGCGTCACCGGCCGAAGCACCTCGGTGCGCGGCCGCTCAGCCGTACCGGCCGGAAGCGGGTCGAGGACGTCGAGGAACGGGGAGGGCTGCTCGTCCTGGGACGAGACAGCGCAGCAGACCAGCTCCTGCGTGGCACGCGAGACAGCGAGCGAGAACATGCGCAACTCGTCGAAGCGGATGTCCTGCAGCTGGGAAACGGGGTCACGCGTGCTCCGGAAGGACTCGCCGTGATCGAGCAGGGCACGCAGGTCGCCGGATCCGAGGAGTTCACCGCGCAACCTGAGATTGGGCCAGACGCCGTCCTGCACGCCCGCGACGATCACGAGCGGCCAGTGCCTGCCCGCCGCACTCGCTGGAGTCAGCACCGACACCGATGCCTGACGCTTGGTGCGCTGCGCGAGGGTGTCCATCGGGATGTCCTGGCTGAGGATGTAGTCGAGGAACAGCTCGGGATCCGCACCCGGCAACTGCTCGACGAAACGCTCCGCCGTGTGGAAGAGGGCCATCATCGCGTCCAGGTCCCGGTCAGCACGGGCGGAGGACGGCCCCTCGGACAGCGCCGCCCCCGACCACTGCTGCGCGAGCCCTGACGCCGACCAGAGCGCCCACAGGACCGACTCGGGGTCGGCCCCCGCTGTCTCGGCCGCGGCTCTGCCTGCCTCCAACATCCTGTGCAGGCGGCGCACGGGTGCACCCTCGGCGGACAGTGCGGCGATCTCGTCGGGCGCTGTGAAGAGGGCGGTGATTAGCTCGTCGCTGGTGCGGCCTCCACCCTGCTGCAGCTCGGTGCGGCGCAGGACCTGGCGCAGGCGGCGGAGATCCAGGCTGCCCGCGCCGCCGATGCGCGACGTAAGCAGTGAGATGCAGAGCTCGGTATCCAGTTCCGCACGTCCCACGACCACGGCGTACAGGTCCAGCAGGGGGCGGACCGCGGGTTCCTCCCGGATGGCCGTCTCCGCGGCGGGCACGTTCACGGCGATGCCCTGCGCGGTCAGGAAGCGCTGGACGGCGGATACCTGGGCGCCGTTGCGGACGATCACGGCGATGTCATCGAGGCTGCGCTCTCCGAACAGGTGCGCCTCGAGCACTCGCTGCGCGATGAATCGCTGCTCGTGGAAGGTGCTGTCCAGCACATGGGCCGATACCCCGGGAGCTCCAACTGCGCTGCCGCCCCGTTCGCTGTCCCGCCGACTCTCCCGCAGGCCCTTCCGCAGACCGTCGGGACCGCCTGACCGTGCGGCCCGGAGCACACCGTCACGGCTGCCGCGCTGGTCATCCTCGGAACCGCCCTGTGCGGAGCGGTAGGCGGTGCTGACACCGGTCGTCGCGATGCGGCCGGCCACGTTCCCCCATGCCGCCATGAGGGGACCCCGCAGCGTGAGGGACGCGGGCAGGGTTACCGTGGTCAGTCCTCCGCCGCGCCGGAACAGCCGTGACAACCGTCCCGTGAGTTCGGGACGGGCTCCCCGGAAGCCCTGCGCCACGGTGTCGGGGCAGGAGGTGACGACGACGTCGTTCCCCGCCCCGATCAGTCCCAGCAGCGCATGCACGGCCGGGTTCGCCTCCTGGTAGTCGTCGACGAGGATCAGCTGCAGGCGCTTCCGTTCCCTGTCGAGGTAGTCGCGGTCGGTCTCGAGGATCTCCCGCGCAGCAGTGAGGATTCCGGCGGGGTCGAACGCCTCGGGCATCCTGAGATCGAGCACGTCGCGGTATTCGCGGTACAGGGCCGCTGCGGCGACCCAATCCGGGCGGTCGAACCGCACTCCCCAGGCGGCGAGGTCGTCCGCCTGCACGCCGTACTCGCTCACGCGATCGAAGAGGTCCCTGATCTCCTGACGGAAGCCCCTGGTCGACAGTGCCAGCGCGAGGTTCGCGGGCCACGCGATCTCGGGAGCGCCGTCCCGCCCGTGCCCCGCGAGGAGCTCCTTGATGATGAGGTCCTGCTCGGCCCCGGACAGGAGGCGAGGGGCGCGGGTGATGCCGGGCGTCCGCCCTTCGGACCTGGCCCGCCGGATCAGGTCGAAGGCATACGAGGCCCACGTGCGCGCCGGCGCCGTGCTGATGCTGCGGTCGAGCTTCGCGGTCAGCTCATCACGCAGCCGTGTCGCGGCGGCACGCGTGGGTCCGAGGAGGAGGAGCCCTTCGGGCTGGACGGCTCCCGCAGTGATTCGCCGGACCGCGAGATCGGTGAGCAGCGACGACTTCCCGCTGCCGGGCGCGCCGAGCACCAGGACCTGCCCCTGGAGGCTCTCGAGCGACTCGAGGACATCGAGGTAGCCCTGATAAGGGCGCGAGCTGGCCTCGTCCGGGCTGTCGTCCGAGGGGTCGCCCAGGGCATCGCCGAAGGACGCCTGCGGAGCATCATCGAGGGTGCTGGTCATGCGTCAACACCATCACACGCCACGGACAATCAGCGGGACCGCAACGGCGACCCGCCCTCCTGTCCGGCGTGCCGCAGGGACGCGCCGAGTTCGGCGACGAAGGACTGTTCGGCGTCCGAGGGCCACCAGTGGGCGCGCGTGAGATCGACCCGGTATTCCCCGTCTCCTGCGGGTCCGGAAGGTCCGGAAGGAACCGACAGGGCGGTGCCCTCCTCGTCGTAGTGGGAGCGTGCCTGCAGCTCGAGTCCGCGTGGCGGATGTCCTCCCGCCCGCAGGACGCGCCACCACGGGACCCGCCGCGTGCTGCGCGAGAGCGCCCGGCCGACCTGGCGCGGTCCGCCGCACCGCAGAAGTTCGGCGACGTCGCCGTAGGTCAGCACATGCCCCGCCGGGATCAGTTCCGCCACGGCCAGGACGGCGTCCGCGAACGCCGCCGGATCGACCCGCTGCAGCCCCTGGCCAGGATCGACGGCGCCCTGCGGAACGACTTCCGGGCCGGGGCCACCGCGTGGATGCATGCGCCCACCCTAGCCCGGCACACGTGTCGGAGCGGCTACGCCATTAGGTCGGACCCCGCCGGTACGGTGGGGCCATGACGAGTTGGCATGAGGGCCGGAGAGCAGCTTTCGACCTGGAGACGACGGGACGCGACCCCTTGTCGGCACGCATCGTCACCGCGACGATCATCCTCGTCGACTGCGACGGCGAGGTGCTGGAACACCACGAGTGGCTGGCGGATCCCGGGATCGACATCCCGGACGGCGCCGCCGCCATCCACGGCGTCAGCACGGCTCACGCGCAGGCCCACGGGTCGCCCGCCGCCGCCGTCGTCCGCGCGATCTCGGCGGTCCTCGGCAGGCTCTTCAGTGCAGGCGTACCCGTGCTGGCCTACAACGCGCGGTACGACTTCACGGTGTTGGCCCAGGAAGGCCGCCGGTACGGGGTGGACACGCCCGAGCCGTCACTCGTCATCGATCCCTACATCATGGACAAGCAGGCGGACCGATACCGCCGGGGCAAGCGGACGCTGACTGCCCTGTGCGAGCACTACGGGGTCCGCTTCGAGAACGCCCACACCTCCGCGGCAGACGTCCTCGCCACGCTGCAGGTCGGTCGGATCCTGGCCGAGCAGTACGGCTTCCTGCAACGTCCCGCAGCGGACCTGCACGCCTCACTGGTCGTGTGGGCGGACCGGCAGGCGGCCAACTTCGAAGACTACCTCCGGCGCACGGATCCGGATGCGGTGATCGAGCGGGCATGGCCCATCATCCAGCCGTGCGTCCAGTCACTCGTGGCGTCTGCTGCGGAGCCCCTCGTCGCGGCGGTCGATCAGACCCTGGTCGGCGGCGCCCTGCCGCACGATCAGCAGGCGGTACCCGCCGTCGCCTGAACGAACTGCAGCTATTGCCTGAACAGACACGGCAGAACAACGGCACACCCCGGCCGACCACGGCGGGCCGCGGCGGACGACGGCGGGCCGCGGCGGACGACGGCGCACCCCGGCCGACCGCGGCATCCGACGCGTCAGTCGACCGGGACCGCTTCCGCTGCGGCACGTGCCGCTGCGGGGAGAGCCGCGTGGACACGTTCCATCGCAGCATCGTCGTGTGCCGCCGAGAGGAACCACGCCTCGAACACCGAAGGCGGCAGGTAGACGCCGGAGTCCAGCATCGAGTGGAAGAACGGTCCGTAACGGAACGCCTCCTGGCCCTGCGCGTCGGCGTAGTTCCAGACACCGTGTTCGGCGGTCCCGAAAGCGACGCTGAACAGGTTGCCGGCCCGCTGGATGGAGTGGTCGACGCCGGCCTTCGAGAGCTCGGCGGACAGGGCGTCACTCACCTCGAGCGAGCGGGCGTCGACGTGGCGGTAGACGTCGTCGGTGGCGGCCGTCAGGGTGGCCACACCCGCCGCCATGGCGAGCGGATTGCCGGACAGCGTGCCCGCCTGGTAGACGGGACCGATCGGCGCGAGGTAGTTCATGACGTCGGCACGTCCGCCGAGGGCTGCCGCCGGGATCCCGCCGCCGATGACCTTGCCGAAGGTCAGCAGGTCCGGCGTCCACGGGTGCTCCGCGTCGTCGGCACCACCGGTGAGCTTCCAGTAGCCGCCCCGGTGGGTCCGGAACCCGGTCATGACCTCATCGACGATGAAGAGCGCTCCGTGCTCCGAGGTGATGCGGCTCAGGAACGCGTTGAAGCCGGGAGCCGGTGTGACGACCCCCATGTTCGCAGGTGCCGCTTCGGTGATGACGGCCGCGATCCGGTCACCGTGCGTCCGGAATGCCTCCTCCACCGCCTCGACATCGTTGTACGGCAGCACGAGGGTCTCCGCCGTCGTCGCTTCCGTGACACCGGCCGAGCCGGGCAGTGCCAGGGTCGCAACACCGGATCCGGCGGCGGCCAGGAGGCTGTCGACATGACCGTGGTAGCACCCGGCGAACTTGACGATGAGGTTGCGCGAAGTGAACCCGCGTGCGAGGCGCACAGCCGTCATGGTCGCCTCGGTTCCCGTGGACACCATGCGCAGGAGCTCGACGGCGGGCACGCGCTCCTTGACGAGCTGCGCGAGGTCGGCCTCGGCCGGCGTCGAGGCACCGAAGGTCAGCCCGTGGTCCACGGCGCGATGGACCGCAGCGATGACGTCGGGATGCGAGTGCCCGAGCAGCGCGGGGCCCCAGGAGCACACGAGGTCCACGTACTCCCGTCCGTCCGCGTCGGTGACATAGGCGCCGTGCGCGTCGACGAGGAACCGGGGGGTCCCGCCGACCGAGCCGAATGCCCTGACGGGCGAGTTGACGCCGCCGGGCATCAGGGCACGGGCACGTTCGTACAGGTCTTCCGACGATGTCATGGGGCTGATCGCGGGGTTCGTCATGGGGAGCGGTTCCTTAGCTGTGGTTGTCATCGAGCCAGAGCGCAAGCTCGGAAGCCCAGTAGGTGAGGATCATCTGCGCACCGGCCCGTTTGATGCCCAGCACCGACTCCTCGATGGCACGCCGGCGATCGATCCAGCCGTTCGCCGCTGCGGCCGCGATCATGGCGTACTCCCCCGAGATCTGGTAGGCCGCCACGGGTACGGGAGACATGGCGGCGACGTCGGCGAGGATGTCGAGGTAGCTCATGGCGGGCTTCACCATCACCATGTCAGCGCCCTCCTCGATGTCGAGGTCTACCTCGAGGATCGCCTCCCGGCGGTTCGCCGCGTCCATCTGGTAGGTCCGGCGGTCGCCCGTGAGCTGTGAATCCACCGCCTCCCGGAAGGGCCCGTAGAAGGCAGAGGCGTACTTCGCCGCGTAGGCGAGCACCACCGTGTCCTGGTGCCCGGCCTCGTCCAGCGCCTGACGGATGACTGCCACCTGACCGTCCATCATCCCGGACGGGCCGAGGACGTGCGCCCCGGCGCGCGCCTGCTCGACGGCCATCTGCGCGTAGAGCGCCAGCGTGGCGTCGTTGTCCACCGAGCCGTCCTCCGCGAGGACTCCACAGTGCCCGTGGTCGGTGAATTCGTCGAGGCAGACATCGCTCATGACGACGAGCGCGTCCCCGACCTCGGAACGGACGTCGGCGATCGCCCTGTTGAGGACGCCGTCGGGATCGATACCCGCACTGCCCGTGGCGTCACGGTGCTCGGGGATGCCGAACAGCATGATGCCACCGACACCGCGCTCGACGGCCTCGGCCGCGGCCCGCTTGAGGGACTCCGTGGTGTGCTGCACGACGCCGGGCATCGACAGGATCGGCGACGGCTCGGAGAGTCCCTCGCGGATGAAGGCCGGCAGGATCAGCTCGGACGGGTGCACGCGATACTCCGCGACCATGCGCCGCATGGCGGGGGTCGAGCGCAGCCTCCGTGGCCGGTGCTGGGGGAAACTCATGGCTGATCTCCGTTCAGTGGTGGTGCGGGTACGCGCGTGACGGCGGAGCCGCGCGACAGTGCTTCATCGACGGCCCGGGCGATCCCGAGCGGTGTCGGATCCGCCGCCGTCGCTCCCGGTTCCCAGCCCTGTTCACGCAGTGCGGTGGCTGTGGCCCGCCCGATGGCGACCGGAAGAAAGGCGAGGGACCCCTCGCCCAGCTTTTCATGGAACTGACGCACCGTGCTGGGTGCCGTGAAGACGATGGCCGGCTGGACGCCGTCGGCAGCCATCGTCGCGAGTTCTCGGAGGGCGATCAGCGGTGGCGGCGTGCCCTGTTCCACGACACCGGCAACGCGGCGCTCGGGCTCCGCCGGGTAGGGGACGGTGCGGTAGGCCTCCACGCGCTGCACGGCCCAACCCAGTGCTGCGAGCCCGGCCCGCAGGTCATCGGGAGCGAGATCGGCCTGGGGAAGGAGCACCGCGTCCCCGCCGCGCGGGAACTCCGCCAGGAGCCCGGCCGAGGACGCGTCCTGCGGCACCAGGTCTACGGCGACGCCCGCCTCCGCCAGCGATCGGGCGGTGGCCGAGCCGACGGCGGCGACCCGGGCCCCTCCCGCGCTGACGATCCGCGCGAGGGAGGTGCCCTGTGACGCGGCGACCATGCCGAGCGCCTTGACGGTGTTGGCGCTCGTGACCGTGAGCCAGCGGTACCGGCCGCTGCCGAGCAGGTGGAGTTCCGCCCCCACCGCGTCGACATCGGCGGGCAGTTCGCTGTCGGTCAGCGGCAGTGCGAAGGAGGCCAGGCCGACAGCACCGAGCGCTTCGGCGATGCGCACTGCCCGCTCGGGGTGCCGGAGGACGAGCACGGGTTGGCGATCCCTGGCCACGGGGACCTAGCTGTTCAGCGGGGCGATGCCAGCAGCACCGGCCGCGAGCAGGTCTTCGGCGAGGTCGAGCCCGAGCTGCGCGGCGGCGACGGCGTCCGCGGCCGGCGCCGTACGCGTCAGCCGGAGGATCGATCGTCCGTCGAGGCTGCACACCACGGCCTCGAGGGCGAGTTCGTCACCGCGCAGGTGTGCGAGCGCGCCGATCGGCGCAGCGCACCCTGCTTCGAGCTGCAGCAGCACGGCCCGTTCAGCCGTCACAGCGAGCCGCGTCGGCAGGTGGTCGTAGGCGGCGAGGGCCTCGCGCATCCGGGGAGCCGAGTCGACTTCCCGGCATTCGACGGCGAGCGCGCCCTGCCCGGGGGCGGGCAGCATGACGTCGGTGTCGATCAGCTCGGTGATGGCGTCGTCGCGCCCCAGCCGCCGCAGCCCTGCCGCGGCGAGGACGACGGCGTCGAGGTCGCCGGGCGCGCCGATGACGAGTCCGGCCACGCGCCCCAGCCGCGTGTCCACGTTTCCGCGGATGTCGACGACGTCGAGCCCTGGACGGGCGGCACGGAGCTGCGCCGCACGCCGCGGCGAACCGGTACCCACCCGCGCGCCGTCGGGAAGCGTGGCCAGCGTCAGGCCGTCCCGTGCGCACAGGGCGTCACGGACGTCCTCGCGCTCGGGTACCGAGGCCACCGTGAGTCCCGGCGCGGGCAGCGTGGGGAGGTCCTTCAGCGAGTGCACGGCGACGTCGCACCGCTCCTCGAGCAGGGCGTCCCGGAGCGCCGCGACGAAGACGCCCGTGCCCCCGATCTGCGAGAGCGATCCGCGGGAGACATCCCCCTCCGTCCGCACCCGCACGAGCTCGTACGGGAGCCGGGAGAGGTCGGAGAGGCGCTCGGCGACCGTCGTCGTCTGCGTCATCGCGAGGGCGCTACCCCGCGTCCCCACCCTGATTCCGTGATCCATGGTCAGCGGCCCGTCACAGCCCGGGGTTGGGCAGCGGTGTTCCCACGGTGGAGTCGACGGCCGCGATGGTCGGCTTCTCCCCGCGGCGGTTCGCGCAGCAGTTGGGCCGGCAGACGTCGTACCAGGGACCCAGTGCCGTTGCCGCCGGACGGTCCGCGATGTTGTTGTCGATGGTGCGCTCCAGAATGAGGTCCACCAGCCCCTCCACGAACTTCCGGTGCGTGCCGGGCGTGGGGACGCGGTCCGCCACGATGCCGAGCTCACCGCAGGTCTCCATGGCCTCGGTGTCAAGGTCCCAGGCGACCTCCATGTGGTCGGACACGAACCCGAGCGGCACGATGACGACGCCGCGGGTGCCGTTCTCGTAGCGGTCCCGCAGCGCGTCACTGATGTCCGGTTCGAGCCACGGGATGTGCGGCGCGCCCGAGCGGGACTGGTACACCAGCGACCACTCGACGCCCGCGGCCTCGGGGATCCTGTCCAGCACGGCCTGGGCGGTGGCGAGGTGCTGCGCCACGTAGGCGCCCTCCTCATGGGCCGGCCCACCCTCGGCGTCGCGGGGACCGGCGGCCTCGGCGTCGCCCATCGGGATCGAGTGGGTGGAGAACATGATGTGCACCGGAGCATCGGGGCTCCCCTGCTCGGCGAGGCCCGCGCGGACCTTCGCCAGGCCCTCGGTGACTCCCTCCACGAACGGCTCAACGAAGCCCGGGTGGTCGAAGTACTGACGCACCTTGTCCACTTCGAGCCGACCCTCGAGGCCCGTCTTCACGAGAGCCATGCCGAGGTCCTCCCGGTACTGCCGGCAGCTCGAGTAGCACGAGTACGCGCTCGTCGTGACGGCGAGGACCTTGCGATGGCCGGCGTCGTACGCTTCCTGCAGGGTGTCGGCGATGAACGGCTCCCAGTTGCGGTTGCCCCAGTAGACCGGCAGGTCGATCCCGCGGCGGCGGAGTTCGGCCTCCATGGCGGCACGCAGGGCACGGTTCTGGCTGTTGATCGGGCTCACGCCGCCGAACGCCCGGTAGTGGTGCGAGACCTCCTCGAGCCGTTCGTCGGGGATGCCGCGACCGCGCGTCACGTTCCGGAGGAAGGGGATGACGTCGTCCTGCCCCTCGGGGCCGCCGAACGAGGCGAGCACGACGGCGTCGTACGCCTTCGGAGCCATCCGGCCGTCCTGGTCGACCCCGTCGAGGGGGTTGAATGCCTGCGTCGTCACTGGAGCACCTCTGCAATCTCGTCGTGGTTGATCCGTCGGCCGGTGTAGAACGGCACTTCCTCACGGACGTGGCGGCGCGCTTCGGTCTCCCGGAGGTACCTCATGAGGTCCACGAGGTCCACGAGCTCGGGAGCCTCGAGCGCCAGGATCCATTCGTAGTCGTTGAGGGCGAAGGATGAGACCGTGTTGGAGATGACCTGGGGGTACTTCCGGCCCTTCATGCCATGGTCCATCAGCATCCCGCGGCGCTCCTCGGTGGGAAGGATGTACCAGTCGTAGGACCGCACGAACGGGTACACGCAGACCCACTCGGCGGGTGCGACGCCGCGGGAGAATGCGGGGCTGTGGGACTTCGAGAACTCAGCGTCGCGGTGGACACCCATCGCCGACCAGACCATCGTGGTCTCCGCGAACGTCTCCGTGCGGCGCAGCAGGCGCACTGCAGCCTGAAGGTCTTCCGGGCGGGGGCCGTGCAGCCAGACCAGGACGTCGGCGTCGGCGCGCATGGCCGAGACGTCGTAGAAACCGCGGAGTACGACGCCGTCCTCCTCGAAGGAGGAGAGAACCTCCTCGAGCGTCCGTGCGCCGGACGTCGTCGTCGCCGTTCCCCGCTTGAAAACGGTCCAGAGAGTGTAGAAAAGCTCGCCGGGGGCGTCGTCGCCCTCCCCGGTCTGCTGTGGAGCGCGGGCGGGTGTGCTACCGGTTAGCTCAGTCATGGTACTAGTTTGCCCCTTGCCCGGAGACGATCCGACATCATTTTTTACTACAGGCCGTAGAAGAGAGGAAGCTCACACGGGGGCTCCGGGTGCGTCCGGAACGAGGGCGTCGGCGAGGGCGTCGGCGCGTGCCTTCGCATCGTCGATGACGGCGACGAGCCCCGTGCCCGAGAGCCACCCGCCGGTGACTGCGAGGGATGCTGTCTGTTCCGCGACGACCGACCGGATGCGCGTCACCCGCTCCCGGTGCCCCACCGACGCGTGGGGCAGTGCCCCGGCCCAGCGCACGACGTCCCAGTCGAGCACGTCCGCCTCGTCGATGGACACGCCGAGCAGCGAGGAGGCGTCGGCGAGCGCATGGCGGTAGAGGACGTCGTCGGGCGTTGCCAGCCCGACGTCGGCCGAGGTGTCACCGACGCGCCCGAAGGACAACCGCAGCACGTGCGACCCCGGTCCGGCCTGGTCGCGCAGCCATGCCCACTTCGCGGTCGAGTGCGTCAGGGCCTTGGCCGCGACACCCTCGACGCCGCGTGCCACGAGCACACCGGTTCCGCGCGGTCGGGCATCGAGTTCCGGCACGTCCACCACGAGGGTCACGAGGGCGACGCCGGGGACGGACTCCGGCCTGTCCGCCGCCACGGCGGGAATGGTGTGGGCCAGGAGGTCGACGGCGGCCCGGCCCTCCGTCGCGACGAGCACGCCGTCGGCCGCGATGCGACGTGCCAGGGCCGAGTGCTCGGTGGTCACCGTCCAGCCGGAGGCAGAGCGGGCGAGGCCCGTCACATGCTCCCCCGTCCGGAGATCGGCGCCGTCGGCCCTGAGCTGGCCGACGAGGGCGTCGCGCAGCTGGGCCATGCCACCGGCGAGGCCTCCGACCGCGGCTCCGGCCGGCGCTGCCTTCCGCAGCGCTCCCGCTGCCGCCCCCAGGGACCCGAGGCGGCCCATGGTCGTCCGCAGCCCTGGCGCCACGGAATCGACGTCGAGGTCGTCGGGGTCCGCGGAGAAGACTCCGCCGGCGACGGGGGCGACGAGGCGATGGAGCACTTCCTCCCCCATGCGGCTCCGTACGAGCTCGCCGAGGCTCACGTCCTTACGCGTCGCGAGGGAACCGACGGGCAGGACTTTGTCGAGGGCTGCACGGAGCGCGCCGGCACGACCGATGACGGCGGTGATCGCGGTATCAGCGGGATCGGCCGGTATGCCGAGTACGCCGCTGCTGGGCAGTGGCCGAGCGCTGGCTCCGAGGTCCCTCCCGGGCAGCTGCACCCAGGCCCCGGCGGCATCCGGTGCCACGACGCGGCCGCCGAGTCCCAGTTCGTCGGCGAGCGCCGGAACCGTGGCGGACCGCGTCGAGAAGGACTCGGCGCCGCTGTCGAGCTGGAACCCGCCGAGCACGCGCCCGTCCACGGTCCCGCCGAACCGGTCGGAACGCTCGAGCAGGGTCACGCGGAGCCCCCGCTTCAGCAGTGTCCGTGCCGCGACCAGGCCGGCCATGCCGCCACCGATGACGACGACCCTGCGGCCCTCGGGCTCTGCCCGCGGAGCGACGGACCGGGTTCCGACACGCGCGTCGTCGTCCCCTTTGCTCCGCACCATCGCTACGGCTCCACCGAGTGGATCAGGTCCACGACGCGCGTCAGGACGTCTGGGTCGGTCTCGGGCGGCACTCCGTGCCCGAGGTTCACGACGTGCCCGGGGGCAGAGGCGCCGGCCGCGAGCACGTCGCGAACATGCCGTTCGAGGATCGGCCACGGGGCGGGAAGCAGGGCCGGGTCGATGTTGCCCTGCAGGGGTACGGTGCCACCGAGCCTGCGGTTCGCCTCGTCGAGGGGCAGGCGGTAGTCGACCCCGATGACGTCCACCCCGACCTCGTGCATGGCCACGAGCAGTTCCGAGGTGCCGGTACCGAAGTGGATCAGGGGCGCACCCAGTCCGCGGACGTGGTCCAGCGCGCGGCGCGACGCCGGAGCGACACGCGCGCGGTAGTCGGCGAGCCCGAGGGAGCCGGCCCAGGAATCGAAGAGCTGTGCGGCGCTCGCTCCTGCTTCCAGCTGTGCGCGGAGGAACATACCGGAAGCGTCGGCAGCCCACTCCGTGAGCGCGCGCCAGGTCTCCGGATCGGCGTGCATCATGGTGCGCGGGCCGAGGTGGTCGCGTGACGGCCGTCCCTCCACCATGTAGGCGGCCAGCGTGAAGGGCGCTCCGGCGAAGCCGATGAGCGGGGTGGAACCGAGCTGTGCGACGGTGAGCGCCACGGCCTGGCGGATGGGCTCGAGCGCCTCGGCCGTCAGCGTGGGCAGGGCGGCGACATCCGCGGCCGAACGGATGGGGGCTCCGAGGACGGGTCCGACACCCGGCACGATATCGACGTCCACCCCTGCCAGCTTCAGGGGAATCACGATGTCGGAGAAGAAGATGCCCGCGTCGACGTCGTGTCGCCGCACGGGCTGCAGGGTGATCTCCGACGCCATCTCCGGGTCCAGGCAGGACTCCAGCATGTTGGTGCCCTCACGCAGTGCGCGGTATTCCGGGAGGGACCGGCCCGCCTGGCGCATGAACCATACGGGGCGCCGATGCGGGGTCTGCCCCCGGTACGCGCTGATGAGTGCCGAGCCCGATGTGCGTCCGTCGACCAGTGGGTGCGATGCTCCGAGGCCAGTGCTGCCGATGTCCATACTGCCGATTCTGCCGAAGATCACGGCGGATGGTTAACCGGTAGCCAGGCCGCGGGACGAGGCGTGGCCAACATCACCCCCGGCACTCAGGTGCAGAATCCCGCACCATTCCGCGGATTGCAAGCCCCGGTAAGGATCGCCTATTCAGTGGAAGAGGCTGGTCCTCGGTATGATTTAAGGGCCGTGGTACTTCTTTCACTTGTAGCGACACACTCGAATGTGGACCTGGAAACCGTTGCCCGACTGAGCGTCGGGGCCCCCCAGGTCCCTTCAGCCGTGCTCGCCGAGGACAAGGCGGTCGCCGGTGCCGTCGTCCTGGCGACCTGCAACCGTTTCGAGATCTACGCAGAGGCCCCGTCGGAGGACGACGTCGAGGCCGCGCGTTCGGCGATCGTCTCCACCATCAGCGAGTACTCGGGAATCCCCGAGCAGTCCGTGTCCTCGTCCTTCGAGACGCACACGGGCCAGGACGTCGCGGAGCACCTCTTCGCCGTCGGCGCCGGTCTGGACTCCGCCGTCATCGGCGAGCGGGAGATCGCCGGGCAGGTGCGGCGTGCACTCACGGATGCCCAGGGCTCGGGCGCCGCCAGTGGAGGACTCGTGCGCCTCTTCCAGGCCGCCTCCAAGACCGCGAAGGACGTCGGTGCCCAGACGGCCCTCGGCAGCCGCGGCCGGTCCATCGTCTCCGTCGCACTCGAGCTCGCCGGGGACCTGTCCGAGGACGCCGACTGGTCGCGGAAGGCCGTCGTCCTCTTCGGTACCGGAGCCTACGCGGGCGCCACGATGGCGGCACTGAAGGACAAGGGCTGCACCGATATCTCCGTCTTCTCGTCGTCGGGACGCGCCGAGGCATTCGTGGCGACGCGCGGCGGGACGGCCCTCGCTGCTGCCGACCTGCCCGGTGCCATGGGCCGGGCGGACGTGGTGATCGGCTGCAGCGGGAGCGACGCGCGCATCGATGCCGCTGATATCGAGCGCGTCCGCGAAGGCAGCAACCACCCGCTCGTCATCATCGACCTCGCCCTGAGCCACGACTTCGATCCTGCCGTCGCCACGCTGGACGCCGTCGAACTCATCACCCTCGAGTCCGTGCGGGCGGCCGCTCCCGAGGAGCAGGCCGACGCGCTCGCCCAGGCGAGCGACCTGGTGCGGACGGCAGCACGGAACTTCGAGGAGCAGCAGACCACACGTGCGATGAACGCCGCGATCGTGGCACTGCGGCAGCACACGCAGGCGGTCCTGGACTCCGAGATGGAACGCGTCCGCGCCCAGCACGGCTGCACGGCCGCCGCGGAGGAGGTCGAGTTCGCCCTGCGGCGCATGGTGCGCCAGTTGCTGCACGTCCCGACCGTGCGCGCCCGCGAGCTCGCGGCGGAAGGACGTCAGGACGACTACACGGCAGCGCTGGAGGCCCTCTACGGGATCGACGTGGCACCCGCCACTGGAGACGCCGCCGCAGGAAGGCAGCAGGAGACGCCGGCTGCGTCAGGGTCTGCCCGCGCCGCCCTGCCACACCACACGCATGCTGACGGAGCCGTGTGCCCCGTGGACCACGAACGGCCCGCACAGAGCGCCTGACCAGGGCCCCTGATCGCAGGGGCTCCTGAGCGAAGCGCCACACCACGACGTCCGCAGGAAGGCGCTAGTAGGTCATCTTCCGGGGTTCGATCCTGCGGACCCACTCGAGGATCCCCCCGTCCACCGAGTGCGCGTCCGGGTGTCCCTGGGCTCGCAGGAAACGGACGACGTCGGACGAGCGGACGCCGGACTTGCAGTGCACGTAGACGGCCCTCGCGTTCCCGATCGGGATGTCGCCGTCCAGGATCAGGTTCTTCGGCACCAGCTCGGCGCCGTCGATGCTTACGATGGCGTACTCCTCCGGATTGCGGACATCCAGCAGGTCGAAATCGGCCCGCCCGGCCGCACGTTCTGCCAGGAGACCTGCGAGCTCGTCGACCGACACGGTCGGAACCGGCTCGTCGGCGTCCCCGCTCGCCTGGTCGCCCGAACCGGCCGGGGGCAGGCCGCAGAACTCCTCGTAGTCGATGAGCTCCGTGATCCGGGCGGCCGACGGATCGGGCCGCACGCGCAGTTCCCGCCAGCTCATGTCCAGCGCGTTGAACACCAGGACCCTGCCGAGCAGGGTGGTTCCGACACCTGTGATGAGCTTGACGGCCTCGTTGACCATCACGGATCCGATCTGCGCACAGAGGACGCCGAGCACGCCGCCCTCGGCGCACGACGGCACGGACCCGGCCGGCGGCGCCTCCGGGTAGAGGTCACGGTAGGTGGGCCCGCGATCCTGCCAGAAGACGCTCACCTGGCCGTCGAAGCGGAGGATTGATCCCCAGACGTAGGGCTTGCCGAGAATGGCGGCGGCATCGTTCACGAGGTAGCGCGTGGCGAAGTTGTCCGTCCCGTCCACGATCAGGTCGTACGCGGCGAAGAGCGACAGTGCGTTGTCGCGATCCAACCGCTCCTCGTGCAGCACGACCTGCACCAGCGGATTCAGCTCCAAGATGCTCTCGCGTGCCGACTCGGCCTTCGAGCGACCGAGGTCAGCCATGCCGTGGATGACCTGGCGCTGCAGGTTGGACAGCTCGACGTCGTCGTCGTCCACGATGCCGAGCGTGCCGACCCCGGCCGCGGCGAGGTAGAGCAGCGCCGGCGAACCCAGCCCGCCGGCCCCGATCACGAGTACGCGGGCGTTCTTGAGGCGCAGCTGCGCCTCGATGCCGAAGCCGGGGATGATGAGGTGCCGCGAGTACCGCTGCGTCTCCTCCCGGCTCAGGCTCCCCGCCGCATCGACGAGCGGCGGCAGCGGTGCCGGCACGGCGGACGAAGGCGGCGTCAGGACGGAAGTGCCACGCGGCGTGGTCGGTGACGACGGGGAGCCCGACGGTGAAGCGGTCATGCCCAAGGGTATTCCGCGCGGCTGCGGCGGTGCCAGTGCTCGCGGGGGCGCAGCGGTACGGAGGAACCCGCGGGGTGACCGCCGCACCACCGCCCGGGCACGGGTGGGTAAACTGGATCGACCTTCGCCGACCCTGAACCGAGGAATGCCCTACGTGAGCGCTGAACCGACTGCCGCAGGAAAGGCCCTCCGGCTGCCCCGCGACGAACGCCGCCGGCAGCTCCTGGCGGCCGCGCAGGAGGTCTTCGTGGGCAACGGCTACCACGGGGCAGCGATGGATGACATCGCCGTCGCCGCCAAGGTGAGCAAGCCCGTGCTATACCAGCACTTCCCCGGCAAGCGGGACCTCTACCTGGCCCTGCTCGACAGTCATCTCGCCGAACTGACGCAACTGCTCGTCGACGCCCTCCGCTCGACCGACGACAACAAGCTCCGCGTCCATGCCACGATGCGCGCCTACTTCCAGTTCATCGCCCAGGACAGCCAGGCGCACCGGCTCGTCTTCGAATCGGATATCAGCAACGAGCCCGATGTGAGTAGCCGGCTCGAAGCGTTCAATGCGCACTTCGCGAGCGCTATCGCCGGAGTCATCGCCGGTGACACGCAGCTGTCGATGGTCGAGGCGACGCTCCTCGGCCGCGGCCTCGCCGGCATGGCCCAGATCAGCGCGCGCTACTGGCTCGAGACGGACGGCAGCCTCGACATCGATGCGGCTGCGGAGCTGATCTACCGTTTAGCTTGGCGCGGAATCAGCCGCTTCCCCAAGGAAATCTAGAGTAGGTTTCGAAGGAATGACACGTTCACTACACAGGAGGCATGCGCCGTGGAAGTAAAGATCGGTATCCAGAACGTCAACCGGGAGATCATCCTCGATTCGTCCGAGAGCGCCGACGCCATTGCCGAACTCGTGGCGCAGGCGATGACCAGCGGCTCGGAGTTGCGCCTCAAGGATTCCAAGGGCCGCCAGGTGATCGTTCCGACGTCGGTCCTCGGCTATGTCGAGATCGGCGCGGAGGAAACCCGACGGGTGGGCTTCGGCGCGCTGTAACACCTGAGGGCACGTCGTGAAGACCCGCAGCCACGGCTCATGCCGCTGGATGCGGGTCTTTCTCGTAGGTCCCGGAGAGCTTCCGGCAGAAAAGCTTCCGACACCGTGTGGTCCCGCCCGGCGTGAGTGGGCTACGCCGTGAGACCCAGGGCGCTCATGCGCCGCGAATGGTTGCGGGTCAGCTGTGAGAAGAGGGCTGTCGTGTGCTGCGTGTGATCGGCTTCGTCCGCGAAGAGCAGACCGGCAAGGTACTCGCGCTCGATGCCCACACGCTGCGCCTGGGTGAGCGCCTCCCCCACGAGCCGACGGCCCCAGAGCGCCAGGCGCGAGGCCAGCCTCGGATCATCGGCGAGCGCCTCCTTCAGCCGGCGCTGCAGGTGCGCCGCGCCCTCCCCGGAATCGATGGTGCCGATGAGGTCGCGTGTGCGCGGGTCGAGGGTATCGGCGAGGGAGCGATAGAAATCCCCGGAGAACGCATCGATGACGTAGGCCTTCATGAGTGACTCGTACCAGTCACCGGGCCGTGTGCGCTCGTGGAATGCGTCGATGGACGCCTGGAAGGGGCTCATCGCGTCCTCGACCGTCACGCCCAGGTCCGCCAGAAAGGCGCCGACCAGCTCGAAGTGCTCGAACTCCTGCACGGCGAGCCGCCCCAGGCTGGCGCGGTCGGCGAGGCTGGGCGAGAACCGCGCGTCCGACGACAATCGTTCGAAGCCTGACAGTTCCCCGTAGGCCATGACACCGAGCAGGTCGGTCACGAAACGCGCGTAGCGCGGATTCGCAAGGGCGTCGTCGGCGGCACTGGCAGGAGGGGCGGCACTGGCAGTAAGGGCGGCACCGGCAGCGGCGGTCGGAGCGGCCGGTACCGAATCCTTGGAAGCACTACCCGCGCCGGGGTACGAAGCTGCAGTCGTGGCAGGTCCGGCGGATGTCGTGTGCTCCGGCCCGGCGGCGGAGAGGGCCGTGTTGTCGGAGGAGCCGTTGTTCATTCTGCTAAGAGTACGCAATCGAGGGGTCGGGGCAACCCGCGGCTCTCGCCCGGGGGTCTGGTGCTGTACCCGCTTCCGGTCTACTCTCGAACGCGTCGACGGCCCGTGTGAGCGCCCGGGCACCGGTGATCCCGGCCCTGCCGGTGGAAGGAGTCGGACATGGAATTCACCGCTGTCCTCCTTCTCTCAGGACGCACGGCCACCGGCATAGAGGTTCCTGAAGGAGTCCTCGCCGAGCTCGGCGGCGGCCGGCGAGCTCCCGTACGCGTGGGTCTCGGCGACTACACCTACCGCACCACGATCGGTTCGATGGGCGGGCGGGCCATGATCCCCGTCAGTGCCGAGCACCGTACCGCGGCCGGGCTGGAGCCGGGGGCGACGCTGAGGGTCAGCCTGGACCTGGACACGGAGGAACGCACGGTGGACGTGCCCGAGGACCTGGCCGCAGCACTGTCCGTGGAGCCATCGCTCGCCCGCGCCTTCGACGCACTGTCCGTCAGCCGCAGAAAGGCGCTGGTCCTACCGATCGAGCAGGCCAAGGGCGCGGATACTCGGGAACGGCGGCTGGCGAAGGCTGTCGAGAGCCTCCGCCGGCCTTCCCTCTGGCAACGGCGCCCGGCTGCGCGTCACCCGTTCGGAAATGCCCGATGCATGTGACGTGCATTACCGTGAACCCTGTGCCAGCACAGCATATGGATCTCAGGGACCGTGAGTCCCAGCAGCGCCTCACCGAGTCGCTGCGAACCCTGCGCGAGGAACTCGGCATCCGCGAGGAGTTTCCGGAGGAGGTGCTGCGGGAAGCGGAGGCGGTTGTTCATAGTCACGAGCTCCCCGCGGCCGACCTGCGGGAGCTTCCGTTCCTCACGATCGATCCACCCGGTTCCACGGACCTGGACCAGGCCGTGTGCCTTGCCCGGAGCGGTACCGGCGGCGAAGGCGACAGCGGGAATGCGAGCGAAAAGGCCAGCGAAAAGGCCAGCGACAGTGGACCCGGCGGCTACGAGGTCTGGTACGCCATCGCGGACGTACCCCTCTTCGTCCGCGCGGGGGGCGCCATCGACGCAGAAGCGAGGCTGCGCGGCCAGACCATGTACGCGCCGGACGGCCGCATCTCGCTGCACCCCGAGGTCGTCTCCGAGCACGCTGCCAGCCTCCTCCCGGAGCAGGACCGGCCGGCCTTCGTCTGGCACTTCCGCCTCGATGCGGATGCTGTCGTCCAGTCCGTCACCGTCAGCCGGGCGACCGTCCGCAGCCGGCGCCAGCTCACCTACGCGCAGGTCCAGGCCGACATCGACGCGGGCACGGCGGACGAGCAGCTCACCCTCCTCGAGGAGATCGGATCCCGTCGCATCCAGCTGGAGCTCGATCGCGGAGGCGCCAGCCTCAACCTCCCGCGGCAGGAGATCACGCACGAGGGCGACAGCTACGGCATCATCACCGAGCCCGCCCTGCCCTGCGAGGACTGGAACGCGCAGATCTCGCTGATGACCGGCATGGCCGCTGCCCGCATGATGATCGACGGCGGCATCGGCATCCTCCGGACCATGCCCGAGCCCGACGACGGCGCGCTCGGCAAGTTCCGGCGCCAGTCGGAGGCGCTCGAGCACCCCTGGCCGGAGGGTATGGCCTACGGCGCCTTCCTCCGCACGCTGGACGTCACCGACCCTCGGCAGCTCGCATTGATGCACGCAGCCGCTTCGCTGTTCCGGGGTGCGGGCTACACCGCGTTCGACGGCGCGCTGCCGGATGCCGTCGTGCAGTCCGCCATCGCGGCTCCCTACGCCCACACCACCGCTCCCCTGCGCCGTCTCGTGGACCGGTTCGTCCTCGTCATCTGCTCCTCGCTGTGCGCGGGTGAGGAAGTGCCCGCCTGGGTCCGCTCGGCTCTTCCGGAACTCAACGCCCTGATGTCCTCGTCCAACCAGACGGCGTCCCGGCTCGACTCCGGCGCCATGGACGCGGTACAGGCCGCGCTCCTGAGCAACCGCATCGGTGAGGCGTTCTCCGCCGTCGTCCTCCAGGGATCGCCGCCCGCTATCGAGGAATCGCCGGGCAAGCAAGCGCCGCGACTGTCCGGAACCGTGCAGGTCACCGAACCACCGCTCGAGGCGAAGTGCTACGGCGAGCTCGTGGCGGGCGAGCGCGTGACGGTGGTCCTGCTGGAGGCGGACATCGCCCGGCGGCGCCTCCGCTTCGAGGTCAAACCGACGGACGCGCCGCAACGATACCCGCAATGACGCCGCGGCGGGGCCGGCAGGGTAGTCTTTAACGCGTAGTAATGGATGACCGGTCGTTATCATTTCCTCGATAACCCGCAGTACCTACTCGATCCCGAGTTTTTCCGCAGGCGCGAGGTCTCACTCCGCAGCCCGCACGCAGTCGCAAGCCCGCGATCGGCTTCCACTGGACGCCCTGCGCCCGCCGATACGCTCCGCACGGTATGAATCCATCGCGATGAATCCACTCCGGCGTCGAGCCTCAGCGGCCGCACGGCCTGAATGAACGGTAGAACGTGCACAACGCAAAGACAGATTCAGACATCACCGCGGCCACGGGTGCGCACCACCTCGTCGCCGACGACGCCCCCGATGCCATCGACGTCGAGGAGACCCTGGTCACGACGGAGGAGCCGCATGCTCCCGTCGCCGAGACCTTCGCGGACTTCAACGTCCGCCCGGACATCGTCGAGTCCCTCGCGGACGCCGGCATCATCCACCCCTTCCCCATCCAGGCGATGACCCTCTCGATCGCCCTCGGCGGTCACGACATCATCGGCCAGGCGAAGACCGGAACCGGCAAGACCCTCGGCTTCGGCATCCCGGCCATCCAGCGCGTCGTGGGTCCTGATGACGCCGGTTACGACAAGCTCCCGGTCCCCGGCGCACCGCAGGCCCTGGTCATCGTGCCGACCCGCGAACTCGCCGTGCAGGTTGCCAACGACCTCACGACGGCGGCGAAGAAGCGCAACGCGCGCATCGTCACCATCTACGGCGGCCGTGCCTACGAGCCGCAGATCGAGGCGATCAAGAAGGGCGTCGAGATCGTCGTCGGTACGCCCGGCCGCCTGATCGACCTGTACCGGCAGAAGCTGCTGGTCCTGAAGAACGTGAAGATCGTCGTCCTCGACGAGGCCGACGAGATGCTGGACCTCGGCTTCCTGCCGGACGTCGAGACGCTGATCGCCGCCACTCCGCCCGTGCGCCAGACCCTCCTGTTCTCCGCGACCATGCCTGGCCCCGTCATCGCGATGGCCCGCCGCTACATGACGCAGCCCACCCACATCCGCGCGGCGGACCCCGAGGACGAGGGCATCACCAAGAAGGACATCCGCCAGGTCATCTACCGTGCGCACAACCTGGACAAGGCCGAGGTCGTGGCCCGCATCCTGCAGGCACGGGGCCGTGGCCGCGCCATCATCTTCTGCAAGACGAAGCGCACCGCCGCAAAGCTCTCCGAGGAACTGATCGACCGCGGTTTCGCGGCCGGTGCAATCCACGGCGACCTGGGTCAGGGCGCCCGCGAGCAGGCCCTGCGCGCCTTCCGCGGCGACAAGATCGACGTCCTCGTCGCCACCGAGGTCGCTGCACGCGGTATCGACGTCGAGGACATCACGCACGTCATCAACTACCAGTGCCCCGAGGACGAGAAGGCATACCTGCACCGCGTGGGTCGCACGGGCCGCGCCGGCAAGAAGGGCACGGCCGTGACCTTCGTCGACTGGGACGACGTTCCGCGCTGGGGCCTGATCAACAAGGCCCTCGGACTCGACGTGCCCGAGCCCGTCGAGACGTATTCGTCCTCGCCCCACCTCTACACCGACCTCGACATCCCCGAGGGCACGAAGGGGCGCCTGCCCCGCAAGGACCGCAAGCTCGCCGGAATCAACGCCGAGGTGCTCGAGGACCTCGGTGAGACCGGCAAGCGTGGCGGCGGCACCCGCTCGGACAGCGCGGGGAACGACGGCGGACGCGGTCGGTCCGGCGGACGCTCCGACAGCGCCGGGAACGACGGCGGACGCGGTCGTTCCGGACGTGGCGGCCAGTCCCGCGAGGGCGGCGAGTCCGGCGAGGGCTCGCGCGGTTCACGCGGCCGCGGTCGCGGAGCCAACCGCTCCGGTGGCGCCGATGCCCCTGATGCACCCGCGGCGGCCCCTGCTGATACCGTCGCCTCGAGCGACGCGGTCGAGAGCGGCGGACGTCGTCGTCGGTCCGGCGGCGGCGAGAGCGAGACGCCGACGAGTGAGCGGCCGCGCCGCAGCAGGACCCGTCGACGCAACGGCGAGGTCGTCGGGAAGCCCGCCGGCGGCACGGAGGATTAGCCCTCGGTGACGGAACTGCCTGTGCCGTCCGCGCCTCCTGCCTGGAGGGCGGACGGCGCCAACCTCGTGGTGCACGCCGAGAACGCGGAGTACCTGGCATCGCTGCCGGACGCGGCCTTCACCATGATCTACGTCGATCCGCCGTTCAACACGGGACGCGCCCAGCGCCGCCAGCAGACCACGATGGTGCGTGCGGTGGAGGGCTCGGGCGACAGGATCGGTTTCAAGGGCCAGTCCTACTCGACCGTCAAGGGCATCCTCGCGAGCTACGACGACGCCTTCGACGACTACTGGGACTTCCTCGCACCACGGCTGGCCGAGGCGTGGCGGCTCCTCGCCGACGACGGGACGCTCTACCTGCACCTCGACTATCGCGAGGTCCACTACGCGAAGGTCATGCTCGATGCCCTGTTCGGCCGCGACTGCTTCCTGAACGAGATCATCTGGGCGTACGACTACGGCGCGCGGGCCAAGCGGAAGTGGCCGGCCAAGCACGACAACATCCTCGTCTACGTGAAGAACCCGTCCGGCTACTACTTCAACAGCGAGGAAGTGGACCGGGAACCGTACATGGCGCCCGGGCTGGTCACGGCCGAGAAGGCCGCGCTCGGCAAGCTGCCCACCGACGTCTGGTGGCACACGATCGTCTCGCCCACCGGTCGGGAAAAGACGGGATACCCCACCCAGAAACCCGAGGGCCTGCTACGGCGGGCTGTTGCAGCCAGCAGCCGCGAAGGCGACTGGGTACTGGACTTCTTCGCGGGCTCGGGGACACTCGGGGCGGTCGCGGGGAAGCTCGGCCGGCGATTCGTGTGCGTGGACCGCAATCCGCAGGCCGTCGACATCATGCGCGCGCGACTGGCTCCCTGGACCTAGTCCGAGCATGCGTCCTCAGCGGACTGCAGTGCCCGTCGCGAGCCCGATGATCATCTCCAGGGTCTCGCTGCTCGTGACGTTCTCGCCGAGCAGATTCGGCTTCCCGCTGCCGTGGTAGTCGCTGGAGCCCGTCACGAGGAGGCCGTTGTCGCGGGCGATCCTCCTCAGTTCGACGCGTGCTGCCTCCGGGTTGTCGCGGTGCTCGACCTCAAGCCCCAGCAGTCCGGCGTCGATCATCTCGTTGATGACGGCTCCTCCAACGACCGCTCCGCGGTTGAACGCGGAAGGGTGGGCGAAGACCGGCACGCCGCCGGCATCACGGATGAGGGCTACGGCGTCGGCAGGGTGCGGCGCGTAGTGGCTGACCCAGTACGGCGAGCGCGCCGTGAGGACGCGTTCGAAGGCCTCGGATCGGGTGCTCACCACACCGAGGGCGATGAGCGCGTCGGCGATGTGGGGGCGTCCGACCGTGGCACCTTCCGTGACATGCTCCTGCACCAGATCCCAGCTGATGGGGAAGTCGGCCGACATGAGCTCCACCATGCGTTGGGCCCGCGTGAGCCGTGCCTCCCGTGATCTGGCGATCTCGTCGAGCAGTCCCACGTGCGCGGGGTCGTGCAGGTAGGACAGCACGTGCACGCTGATACCGGTGTCGGTGCGACACGACACCTCCATCCCAGGGACGAACGTGATGCCGTGCTCCGTCGCCGCCGCCCCCGCCCTGTCCCATCCGGCTGTCGAGTCGTGGTCGGTGAGCGCAACGGCGTCGAGCCCTGCGGCGGCCGCGGACGCAATCAGGACATCAGGGTCCTCGGTGCCGTCCGAGACGTTGGAGTGGGTGTGCAGATCGATCCTCACCGGTCCAATCTACGCGCCGCCGGCCGAAGGGGCCGCCACCGTGCCCGGCTGCGAGCGGCCCGGCGGACGGTGACTGCGCTTCTTCCGCGGCTTACGCGGCTACGGAATCCGTAGCCGGTCCACGCCGGCAACGAGCACTGCCGTCGTGGCCAGCGCCGCTCGTAGGGTGTTGAACGCGACCCAGCGGCGGCGGTAGTGCACCCAGAAGCTCGGTCCCTCCCGTTCCAGCCGTCGGTTGAGTGGTACATTGACCGACACCGTCACCAGCGTGCTGGCGAGGGACGCCCCTGCGACGACCATGCTCGTCGTGTCGCCGCGTGGTGCTGCTGTAGCTGCCAGCCCGATGGCTGCTGCCGCGGCGGATGCGAAGAGCAGGATGAAGGGAACGCGCTCGGCCGAACGGTTGATGCCGACCATGGCCGGCGTCGCCTCCCTGTCGTCGAGCCGTCCGAGGGCCGGCATCACGATGGTGGTGAAGCCGGCGTAGACGCCTCCGACGAGACCCGCCCCGACGACGGCGGCTGCCAGGATCATGACCACGCACCCGACGCGGCAGCGCGCCTGGCATAGGTGCGAAAGGGGGACGCCGGTCGTCCGAGGAGCCGCTCGATCCCGTCCGCGAGTGACGCATTCCTTCCGTCGAGGATGTCCATGAAGAGGTGTGCGAGGGGCTCCGCTTCCTCTGCCGGCACTCCATCGACGGCAAGGTCCCTGACGAAGCTCGGAACGTCCACCGCCTCGAACGTGACCGTCCGGCCGCTGACTCCGGAGATCAGAGCGGCGGCCTGGGCGAACGTCAGCAGTTCCGGCCCGGAGAGTTCGTACGTTGCGTCCTCGGGGACCGCTCGGGTGAGGGCGACGACGGCCGCATCGACGACGTCGTCGAGGTCCACGAACGCCTCGGGGACATCCGGCGCAGGCAGCCGCAGGCGGCCGCGTCGAACGGGACCGGTCAGGAAATGCTCGGAGAAGTTCTGCTGGAACCACGAACAGCGCAGCACCGTCCTCGGGACGCTGCCCCCGCGGAGCGCCGTCTCACTCGCCCGGGCCCCCTCCTCTCCACGTCCCGAGAGCAGGACGAGCCGCTCCACGCCCTCGGTGGCGGCGAGTCTGCCGAGGGTTCCCATCGTCTCGGGGACACCGGGAAGAGCGAGGTCGGGGGTGAAGCACACATACGCGGCGGTGGCTCCGCGCAGGGCACCTCGCCAGGTCGAGGGGTCGTCCCAGTCGAAGCCCGATCGGCGCGATGCGGGCCGTACCGGATGTGCAGCAGCGGTCAGGCGGTCGAGGATGCGGGAGCCGGTACGTCCGGCGCCGCCGAGAATCACAGTGGTCATGGAACAAGTACAGACCGAATGCGGAAGACGGAGAATGGGTGATCGTCGCGCGGTGCTTCGTGATCGTCTAGAGTTCGTCGCGTGGATCCCCTCGCACACTTCCTCGACGGACCGCGTGCAGCACGAGCATTCGCTCTGTCGATGCACATGAGTGCCCCCTGGGGTGTCTCCATCCGCGACGGCGCTGCACTGACGATCCTCGCCGTCGTCCACGGCAGGGTCCGGATCGACGGCACGTTGCTTGAGGGAGGCGACGTCGCCCTCGTACGCGGCCCCGAGCCGTACCGAGTGACGGATGCTGCCGCCACCACGCCCACGATCGAGATCGGTCCCGACCAGCGGTGCACGACGCTCGAGGGGCGTAGCGTGCGCGAAGAATACCGGCGCGGCATCCGGAGATGGGGTAACGCCACCGACGGAGAGACGTCGCTGCTCGTCGGCACCTACGAACGTCCCGACGAGGCCGGCCGCTTCGTCACCCGGGCCCTCCCCCGGCTCGCCGTCGTGCGGCGCGACCGTGCCGACACCACGCTCGTGGACCTGCTCGGTCAGGAGACAGCCCACGACGACCCCGCCGCCCAGATCGTCGTCGACCGCCTCCTCGACGTGCTCGTCGTCAGCACCATCCGCCGGTGGCTCAGCGGTCCGGACCGCCCTCCGGGAAGCACCTGGCTCACGTGCGATGACGCGCTCGTGGTCCGCGCCCTCGAGTACCTGCACGCCGACCCCGCGGCGCCATGGACGGTGGAACGCCTAGCGCAGCACGTCAACACCTCCCGCGCCTCGCTCGCCGCCCGGTTCCGTGCCGGCGTGGGCCGGCCCCCGATGAACTACCTCACGCACTGGCGCCTCACCCTCGCGAGCGACCTGCTGCAGGACCCTGGCGCCACCGTGGCGCGGGTAGCCCGCAGTGTCGGATACCAGAACGCCTACGCCTTCAGCACGGCTTTCAGGCGTGAACTGGGGGTGCCGCCGTCGGAATATCGTCTGCGTCGGCCAGAATTCTCCGCAGGGCTGCCGGTGACGCTCCCGCGGAAGGCCGGGTCCGCCGTCTGAACGACCACGGTAGGGGCGGCATGGCGCAGAGCCTGCTACGACGCCGGGCTTTCATGCTGCACCGCGACGGTGAGACGATGACGGAGTGAGCACCGACGACACCGCACCCGCATACCTGACCCAGACCGACGCCCCGGAGGGCCAACCGCTCTCCGACCGCAACGAGAACCGCTCCCAGCGGCCGGATTCGGAGGCCTTCAAGGCCTTCATGGCCGGCAACTGGGCGCCTGCGTCGGACGAGCTCCCCGCCGAGTCCCCGGTCGCTGCGCACGCGGCCCGGCGTCGTCGTGCCATCTCGGACAGGTTCCCCGGCGAGCGCATCGTCATTCCCGCGGGGCCCTTCAAGGTCCGGTCCAACGACACCGACTACCGGTACCGCCCCCACTCCGGTTTCGCGCACCTGACCGGCCTGGGCCTGGACCACGAGCCCGACGCCGTCCTGGTCCTCGAACCGGTCGAGCCCGGCACCGGTGACGACGGCGGAAATCACACGGCCACGCTGTACTTCCGCGAACTGGCCGGGCGCGAGAGTGCCGAGTTCTACGCGAACGCCCGCTACGGGGAATTCTGGATCGGCCAGCGCCTCTCGATGGCGCAGATCACGGCACAGCTCGCCCTCGCGACAGCAGACCTCAGCGAGCTCGAGGTCGCCATCACCAAGGATGCGGGAGTCCCCGAGATCGGCGGCATCAGCATTCGGCTGCTGCGCGAGGTCGACCTGAATGCCGACGCCCTCGTGGATACCTCGCGCATCAACACCGGAGTCGACCTCGAGAGGGCCGATTCCCTGGACGCGGTGCTCGCCGAAGCACTCTCGGAGCTGCGGCTCATCAAGGACACGTGGGAGATCGAGCAGATGACGATCGCCGTCGCCGCCACGGTCAACGGCTTCCATGACGTGGTCCGCACCCTCCCCCGCGCCATCACGCATCCGCGGGGCGAGCGCGTCGTCGAAGGGGCGTTCTTCGCCCGGGCACGCGAGGAGGGCAACGACCTCGGATACGACACCATCGCCGCCTCGGGCAACAACGCCACCACGCTCCACTGGATCCGCAACACCGGCCAGGTCAGGGCTGGGGAGCTGCTCCTGCTGGATGCCGGCGTCGAGGCAGAGAGCCTCTACACCGCCGACATCACCCGGACCATCCCGGTCAACGGGCGGTACACGGAGGTCCAGCGCAGGATCTACCAGGCGGTGCTCGACGCCGCCGACGCGGGTTTCGCCGCCGCCCAGCCAGGACGCCGCTTCCGCGAGGTCCACCTCGCCGCGGTGACGGTCCTGGCGGAGAACCTCGACCGGTGGGGCCTCCTGCCCGTCCCACTCGAGGAGGCACTGGCTCCCGAGGGCCAGCACCACCGCCGGTGGATGCCCCACGGCACGAGCCACCACCTCGGCATGGACGTGCACGACTGCGCCCAGGCCAAGCGCGAGCTGTACCTCGACGGCATCCTCACCGAAGGGATGATCTTCACCATCGAGCCCGGCCTCTACTTCAAGGCGGAGGATCTCGCCGTGCCGGAGGAGTACCGGGGCATCGGCGTCCGCATCGAGGACGACATCCTCATGACAGCTGACGGTCCGGTCAATCTCAGCGCAGCTCTCCCGCGCAGTCCCGACGACGTCGAGGACTGGATGGCGGGCATCTGGGGCAGCACGGGCGAATAGCTCCTCGGCACCTGCACCCGGGCCGCCGGACGGAAGAAGGCAGGGACCGTGGGTCCCTGCCTTCCCTGTGCATCCTCCGTCGCGCGTGCTGCTGCGCGTCCGTCGAATGGAGATCCTCGTCGTCAGCCCTGCTTCGGGCCGCCCGCGGCCGAGGAACCGCCGGTAGCCGAGCCGCCGTCGTCGTCCGCGGCCAGGTCCTGGCCCTGCTGGACTGTCATGCCGCCGGGCTGGCCGACGCCGCCCGCCGCCGCCGAAGAGGACCGGCCGGGGTCATCCTGCGCCTCCACGCGCACGCCGTACTGCGGACGTCCATCGGGGAGGTCGGGGAACTGGCCCCGCCGCGGCCCGCTGGTCCCCGGGCCGGCCGTCTGCGCCTCGGCGGGATCGGACTCGTGAGATCCTGCCTGCTGGGACCGGCTGCCCGCGTAGGGATCGTTCCAGGACGCGGGGCGCTCGGGAGCCTGTTGCTGGCCGGCCGGTGCGGCAGGGTATTCCGGGCCCTGCACCGAGACCGACGGGTCGACCCCCGGATGCTGGGCCTGGCCGTTCATGGGAAGCTGCTGGAGCAGGCGGCGGGCGTCCGCTGCAAGGCTCGGCTCGACGATCACGTCGTAGCTGGTCGCGATGACCTGGCTCGTGGACGTGAAGTCGCGCTTCCCCCGCTGGAAGGCGTAGGTGAGGACGCCGAAGAGCAACCAGAAGATCGCCCCCAGGGCGATCGACGAGGTGATGGTGATCCCGGACTCGCTGCCGGCGAAGAGGCTCAGGATGAGTCCGACGAACAGCCCGAACCAGGCTCCGGTCGCCGCGCTGCCGAGTGCGACGCGCGGGTAGCTGAGCCGCCCGGTCACACGCTCCACGGTCTTGAGGTCGTTACCGATGATGGACACCCGCTGGACGGCGAACTTGTGGTCCGCGAGGTAGTCCACCGCTTTCTGGGCGTCCAGGTAGCTGGTGTACCGGCCGATGGTCTCGCCGGTGGGCAACACCCGGCCCAGGTCACGGGAGGCAGTGGTTCCAAGTGGTGGTGTCGACATGGTTCCATTCTTGCCTACCGCCCGTCCGTGCGGGAGGCAGTAAGCCGCAGGTGAACTCCCGCTGAGCCGCGAGCCCGGCACCGACGACACCTGTCGCGGGTGGGTGGATCCCGGCAGCGGTCCGCGTCCGGCACAGCGCGATGCCATGTCGGCTTGCCGTGGCCGATAGCCTAGAGCGGTGACTACCAACCCGACCCGCGTCTTCGTCGCCCGACTGCTGGGCCTCGACGTCTTCGACCCGCTCGGCGACCGTCTCGGACGCCTGCGGGACGCCGTCGTGCTCGACCGCGGCCCGGCCAAGACGCCACAGGTCATCGGCCTCGTGGTCGAGGTTCCGGGCAAGAAACGTGTATTCGTCCCGATGACTCGCATCACGTCGATGGACCCGTCGCAGATCATCTGCACCGGCCTCGTGAACCTGCGCCGTTTCGAACAGCGCGGCGCCGAGATGCTGGTGGTCGCTGAACTGTTCGATCGCCGCCTGACGCTGCGGGACGGCAGCGGTAGTGCCGTCGTCGAGGACATCGCGATGGAGCGCAACCGCGCGGGCGACTGGCACGTCTCCCAGCTGTTCGTCCGTCGCGGCGGGTCCACCTCGCCGTTGCGCGGACTGCGCCGCGGGGGCGAGCGCCTCATCATCGACTGGCTCGACGCCTTCCACGGCACCACGGACGAACCGCAGGGCGCGACGCAGTTCGTCGCCCAGCACGACGACCTCAAGGCCGCCGATTTTGCGGACGCCCTGCACGAGATGACCGACAAGCGACGCATCGAGGTTGCGGGCGAACTGCAGGACGATCGCCTCGCTGACGTCCTGCAGGAGCTTCCCGACGACGACCAGGTGCAGATCCTCACGTCCCTGACGCGTGAGCGCGCAGCCGACGTGCTCGAGGAGATGGATCCCGATGATGCCGCCGACCTCCTCAACGAGCTGACCGAAGCGCAGAAGGAGGAGCTGCTCCAGCTCATGGAGCCCGAGGACGCGGAGGACGTACGCCGCCTGCTCGAGTACGAGGAGGACACCGCGGGATCCCTGATGACCACGGTGCCCGTCATCCTCCCGCCGGAAGCCACCGTAGCCGAGGCTCTGGCACACGTCCGGCGTGAGGAACTGACGCCGGCCCTCGCGTCGTCCATCTTCGTGTGCCGACCGCCGCTCGAGACGCCGACCGGTCGCTACCTCGGCGTGGTGCACATCCAGCAGCTGCTGCGGTATCCACCACCCGAGCCGCTCGGCAACATCATCGACACGGATCTCGAGGCCGTCGGCGACCAGGCCAACGTCAGCGAGGTGTCGCGCATCCTGGCCACGTACAACCTGAACTCGCTGCCCGTGGTCAACACCGACGGCAGGCTGGTCGGTGCGGTGACCGTCGACGACGTGCTCGACCACCTGCTGCCCGACGACTGGCGGGCACAGGACGACACATCCGTAGCAAAGCGAGGTGACCGCCGTGGTTGAGAAGATCAGGTCGAATTCCCGTGGGCTCGATACGCCGCGAGAGGCACGTAAGCGCATCCTCCCGCGGCTGAGACCGAACCCGGACCGTTTCGGCAGCGGCACGGAGAACATAGCTCGTTTCATGGGCACTCCGCAGTTCCTCTTCTACATGACGGTCTTCGTCGCGATCTGGCTGACGTGGAACACCGTGGCTCCGGAGAACCTGCGCTTCGACAGCGCGGCGCTCGGGTTCACGGCGCTGACCCTCATGCTGTCGCTGCAGGCCTCCTACGCAGCCCCCCTGCTACTGCTCGCGCAGAATCGCCAGGACGACCGCGACCGGGTCTCCATGCGGGAGGACCGCCAGCGCGCGGAGCGGAACCTCTCCGACACGGAGTACCTCACACGGGAGATCGCCGAACTCAGGATCGCCCTGCGGGAAGTCGCGACGCGTGACTACGTGCGGTCGGAGCTTCGCTCGATCCTCGAGGAACTGCTGGAGACGACGGATGGCCAGGAGCTCACCCTGCAGAAGCGGAAGCCGCGCCGGCCGTCGGACAACACCGTGGCGCTTGCGAAGGTCCAGCCGACGGGGAGGAAACCGTCCCGGTGAGCACGAACCTGCCCTCGGAGGAGGCGGTACGGTCTGCCCTCGACACGGTGATCGATCCGGAACTGCGCCGCCCCATCACGGACCTCGGCATGCTCGACGCCGTCTCCATCAAGGGGCACGCCGTCCGCATCAGGGTCCTGCTGACCATCGCCGGCTGCCCGCTGAGGGACACGATCACGCAGGACGCCGAGGCCGCGCTGTCCGCCGTCGACGGCGTCGGGAGCGTCGAGGTGGAACTCGGTGTCATGAACCAGACACAGCGCGACGCACTGAAGGAGCAGCTGAAGGGGGCAGGTGGTCGCCGTGGCGTTCCGTTCAACGATCCTTCCTCCCTGACGCGCGTCTACGCAGTCGCGAGCGGCAAGGGTGGCGTCGGCAAGTCCAGCGTCACGGTCAACCTGGCGGTCGCCATGGCCGCGCAGGGTCTGCGGGTGGGAATCGTCGACGCCGACGTCTACGGCTTCTCGGTGCCTGCCCTGCTGGGCATCACCCAGCAGCCCACGCGCGTCGACGAGCTGATCCTGCCTCCCGTGGCCCACGGCGTGAAGGTCATCTCGATCGGCATGTTCGTCGAGGGGAACCAACCGGTCTCCTGGCGCGGCCCGATGCTCCACCGGGCGCTCGAACAGTTCCTCACCGACGTCTACTTCGGCGATCTGGACGCACTGTTCCTCGACCTGCCCCCGGGCACGGGCGACATCGCCATCTCGGTTGCGCAACTGCTGCCCTCCTCGGAACTCCTCGTGGTGACGACGCCCCAGAGCGCCGCCGCGGACGTCGCCGAGCGGGCCGGAGCGATGGCCGCGCAGACCGGGCAGCGGGTCTCTGGCGTGATCGAGAACATGTCCTGGCTCGAGCTGCCCGACGGCGGGCGGCTGGAGCTTTTCGGTGCAGGCGGTGGGAGCACACTCGCGGCGCGGTTGTCGACGACGCTGGGCACCGCGATCCCCCTGCTCGGCAGCATCCCGCTCGACATGGCCCTGCGGGAGGGCGGCGATGCGGGCCTACCCCTCGTCCTCGGACGACAGCCTTCGGTCGCGCGCGATGAACTCACCAGGATCGCGACGGACCTCGCGCGCAGGCCCAGGGGCCTGCAGGGCGTGAAGCTGCCGGTCAGCGTCTCCTGACGCAGCCAAGACACGGGGCGGTGGCGCTCGCTAGGTTGCTTCGAGATCGTACGGAGCTGCCTGCCCTGCCTCGAGGCGGGGCCCCAGCTGCAGGGACATCGGAGGCTGTGCGGCGACAGCGGGAGAAACCGCAGCTGCGGCAGGTGCGCCGGGGCTGACGGGCTTGAACACGTCCTCGATGTCGTCGAGGAGGGCTTCCTTGATGATGCGGCGCGGATCGTACTGGCGCGGGTCGAGCTTGCGCCAGTCGACCTCGTCGAGCTCGGGGCCCACTTCCTCGCGGAGCTGCTCCCGCGCACCCGTCGCCATGCGTCGAAGGCCCTTCACGAGGCGTGCGAGCTGGGCGGCGTACTCCGGTAGGCGCTCCGGCCCGAGCACCACGACGGCGATCATCGCCAGGACGACGAGTTCGAGGCCGTTGATTCCCAACACGTGAAAAAGACTACCTTCCCGAACTACGCCCGACACATTCGCACAGCCTCCGTGGGCGGCGGCCGGACACTGGCCGTCGAGCGTTCATGTCCGCGACGCCGCGGTGTCACCCGGCCGCCATCCTCCTACGGACGGGTGATCGTGGAGAGGCCCCGGACGATGCGGTCCACCATCGAGTCGTCGGAGGTCTGCGGCGAGAGTGACAGCTGCGCGTGCTCGGCGGCGACCAGCTGGCTGAGGGTCTGCGGCATGGCGGCGGCCGGCAGGCTGGAGACCACGGTGTAGGTGACGGACGGCGAATCGAGGACGACCTGCCACGGCTCATCCGAGCGTACCCAGACGTCCCGCTCGGCACCGCCGATGTGGTCGAACCCGTCGGCCGTCACCGTATTGCCCGTCATCGCGTTGACAGGCGCAGTGTCTGCCTCGCGGCCCTCGTCGACCTTCCTCTGCTCGTACACGGTGACCGTGTCGCCGTCGTTCTCGAGGACTAGTTCCAGCGTCGGCATGCCCCCGACCGTGATGCCTTCGGCGCCCTTCAGCGTGAAACCCAGGGACTCGAGCTCGGGACAGTACCAGCCGCCGGCCCGGAGCGTCTCCAGCTGGTCGTCGTCGAGGTTGGTGGGTGTTCGCGGTGCCACGGACTCCCACCCGGCACGCAGGGCTGTCGCTCCGGTCGCAGCTTCGACCGTGACTGATGCGGACTCGGTCCCGACGACGTAGGCGCTCGCGAGGACGGCGGTCGCGGCGACGGCGGATCCGCCGACCGCGGCGATGACCGTGTGCCGCCGCCGGTGCGTGCTCGTCCGTTCATGGTGCTCGCGCACGAACGCCGCACTGGAGCCCGTACGGAACCCCGTCGGGCGAGGAACACTCCCCGGCGCCGGCGAGAGCAGCCGTCGCTGGAACTCGGGATCGGGCTCAGGGTTCCGTAGACCGAGCAATGCGCTCTTGAATCCCCGCAGGCGCGCTACCGAGATTGAACAGGCCGAACACTGGGACACGTGGCGCTCGACGGCCATGCGCCGCCGGTCGGACAACTCACCGTCCACGAGATCCTGCAGGGAGCGATGGGGGTGCCGCATCGGTCCTAACCCAGACCGGCGATCCGTGGGACCGCCAGGGCCGCTCCGTTGCCGCCCGATCGACGAGGATCACGATGCGCGAGCTTCTCCCGGAGCATCGTCCGCCCGCGGTGGATGCGGGAGCGGACCGTTCCGAGCTTGACGCCCAGCACCTGGGCCACCTCGTCGTAGGCGAGGCCCTCGAGGTCGCAGAGCACGACGGCGGCGCGGAAGTCCGGCGGCAGTTCCTCCAGCGCGGACTGCACATCGATGTCCAGGTTGTTGAACTCGAAGCTGCGCTCCGGGCCAGGGTGCCCGCTCGGCAGGCGACTCTCGGCCTCATCCGTGAGGCCATCGAAGCGGATGCGCGTCTTCCGCCGGGCCTGGTCGAGGAAGAGGTTGGTGGTGATGCGGTGCAGCCAGCCGTCCAGCGTTCCCGGTTTGAAGTTGGCGAGCGACCTGAAGACCCTCACGAAGACCTCCTGCGTGAGGTCCTCGGCGTCGAACTTGTTGCCCGTGAGCCGGTAGGCCAACCGGTACACCTTCGGCGAATAGTTGGTGACGACCTCTTCCCAGGAGGGCGCTACCCAGGGGTTCCCGTGCTCGTCGAGGATCGGTGCGTCCGCTCCTGGAACAGCCTGCACGGCGTTCTGTGCCGCTTTCACGCTAGACATCATCTACCCCTTCTTGCAGCAAACCCTCAACGGATACTTCAGACGGCCCGCAGGCCGAGTGTTCTAGTACCAAGGGTTCGGGACAGCTCTCCTGCTGGATGCCCCGAGCGAAGAGTCTTTCGCATCAAGCTGGGAAGAAGCTGGCAGCATCAACCGTGTTGCGTCCCGCCTCGGGCGCCTCCGTCGACTACCCTGTCAGCCCTTTCAGGACCGCCAGAAGCCCCACCACGGCGCGTGTCACCGCATGGCAGGGCCGGCGCGGCGGGCAGTAGTGTTGGGGCAGGGCTCCCGCCTCCCGACTATCGCAGCGACCCACAGAACGGACGTCCATGGCCGCCGACAAACACAGCAGCTGGTCCTACACGGAAGGCCTCCCCGAGGAGGACGACATCCTGCTCCGGGCACGGGACCGCTCGCATGAACTCGGCGTCACCCCTGTGACCCCTGCCGTCGGCGCAGCCCTGACGGTGCTGGCTTCCGCGTCCAAGGCGACGACGGCGGTGGAGGTAGGAGCAGGAGCGGGAATCTCGGGTGTCTGCCTGTTGAGGGGCCTCGGACGGAACGCCGTGCTCACGACCATCGACTCCGACGTGGACCACCTGCGGGCAGCCCGGGAGGCGTACGCCGAGGCAGGCATCCCCTCCAACCGCACGCGCACCATCTCGGGACGCGCCGCCGATGTGCTGCCGCGACTGACCGATGCCGCCTACGACCTGGTGTTCATCGACGCGGACAAGCCCGGGCTGCCGGCCTACGTCGAGCAGGCCACCCGCCTGCTGAAGGGCGGGGGCATCATGATCATCAACGACGCCCTCGACCAGGACAGGGTTGCGGAACCTGCTGTACGGGAGCAGTCGACCAATACCCTGAGGCAGGTCGGCAGGATGATCCGGGACGACGAGTCGCTGGTGTCTGCACTCCTGCCGACCGGCACCGGGCTTCTCCTGGCCGTCAAGCAACGCCCCTGACCGCGTTCTTCGGCGGAGGCGGCCCGGCGGTGCCAGGCGACCGGGCGAGGAACTGCGCGACTAATCGCGCGATGGCGAGCGCCGACGACTGCTCGTTCGTATCAGCCGGTGCGAACGCCCGGGGCTCCCGAAGGCTCGCGCCTAGTTAGTAACGGTGAGCAGGCAGTCCTTGAGCTTGCCGGCTTCCTCGGCGTTGAGCTCCACGACGAGGCGTCCGCCGCCGTCGATCGGCACGCGCATGATGAGGCTGCGCCCCTCCTTGGTGACTTCCATCGGTCCATCGCCGGTACGCGGTTTCATGGCAGCCATGGGGAGTGTCCCTTTCGACAGGGCGCAACCGCGATCAGCGGCAGCGCGACAGTAAACGGTGCTCCGCGCCGGCGCCTGTTGAAAGGTCCGGCTGTGCACGTCATCACCTTCATTATTCAGCACAAGGCCTGCACCTGCTAATTCAGGTGCGGCGTGAATCACACTCAGGGTGGATAATCCCCGTCCGGTCCGGACGGGCTCCACGCCCACAGCCAGTCCACCCACAGGAACTGGAGCACGACCGAGACCGGCAGGAGCAACCAGAGCGCGCGGGCCCCGGCGGCGTTCGCGAGGGCAAGGGCCAGGGGGAACAGCGGGAGCAGGATGCGCCACGTGCTCGATTGCGGGTCCCAGAACGCCGCCAGGTACAGGAGGTACCCGGCGCACCAGTAGACCTGGACGGGCCCCAGCGAACGCACCGCGGGCGCGAGGAGGAGGACGGCGGCGCCCACCAGGAGCGCTACCACGACCAGCGCTGCGGCGGCGGGCCCGAGCACCGAGGCCGGTGCCTCGAACCAGGGCAGGAAGGGAGCGAGGGCTTCCCCCCGCCATGCGGTCTCGGTCGCGACGTAGGCGTCGCGCTGCCCCGTCACGGCCCAGGCGATGAGGGGCCAGGCAACAGCGCCGATCGATGAGACCACGCCCAGGAGGAACAGGGGCACCAGGGGCACCCCCGCCGGGTCGCCCCCACCCTGTGGCACGCTCCGGTGCCGCCAGGACGACATCCTCTTCCTCCGGGCCCAGAGTGCATGGAGGAAGAGGGCCCCCACCATGATCGCGAAGGGGACACCGGCAGGGCGCGCGAGGCACATGAGAAGGACGACGGGCATTGCCGCGTTGTACCGGTTCGTCGAGACCAGGTAGAGCGCCCCGGCAAGCAGCAGCAGGTGCACGGATTCGGCGTACGGCACCTGAAGGATGGCGGACACGGGCGCGAAGGACACGACGGCGACGCCGGCGAGGGCCGTGCGGTGCTCCGCGCGCAGACGGAACAACCGGTAGACCACCAGCGATGCACCCGCGGCGGCCGCGACCGCCACCAAAGGCGCGAGGACCCCCCATCCGAGCCCGGTGACGACGTGGAGCAGGCGGACCAGCCCGGGAAAGAGGGGGTAGAAGGCCCACTGGTTGTGGCTGACCTCGCCCAGCGCGTCCCGCGGCAGTTCGGTGGGATAGCCCTCCCGGAAGATGCGCTCGTACCAACCGCTGTCCCAGTAGTTGATGAAGGTGCCGTAGGCGGGAGCGGGGCCGGACCACGGGCTGGCGCCCTGCCGTGCGGCGGCGACGAGCAGCAGGACGGTGGACACCAGGCGCCCGGCAACGAAGACCGCGAGGACCTGCAACGACCAGTGGACCGACACCGGGCGCGTCCTACCCGTGGCGGCGGAGCCGGTACGGCTCACCGGGCAGCTTCAGGAACGGTGGCGCGTGCGACGTCGAGCCGGACCCAGCAGTCGCGGAGATGGTCGTTGACGTAGCCCGTGGCCTGCAGCATCGCATACGCCGTCGTCGGGCCGACGAACCGGAACCCGCACGTCTTGAGCTCACGGGCAAGGGCAGTGCTCCCGGGCGTGGTGGCGGGCACGTCCGAGAGGTTCACGGGCGGGGGCCCGTCAGTGGATCGATAGCGCGCGAGGATCGACCCGAGGGTCACGTCGTCGGGCAGGGCGAGCAGCGCTCCCGCGTTGGCGATCACCGCCTCGATCTTCCGGCGGTTCCTGACGATCCCGGCGTCTGCCATCAGTCGCTCCACGTCCCCGGCGCCGAATGCCGCGACCGTCAGGGGGTCGAACCCGGCGAAGGCACGACGGAACGCCTCACGCTTGCGCAGGATGGTGATCCAGCTCAGGCCGGACTGGAACGCTTCGAGGCTCAACCTCTCAAACAGTGCTGCCTCGCCGTGCACGGGTCGGCCCCACTCCTCGTCGTGGTAGCGCTCGTACTCGGTGGACGAGGTTGCCCAGCCGCACCTCGGTCGGCCGTCGGAGCCCGGGACCGCACCGTTCATCTGTCGGTGTCCCTTCCTGCCAGCCGGGAGCGCAGCTCCCTGATCACGGCGTCGCGCTGCTCGATAGCGGCCGCAAGCCGGTCCAGTACCTCGTCCACCTGGTCCATCCGGTAGCCGCGTAGCCCGAGGCCGAACCGCACGGCGTCGACGTCCCGGGCCGAGGGAGGATCGGGCAGGAGGACGGGCGGGAGGGAGGCTACGGGCTCCACGAGGCCGAGGCTCAGGGACGGCCCAGAGTGCCCATCGGCCGGTTCATCGGTGGTTCCCGGAGCTCTCCCGATCCGATCCGAGGATCCTGATCCGCTCCCGAGTCGCTGGAGTGGCGCCGGCAGCGCGCGCCCGGATGCAAGCAGCGCGGTTCCCCCGACCAGCAGGATGGCGAGGATCACCAGGAAGATAGTCACACGGCAATGGTGCCAGAGTCGTCCCGGCGCACCGCTCAGGAAGCGTGCTCGTGACCCGCGGAGGCCGCCACGATCCGCACCGCTTCCTCGGCGGTGTCCACGAGCTGCAGCAGCGACAGGTCCTTGGCCGAGATGGTGCCCTCCGCGAGCAGGGTGCCCTCGATCCAGTCCAGGAGCGGTCGCCAGTAGTCGACGCCGATGAGCACGATGGGAAAGGAGGTCACCTTGCCGGTCTGCACCAGTGTCATCGCCTCGAAGAGTTCGTCGAGGGTTCCGAAGCCGCCCGGCAACACGACGAAACCGCTGGCGTACTTCACGAACATGGTCTTGCGGGCGAAGAAGTACCGGAAGTTGATGCCGAGGTCCACCCACTCGTTCATGCCCTGCTCGAACGGCAGCTCGATGCCGAGTCCCACAGAGGTCCCGCCCGCCTCGCAGGCACCTTTGTTGGCAGCCTCCATGGCTCCCGGTCCTCCTCCGGTGATGACGGCGTAGCCGGCTTCGACGAGCCGGCGGCCCACCTCCTCACCTATGGCGTAGAAGGAGGAATCCCGGGCCGTCCGGGCCGACCCGAAGACACTGATGGCGGGACCGAGGTCGGCCAGGGTTCCGAAGCCCTCCACGAACTCACTCTGGATACGCAGCACGCGCCACGGATCGGTGCGGACGAATCCGCCCGTATCGTCGGCATCGAGCAGCATGTTGTCCGACTGCGGGGTCGCGGCCTGGCTACGCCTCAGCTCGACCGATCCCCTGCGCCGGGCCGGCTGTCCCGCTGCGGTCCTGGTCGGGCGGTCGCCGCCCGTGCCGTTCGCACTGCCCGCGGGAAGCCGATCGGAGCCCGCGGGGACGTCGTCGTGCGTGGTGGAGGGCCGGACATCGTCGTTGGCCGCCGGGTGCTGGGAGGGAGACATCCACCTAGGCTAACCAACCGGGCGCGCCGCGGGGATCTTTGATTGCTCTTGAATCACAATCCCCGCCATTCCGCTGCTTCGTATTGCTGGGAAGGAATAGTTCGCTACATTTCTCCCATGACCAGTGAACCGCAACCGACTACGCCCGCGTCCTCGGGAAGCCCTCTCGTCTCGCTCAGGAACGTGAACAAGCACTTCGGGGACCTGCACGTCCTCCGCAACATCAATCTCGATGTAGCCCGCGGCGAGGTCGTAGTCGTGATCGGCCCGTCCGGCTCCGGCAAGTCGACCCTCTGCCGTGCGATCAATCGCCTCGAGACGATCGACGACGGCGAGATCACCATCGACGGCAAGGTGCTCCCCGCAGAGGGCAAGGCGCTGGCGAAACTCCGGGCCGACGTCGGCATGGTGTTCCAGTCCTTCAATCTCTTCGCGCACAAGTCCATCCTCGAGAACGTGACGCTCGGACCGATCAAGGTGCGGGGCATGAAGGGCGGCGAGGCCAAGGATCTCGCGATGTCCCTGCTCAAGCGCGTCGGGGTCGACAACCAGGCGCAGAAGCTCCCCGCCCAGCTGTCCGGCGGCCAGCAGCAGCGCGTGGCCATCGCCCGCGCCCTCGCCATGAAGCCCAAGGTCATGCTGTTCGACGAGCCCACGTCCGCTCTCGACCCGGAGATGATCAACGAGGTCCTCGATGCCATGGTGTCCCTCGCCAAGGAGGGCATGACCATGATCGTGGTGACCCACGAGATGGGCTTCGCCCGCAGGGCCGCCGACCGCGTGATCTTCATGGCCGACGGCCAGATCATGGAGCAGGCCACGCCCGAGGAGTTCTTCGACAACCCGAAGAGCGACCGCGCCAAGGACTTCCTCGGCAAGATCCTCTCGCACTGACCCCCACTCATCACCAGCACCCATCAGGCCCTCGAAGGCCGCAACACAAGGAGAACCCATGCAGAAGACCCGATACGCAGCAGCCGCGGTGGCCGCGGTGGCCGCACTGACACTGTCCGCCTGTGGCGGCGGCGACAGCGCCGAAGGAGAGAGCGGTGGCGAGGCCGGCGGTGAGACCGTCCGCATCGGTATCAAGTTCGATCAGCCCGGGCTCGGTTTCGACGAGGGCGGCTCCTACTCGGGCTTCGACGTCGACGTCGCGAAGTACGTCGCGGGCGAACTCGGCTTCAGCGAGGACCAGATCGAGTTCGTGGAGGCCCCCTCCGCCAACCGCGAGAACCTGCTGTCCAACAACCAGGTGGACATGATCTTCGCGACCTACTCCATCACGGACACCCGCAAGGAGACGGTCGATTTCGCCGGACCGTACTTCGTAGCAGGCCAGGACCTCCTCGTCCCCACCGACAGCGACATCGCGGGTCCCGAGGACCTCGAGGGCAAGAACCTCTGCTCGGTGACCGGCTCCACCTCGGCCCAGAAGATCAAGGACCAGTACCCGGGCGTGCAGCTCGTCGAGCAGCCGGGCTACGCCGAGTGCGTCACCGCGATGGGCGGCGGCCAGATCGACGCCGTCACCACCGATGACATCATCCTCGCCGGCCTGGCCGCGCAGGAGTCCAACGCAGGCAAGTTCAAGGTCGTCGGCAACACGTTCTCCGAGGAGAACTACGGCGTCGGACTGCCGAAGGGCAGCACCGAGCGTTGCGAGCAGATCAACGAGGCCATCACCAAGATGATCGACGACGGTGCATGGGAAGAGGCGATCACCAAGAACACCGAAGGTGCCGACTACACCTTCAACGCGGAGCTCAACCCGCCCACCCCCGCACCCTGCGCCTAGCATCGCTTCCATTGGTGGGGTGGTCCGCACGGACCACCCCACCAATGCCATGTTCCCCACCACGAAAGAGGTGAACCGTGGAGAACTACCTGTCTCTGTTCGAGACGTACAACGTGCCCGCGGCCTTCTGGGTCAACATCCAGCTGTCCTTCTGGGCAGCCATCATCGCCCTGGTCATCGGCACGGTGCTGGCACTGTTCCGCATCTCCCCGATCGCGAGCCTGCAGTGGTTCGGCGCGGCATACGTCAACATCTTCCGCAACACGCCCCTGACGATCATCCTCGCGTTCGGTTTCCTCGGTCTGTTCTCCGTCATGCAGATCAGTCTCGCGGCCGACCTGAACGTCAGCCTCTTCCGGATCGCGATCGTCGGGCTGGCGCTCTACCACGCGGCCTTCGTGTGCGAGGCGATCCGCAGCGGCGTCAACACCGTCCCGCTCGGCCAGGCGGAAGCGGCCCGGGCCATAGGCCTGAGCTTCCTCCCGGCAGCGCGCCTCATCATCCTGCCGCAGGCCTTCCGCGGAGCCATCGCACCGCTCGGCAACGTGCTGATCGCCCTCATCAAGAACTCGACGGTGGCCGCCGCGGGCTCCGTCGCCGCCGAGTCGTCGAGCCTCATGAAGACCATGATCGAGTTCCGCTCTGACCTCGTGATCCCGATCTTCCTCACCTTCGCCCTGGGCTTCGTGGTCCTGGTGATCCCCATCGGGCTCCTCACCACCTGGGCCTCACGGAAACTGGCGGTGGCACGATGAGCGCGCAGCAGGTCCTCTTCGATGCGCCCGGCCCCCGCGCCCGGCGCATCATCCTCATCGGCAACATCATCGGTGTGCTGATCGTCCTCGCGATCGTCGCCTGGATCATCTCGGCTCTGGCGGACAAGGGCCAGTTCGCCGGCAGCATGTGGGCCCCCTTCCTGGAGTCGCGGACCTGGGAGTTCTTCATCCTGCCCGGACTGCTCAACACGCTGAAGGCCGCCGGCATCTCGATCGTGACGTCGGTCCTGTTCGGACTGGTCTTCGGCGTCGGTCGCCTGTCGCACTCCGCCCCCATCCGCTGGGTAGCGGGCGTCGTCGTCGAATTCCTCCGCGCCGTGCCCGTGCTGCTGATGATGATCTTCTTCTGGCTGGCGCTCGGCAGCTCCGGGTCGGTCAAACCCCAGGATGCACCGCTCATCGCGGTGGTCGTCGCCCTGACGCTCTACAACGGGTCGGTCATCGCCGAACTCGTGCGCTCCGGCGTGCACGGGCTGCCCAAGGGCCAGCGCGAGGCGGGGATGGCCATCGGCCTGACGAGGAACCAGTCACTGCGGAACGTCGAGGTGCCGCAGGCGCTGATCGCGATGCTTCCTGCCCTGATCAGCCAGTTCGTGGTGATCCTCAAGGACTCCGCGCTCGGCTTCATCATCACCTACCCTGAGCTGCTGCAGTACACGCGCCGCCTCGGGGTCGGGGAGGGCAACGTGATCCCGTCCCTGTTCGTGGCTGCGGCGATCTTCATCATCATCAATTTCGCCCTGTCGACGCTCGCCACGCGGCTCTCCGTCCTGCTGAGTTTCAGGACGAAGGCGAAACCTGCAGCGAAGGGGTCCATCGTCATGGACGCCGCGTCGACCTGATCCACGCATAACGCAGGTACGGCACGACGACGAAGGGCCCGGCAGCCGCCGGGCCCTTCGTCGTTCCGCCTTCGTCGTTTCGCCTTCGTCGTCTCCCGTGGTGCCGGCCGCTCGTGCCGGCCGGTGCCGGCGTCGACCCGGCCGTCACAGCTGCGAGGTCACGACAACCAGGTGACCATGGCCTGAAGGCACGCCCGTACGGCGCCGGCATGCACGTGCTCGTCGTCCGTGTGTGCGAGGAGCGGATCGCCCGGGCCGAAGTTGACCGCGGGCACGCCGAGGGCGCTGAAGCGCGCAACGTCCGTCCAGCCGTATTTCGGTTTGGGCTCGGCGCCCACAGCGGCGACGAAGGCGGCCGCTGCAGGGTGGTGCAGCCCCGGCCGGGCTCCGGCAGCAGCGTCCGTGCGCTCGACCGCGAAACCCTCGAGCAGCGCACGGACGTGCTCCTCGGCCTGCTCGGGAGACTTGTCCGGTGCGAAACGGTAGTTCACCTCGATGACCGTGCCGTCCGGGATCACGTTGCCGGCCGTACCGCCCGAGATCCTCACCGCGTTGAGGCTCTCCCGGTAGTCGAGGCCATCAACGTGAACGGTGGCGGGCTCGTGGTCGCGCAGCCGCACCAGCACCTCGGCGGCGCCGTGGATCGCGTTGACACCCATCCAGGCGCGGGCGGAGTGGGCGGCCTTGCCGGCTGTCCGCACCTCGAACCGGGCGGTTCCGTTGCAGCCGCCCTCGACCGTACCGTCCGTCGGTTCCAGGAGGACCGCGAAATCGGCCCTCAGCCACTCCGGCTGGGAGCGTGCAACCCGCCCGAGGCCACTGAGGGACGCTTCCACCTCCTCGTGATCGTAGAAGATGAAGGTGATGTCGCGCGTGGGCTCGGTCAAGGCCGCGGCAAGTGCCAGCTGCACGGCCACCCCGCCCTTCATGTCGGTGGCACCCCGGCCGAACAGGGTCTCCCCCTCCCACGACGACGGCACGGTCCCGCGGGATCCGGGAACACCCGGCAGCGGCACCGTGTCGATGTGTCCCGCGAGGATGACCCTCTCGGAACGCCCGAGATGCGTCCTCGCCATGACGCAGTCGCCGTCGCGGATGACCTCGAGGTGTTCCAGCGGACGCAGCGCACGTTCGATGGCGTCGGCGATGCCCACCTCGTTCCCGGAGACGCTCTCGACGTCGATCAGTCGGGCGGTCAGGTGGGCGACGTCGGAGGTGAGATCGAGCTCCAGCGGGGGTGTCTGAATCATGCTGCAACACTATCCCTCGGTAGACTGCTGCCCATGACTTCTCACCTGCCCAGCTCATCCCTGCCCGCCTCCCAGCGCGTCGCCGGCGGTACCGGCCTCGCCACCGTGGCTGCGGACGGCGTCGTCCTGGACACCTGGTTCCCCGCGCCGTGGCTCGGGGAGGACACGCTGGGCGACGGCGGGAAGCAGGAGCTGCGCGACACCCTCGTGGCCCTCGCCCAGCAGGGAGTGGACAACGCGCGGAAGGTCACGCAGCGTGTCGTGGACGTCGAGCTGGACCTCGACGCCGCCCCGGCGGGCACCGAGGATGCCTACCTCAGGCTCCACCTCCTCTCCCACCGGCTCGTGCAGCCCAACACGATCAACCTCGACGGCGTCTTCGGGCTCCTTGCCAACGTCGTCTGGACGAATCACGGTCCGGCGGCCGTGCAGGGCTTCGAGACCGTTCGGGCGGCCCTCCGGGCACGCGGGCCCGTCGCCGTCTATGGGGTGGACAAGTTCCCCCGCATGGTGGACTACGTCGTACCGACCGGCGTGCGGATCGCGGACGCCGACCGCGTGCGCCTCGGAGCGCACCTGGCCGACGGCACCACGGTCATGCACGAGGGATTCGTGAACTTCAACGCGGGAACGCTCGGTCACTCGATGGTCGAGGGCCGCATCTCGGCGGGCGTCGTCGTCGGCGACGGCTCTGATGTCGGTGGTGGCGCCTCGATCATGGGCACCCTCTCCGGCGGCGGGAAAGAGCGCATCACGATCGGCGAGCGCTGCCTGCTGGGAGCCGAATCGGGCGTGGGCATCTCCCTCGGGAACGATTGCGTCGTCGAGGCGGGCCTGTACCTGACGGCGGGAACGAAGGTGACGCTGCAGGACGGCACGCTCGTCAAGGCAAAGGACCTCTCCGGCGAGCACGGCATCCTGTTCCTGCGCAATTCCGTCACGGGAGCGGTCGAGGCCCGCCCGCGCACCGGCGAGGGCATCGCGCTCAATCCGGCCCTGCACGCCAATTAGGGCATGACCCGGTACCCGCCCTCCGCTGCCGTTCGCCGTCGTCGCCGACGGCTACGCAGCGCAGCCATGCTCACGGCACTCGCGGCCGTCGTCGTCGGCGGGGCCGTGGTCGCCGTTCACCAGCTCGAGGACAGCGAGGTCCTGGTCCGGGAGCGCTGCAGCGCCACCGTGGGCTCGGACACCTTCGAACTCACGCCCACCCAGGCCGGGAACGCGGCTCTCATCTCCGGCGTGGCCGTCAGCCGCGGCCTTCCCGCGCGGGCTGCCTCGATAGCCATCGCGACCGCCATCCAGGAGTCGCGGCTCGAGAACATCGACTACGGCGACGACGCCGGGCCGGATTCCCGCGGCCTGTTCCAGCAGCGCCCCTCGCAGGGTTGGGGCACGGAGGAGCAGGTCATGGCACCGCTCTACGCCACCGGCGCGTTCTACGACGCGCTCGTGCAGGTACCGGGCTACGAGGCCCTGCCCATCACCGAGGCGGCCCAGACCGTGCAGCGGTCGGCCTACCCAGAGGCGTACGCGGATCACGAGCCGGAGGGCCGTGCGTTCGCCTCTGCCCTGACGGGAAACTCCCCTGCGGCACTCAACTGCACGCTGCGCGAACCGGACGGGTCCGGGGACGTCCTGGCGGTCTCATCCGCCCTGGACGAAGTGTTCGGACCGCTCGGTGGCGTGGCCGACGGCCACCGCCTGACGATGCAGGTCACCGGCACCACGGGGTGGGCGGCCGCTCAATGGGCGGTGGCCAATGCCTCGACCCACCACATCACGTCGGTGGCCTACTCGGGCCTCGAGTGGGTGCGGGAGGACGACGGCTGGACGCCGACGACGTCCGCCGACGGCACGCTCACTGTCACTGTCGCAGCAGCCACGCCCTGAGGACGATGCCCGCAGAGGGCCGCAGCGGTGCCGTGGAAGCCCGAACGGGCCTCAGGCCAGCATCCTGACCACGGGCTCCACGTAGCTCCGGAAGGAGCGCTCGTCGTCGAACAGTTCCTGACACATGAGGAGCTTGTCCGGTTCCACCCACCACGCGCGGTGGACGCCCAGCGGCAGCTCGATGACCTCGAGGGTGAAGCGCCGCGCCGCGCGGCCGAGTTCCAGTTCACGTTCATGCACCATCCGCGCCAGCAGGTACTCGACGGTCTCCACCCCGCGGGCACCGACGTGCAGCGCATACTCGGCACACCGTTCCTCCGCCCACTGCATTGCCGCGCCGACGTGCGCCCTCAGCAGCGCCTTCAGCGCATCCATCCCGTCGAGGGCCTCGAACAGCGGGGGCATGGGCAGCACGGCGTCGCTGATGCGGTGCCGTAGGAGCCCGTGCCACCATGCGTCCCACTCGACCCTCAGTGCGGCCGGACCCCCCACGGGTCCGGTGAGGCGCCGGGTGTCGACGACCCGCACCGGAGGGATGACCGGCGGGAGCGCCGGGCGCCCCACCCCCCGCAGCCCCGCACAATCGCGCAGGTAGAGCGCCACGAGGAGGACCTCGGACGTGTCCACCGTGAAATGTGCGCCGTAGCCGGGCTCGGAGTACGACATGGGCCTCCTTCGGACCACTCAGGCTGCTCCTACAGTAATCCCCGGGCGGGCTCCGCTCCAGAGCCGCGCCGCCGCCGCAGGAGCGTCGGAGGAGCGCAGGCAGGACACCGACCTAGGATGGAGGAATGAGAATCCTCGTTACCGGTGGAAGCGGCTATATCGGCTCGCACACCGTCCTGACCCTCCTCGACCACGGCCATGACGTCGTCGTGGTCGACAATCTCCTGAACTCCACGCGGACCTCGCTCGAGCGCGTCGCCGCTCTTGCCGGCCGCACCCCGACGTTCCACCAGGCGGACCTCCTCGACGAGCCACGCCTGCGGGCAATCTTCGCGGAGGAGCAGGTGGACGCCGTCATCCATTTCGCGGGACTTAAGGCAGTGGGCGAGTCGGTCGAGAAGCCGCTGTATTACTACCACAACAATGTGGGCGGCACGTTGAACCTGCTGCGCGTGATGGATGACGCCGGCGTCCGAACCCTCGTCTTCAGCTCTTCCGCGACGGTGTACGGCGCTTCGGAGGAGGTGCCGCTGACCGAGAAGCTACCGCTGGATGCCACCAACCCGTACGGACGCACCAAGGAGCAGATCGAGGACATCCTCTCCGATCTCGGAGCAGCGGACGGCCGCTGGAACATCGCGCTGCTGCGGTACTTCAACCCGGTGGGCGCGCACGCCTCGGGCACGATCGGCGAGGACCCGACCGGTATCCCCAACAACCTCCTGCCCTTCGTGGCGCAGGTCGCGGTGGGCCGGCGCGAGAAGGTCTTGGTCTTCGGCAATGACTACCCGACCCCGGACGGCACGGGCGTCCGCGACTACATCCACGTCGTCGATCTCGCCGAGGGTCACCTCGCCGCTCTCGACTACCTCGTGTCGCATGGCGGCGTGCACACCTGGAACCTGGGCACCGGGAACGGCTCCTCGGTCCTCGAGGTCCTCTCCGCGTTCTCCGCCGCCGTCGGCCGCGACATTCCCTACGAGTTCGCGCCCCGCCGTCCAGGAGATGCCGCGGTGAGTTACGCCGATCCGTCGTCGGCCCTCGCCGACCTCGGCTGGTCAGCGACACGCACTCTCGCCGAGATGTGCGAGGACCACTGGCGCTGGCAGAAGAACAACCCGCAGGGCTACGCGAAGGCTACCGGCGAGTAGACGCGCCGGCTCCCGGTAGGTAGCCGGTAGTCGGCGACCCCGCCGCCGTCACAGGCCTCCGCAGGTACGGAAAAGGCCGCCCATCCGGCAGGATGGGCGGCCTTTCGCGTTCAGACCCTCGACGGGGGTCAGTTCGCCGGGTAGTGGCGTTCTCCCTCGCCCGTGTACAACTGCCGCGGGCGGCCGATCTTGGTCTGCGGATCCTGCATCATCTCGCGCCACTGGGCGATCCACCCGGGCAGGCGGCCGATGGCGAAGAGGACGGTGAACATCTTCTCCGGGAACCCCATGGCCTTGTAGATGAGGCCGGTGTAGAAGTCGACGTTCGGGTACAGCTTCCGCTCGATGAAGTAGTCGTCGGCGAGGGCCTTCTCCTCGAGCCGCATGGCGATGTCGAGGAGCTCGTCGTTCCCTCCGAGCTTCGAGAGGATGTCGTGTGCGGTCGCCTTGACGATCTTCGCGCGCGGATCGTAGTTCTTGTAGACGCGGTGCCCGAAGCCCATGAGCTTCACGCCGTCTTCCTTCTTCTTGACCTTTTCCATGAAGTCCTCGGGCTGCATACCCTTGGCCTGGATGTCGCGGAGCATGTTCAGCACGGCCTCGTTCGCACCGCCGTGCAGCGGGCCGAAGAGCGCGTTGATACCGGCGGACACCGATGCGAACATGTTGGCGTTCGAGCTTCCGACAAGACGCACCGTCGACGTCGAGCAGTTCTGCTCGTGATCCGCGTGCAGGATGAGCAGCAGATCCAGCGCCTTCACCATCATGGGATCGAGGTCGTAGGGCTCGGCGGGCAACCCGAAGGAGAGCCGCAGGAAGTTCTCCACCAGGTTCATGGAGTTGTCCGGGTAGAGCATCGGCTGGCCAATGGACTTCTTGTGGGCGTAGGCCGCGATGACGGGGAGCTTCGCCATGAGGCGGAAGGTGGAGAGCTCCACCTGCTCGTCGTCGAACGGGTCCAGCGAGTCCTGGTAGAAGGTCGACAGCGCGGAGACGGCGGAGGACAGCACGGGCATGGGGTGCGCGTCGCGCGGGAAACCGCCGAAGAAGCCCTTGAGCTCCTCGTGCAGGAGGGTGTGGCGCCGGATGCGGCCGTCGAACGCGCTCAGTTCCTCGGGCGTCGGCAGGTTGCCGTAGATGAGCAGGTAGGACACCTCGAGGAAGCTCGAGTTCTTGGCGAGCTCCTCGATGGGATACCCGCGATAGCGGAGGATACCGGCGTCACCGTCGATGTAGGTGATCGCGGACGTCGTGGCCGCCGTGTTCATGAAGCCGGGGTCGAACGTGACCTGGCCCGTCTGCTTCAGCAGTTTCGACACGTCGTAGCCGTTGTTGCCTTCGACAGCGGGCACCAGCGGCAGGCTGAGTTCCCCGCCGTCATAGTGGAGGGAAGCAGCATTCTGCTCGGTCATTGATTCTCCTTCAGGAGCCGGAGCGAGGTTGTCGCCACGAATCATCGCTGCGCAGGGGGACACGGGTCACTCCGGCGCTCGCACAGTCAGCAAGAACGCTACCGCCCACGGTGCCCTGATCACTAATCCTCCTGCCTTTCGCAGGAACCTGCGCTCAGCGCCTCGCGCCGTCGAGTCGGGCGACGGCGGCTTCTATCCTCTCGTCGCTGCCTGTCAGCGCAACACGGATGAAGCCCTCACCCGCGTCGCCGTAGAACGTGCCCGGCCCGGCGAGGATCCCGAGCCCGGCGAGCCACCCGATGGTGTCCCACGTCGGCCTGCCGTCGGACGCCCAGAGGTAGAGACCCGCCTCGGAACCACTGATCGTAAAGCCCGCGGCTTCCAGGGCCGGGATGAGCAGGGCACGACGACGGCGGTACAGGTCCTTCTGCTCCGCCACGTGCACATCGTCCCCGAGCGCCACACGCATCGCTTCCTGGACGGGGTAGGGAACGATCATGCCGGCGTGCTTGCGGGTGTTGACGAGATTTGCCACGATCTTCGGATCGCCGGCCGTGAAGGCCGCGCGGTAGCCCGCGAGGTTCGACTGCTTGCTCAGGGAGTACACGGCGAGCAGGAGGTCGTGGGTTCCACCGCACACTCTGGGGTCGAGCACACTGGGCACGGCTTCGCCGCCGTCCGCGGGGTCCCACCGACCCCACCCGAGTTCGCCGTAGCATTCGTCGGAGGCGACCACGGCGCCGAGGGAACGGGCATCGGCGACGATGGCGCGGAGGGCATCGACGCCGAGCACCTCGCCCGTCGGGTTGCCCGGCGAGTTGATCCACACGAGGCGCACGCGCGCGCGGAGGTCCGGAGGGAGGTCGGCCAGCGAATTGGCGGCGACCGGCGTCGCACCGGCGAGGTGAGCACCGATGTCGTAGGTCGGGTAGGCGACGGAGGGGCGGACGACGACGTCCCCCTCACCCAGCCCGAGCAGCAGGGGCAGCCACGCAACCAGTTCCTTCGACCCCACGGTGGGCAGGATGTCCTTCGGGTCCAGCCCGGGGACCCCCCTGCGTCGCGCGAACCAGGCGCTGATCGACTCGCGCAGCGCGGCCGTCCCGTGCGTGGTCGGGTACCCGTGGGCGTCGGCTGCGGAGGCCAGGGCCGACCTGATGAGCTGGGGTGTCGGATCGATCGGCGTGCCGATGGAGAGGTTGACCACGCCGTCGTCGTGCCGTGAGGCGATCTCCTGGTAGGGCGCCATCGCGTCCCACGGGTAATCGGGCAGATGCAGGCCGAACGCGGTCGGCTCCCCGTCCGCCACTAGGCGGGCTGGTTCTGGGGCGGCAGGGCGGCGATGATCGGGTGGTCGAACCCGGTGTTGCCGACCTTGGCCGCTCCGCCGGGTGAACCGAGGTCGTCGAAGAACTCCACGTTCGCCTTGTAGTACTCGGCCCACTGCTCCGGGGTGTCGTCCTCGTAGTAGATCGCCTCGACGGGGCACACGGGCTCACACGCGCCGCAGTCCACGCATTCATCCGGGTGGATGTAGAGCGATCGCTCGCCCTCATAGATGCAGTCAACAGGGCACTCCTCGATACAGGCCTTGTCCTTGACATCCACGCATGGCTGCGCGATTACGTAGGTCACTTCCCACGCCTTTCCTTGTGACTGGGTCCGCTGCCGCACCCGCGGTGCGGTTTCCAGCTTAACGCAACGGCCCACCACGGCAGGACGACGGACCGCCGGCCGGCCACGGACCACGATCGGCGCGGATGGGCCTACCCTTGATGCGTGCAGACACCCGCCGCCCTCCTCGCATCGCTCCCCCTGATGACGAGGGTCGTCGTCCGCCGGCGCCTCGAGAACGGAGCGACCGACTCGCTCGGTGACCTCGTCTCGCTCGACGCGACCTCCTGTACCGTGCGCACCCGCAGGGGTGACGACGTCGTCCTGCTCGCCGACGTCCTCGCAGCGAAGCCCGTGCCGCCTGCTCCACCGCGACGGGCTCCACGAAGGCCTACGTCAGGTTCTGAGCCAGGAGACCAGTGACACGCAGGTGCAGCCGCTCAGTCGGTCGGCGCCTCCGATACAGGCGCCTCCCCTACACTGGCCTCCCCTATAGGGGCCTCCGCGTGACGCATGACGAGCGCCGCACCGATCAGGACGGCGGAGAAGAGCGGGAGCGCCGTCATCAGCGCCGAGTAGCCGGTAGTGACCATGGTGGCGACGGGCGCACTCTGCGCAGGATCGGACGACCCGACGTTGGCGAGAATCAGTGGCCACGCCATCATGAGCACGACAGCCGCGACTCCCAGGCCGACCCCCCACCGGAACGTGCGTCTCCTCAGGCTCACTGCGTCGCTGCGGTCCATACGATCCCCCGTTGATTCATCCGCCACTGGTCCATGCCTACCGAAGCACGATCGGCCCGGGAGGGCAACGCCTGGGAGCGGAACTTGCCTGGTCTGCCATGGACCCGTCCCGCAGCGAGACCCTTCAGTGATTGGGACCTGTCAATGGGGGAGGCCGTTTCCCCGTACAATCGACGGATGGAAAGAGACGAGGACCTCCAGGCACGGAGCCGGGCGCTCAGCTCCCCCGTCAGGCTCCGCATCCTCCGACTGTGCCTCCACAAGCCGAGGACCAACAAGGAGATCGCGGGACTCCTCGACCTCAATCCGGCGACGGCACTGCACCACGTCCGCACCCTGCTGTCCACCGGGTTCCTCGCCGCCGAGGACGCCAGGACCGGTAACCGCGGCGCGAAGGAGATCCCCTACCGGGCAACGGGTCTCTCCTGGGGGAGCCGCATGCCCAACGCGGCTCCCGTCCTCGTGGAGACGTTCCTCCAGGAGATCGAAGGACTGCAGCCGTCCGAGATCGACGTGTGGCGACTGGGAGTCAGGCTCAACGACGAGCACCGCGCAGAGATGATGGGGCGGATCCGGGAGGTCTTCGAGGACTACGTCCAGCGAGGGCCTGACGACGACGGCACGGCCACCTCGATCATGCTGGCCCATCACCTCGACCGGACGGCCGACTGAGGCCTCCCGGTCAGGGACGCCGCAGGGGGCGTAGCACGACGGCGGCGAGCGCGACCGCCCCGAGCGTCACCACCAGGACGCCGAAGAGCCAGATGTTCCCTGCAAGGGCCAGGCCCGGCGCGGCTTCGGACGAGCCCGTGAGGATCAGCGTCTTCGACGACGTCGACAGCAGCGCCACCACACTGTAGGCGATCGCTCCGGCGACCGCCGCCAGAATGACGTTCCGCGCCCAGAGTCCGCACAACAGGAACAGGCACCCTGCAAGCACCAGCGCCGCGAGGGAACCGACCGGCAGCGCGGCTCCGCCCGCGTACAGCACGTGCCCGTGCAGGAGGGTGCCGAGCACCCCCGCAGCGATTCCCGCTCCGACGGCGGCCAGCACTGCGGCCAACCGCCGGGGTGGGGACGCACCCGCGTATCCCGCAGCCCTCCGGTCCGCAGACGACGAACGCCGACCCTTCCCCACTGGGAAGGTGCCGGCGTCGTCGTCTACCACGTGCAGCTGGTCGTCAGGCGCGGGCGCGCGAACGCGATGCTCGCATGCGCTCGTTGGCGTCGAGGATGACCTTGCGGATACGGATGGACTCGGGCGTCACCTCGACGCACTCGTCCTCGCGGGCGAACTCGAGGGATTCCTCGAGCGTCAGGTTGCGCGGCGGGGTCAGGTTCTCGAAGGTGTCGGAAGAGGCCGCACGCATGTTGGTGAGCTTCTTCTCCTTCGTGATGTTGACCTCCATGTCGTCGGCGCGGGAGTTCTCGCCGACGATCATGCCCTCGTACACCTCGGAGGTGGGCTGGACGAAGAACGAGCCGCGCTCCTGCAGGTTGATCATGGCGAACGGCGTGACGACGCCGGCGCGGTCGGCGATCATCGAACCGTTGGTGCGGTACTCGATGTCACCGGCCCACGGCTCGTAGCCCTCGGAGATCGACGCAGCGATACCGGCACCCCTGGTGTCGGTCAGGAAGCGGGTACGGAAGCCGATCAGGCCACGGGCGGGAACGATGAACTCCATGCGGACCCAGCCGGTGCCGTGGTTCGCCATGTTGGTCATGCGGCCCTTGCGTGCGGCCATGAGCTGGGTGACGCCGCCGAGGTACTCCTCGGGCACGTCGATGGTCATGTGCTCCATCGGCTCGTGGATCTTGCCGTCGATGGTCTTGGTGACCACCTGCGGCTTGCCGACCGTGAGCTCGAAGCCTTCGCGGCGCATCTGCTCGACAAGGATGGCGAGGGCGAGCTCACCACGGCCCTGGACCTCCCAGGCGTCGGGACGCGCGGTGGGCAGGACACGGAGCGAGACGTTGCCGATGAGCTCCTTGTCGAGGCGGTCCTTGACCTGGCGGGCCGTGACCTTGGCACCCTTGACCTTGCCTGCGAGCGGCGAGGTGTTGATACCGATGGTCACGGAGATCGCGGGATCGTCGACGGTGATGAGCGGCAGCGGCTGGGGGTTGTCGACATCGGTGAGCGTCTCGCCGATGGTGATGCCCTCGATACCGGCGACGGCGACGATCTCGCCGGGTCCGGCGGACTCGGTGGGAACACGGTCGAGCGCCTTGGTGGCGAGGAGCTCGGTGATCTTCACGGACTTCAGTTCGCCGTTCTGGCGGGCCCAGGCGACGGTCTGTCCCTTACGGAGGGTTCCGTTGAAGATGCGGAGCAGTGCGAGGCGGCCGAGGAACGGCGAGGCGTCGAGGTTGGTGACGTGCGCCTGCAGAACACCCTCGGGGTTGTACCGGGGCGCGGGGATGTGCTCGATGATCGTCTGGAACAGCGGCTCGAGGTTGTCGTTCGCGGGCACGGTGCCGTCCGCGGGCTGCTCGAGCGACGCGGCACCGGCGCGGGCCGCGGCGTAGACCACGGGCACGTTGAGGATCGCGTCGAGATCGAGGTCGGGAACCTCGTCCGCGAGGTCCGAGGCGAGTCCGAGGAGGAGGTCCATCGATTCGCTGACGACTTCCTCGATGCGGGAGTCGGGACGGTCGGTCTTGTTGACCAGCAGCACCACGGGGAGCTTGGCCGCGAGGGCCTTGCGCAGCACGAATCGGGTCTGGGGCAGCGGACCCTCGGACGCGTCGACGAGGAGGACGACGCCGTCGACCATGGACAGTCCGCGCTCCACCTCGCCGCCGAAGTCCGCGTGGCCCGGGGTGTCGATGACGTTGATGGTGATGGTCTCGCCATTAGCCGAGGGGCCGTCGTAGAACACCGTGGTGTTCTTCGCGAGGATGGTGATGCCCTTCTCCCGCTCGAGGTCGCCGGAGTCCATCACGCGGTCGGCGACGTCGCCGTGCGCCGCGAACGAGTTGGTCTGCTTCAGCATGGCGTCGACCAGGGTGGTTTTTCCGTGGTCAACGTGAGCCACGATGGCTACGTTGCGGAGATCGCTGCGGACAGCGGTGTTGCCTGTGGTTTCAGACATGCGTAATGACTCAATTCGGTATCTACTGCGGGGAAAGTGGCGGCGGCTGCACTGCACGCCCTCTCACCAGTCTAGGTGCTGGACAAAAACAGACCTAATGCGCGCTGTCAGCGGTGGTCCGAATCAGCGGTGGGCGCACAACGACGGCCCTCCGTAGGGAGGACCGCCGTCGTCGCTGTGTCATCACCGTCCGGTGCAGGGCGGCGTGCTAGGCGACCTCGGGTGGGAGGACGAGCCCGGCGCCGGGGATAGCCGCGAGCAGGGCCTGGGTATACGCCGTCCGCGGGTTGTCGAACACCTCGTCCGTCGTGCCCTGCTCCACGAGCCTGCCCTTCTCCATGACGGCCACGTGGTCGGCGATCTGCCGGACCACCGCGAGATCGTGCGTGATGAAGAGGTAGCTCAGGCCGAGTTCGGACTGCAGATCGGCGAGCAGGTTCAGGATCTGGGCCTGGACCAGCACGTCGAGTGCCGAGACCGCCTCGTCGCAGATGACCACTTCCGGATCCAGCGCCAGCGCACGGGCGATCGCCACTCGTTGGCGCTGGCCGCCGGAGAGTTCGTTCGGGAAGCGCTGCATCATCGAGGACGGCAACGCCACCTGCTCGAGCAACTCGCGGACCTTCTTCTCCCGGCTCTTCGCGTTGCCCACCCCGTGGACGCGGAGCGGCTCCTCGATGGTGCGGTAGATGTTGTACATCGGGTCGAGCGAACCGTAGGGATCCTGGAAGATGGGCTGCACGCGGCGCCGGAAATCGAACATCTCCTTCCGTCCGAGCGTGGTGATGTCCACGCCGTCGAAGCGGATACTGCCCGACGTCGCTCCTTCCAGGCCGAGCACCATCTTCGCGACGGTGGACTTGCCCGAGCCGGACTCCCCCACGACGGCGGTGGTCGTGCCGCGCGCGATGGAGAAGGACACCTTGTCCACGGCGGTGAAGTCCGTGGACTTCCCCCAGCTGCCGCGGATCTTGAAGACCTTCGTCAGGTCCTCGACCTCGATCACCTTGTCCGCCACAGCACCGTGAGGCGTCGCCGGAGCGAGCAGGTCCCCGGTCTCGACACCGGCGCGCTTCGCCGATGCGATGCGGCGCGAGGCGATCGACGGAGCCGACGCCACGAGCTTCTGCGTGTAGGGGTGGCGGGGGTTGGTCAGCAGTTCGAGGGCCGGCCCTGCCTCGACGACCTGCCCCTTGTACATCACGATCACCTTGTGGGCGCGCTCGGCGGCGAGGCCGAGGTCGTGCGTGATGAGCAGCACCGCGGTGCCGAGCTCCTCCGTCATGGTGTCCAGGTGGTCGAGGATCTGTCGTTGGACGGTGACGTCCAGGGCGGACGTCGGTTCATCGGCGATCAGCAGTCGGGGTCGGCATGACAGGCCGATCGCGATCAGGGCGCGCTGGCGCATGCCCCCCGAGAATTCGTGCGGGTACTGGTTGGCCCTCGACGCGGCGTCCGGGAGCCCCGCCTCGGAGAGCACCTTCGCCACGTCCTGAGGAGTGCTCGCGAGTCCGTTGGCCTTCAGGGTCTCCTTGACCTGGAAGCCGATCTTCCACACCGGGTTCAGGTTGGACATCGGGTCCTGCGGCACCATGCCGATGGAGGATCCCCGGAGCTCGACGATGCGCTTCTCCGAGGCGTGTGTGATGTCCTCGCCGTCGAAGATGATGCTGCCGTTCGAGACACGCCCGTTCGCGGGCAGCAGTCCGATGGCGGCCAGCGCCGTCGTCGACTTGCCCGAGCCGGACTCCCCCACGATCGCGACGGTCTCCCCCGGCATCACGGTCAGGTGCGCGTTGCGCACCGCCGGGACGTCCCCGTTCGACGTCGAGAAGGTGATGGCGAGGTCGCGGAGTTCGAGCAGCGGCCGCGGAGCGCCGGACGACGCCGGGATTCCCCCGGTGCGCGCTGCCCGGCGCCGGCCGTCGCTGCCCTTTCCGGCATCCACTTCGTTGCCCATGCTGTGGCTCATCGTTTGCGTGCCTTCGGATCGAGAGCGTCACGCAGGGCATCGCCCAGCATGATGAAGCTCAGAACAGTGATCGACAGTGCGAGTCCCGGCCAAAAGATGGCCATCGGATTGCTCCGCAGGGACGGCTTCGCCGAGAAGATGTCATTGCCCCAGGACATGACGTCCGGCGGGAGGCCGATGCCGAGGAACGACAGCGTCGACTCCGCGACGATGAACGTTCCGAGGGAGATCGTCGCGATGACGATGACCGGCGCGAGGGCGTTCGGGATGACGTGCTTCACTAGGGCGCCGAGGGGTGAGACCCCGAGCGACCGGGCCGCGGTGACGAAGTCCGCATTCCGGACCTCGATGACGGCCGCGCGCGTGATGCGTGCGATCTGCGGCCAGCCGAACGCCACGAGGATGACGACGAGCGTCCACACGTTGCGGTTCTGCTGGAACACCGGAAGCTGCACGACGACGATCGCGCCGAGGATCAGCGGCAGCGCGAAGAAGATGTCACCGATGCGGGCGAGGACGGCGTCGATCCAGCCCCCGAAGAAGCCGGCCAGCGCACCGATCAGGCCGCCGATGAGGACGACGCCGATGGTCGCGAACAGGCCGACCGTCAGCGACGACTGCGTGCCGTGGACGACGCGGGACAGGATGTCGCAGCCCTGCACCGTGAAGCCGAGCGGGTGCCCGGGGGCCGGTCCACCGTCGGAGTTCTCGAGCAGGCAGTTCTCGTTCGGCGGCTCGCTCGTGAAGAGGCCCGGGAACAGCGCCACGAAGATGACCGCGAGGATCAGGACGGCGCTGATGATGAACAGCGGCTGGCGCCTCAGGCTGCGCCACGCCTCGCCCCACAGGCTGCGCGGAGCGGCATCGGAGACGGCACTGTCGGTTGCCCGGACGGGGGTCTCGTCGGGGTCCGCCACGAAGTGCTCGATCGGGTAGGCGGACTTCTTGGTGCGGCCGACGGGCGTCGGTGCCTCTGTCGCCAGGGGGGCCTGCGGCTCCGACCCGACCAGTCCTTCCGCCGACATCGGGGTCGAGGTCGAGGCCGGAGCGTTTGATGATGTTGGTTCAGGCATATCGAATCCTTGGGTCCAGCCACGCATACAGGAGATCCACCAGCAGGTTGGCGAGGCAGAAGATGAGGATCAGGAACGTGACGATCGAGACGACCATCGGTCCGTCACCGTTCAGTACGGCGCGGTAGAGGGTGTTGCCGACGCCGTTGACGTTGAAGATGCCCTCGGTGACGATCGCGCCGCCCATGAGTGCGCCGAGGTCGGCGCCCAGGAAGGTGACGACCGGGATCAGTGAGTTGCGGAGGACGTGCACGACGACGACGCGCCTGCGGCTCAGGCCCTTGGCCGTGGCCGTCCGGACGTAGTCCGCATTGACGTTCTCGATGATGCTCGTGCGGGTCAGGCGCAGGACATAGGCGAAGGACACCAGCCCGAGCACCACGGCCGGCAGGAGGAGTTCCGCGAACGTCGCGTCACCGCTCACCGTCGGGTTGGTCCACTGCAGCTTGACTCCGATCAGGAACTGCATCAGGAAGCCCAGCACGAAGATCGGCACGGCGATGACGATCAGGGACAGGACGAGGACCGACGAATCGAAGATCTTCCCCTTGCGGAGACCCGCGACGAGGCCGAAGACGATGCCGAAGACTGCCTCGATGACGAGGGCCATGACGGCGAGCTTCGCGGTGGTCGGGAAGACCTCGGCGATGATCGTCGCGATCGGACGGCCGGAGAAGTTCGTGCCCAGATCGAAGGTCAGGACGCCCTTGAGGTACAGCAGGTACTGGATCCAGAAGGGCTGGTCGAGGTTGTACTGCTCGCGCAGGCCAGCGACGACGGCCGGGGTGCAGCCGCGCTCGCCGCAGATGGCAGCGGTGGCATCACCGGGCAGGCTGAAGACCAGGAAGTAGACGAGAAGCGTCGCGCCGAGGAACACGGGGATCAGCTGCAGGAAGCGTCGGACGATATACCAGGCCATCAGCGCGCACCTCCCGGCGCGGCGAGCGCCCGGACCGGACGCAAAGAGGGGTTGCTCATGAGGTGTTGAACCTTTTCGTGGGAGCACGGAAAAGGGGCCTGCCCTGTGCCGGGCAGGCCCCGAGACCGCTAGGGGTTACTTGCCGGTGATGGCGTAGTAGAGCGGAACACCGTTCCAGCCGAACTCGACGTTGTCCACGTTGTTGCTCCAGCCGCCCTGGGCGACCTGGTACCACAGCGGGATGGCCGGGAGGTCTTCCAGAAGCTGCTCCTGGGCCTTGTTCATCGCCTCGTTGCCCTCCTCGACAGAGCTGGCGGCGAGTCCGTCGGTCAGCTGCTGGTCGAACTCGGGGTTGCTGTAGCGCGCGTCGTTCGATCCGGCGCCCGTGGCGTAGATCGGCCCGAGGAAGTTGTACAGCGACGGGTAGTCGGCCTGCCAGCCGGCACGCAGGGCGCCGGTGAGGGTCTCCTCGGTGGCTTCGGTACGTGCTTCCTTGAACGTCGCGTACGGCTTGCCCGCGACGTCGATGCCGAGGTTGTTCTTGATGTTGTTGACGACCGCCTCGACCCACGTCTTGTGGTCACCCTTGTCGGCGTTGTAGCCGATGGTCAGGGGCTGCGATTCGTCGTAGGGTGCGATCTTCTCGGCATCGGCCCAGAGCTGCTTAGCCTTCTCGGGGTTGTAGTCGAGGTTCTCGCTGCCCGGGAGGTCCTCGCTGAAGCCCTCGAGGACGGGAGCCGTGAAGTCCTTCGCGGGGGTGCGGCCGTTGTTGAAGATCACCTCGGTGATCTCCTCCCGGTTGATCGCCATCGAGATCGCCTGGCGGCGCAGCTTGCCGGCCTCGCCTTCCCAGTTCGGGAGGTAGTACGGGATCGCGATGGTCTGGTTGCCTGCATAGGGCGATTCGATCGAGCGCTCGCCGAGGTCGTTCTTGAAGTTCTTGATGTCGCTGGTCGGAATCGTCTTCAGGACGTCCAGGTTGTCCGAGATCAGGTCCTGGTAGGCCGTCGTGTCGTTCTGGTAGATCTTGAAGGTCACGCCGGCGTTCTGCGCGGCCTGCGGGCCCTCGTACTCGTCGTTGGGCACGAGTTCGATCTGCTGGTTGTGCTGCCAGGCGCCCTCGGAGGCGAACTTGTACGGTCCGTTGCCGATCGGGTTCTCGCCGAAAGCGGCGGGATCCTCGAAAGCCACGGCGGGCAGCGGGAAGAACGCGCTGTAGCCGAGGCGCAGGGGCCAGTCGGATTCGGGCTGGGAGAGCTTGACGGTGAACGTCAGGTCGTCGACGACGGTGAGGCCGCTCATGGTCTCCACCGTGGAGCCTTCGGCGCTCGCCTCGTCGTAGCCTTCGATGCTCTCGAAGAAGTAGCTCGAGAGCTGCGCGTTCTTCGCGGCAGCACCGTAGTTCCAGGCGTCGACGAAGGAGCTCGCGGTGACGGGGTCGCCGTTGGTGAACGTCTTGCCTTCCTTGAGCTTGATCGTGTAGTTCTGGGCGTCCTCGGTCTCGATGGACTCGGCCATCTCGTTCTGGGACGCGCCGTGCGCGTCGTAGCTCACGAGACCGGCGAAGATCAGGTCGAGGATCGCTCCGCCGCCCACCTCGTTGGTGCTCGTGGGGATCAACGGGTTCTGGGGCTCGGAGCCATCCACCACGATGACGGCATCTGTGGTGCCCTCGCTCGTGCCGGACTCACTGCTTCCGCCGCCGCATGCACTCAGTGACAGAACGGCGATGGCCGCGACGCTGAGCATTTTGGAAGTGCGCGTGAAACGCATTCCGCCTCCTAGGTATCTGGGTCGTTCCGGCGCTGTTGTGGCCGGGATAGCGGCTCCGCAGAGAGCGAGAGCCAACTCACACCGGAAGATCATATGCCCATTCCGTTGCTTCCCTGAACATCTTGGAGGACGGCGCTTCCAGGCGGTTTTCAGGATGCCCGCCCGATGACCGTGATTCCGCGGGCGACGGCCTGCGACTGCGGCACGTCACGCTTCGATAACGGGAGCGTGGGGGCTTCCGGCGTGGGGAGGCCGACGTGGCGTACATGCCCCGGTCCGGTCCCGGGTTCCACAGTGGCACGTGGCGTCGGAACCGGACACAGCGACGTAGCCCGCCCTGCCTCAGCAGGACGGGCTACGTCGGGTGCAACCCCCTACAGGGGACGCGACCGCACTCAGTCGGTGGACGCCATCAGCTTCGCTCGCAGCTCGCGGCGCTCTCTCTGCTTGGCCGGATCCGGCAAGGGCACGGCCGCCAGCAGACGCTGGGTGTAGGGGTCCCGGGGGCTGCGCAGGATCTGGTCACGCGTGCCCTGCTCCACGATCCGCCCACGCTTCATCACGCAGATGTAGTCCGCGAGCACGTCGACGACGGCGAGGTCGTGCGTGACGAACAGGCAGGCGAATCCGAGTTCGCGCTGCAGGTTCTGGAAGAGTTCCAGGACCTTCGCCTGCACGGACACGTCCAGGGCGGACGTGGGCTCGTCAGCAACCATCAGCTTCGGTTTGAGCGACAGCGCTCGCGCGATGCCGACTCGCTGCTTCTGGCCTCCGGACAGCTCGTGCGGGTACCGGTTGCGATAGGAACGCGGCAATTCGACCTGGTCCAACAGCGTCTCGATGCGCTTCTGCAACTCGCCACCCTTGGCCTCGCCCGCCAGGAACATGGGCTCACCGATGCTCTCACCGATCGGGAGCCGGGGGTTCAGGGACGACGACGGGTCCTGGAAGACCATGCCTACGTGCCGCCGCACCTGCACGAGTTCCTTCGACGTGGGCCGGAAGCCCGAGATGTCCGTTCCCACGACCTTGAGCGAACCGTGCGCGACCGGCAACAGCCCGACGGCGGCCCGCCCGATCGTGGTCTTCCCGGAGCCCGACTCCCCCACCAGTCCGATGACCTGGCCTGGATAGACGGTGAGGTTCGCACCCTCGACAGCCCGGAACGCCGGGACGCGGCCCTGCTTCGGATACTCGATCGCCACGTCCACCAGCTCGAGGACCGGCTCCGCAGCGGGCGACGCCGTGTGCGCTTCCTCGTGGAGCTGCGCGAGTACCTGCTGCTCGCGCCGCTCCAGCTCGTCGTGGTCGACGGTCTGCAACTCCGTGTGGGTCGCTGCCGCCAGGGCGGCGGTGATGTCGACGTCGTCGTTCCCGTCCCCCTGCCCGAGGTGCGGCACGGCGGCGAGGAGCGCCCGCGTGTACTCGTGCTGCGGGTTGTTGAAGATCTGCTCCGCCGTGCCCGTCTCCACGATGCAGCCCTTGCGCATCACGGCGATCCGGTCCGCGAGGTCTGCCACCACTCCCATGTCGTGCGTAATGAGGACGATCGCGCTGTTCAACTGGGTGCGCAGGTTGCGCATGAGGTCTAGGATCTCGGCCTGAACGGTCACATCCAGGGCCGTCGTCGGTTCGTCGGCGATCAGGAGCTTCGGATCGCACGACAGTGACTGGGCGATCATGGCGCGTTGGCGCTGCCCTCCCGACAACTGGTGCGGGTAGGAGCGGAACGCCTTGTCGGGATCTGGCAACTCCACCATCTGCAGCAGGCGCAGCGCACGCTGCTTCGCCTCGTCCGGCGAGATCTCGTTGTGCAGGCGCAACGTCTCCACGATCTGGAAACCCACGGTGTAGACGGGGTTCAGTGCGGTCATCGGCTCCTGGAAGATGACGGCGACGTCGTTGCCGCGGATCTGCCGGAGCTTCGCCGGCGACATCGTCAGGACGGACTTGCCGTTCAGCAGCACCTCGCCGGTGACCCGGCTGTTGGACGGCAGCAACCCGAGAAGCGACATGGAGCTGGCACTCTTGCCGGAACCGGACTCGCCCACGATGGCGAGGACCTCGCCGGCACGCACCTCGTAGTTGAGGTCGATGGCGGCAGGGACCCACTTCTTGTCGACACCGAAGTCGACGCTGAGGTTCCGGACCTCGAGCACGGGACCCTGGAACGCCGGCCGGTCCGGGCCGGCGCCGCCTGTGCCACCGATTACCTGAGTACTCATGAGGGGGTCTCCTTCGTGATGGAGGCGCGAGACTGCCCGCGCTCCGGGATTGCCGTGGTCGGCCGCACTGCTGGGACTATTGAGCCATGGAAAGCTCGAGGGATGTGGCCGGGGCCACCGTTTTCAAACCGCGGACCAGCGTCTGGTTCACGGGTATCGCGGTCATCGTCGCGTTGGCCGGGCTTGTGTCGATCCTCGCCACCGAGGGTCCGGCCGGCCTGCTCGCGGGATGGCCGCTGGCAAGCATCGGCTATGTCGGCTGGTGGCTCTTCTGGTATCCCGCCGTCGTCCTGTCCGACGACGCCGTGACGCTGCGGAACCCGCTGGCGACCATCAGGGTCCCCTGGGCCGCCCTGATCGACGTGGATACGAGGTACGCCCTGAAGCTGGTGACGCCGACAGGCTCGTTCACCGCCTGGGCCGCACCCGCTCCCGGGGTCTGGGGAACCCATGCCGGCAAGCCCGAACACGTGACGAACCTGCCGTCCACGAGCTACGGCCCCGGCGGGTCCATCCGTCCGGGGGACCTGAAGAACACGGACTCGGGACTGGCGGCCTACCTCGTGCGTTCCCGCTGGCAGGAGCTGGTGGAGTCCGGCGCCATCGACGTCGACTCCCCCGACCGTGCGCGCCGCGCGTGGAACTGGCCGCACATCGCCGTGGCGGTGCTGCTGGCCTCGGCGGCTGCCGCGTCGCTGACTCTCGGCTCCTAGCGGTCCGGTCACGCGGCTGCGGGCTTCTCTGCGTCCTTCGCCCGGCTGGCGTTGAATTTCTTCTGCCGAGGGTCGAAGGCGTCACGCAGGCCGTCGCCGATGAAATTGATGCAGAGGCAGATCAGCACGATGAACAGGCCGGGGAACCAGAACAACCAGGGCCGCGTCTGGAACGCCTCCTGGTTCTGGCTGATGATCAGGCCCAGGGACACATCGGGAGCCTTCACACCGAATCCGATGTAGCTCAGCGCCGTCTCGAGCAGGATGCCCGCGGACATCAGCAGCGTCGTGTTCACGATGATGACGCCGACGGCATTCGGCAGGATGTGCTTGAAGATGATGCGTGCGTTGGACGCACCGGCGATCTTCGCCGCATCCACGAACTCACGCTCACGCAGCGTCAGGAACTCGCCTCGCACGAGGCGTGCCAGACCGGTCCAGGCGACCAGCCCGAGGAAGATGCCGAGCAGCCACACCTGCGCGCCGCTACCGACGAAGCGGTTGACGGACTCACCCAGCGTCGCTGCGATGAGGACGAGCGGGATGATGATGATGACGTCGGTGAATCGCATCAGCACGGCCTCGGTCCAGCCGCGGAAGTAGCCGGAGCTGGCACCTATGACCACTCCCACGAGGCACGCTAGCGCTCCGATGAGGAACATGATGATGATGGAGTTCTGAGCTCCGCGCATCGTCATCGCAAAGTAGTCACGGCCGATCGAATCCTGCCCGAACGGGTGCTCTCCCCAACTGAACGGTCCGGTGACGGTCGGCGCACCACCGTTGAGCAGTGGGACGAACTCGGTGTGGTTGTACTTCCACCAGCCCGGAATCCCGGCGAACCCCACCGAGGTGAAAGCCAGTACGAAGATGACGACGAACACGATAAGGCTGACGATCGCGGCGGTGTTGTCGAAGAACTTCCTGCGGACGATCTGGCCCTGCGACAGGCCCTTCGCCTCGGCCTCGGGAGCCGGATGCGTAGGACCGGTGACGGTCGCTGCCTCACCGCCGGGAAGGTCGGAGGGAGTCTGAGTGGTCATGCTTTCACCCTTACGCGAGGATCGAGGAACGAGTACACGATGTCGGCCACCAGGTTGAAGACCAGCGCCAGGATGCCGGCCACCAGGAAGAAGCCCATGATCGGATCCGGGTCGGTGCGCTGCAGCGCCTGGACGAAGAGCTGTCCCATCCCCGCGAAGGCGAAGACCTGCTCTGTGATGATCGCGCCGCCGATCAGGGCGCCGATGTCGAAGGCCACCAGGGTCGCGAGGGGGATGAGCGCGTTGCGGAAGGCGTGCCGCATCACGACGGTCCGCTCGCTCAGGCCCTTGGCCCGGGCGGTGCGGATGTAGTCCATGTTCATGATCTCCAGCATGGAGGCGCGCGAATACCGGCTGTAACTGGCGAGGGATGCGAGGAGCAGGGCCAGCGTTGGCAGCAGCAGGTGCGTGAACGTGTCGAGGCCGTTCACCCAGAACGTGCCGTCGAGGCCCGGCGTCTCCGCCCCCACCGTCGCGATCGGCCTGCCGCGGACACGCGAGTTGTTGACGTAGGAGGGCCAGGTGACCATGAAGCGGTCGACGACGATCAGGAGCCCCATCAGCAGCCCGGTCAGGGCCGCCGCACGCATGCTCTGGCCGCGGTCGTAGCCGCCCATGAAGTATCCGACCGTGACACCCACCAGAACCGTGATGACCGCGAAGATGACGATCATCCAGGCGGTTGCCGCATTCAGGATCGGGTTCACGACGTAGTAGGCGACGAGGCCGATGGCCACCATGATCAGCGACGAGTACAGCGCCTTGCGGTTGCGGAGACCCGCGGTGAGCAGCACGATGCCGAAGGCGATACCGACACCCGTCACAAGGATCACGATGGGTCCCAGGCCCGGCCGGGTGAACCAGTCCACAAGGTCCAGGACGAACAGGAGCGCCGCGGCGACGACCGCGCCGAGGACGAAAGCGATTCCTTTGCTCCGCCAGGACCTGCTCGCGAACAGCGCCCAGATGAGCCCGCTCGCTATCGCGACGACCAGGATCGTCGAACCCGGGATCTGCGGGTTCGCGAGGAAGTTGTTGAACCCGATGGCGCCGAATTCCTTCAGCAGGACAGCCAGCCAGAAGATCGGCAGCGAAAAGAACAGGAACGACATGAACGTCACGCCGTAATCGAGTCCGCTGTACTGGCGCAGTGCCGTGATGATGCCGAGCGAGATGCCGATGATGATGGCAAGCACCGTTGCGGTGGTGACGAGCGTGATGGTGTTACCCATGGCCCTCACGAGCGCTGTGGTCACCGCCTCGCCCTGGATGCTCGCGCCGAGATCGCAGGTCGCCGCGAACGGGACGAGGCACTTCGCCGCTCCGGCGAGCCACCCGAAGTACCTGAGCGGTGCCGGCGTGTTGAGGTCGAGGAGTTCCGTCCGGGCCTGGATCAGCTGATCGCGGTTCGGCGCGTTGCTCGCGCGCAGGTCCTCGAGCGGGTCACCCGAGAGGGCGGTGAGCTGGTACACGACGAATGACGCGCCGATCAGGATGAGGACGGCCGTCACCAGACGCCGAACGATGTAGGTCACCATAGATTTCGAACCTCAATGTTTGATTTCGGGTGGGTGTTCCCGTGCTATCGCAGAGTGTAGTGCAGCCTCCGTAGCCGGAGGAACGCCGGGGCCGGCAGCCACCGCGGGTCCTCGCCATGGCGCCGAAGCGGAACATCGTCCTTCCGCGACCTGCACAAAGAGAGGCGCCGGAACGGGCGAGTTCCCCTGTCCCGGCGCCTCTTTGCTACTGACGTGCGTTACTCAGTGACGGACTACTGGACGACTTCCCAGTCCCAGAAGTTCCACCAGACGCCCGTCTGGTTCGGCATGTATTCGATGCCGGTGATGTTGTCGCTGTAGGCGTCGACACCGGGAACCTGGAACAGGGGCAGTCCGTACTTGGAATCCCAGATCAGCTTGTCGATCTGGATCTGCAGGTCGTCCTGCGCATCCGGATCGGTCGTCACGATCAGTTCGTCCATGAGCTCGTCGGCCTCGGGGCTGGAGAACCCGTTGAAGTTCGAGCCGTTGCCCGTCTTGAAGATCTGCGGCACGCCGGACACGCCGACGCCCGAGTTGATCCAGCCGAAGATGGTGGCATCGTAGGTGCCGTTGCCCAGAGCGGCGCTCCAGTCAGAGGCACCGAGACCGCCGTCGATGACCTTGAATCCTGCCTTCGCGGCGGATTCCGCGATCAGCGTGTAGGAGTTCAGGCGATTCGGGTTGTCACGGTTGTACATGATCCGGACCTCTGGAGTCGCTCCGGCGAGCAGCTCCTTCGCACCCTCGATGTCGACCTCGGCGTAGGCTTCCGAACCGTTGTTGGCGGCCGACTCCTCGTAGGGTTCCTGGTCCGTCAGGAAGAGCTGCGAGTCGAGAGGCTCGGCGTCGGGGTTCAGCTTCTTGACGATCGTCTCGACCAGCTGCTGGCGAGGCACCGTCTTCATGAAGGCTTCGCGGACACTCTCCTCGGCGAAGACTCCGCTGAAGTTCAGGTCGAGGTGGTCGTAGGAGAGCTCGTTGCCGCGAGAAACGGTCACGCCCTCGATGGCTTCCAGCTGCTCGACGGTGTCAGCGGACGCCTGCGGAGCGATGATGTCCGCTTCGCCATTCTGAAGCGCCTGGACCTGGGCCGGTGCCTCGCCGATGTAGCGGACGGTGATTTCGTCCACCTTCGGCATCGGGCCCCAACTGTAGTCCTCGTTGCGGGTCAGCGTCATGGACTGGTCCGGCGTCATCGCCGAAGCGATGAACGGGCCGTTGGACAGGTAGAGCGACGGATCGCTCGGCAGCGACTTCGTGTCGAAACCGGCGTTCCAGAAGTCGGCGACCGCCTGGAGTTCAGGGCGCTCCACCGGCTTCTCGGGGTCGCCCTCCGGCGAGGTCTGAATGAGTTCGATCAGCGCGTCCTCATCAGCGAGGCCACCCTTCTCGGCGACGACGTGGGCGGGCGTGGAGATGCCGCCCTCACTCATGAGGCCGAAGGCTACCTGGTAGTCGGCAAAGGGCTCCGAGTAGTTCAGGGTGATGGACCGGCCGTCATCGCCGATCTCGGGAAGCTCGGTGAGACCGAGTCCGCCGGTGTCGCCGGCGTAGTCGAAGTAGGTGGCACCCGATACGACTTCACCCGCTTCATCGGTCTTCGCGTCGTTGAAGTGTCCTGAACCGATGGCCCACGAAAGCAGCAGGTCGCCGCCGTCCACGGGCTCGCCGTCGGACCAGTTAACGCCCTCGTTAACTGTGTACTTCACGCTCAGGGGATCCTCGGAGAGGACCTCCATCGAACCGAAGTCCTCGTTCTCGACCACCTCGAGATCGTTGTTGATGTAGACGAAACCGGAGTGGGTTGCATAGGCAATCCTGCCGTTGATGTCCGAGTTGCCCTCTGAGCTGTTCGAGTTGAACGAGCTGAAGCCGTTGACCTCGACAACACGGACGTTTCCGCCCGTTGCTTCGCCTTCAGCGCTTTCCTCGGGTGTCTCGGCACCCGTGTTGGCAGCGCAGGCGCTCAATGCGAGCGCTGCTACAGCAGCGACCCCCACAGCTTTGGAAGTACGTCCGAAACGCATTCCGCCTCCTATTTCATAGTGTGGATCCAGCTTCACGCGGTCTTGCATGACAGCCGATACGCAACCCAAAAGGGTGACGCTACTCACGTGAGCAAAAGCCTAAGTGCACTTTGTTACCAATAGGTATCCAATGCCACGCCGGTTCGGTGTTGTTATCGAGCTGCAACCAAAGTTCACCGAACGTTCCGAGGTCCTCTCCAGCGGTACGGGCGGTGGCGCCGTCCGACCAGCCCTGCGCTGGAATCAGCGCTTGATCAGGGGCGCCGCGCGGTGTTTCGTTAAGAGACCCGGCCGCCCGCTGGTGCGGCCGGAGTGCCGCTGACCGCACCTGGTCCGCGGCGGAACCCGCAGGGCAGGCGAGGAGCACCATGGCTTGGCTTTTCGTGGACAGGCACGCGGCGATCTGGGACGACGACGCAGACGTGCAGGCTGCGATCGGGGCGATCAAGGCCCGGCTCGACCAGCACGCCGAAGTGCACCTGTCGATCCAGAGCAGAGGCTTGAAGGGCCCGGTGTTCGTCATTACGAAGGAGACCGCCCTGACGTCCCCGGAGCTCAGCAACCGGTTCAACGCGGATCTGTTCTCCGATCTCACGACGCCGACGGCGCGGAACAGTCCGACCATCCACTGGTTCTCGGACGGGCGGGGGTTCGTGTCGGAGACCAACAGCCGCATGTGGTGACCCTCGCCGGCGTCCATGTCGGCAGGCGTCCATGTCGGCAGGAGCGACGCGGCGCTCCTGCCGGACGAGGGCCTACGTCAGGGCTGCGTCCACAGGGTGACGGTGTGCGCAGGGCCGCTCGAGGACGACGTCGGACGGAACCCCAGGTTGTTGAGCTGGGCAGCATAGGCGCTGTCCTGCTCGTTCTTGGCCACAAGCCAGACACGCCGCGGTACGGCGCGTTCCGCGATGTCGACCACCGGAGGATCCGAGGCGAACACCCAGCCGAGCGGCGGGCGTTCGGGCTGGGCTATGTCCACCAGCCGATCGAACTCCTGCGGGTACAGGTCGACGGCGTTGCGGGCGGAGTCGATGGAACCGACACCCGGTTCGATCAGTAGGCCGTCCCCGTTCTCCGCCTGGTCGTGCAGGGCCGAGGCGATGAAGGAGTAGTCGTAGCCGGGAATCTTCGCGTACGGCTGGCGCTGGGCCACGATGAGGACGATGCATCCTGCGACCAGTAGCGACGCCAGGATCTGCTTGGCGTAAGGCCGGAGCACCATGATGCACTCCGCCAGCAGCATCGCGACGAACGGCGACGACGACGTGAAGTAGCGGCCCAGCAGCATGGGTTCATGCGCGATTGAGATGCCCCACAGAACGGCGACGGCCAGCGCCGGCGGCACCGCGGCCATGAGCAGGCGGTCCTTCGGCAGCGGACGGCCGATGATCACCGCGAGTGCAATGGCCACCGCGGCCAGACCGGCCACCGCGACTGCGACGTACTGCAGCGGCACCTCGGAACCGGCGGGCTCGATGTTCCAGCGCGAGGTGAACCAGGACTCCACCAGCGCCTGGTCGGCGATATTGTACCCTCCGTCCCCGATCCAGCTCACCTGGGACTGCTGCGGAAGCGCGGCGAGGGCGAGCGGGAGGCACACGAGCCCCGCCACTACCGAGGTCACGAGCAGTGCCAGCCGGGACTTCCCCTGGAAGAGGATGAGCGCGACAGCCACCAGGCCGACGACGGGCAGCGCGGCGAAGAGGTGCGCGCCGACGGCGCCGATCATCGACGCCCCCAGCAGTAGCCAGTACCCGATCGAACTCCTCTCGCGGAGCTTGACGACCGCGAGCAGGGCGAATGCCATGAACATCGACGTGAGCGCATAGGGTCTGGCCTCGATTGCCATCGCGGTCATGCGGGGCAACAGGGCGAACGCCGCGGCGTAGAACAGTTGCGCCCTGCGACCGCCGACGGCACGGCCCGCGGCTGCCATCGCAGCCGTGCCTGCTCCCACAGCCAGCAGGCTGGGCATCCGCAGCCAGAGCGGCGTAACCCCGGTCACGCTCACCCAAGCGCTCATGAAGACGTAGTACGGAGCGAACACGGCGTCGGTCTGCTGCCACAGGACCGCCATGTCGGCGAAGGGATAGCTGATGATGTGGGCTGTCGCTGCCTCATCCAGCCACGGCGAAGGAATCCATGCACCCGCGAAGCTGATCAGGAAACCGAGCACTCCCAGGAAGAGGCTGCTTCGGACGGAAGCGGAAAACCCCGACGAAGCGCCCCTCCCAATCCCTCTTCGGGAGGGGTACCTTGCCTTGGAATGCCGGGCCGGAAGCTGCGAAGTCACCCCGCGACTATAGATGATCCGCTTCGGCCCTCCACCATTCCTCCGCGTCGCTGGACTCGAGCTCCCCGACGTGGCAGGGCCGATCACGTCCGCGCTCCCTCCAGGACGGGGCATCGGCAACGATCGCTCCACGACGGGCGGTGCTTGCGACCCGTTGCCATCCACATCGCAGCACCAGCCACTCCTTATATACGGGGGACACGCCTTCGTCCCCTGCCCCGCCGTATATTTCGTCCCCTGCCCCGCCGTATATAAGAAGGGGTCCACGCCGGCGGGTCCTCCTGCTCAGTCACCGGTCACGGGCTCCAGGACGAGCGAACCCCTGTCATTCGAGAGGGTGAGTGTCGTGCCGTCCAGGGTGTAGCTGATCGGAAGTTCGGCAAAATTGTGGATCCACGCGTCGTACTCGTGCTGCGGAGAGTCGCAGGCGACAGCTGCTATCTGCATGGTTGAGCGGTCGATCGTCATCTGCTCGTCCGTGACCTCAACTCCGGCCTCGAATCCCGCGCAGGGGGTCCCGACGCGGACGACGCGGCGGTTGTCACGGGTGCCCACCCACCAGGTGACGCGGTCAGTCGTCAGCCACGCGAGTTGGCCGGCAGTGCCTGAGCCCGACACTGCCACGAACTGGATCCCGTTCAAGGGAGTTGCCTCAGGTGTTGCGCATCCGCTCAGCAGAGCGGCGGACAGCAGCGCTGACATCACCCTGAACGACCGTCGAGCAGCACCTGCGAGCACGTCGCGCATCTCCTCAGATAACGTTCCGACAGTTGCCGCCGAGGCCGGCAACCAGACCCGGGTTGGTCACCGTGGAGACGGGTGTGGAGGTCCATCCGTGCCTGCTCATGACAATCGACAGCTCTAGCTCGGTTCCCAAGCCGAGAAGTCCGCCCAGGAGATTCGTTGGAACCGTCGTGACGTACTGTCCCGGCGTAGCGGCAGGACGGGTGTTCTGCGCGAGGTTGTAGCCGGTGAGGGGCGCCAACGCAGACCCAAGGCCCGAGGTCGATGCCCACAACTGGCTTTCTGAGAGCTGGTATCCCGACGGCAGCGCCCAGTACATCTCGACCCGGGAACCAATGCCGAGAACGGCAGGAAAGTATCGGCACTGGGCAGTAAGTCGCGCCGGGGAGATGGCGATTGCTGTGAATGATCCGGCAGTGACCTGGTTCTGATGCCACGCAGCATCGGTCATCCCGGCGCGCAGGCCTGTACCGGCGGTTGGCAGGACCAGGAGCCCAACCAGCACCGCCGCCCACACGCCTGAACGGAGCCGGAAATTCTGCGCCCCCTGACCGATACCAGGCAACTCAGGATCGTGCTCTCTCATCAGCCTTCCTTCCTGAACCGTTTGACGTCACATCACGAGGATTTGGGACTGGTACATGAACGCAGTGTGAACATTCCATTTCGCACAGAAATTGATTTTCAGCATAAACCGGAGAAATGGGACAACTGGGTATAGTTTACGTCGCCGGCGGTCCTAGCCGGAGCGACTCATTACAGGGGGATCCACCATGAACGATGTTCCGCAGTTGAAGCGCCGCCGCGTCCGCGCCGTCCTGGCAGGAGGCCTGGTCCTCGGGGTCGGTGCTGCTGTGACGCTGGCAGCCTGGAACGACTCGGAATTCGCGACTGGTAGCTTCGCCGGCGGACAGTTCAACCTCGTCGGCAGCACCGACGGGACGAACTTCACCGACCACGCAACAGCAACCGACGCGGCCGACCTCGGTTTCGTCGTCGATGCGGACGAACTGACACCGAACGACGTCGTCTACGCGCCATTCGCCGTTGCCTTGGATGGGACCACCTCCTATGGGGCAACCGTCACCGTGTCTTCCGAGGCCCTGGCCGGAAGCCTCAAGGACCTCACCTACGAGCTGCTTCAGACGACCGGCTTCGGCTGCACGGCGACCACGACGGGAACCGCCCTGGTCCCGGCGGGCACCGCTCTGGGTACTGTGCCCGCAGGCGTCACCTTCAGCCTCGAGGAAGCGACCGGGACCGCGCTTGCGCCGGCCAACCTCTGCTTCAAGGTCACCGCGGGTGACATCGCCCAGGGCATCAGCGGCAGCGCTACCTGGGAATTCGCAGCAGAGTCCCTCTCCTAGCCGTGGGCGCGCACAGCGTCCGACGGCCCGCACGAGCAACACGCGCAGCTCGACCGAAGTCCCTGGCCCGAATCCGCGCGGTACTGGCCGGGGCGCTGGTGCTCGGAGTCGGCGGATCATTGACCCTCGCCTCCTGGACGGACACCGAGTACGCCTCCGGCTCCTTCGCAGCGAGTTCCTTCTCGATCGAATCGACCACCTCGAGCCCGTACTCGGCCGATGGCCCCTGGACCATCAACGAAACAGCTCCCGGTGCGACGCTTTCCTTCAACGCCACAGGAATGTACCCCGGCAGTACTGCCTATGCGCCGATCGCCCTGCGCACCCGGACTGGTTCGCTGGCGGGCACGGCGTCCCTGGGACCTGCGGCAGTCACCAATCCCCCAGGGACTGCCGCACCTCTGCTCGGCGATGCCCTGGTGTACCGCGTCGTGCGCTCGGAAACCTGCTCTGCTGCCGTATTCGCATCCGGTGCCGTGTTCGTGGTCGGCTCTGCGACTGCGGGCCGACCCTTGACTACCGGCCAGAATGCCGGTGTGGTGAACAGCCTGGCTCCAGCTACACCGACAGCCCCCGGTGCCAGCACCAGGTTCTGCTTCGAGGTCTCGCTTCCCCCTGGAGCAGCCAACGCACTGCAGGGGAAGTCAGCGTCGGCGATCTGGCAGTTCTCCGCGGTTTCGACAGCACCGTGAGCGGGACGCCTAACCCTGCCGTGATTGCTCCCCTCGGTTCCGCCGATGCATCAGCTCCCCTGAGGAAGCGACACTCCCCCGCCGCCGTCATCCGCGAGTTGCTGATGAATCTTGCCGCTATCGGTGGCGCAGTGTGCATCCTGCTTGTGGTGGCAGCGCTTGTCTTCGACATCACGCTGATGATGTTCAGGACCGGCTCGATGAGCCCGACCATTCCGGCAGGATCAGTCGCCGTCGTCCGTGAGATGCCAGCGGCCGGCATCTCCATCGGCGACATCATCACCGTCGACCGACCGGGAGCGCTGCCGATCACGCATCGGGTCACCAGCGTGACCGATACCGGCGGACCCACGCGGATCATCACCATGAAGGGTGACGCGAACGACGTCGAGGACCCGGCGCCGTACAGGGTCGATACCGTGCGCGAAGTCCTGTTCTCGGTTCCCGGTCTGGCTCCGGTCATCATCGCGATGTCGAACCCTCCGGTGCTCGGCGGCATCACGCTCGCTGTCGCTGCGCTCGTGACCTGGAGCAGCTGGCCGACGTCGGACAAGAACGGCAGGCACGGACGCCGCAGTGCCCGCGGCGAACACAACGGGCGCAGCGCGTGAGGCGTTTCGCCCTCGGACAAGGACTGTCGCTCGCGGCTTGCGCACTTGCCTTCTCCGCTGCGCCTGCGGCTGCTGTGCCAGCGGAGATACCAGCCACCACCACCGGACCAAACCTGCTCGACCTCGAGTACTCGGCAGACACCGTGCGCCTTACCCCTGGCGAGACATCGTCCTGGGATGTGCTCGTGACCTTCGTTCCGCATCTCGTCGACGAGCTCGTACTGGATCTCGATACGCCGCCGAATGCCAGTTCGCTGCTCATGCAGGACCTCGCGGTGCAAGCCAGCGCGTGCTCCGTGGCTTTCAACCCCTCTGGCTGTCCGGGCACAACCGTCGAGTTGCTGCCAGTGATTCCTTTCACCGACATAGCAGCGTCAGAGGCGACCGTGCTCCGTCCGGTCACCGAGGACCTTCCCGGTCCCCTGTATGTACGAGTCAACGTCACCCTTGCCGAGGACACTGACGTCTCGGCCGACCACGAGCCTGCCACCATTCATCTCGCGGCCGTTGCCACCGGAATGGACACGCCACCGGGAACAGCACCTGAGCGGGTGCTCGACGGGGCAGCTGCCGGTCAGGCTCGACCAGGGAACCGTTCCCCTTTGGCCGAGACAGGCGCAACCATTCTGGGTTACGCGGGGCTGGGCGTGGCCGCAGTCATCATCGGCCTCCTGGTGTCCGGAGTGGCACGGCGGACCAGCGGCGGAGCTGCCTAGCTTGCTCTGCCCCCGAATCTGGATGCGCCCCATTGGTTCGCTCCGGCATCAGTTCCACGGTATGGACGTACCACGGTGACATGGAAGGCTGGTGGGATGACCGGCACAGCGTGGCAGCAGAAGATCGATCGCTTCTACGAGCAGGACTTCGACGACGACGATCCGCAGGGCTCCATCGCGAAGATGGGCGAGCTGCTCGCCGAGCGTCCCGAGGATGATGCAGAGGCCTTGTTCGAGTTGGCCGGTGTGCACGATGCCCTGGGTTTCGAGAACGAAGCGATCCCGCTGTACAGGCGAGCCATCGCAGCAGGGCTGAAGGGCACGAGCGCGCTACGGGCGTCCATCCAACTCGCGAGTAGCCTGCGCAACGTAGGCGCGTCCGCCGAGGCTCTGACGATCCTCGAATCCATGCCGGATGGCGGCATCGACGAAGGGGCGCGCCAGGCCTTCCTCGCCCTGGCGCTGCATGACGAAGGCAGACACGGCGACGCACTGAAGACCGCGCTCCTCGCCCTCATTCCGACCCTCGATGGCTACAAGCAGTCCCTCACCGCTTACGTGACAGAACTGCCAAGCACCGCCACGAAGCCCCAAAGCGGGGAGCCCAGGTAAGGGATCCCCCAGCCGGGACGACCACAGATGCTCAGGGTCGCTCGGATCTTGCCTGCCCGATCTTGCGTGACGTCATCCGTGCAGCAGTCCTGCCAACCCCGTGACTCGCACGCAACACCTGCATCACCTCGCGCAGCGGAACCGCGCCATCGTCAGTCGTAGTGGGTTGATCGATGACTTCGAGGGTCCAACCGCGTCTACCGAGTGGTGGTATGCAGCACAAGAAAAGGATGAAAATGATCAGCGATTGGCAGACAGTGCACCAGGAACGGCAGGCCCTTGCAGATGATCTGGCATCGCTGACGGATGCGCAGTGGGCGACGCCCTCGCTATGCCAAGGCTGGGACGTTCACGACGTCGTCGCGCACCTGACAGGTTCAGCAAAGACCACCCGCCGCAGCTTCTGGCTGTCCCTCATCAGGTCGGGCTTCGACTTCGACCGCGCAAATGCCCGGGAGGTAGAAACCGAACGAGCTCCCACTCCTGCCGAGACCCTCCAGCGATTCAAGTCCACCATCACCAGCACCAGAACCCCTCCCGGGCCCTTCATCACTCGTCTCATCGAAATCGTCGTGCACGGCGAGGACATAAGGCGCCCGCTCGGTATAGAACACGCAGCCCTGCCGTCGAAGCTGCGAGAGGCTGTGGCCTACTTAGCCCAAGACCGCCTGTCAGGTGGGAAGAAGCGGCTGAGCGGCCTGGAACTCACCGCGACCGACGAGGGATTCACGATCGGCTCGGGCCAGGTGATTGCGGGGCCGGCGCTGTCGCTTCTACTTGCGGCGTCCGGACGGCCGGCCGCCCTTTGCGACCTCCGAGGGCCCGGCCTAGCGCTTCTCCGGAGCCGCTTGACCCTATGATACGAACAAACCTGAGCGTCAACGGCACGATATCGTGGGCGCATGGCCGACATTCGAGGTCTCGACGAACTCCTGGCCGCTCTCAACGCCGGGGAGACAATCCCCGGAGGTTCGGCGCACCATGAGGCCATGCACGCCGTGAGCCAGGAGTCCCTGCGCATCACCGCCGAGCTCAACGGACGGTACCACTCCCCCATGGAGGTGAGGGCCCTGATGGGCGAACTGACCGGGCGCGAGGTCCCGGAGTCCTTTCAACTTTTCCCGCCGTTCAGCGCTGACTTCGGCAGGAACATCCGCTTCGGCGCGGAGGTGTTCGTCAACAGCGGCTGCCGATTTCAGGACCAGGGGGGCATCGACATCGGTGACAGGTCCCTTATCGGCCACAATGCGGTGATTACGACCTTGAATCACGATATGGCGCCTGGCCGACGAGCAGACATGCACCCGGCTCGCGTCGTGATAAGGGTGTGTGGTTCGGGGCCAACGTGACGGTCCTGCCCGGGGTGACCGTCGGCGATGGGGCTGTAGTGGGAGGGGGTGCAATCGTCACGAGGAATGTTCCCGCGGGGGCACTGGTCGTTGGGGTGCCGGCACGGCGTGTCGGCGCGGCGTGTCGGCGCGGTCCCGGAAGGGTAATGACCGGCGCTGACGCTGCTGTTCTGGCTGATCACCCTGCCCAAGCGCTATGCGAAGACGGCCCCGAAGACTGCCCGACACATGTACCAGGTCCGGCAGTCCATCCGGGTGAACCCCCTGGTGATCAAGATCTTCTGGGGCTTCAGTGCGCTGCTGGCTATCACCACGCTCGTCCTGCCCTTCGTGTCGTCCGGACAGTCCTCGCCGGAGCTGGTTCCCCTGAGCGCATTCTTCGCCGTGTTCTTCGCCGGGCTCGCATACGGGCAGTCCCACCAGCTACGGCACCTCGCCGCGGCCACGGAGACATCTGTGGACGTCAGGTGAGAGGACTTCACGATGATGGTTAGGGCTACCGGAGGAAGGTTCCGGCTGCGCTCAAGCAGTAGGGGTGGTTCGGTATGGGAAGCTACGTAGCGTGCGTGATGACCTGGGTGGCAGGCTAACGAGTTGCGACCCGTTGGTGCGCACTGACCCGACGATCACGGGTGAATTCCTTGACGCCGAAGGAGGCGAGCAGCACCACGGTGAACCACGCTCCGATGACGGAGGACGAGGGGAACAGCAGTCCGACGGCTACGCCGGTGACGATCATCGGAATCGCCAACAGCAGGAACGAGCGCATGCCGTAGAGGAAGACGAACGGCAGGTAGTGCGCCCCGACGAGCACCATTGCTGCAGGGAAGAAGAGGTCCGCGTCGAACGCAGCAAGCGTCAGGGCCACAAGGAATCCCAGGGGCACCTGCATTGCAGTCTGGAAAGCCAGCGCTGACATCGGGTGTCCAGCCGGCAACGCGGAGGGCCCACCGAGGAGGCCGAGACCGAGGGTCGTGAGCGGGAAGATGAGCATCCCGCCGACGAACAGGACGAACGGAGCGATACCAGCGAGCCCGCTCGAGGCGGCAGCTGCCGAAGCAGCCCACATCAGTGCCGTCACGATCTGTCCGACCGAACCGCGTCTGTAAACGCGCCGAATGTCCGTCTGAGCTGCAGAGATGTCCATAGTCAGATTCTGTCAGTTCGCGCCGCGGTGTCGAACTGGCTCGGCGTTACTGTGAGCTCGACGACGACTGGATTCCTCACGTCCTGGCTGAGCCACAGCCTGGCCATTAGCGGGCGATACGTCGGGCCGGGCGACAGGTCGAGGACTTGAGCGCGGCTGCCCTGCATCTACGGCCCCTACGGCGCGAGGGGCAGGTGTTCTTGCCGGATGGGGTAAGGACCGCCTCTTCTGCTTTCATGCGGGATGGAGCGCGACCTCCCATACGGCGTTGCACGCTTTCTTGGTCCGCCAGGTCGAGGATCCCCCCCGCCGAACTGACCCGTCTGGCCGCTAAGACGTCGACAGCGGGGTTGGTCGGATACGTCGATCTTCACGGCCTGAACCCGGGCGAGGAAGAGCTCGGGTTCGTCACTGAGCCCTCGAACCGCTGGACAGGGACTTGGGCGGTAGTCCGCGGAAGCTGGAGTCTCGGACGGCTTCAATGAACCTCCGGTGCAACAGGCTTCTCCTCCTGCGTCCAGGTAGCGAAAGCTATCGCACCCGAAACCACCCCGAGGATGAGGAAGACCAACATCGGAGTTCTACCTGAAGCCAGCCCGCCGGAGAGGCCGATGATGCCACAGCTGCCGGCCGAGGCCAGACACGCCAACGTCGTGTCCTCCATGCCTACTCTCCCCCGCCGCCAGCGCCGCCCCCACCGTCGAAGCCTCCCCCACCCGAGGATGAGGATGAGTCGCCGCCGGAAGGGCCCCCGCCAGGGTGCGACTCGTGACCGCCCATGAGCGCTGCCCCACCCAGGACAGCCGCGGAGGATCCGCCCCCGCTGTCGGGCTGACTTGCGGCTCTCGCCGTACGCCTGCTCGCCTCCTGGTTACCCTGGCTCGTCTTCGGTGAGGATCTTCGGGCGATCGCCAGCAATGCGAGGACGATAACCACCGCCGCCACCAAAATGAAGGCGAAGATCAGTGCACCAGATAGGTCCACGGTCAGACTCCTGTCGGCTCGATGAGGTTGCACGGGTGCTGTGCGGGGATTGCCCCTCACAGCCCAGCAGCAACGAGCCGGCACCGAAACAGCCCTTGGGATGATATTCAGGGGACCAGCATCGGTGCCGGTTCGTCGCCTCCTGGCACAAGGACATTCACCGAGGCAGAGCACTTCGATCTCTCAGCTGGGTATTCAGCAGTGCGGTCCCGCTGAAATCTTCGAGTTACGACAAATCACGATTCCGCGGGATTACCTCAGAACGGAAGCAATCACGCCGACTCACACATTGAAGCGGAACTCCACCACGTCGCCGTCGGACATGACGTACTCCTTGCCCTCGATCCGGACCTTGCCCCGTGACTTCGCCTCGCTCATCGAGCCGGCATCGACCAGGTCGTCGAAGGACACCACCTCGGCCTTGATGAAGCCGCGCTGGAAGTCGGAGTGGATGACGCCCGCGGCCTCAGGCGCCGTTGCACCCTTCCTGATCGTCCACGCGCGGCTCTCCTTGGGGCCCGCCGTGAGGTAGGTCTGCAACCCGAGGGTGTGGAAACCGACGCGCGCCAGCTGGTCGAGGCCGGACTCCTCCTGGCCGTTCATCTCGAGCATTTCGCGAGCCTCCGCCTCGTCGAGTTCCACGAGGTCGGCTTCGAGTTTGGCATCGAGGAAGATGGCGTCGGCGGGCGCCACGAGCTCGCGCAACTCCGCCTGACGCTGCGGATTGCCGAGAACGGCGTCGTCGACGTTGAAGACGTAGATGAACGGCTTGGCCGTGAGCAGGCTCAACTCACGAAGGTGCTCCATCTCGAGCTTGTCGCTCGCTACGGACGAGAAGATCGTGTCCCCGCGTTCCAGGACGGATTGCGCCGCCTGCATCGCGCTGAGCTGCGCCGCTTCGCGCTTCTTGATCTTCACTTCCTTCTCGACGCGAGGGATGGCCTTCTCGAGCGTCTGCAGGTCGGCGAGGATCAGTTCGGTGTTGATGGTCTCCATGTCCGACCGCGGATCGACCTTGCCGTCCACGTGGATGACATCGGGATCATCGAACACGCGGATGACCTGGGCGATGGCTTCGGCCTCACGGATGTTCGCGAGGAACTGGTTGCCGAGCCCCTCCCCCTCGGACGCGCCCTTGACGATGCCTGCGATGTCGACGAAGGACACGGTTGCCGGCAGGATGCGCTGCGAACTGAAGACCTCGGCGAGCTTCGCAAGGCGTGAATCGGGCAGGTTGACCACACCGACGTTTGGCTCGATGGTCGCGAACGGATAGTTCGCGGCCAGCACGTTGTTGCGCGTCAGCGCGTTGAAGAGGGTTGATTTGCCGACGTTGGGCAGTCCGACGATGCCGATAGTAAGAGCCACGGGAGACAAGTCTACCGGGCAGGGAGGACCCGCTTCGCGGTGTCGCCACCCCTGAATGTCGGAGGGTGCTGCAACAGTGTGGGCATGAGCACCACCACGCTTCTTCTCGTCCTCCTCGCCTTCGTCCTCGGGTGCGCACTCGGCGCGTTCCTGGTGGCGCGCCCACTGCGGCATCGTGCGGACGAGCTCCGCTCCGAGCTCGACGACGCCGCAGCGCGCCTGGGGAGCACGACGACGGACCTCGCGGCAGCAGTGGCCCAGCGCGATATCCTGCAGCAGCACAACCGTGAGTTGTCCGGTAAGACCTCGACGGACAACGACGTCCTGCGCGCCCTGGCTCCGGTAGCAGAGAAATTGACGCAGGTGCAACGGCAGGTGGGCCTTCTCGAACGTGATCGCGTGGAGCAGTACGGACAGCTTGCGCGGCAGCTCGAGGAGTCGCGCGAGGCCGACGCGCGCCTCCTGGCGACGACCCACTCGCTGGCCGGCGCGCTGCGTAGCAACAGTGCGCGCGGCCAGTGGGGCGAGGTCCAGTTGCGGCGGGTGGTCGAGGCGGCAGGCATGCTCTCCCGTGTCGACTTCCTGGAGCAGGTCTCGATTCCGACGGGTAGTGACGGCGAGCGCGCACGCCCGGACATGGTGGTCCAGCTCCCGGGCGACAAGCAGCTCGTCATCGATGCGAAAGTACCCTTGACGGCGTTCCTCGCCGCGCAGGAGCTGCAGGGAACGGCCGAAGGGCAGGCTCAGGCCGACGGCGGCACGGAGTTCCGCCGGGACGAACTGCTGCGGCAGCATGGAAAGGCTCTCCGCGCGCACATCGACGCGCTGGCCCGCAAGAAGTACTGGGAGGGCGTGGCCAATTCGCCGGAGCTGGTCATCTGCTTCATCCCTGTCGAGTCCGTCCTCTCGGAAGCTCTGCGAGCGGACCCCGAACTGCTGGACTACGCCTTCAGCCGGAACGTCGCGCTCGCCTCACCGGTGTCCCTGCTCGGCATCCTCAAGGGCGCTGCCTTCAGCTGGCGCCAGGCCGTCCTCACCGACAATGCCCGCGAGCTCTTCGATCTGTCCAAGCAGCTGTACGAGCGCCTCGGCACGATGGGCGGACACGTCACCCGGCTCGGGGCCTCGCTGAAGACGTCCGTCGAGCGTTACAACTCGTTCGTAGGGGCACTCGAATCGAGGGTCCTGCCCACCGCGCGCCGTATCGGTGCCTTTGACTCCGCATCGCTGGACGTCGTCGACGCTGCGGTCGGGGGAACGGACGGCCTGCACGACTCGCAGGGCGCCGACGTCAGTCTGCTCGGCGCAGCTCGCGCTCAAAGGGCCGGCAGCCCGGCATCGCCCGGTTACTCGGGAGCTGCCATCGATGCCACGCCCCGCTCACTCACCGCCCACGAGCTCCTCGACGGCACTGACGGCTAGCCGCAGCACTGCGGTCAGTTCAGTGCCGTACGGTCCTGCCGCTGGCCGCGACCCCCGCGGCCCTGCGACGAATCGCCCATGGCCTTCAGCGCTGCGCGGATCTCCTTGGGCAGGGAGAAGATGATGTCCTCCTGCGCCGTCACGACCTCCTCGACCTCTCCATAGCCGTACTCGGCGAGCAGCCGGAGCACGTCCTGCACGAGGTTCTCGGGTACGGATGCACCGGAGGAGATACCGACCGTGCGCACGCCCTCGAACCAGGACTCATTCACCTCGTTCGCGAAATCGACGCGATGCGCTGCTTTCGCCCCGTACTCCAGCGCCACCTCGACGAGGCGCACGGAATTCGAGGAGTTCGCAGAACCCACGACGATGACGAGGTCGGTCTGTGGTGCGATCTTCTTGATCGCTGCCTGGCGGTTCGACGTGGCGTAGCAAATGTCGTCGCTGGGTGGGTCCTGCAGTGTCGGGAAGCGTTCCTTGAGCAGGTTCACGGTCAGCATCGTCTCGTCCACACTGAGCGTGGTCTGCGACAGCCAGATGAGCCGCTCCGGATCGCGGACCTGGACCTTGTCGACGTCCTCAGGACCATTGACGATCTGGATGTGGTCCGGAGCCTCTCCCGCCGTGCCCTCTACTTCCTCATGGCCTTCGTGGCCGATCAGGAGGATGTCGAAGTCGTCGCGGGCGAACCGCTGCGCCTCCTTGTGCACCTTGGTGACGAGCGGGCAGGTGGCGTCGATCGTGCGCAGTCCCCTGTCCTCGGCGGACTGCACGACTGCGGGTGAGACACCGTGCGCCGAGAAGACCACGAGCGCTCCCTCGGGAACCTCGTCGGTTTCCTCGACGAAGATGGCACCCTTCGCCTCGAGCGTCGAGACGACGTGCAGGTTGTGCACGATCTGCTTGCGCACGTACACCGGCGGGCCGTAGTGCTCGAGGGCCTTCTCGACGGCGATGACCGCGCGGTCCACGCCGGCACAGTATCCGCGGGGGGCAGCGAGCAGTACCTTTTTCTCACCCAGGACCGGCGCTGCTGCCAGCACGTCCTCGGGAGAGCGACGCCTGCGCGGAATGGTGGGCATGGGGACCTGAACGGTGGTACTGGTCATATCCCAATTCTACCGGGTCGCAACGTTCGGGCCGGGTGTTCCGGCGCTGCTCGGCTGTGAGCTAGGCCCTACGGCGACGCTCGAAACCGATCCGGAGAACGACGCCGATCACGACCGCGATCGATCCCGCGACGATGACAGGGACGCTGGAGCCTGCGATGTTCGATCCCGCTCGTTCAGCAAGTCCCCGGATGAACACGTCGGCTATGGCACTCGTTCCCGGCGCCTGGGCGGCAATCCCCGGCACCCACTCTCCTGCGAGATAGCCGATCACGCCGAGCCCGGCCACGCCGAGACCCAGCAGCGCGAGCGTCGTGCCCCTCCGCCGTGCGATGACGAGCGCGAGTAGCGCCAGGACTCCCGCTCCCGCGAGGTAGAGCCGCCAGCTCTGCACCCCATCGGCGAGACCGCTCAGAAGCCCGCCACGCTCGATGGATCCGACGTCGATCGTGGTGTCCTCAGGCACCGGCACATCCACCCCCAGGCTTTCGCTGACGCTCTCCGCCACGAGCCCCACCACCGGACCGACGTCGAGGGTCAGGATGGCCGGAGCCGGCTCGGACGGTTGGGGCGCCTGCGCGAAAGTGAATGCATGGGACAGTCGCAGTGTCTCCCGCCATGCTGCCGGATAGCCGGAGGAGCCGGTCACTGCTCCCGCGGCGTCCCGGACCAAGGGTTCGACGAAGGAGTCGAACTGCTCCGGCAGCCCCGTGGTCGCCGTGACCTCCTGCGCCAGCGAGTCGGTGAGCGCCGCCTGGAAATCGGCATCGTCAGCCAGCGGTGCTGCAAGCGCCACGAACCCGGACTCCTCCACGAGGTTCTCGTCGATCCAAGCAGACGTGAGACCGGCAGCAGCGACGGCAAGGGCGAGGAGTGCCAGGAGGGCAGAGACGAGGGTCCGCATGGAATCCTTTGATGGAGATCGGATGCACGATTATGCCCGGAGTGCGTTGCCGGGCATAACCAGCAGGCAGCGAACCACCCTGCGGCTTCCACAGACATAAGCTGGGCTCCGCGCCTGTGGGTCCGGGATGGTACAGATGGACAATGCCCGAACGACGTGCGGAACCGGAGGCAGTTGCCTCCCGAAGGACAGGACAGGAATGACGAGCGAGGGAAGCCGCGCCCAGCCGATGGCCCAGATTCCGCAGCAGAGGTCATCCGTCCCGGCGACGGCGGCCGAGACGTCTCCTGAAACCCCGTGGCCGCTGCATCTTCTGTCCGAGAAGCTCAAGGCCCACATCGATCGTGCACCTGCGGCATGGGTGGAGGGACAGGTCATCGAACTCAACCGTCGATCGAGCATGTGCTACATCACCCTGCGGGACGTCGATTCGGAGGTCTCTCTGTCGTTGTCCGTGTACGGAACCGTGATGGATCGGGTCTCGTCCCCCTTGGACCGCGGGTCGCGGGTGGTGGCCCGCCTGAAGCCGGACTTCTGGGTCAAGACGGGTCGCTTGTCGATGCAGACGATCGACATCCGGCCTGTGGGCATCGGGGACCTCCTGGCGCGGATCGAGCGACTCAGGCAGGCGCTGGCGGCGGAGGGGCTGTTCGCCGCGAACCGCAAGAAGCAGCTCCCCCTCCTCCCTCATCGGATCGGCCTGATCACCGGTCGCGATTCCGATGCGATGAAGGACGTGATGCGTAACGCGGCCCTGCGGTGGCCCGCCGTCGAATTCGAGGTACGGGAGGTCGCGGTGCAGGGCGTGAACAGCGTCGCCCAGGTGACCGCGGCGCTCGCGGCGCTGGACGCAGATCCCCGCGTCGACGTCATCATCATCGCGCGCGGTGGTGGGGCGCTCGAGGATCTCCTCCCCTTCAGTGACGAATCCCTGGTCCGGGCGGTTGCGCTTGCCATCACTCCGGTGGTGAGCGCGATCGGGCACGAGGCGGACCGCCCGCTCCTGGACGAAGTGGCAGACCTCCGCGCGTCGACCCCGACGGACGCAGCGAAGCGGGTGGTGCCCGATGTGTCCGAGGAGCTGGCTCGCATAGGCCAGGCTCGTGCTGCCCTCGAGCGATCGATCCGCGTGCTCGTCCACCGCGAGACCGAGAGCCTCGCGAATCTCCGTTCCAGGCCGTCGCTGTCCAAGCCCGAGGGGATGATAGACGTCCGTGAGGCCGACATCGGGCGCCTGAGGTCGCGGGCGCTGCGGTGCACCACCGCTGCCGTGGAGCGCGAGGCGGATTCGATTCATCACCTGCGTGAGCGTGTCAGGTCGCTTTCGCCCCAGAAGACTCTGGACCGCGGATACGCCGTGGTCCAGACACGGGACGGTCATGTCGTGACGAATCCGCAGGAGGTACAGGGCGGGGAAGCCCTGAGAATCCGCGTAGCCGGCGGCCGGTTCGGGGCAGTCGCCCAGAGCCTGTCAGACGGCGAACCCCGTCCATGAGGGCGGAGTTCCCCGGGTTCCACCTGGATCCCGGGCGTGTCCGGCCGCAGGTTCGCCACCGTCGGTCACACCTCGAACGATTCCGGCCGGAACACCTTGGCCACCAACAGATGAGGACAACGAAATGACCGAGACCAACCAGCCGGAACCGGGACAGGCAGACGTCGCCGCACTGTCCTACGAGCAGGCCCGCGAGGAGCTCGTGGCCGTCGTGTCTCGGCTCGAGGCGGGTGGTGTGAGCCTCGAGGAATCGCTGGCGCTGTGGGAACGTGGCGAGAGCCTCGCGGATCGCTGCGAGGCATGGCTGGAGGGCGCGAAGGCGCGGCTCGCGGCTGCCCGGGACAAGGCCGAGGGCCAGTAGCGCCCTGTCGGCGGGCAGCACGGCGCCATGACCCGCGGGTCAGTCCGCGCGGACAGGCAGCTCCTGCAACGCCCACTGGTTTCCGTCCGGGTCGGCGAAGTAGACGAAACTACCCCAGGGCTGCACGTCCACCTCGCTCGCCTCGACTCCTCGGTCCAGCAACTCCTTGCGGGCCCCGGCGGCGTCGTCCACGACCACCTGGATCCCGTGCAGCGATCCGGGCGCCATGGTGCTGATTCCCTCGCCGAATGCGATGGAGCAGGCGGACCCGGGCGGCGTGAACTGGACGAAGCGAAGCCCGTCCTCGACCCGGTGGTCGTGATCCAGGGTGAATCCCGCCCTGTCTCGGTAGAAAGCGATCGCCCTGTCCACGTCGCTGACGGGTAGTGCGATGAGTTCGATCTTCCAGTGCATGTGTACCTCCGTCGTGTCCGGTGCCTCCACCCTAGGAGGTATCGCGGACGGGTTCGGTCCTTGTTCCTGACCGTACCGACGGCACGATGGTCAGGACGCAGAGAGCCGCTGCTTCTCCAGCTTGACGTCGAAGGTAGCGCGTGGCCAGGTCAGCTGCATGTCCTCGAGTGTCGCGGTGAGCAGGTGCTGGACGGCGAGCCGGGCGAACCACTTCCGATCTGCGGGCACTACGTACCAGGGGTTGTCGGGCGTGCTCGTCCGCTCGACCGCGAGCTGGTACGCCTCCTGGTACTGATCCCAGTAGCCGCGTTCGTCGACGTCCCCCGGGTTGTACTTCCAGTACTTGTCCGGGCGCTCGAGCCTTTCCGCCAGTCTGGCTTTCTGCTCGTCCTTGCTGATGTGCAGCATGACTTTGAGCACCCGGGTGCCCGATGCCACCACTTCGTTCTCGAAGGACCTGATCGCGCCGTACCGTTGCTCGATCTCCTCGGGTGCGGACAGTCCGCGGACCCGGTGGATCAGCACATCCTCGTAGTGTGATCGGTCGAACACACCGATCATGCCGGGCTTGGGAAGCTCCCTGTGAATACGCCAGAGGAAGTCATGGCTCTGTTCCTCGTCCGTCGGCGCTTTGAATGCGTGGTGCTGCACACCCTGCGGATCCACGAGTCCCACCACGTGCCGGACTATGCCGCCCTTGCCCGACGTGTCCATGCCCTGCAGGACGAGGAGGACTGAAATCTCGCTTCCGGCCCGGCTCTCGGCGAACAGCTTCTCCTGGAGCCCCGACAGCGCCTTCGCGCCGGCCGCGAGTGCGGCCGTGCCTGCTTTCTTCCCGCCGTCGAACCCGGGGGTGGAGCGAGGGTCGACGGCGTCCAGCGAGAAGTCCGGTCCGGCCAGGAGAAGACGCCGCATCTCGGCAGAGCTGTCGGTCTTCGGTGCCATTATTCCTCCTGCTGTCGAAGTGCTGTCGAGAACGTCCCGTCGGGTCAGGGCTTGTAGGTCGAGAGGAAGTCGGCGAGCCTGCCGATGGCGTCCTCGATGACCTCGACGCTGGGCAGCGTGACCATGCGGAAGTGATCGGTGGCGATCCAGTTGAAGGCGCTGCCGTGCGAGATCAGGATCTTCTGCTGCTTCAGGAGGTCGAGGGCGAACTTCTCGTCGTCCTTGATGGGGTAGACCTCGGGGTCGAGCTTCGGGAAGAGGTACAGGGCGCCCTGCGCCACCTCGCAGCTCACGCCCTCGATCGCATTGAGCATCTGGGCGGCCTTGTCGCGCTGCTGCTTGAGGCGCCCGCCCGGCAGGATCAGGTCGTTGATGCTCTGGTATCCGCCGAGGGCCGTCTGGATGGCATGCTGGGCCGGCACGTTCGCGCACAATCGCATGTTCGCGAGGAGGTTGATGCCCTCGATGTAGTTCGCCGCGTCGCGCTTCGGCCCCGAGATCGCCATCCAGCCGCTACGGAATCCGGCGATGCGGTATGCCTTCGAGAGGCCGCTGAACGTGAGGCACAGGACGTCGTCCCCTGCCACCGACGCCGCGTTGATGTGGACGGCGTCGTCGTACAGGATCTTCTCGTAGATCTCATCCGCGAACAGGATGAGCCCGTGCTCGCGCGCGAGCCTGACGATGCCCTCGAGGATCGACCTCGGGTACACCGAGCCCGTCGGGTTGTTCGGATTGATCAGGACGATGCCCTTGGTGTTGGGCGTGATCTTCGACGCCATGTCCTCGAGGTCCGGCCACCAGTGGTTGTCCTCGTCGCACAGGTAGTGCACGGGAGTGCCGCTGGCAAGGGCAACGGACGCCGTCCAGAGCGGGTAATCGGGCGTCGGGATCAGCACCTCGTCGCCCGCGTTGAGAAGGGCCTGCATCGAGAGGGTGATGAGTTCGCTGACGCCGTTGCCGAGATAGACGTCGTCGACATCGATCGAGTTGATGCCGCGGCTCTGGTAGTACTGCACGACGGCGGTACGCGCGGAGAAGATACCGCGGGAGTCGCTGTAGCCCTGCGACCTCGGGAGATTGCGGATCATGTCGACCAGGATCGCGTCCGGTGCTTCGAAGCCGAACGGGGCCGGGTTGCCGATGTTGAGCTTGAGGATGCGGTGGCCCTGGGCCTCCATGGTCATGGCGTGTTCGAGCAGCGGCCCCCTGATGTCGTAGAGGACGTTACGGAGCTTTTCCGACTGCTTGTAGGTGGCCATTGGATCAGGATGCCACAGCAGGGGCCCGTTACGCGGCATCGAAATGCGGCTTAACGGGCCCCGGCCTTCCCACGGATTCCGGTGCGGCGGTACTAGCCCGCGAGCCCCTTCTCGGCGAGCCAGTCGGCGGCGGCGTCGGCGGGGTTCCGCTTCTCGTCGCCACTGACCTCGCGGTTCAGTGCCAGCAGGTCCTCGGTGGTCAGTTGCGCCGACACCTCGTTGAGGACCTTCTGGGCCTCCTCGCTCACGGTTTCGGTATTGATCAGCGGCAGCACCTGCTGGGCGATGAAGTTGTTCTCCGGGTCCTCGAGGACCACGAGGTCGTTGTCGGCGATCGACGGCGTCGTCGTGTAGATGTCGGCTGCCTGCACGTCGTCGTTCAGCAGTGCCTGCAGCGTGATGTCTCCACCGCCGTCGTTGATGGCCTCGAAGCCGCCGGGCTCGCAGTTGTACTTCTCCTTGAGGCCGGGCAGGCCGTAGGCGCGCTCCTGGAACGTGCTGGGAGCGCCGATCGTGATCTCGCCACAGACCTCTGCCAGATCGGCGATGGACGTGAGGTTGTACTTCTCGGCTGTCGCCGCCGTGACGACGAGTGCGTCCTTGTCCTCGGCCTTGGAGGGCTCGAGCACGCCGAGCTTCACATCGGGCGACTTCGCGGTCAATGCCTCGGGGAGCGCCGCGACGATGTCCTCGGCAGATTCGGCGGTCGCATCGGGATCGGCGAACAGCAGCAGGTTGCCGCTGTAATCGGGGATGATGTCGATCGACCCGTCCTCGACAGCGGAATAGTAGATCTCGCGGGAGCCGATGTTGAGTTTGGTAGTGGCCTCGACACCGGCTGCATTCAGCGCGCCGGCGTAGATCTCGGCGATGATCTGGCTCTCCGCGAAGTCAGCTGAACCGACGACGACGGAGCCGCTCGCCTGGGTGGCGGTCTCCTCCGGCTGTCCTTGGGGTTCCCTGTTGGCACCGCAGGCAGTCAACGCCAGCGCGGCCGTCAGGCCGCCAGCCAGTCCCATCAAAGCGCGCCGACCGGCGCGTTGTGCTGACAGGTTCTTCATGGTGTTCCTCCTTGTGCACTGGCGACGGCCTTCTGCCGGCCAGATCCTTGTGCCTTCCCGGGGCCCGACGTGCGCAGCCCAGGCGAGATGGCGATTCTCTGCAGCAGTCCCATGAGCAGATCGACGGCGATCGCGAGGACGGTGATGACCACGGCGCCGCCGAAGAGGCGCCCGTAGTCCGCTAGCTGTGTTCCCTCGACGAGGAAGACCCCGAGGCCGCCGAGGTTGATGAAGGCGACGACGGCTGCGGTCGCGATGACCTGCAGCACGGCGGCGCGTACACCCCCGAGGATGACCTGCAGACCATTGGGCACTTCGACCCGGAAGAGGATCTGCATCTCGCTCATGCCCATGCTGCGCGCGGCATCGACCACCGCACGGTCCACCGAGGAGATGCCGGCGTAGATGCCGCTCAGCAGCGGGGGGACGGCCAGGAGGACGAGCGCCCAGATGGGCGGCATGAGCCCGAGCCCTGCGAGGAGCACGAACAGGAAGACCATGCCGAGGGTCGGCAGGGCACGCAGTATGCCGACGCCGGACACGATCACGATGCGGCCCCGCCCCGTGTGGCCGACGTAGAGACCGATCGGTACGGCGATGACGAGTGCGATCAGCATGGTCAGCCCGGTGTAGCCGAGGTGCTCGACGACGCGCGTGGGAATCCCGCGCTCCCCCGCCCAGTTCTCGGAAGCAGTCAGCCACTCCCACATCTGGATGAGGAGATTGTTGCTCGAGTAGTCCATCAGGCTCCTGCCACCCTCGCCTCGAGCGCCACGGTGTCCCGTGCCGGCTTCGCGCCGGCGGCCGTCCTGCGCGTCCACGGCGTCAGCAGGCGCTCGGCCAGCACGAGCACGAGGTCCATGACGAGAGCCAGCAGCAGGATGATCACGATGCCGACGGCGATCTCCGTCGGGAACGACCGGAAGAGCCCGTCGGTGAACAGCGTGCCGAGGCTCGGGACCCCGATGAGCGCACCGACGCTCACGAGCGAGATGTTCGTGACCGAGACGACGCGGAGTCCGGCGAACAGCACGGGCAGCGATAGGGGGAGGTCGACGGTCAGGAACCTGCGCATGGGCTTGTAGCCCATGGCGACCGCGGCCTGCCGGACGCCGTCGTCGATCGAGTTGAGGGCATCCAGCGTGGAGCGGACGAGCAGGGAGAAGGCGTAGATGGACAGCGCCACGATCACGTTGATCGGGTCGATCACCTTCGTACCGAGGACCACGGGGAGGAACACGAACATCGCGAGCGACGGGATCGTGTACAGGATGGAGGAGCCGGTCAGCAGGACCGATCCGACGGTGCGGTTGAGCCGCGCGACCTGCGCCATCGGCACGGCGACGAGGACGCCCAGCAGAAGCGGCACGATCGCCTGGAACAGGTGCAGGCGTGCGTGGAGCCAGATGTAGTCGAGGTTGCCGAGGAACCAGTCCACGCTCAGACCACCGTGTTGTGATCGGCGCGCCCGCGGTCGAGCCTGGCAGCCTCGATGAGCTCGAAGACCTCCGCGGCCCTCACCACCCCGAGGGCGCGCCCGTCGGCGTCGACCGCTACGCCCAGGCCCGACGGCGAGGACAGCGCGGCATCCAGCGCGCGGCGCAGGGTGTCGCCGCGCGTATACAGGGAACCTCCGGGAACGGCCTCGGCCTGCTGCGTGATGCTTTCACGCCGGGCCTGCGGGATCCAGCCGTGGGGACGACCGTCCGCGTCGACGAGCAGCGTCCAGGGCGACCGTACGGAGACCGTCGGATCCCCGAGCCGCTCCACCTCGATGGTCTCGATCGGGTGGATCACGACCTGGTCCCCCGGCTGGAAGGACAGGTGGCGGAATCCGCGATCCCTTCCCACGAAGGACGCCACGAAGTCGTCCACCGGCACGCGCAGGATCTCCTCGGGAGTGGCGTACTGGGCGAGCCGCCCCCCGACGGCGAGGACGGCCACCTTGTCGCCCAGGATCGTCGCCTCGTCGATGTCGTGCGTGACGAAGACGATCGTCTTGGCGAGGTCGCGCTGCAGTCGCAGCAGTTCCTCCTGCAGTTCGGCGCGCACCACCGGGTCCACTGCGCTGAAGGGCTCGTCCATGAGCAGCACCGGCGGATCCGCTGCGAGGGCGCGAGCGACACCCACCCGCTGCTGCTGGCCGCCGGACAGCTGGCCGGGGTAGCGCCGGCCGAGGTCCGACGCGAGGCCGACGACGTCGAGCAATTCCTGCGCCCGTTTGCGGGCGTCTGCCTTGCCGACCCCGTTGAGCCGGGGCACGGTCGCTATGTTGTCCAGCACGGTCCTGTGGGGCAGGAGGCCCGAGGCCTGCATGACGTAGCCCATCGAGCGCCGCAACTCCGCGGCATTCCGCTGCGAGACGTCCTGCCCGTCGAGGAACACCTGGCCCGACGTCGGTTCCACCATCCGGTTGATCATGCGCATGGACGTCGTCTTGCCGCAGCCCGATGGCCCTACCAGGACCGTGATCCTCCCCCTGTCGATGGCCATGGTGAGATCGTTCACCGCGGGGCGCCCGCCGTCGTACGTCTTCGTGACGTGGCGGAACTCGATCATGGGATGTTGGCTGGACGCCTGCTCGGTGGAAGTCATGGCAGCTGTGCCTTTCGTGGCAGGAGCTTCTCGGCCGGGCTACACCCGCGGGCCGCACATGATGCGGTTCCGGCTTGCCGTCCGAGTGGTCGATGAGCGGGGCGCTCAGCGGTCAGTTCAAGCTGTCGGAGGTTCTGAGTCTAACCATGACTTCGGAGCAGACAAGGCCTCATATGGGTCGCGGCTGCGTCACACTGCGACACCCGCCCCCGGGTGGACCTTGTGCCCGGCTCGGAAACGGTCCCGGCCCGGCTACGCCCGCCCTCCGGCCAGGAACTTCGCCCCCATGACCGGATCCTCGGTGAGGAACACGACCTCGATCACGCCCTCGGCGGTGAGGCGGGCCCGGAGGCGGGCCTGCAGGTCGGGCTGGTGCATCGCGAGCCCTCCGCCCAGGACGATCGGACCAGGTACTCCGATCACCGTCGCGACATCGAGCACGAGGCGCGTGAGGTCTGCTGCCGCTCGGTCCACGATCGCCGCGGCGTCCTCGTGTCCGTCCCGTGCGGCGTCGAACACCGCCCGGGACTGTGCTGCCCAGTACGTGCGCCCCGCTCCTGAGTGGAAGAGTCCGATCAGTTCCGGCACGGTATCCACTCCGTTGAGCGCCAGGACGGCCGTGTCGAGCGTATCGGGACGCATCCCGAGGTCGTGCCGATGCAGCGCACGACGGACTGCTTCACGCGCCACCCAGTAGCCGCTGCCCTCGTCCCCGAGGAGGTAGCCCCAGCCGCCCGACCTGGCTTCCCTGCCGTCATCCCCCACGCCCCAGGCCACCGACCCCGTTCCGGCGATGACCGCGATGCCGGTTCGTGCACCGCCCGCCGCGAGGATGAGCCGTGTGTCATGGACGACGTCGATGGCGGCGTTCGGCGTGTTCGGGGCGATCAGACCCCGAAGGCGTTCGGCATCGGCTGCCGTGTCCACTCCCCCGGATCCAGCGACGACGAGGCCGACACCGTGCGCCTGCATGGGCGGCAGGAGTTCCTCGAACAATGCCCGCAGGTTACGGGCGGCTTCCGCGGGAGTGACGTTCTGCACGTTCGCACTCCCCGCGCGTGCCTCCCGGACGAGCGTGCCGCCGACCCACAGCGCACCGTGCGTCTTGGAACCGCCGATGTCGAGCCCGACGACGACCGCTCCGTCACCGTTGCCTCCGACTCCTCCGAGCGCTCCGTCCTTCCCGTTCCTGCCGGCTCGGATGGTCGGGAGGGACTCGTGCGCGGGCGTGTTCGACATGCCTACAGCCTACAAACAGCGGAACCCGTCCGGGTCGGACCCCGAGGACCGACCGGGCGGCCCGCCTACTGAGGGGCACGTTACCGAGTGGCCCGCCTACCGGGCGGCTCGGCGGCGGACGATCAGTGAACCGATGGCGAGCACCGCGCACACGGCGGACACAGCCGCCGCGAACACCGTGACGGACTCGTTCAGCCCCCATACCCCGGCGGCGGCACCGAGGCCCAGCACGGGGACGGCGCTGCCGAGGTAGGTGATGACGTACACGGCACTGACGGTCTGGGCATGCAGGGCCGGGTCGACCTTCACGGACACCTCGTTGAAGACCACCCGGAAGGCCATGCCCTGCCCGAAACCGGCAACGACGCAGGCTGCGACGAGCAGGGAAACGCTGCCCGTACCCTCGGCGACCGGCAGGAGGCCCACCCCCACGGCCATGCCCGCGAGGCCCAGCGGCACCACGAACCGTCCGCGGGGTGACAGCAGCTGACTGACGGCGGACGAGCCGAGCACGAGGGCCGCGAGAAGGCCGATGAGCGGTCGCGACGACGTACCGGCTATTCCCGCGAACCAGGTGGGAGCAAGGCTCAGCGTGAAGCCGAAGACCGCGAAACTGAGGAAGCCGACGGACGACGCCGTCCAGAAGGACCGTCGCGCGTCCGGCGATACCGCAGGACGTCTGGGTCGCAGTGCCGACAACGGATTGTCCGGGGCCCCGGGTTTGATCGCCGGCCGCGCACGGAGCAGCACGAGAGGCACCAGAAGGCTCGCGAGCACCACCAGGTAGACGAGGAAGGGCGTCCTCGTGGGAGTGGGCAGGAGCGAGAGGAGCCCGCCGATCACCGGCCCTGCGGCCACTCCCCCGGCGGAGGCCATCAGCGTGAAGCGGGATGCCCAGTCCGGCCGGGTCGGAAGGAGGTCCCGGAGCGCGGCGGCGCTCGCGCCGGTGGCCAGGGCGACGGCAGCACCCTGCAGGATTCGCCCGGCGGCCAGCATCGGCAATGAGGTGGCGAACCCGAACAGGGCGGCGCCGAGCAGTCCGAGAACGACGGCGAGGACCAGCGCGGCGCGCCGCCCGATGTAGTCCGACCAGTGCCCAGCCAGGACGAGCCCGACGATCAGCGCCACGACGTAGGAGGCGAACGCGACCGTGACGGCGAACGATGTCAGCCCGAGTTCCGCCTGGATGAGCGGGTAGATGGGCGTCGCGAGGTTGGCCCCGATCAGGAGCGTCGAGATCACCGTCACCGCGAGCGCGAGCCGCACCGCCAGGGACGCGTCCCAGCTGCGGCGCTCAGCGGAGGACGGTTTCATCCGGAGCTCGTTGATGACGCTCATCCCACCGCTTCTCCTTGCTCGCACGCGCTCAGACTATGGCTCTTCCGCGCGCTCTTCCGCCCGGACATCTATAGGATGAGGTTGAGTGCCACCGTCTAGCAGGACGGGACGGATATTTTGCGCAGGATGCGCAACACAGGCAGCGCCGATTGACCGGAAGTGAGCTCCGTGAGCAAGTTGGACAACCTCGACATGCGCCTGCTGCTCGAGCTCGTGCGGGACCCCAGGGCCCAGGTCAGTGAGCTCAGCGAACTCCTCGGCGTGGCCCGCAATACGGCGCAGAGCAGGATCCGCAGGCTGCTCCGGGCGGGGACGCTCCGCAGGAGCGGACGCGAGATCGACCTCGAGGCCCTGGGCTACGACGTCATCGCCTTCATCACCATCGAAGTGTCGCACCGCGAACTCGATGGCGTCATCGCCGGGCTGCGCACCCTCACCCAGGTGTTGGAGGTCCACGAGATCTCCGGACGCGGCGACGTGTGGTGCCGCGTCGCGGCGACGGACACGCACAACCTGCAGGTCGCACTGCGCTCCGTGCTCAAGATCAAGGGGGTCATCCGCACCGAGACGGTGCTCGCCCTGCACGAGCACATCCCCTACCGCACGGAACCCCTCCTGGAACGACTGGCGCAGCTGCCGGCCGACGCCTGACCCGCCCCAGCACGCCCGAGCACAAGGAGCTCCCATGGTTCTGCCGACGTCCGACACCCTCGTCACCTATCCCCAGGGAGCCGTCGGATCGGCCTCGCGCGTGATCCACGTCGAGATTCGCGACGACGGTCGACGCGCGGTCCTGCTCGACACCACCGCGTTCCACCCTGTCGACCACGCCTGGCCCGACCAGGGACCGGACCGCGGCGAGCTGGTTGCCGACGGGAGTAGCTGGCCCGTGGTCGATTGCGTGGTCGGAGCCACCGACGGGACCACGCTGTACCTGGGCGGGGAGGCGCCCGTGCGCAAGGGCACCGACGGATGGGCGTTCGTCGTCGTGCACCTCCTCGACGGCGACGGGCCCGCGGAAGGCGACGACGTCGTCGTACGTGTGGACGCGGCACACCGGGCCGCGCTGTCCGCGGGGCACACGGGGTGCCATCTCGCCTCGCTGGCCCTGAACCGCGCGCTCGCCGGGCGCTGGAAGAAGGACGCGGCACCCGATGCTCTCGGCGCCCCGAACTTCGACGCCCTGGCGATCGACACCACCGTCATCGGCGAGTTCGGCTCGGTCGACCGGTACCGCCTGGGGAAGTCCCTGCGCCGCAAGGGCTTCGGTACGGAGGGCCTCGACACCGACGCCACAGCCTCCATCGTCAACGCCACGCTCGCCGTCTGGACGTCGACGGGCGCACCGATAACCATCGGCGCGGACGGGCCGGGCCTCACTGATCGGCGGCGGTGGATCTGCGACCTTCCCGGCGAGCAGGCCGAGATCCCCTGTGGCGGGACGCACCTGGCGTCGCTGGCGGGCGTCGCGGTGTCCGTCCACCTGGACTTGGCCGACGTCGACGGGACACCGGTCCTGCGGATGGAGACGCGCGTGGACGTGCCCTCTCCGGCCTGAGGCCTGCGTTCGAGCCCTCGGGCCGGCACGGGGTCGCCGACATCAGCGCTCGCCGGCCCTGCCTGGCCGACCGGCGCCCAGCGACCGCGCCTCCGCAAGGAACTGCTCCGCCACCTCCAGTCGGGACAGCGCCTCCGTCATGCCGCCCTCGTCCCCGGGGCGGCTCCGGGCTCCGGCAACGAGGGTGAGGCTTACGGCGGCGGCGCGACTGCGCAGCGCGGCGGGGTCCACGTGCCGGTCGAAGACCCGCATGAAGCGCACCAGGGCCTGAGGCACGTGGACGTAACCGTGGTGCAGGCCGGGTAGGACGGCGACGTGGCCGAGGAAGCAGGCGAGGTCGTCGACGAGGCGGCCCGGTCCGAGCGCGTCGACATCGAGGACACCCGATACGGCAGCGCCGGTGATGAGGAGGTTGCCCTCGTAGAAGTCGCCGTGCGTAGGGACCAGGGGGCCGCTCTCACTGGCACGGACGGCGTCGTCGATCCCGTGCGCGAGCCGACGGATGCGCTCCGCCTCGGCCGGAAGGACGGCCACCGCGCCTTCGCCGTAGTCGCGCACGCGGGCGGCCCATGGCGGACGTACCGGCAGCGTGAGGACGGCAGGCGGGAGCGACCTGAGGAGCTGTACGAGCGCCTCGGGATCGACGTCGGCGGCACCGTCGCGCATGAGCAGCTCGGCGAGCGGAGTCCCCGCGGCCGCGTGCATCGCGACGACGTCCTGCACCGGTTCGCCTGCGAGCACCGGCGCCGGAACGCCCGCGGACTGCAGCATCCTGTGCCGCTCCGCCAACTGCACGGCCGCGTTCCGGCGCAGCACCTTAAGGTAACGGGCGTCGTCGCCGTTCCGCGCCATGACGACTGCCCGCCTCAGCGGCCGGTAGCTCTTTAGTTCGACGACGGTGTCCGCGGGATCATGCTGCGGACCGAACGCCCACCGGGTCATGCCCGCCGGATCCAGTGCAAGGGGAAGCCCGGGCAGCAGTGGATCGGCGGGATGCACCCAGACGAAGAATTCCTGGGTGCCCTGACGATGAGCAAGTACGGTGCGGCCGCTCAGTCCCGGAGGTGCGCTCGAGGTGATGCAGGCGTGGGTCGGTACGGAAGGAGAGACGCTGCGACGCCGTCCGCCGGGAGCGGGCTGCACCGCTATCGAGAAGACCCCCGTCACCCCGGCACCGGGCCGATGATGCACCGGTCCGAGCTGCCAGGACACGAGGCCCCAGCCGTCCGGGGCGAGCACCTTCCGCAGGAGCTCGCCGGGCGCATCCGACTCCAGGTAGGTGATGGCCTCCTGCTCGCGCATGATGCGCGCTTCCCTGGACCTCATGCGGTGGCTAGGCAGCGGTTACGGCCATCGTGGCGACGGCGCCGGGCCCTGGCACCGCTGCCTCAGGCTCGGCGTCGCTGCAGCACGTCGTCGAGGTTGATGCGCCCCGTGGCGGGAGCGGACCCGGAGGTCGTGGTTGCGGGATCGGCTGTCGCCGATGCGCTCCGTGCTGCAGCCTCCGCGGCCTTGATGGGGGTCTTCGACGAGGGCTTCGGTGCCTCGGGCAGATCGAGTGGAGCGGGGGCCTGGCGTTCGGCCTTCACCGAGTCGACGTAGGTGGGACGCGGGACCTCGACCGGCGCCCAGGCTGTTGCTCCGGCGGGCTGCGTAGCGGTTTCCTCGGTGACCGCCTGGATCCCGCTGTGCACCGACACCGCGGTGGCTCCGTGAGCTACTGCGAGGGCTGCTGTGCGAAGCTCCATCGCCGTCAGCGGCCGAACCGCCTGGTCCTCGGCGTCGAACAGTGCCGTGGGACGTTGTGGAGCAGCGCGACCGGCGGTTCCGGTCGTCTCGGACATCTCCGAAGTCTGGGATGTACCGGATGTCTCGGGTGCGGTGGTGCGCACGGGCGCCATCGCAGCGGCGAAAGCGTTGTTGATGCGTGCCCGACGGGATCGGATGGCGAGGAACCTCAGCACCCCGACGGCGGCGGCAGTCAGTGCGGCGCAGGCGAGTGGAACGAGCAGGGACACGACGTTCAGCGCCGCGAGAACCAGCGTGACGGGTACGGCGACCAACGCCATGAGCCCCACCAACGCAACGGCGATGCGTCCCCAGCGGGGCGTGAACGACGTCGTGGGTGCGGACACGCCGGGGTGCGCCGGCGCGGGCACTTCCTGGAACGCCGGGGAGTGGGTTCCCTGGATGCTCCACCAGCGACGCGGCGCGCTCTCAGGCTGGGTCATTGCCATCGCGCTCCCCCACGCGCCGCGAGTCGAGGCATTCCGCGGAAGAGCCGCGGTTCCGGCTGTGGCCGGCACGTTCGCGCGGAGGACGAACGGGGCTACCCACACCAGCCACAATCCGACGATTGCAGCGAGTACCAACGAACTATCCAGAGAGAAGACCACATCTAGAACCGTAGGAGCAATCGCCCGCTGGGCGCGGCATTGGCACGGGTGTGTCGTGATCGAATATGCCCTTCAGGGCATTGGACATCCAGGTCACCCCAGGCAGGTCACCCCAGGCGAGGTGGACTGCCCTCGAGCCACGGAGTCAACAGACCGCGGGGCACTTCCTCCGCCGTGAGGGCGAAACTCCTGTGATCTGCCCACTGACCTGCTATGTGCAGATACCTGGGGCGCAGCCCTTCGTCGCGGAAGTGCAGTTTCTCCACGACCCGGAGGCTCGCACGGTTCTCCGGACGGATGTTGATCTCCATACGGTGCAGCCCGAGGTCACCGAAGCAGTAGTCGGTAGCAAGAGCCACCGCGGTCGGCGCGATCCCCCGCCCGGCCCGCTCGGAGTCGACCCAGTAGCCCAGCGTCGCCGTCATCGCCGAACCCCAGGTGATGCCCGAGACCGTCAACTGTCCGACGAGGCGCTCGTGGCCCGAGCCCGGCTGCTGCTCGAGGATGAGGAACGGAAGCGCCGTTCCTGCCCGTGCCTGTGCCGTCAGCGAGCGCACCATCTGGTGATAGGTGGGCAGGAAGCCCTCCGGGTCGGGGTTCGACGCCTCCCACGGGGCCAGCCAGCGGGCGTTGCGGTGTCGCAACGCAGTCCACGCCGCCTTGTCCCTGTGGCGAATGGGCCTGAGGACCAGCGAACCAGCCCTCAGGGTCACGGGCCAGCTGGCTGCCGACCACACGGCGGATCAGTCCGGGATGTTCTTGCTGAAGTCCTTGATCCAGGCGCAGAGGTCCGGTCCGAGATCCTCGCGTTCGGACGCCAGCGTGACAACCGCCTTCAGGTAGCTCAGCTTGTCACCCGTGTCGTACCGACGGCCACGGAAGACGACCCCGTAGACGCCGGAGCCCTCTCCCTCGGCCGCAGCCAGGGTCTGCAGGGCGTCGGTCAGCTGGATCTCGTCTCCCCGACCGGGCTGCGTGGTCTCCAGGACCTCGAAGACCCGGGGGTGCAGCACGTAACGCCCGATGACGGCGAGGTTCGACGGCGCGTCCTCCACGGCGGGCTTCTCGACCAGCTGGTTGACGCGGACGTGGTCCTCCCCGTCCAGCTCGGTGATATCGGCGCAGCCGTAGGCGCTGATCTGCTGCGGATCGACCTCGATGAGGGCGATCACGGAGCCACCCGTCTTGGCCTGAACCTCGATCATCGTCTCCAGCAGGGGATCACGCTCGTCGATCAGGTCGTCTCCGAGCAGGACCGCGAACGGCTCGTCGCCCACGTGGAGCTTGGCCCGGAGGACCGCGTGGCCGAGGCCCTTGGGGTCCCCCTGGCGGAGGTAGTGGATGTCGCCCAGCTCGGACGGGCGCCGCACGGCGGCGAGCTTGTCGAGGTCACCCTTGGCCTCGAGGGTCTGCTCGATGAAAGGAACACGATCGAAGTGGTCCTCCAGCGCCCGCTTGTTGCGCCCCGTGATCATCAGGACGTCGGACAGTCCTGCGTCCACGGCCTCCTGGACGACGTACTGGATGGCCGGCTTGTCGACGACCGGAAGCATTTCCTTCGGCATCGCCTTGGTTGCGGGAAGGAAACGGGTTCCCAGGCCGGCCGCGGGGATAACGGCCTTCGTCACACGTGATCGCAAAGTCATGGGCACCACACTACATAATGGGCGTGGACTCGCGAGGCAGCGAGCACAATGGTGGAATGACACGCTCCCGCCGTGCTACGGAAAAGGCCCGCCTGCGCGCCTCACTGCGGACGACACGCGCCGCCTTCGATCCGACGGAGCGGCAGGACCAGTCGGACGCCCTCGGCGAGGCCGTGGTCGCGCATGTCGGTCGACTGTTCGCGGACAGCGCCGGCGCCACCCCCCGCCCCACCGTCGCCGCGTACCTCGGCGTCGACCCCGAGCCACGCACCGCTTCCCTCCTCGGGGAACTGCACCGGCTAGGGTTCGGCGTCGTCGTCCCCATCTGCGAACCCGCCTACGAGCTGTCCTGGGCCGCATGGACTCCCGGCATCGCCCTCGAGCGCTCGGTGCGAGCCCCGGTGGATGAACCTGTGGGTCCACGCCGTCGGTTCGGCGACCTCGCCCCGCAGGTCGCGCTCATCCTGGTCCCAGCGCTCGGGGTGGACGTCGAGGGCAACCGCATCGGCCAGGGCGGCGGGTACTTCGACCGCTTCCTCGCCCGGCATCCCGTCGACGAGCCCGGAGCCGTACCCCGGCTCGGGGTCGTCTACCGCTCGGAGATACTGCCGAGCGGAGTGATCCCGACAGAGCCCTACGATCAGCCGCTGACGGGAGCGTTCACCGCGGACGGCCTGCTGCGCTTCGACAGGACCCGCGACGCACGATAGTCGGACACGGCGCCCGCGCTCGGGGTGTAGACTGGCACTCGACCCCGGAGAGTGCCAATCGACGGTCCAGAGAGCCATCCGGGTCCACGACGTTCGTCCAGGAGGATTTCCATGCCGATGTACGCCTATGCCTGCAAGGATTGCGGCCACGCCTTCGATATCCAGCAGTCGTTCTCCGACGACTCGCTGACGGTATGCCCCGAGTGCGGCGGCGCCCTGCGGAAAAAGTTCAACAGCGTCGGCGTCGTCTTCAAGGGGACTGGCTTCTACCGCAACGATTCCAGGGACACCAAGACCAGCGTGGAGGCCGGTTCGTCGTCTGCGACATCCGATTCGGGTACCAAGGCCAAGGTCACCTCCGATTCCTCGGCGGGCACGGGTTCCTCGTCGAGCTCCCCGTCAACCTCCTCGGCCACCCCGAGCGGTGGAGGCACCGCCTCCTCCTGAAGGTGCGGGGAGGAACTTCCCTACGTCGCCACCGCGTCGGGCGCGCTGATGTCCACATACGCCTGATCGCAGGACCACGCACGCGGAGGCCCGGCCTACGGTCGGTTCATGAACCAGACGAATCACGCCGGACGCCCCCCGATCCGGTATCGCCTGCGCAGGCGCATCCAGCGACACAGGCGCCTGATCGCCTGCCTGCTGCTCAGTGCCGCCGCGGGTGTCGCCGTTGAAGCCGCCGTGGGTGAGGACTACGCAACGACCACCGTCGTCAGCGCTGCACACGACCTCCCCGTCGGGAAGGTGCTGAGCGACGCCGACGTCGCACTCATCGACCTTCCGGAACAAGCGATGGGCGGGCCCGCCTACCAGGACCGGTCCCAGGTGGTCGGCCAGCAGCTGGCTGCTCCCCTGTCCCAGGGGTCGCCGATTCCACCGACGGCGCTCGTGGGTGACGGCCTGCTGACGGGTACCGCGCCGGGAACTGTCGCCGTGCCCATCAGGCCGGCCGATCCGGCCACAGTCCAGCTCCTGGCCCCGGGTCAGATCGTCGACGTCATCCTGAGTACGGGCAACGGCTACGACGTCGCGTCGGAATCGACGGTCCTCGCTCGCTCCGTCCCGGTCGTGTGGGCTGCTCCGGGCGGCTCGGGAGGCACGTGGCCAGGGGCCGACGACGACGCCGGACTCGTCGTCGTCGCCGCCGGAGCGAAGGAAGCCGCTGCGCTCGCCGGAGCGTCGAGCTCAGGGGATGTCCACCTCGTGTTGAGAACAGCCCCGTGAGCCCGGCGGACTCACGGGAGGAGCGTCGACGCGATCAGCCCCAGTGCGGGGGACGCTGCTCCTGAAGCCAATCGTCGTGATTCTCCTCGGCGTCGCCCCAGGTTCGGGGGTCGTCCTCGCCCGCGGTCGTCGGAAGCGCAGGAGAGGCATCCTCTGCTGCTCCTGCTTCACGGCCGACGATGATGCCACGTCCCGGGTGCTGCTCGTCCTTCCGCATCCTGGCGGCGTCCTTTCGCGTTCGCGGCTGCTCTGACATCTCACGCGGGGGGAGGCCGATGAGGGCCGAAGCCCGCTGGGCGCACCCATCGGGATCGGTGAACACCTCGATCGTCCACAACGGCATGTAGCGCCACCCCATACGCTCGAGGACCTGGGGTCGGAGGCGGCTTCGCTCCCTCACGGACATCGACCCGTAGCGGGTTGTACCGTCGGATTCAATCGCGAGCGGCGCCGGGCGCTCGTCCGACACCGTCGCAGCGCTGCCGTCGGCACTTCCTTCGACACTGACGCCCGGAGGCCGCACCGCGACGATGTCGAGGACGCCTGCGTAGTGGTCCCACACGTCCGCGCCACGGTACCTCAGGCGGTCCACCAGATCCGCAACCAGTGGATCCTCGTTGCCGCCTGACCTGACCGCGTTGTGTCCCCCGTCGCCCCCGAGTTCGCGCTGCAGGAGTTCGAAGAAGTCCAGCGCCCCCGTCGTGAGGCGGTCGGGATCGAGGTCGGAGGGCTCGAAGCACGTCAGCACATGCTGCAGGCGCCGCGCCCTCGTCATGGCCATGACGAAGTTCTTGCGACCGTCGGAGCCGGACAACGGACCGAAGGAATGCAGTGCACGTCCGTGCGGGGTCCGTCCGTAGCCGAGCGAGAAGATGATGTCGTCGCGCACCAACCCACCGGCTCGCTGGACGGGAACCACACGGAAGGCTTCCCTGCGCGGTGTGAAGAAGTCGGCCGCCCAGGGGAATTCCGCCATCTGCAGGCGGATCGCCTCTCCCACGCGCGCTGCATGCCGTGCACTCGCCGTCACGACCGCGAGCGAGAAGCTCGGGCGGCGGCGGATGTGGTCGAAGACCAGTTCGACGACGCGGTTCACCTCGACGTCGACGCTCTCCACGCCGTCGTGCTCCGAGCTCGGCATGCCGGTGCCGTTGGGCAGGTACTCGACCACGAGCCCTCGACCCTCACCCGTCACTTCGGAGGCCTGCGGCAGTCGCGAGAGCTTCCCGTCGTAGAACGATTCGCTCAGGTACGTGTCGAGACCGCGATCGACCCCCCGGTAGACCTCTGTCAGCCCGCGGACCGGCAGTACCTCGCGCAACGAGTCGAATGCACTCGGTAGCGGCTCGAGGGTCGTCGCCCGGTCGGCGGCCTGCACCTCGATGCTGAAGCGGGTGGGGTGGGCGAGGCGATCGTCGCCGAAGACGACGACCTGCGCCGCGCGCGCCACGCAGGGCACCGCACTCTGCAGGGACATCGACTCACCGTCGAGGACAACCGCGGTGTCGAACGTGTAGCCCTCGGGAACGGTGCCCCTGATCGTCAGCGGGCTCACGGCCCAGACGGGCAGCAGTGCCGCGACCAGGTCCCGGTGAAGGCTTGCGAAGACCTCGAGGGTGAGGGTGCCGTCCTTGAGTTCCTGCCGCAGGCGGCCGGCATCGTCGGGGTGATCCGCCACGGCGTTCCGCCACCGTTCCGCGAGCGTCCAGCGGATCCGGGCAGGGCCGGACGCGATGTGGGCGTTGTCCGCCAGACGGTACTCGGCCTCGAGCTTGCGGAGGCTGGCGCCGTCGGACATGGCGAGGTAGTCGTCACCGCTGATCATCGCCTCCAGAGCGGACTGCCACCAGGCGAGCTCCAACTCCGGGCCGACCCCTTCCGCAGGAACCTCGCGGGCTGCGAGGTCGGCGAGCAGTTCACCCAGCCCCTGCTCACGCATCTCGTCGAGCAGCAGCGTGCGCTCCGGCAGCGTCTCCAGGGTCTCCCGGTCCGATGCGAGGCCGCTCAGGATCGCCTCGAGCCCGTCCAGTTCGAGGGACGCGAGGTCCGGGTGCCGTGACGTGGGCCGCAGTATCTCGGTCAGGTCCGCGAGGCGGGCCTCGACGGCCTGATACGACGCGTGGATCTCGGCGAGTCCGGTCGGCACCGAGGGATGCCGCTCGGTCAGCGCGTAGCGCGTCCACAACGTGCGTTGCTGCTGCACTTCGAGAAGGGAGGTGTGGAGGTCCGAGATGTGCACGCCGGGCCGGATGTACTCCTTGGCGACGCGCCGGAGCCGCGACCTCGTCATCGAGCTCATCTCGATGTCGCGTTCCTTGCGCCACGATGACGGCGCGGTCGCCGAGATCAGGTCGGTCACGGGTCGGTCGAAGATGTCGGGCGTGAACTTGTCGAGACTCCCCCGCACCGCCACCAGGAGCTCGAGCTGCTCACCCCACTCCCTGAAGGTCGCGCCGAGCGTGATGTGCGAATGCTCTGCTACGCGCTGCACCCGATTCCGCAGGTCGGGGATCTCCGTCGAGAGCTGCTGCGCCAGACCGTGCGCGTGCTCGGTCTCCTTGCGGTTGAGCAGCTGCGCGCCGTACCAGGGACTCTCGGTCGAGGCCTTGCTGAAGCTACCCAGTTCCGCTGCACGCCGGAGGTGCTCGCTCAGTTCCTTGCGATCAGCGATCGAGTCGAGGACGCTGCGCTTGAGGCGCACCGTGGTGGAAGGCGCAGGGTCGAGGGCCGTGAGGCCGGCGAGGGACTGCATGGCCTGATAGGGCGAGCACGCCCAGCGGCTCCGGACGTTGTGGAGGCTTCGCACGTGCTCCATGAGCTGGTGGCGGTGACCCGTCAACGTGGAGTGCAGGGATTCGAGGTGCGGCTCCGTCGCCTTCTCGTTCCGCACCAGGGCACGGATGACGGCCTCCCGCAGCTGCGCGGGACCGGTCTGACTGCCGAGCTGGAGCACGAGTGAGCCGAGATTCAGCCCGTCGAGATCCTGCACCAACTCGTTGAGGGTGCCCCGGCGCTCGGCCGCGACGACGACGCGGCTGCCGACAGCGGCCGCCCGCGCAACGACGTTCAGCGCGGTCTGTGTCTGCCCCGTTCCCGGCGGTGTGGCCACGGCGAGGCTCACGCCGGCCGAGGCGAGGTCCAGGACCTCCTGCTGCGCCCGGTCCGCGTCGAGGATCAGCAGCTCGTGCGCCGGATCCCGCTCGTCCGCGGGCGGGAAGGACAGTCCGTCCGCTGCCCCGGAAAGGACCGAAGCTGCCCCTGCGTCTCCCCGCGCCGACGCGATGAGGGCAGCGAGCACCGGGTGTTCGGGGCGGAGTGCCGGATCGCCCTTGACGCCTGCGAGGTCGGCGAATGTCGACACGAGGATCCGGTGCTCGACGGACATCCCGCGGACGCCGTCCGCCAGGACCCGCATGCGCTCGAGCACGGGGTAGGGATCGAAGCGCGCGGTGCCGTAGGCCAGCCGGGCGATGCCGGTCGGGTCCACCTGCAAGCCCTGGTGGTCCCGCAGGTGGCGCACGAGGGCCGGATTCATCCGGGCCTGCTCTGTGATCTGCAGTTCGTAGTCGTCCTGTGAGGCATGCACCGTCAGTGACACAGCAGTGAGGAGCACCGGTGCGTTCAATGTCTCCGAACGTCCTGCATCGTCCACCGATCGCCAGGACGCCGTTCCGGCGGCGAGGTATCCGACGTCGATGCCGCGCTCGGTTCCGAGTTCGAAGATCTTCGCCCGCAGGGCTCGTGCGGCCGCCTTGGCCGCACTGTACTGGACGGGGTCCCGCAGAAGCGTCGACAGACGCGTCCGGCGACCGGCGAGGAGTTGCGCGAGCCCGGAGGGGTGCGCGTGGGTCAGGTCGATGCTCGTGCCGGCCGACGGCCGGAAGTGGAGCAGCGTGTCCCCGCTCGCCTGCGCACCGAGGCCCTCGAGCCACGGAACGAGGAAGTCCTGCGCCGACGACCGATCCTCGGACCCGGCAGCATCCTGCTGGCCGGTCCCGGTGCTCCGCTGGTCCTCCTGCAGCTGATCCGCCGGCGTCGCTGCCGCATCCCGCTGGTCCTGCTCCGGCACGACGGCCTTCTTCCCTGCATTGTCACGTGCTGATCTCGACCAGATTGGCATGTCTTCCAAGCTATCCGAAAAGCGGACGGTCCCTGCGGATAGCAACGCTGCCCGGGCGGACCGAAGTAGGTTTATCGCCGCCCGGACCGCTGCCTATTCCCATTCGATGGTTCCCGGCGGCTTGCTCGTGACGTCGAGCACCACGCGGTTGACGCCGTCCACCTCGTTGGTGATCCGGTTGGAGATGCGGGCCAGCAGATCGTACGGCAGGCGTGACCAGTCGGCGGTCATGGCATCCTCGCTCGATACCGGGCGGAGGACGATCGGGTGCCCGTAGGTGCGGCCGTCACCCTGCACGCCCACGCTGCGCACGTCCGCCAGCAGGACCACTGGCATCTGCCACACCTCGTTGTCGAGCCCGGCCGCCGTCAGCTCGGCACGGGCGATCGCGTCGGCCTTCCGGAGCAGCTCAAGGCGCTCCTCCGTCACCTCGCCGACGATGCGGATCCCCAGTCCCGGACCGGGGAACGGCTGGCGTCCCACGATCTCGGCAGGGAGCCCGAGCTGGGCCCCGACGGCTCGGACCTCGTCCTTGAAGAGGGTGCGGAGCGGTTCGACGAGCTCGAACTGGAGGTCCTCGGGCAGGCCGCCCACGTTGTGGTGGCTCTTGATGTTGGCGGCTCCTTCGCCGCCCCCGGACTCGACCACGTCGGGGTACAGGGTGCCCTGCACCAGGAAGCGGATGGGCTCGCCCTCCGCCTCGGCCTCCCGCATGATGGCGCGTTCCGCCTCCTCGAAGGCGCGGATGAACTCGCGTCCGATGATCTTGCGCTTCGTCTCCGGGTCCGATACTCCGGCGAGTGCCTCGAGGAACCGCTTCTGCTCGTTGGCGACGTAGAGCCGAACGCCGGTCGCGGCCACGAAATCGCGCTCGACCTGCTCGGCCTCACCCTCGCGGAGCAATCCGTGGTCGACGAAGACACACGTGAGCTGGTCGCCGACGGCGCGCTGTACCAGTGCTGCCGCAACGGCGGAGTCGACGCCGCCGGAGAGTCCGCAGATGACGCGCGAGTCGCCGATCTGTTCTCGGATGCGCTCCACCTGCTCCTCGAGGATGTTGCGGGTCGTCCAGTTCGGGTCGAGCTGCGCGCCCCTGAAGAGGAAGTTCTCGATGACAGCCTGACCGTGCGGCGAGTGCTTCACCTCGGGATGCCACTGCACACCGTAGAGGCCCTTCTCCTCGTTGGCGAACGCCGCGACCGGCGCGCCCGCAGTACTCGCGAGGACATCGAAGCCCTCCGGCGCGGACTGGACGCTGTCACCGTGGCTCATCCACGCATTCTGCTGGTCCGGCGTGCCGCTGAGGATGGACCGCGATCCGCCGTCGGAGCGGACGTCGGTGGAACCGTACTCCCTCAGACCCGTCTTCGCGACGGTACCGCCGAGCGCATTGGCCATCGCCTGGAAGCCGTAGCAGATGCCGAGTACCGGAACGCCGGCGTCGAACAGGTCCGCCTCGACCTTCGGAGCACCTTCCGCATAGACACTGGACGGGCCGCCCGAGAGGATGATCGCCGAAGGATTCTTGGCGAGGATCTCCTGTGTACTCAGCGTGTGCGGCACGATCTCGGAGTAGACATCGGCCTCACGGACGCGGCGCGCGATCAGCTGGGCGTACTGCGCGCCGTAATCCACGACGAGGACAGGGCGGTGTTCGGAACCGTTCTCGGGGGTAGTCACCTATCAACAATAGTCCGCGTGCACCGGCGTCGCACATTGGGATGACGGTCCACCGAGCAGTTGGAAGCCGTCCGTGACCACTCCACGCCGGTCACGGGGGCATCAGTAGCGCGGCGCGGCCTCGGGGTGTGCCGTCAGGTCCTGCTCCGCCTGCCGGTGGACCCGCTTCTCGACGAAGAACGACAGCAGGGGCACGACGCCGCCGAGCGCGATCAGGACGAAGCGGCTGAACGGCCACCGCATGAACTGCCAGAGCCGGAAGTCGGCGATCAGGTACACGACGTAGAGCCAGCCGTGCACGATCAGCACCGCCGTGGAGAGGTTGAACCCGCCCGCCGTCTCGGCGACGACCTCGGGCAGGAACTGGATGGCTGCACCGCCGCCCGCGACGATCTCGGAGTCGAAGCCGTACTTGGCGACCATCTCGACGACGACGAGCAGGAGCATGACGCCCGTGGCATAGGCCAGCACCTTGTAGAACGCGAGCGCGGACCTGATCTGCCTGTGGGTTCCCCCGAAGCGCCGCTTCGGTGTGCCCTTCGATGGCGTAGGTCCAGTAGCTCCGGTTGCTCCGCTTGCTCCGCTTGGTTCCAGGGTGGGCTCAGTCACTGTGCGCGCTTCTTTCAGTGTCGGACGTCGGGTCGGTTGACGCATGGGTGGACGGGCCGGCACCGGTCACGACGACGGAGGCGTCGGGCCGTCGGTCGGCGCCCTCCGCCTGCGCTGCCTCGGCGGCATCGGCGGCGTCCTCGAGGGAGCGGCGGTAGTCGTCGGCAACCAGGCGCCACCACAGGAAGAAGGCGAAGCCGGCGAAGACGACCCACTCGATCGCGTAGAAGATGTTCAGCCAGTTGATCGGCGTCTCCTGCGGCTGCGGACCGACGACGACCTGCCGCATGCCCTCGGCGAAGGGGACATCGGTACCGCCGACCGTCACCTCCGACGCGACGACGAAAGCGGAATAGGACTCGCGGTCCCACAGGTTGGTCAGTTCGGCAGTGGCCAGCGTGGGCACCTGCCCTTCCACGGGCCGCTGCACCTCGGGGGCTTCCGGTGGCAGGAGGCGACCGACGACGGAGGCCGGGCCCTGCTGTTCCTCGATCGCAGCGGCTTCATCGGCCTCCGGCACCCACCCGAGCACGACGGGGATGACGGCACCGCCGACGCCCGGTTCCGGGTCCCCGTCCGATCCCTCGACCGCGAAGGCCTCGACGACCCAGAGGCCGTCCTCGCCCTCGGACAACCGGTTCTGCACCAGGACCCTGGTGCCCGACAGGAAACTGCCGTCCAGCGAGACCATCTGATCGGCAGTGCTCGAATACAGCGGAGTGAGGGGTTGCAGCACCTCGGTCAGCGGGCGGACGTTCTCGGTGGCACTCGGCGCAGGCGGCGGTGCGTCGCGGGAAGAGCTGAACTGCCACTGGCTGAGGAGCACGAAGACCGCCGCGATGGCCATGGCGAGGATCAGCATGAGGATCCATCGAGGCTTGAGCGCGGTCTTCAACACCCCTCAACGGTACTTCGTACGGCTGTAGAACAACGAATGCCGGAGGGCCTGGACTCTGATGGCCGAGCCGGCGGAAGAGTCGTCGGGGGAGCCTATAGCTTGCTGGAGGGCACGTATGCCTCGCTGTGGAAATCCTGGCGGAACGAGTAGCGCGTCCGTACTCGCCGTCCGCCCGGTCGCTAGTGGTCGAAGAACACCAGGGACGAGTTGATCAGCTCGGCGATGACCTCGGCGTCGTGCGCCCGGCGCAGCGACTCCCGGAAGTTCTCCTTGAACAGGCTCCGAGCGATCGTGGCCAGCACTTCGAGATGCTCCGAGAAGGATTGTGCCGGCGTGGCCATGAGGAGCACGAGCGTCGCCGGACCGTCCACGGCGCCGAAGTCGAGGCTGTGCCCGAACCGGGTGACACCGACCGCGATGGAGGTCTGGTTGACGTACTGGCTGCGAGCGTGCGGCAGGCCCACACCGCCCGGCAGTCCCGTCGCCATCTGGTGCTCGCGGGAATTGACCTGGTCGAGGAAGGCCTCCAGGTCCGAGATACGCCCGGCCTCGTACAAGCGTCCGGCGAGTTGCGCCGAGGCGTCCTCCTTGGAGGTCGCCTCCATCTCGAGGATCACGAGCTCGGGAGTGGTCAGTCCGGCGTCGTGCAGGTCAAGGGACAGGTCGCTCACAGTATGCCTTTCGGAACCATCAGTCGGTGGAGATGTACGGCGAGAGGACGACTTCCACGCGCTGGAACTCCTTGAGGTCCGAGTAGCCGGTGGTGGCCATCGCCCGCCGCAGCGCGCCGATGAGATTCGACGTGCCATCCGTGTGGTGGGAGGGGCCCCACAGCACTTCCTGGAGCGGACCGACGGTGCCGATGTTCACCCTGTCGCCGCGTGGCAGTTCATGGTGGTGCGCTTCCTGGCCCCAGTGCCAGCCCTTGCCGGGTGCCTCCTCGGCACGGGCGAGCGCCGAACCGAGCATGACGGCGTCTGCGCCCATGGCGATCGCCTTCACGATGTCGCCGCTGGCCCCCATGCCGCCGTCGGCGATGACGTGGACGTACCGGCCTCCGGATTCGTCCATGTAGTCGCGGCGGGCTCCGGCGACGTCGGCGATGGCGGAGGCGAGCGGCGAGTGGATGCCGAGCGCGCGGCGCGTCGTGGTGGTCGCCCCGCCGCCGAAACCGACGAGCACACCGGCGGCACCGGTCCGCATGAGGTGGAGGGCGGGCGTGTAGCCGGCCGCACCGCCGACGATCACGGGGACGTCGAGTTCGTAGATGAACTTCTTCAGATCCAGCGGCTGCTCGTTCTTCGACACGTGCTCCGCAGAAACCGTCGTGCCGCGGATCACGAAGATGTCGACGCCCGCGGCGAGGACCGTCTTGTAGAACTGCTGGGTGCGCTGTGGCGTCAGGGCACCGGCGACGGTGACACCCGCCTCACGGATCTCGGCGAGGCGGCTCGTGATGAGGTCCGCCTGGATGGGTGCGTCGTAGAGCTCCTGCATGCGCCGGGTTGCTGCGGGGCTGAAGTTCTCGGTGCTCAGTCCCGCGATCTCGTCGAGGACGGGCTGTGGGTCCTCGTATCGGGTCCACAACCCCTCGAGATTGAGTACGCCGAGACCGCCGAGCCTGCCCATGGCGATAGCCGTGGCGGGTGACATCGCCGAGTCCATGGGGGCTGCGACGACGGGCATCTCGAACTGGTAGGCGTCGATCTGCCAGCCGACGGAGACGTCGAGCGGATCACGCGTGCGCCGCGAGGGCACCACCGCCACGTCATCCAGCGAATATGCCCTGCGTCCGCGCTTGCTTCGGCCAATCTCGATCTCGTAAGTCACTGCTCTAGGTTAGCCCAGCGCGGCCCGCGGACGAGCGGCACGTCATGCTGCGACGGGCACGCACCCGCCCGCTTCTGCGGGCGGGTGCGCCCTCGGTGCATCGTGCCGCGGTGTCCGGTCCGATTCCGGTACTAGCGCTTCAGCACGCGGGAGAGGAACCTGTCGGTCCGCTCGCGCAGTTCGCCCACCTGGCGGGCGACGACCGCCGCCGGGTCCGGCTGGATCTCGCTGACGGGCGGCTCCCTGCGCACGTTCGCCGAGCAGATGAAATCGGCGCAGATCAGCGTACCGACCGTGTTGCCGTCGCGGCCTGACTGGCCGGCGCGGCGTGCGACCCACAGGAGGACGTCCTCCTTCGAGAACACGTCACGGCAGAGCTCGCACAGGACGGCTCGGTTCTTCCGTGCGCCGGACTCGGGTGCCCGGAGAAGTATGCCCGAGGGCCCCTTGTCGGTGGGCACCACGAGGTACCCCCGGAGGGGCATCTTCTCGTCACGCCAGCCGAGGAAGTCCAGGTTGTCCCAGTCGAGGGAGTCGAAGTTCCCCGGTGGGGTCAGTTTCGCCGCCTCAGACCGGGTCGCGTTGATGAAGGATGAACGGATGTCCTTGATGGAAAGGGGGTGCATGGAGGAGCGCCTTAGCAGTTGGAGGATCGGGATGATCGGTCTCTGCCGGCTGGTGGCATACGGGAACTACCGTGCCATGACGGGTATCGGTGTCGGTGACGCGCAGGGCGTCCGACGCGGGCGTTCAGGAGTAGGAACGACCCGCCGCATGCTGGGGTGCCGGCCTGGCCGCGGGCGCACAGCAGGCCATCGAGGCCACCCCGCTCACCGTGGCACTTCGGGGCCAAGCGGTCCGCAGCATGCTCATCTGTCCTTGATCGTCGACGCTTCGTGCGGAGCCATCTTCGCAGAAACACCCGCCGGGGAGCAAAGCGTCCCACACCCGGCCAGAAGCCCCTACGCCTCGGGCAACTGGCTCTCGAACATCCGGTAGTAGCGACCCCGAAGCGCCACCAGCTCGGGGTGGGTGCCGGATTCGACGACGCGGCCGTCCTCCAGCATGTACACGATGTCCGCCTTCTCGATCGTGGCGAGCCGATGACTGATGGCGATGATCGTTCGGGAGCGGTCGGCGAACAGCCGCGTGAAGATCCGGTGCTCGGCGAGAGCGTCGATGGCCGACGTCGGCTCGTCCATGACGATGAAGGGCGCGTCCCGGTAGAAGTTGCGGGCCATCGCGAGGCGCTGCCACTGCCCGCCGGACAGGCCGCTGCCCTTCCGCCCGCGGGGGTCCTCCATCCAGTTGCTCACGTAGTTGTCGAAGCCGTTGGGCATCTTCTCGATGAACTCCACGGCCTCGGCGTCCTGCGCCGCCCGACGCACGCGGTCGTCGTCACGCGGGCGGTGCACGTCGCCGAAGTAGATGTTGTTCGCGGCCGTCGCGAACTCGTACCGCAGGAAGTCCTGCGACATGACGGCGAGGTACCGATGCCAGTCGTCGATGCTGATGCCCCGCAGGTCCCGCCCGTCCACCAGCACGCTTCCGCCGCTGGGCTGGTACAGCCCAGCGAGGACCCGGATGAGCGTGGACTTCCCCGCTCCGTTCTCCCCCACGATCGCCACGTGGGTCCCGCGCTCGAAGGACATCGAGATGCCCTTCAGCACCTCCGCCTCGCTGCCCGCATAGGTGAAGTGGATGTCGCGAAGCTCGACGACGGAGGGTGCCGCCTCGAGCCGCCCGACGGCCGCCGTCGAGAGGGGGAACTCCATGAACTGCTCGTAGTCCTTGAGGTTCGCCAGGTCCTCGTCGATGGAGCTGAGCGAGGACACGAGGTTGTTCGCGGTGCTGAGGGCCCGGCTGACGATCTGCTGGACGTAGAGGAACTGACCCACGGGCTGGGCCCGGGCGATGATCTGGCCGACGATCCAGACGAGCGCGAGCAGCTCCGCCCCGTACTGCAGTGCATCCGCGAGGAGCTGCTTGGGGATGTAGCGCTTCTGGAAGTCCAACCGCCGTTTCTCGTCGGCATCGCGCAGGGTCGAGCGTAGGTCCATGAGGTGGCGGACGATGCCGTAGAGGCGCATCTCGGCGATGTGCTGCGGCTTCATCAGGTTGTTCTCGATCATGCGGCGCTGCCGACGCGAGTCCACCTGCGTGTTCCAGTGGGCCATCTGCTCCCGGGACAGGCGGAACTGCAGGTAGACGCTGGGGATGATCGCCACCAGGACGATCAGCGCTATCCACCAGCTGACCAGGAGCAGCGCGCCGATGGCGAGGACCACGGACACCAGCTGCGTGAAGATCGCCGCGATGCGGTCGAGGACCCTGGCGTAGGAGTCCGAGAAGCGGCGCGCCCGGTCGTAGAGATCCACCGTCTCCTTGTCGTCGTACCGCCAGAACTCGAGGGCGAGGAACCGCTCGTACATGCGGTCGCCCACGATGGCACCGACGCGGAAGCTCAGGACCTGCTGGATGTAGCGGTCGACGCTGGTGAAGGCGCCCCAGAGCAACCCGAGCACGGCAGTGACGATCACGTAGGTGACCGCGGACCGGCCGGCGTCAGGGTCACCCGCGTAGGCGGCGGCGAGCGCCGTCGTCGTCAGGGACGCGAAATAGGTGGTGACCAGCGGCAGGACCGCCGAGATGAGCGAACCGGCGATCTTCATGGCGACGGCGCCGGGGGACGCCTTCGCACTGACGACCAGCACCTGCCCCACGGCACGCGCGTAGGGCGCGAGCCGGAGCTTCCGGCGCGCGCCCATTTCAGGCTGCGGCAGGCTGCTCATACGGCGCCGACCTGCGTTCCATCGCCGCCGCGACGGGCGGGCCGACGCGGCGCGGGGCTGCTACTTGGAGCCGTAGTTGGGTGCCTCGACCGTCATCTGGATGTCGTGCGGGTGGGACTCCTTGAGCCCGGCCGCCGTGATGCGGACGAACTTGCCCTTGGCCTTCAGCTCGGGGATGGTGCGCGCACCCGTGTAGAACATGGTCTGGCGCAGGCCACCGACGAGCTGGTAGGCCACCGAGGCGAGGGGGCCGCGGTAGGCGACCCTGCCCTCGATGCCTTCGGGGATCAGCTTGTCGTCGCCCGTGACGTCCGCCTGGAAGTAACGGTCCTTCGAATAGGAGGTGTTCTTGCCCCGCGTCTGCATGGCGCCGAGCGAACCCATGCCGCGGTAGGTCTTGAACTGCTTGCCGTTGACGAAGATCAGCTCGCCCGGGGCTTCGGCGGACCCGGCGAGGAGCGAACCGAGCATCACGGTGTCCGCTCCGGCCACGATCGCCTTGCCGATGTCGCCGGAGTACTGGAGGCCGCCGTCGGCGATCACGGGCACGCCTGCCGGGATGGCCGCCTTCGCCGACTCGTAGATGGCCGTGACCTGGGGGACGCCGACGCCGGCGACGACACGCGTGGTGCAGATGGAACCGGGACCGACGCCCACCTTGATGCCGTCGGCGCCGGCGTCGATCAGGGCCTGGGCACCCTCGCGGGTCGCAGCCTGGCCGCCGATGATGTCGACGTGCGCGGCCGACTTCTCCGCCTTCAGTCGCGCGATCATCTCGAGCACGCCCGCACTGTGGCCGTTCGCGGTGTCCACGAAGAGCGCGTCCACGCCGGCCTCGACGAGCGTCATGGCGCGCTCCCAGCCGTCCCCGAAGAAGCCGATGGCGGCTCCGACACGAAGGCGTCCGTCGTCGTCCTTCGTGGAGAGCGGGTACTGCTCGGCCTTGGTGAAGTCCTTCACTGTAATCAGGCCGCGCAGGATCCCCTCGTCGTCGACGAGCGGAAGCTTCTCGATCTTGTTCGACGCCAGGAGGTTGATGGCGTCGTCGCCGCTGATGCCCACCTTCCCGGTGACCAGTGGCATCTTCGTCATGACGTCGCGCACCAGCGTCCGCTGGAAGTCGCGCTCGAGGACGAAGCGGGTGTCGCGGTTCGTGACGATACCGAGGAGGTGACCGGACTCGTCGACGACCGGCAGGCCCGAGACGCGGTAGTGGCCGCACAGCTCGTCGAGCTCCCTGAGCGTGGCATCGGGGCCGATGGTGAGCGGGTTCGTGATCATGCCGGACTCGCTGCGCTTCACCCGGTCCACCTGGTCCGCCTGATCCTGGACGGACAGGTTGCGGTGGATGACCCCGAGGCCGCCCTGCCGGGCCATCGCGATCGCCATGCGGGACTCGGTGACCGTGTCCATCGCCGAGGAGAGCAGCGGTGTCCTCACGGTGATGCGCTTGGAGATACGCGAGGAGGTGTCGGCCTCCGAGGGGATGACGTCGGTATGGCCGGGGAGCAGGAGCACGTCGTCGTACGTCAGGCCGATGAATCCGAAGGGGTCGTGGGTCTCGTTCTGGCCGGACTGCTGGCTCACTGCTGCGCCTCTTTCGGTGTCACCGGGTGGGGAAGGGGCCTTCGGCTCAGGTGCGCCGGCGGGCTCTTCCAGTCTAGAACGGATCGTGGAAGCGCCCTATTCCGGTGACTGTCCTCACGTCACCACCCGAGCGCCGCCTTCAGCCGCTCCTCGAAGACCGGGACGGTGGTCTCGACGTACGTCCTGCTCAGGTGGTCGCGGTCCATGTAGACGCGCACGTTCCCGACGATGCCGGAGCAGGTGCCCTCGGCGCACACCAGGTCGGTCAGATCCAGGTGCTCGAGTCCCGGCATGCGATCAGCGACGGCCGCGAGGGGCGACGACGGCGCCAGCACATCGGTCATGGCGACATCGCAGACCGAGGGGTCCTCAGCGTTCCGTGCCGTGCATTCCGCCATGTCCTCGTCGAAGCGCGGCGTGTCCCGCAGCCCGACCACGGGGATGCCCGCGTCGAGAAGCGGCTGGATGCCCGCTTCGAAGCCGGCGGGCACCTCCTCGTCCGGGGAACTCCAGTCCGTGCGGGTGCCGACCGTCACGACGGCGTCGGGGCGGAGCTCCAGGGCGTAGTCCCCAACCGCGGCGTTGAACGCCTGGCACTCCGGGAACTCCGGCATCGGAACGTCCACGAACCTGCAGTTCGGCTTGTGTACCGACACGGCCAGCCAGTTGTTCGCCGTCGCCATCGCCCCGATCGCCGTCATCCACATGTGCGAGTGGGAGTCGCCGAGAACCAGCACGATGCGCTCCGCGGTCGCCTCGGCGCCCGTCTGCTCGCACGAGTACAGCTGCGGGTCGGCCGGCATGAGGGCGTCCGAGCACGGCCCGTCCACCGCGGCCCATTCGGCGCCGAGACTGCTGGCCAGTGGCTTCACGAGGGCGTCCTCCGCACCCTCGAACTCGAAGTCGGGAGCCAGGGCGGCCGCACCAGGGTTGTCGGCCAGGGTCTGCTGCTCCACCGCGGCCTCCCGCGCCTGTACGCGGTACTCCCAACCGGTCAGGGGCACGGCAACGAGGGCGAGCGCGACGGCCGCGACCAGGCCCGTGCGCCGGCGCTTGACCGAGGGCCACAGCCAGGAGCGCACCGGCTCCTCGACGTACCGAGTCGTCAGCGCGGCGAGCACCAGTGAGGCGGCAATGACCAGGGCGCCGTCGACCAGGCCTGCCGCGTCCTGGTCCGCGACGATGAGCCAGATGATCAGGACCGGCCAGTGCCAGAGGTACAGCGCATAGGACGCTCCGCCGAGCCGTTGCAGGGGCGCAGAGGAGAGCCAACGGTCGACGCCGGCCGGGCTTCGCGTGCGACCGGCCACGATCACGGCCGCTGCAGCCAGGGTGGGCCACAGCGCGATGTAGCCCGGGAACTGCTGGTGCACCTGCAGGAGGACACCGCAGGCCAGCATCATGCCCACACCGGCCCAGCCGAGGAGGATCCGGACCCGCGTCGGAAGCACCAGGTAGGGCAGGACGAGCGCCACGAGCGACCCGAGCGCGAACTCCCACAGCCGGGCACGCGTGTCGAAGTAGGCCGCAGCCTGGTGCTCACCGGTCTGCCACACGGAGAACCCGAGGGAGACCACGAAAACCGCCCCGAACACAGCGACGAGGACGCGTCGTGGGCGAAGGCTCGTCACCGCGACGACGCCGGCGCAGACCGCGAACAGCAGCGGCCAGAGCAGGAACACCTGGCCCTGGATCGACAGGGACCAGAAGTGTTGCAGCGGACTGGCTCCGCTGTTGTCCAGTGCGTGGTAATCGACGGCGTTGCCGGCGAGCTCCCAGTTCTGCCGGTAGGTCAGCGACGCCCACGTCTGGTCGAAGACGGACCGCCAGCGCGAACCGGGGACGACGGCCGCCGTCGCCGCGAGGACGGACAGGAGGACGACGACCGCAGCGGGGAGCAGCCGCTTGAGCAGTCCCAGCCAGTACGCCGGAAGGGCGAGCGGCTGGCGGGACTCGAGGCGCCGCGTGAACGTGACGGTGAGCAGGAATGCCGAGACGAGCAGGAAGACGTCGACCCCTCCCGACACACGGCCGAGCCATACGTGATAGACGACCACCATGGCGACCGCGAGCGCCCGCAATCCCTGCACCTCGGGCCGGAAGGTGCGCTCACCCGGCGGCTCCCGTACCGTCCGACAGGGCCGGCCCGGAGGGGACTGTAGGACGGAGACCACGCTGTTCCTCCTCACTAGCCGGGCCATACTGAATGGACGCAAACGTCCAGTTTACCGCGCCGCGAACGCCACGGACCGCCTGGGCCGACGGAGGAATAACCCGCGCGGCGCCCGACCACGTAGTCTTGGAGGAGTATGTCCCCGGAAAGCGGGGACCACGCGAATGGAACTGCCGGGTGGATGGCCTCGACGACGTACGTCTGACGGCCTCTGGCCCCGCTTCCCTCACCAACGAGAGAAACCTAATCTGTGAATAAAAGACCTGCCGCACTGAAAGCACCACGGGAACTGGCCAAGGGAGCCATGCGCATCGTCGCTCTCGGTGGCATCGGTGAGATCGGCAGAAACATGACCGTCTTCGAGTTCGACGGGAAGCTGCTGATCGTCGACTGCGGCGTCCTGTTCCCCGAGGAACACCAGCCCGGCGTCAACGTCATCCTGCCCGACTTCTCCTACATCCGAGACCGGCTCGACGACGTCGTGGCCGTCGTGCTCACGCACGGGCACGAGGACCACATCGGGGCCGTCCCGTATCTCCTCAAGGAGCGCGCAGACATTCCCCTGGTCGGCTCGAAGCTCACGCTCGCATTCATCTCGGCCAAGCTGCAGGAACACCGCATCACCCCGAAGACCGTCCAGGTCAAGGAGGGCGACCGCCGCACCATGGGCGGGTTCGACCTCGAGTTCGTGGCGGTGAACCACTCGATCCCCGACAGCCTCGCCGTCGCCATCCGCACCGCGGCCGGCATGGTGCTGCACACCGGCGACTTCAAGATGGACCAGTTCCCGCTGGACCGCCGCATCACGGACCTCGGAGCGTTCGCCCGGCTCGGCGCCGAAGGCGTGGACCTCTTCCTCACCGACTCCACGAACGCGGACGTCCCCGGCTTCACGACGTCGGAGAAGGACCTCTCCCCCGCCATCGATGCCGTCTTCCGCACGGCGCCGCGCCGGATCATCGTCTCGAGCTTCGCCAGCCACATCCACCGCATCCAGCAGATCATCGACACCGCGCACCGGCACCGCCGCAAGGTGGCCTTCGTGGGTCGCTCCATGGTGCGCAACATGACGATCGCAGCGGATCTCGGCTACCTGAACATCCCGCAGGGCCTGCTCGTGGACTTCAAGAAGCTCGAGCGCAGCGACGACCACAAGGTCGTCCTGATCTGCACCGGGTCCCAGGGTGAGCCGATGGCCGCCCTGTCGCGCATGGCCAACAACGATCACGCGATCCGGATCACCGAGGGTGACACGGTCCTGCTGGCGAGCTCGCTCATCCCCGGCAACGAGAACGCCATCTACGGGATCATCAACGCGCTGACCGAGATCGGCGCCAATGTGGTCCACAAGGGCAACGCGAAGGTGCACGTCTCCGGACACGCCAGTGCGGGTGAGCTCGCGTACTGCTACAACATCGTCAAGCCCCGCAACGTCATGCCGGTCCACGGCGAGTGGCGCCACCTGCGGGCCAACTCGGAGATTGCCGTCGCCACCGGCGTCGATCCACGCAACGTCGTCATCGCGCAGGACGGCGTAACCGTCGACCTCGTCCGCGGGCGCGCGACCCTCTCCGGCAAGGTGGAGGCCGGCCTGGTCTTCGTCGACGGCGACAGCGTCGGCGGGATCACGGAGGAGGACCTCCGCGAGCGCCGCCGGCTGGCGGAGGAGGGCGTGGTCACGGTCCTCGCGATCATCGATCCCGACAACGGCGAGATCGTCGAGGCACCCGAGTTCTTCACCAAGGGCTTCTCCTGCTCGGACGAAGACCTCGACAAGGCGGGAGCCGCCGTCGAGAAGGCGCTGCGCGACTCCGCGTCGAACCGCCAGGGCGGACGCCGACAGGATCCGGAGGAGATCATCGAGCGGGCCACGGCCAACTGGATGCGCCGGTTCTACAACCGCCAGCCCGTCGTCACGGCGATCGTCGTCGACGCCTGACCGGACGCCTGACCTGTTGCACCTGAAGGCCCCGGTACTCCTCGGAGTACCGGGGCCTTCGTGTTCCCCGACGGGCCCGAGCCAGGGATGGGACGGCCCGCCGAAGGACGGCCATATAAGAAGAAGCACCCCGGCTCCGAGGAACCGGGGTGCTTCTGGACGAACGGCCGGGGCCCTGCCCGTCCTAGTGCGAGTGGCCGTGGCCCTCGTCGTCGGACTCTTCCGGCTTCTCGACCACGAGGGTTTCCGTGGTGAGCACCAGTGCCGCGATGGAGGCGGCGTTGCGCAGAGCGGAACGCGTGACCTTCACCGGGTCGATGATGCCGGCGTCCACGAGGTTCTCGTACTCGCCCGTGGCGGCGTTGAAGCCGTGGCCCACCTCGAGGTCCGAGACCTTGGAGACGACGACGTAGCCCTCGTGGCCCGCGTTCTCGGCGATCCAGCGCAGCGGCTGGGCGATCGCGCGGCGGACGAGGCCGACGGCGGTCGCCGCGTCGCCTTCGAGGGCCAGGACGTCGGCGTCGGTGTCCAGCGCCTTGCCTGCGTGGACCAGGGCGGAACCGCCACCGGCCACAATGCCCTCTTCGAGAGCGGCACGCGTCGAGGACACGGCGTCCTCGATGCGGTGCTTCTTCTCCTTGAGCTCTACCTCGGTGGCCGCGCCGACCTTGATGACGCCGATGCCGCCGGCAAGCTTCGCCAGGCGCTCCTGGAGCTTCTCACGGTCCCAGTCGGAGTCGGTGCGCTCGACCTCGGCGCGGATCTGCGCCACGCGGTCGGCGACGTCGGACTCACTGCCCGTGCCGTCGACGATGGTGGTCGCGTCCTTGGTGACCGTGATGCGACGGGCGGAGCCCAGCACCTCGAGTCCGACCTGGTCCAGCTTCAGACCGAGGTCGGGCGAGACGACCTGCGCACCCGTGAGTGTCGCGATGTCCTGCATCATGGCCTTGCGGCGGTCACCGAAGCCCGGCGCCTTGACGGCGACGACGTTGAGCGTGCCGCGGATCTTGTTCACCACGAGTGTCGAGAGCGCTTCGCCCTCGATGTCCTCGGCGATGATGAACAGCGGCTTGCCGGCCTGCAGCGCCTTCTCCAGCAGCGGCAGGAATTCCTGCAGCGAGGAGATCTTGCCCGAGTTGATCAGGATGAGCGCGTCCTCGAGGACGGCTTCCTGGCGCTCGGCGTCGGTGACGAAGTAGGGCGAGAGGTAGCCCTTGTCGAACTGCATACCCTCCGTGAGGACGAGTTCGGTCTGCGTGGTGGAGGACTCCTCGATGGTGATCACACCATCCTTGCCGACCTTCTCGAATGCCTCGGCGAGGAGGTCTCCGACCTCGGTGCTCTGGGCGGAGATGGAGGCGACGTTGGCGGTCTGCTGGCCGACGACCTCGCGGGCGTTCTCGAGCAGGCGCTTGGCGACCGCCTCGACCGACACCTCGATGCCGTGCTTGAGCTGCCCTGGTGCGGCTCCGGCGGCCACGTTGCGGAGGCCCTCCTTGACGAGTGCCTGCGCCAGCACGGTAGCCGTGGTGGTTCCGTCACCGGCGACGTCGTTGGTCTTGGTGGCGACCTCCTTGGCGAGCTGCGCGCCGAGGTTCTCGTAGGGGTCGTCGAGCTCGACCTCGCGGGCGATCGTCACGCCGTCGTTCGTGATGGTGGGGGCGCCCCACTTCTTGTCGAGCACGACGTTGCGTCCGCGGGGGCCCAGCGTCACCTTGACGGTGTTCGCGAGCTTGTCCACGCCGGCCTCGAGGGCACGGCGGGCGGCGTCGTTGAATTCCAACTGCTTTGCCATTGTTGGTTCCTTTCAGGCTTGTGCAGCGAGAAAAACCCCGGCCACTGCGGGCCGGGGCTTTTCCAATCGGGGTACTACTTGACGACGACTGCGAGGACGTCGCGGGCGGAGAGCACCAGGTACTCCTGGCCACCGTGCTTGACTTCGGTTCCGCCGTACTTCGAGTAGATGACGATGTCGCCTTCGGCAACGTCGACGGGGACGCGGTTGCCGTTGTCGTCGACGCGACCCGGTCCAACTGCTACAACTTCGCCCTCCTGGGGCTTTTCCTTGGCCGTGTCCGGGATGACGAGGCCGGAAGCAGTGGTCTGCTCGGCTTCGAGCGGGCGGACAACGATGCGATCCTCAAGAGGCTTAATAGAGACCGACACTCGGGCTCTCCTTTGCGTTCGATACCAATGGAATGTAGGCCGTCGGGCTGGGCGTGAACCGTCGTCGCGGTGCCGGCGAACGCTTCCCTCGGGATTAGCACCCACATCGAGTGAGTGCCAACTCCGACTGTATGCAACGGCTAGCACTCGGTCAAGGCGAGTGCCAGCCTTCGTTTCGCGGAGCACCCGCAGGTGACTGAGGACACAGTGAATACGAAACGGTTCGTTTGCGTAATTCGCGGGCCGCCGCTTAGATTCGAAGAGGTAAGGCACTCCTTACTTCAACGACATCCGGCCTTCCCGGCCCTTCCCCCCGGAGTTCACCCCATGGCACATGTGCGCCTCGCCGTCCTCTCCGCCGCCGCCGCGGCTACCCTGGCCCTCACCGCGTGCGGTGGATCCTCCGAAGCGGCCGACGAGCCGGCAGCGGCCTCGACCGTCGTCGAGGTCGCTCACGCCCAGGGCACCACGGAGGTTCCGGTGGACCCCGAGACCGTCTTCACCTTCGACCTCGGCGCCCTCGACACCCTGGACGCGCTCGGCGTGGAGGTGGCCGGCGTTCCCCAGGGAACCCTGCCCGCGCAGTTGTCGGACTACGAGGGTGGCGACATCACGAACATCGGGTCAATGAAGGAGCCGGACTTCGAGGCGATCGCCGCTGCCGCCCCTGACCTGATCATCATCTCGGGCCGCGTGGCGGACTCGTACGACGAACTCTCGGAGATCGCACCGACGATCGACCTCAGCGTCGACGCGGCCGATCCGATCGCCAGCTTCACCGAGCACACGGAGTCCCTCGGCCGGATCTTCCGCGCCGAGGACGCAGTGGCCGAGCGCCTCGCGGCCCTCGACACCAAGATCAGCGAGACGAAGGAAGCCGCGGCGTCCGCAGGGAACGGTCTGATCCTGCTGACCAGCGCCGGTGAGGTCACCGCCTACGGCGCCGGGTCACGCTTCGGCCTGATCCACGACGTCCTCGGTGTCGCGCCCGCCGCCGACGTCAAGGCCGAGGGAACGCACGGAGAAGCGGTCTCCTTCGAGTACGTCGCCGAGATCAACCCCGCCCATCTGTTCGTCATCGACCGTGACGCCGCGGTCGGCGAGGCCGGAGCCGCGGGCTCGGCCGTCCTCGACAACGAGCTCGTGAACGGGACGGACGCCGCGAAGAACGACGCGATCACCTACCTCGACTCCGCGAGCTGGTACCTCATCGGTTACGGGCTGAACAACCTCGACGCCATGGTGTCCGCCGTCAACGAGGCCGTCACGGCCTAGTACCCCCCGCCTCGGAGCCCGCGTCCCCTTTCATGGCAACGCTCTCCCTCCGGTCGCGACGATCGGTACAGCAGTACGGTTCCACCCGCACGTCGGCCCTCTGGCCGGCCGGTGGAGCCGTGCTGCTGCTTGCCTTCGTGAGCCTCTTCGTCGGAGTCTCGGACATCTCCCCGGCGGACCTGCTGGCGGGAGATGCCGGAGTCTGGCAGACCTTCCTCGTGAGCCGGGTTCCACGCACCCTGGCTCTCATCCTCGCGGGAGTGGCCCTGAGCATCGCCGGGTTCGTCATGCAGCTCATGGCCCGCAACCGGTTCGTCGAGCCCTCGACCGTCGGGACGGTCGAATCGGCTACGGCAGGCATCCTCGTGGCCACGCTGTTCCTTCCCGCCGCCCCGATCGTGGTGAAGATGCTCATTGCTGCGCTGTTCGCCATGGCAGGCACCGCACTGTTCCTCTCCGTCCTGCGGCGGATCCCGCTGCGCAACACGCTCATCGTGCCCCTCGTGGGCATCATGCTCGGTGGTGTCATCGCGTCCGTCACCACGTTCTTCGCCTACCGATTCGATTTGCTGCAGACGCTCAACACGTGGATGATCGGGGACTTCTCGGGGCTCATCCGCGGCCGGTACGAGCTGCTGTGGATCGTGGCCGCGCTCGCCGTGGTCGGCTACGTGTGCGCCGACCGGTTCACCGTTGCCGGCATGGGCGAGGAGTTCACGACGAACCTCGGGCTGAACTACCGCAGCACCATGAACCTGGGCCTCGTCCTGGTCAGCCTGATCAGCGCGGTCGTGGTGGTCGTCGTCGGCGCCATCCCGTTCCTCGGCCTGATCGTCCCGAACCTCGTGTCCCTCCTGATCGGGGACAACGTCCGCCGGGCCGTGCCCTGGATCGCGATCTTCGGAGCCGGTTTCGTGCTGGCCTGCGACATCCTGGGCCGGGTCATCCGCTTCCCGTACGAAGTGCCGGTCGGCGTCATCGTCTCCGTCGTCGGGAGCGCACTGTTCATCACCCTGCTCCTGAGGAGGACCGCCGATGCGCGCTAGGACCAGCGCCCTGCCCACCGCCGTCGTGCAGTCCGGAAGGACGCCGATGAGATCGCTGCCGCCCGCAGCCTGGATCGTGGTGCTCGGCGTCACCGCGGCGGCGCTCGTCGCGGCGTTCCTGCTGGTGGGTCTCGAGGGCAACCTCGGCTATGTCCTGCCCCGGAGACTCAACCGTGTGGGAGCCATGGTGCTCGTCGCCGTCGCCGTCGGCGTGTCCACCGTCCTGTTCCAGACGGTGACGGGGAACCGGATCCTGACGCCGTCCATCATGGGACTGGATGCGCTGTACATCCTCATCCAGACCGTGCTGGCCTTCTCCCTCGGCGCGCAGACCCTCCTGACGCTCGGGGCGCCGGTGCGTTTCATCATCGAGGTCGGCCTCATGGTGGCCTTCTCCTGGCTGCTGTACCGCTGGCTCTTCACGGGTGGCGGGCGTAGCCTCCACCTGCTGCTGCTGGTCGGCATCGTGTTCGGCGTGTTCTTCCGCGGAGTGTCGTCGCTGCTGCAGCGATTGATGGATCCGAGCGAGTACATCATCCTGCAGGACCTGTTCTTCGCGAGCTTCAACCGCGTGGAGCCGGCCCTGCTGCTCATCTCCGCGGTCGCCGTCGCCGCACTCTGCATTCCCGCCTGGCGCCTCCGTCACCGCCTCGACGTCCTGGCCCTCGGCCGCGACACCGCGGTCGGGCTCGGCGTCGACCACCGGCGAACCGTGACACTCGTCCTGGTCATCTGTTCGGTGCTGGTCGCCGTCTCCACCGCCCTCGTGGGTCCGGCGACGTTCTTCGGGCTCCTCGTGTCGGCACTCGCGTACCAGCTGTGCCACCAGTTCCGCCATGCCATGGTGCTTCCCATCGCCGTCCTGCTGGGTGTGATCGCCCTCGTGGGTGGTCAGCTCGTCCTCGAGCAGGTCTTCGCTTTCGACACCGCGCTGAGCATCGTCATCGAGTTCACCGGCGGGATCGTGTTCCTCGCCCTCCTCCTGAAAGGTCGTATCCGGTGATCACCATCGACCACGCCAGCAAGCGCTACGGCACCACCACGGTGGTGGATGACGTCAGCTGCACCATCCCGCGCGGTGGTGTCACCTCGATCATCGGACCGAACGGCGCGGGCAAGTCCACACTGCTCTCCATGATGAGCCGGCTGCTTCCCCTCGACGCCGGCACGGTCGAGGTCAACGGTCTCGATGTCAGCACGACGGCGGGGCCGACGCTCGCACGGACCCTCTCGATCCTGCGGCAGGAGAACCAGCTGACGGTCCGGCTCTCCGTCCGCGACCTCGTCGGATTCGGGCGGTTCCCCCACAACAACGGGCGGCCGACCGTCGTCGACCGCGAGCACATCGATCGGGCGCTCGACTATCTCGATCTCACGCACCTGGCGGACCGCTTCGTCGACGAGCTCTCGGGCGGGCAGCGCCAGCGCGCCTTCATCGCCATGGTCCTCGCGCAGGACACGGACTACATCCTGCTCGACGAGCCACTCAACAACCTCGACATGAAGCACTCCGTGGACATGATGCGACTGCTCCGCCGGCTCGCCGACGACCTCGGTAAGACCGTGGTGCTCGTCATCCATGACATCAACTTCGCGTCCTGCTACTCCGACTCGATCGTCGCGATGCGCGACGGAGCCCTCATCCACCAGGGCACGCCGGAGGAGATCATGACGCCGGAGGTGCTGCACGACGTGTACGACGTCGAGATCCAGGTGGAGCACATCCGCGGCAACAGGATCGGCGTCTACTTCGCCTAGGCTGGCTGCATGGCTTCGGACAACATCGCGGACATCCTGACCTCCGAAGGCTGGGAGCTCCTCAACTCGCTCGGCCCCTACTCCGAGGCCGACAGCCTGAGGCTCACCGGGCAGCTGCGCAAGGCCGGCTACTCCCCCGAGGTGGTCGCGGCGGCCCTCACGCAGTCGCGGCTCCGCGCGAAGGCATCGGCCAAGTTCGGCCCCTTCGCTGCCCACATGATCTTCACGGCCGCCGGCCTCGAACAGGCAACGCGCCTGTCCGTCGCGGCGCGCCATGCCCAGCGGTTCGTCGACGCGGGACTCCTGAAGGTTGCCGACCTCGGCTGCGGGCTCGGCGCCGACAGCATGGCGCTGGCCACCCTCGACCGCGAGGTGACGTCCGTCGAGCTGGACGAGACCACCGCCGCCGCGGCGACGATGAACCTGCTCCCCTTCCCCAACGCGCGCGTCGTCAATGCCGATGCATCCTCCGTGGACACCGCGGAGTTCGACGGCGTGTGGCTCGACCCGGCACGCAGGACGACGACGACGTCGGGCACGTCGCGCCTCTTCGACCCGGAAGCCTTCTCACCCCCGTTGTCCTTCGTCCAGGAGCTCGCCGACAGCGGGAAGCCCGTCGGCGTCAAGATGGGACCTGGGATGCCGCACGAGTCCATTCCCGCGACCTGCGAGGCGCAGTGGGTCTCGGTGGATGGTGACGTCACGGAGGTGGCCCTCTGGTTCAACGCGCTCCGTCGGGACGGAGTCCGTCGCGCGGCGCTCACCCTCGGTCCGCAGGGCGCCGCGGAGATGGTGTCCGGCGCGGAGTTCGGCGAGGGCCCGATCGCGGCGATCGGCGAGCCCGCCGGCTACCTCTACGAGCCCGACGGCGCCGTCATCCGCGCCGAGCTCGTGGCCGACCTCGCGGCCCGGCTCGGTGGTCACCTGCTCGACCCGATGATCGCGTACATCTGCGCGCCAACACTGACGGACACACCCTTCGCCCGCGCCTACCGCGTGCTCGAGGTACGTCCCTACAACGTCAAGGCGCTCAAGGCCTGGGTCCGCTCCGAGGGCATCGGCGTGCTCGACATCAAGAAGCGCGGCACGTCCGTCACTCCCGAGGAGGTCCGCAAGCAGCTGCTGACCGGTTCGGGAAAGGGTCGCAAGAAGGCCACCCTCGTGCTGACGCGCATCGGGGACGAGCGCGTGGCTATCGTCGTCGAGCCCGTGCCGGCCGCGTAGGCGGAAGAGCACCGCCTCCCAGACCACACACTTCCCCTCCCGCCGCAACCGGCCGATCCGGTTGGGCAGGCATCCGCCGGCTTCCTAGACTCGGACACGGTAGAACAACGATGCGGCAGGACGATCGCGCGAGCGGAAGGTGGACCACATGGCCGATGGAACGACGGACTCCCCCGAGGTACGGCACGGCGTGCTCTTCGACGTGGACGGAACCCTCGTCGATTCCAACTACCAGCACACCCTCGCGTGGTGGCAGGCGTTCCGCCGGTTCGGGCACGACGTCCCGATGGCCGAGATCCACCGGGCCATCGGCATGGGTGGCGACAAGCTCGTAGCGCACCTCCTCGGCGAAGACCGTGACGCCGAACAGGACGCCGAGCTCGATTCCACGCACGGCGCAATCTTTTCGACCTACTGGCCCGGCCTCCGCCCCTTCGCGGGTGCCGGCGAGCTGGTACGGCGCTGTGCCGACGACGGCCTGACGGTGGTGCTGGCCTCGTCCGCCTCGAAGCAGGAGCTCGGCGTCCTCCGCGGCATCATCGACGCCGACGAGGCGATCAGCGCGGCCACCAGCTCCTCGGACGCCGAGAACAGCAAGCCTTCCCCGGACATCCTCGAGGCCGCGCTCGACGCCGGTGGACTCGAGGCGGCCAACGCCGTCTTCGTCGGCGACTCGGTGTGGGACGTCCTCGCCGCGTCGGAGCTCGCCATCCCCACGATCGGCCTGGCCTCGGGCGGCACGAGCGAGGCTGAATTACGGGAGGCGGGTGCCGTCGAGGTGTACAAGGACATCCGGGCGCTGCTCGACGCGTTCGACGACGGCGCCCTGCACAGGCTCGCCGCGTCCTCCGGCGAAGCCTGAGCGGGCAGGTTCAGCACCCGGTAGCGCCGGGCTCGCGTCCGCATCCGCCGGCTCGGTGGGCCCCTGCCGACGCTAGTCCTCGCTGCTGAGGAGCTGCCGGTGGGCGCTCAGCAGTTCGATCTCCGGCCTCGCTGCGACGTACCGCTCCACGCGGTCCAGCACGTCCACCACGTGCTGCCGATCTCCGCCGACGACCGCGGCCCCGACGACGGCCCGGCGGTGCAGGTCCTGGTGGCCGACCTCGGCAACGGACAGCTCGAATGTCCGGCGGAGGTCCGAGACCAGCGGACGCACCACCGATCGCTTGCCCTTCAGCGAGTGCACGTCACCGAGCAGGACGTCGAACTCGATGAAACCGACCCACATGACGGTCCTCCCTGTAGTGCCCCCGGGGTCAGATCTTCGTACTGTAGCGGAGGCACGACACTGTGACGGAGGCTCGAGGACTCCGCGTCCGAGGGCTGGAGAGCGCTCAGCGACAGGGCGTAGATTACGCCGAAGGACCCTGGCCGGCAGGGCCGGTGGTAGCTGGTCCCACTCCCGAGTGTGGGTTCAGCGGCGGTCGGGGCCGGACGGGCATCGCGGACTCGAGTGCCGTCGGAGAGGGAGGCGAGAGTGGGCAAGAAACCGAACCGGTCCGCCGGTACACCTGCGGTGGCCGCGCTGACAGCAGCGGGAATACCGTTCGTCGCTCGCCCCTACGTGCACGACGACGACGCCCCCTCCTACGGGCTCGAAGCCGCGGCCGCGCTGGGGGTCGAGCAGGAGCGGGTCTTCAAGACGCTCATGACGAGCGTCGACGGATCCCTCGTGGCCGCCGTCGTGCCGGTCAGCGGGTCGCTCGACCTCAAGGCTCTGGCGCATTCGCTCGGAGCGCGGAAGGCGACCATGGCGGATCCGGCCGTGGCGCAGCGCCGTACGGGCTACGTGCTCGGGGGGATCTCGCCGATCGGGCAGCGGCAGCCGTCGCCCGTGGTGATCGACGAGTCCGCCCATGCGCAGTCCACGATCTTCGTGTCCGGCGGCCGGCGGGGGCTGGACATCGAACTGGCCCCTGCTGACCTCATCGCCGCCACGCACGCCCTGACGGCGGCCATCGCGGGTCCCTGAGCGCCGGAAGTGACGGGCTACGGTAGCTGGGTGAAGACCATCACCGGTGCCGCCGGCCCTCATCGCCGCAGCCGCGCGAGGTCCTTTCGGCTGCACCGAGACACCGTCCTGGCTGCGGTCGGCTCCACGCCGTGACGGCGCCCGCGCGGCTCCTTCTTCCAGCCTGGCCCCGAGAGCCGCCCACCTCCGGGCGCGTGGCCCTCCGTGCGTTCGAGGACCGGGACGCCGCCATGGTCCGTGATCTCGCGACGGATCCTCACGTGCCGCTCATCGGCACACTTCCCGCGCTGTGCGACCAGGCGGAAGCTCTCGCGTACATCCGACGCCAGCGTCAGCGGCATCCCGAGGGCACGGGGTTCTCCTTCGCGATCTGCGACGCCTCCTCGGGGGACGCGCTGGGCATCATCGGGCTTTGGCTCCGTGACTACGGGCTGGGTCGCGCCCAGGCGGGGTACGCCGTCGCACCGGCCGCCAGGGGTCGGTCAGTGGCCTCGGACGCACTGCGAGCGCTCTCCTTGTTCGCGTGGACCCTGCCGGATCTCCACCGCGTGGAACTCCATATCGAACCCTGGAACACGGGCTCGATCGCGGTCGCCCGGAACGCGGGCTTCACCTACGAGTGACTCCTGCGCGGCTATCTGGAGATCGGCGGTACACGGCGGGACCTCGGATCCTTCTCACTGGTCCGGACGGCGTCTCCTGAAACCGTCGTTCCGCCGGCGAATGGGGAAGGCCGCTCCACCTCGCCCCGCCCTCAAAGTTAGGCGGGTCAGGCGGATGCCGTCCGGCTCAGCCGTCGACGGCCGTCGGATCACCGGCGCGCGTGTTGGTCTTCCTGTTGATGAGCCACGTCACGAGCCACAGGACGACGCCGATCGCCATCAGGCTCCCGGCGATCTGGTACTGGACGACGTCGCGCCCCACCCACGGTCCCGCGAGGAACGCACACAGCAGCGCGGCCACGACAGGGAGCGGGCCCGGCGAGGTGAAGAACACCTTGCGGTTGAGGTCCCGCTTCCGTCGCAGGACCACGCAGGCGACGTTCACCACCGTGAACACGCACAGCAGCAGGAAGGCGGTCGTACCCGAGAGATTGGCGACAATGTTGCTGTCAGGATCGCTCGTGACGTACAGGATCAGGCCCAGCGCGAGGATGGTGGAGAAGGCGATCCCCGCCCAGGGCGTGCACCGGACGGGCAGCACCTTGGCGAGCGGTCGGGGCAGGACGTCCTGCCGGGCCATGCCGTAGATCAACCGACTCGCCATGAGCATGTTGATCAGGGCGGTGTTCGCGACGGCGAAAACGGCGAGGAACGGGAAGATCCTGTCGATGGGGAAGTCCGGAGAACCCTTGTGGACGACCTCGAGCAGGGCCGCTCCCTCGGCCTCGCGGATCCCTTCGAGCTCCGTCGGGCTGAGGACGGTCACGACGGAGATCGCGACCAGCATGTAGAAGATGACGGCGATGCCGAGGCCGGTGAGCATGGTCCGCGGGAAGATCCGCTCGGGGTTCTGGGTCTCCTCCACCATGTTCACGGAGTCCTCGAATCCGACCATCGCGAAGAAGGCGATGGAGGTCGCCGCGGTGACCGCGAGGAACATCCCCTTGTCCTGGTAGTCGGTGAAGACGAAGATCTCGCCCACGTTGTCCTTGCCCTGCGCCATGGCGAGGAATCCGACGGCGATCACGATGCACAGGGCGGCCACCTCGACGAGCGTGAGGACCACGTTGAACTTCACGCTCTCGCCGACCCCGCGCAGGTTGATCACGGCGAGCAGGAGCATGAACCCGAGGGCAACCGCGGTGATGACCCCCTGTCCCGGCATCGCCAGCCAACCATTGATCTCGAGTCCGCCGAAGAAGTTCTGCGCCAGGACGTTGGCCGAGGTCGCCGCGCTCGTGAGGCCGGAACACACGACGGCGAACGCCACCAGGAACGTGACGAAGTGGATCCCGAACGCCTTGTGCGTGTAGAGCGCGGCACCGGCGGCCTGCGGGTACTGGGTCACGAGCTCCAGGTAGGAGAACGCGGTCATGGTCGCGACGATGAACGCGAGCAGGAACGGGAGCCAGACCAGTCCGCCCACCGTGCCGGCCATCGTTCCGGTGACGGCGTAGACACCCGCTCCAAGGATGTCCCCGACGATGAAGAGGAGGAGCAGTTTCGGCCCGAGCACCCGTTTGAGTTCGGGCTCACCGGTGGTCGCTGGTGCGTCGGATACGTGCTCGGCAGAAGTACTCATGCTGGCCTCCCCTGTGGTTTTCCACCTCACTGTGGCCCTGATCAGCCTGCTTAGCAAGAGCCGGCCGCGAAACCGTCATGCCGTGCTCCTGCCGTCGTCGTGCCTGTCCCTTGCCGAAAGTCTCCCCCGCACCGATGATTCTTGAAGGTCGCTTCCGTCCAACACGTATCAAGGGCCCACGAAGGGCCCTCCAAGAACAGGAGAACGGCCATGGCCACGCGAGTCTTCATCAACCTTCCGGTCGCCGATCTGGCGAAGTCCAAGGAGTTCTACACCAGCTTCGGCTGGACCCTGAACCAGAACTTCTCCAACGACGATGCCGGTGCCATCACCATCAGTGACACCATCCATCTGATGATCCTCACGCACGAGCACTACTCGCGGTTCACGGACAAGCCGATTGCCGACACCCACTCCACCTCCGCTGTCATCAACGCCATCGGCCTCGAGGAGTCTGCACACGTCGACGCGCTCGTCGAGCAGGCCGTTGCCGCAGGTGCAGTCGAGGCAGCCCCGCAGGAGCTGGGCTTCATGCGCTCGCGCTCCTTCGCGGATCCGGACGGGCACACCTGGGAGATCATGTGGATGGATCCCATCGCCGAGGCAGGCGACTGGGCAGCGGTCCAGGCGAAGTACGGCGAACAGCAGCCGGCGTGATCCCTTCCCCTCCGCCCGATGCCGGGGCAGGTGTAGTGGGTCCCGGCGTCGGTAGCGCTTCCGCGAGGAGAGCACTGTGGCAGGTCACGCATGCCGAACGCGCCGCCCTCGCCCAGGACCTCGCGACCCTTACGCCGGACCAATGGCAGCGCCCGTCCCTGTGCGGCAGGTGGACTGTCGAGGAAGTCGTCGCACACCTCTCGGCCGCAGGGTCGATAGGCAGGTGGCCATGGATCCGGAGCATGGTCTTCGCCGGTTTCCGGCCCGGCGTGCACAATCAGCGCCGCCTGACCGAGCACCTCGGCGCCACGCCCGCCGGGACGCTCCGGCGGTTCGAGGAGGTCGTTCCGCTGTCGGTCGCGCCGTCGTCGGATCTGCCTGCCTATCTCGGCGAGGTCGTCGTGCATGCGCAGGACATCCGGCGAGCCCTGGGCATCGAGACTAGACCCGCCCTGGACGCCCTGCTTCCGGTCGCCCGATTCTTCGTCGCGAGGAACTTCACCGTGCCGAGCCGACGCATCGCGAGCCGGCTCCGGCTGATCGCGACCGACGCTCCGTTCACAGCGGGCGAGGGGCCGGAGGTCCGCGGGCCGCTGGTAGCGCTCGTGATGTGCATGGCCGGCCGTCCTGACTACCTCCGCGATGTCGCCGGTCCTGGCGTGCCCCTTCTGCGAGCGCGCATCGCCGGGGGCGACGGGAACCGAGGCCCGATGCCTGCCCGCGCGGTCTGACGGGCAGCACGGGGTCCGGTCTGCCCCTTTGACCTGCACCGCTGCACCGCTGCACCGCTGCACTACAGGATGTGCCGTCGGCCGGGCTCCCGGGAAGTCGCGGTCCGGCACCGGATGCGCACTCCGCCGGCGCGCCCTCCTGCACTACGCTTGCTGGATGAATCCCACGGAGAGCCTGCCCGGGGACCGCATGCGGGCGGCGCTGCTGTCTGCGCGCCGGAGTACGACGCCGGACGCCGACTGGCAGTCCTTCGAGGCCCGCTTCGACGCGGAGTTCCCCCGGCTGCAGTCGCTGTTCCACCAGATCTACGGGCCTGGAGCGGACGCAGAACTGCTGCTGGTGGTGCTCGATGCCGCGGCGTCCTGGCAGGACCGGCCCGCGGACCTCAAGGCCATCGACGCGTCCCGGGCAATGGCTCCGGACTGGTTCCAGTCGAACCGGATGCTCGGGGGCGTCTGCTACGTGGACCTGTACGCGGGGAACCTCGAGGGACTCCGCTCGCGCATCCCGTACTTCCGCGAACTCGGCCTGACCTACCTGCACCTGATGCCGTTGTTCCTGGCTCCCGAGGAGAACTCCGACGGCGGCTACGCGGTCTCGAGCTACCGCGACGTCGATCCGGCACTCGGCACCATGGACGAACTCGCCGGGCTCGCCCGGGAGCTGCGGGACAACGGGATCGCCCTCGTGGTGGACTTCATCTTCAACCACACCTCCAACGAGCACGAGTGGGCCCGCAAGGCCATTGCGGGCGACCCCGACTTCGAGGACTTCTACTGGATCTACCCGGACCGGGAGATGCCGGACGCCTACGAGCGCACCGTCCGGGAGATCTTCCCGGACGACCATCCCGGGTCCTTCGTGCAACTCGACGACGGGCGCTGGATCTGGGCCACGTTCCACTCGTTCCAGTGGGACCTGAACTACCGCAACCCGCGCGTGTTCCGGGCGATGGCCGGGGAGATGCTGTACCTCGCGAACCAGGGCGTCGACATCGTCCGGATGGACGCCGTCGCGTTCATCTGGAAACGGCTGGGTACTTCCTGCGAGAGCCTCCCCGAGGCGCACCTGCTCCTGCAGGCCTTCAATGCGGTGTGCCGCCTCGCTGCGCCGTCCCTGCTCTTCAAGTCCGAGGCGATCGTGCATCCGGACGAGGTGGTGCAGTACATCGATCGCGGCGAGTGCCAGCTCAGCTACAACCCCCTGCAGATGGCGCTGATCTGGAACTCGCTTGCAACACGCGAGGTCTCCCTGCTCGCCCAGGCACTCGAGCACCGGCACCACATCCCGGAGGGAACCGCCTGGGTCAACTACGTGCGGAGCCACGACGACATCGGCTGGACGTTCTCCGACGAGGACGCCGCCGAACTCGGCATCAACGGTTCCGACCACCGCCGCTTCCTGAACTCGTTCTACGTCAACCGGTTCCCCGACAGCTTCGCGCGCGGCGTCCCCTTCCAGGACAACCCACGCACCGGCGACTGCCGGATCTCGGGAACGACGGCGTCACTCGCCGGGCTCGAGGCGCAGGACGACGCCGCCGTCGCCCGCATCCTGCTCGCGCACTCGATCATCCTGAGCACCGGAGGCATCCCGCTGCTCTACCTCGGCGACGAGGTGGGCCAACTCAACGACTACGGGTACGAATCGGACCCGGCGAAGGCGGACGACAGCCGCTGGGTGGGCCGCCCCGCCTACCCGGCGGACCGCTACGCGTCGCGGCAGGACCCGACGACCGACGCCGGCGCCGTCTTCGCCGGGCTCCGCCGCCTGATGGAGGTGCGTCGCCGGACCCCGGAGTTCGCCGGGGGTCGGCTCGTACCGTTCCGCACCAATAATCCGCACGTCCTCGGCTACCAGCGCCCTGGCCTGCTCGGCGCGCTCGGAGCACCAGAATCGACCGTCGTCGTGTTCGCGAACTTCGCGGAGACACCGCAGGAGCTCTCCGTCGAGACCCTGTCCGGCCTTCCCGAGTCCGCGCCGGACCTCATCAGCGGTGAGCGTACGCTCCTTCGTCCCGGCGTGACCCTCGAACCGCACGGCGTGCTGTGGATGCGGGTCTGATGCCGTCCTACGCCTGCTGGCGTGAGAACTCCCCCGCTGCCCGCACCTGCTCAGGCGTTGGCCGGACGCCGGTGTAGAGCACGAACTGCTCCTCGGCCTGCAGCGCCACCACTTCGGCTCCCGTGATGACGGGCTTTCCGGCGTCGCGTGCGGCAAGGATCAGCGGAGTCTCCGACGGCGAGGCGACGACGTCGAACACCACCTGCGCGGCGTCGATCGCCGTCCGGGGGAAGGCGACGACGTCCGCGTCGGCGCCCGTCATCCCCAGCGGCGTGACATTGAGGATGAGGTCCGCCGTCGACTCCCCGACCTCCCGCTGCCACTGGAACCCGTACAGCCCGGCCAATGCGCGGCCGGTGCGCTCGTTGCGCGCCACCACGGTGACGCGGGTGAAGCCGGAATCCCGCAGGGCCGCGACCACCGCCTTGGCCATGCCTCCGGAGCCCTGCACGAGCACCGAGTGCGTCGCCGGGACGGCATGCTCGCGCAGGAGCCGCTCCACGGCGAGGTAATCGGTGTTGTAGGCGGTGAGGACGCCGTCGTCGTTCACGATCGTGTTGACGGAGTCGATCGCCGTCGCGGAAGGGTCGAGGTGGTCCACGAGCGCGATGACGTCCTCCTTGAAGGGCATCGAGACCGCGCAGCCCCTGATGCCGAGCCCGCGGAGTCCTGCGATGGCGGATGGCAGGTCCGTCGTCGTGAAGGCCTTGTAAATGTAGTTCAGCCCCAACTCCTCGTAGAGGTAGTTGTGGAAGCGCGTGCCGATGTTGCTGGGCCGCGCAGCCAGGGAGATACAGAGCGTCATGTCTTTGTTCAGGATGGGCACCGCACTATTCTGCCCGAGTCCCGGGCGGGGGACGACGACGACACATCACGCGCCGGTCGGTGCGCCCTCACTACACTTGACCTCAGTCCTCCACGCGACGGCGCACTGTCGAGGCCTTCCCACCGCACCACTTCCCGCACCGTCCCAGGAGCAAGAACTTGAAGATCGAATTCGCGCAGTCCGCCCAGTCCACACTCGGCGTGGAGTGGGAGCTGGCGCTCGTGGACCGCTACAACGGCGAGCTCGTCTCGGTGGCCAACGAGGTGCTCAGGGGCGTCAGCGCGAACCACCCGGAGCTGCAGGACGACGACGAGCACCCCCACATCAAGCAGGAACTCCTGCTGAACACCGTCGAGCTCGTCACGGGCGTCTGCACCACCGTCGACGAGGCCAAGGAGGATCTGTCCCGCTCCCTCGCCGCGGTTCGCGAGGTCACCGATCCCATGGCCGTCGAGCTCTTCTGCGCCGGCTCCCATCCTTTCAGCGCCCCGCGTGCCCAGCAGGTCACCGACAAGGAGCGGTACGCGAAGCTCATAGACCGCACGCAGTGGTGGGGTCAGCAGATGGTGATCTACGGCGTGCACGTCCACGTGGGGCTCGATCACCGCGACAAGGCGCTGCCGGTCGTGGACGGTCTGACCAACTACTTCCCGCACTTCCAGGCGCTTTCGGCGTCGTCGCCCTTCTGGGGCGGGGAGGACACGGGGTACGCATCGCAGCGCGCCCTCATGTTCCAGCAACTGCCCACGGCCGGCCTGCCGTTCCACTTCGACGACTGGTCGGGGTACGAGTCCTACGTCCAGGACATGTTCACCACGGGCGTGATCGACGCGGTCAGCGAGATCCGCTGGGACATCCGACCCGTCGCGAACCTCGGTACCGTCGAGATGCGCGTGTGCGACGGTCTCTCGACCCTGCAGGACGTCGGCGCCGTCGCGGCACTCACCCAGTGCCTCGTGCACGAGTTCTCCGGGACGCTCGATGCCGGCGGAACGATCCCGACCATGCAGCCGTGGCACATCCAGGAGAACAAATGGCGTGCGGCGCGCTACGGCCTGGACGCCATCATCATCCTCGACGCGGACGGCAACGAGCAGCTCGTCACGGAGCACCTCGTGGAGGTGCTGAATCGCCTCGAGCCGATCGCCGCGAAGCTCGGCTGCAGCAGCGAACTGGCCGACGTCGAGGGCATCCTCCGCCGGGGCGCCGGCTACCAGCGCCAGCGTCGGATCGCCGAGGAGAACGACGGCGACCTGCGCGCCGTCGTGCTGGACATGGTGCAGCAGCTCCGGGCCTGACGGTGCAGCCGCTGCGACTGGATCGACTGCCGGGCGTGCCGGGCAGGTGTGGGGTGCGCTAGCGCGAGCCTCCGGTGAAGCGGTCGTCCGTCGTCGGATTGTCCGCCGGTGAGTCTTCGAGGCCGAGGTTGCCTGCGAGGGTCTCCACGGACGGTTCCGCATCCGGGACTGCCTGGTTCGAGATCAGATCCACCTCGTCCGCAGCGGTCAGCGGGCCGTCCTGGATCTGGCCTACGTCGGTAGGGTCGATACCCTCGGTGCTGCCGAGGTCCTTCAGGTGATGTTCTTCCGTCGGCTGGTCCATGGTCCGAGCGTAGGCCGCCGGCCACTGTGTCCGCAGCCCGGGCCGCCGGTCGCCAGCGGCGTTGCGCCCTCCCGCGGCGAGGTGTAACGGCCTCGCCGGTCCCTCCGGTCCCGCCCGATCCGGCGGGCGCAACCGGTCCGGGCACGCGCCACTGCGGTCGCCGCAGGGCCTCCGGGTCGTCGGTCCGGGCCGTCCCGCAGGTTATGCTTGCACGTCGACGCGCCCGCTGCGGCGGCCCCGGTGACCAGGAACGTAGGAGAGCCGACATGGCAGAGATCTTCCCCTTGGCACCCGAGCGGCTTCCGCGCCGGGGGCGCCGATGCCAGGGCTCGCGGCACGGGCAGGAGAAGGACTGATGGGGCAGCAAGCCGGACGCCGCTCCCCCTCGCGCAGGGTCCGGCGCATGCGCACGGTGTGGGGCGCCTGCACCGCGCTGGTCCTCACCCTCGTCGTCCTGACCGTGATCGGGTTTCAGTCCGCTTCCCCTCCGGACGCGGAACCTCATGATGAGGTGCCCGGTGCCCCCGTCGCAGAAGCCCCCGCATCACTGGACGACGAGATCTCCGCCCTCCTCGCGGAAGCCGACACGTCCCGGGTCGGCGTGGCGCTGGCCGATGTCTCCGGTGACGCTACCCGGACCTTCGGCGATGAAACGCCCTTCTTCGCCGCGAGCACTGCCAAGATCATCTCGGCTGCGGCGTTCTACCATCTGGTCGAGAACGGGGAGGCGAGCCTCGATCAGGACCTGGGGGACTACGACGCCGCCTTTCAGATCGAGGCCATGGTCAACAACAGCAGCAATGATTCCTGGGCCCTGATCATGGACGCCGTAGGCCACCCGCAGCTCACGGAGTACGCGGCGTCCCTCGGCATCGACTACGACCCCGAAGACAACCTCCTGACAGCGGCGGACATGGCTACCGTGCTCAAACAGCTCTACGCGGGCGACCTCCTCAACCAGGAGGACACTGCACAGTTGCTGGGCTACATGCAGGAGACCAACAACGAGGATCTCATCCCTGCCGGTTCACGCCCGGGGATAACGGTGCACCACAAATACGGCCAGGTGGACGGCGAACTCCACGATGCAGCGCTCCTCACCTACCACGGCTCGACCTTCGCACTCGTCATCTACACCGAGAACACGGAGGGCAACGCCGGCGCCGAGCAGGTCCAGCTGATCCATGATTTGACCCGTGTGATCGAGGATGCCCTCTTCGCGCCGGACGCCTGAGCGGGAACACGAGCGGATCCGGGCACGGAGCCCGGAGGGATGTCCGGTCGCAGACGCCCTGCGGCGTGCCCGGCTCCCGGCTCCCGCTGAGGCGGGCACGCCGTCGGCTGCTCAGCCTTCGACCAGCACGAGCGCGTACCCGAAAGGTTCCAGCGTCACGCCGTCCACGGCGGCACCACTGATCACACGGCCCTGCACAGGTACGTCCACGACGTCGGTCCCGTGGTTGATGACGGTCAGCAGCGGCCCGCGGCGGATGGCCTCGACCATGGGGGGAAGGCCGGGCAGCACCGGTTCCACGCCCGCCTCGCGGAAGACGTGCTCGAGCACCTGCCGGGACCCGTCGTCGTCGGGCACTGTGGCCAGGTAGTACGCCGTTCCCGCTCCCCGGGCGCGCGCGGTGAGCGCGGGCCGGCCGTCCTGGCGGCCGCCGTCGAACCGTGCGAGGACCTCGGCATCGGTGGCATGGATCTCCTCGGCGAGCAGGGAACCGGTGAAGCCGAATCCCTTCCCCGCGACCACGGCGTGCTTCTCGCCCGGTCCCGGTGAGCCGGGGTCCACCAGCGCACCGAAGTCCTCGACGACGACGCCGAGCACGTCGCGCAGCTGCGTGCAGAAACCACCTGGCCGGAAGCGATCGCTCTCGTCCACGACGTCACTGAATGCCGTGACGAGCAGATGCCCGCCGCGCCCGACGTACTCCACCAGATTCGCTGCTCCCCCGGCGGTCAGCAGGTAGAGGTGGGGCGCGACGACGGCGGCGTAACCCGAGAGGTCGGCCGTCGGAGGCACGAGGTCCACCTGCACGTGGAGACGGTGGGCCGCGTCGTACCAGCCGCGCACGAGCGACAGGTAATCCAGGGCGGTGGGGTGGTCCGGGTTCTCGATCGCCCACCAGTTCTCCCACTCGAGGAGGATGGCGACACGCGATGACGCGCCGTCGTCGACCGGAAGTCCAGGGAGCCGTCCCAGCTCCGCGCCGAGTGCCACGACCTCACGCCACGTGCGCGTCGCCGTGCCGGCGTGCGGCAGCATCCCGGAATGGAACTTCTCCGAGCCCGCCCTCGACTGCCGCCACTGGAAGAAGAGGATGCCGTCGGCGCCCCTGGCGATCGCCTGCACGCTCTGCGCCGCGAGCTGTCCCGGCGCTTTCGGGGCGTTCGAGGGACGCCAGTTGACCGCATTCGATGCCTGTTCCATGAGCAGCCACGGCGTTCCGGGCTTCAGGGAACGCATGAGGTCGCCGTGAAAGGCGCCCTCACGGAAGCCCTCGGGATCGTTGGGATCCGGATAGAGGTCGTCGCTGATGACGTCGAGCTCCGCTGCCCACTGCGCGTAGTTGGCCGGCTTGAACGCGCCCATGAAGTTGGTGGTGATCGGCTGGCTCGCACCGGCGGCCCGGATGATGTCGCGCTCCATCCGGTAGCACTCGAGCAGCATGTCCGAGGTGAACCGGCGGTAGTCGAGCAGTTGACCGGGGTTGTGGCTGTACGGCGCATGCCGGGGCGGGAAGATCTCGGCGAAGGAGCCATAGCGCTGGGACCAGAACATCGTGCCCCAGGCATCGTTCACTGCATCGATGGTCCTGTAGCGGTCCTCCAGCCAGGTCCGGAACGCGTCCCGGGCAGCATCCGAGTAGTCGATGTTCAGGTGGCAGCCGTACTCGTTGTTCACGTGCCAGAGGACGACGGCGGGGTGCTGGGCGTAGCGCTCGGCCATCCGCGTGACGAGGTCGGCGGCGAGGCGCCGGTAGGCCGGCGAGGATGGTGCGTAGTGCTGGCGGCTGCCGTGCCAGTAGACACTGCCGTGTTCATCGGCGGCAAGCATGTCCGGATAGGCGATGGTCGCCCACGGCGGGGGCGACGCCGTCGCGGTCGCGAGGTCCACGGCGATGCCGCCGTGATGCAGGAGCCCGATGATCCGGTCCAACCACTCGAAGTCGAACTCGTGCTCGGACGGCTGGATGCGGGCCCAGGAGAAGATGCCGAGGCTCACCATCGTGACGCCGGCCTCCTGCATGCGTGCCACGTCCTCCGGCCAGACCTCCTCCGGCCACTGTTCGGGGTTGTAGTCGGCGCCGTAGTGCAAGAGGACTCCAGGAGTAGTCGGTTCGTCGGGGACGGAAGGGAAACAGGTCAGGAGCGGGAAGGCCGTGGGCGCACGGCGGTCGCGAGTGCAGCGAAGACGAGGCATCCGACGCCGGGGACCACGAGCGGCGGCAACTGCCATGCCACCATTGCGGTGAGGACCACCGCCGCGACGAGCCACAGGACGCCGGCCGGGTCGGTCCGAGCATCGCGGAACCACTGACGCCAGGCGGAGCGCCACGATCGCGTGCCCTGCCATCGCGCCGTCGTTCCCGCGAGCCCTGCCAGCACACCGACCAGCAGGACGACGCCGGCGGCGAGGACAGCCTGCCAGCCGGGGAGGAGCCGCGACCCGGCGACGACGATGTCCAGCAGCAGGAGCCCGGCCGCGACCGCGACACCGAGTCCCACGAGCCACCCCGTCCTCAGTGCTGCCATGAAGTCCGCAGCGAAGTGCCGGAGCGACGAGTCCTCCGCCCGCAGGAACCGGTGCAGGTGTGCGGAGCCTGCCGCAAGGGCCGCGGGAATCGTGACGACGCCGATGCCCGCCACGCAGCACAGCACCCCTACCCAGAGGACTTCACCGAACAGTGCGAACTTCGCTGTGGCTCCGGGCCAGCGCAGGCTGCTTCCATCGCGGGCCGCTGCTGCGCGCCCCCGACCGGCCTCGCGCTGGCGCCGGCTCATCCCTTCAGGCCCTGGGTTGCCACGCCGTCCACGAGGAACCGCTGGAAGATGATGAAGAACAGCAGTACGGGAAGCAGTGCGAGGACGGAGATGGCGATCGTCGCTCCGTAGTCCGAGGTGCTCGTCTGGTCGTTGAAGATGCGCAGGGCGAGCGGCAGCGGGTACTTGTCCGGAGAGTTCAGGTACAGCAGCGGTCCGAGGAAGTCGTTCCAGCTCCAGATGAACGCGAAGATCGACGACGTGATGATGGCGGGCTTGATCAGCGGGAGCGTGATGGAGAAGAAGATCCGCCCGTGCCCGCAACCGTCGATGCGTGCTGCCTCGTCGAGTTCACGCGGCAGGTTGCGGATGAACTGCACCATCAGGAAGACGAAGAACGCCTCGGTGGCCAGGAATTTTCCGGCCAGCAGCGGCCAGAAGGTGTCGATCAGGCCGAGGTTCCGGAAGATGATGTACTGCGGGATGATCAGCACGTGGAACGGCAGCAGCAGGGTTCCGATCATGGCGGCGAAAAGGATCTTGCTGCCGCGGAAGGTGATGCGTGAGAAGGCGTACGCCGCCATCGATGAGGAGATCACGGTGCCGATCACCGCACCGACCCCGAGGAGCAGCGAGTTGAGGAAGAACTTCCAGGTCGGGATCCCCGCGATGCCCTGCATGACCTTCACGAAGTTGTCGAAGGTCGGGTTCTCGGGGAGGAAACCCTGGTTGCTGCCGAACTCGGAGTTCGGTTTGAGCGAGGCCGAGAACATCCAGAGGAGCGGGTACAGCACAATCGCCGTCAGGGCGACGATGCCGACGATCCAGAGCGCCGTCGGGAGGTGGCGCCGCAGCGGGCGGCGCTTGCGCGGAGGCTGCGTGCGGTCCCTGCGATCCGACGGGACGGGAACGGCAGGGCTCGATTCGATGGTGGTCACTTGGAGTCTCCTGCGTAGTGGACCCAGCTCCTGGAGGTGCGGAACAGGATGAAGGCGAGGACGCCGACAGCGAGCAGAAGCACCCAGGCCATCGCGGATGCGTAGCCCATCTGGTTGTTCGCGAAGGCCCGTGTGTAGAGGTAGACGGTGTAGAAGTTGGTGGCGCCACCGGGACCGCCGGTTCCCGAACCGATGATGTACGCCGAGGCGAAGACCTGGAAGGCGTTGATCATCTCGAGCAGCAGGTTGAAGAAGATGACGGGCGACAGCATCGGAACCGTGACGCTGAGGAACTTGCGCCAGGGTTTCGCCCCGTCGACGGAAGCGGCCTCGTACAGCTCCGCCGGGACTCCCTTGAGCCCGGCCAGGAAGATGACCATCGGAGCGCCGAACTGCCAGACGGCCAGCAGGATCATCATGGGCATGATCAGGGAGGGGTTCCCGATCCAGCCGCCCAGGTTGATTCCGAAGAAGTTGAGCGTTCCATCGACAGGGCCATCGGTGGAGAACATGGCCCGCCACACGATCGCGATGCTGACACTGGCGCCGATCAGGCTCGGCGCGTAGAACGCCGAGCGGAAGAAGCCGGTGCCTCGTGCCTTGTAGTTCAGGAGCATGGCGACCGCGAGCGCGGCGGCGAGCTTAATGGGAGTCCCCACCAGCACATAGATCAGGGTGATCCGCACCGAGCTCCAGAACTTCTCGTCCTCGGCCATCCGGGTGAGGTTCTCGAGCCCGGTCCACTCCGGAGCGGTGAAGAGGTTGTAGTCCGTGAAGGCGAGGTACAGGGAAGCCAGCATCGGACCGAGGGTGAGACCCACGAAGCCGAGCAGCCACGGCGAGAGGAAGACGTAGCCCGCAACGGTGTCGCGGTTGCGGCGGCGGGGCCGGGGCCCGCCCGTCCGGCGGCTGTCCGCCGGACGGGCACCGGATTCGGCGGTGCGGGGTTGTGCTGGCGCGTGCGCCGAGTCCGTGGTCACGGTCTAACTCCTTTGTCTGACTAGCTACCGAGCGTGACGGAGGCTTCGTCGAAGAACTGCCGGGCGGCGTCTTCAGGCGTCACGGAGCCGAGGCCGATCGACTTGCCGAGGTCCCAGAAGGTCTGCTCGATGGCACCGAAACCGGCGACGGGTGCTGCCGGAGCATCCCCCATGCGGTCCTCGATGGAGTCGAGGTAGTCCTTGACCGCCTTGTCGGGCCCTTCGAGGTTGGCACCCTCGAGCTGGGTCTCCGACGCAGGGATACCGAGCGTTGCACCGAAGATCCCGCCCACCTCGGGGCTGTTGATGAGGAAGTCGACGAAGGCCGCAGCTGCCTCGGGGTGCTCGGTGGAGGCGGAGGCCGCCTGCATCAGGCCGACCTTCTGGTACAGGTCCTTCTCGTCCGGGTTGTCCGTGGGAGGAGCGACGATCGTGATCTCCTCGGCACCGGAATCACCCAGGTAGCCGCCGAGGAAGTTGCTCCAGCTCATCTCGCTGGTGGTCAGGTTGCCACCGAAGCCGGAGACCGGGCTGATCTCCTCGAGCTTGCTCTGCGGGACGGTGACCTTGTCGCGGTTCTCCTGGCCTTCCTTCCAGTGCTCAGCGAGCTCTTCCTGCGTGAAGTTGAGCTCGCCGTCCTCCGTGAAGAGCTGACGGCCTTCCTGGCGCAGCTTCAACTCGAAGTCCTGGATGCGCTGCGTGGTGTCGGTGCCACCGTAGACGGTTCCCCCCGACGCCTCGGTGACCGAGGCCATGTAGGCGTTGTAGTCGTCCCAGCTGGTGCCGCCCTCGTAGGGCTCCACGCCGGCAGTGGCCAGGAGCGCGGGGTTCTGGAAGACGGACCAGGCACTGTATCCGGTGGGGATGGCGAACGTGCCGTCCTCGAGCTTGCCGGTCGACAGGAGGCTCTCGTCGATGGCGTCGGTGGTGATGCCGTTGCCGAAGTACTCCTCGAGGTCGAGCAGCAGACCGTTGTCGCCGTACTGGCGGAGGTAGGTGTAGTCGAACTGCATCACGTCCGGCAACCCGCCGCCCGCAGCTTCGGTCTGGCGCTTCTCCCAGTAGGAGGGGTAGTCCGTGAACGTGTCGTTGATCGTGATGTTCGGGAACTTCTCCTCGAACGCAGCGATCGCCTTGTCGTAGCGGGCCGCGCGATCGTCATTGCCCCAGAACGTGTAGTTGAGCGTGATCTGCTCTTCGGTGTCGAGGGCTGCTGGCTCGCCCCCGCCGCCGCCGCAACCGGTCAGGACCAATCCTGTGGCGGCTAGGGCTGCGACGCCCGTGAGCGTGCGCCGTGAGAGTGTGCGGAACATCTTTGTCCTCCTGGAAAACTTCTTCGTCAGCCATCGTGGAACGCCTTCGGGAAAGCGTTATCCACAGCGTAGATTGAATCGTATCAACGGTCAACAGCCGGTTTGTGTCCGGGCTCTATCTTCGCCTATCCGTGCTGTGGCAGGATGCAGCCCATGCCACAATTCGATCTCCCTCTGTCCGAACTGCGGACCTACCTTCCCCAGCGCGAGGAACCCGCCGACTTCGACGGCTTCTGGGACCGCACGCTCGCTGCGCAACGTCCGTACGTCGCCGCTCCCCGCTTCGAGGAGGTCGACGCCGGCTACACCCAGCTGGTCACGGAGGACGTCACTTTCGCCGGCTACGACGGCGAGCCCATCAAGGCCTGGCTGCTGACGCCGCGTCACCTCACCGGTCCCCTGCCGACGGTCATCACCTACATCGGCTACGGCGGCGGGCGGGGGCTGCTCGGGGAATGGACCGGGCTCCCCAGCGCGGGCTTCGCCCACTTCGTCATGGACCTGCGCGGACAGGGCTCCGGGCACCGCACCGGCGATACCACGGATGGAGGGTTCGCCGGGCCGCACCTCGGCGGCTTCATGACGCTCGGTATCAGCAGCCCCGACTCCTACTACTATCGGCGCCTCTTCGTCGATGCGGTGCATGCCGTCGAAGCCGCCCAGGCGCATCCTGCCGTCGATCCCTCCCGCGTCGTCATCTCCGGCGGGAGCCAGGGCGGCGGCATCACGCTCGCCGCCGCCGCCCTCACCCAGCGCGTGAACGACGTCCCACCCGTCGGCGCCATCGTCGATGTCCCATTCCTCGCCCACATGCGCCGCGCCACCGAGATCGTCGACACGGCCCCCTATTCGGAGATCGCACGGTACCTGGGCACACGGCGCAACGACGTCGAGACCGTGTTCCGCACCCTGAGCTACTTCGACGGAGTGAACTTCGCGGCGCGCGCCACGATGCCTGCGATGTTCTCGGTAGGACTTCTCGACGCCGTCTGCCCGCCATCCTGCGTCTTCGCCGCCCACAACCACTATGCGGGGCCCAAACGCATGAAGGTCTACCCCTACAACGGGCACGAGCAGGGGGGCGCCTTCCAGGACGTCGAGCACCTGGCGTTCATCAACGAACAGGTCCGGACCTGACGCGCTGCCGACGGTGACACTGCTATCGCCGGCTCGGATTGTCACCCGTCATCGTGTGATCGGCAGAGGCGTTGGTCGTCACCGCAGGCGTCACCTCAGCTGGATGGCGCGATCCTGGAACCATCGGATCAGCTCGCGCAGGGCGCGGACCGATCGCTGGGGATCGTCGTCGTCCTCGACGTCGGACAGGGTCGCGCGATACCCGGGAATCTCGTCCGCCATCCTGTCGGACACGGGCTCGTAGCCCATCGTCCAGTCGGGGAAGTACCGCCGGTCGATGGTCTCCTGGAGGAGTATGCGCACCTCGAGGTGACGGGGATCAGCGGCGATGACCGACATACGATGACGCAGTGCATCCTCGGGGCCCTCGAGCACCTGCAGGAAACGCCCTTCGCGGTAGAGCAACATCCCCGTGAGCTGCGAGCGCGCATTGTTCTCGCGGCAGAGGACCAGTAGCGCCCCGAGATCCTCGTCCGTGAAGGGGTGCGCTGCACTGCTCGAGTAGACGATCGACAGCAGGTTGTTCTCGGGAAGGGTCATGCTGCCCAACCTACCGGGGCCGCCAGGCGGTGGGCGAACGAACCTTTCCCTTCCGCTGGGCCATCGTTCCCCCGCCCTGGGGCGGTAGCATCGGGCGCCTGCGGAAACAGCTCCGGCAGGGCCGCGTGCCCGTCCGCACGCGACCCTGCCGGAGGTTCGTTGCCCGACGCCGTCAGTCCAGCGTGGAGCGGACCTTCGACCCTGCGTACGCGAGCTGGATGCGCGCGTCCTCCGAGACGGTGCCGGGCTTCTTCTGCTCCAGCCGTCCGAGGAACTTCTCGAGCGCCCTGGCGGCGTTGCCGGCCTGGTCGCGTTCGACCGCACGCTGAGCCTGGTCGAGCGACGCCCGCAGTTGCTGGACGGCCGGCCCGGATACCTCTCCCGCGACGACGAGCGCCTCGTACTGACGCTGCAGGGCTGGAAGCGCGCCCGGCAGGTAAGCATCGGGGACGGGAACACGGGTGAAGTCGGTGTCCGACGCGAGGTAGAAGCCCGTGTACGCGGGCTGGTTGTAGGCCGTGTTCTGGCGAGCAGTCTCGGCACGGTATTGCGGATCGTGCATCAGGGTGTACAGCTTGCGGTCCGTCACCTCGGTGCTCATGAAGATCCGGATGGCCGAGCTGTCCGCAGTCCGGACCAGCAGCTCCTCGCGCCAGTCACCGAGGACGTCGGCCACGAGCGAGGGGTTTCCCTTGGTTCCGTTGTTGGTCCGGGTGCCCGTCGCCGTCAGGAGCCGCCCCCGGCGTGCGTCGTCGATGGTCGGCGTCTGGTTGCCCGACCCGTTGACGAGTTGCGTGGTGCCGTCGGCTGCCCACCGGATGCTCATGTTGGTTCCGTACCCACTGCCGGGGAGGACCCGCCCGGCAGCCGATCGCAGGCCCACGGCCCAGTTCTCGATCCCGCGGACGGTGGGATCGACGTCGCCGATCATCCCTCGACCGGTGTCCTTGCCGGTATATCCCCCGAACAGCACCTCGCCGGTCGAGGCGTCCCGCATCGCCCAGCCGTACGGCGCGCCCGTCGCTCCCTCGTGGACGGAGAAGATCTCCTGGCCCGGGCGGTCCGGATCGATATCGGTGACGTGAATGGCATCTCCGTGACCGAGCTTGGCCTCCGTGCCGGGTGCCGCACTGCCTTCGGGGAGCGTATCGAAGGAGCTGTACAGCAACGAGCCGTCATCGTCGATGGTCGCGCTTCCGTAGACGATCTCCTGCCTGCCGTCGCCGTCGACGTCGAAGGCGCTGAGGGAGTGGAAGCCCTGGCCTGCGAGGGTGCCGAACTCCTCACTGCTCCCCGTTCCGCCATGGGGGCCGCTGTTGAACGGATTGGCCATGGGCACGTGACCGGAGTCGACGACCCAGTCCTGCGTCAACTGCTCGCCGTCCCAGCTGTAGGCGACGACGTTGGCGCGCGTGTAGTAGCCCCGGGCGAAGACGGCGGAGGGGTTCTGCCCGTCCAGGTACGCGACACCGGCGAGGAAGCGGTCCACCCGGTTGCCCGGCTCGATCCGCGACATCGCGTAGTCGCCCCACAGCAGGCCGTCGTCACCGCGGCCGGGCTCGTACGGGACCGTCTCCAGTTCCGCTCCGGTCGCTCCGTCGAACACGCTCAGGTACTCGGGGCCGTCGAGGATGAAGCCCTCGAAGGCGCGCAGGTTGTTCCGGGCGCTGCGTGCCGGCGCGTAGACGTCCATGAAGTAGTCCGCCATGGCGCGGGCATCGGCGTCGGACAACGGGTAGTCGTAGCGTTCCTCGATACCGAATGCCGCCTCGAGCGTGCGGGGCCAGGTGCCGGCCTCCACCTCGGGGTGGTCCTGCCAGCCCTTGAACAGCCCGACCACGTGCTCGTAGTAGCCGCCGGCGCTCAGCCTGTAGTCGTCCTCGTTGGTGAACCCCGCAGCGATGTCCGCCTCCGGAAGCGTCACGTAGCTCTCGGACGTGACGTCGCCGGCGGGCCCGTACGTGGTGGTCTTCGTTCCCGGCGCCGTCTTGAGCATCAGCTCGGATCGGCCGTCGCCGTCGAAGTCCGACACCATGAACTGGGTGTAGTGCGCGCCCGACCGGATGTTGACGCCGAGGTCCACGCGGCTCAGCAGGCGCCCCTCCCCCGTGTAGGTGTCGATGTAGGTGGTGCCGGTATACCCGATCTGGGAGACGTCCTTCGAGTTCGAGGGCTCCCACTTGACGAAGTACTCGTACGCGCCGTCACCGTCGACGTCCCCGACACTCATATCGCTCGCCGAATAGGTGTATGCCTCCCCGGTCGGTGTTACGCCGTCCGCCGGTTTCACGAGGGGCAGGTCCTTGGACGCCTGGGTCCACGGGGTCACCTCCGCGCTCACCTCGACTTCCACTCCGCCCACGACGGCGCCGACGCTGTATTGCGCGCCGGCGGCAGCGGCGCCGACCACGGCTGTGTCGAGATAGTTGGTGCTGTTCGTGACCGTACCGATCGCTTCACCGTTGCGGTAGACGGTGAAGTCGGTGCCGGTGAGGCCGTCCGCCGTCGCACCCGCCACCTCGGTCGCCTTGAGCCGCCAGCTGAGGAAGACTCCCTGGGGCGTTGCGGCGGCGACGAGCCCCCGGTCGAGGTATTCGAGCTGCACTCCGCCGATGGGAGCGGCGTTCCCGGTGCCGTGCCCCTGGGCCATCGCGGGAACGGCGAGTCCTGAGAGGGTCAGCACGACCCCGGTGGCGAGGACCGTGCACGTCGAAACCGCTGACTTGATCGAACTCATCATTGAATCCCTTGGTTGGAAAACGCTTTCCATTTCCAACCTAGGGTTGGACGCGGTCCCCGTCAAGGGTAGGGAACGGAAAAAGAGGGAGCAGCTTCTGCTGCTCCCTCTCATCTCCTGCTGGTCGTGCGCTATTCGCTAGGGTGCCCCGGCGCGTGCTGGGCGATGAGGTCCCGCACCGGGCCGTAGAGCGGATGATCCGCTCCGAGACCCGTGATCGACGTCGTCGCCTCCCCTGGCTCCTGGCTCGCGAGGATCTCCGCCAGCGCCGTCACCTCGGGATCATCGGGCGCGGAGAAGGACAGCGCCGCACGCATCGCCTCGAGCAGCGCCGCCGGGTGGATGCCCGCCTCCGCCAGCTCGGCAGCAGGGCCGACGAAGCGTTCCTTCCGGCTCAACTTGCGCAGTGGCGCCCGTCCGACACGCACCACGGTGTCCGGCAGGTGCTGGTTCGTGAAGCGCCGCAGGATCTTTCGAACATAGGCCTCCTGCTCCGAAGGATCGAAGCCGTGCTTGGACACCAGGAGCTGCTTCGTCTCGTCGAGCACGGCGCGCACCTTGCCGGCGATGGCGTCGTCGGCCATGGCGTCCGCGATCTTCTCGACACCCGCAGCGTAGCCGAAGTAGGCCGCCGACGCGTGACCGGTGTTGACCGTGAAGAGTTTGCGCTCGATGTAGGGTGCGAGGTCGTCGACGTACGTCGCCCCCGGGATCTCGGGCGCGCTGCCCTTGAACGGCGTGCGGTCGATGACCCACTCGAAGAAGCTCTCGACCGTGACGTCGAGTCCCTGCCCGGGATCCTGGTTCGGCACGATGCGGTCGACGGCGGTGTTGGCGAACACCGCCCGGGACGCCAGGTCCAGCGAGGGGCCGTCGTACACCTGCTCGACCTCACGGTGCAGGATGTCCGTCGCGTTGATGGCGTTCTCACACGCCATGACCTGCAGCGGTGCCAGCTCGTCACTGCGCCGGGCAATCGCCCGGGCGATGACCGGCGCGAGGAACTTCAGCACGTTCGGGCCGACCGCGGTGGTCACGATGTCCGCCGTCGCGATCTCGGCGATGACGTCGTCCTCCTGCGAGCGTGAGTTGAGCGCACGGTAGTTGTCCACCGTCTTCACTGCGGGTGCGTCGCCCACCTCATGGACGTCGTAGCTGGGCGTCGTGGCGAGCTGGTCGATCAGTGCGTCCGCGACATCCGCGAACACCACCTCGTACCCGGCCTCGTGGAGCAGGAGCCCCACGAAGCCGCGCCCGATGTTGCCGGCACCGAAATGTACTGCCTTCACTTAAGCGTTGACCTTTCCGAAGAGGGCAAGGACCTCGTCCACCGAGGTGGCCTCGTCGAGCTTGGCCACCTGGTCCTTGTCGGAGAACACGCGAGCGATCGCGGACAGGATGGACAGGTGCTCGTTGTTGACACCGGCGACGCCGACGACGAACTTGACCTGCTTGCCATTCCAGTCGATGCCCTCGGGGTAGCGGACGATCGAGACGGCGGACCGCTTGATCAGGTCCTTGGCCGCGTTCGTCCCGTGCGGGATCGCGAGGAAGTTGCCCATGTAGGTCGGGACGGACTTCTCGCGCTCGTGCATCGCTGCGACGTAGTCGGAATCCACGGCACCACGCTCTACCAGCAGGCGGCCGGCCTCGTTGATGGCGTCCTCCTGCGTGGTCGCGGTGCCGCTCAGCACGACGCTCTCCTGCGCGAGGACATCGTGAGCGCTCCCCGCATCAGCCTCGGCAGCCACTGCGGCGGGCGTGGGGTTCTTCGGGTCGACTCCGCCGTCGGCCGAGGCGCTGGCACGCACGAGCTCCACGATCTCGTCGTAGCGGGGGCTGTTCATGAAGTTATCGACGGCGACGTGCGTGGCACTCTGCGTCAGGGGCTCGGCGCGGGCGGCGAGGTCCTGGTGCGTGACGACGACGTCGTAGTCGTCCTTCAGGTTCGAGATCGCGAGGTTCGTGACCTTGACGTCCGGGAACCCTGCTGCCTTGATCTTGTTCCGGAGCACCGATGCACCCATGGCCGACGAACCCATGCCTGCGTCGCAGGCGAACACGATGTTCCGGATAGGGCCCTCGGTCGCTGCGGAGGAGCGGAAGCTGCCGGCTACCGAGCTCTTCTTGCCCTTGAGGCCTTCCATCTTCGAAGCCGCACCGGCGATGTCGTCGTCCGTGGACTTGGTGGTCTTCAGGATGACCGAACCGATCAGGAAGGAGACCGCAGCAGCCATCAGGACGGAGAGGGTGACACCGACGAAGCTGTCCTGGGCCGTAGCCGCGTACACGGCGATGATGCTGCCGGGCGCCGCCGGGGAGCGGAGACCCGCGCCGGTCAGCACGAGCGTGAAGATGCCGGCCATACCGCCACCGATGACGGCGAGCACCATGAGGGGCTTCATCAGGACGTAGGGGAAGTAAATCTCGTGGATGCCTCCCAGGAACTGGATGATGATCGCTCCGGGTGCGGATGCCTTCGCCATGCCGCGGCCGAAGACCGCGTAGGCGAGGAGGAGTCCGAGGCCCGGGCCGGGGTTCGCCTCGAGCAGGAACAGGAGGGACTTGCCCGTCTCCGTCGCCTGCTCCGTGGCCAGCGGCGTGAGCACGCCGTAGTTGATGGCGTTGTTCAGGAAGAGGATCTTCGCCGGCTCGATCAGGATGCTGGTGAAGGGCAGGAGGCCGGTGTTGACGAGGAAGTCCACGCCCTTGCCTGCAGCGTCACTGAAGAGCGTGACCAGCGGGCCGACGGCGAGCAGGCCGAAGACCGCCATGAACGCGGAGAAGATACCCGCGGAGAAGTTGTTGACCAGCATCTCGAAGCCGGGGCGGATCTTGCCGTCCCAGATCGCGTCGATCTTCTTCATGAGGAACGCGGTCAGTGGTCCCATGATCATCGCGCCGATGAACATCGGGATGTCGGTGCCCACGATGACACCCATGGTTGCGGCCGCACCCACCACACCGCCACGGACGTCGTAGACCATCTTTCCGCCGGTGTACCCGATCAGCAGGGGCAGGAGGAAGGTGATCATGGGGCCGACAAGGGCCCCGATCGTCTCGTTCGGGAAGTATCCGGCCGGGATGAACAGCGCCGTGATCAGGCCCCACGCGATGAACGCGCCGATGTTCGGCATGATCATCGCCGAGAGGAACGACCCGAATTTCTGGACACGGACCCGGGCACTGGTGCCGGACCTCGCTTCTAGTTGTGTTGCCACATTCTTTCCTTACCGTTGTCCCCGCAACCTTGCGGGGAGGGATGGGTTGTCGGCGGGAAGCGTCAGCTTCCCGACCTGCTGGAGATGCGCTGGAGCCATTCGAGGAAGAGCTTCAGTTCGGAGCTGGACAATTGGTCGGGGTGCGAGGACTGCAGTGCCGCGTTGAGCGCGATCGCCGCGACGACGACGGAAGGGGTGCCCTCCGTCTGCGTGGTGGGATCGCCCTCGGAATCCGTGGCGACCGCCGAGATCACGGCCTCCCGCGTCATGGCCGAGAGCTCGAGGTTGCGCTTGGCCGCCGGTTCCGCGATCAGCATGAGGGTCACGCCGATGTTGGCGGCGAGCATGCTGCGCGCCGCTTCCCGCGGTGACACCACGAGGCGGGCCGCTGCGGCCGCCCGCGCGAGGACCTCCTCGAGGAACGCCTCTGCGCTGGCCACCATGGACGGCCTGCGCTCGGGCCTGATGTTGCCGAACATCACGAGATAGAGGTGCGGATGGTCGAGGCCGAACTGCACATGGTTGTCCCAGTGGTTCCGGAGGTCCTCGATCGGTTGCCCCGACGCCGGGAGTCCCCGCTCGGCGTCCAGGTATTCCGAGAACCCTTCCGCGACGACGGCGTCGAACAGGCCCTCCTTGTCACCGAAGTGGTGGTACAGCGTCGGTGCTGTGACCCGGGCGGCCTGAGTGATCTGCCGGGTCGAGACGGGCTCGCCGTTGGACTCCGCAAGCAGTGCTGCGGCTGCCTTCAGGAGCCTCGCCTTAGGCGCTGGTTCGCCTACTTTTTTCATGCCTGCTACCGTAGCACCTATAGCACTGTTATATGAACCAGGTCACAAATAGTTTTTGCCTGTCGCGGCACAATGGTGTTAGACCGAGACCACCACCGGCAAGGAAACGAGGACATTCGATGGAGAATTTCACAGGGGTCGGAGTCAGTCCCGGACGCGTGATCGGTCCCGTCCGCCATATGCCGCCGTCGGTCGGTGAACCTGCGGCAGGTGAACGTCATGACACGCCCGACGCCCCGGAGGAAGCGGTCGCTGCTCTCAAGACCGCGTCGAAGGCTGTCCAGGAAGAACTGAAGCGCAGGGCCGAAGCCGCCAAGGGTGACGCCAAGGCCGTCCTGCAGGCGACGTCCCTCATGGCCGCGGATCCCATGTTGCTGAAGTCCGCCACCAAGCTCATCAACAACGGCACGTCGCCGGCACGAGCGGTGTGGGAGGCCGGCGCCTCGGTCGCCGAGATGCTCCACAACCTCGGCGGCTACATGGCCGAGCGCACCGCGGACGTGCTCGACGTCCGTTCGCGCATCGTCGCCCAGCTGCGGGGACTCCCGGCGCCCGGCATCCCGTCCTCGGACACGCCCTTCATCCTGGTTGCCGAGGACCTCGCCCCGGCGGACACCGCGACACTGGACCCCGCGATGGTCCTCGCCCTTGTCACCTCGGGCGGTGGCCCGCAGTCACACACCGCGATCATCGCCCGATCCCTCGGACTTCCCGCCGTCGTCGCCGCCACGGGCGTCGATGACATCGACGACGGCGCCGTCGTCTTCGTGGACGGAGCGGCCGGAACGATCGCGCTCGATCCCGGGGCGGACGAGGAAGCCGCCGCCGAGGCATACAAGGCTGCCGCCGCAGCGCTGACGGTGTTCGACGGCGTCGGTGTCACCTCCGACGGACACGAGGTTCCCCTGCTGGCCAACGTGGGCGGAGCGAGGGACGCCGTCAAGGCTGCCGAGGCGAAGGCCCAGGGCGTCGGCCTGCTCCGCACGGAGTTCTGCTTCCTCGGGCGCGACACCGAGCCGACGGCCCAGGAGCAGGTCGAGGCGTACAAGGGCGTCTTCGACGCCTTCCCGGGTCAGAAGGTCGTCGTGCGCACGCTTGACGCGGGCGCCGACAAACCGCTGCCGTTCCTCACCGACTCCACCGAGCCCAACCCCGCGCTCGGCGTCCGGGGCTACCGGACCGATCTCACGTCTCCCGGCGTCCTCGAGCGCCAGCTCCAGGCGATCGCGGATGCCGCCTCGCAGTCGAGCGCGGACGTGTGGGTCATGGCACCCATGATCTCGACCGCGGAGGAGGCGGCCGACTTCGCCAAGCTGTGCAGCAACGCAGGCCTGCAGACGCCGGGCGTCATGGTCGAGGTGCCCTCGGCGGCGTTGATGGCCGAGGCGATCCTCGGTGAGGTGGCCTTCGCGAGCCTCGGTACCAACGACCTGACGCAGTACACGATGGCCGCGGACCGACAGCTCGGCTCGCTGGCCGCCCTCAACAACTCGTGGCAGCCGGCGGTCCTCCGCATGGTCAAGCTGACCGTCGAGGGCTCAGCCGCCGAAGGGCACGCGAAGCCCGTGGGAGTCTGTGGTGAGGCAGCAGCGGACCCGGCCCTCGCCGTCGTCCTCGTGGGACTCGGCGTCTCCACGCTCTCGATGACACCGCGCGCCCTCGCCGGTGTCGGTGCCGTCCTGAACAGCGTGACCCTGGCGGAGGCACAGCGGATCGCCGGGATCTCCGTTGCGGCACCAACTGCCGCCGAAGCGCGTGAACGGGCGCGGGCCGAGCTGCCCGTGCTCGAATCGCTCGGGCTCTGACACCCGGCTGCTCGTGGCCGCAGCTTCACGGCGGCCACGGGCGGCACCGTGCTGGAAGGAGCGCCACCCCTGGCGATGACAGCCCTTCGTCCGGACACCGGCAGCCAGGAAACGAACGGCTCGAGCTGCGCCCAACAGAGCGTGACGCCGGGCCATGAGGACCAGCCAGGGCCGGCTTCGTCAGGCCCAGCCTAGGGTTGCACTGCCCCTGCTGCCCCTTCTGCCCCTTCTGCCTCCGCCGCCTCCCCGATCGCGGCGTCCTGCACCCGTCCGTCAGCGACCAGGAGGGACCAACCCCACTCGGCTGCTTCATTCGCTCCAAGTCGCATCTCCGTATGGAAGAAGGGCGCCGCGCACAGCATCGGCGTCCCGGCGGTGCGGACGAACCACGGGGTGGGAGCGCCCGGATTGTCCGTTGCCGCCACCATGAGGACGGACGCCTCGTTCGCCCGGAGCGCAAGCCAGGACCGTTCGCTCCCCATGGCCTCCTCCTCGCTCACGGTGCCGGCACCGACCCCCTGTCCGACCGGCGGGGTACCGACGTCCTGCCCCACCGGCGGGGCGATGATGCTCGCGCCGTCGAAGGATACGGGTAGGCGCAGGAAGAACCCGCCGTAGCCCGCGTTCGGGCGGCCCGCCGTCGTCGGGCTGCCGAACGCCAGTGGTCCGCCGCTGGTATTGGTCCAGCGGCTGCGCACGGACGTGCGGAACCATTCGGCGTCACCGGCCTGCACCGTGTCCGCGGTCCAGGTCCGTTCCTCGACGAGGATGGGCTTCCCGTCCGCCGCGCGCCACTCGAGCTGCTGCTCCGTCCCCGCGGGTCCGTGTCGGCTGCCCACGACCCGCTGCGTGCCGTTGTTCGGCAACTGCACGTAGCCCTGCCCGGCCTGGTAGGTCGGGCCGCCCCAGAGATTGACCGGGTGCTGCTGGGCGTCGACCGTGATGTTCGAGATCGCGATGCCCAGGCCCCAGTGCCAGGGGTGGTCCGCCGGGCGGTAGTCGGCGACGTTGCGGCCAGACGGCGTCGTCACCGGGTACATGAAGGGCCGGGGCGAGTGGACGGGGGGCTCACCGCCGCCGTCGTGCAGGATCCCGGCCGGCCTCCCGTCGGCGGTCGTGAGGGGCGCGGAGGAGGTCACGTCGACGGTGCGGCCGCGTGGACTGCCGCCCGCGCGTCGATGACCGGAGCAGCCAGCCCTCCCCGGAGCGCGGGATCGGCGAGGTCCTCGCGTGCTACCCAGCGGTCCTCGCGGGCGGAGGCATACATGCCGGTCACGATCTCGAGCGCCCGGGCAGGGTTGCCGACGATGTCCGGCATGCCGTGGCCGACCAGCAGCGACGAGTAGATCTCGGCGAACAGGGCGTCGTGCCCGCTGGGGACCTCGTGCACGGGTAGTTGCCAGGACGCCGCCGTGCTCCCGTCCACATGGGGCGCGGGGGTGATTCTCCAGTGCGCGTGTCCGTGCCCGTACAGGTGTTCCAGCTCGATGGTCGCGTTCTCCGTGTCGATGCGGAGCAGACTCGATTCCCGCGGCGCGAGGACGGTGGACACCACCGATGCCACCGCTCCCGATGCGAAGACGAGGGAGGCGTGCGAGAGATCCTCCGTCTCGACGTTCCGCTCCAGACGCCACATGGTTGCGTGGACGGCGGACCACTCGCCGAGCAAATACGCCAGCAGGTCGATCTGGTGGCTTCCGTGGCTGAGCGTGGTGCCGCCGCCCTCGGTGGCCCACGTGCCACGCCACGGCACGGAGAAGTACTCGGCCGTGCGGTACCAGTGCGTGTGGCACAGCGCGGAGAGGGTCCGCCCGAAGGCACCGGAGTCGAGAAGTGCCTTCACATGCGCGGCGGCCGACCCGGAGCGCTGCTGGAAGACGACGGCGAGGCCGCGCTCCGCGGCACGGCCGGCATCGAGCATGGTATCCAGCTGGGCGAGGCTGAGCGCGGCGGGCTTCTCGACCACCACGTGCGCGCCTGTGCCGAACCCCGCGGCGGTCTGCGCCGCGTGGCCGCCGGGCGGCGTGCAGATGTGCAGGACATCGAGGGGCTGGGCTTCCAGCATCTCGTCGAGTCCCGGAAAGCGCGAGGGCACCTCATAGGTTCCTGCAAATGCCGCGAGGTTGGCCTCGGTCGGATCCGCGGCGGCCACCAGTTCCACGCCGTCGATCAGTCCCAGGGCTCTGGCGTGAAGGTGCGCAACGCCTCCTGTACCCAGGATCCCCACTCGCAGGGGAGCTGTCGGGGCGGCCGGGACGCCGGCTGCGGCACTCTGCAGGGGCACGGATCCTCCATCTGCGTACGCGGGTGTGCGGTCCGGCACACCCTAACAGAGAAAGCGCTTACCGAGCAGGCGTGGGTGCCGAGGGACGCCGAAGATGCCGTGCGACAATGGCCCTTTGAACCGAGGGCACAGCCTCTATGGCCGGTGCCCGCACCATCAGGAGTGGAAGCGATGTCGGCACCGGCCAGCAAGAGTCCAGCGACATTGCACGACGTCGCCAGGGAGGCCGGCGTCTCGCTCGCCACGGCGTCGCGGTCCCTGAACGGCAGCGCCCGCAAGGTCAACGAGGCCTACCGGCAACGCGTGGTCGAAGCGGCGCAGCGGCTCGGCTACACGACCAACCTGTTCGCGCAGGCGGTCGCGAAGGGCAGCACCACCACCGTGGCGCTCCTGGTAGCGGATATCGCCGACCCCTATTTCTCGAGTATCGCGGCAGGCGTCATCAACGCCGCGAACGAGGAAGGGCTCGTCGTGACCATCGCCGTCACCGGTCGTGACACCCAGCGCGAGCTCGATACCGTGCGGGCCCTTCGCGGGCAGCGGCCGAGGGTCATGATCCTGGCCGGTTCGAGGACCACGGGCTCGGCGTACGAGGAGCAGCTGCGGAGCGAGCTCGCGTCCTTCGAGGACACGGGCGGCAAGGTCTCCTTCATCAGCCAGGACGCTGCTCCCTTCGCCACCGTCCTCCTCGACAACCGCGGAGGTGCGCGCGACCTCGCGGTGGCACTGGCCGAACTCGGTTATCGTGACTTCGCCGTCATCGCCGGTCCACGCGAGATCAGGACGGCGCAGGACCGGCTCGAGGGTTTCGCCGAAGGACTCGCCGAGCACGGGATCCCGCTCGCGCCGGAGCGGGTCGTCCACGCCGACTTCACGCGCGACGGCGGGTACCGCGGCGCCCAGGAACTGCTGGCGGCGGGAGCCGACGTCGACCTGGTGTTCGCGGTGAACGATGTCATGGCCGTGGGGGTCGTGTCGGCACTGCGCGACGCCGGCATCGAGCCCGGCAGCGGGATCGGAGTGGCGGGTTACGACGACATCCCGACCGTCCGCGACATCACGCCCGCCCTCACGACCGTGCGGATACCGCTCGAGGACGTAGGGCGCCGGGCACTTCAGCTCGCCACCGGTTCCGCCTACGACGACGGAGTCCCGGACAGCGGCGAAGGCCCCGCACCCATCCCTACGGAGACGGTCCTGCGGGGCAGCACTCCCCGGCGGTAGCTGTGTATCCCGCCGGGGAGTGCTGCCTAGGAAAGGCCGCACGCCCGGCAAGGATGATGTCAGCGGATCGGCGGCAACGCCTGATCGTGGTCCAGCAGAACGCCCTCGGAGCCAGGATCGAGCCTGGCATGACGTTCGGGGCAACGGATGGATCCTTTCTCCCCTTCCACTTATTTGGGTGCGACCCTCGGTCGTATCCGCGGGCCTGGTACTCACACAGGAGACCGCGCAGCACGCCGTGGACCTGCTGGCCCAGGTGGCGCACGAGACGATACCGAAGGCCGCAGGTGCAGGCGTCTCCCTCATCCACGAGTCACGGCGGATTGACGAGTACGAGGTCGAGGCGTACCTGACGGGGATCATGCAGCTTCCCCAGTCCGAGTGCAACCTCCTCGCCCTCGCCGTCAACGAGCTCATCGACGAGCTGCCGCCCAGGCGGCGCGCGCCGTTCAGCGATGACCTCCGGAAGGCCCACACCGGTGCCCGGGAGATCGGCAAGGCCTGATCACGATGGAAGGTGTCGGACGCACGTCGTACCCTCGTCGCATGGCAGAGAGACCGGGATGGCACGGCATCCCACCCAGCGCTGACAGGTACATCCCTCCCCTCCAGTCCGATGCCCCGACGGACGGCATCACCGAGCCGCTGAAATCGCCGGCACTCTGGGTGGAACTCGACTACCCCGACGGGTCGACACGCACCATGAAGGGTTTCGCCATGGCGTGGACCGGGAGCCTGGTCCTCGCCCAGTGGATCGAGTACTCCCGGGCGCGGGAGGCATGGGTGGAGGCTTCGCGCTGCCGACGTCGGGCCATGTCACCGCCCGCGACGCACGCCGCCTGAGCCCGGCCCACAGCAGGCGCCAGCCGCTCGCCTCGTAGAGTGGTGGCCATGGACACGCCCACCACACCCGCCGGGCCGGCAACTCCGCGTGGCTAGGGCCGCGGGCTGGCACGGGCTCCCGCCGACGACGCACCAGTTCATTCCTCCCCTCCAGCTCGAAGCGCCCAGGGAGGGGATCACGGAGTCCGTATCGCCTGCCCCTGCGCTCTGGGTGGACCTCGAATATCAGGACGGCTCCCGGCAGACCGTCCGCGGGTTCGCCATGGCCTGGACGGCTTCGGCGGTCCTTGCACAGTGGATCGAATTCTCGATCGCGCGGGAGGCATGGGTGCGCCCGGACCAATGCACCCGCCGCGAACTTCCGGACCGGAGCGGGCAGCCCGACTGACCGTTCGCCCTCCTGGCCCCCGGACGGGCCAGGACCCTAGCCGGCGGCGCCGGCCCATGATTTCACCGCCATCGTTCGCGGGGCACTTCGTGGCCGAGGAGACACCCGGACCCGTCGTCGATCTCCTGCGGAATCCCATTCGCCGCCGGCCGGTACTGGCCACAGCCGGGCACACGACATATGCTAAGCATGCTGATGAAGTGATCAGCTGACGTATCTCACCACCTTAAGGGAGGCATGATGAGCACGAAGGTCGAAGAAACCGTTGTAGTGAATCTTCCAGTGACGACCGTGTACAACCAGTGGACTCAGTTCGAGGAGTTCCCCCAGTTCATGGGCGGGATCAAGCAGATCACCCAACTGAGCGACGACCGCCTCGAGTGGGTTGCGGAGATCGGCGGCATCCGTCGGCAGTGGGAAGCGAAGATCCTGGAGCAGGTACCGGACCGCAAGGTGTCCTGGGCAGCCACCGAGGGTGCGACCAACGCCGGCACCGTCTCCTTCGAGGACCTCGGCGGCACCACGCGCGTCAACCTCGTCCTCGAGTACGAGCCCGAGGGACTCGTCGAGAAGGTCGGCGACAAGTTGAACGTCGTCGAAAACCAGGCCAAGGCCGACCTCCAGAAGTTCAAGGAGTTCATCGAGTCCGAGAGCTACGCCACCGGCGCATGGCGTGGAGCCGTGACCGGGCAGTCAGGGACCCCCACGGTCGAGGACGCCGAGCAGTCACGCGGTGACAGCGGCAAGGCCGGCGTGTCCGGCAAGGTGGCCGCAGGAGTCGGCGTCGCTGCAGCAGCGGCGGTTGCAGGCGTCGCGGCCGCAACGGCCGGCAAGGGCAACAAGGAGGAGGAGACCGTGGTGGACACGGTCCCCGTTGTGGACTCCGCACCCGTGGTGCCCGAGACCACGCCCGTCGTCCACGACGTCGACGTCGTGGACATCGACCCCGTACCCGCCGTGGACGGCGTCCCCGGGACGGGTGTCCCCTCCGACAGCCAAGGGCTTCAGGACGACACTCTGATCGACGGCGACCCGACGCACCGCCGGGGTACTCTCTAGCATCAGTTCCACGACTGCAGTGGGCCGGGCTCTCCATGAGCCCGGCCCACTGCCGCGTCGGCCGGACGGAGGGGTGTCAGCCTGCGGCGAGGACGATGTCCGTGACGGGCAGCGACGGGTTCGTCCCGAACGCGATTCCGCTCGGGCTGCCGCCGTTCATGACGATCTGCGCACCGAGCGCCGCGACCATGGCCCCGTTGTCGGTACAGAGCGACGGCGACGGAACGGTCAGGGTGATGCCCGCAGCGTCGCACCTCTCCCCCGTGAGCTCCCGCAGCCGTCGGTTGGCAGCAACTCCTCCGCCGAGGAGCAGATTCGTGATCCCGTTCTCCCTGCACGCCAGGACGGCCTTGGACGTGATGACATCCACGACCGCCTCCTGGAAGGACGCGGCGATATCGGCCACCGGCACCTCCAGCCCGGCTGCCTCGTACTGCTCCACCGCACGGGCCACTGCTGTTTTGAGGCCGCTGAAGGACCAGTCGTAGCGGTGCGGTCCCGGGTGCTCCGCCGTTCCCATGTACTTCGGCTGGGACAACCCCCGGGGAAAACGGATCGCTGTCGGATCGCCTTCCCGCGCCAGCCTGTCGATGGCAGGCCCGCCCGGGTAGCCGAGGCCCAGAATGCGCGCCGTCTTGTCATAGGCTTCGCCCGCGGCGTCGTCGATCGTGGAGCCGAGCAGTTCGACGTCGCTCGCGATATTGCCCACGCGCAGTATCTCCGTGTGGCCACCGGACACCAGGAGGGCGCCGAGATCAGGCGGCAGTCCGCCGGCGAAGGTGCCGCCCACCATGCCGACGCCGACGTGTGCTACGAGGTGGTTGATCGCATACAGCGGCTTGCCGGTAGCGACGGCGAGCGCCTTCGCCGCGGACACGCCCACCATGAGTGCACCGGACAGGCCGGGGCCCGCGGTGACCGCGATGGCGTCGATCTCCTCGAGCGTGACCGCGGCATCGGCGAGCGCCGCCCGCAGTGTCGGCACGAAGGCCTCCAGATGCGCCCGCGAGGCGATCTCCGGGATGACACCGCCGAAGCGCACGTGTTCGTCCATCGAGGAGGACACGGTGTTGGTCAGCAGGTGCGTGCCCCGGACGATGCCGACGCCGGTCTCGTCGCAGGACGATTCGATCCCGAGGATCAGGGGTTCGGTCCGGTTCACTGCTCTTCCCCTCCATCCGCCGGCAGCACGAGTCGCATGACCCACGCGTCCACGCCGTCGCGGTAGTACTTCTTCCTGGTGTGGATCTTCTCGAAGCCGAACCGCGTGTAGAGCACCTGCGCGCGGGGGTTGTCGGCCCGCACCTCGAGCATCACGTTGTCCGCGCCTCGCCGTCGGGCCTCGTCGAGCAACTCGGCGAGCATGGCCCGCCCGATGCCCCGACCCTCGAAACGCGGCAGCACCCCGATGGTCTGGATGTCCGCCGTCACGTCGACGACCATGAGGCCTGCGTAGCCGATCGCCTCGCCGTCGACCTCCACCACGATGTAGCGACGGGTGTCCGGCTGGAAGAACTCCGTGTAGAACATCTCCAGCGGCCAGGCATCGGTGGGGAACAGTTCGTTCTCCAGCCGGCCAATCGTCTCGATGTCCTCGAAGGCCATGTCCCGCAGGGTGAAGCTCACGCCGTCGCCCGCTTCCGGGGGCCCGGCACCTGGGCGTCCGACTCCCTCAGGTACAGCGGCGCGGTGTCGCGCAGCGCCTCGCCCGCGAGCAGTCGCAGCCGCGCCACGCGGCCCAGCGAGGCGGCGTCGGGATCGGCCCGTGCGAACTCCGGAACTCCGTCGACGTCACCCGGGTACAGGCTCGCGGCCCGCCCGACGAGGGGCTGCCCTTTCGGCAGGCCCGCCGCGGCACCGACCCGCGGTCCGTCGAGGAGCTCAGGCAGGGCGTGCCCGTCCGACGGCGCGCGGTATGCCGCCCAATACACCTCGCCGCGCCGTGCATCGGTTCCGGCGAGGAAGCTGCTCCCGGCCGGGAGGCTGCCGCTCGCGACGGCGTCGAAGGCGAGGGCGTCGAGGCTCATGACCCCGTGCAGGGGTACGCCCCAGACGAATCCGAGGGTTCGCGCGGTCACGAGTCCGGCGCGCAGCCCGGTGAAGGGACCAGGGCCGACCCCGGCGACGACGGCGTCGAGGTCCGTGCCGTCCACTGCGGCCTCCGCGAGGATGCGCCGCACCGCGGGAGCGAGCACCTCGGCGTGCGAGCGGGTGTCGGCGCTGCCGAACCGGGCTACGACGACGTCGTCTCGCAGGAGCGCGACCGTGGCCGCGGCGGAGGTGTCGATGGCGAGGAGAAGCACCCGTCCAGCCTAGTCGAGCGCGAGTGCCGACAGCCTGTCCCGCCAGCGGGGTCCGAAGCCCGAGACCGTGACGGTGCGCACCTCGTCTTCGCCGTCGTCGTCGAAATGCGTGACCAGCGTTCCGCTGGGTGCAGTGTCCGGGGTGCCACCGAGCGGACGCGTGATGTCGACGCGCAGCCAGCTGTCACTCAGGTGCTCGACCCGGCCCGCGCCCCACTCGATGACGGTGACGTTGGCTGCCATGGTCGATTCGAGATCGAGGTCGTCGACGGCGGCAGCGCTCTCGAGCCGGTACGCGTCCACGTGAACGAGCCCAGGGCCGTCGCCCGGAGCGGGGTGCTGGCGGACGAGCACGAAGGTCGGCGAGATGATGCGGTCCTCCACCTCGAGTCCGCGCCCGAGTCCCTGCGTGAAGGTCGTCTTGCCCGCGCCCAGCTCACCGGACAGGACCAGCAGGTCGGCAGGACGGAGGCATGGGGCGAGGCGGGCGCCGAGGGCCTGCAGTTCCGCGGCGGAGCGGACGTCGTACGTCGCGCTCCACTCAGGCTGCGCCGTCATCGGTCATCTCCTTCCGAGGCTCCTCCAGGTACACCCGCTCCACGCGGTCACTGATCCGGGTGACCACCTCGTAGTTGATGGTCTGCGCGGCAGCTGCCCAGTCCTCGACGGCAGGAGAGTCCGCGCCGCCGAACAGCACGGCCCGCTTGCCGAGGGGGCTGTCCGCGGAACCGACCAGGCCAGTCGTGCCGAAGTCGATCACGAGCTGATCCATCGCGATCCGCCCGACCACCGGATACATCCGGCCGCCCACCAGGACCGGCGCGCCGGTGGCGATGCGGGGAACGCCGTCGCCGTAGCCGACCGGGATGAGCCCGAGAGTGGTGGGTTTCTGGGTGCGGTAGGCGTAGCCGTAGGAGACTCCCTGCCCCGCCGGAACTTCCTTGCAGTTCGAGACAGTGGTGCTGAAGGTCATCACCGGCTGCAGACCGAGATCGGCAGAGCCCTGGTCGGAGAAGGGCGAGAGTCCGTAGATACCGAGGCCCACGCGCACGAGGTCGAAGTGGCAGTCGGGTCGCGAGAAGGTCGCAGGGGTGTTGGCCAGGTGACGGACCTCGACGTCGATCCCCGCGTTCTCCGCGGCGGCAACCGCCTCGCGGAATGCCTGTACCTGGAGGTCGGTCTCGGTTCGCGCGGGCTCGTCGGCCACCGCGAGGTGGGAGAAGATGCCGACGACGCGGATCAGCCCTTCCTCCTGGTATTCGACCGCCCTGCTGAGCAGGGCATCCCACTGGTCCGGCGGGCAGCCGTTGCGGCCGAGCCCTGTGTCGATCTTGAGGTGCACGATCGCGGGCCGTTCCAGTTCACGCGCGGCGGCGACGACGTGCTCCAGTTCCCACCCGGAGATGCCCAGGTCCAGCCCGTGTTCGACGCCGGCCGTGAAATCGGTGCCGGCGGTGTGGAGCCAGGCGAGGATGGGCGCTTCGACCCCGGCTCTCCGCAGCTCGACGCCTTCGCTGACGTGGGCGACGCCGAGCCAGGCCGCGCCTGCCTCGAGCGCGGCGCGTGCCACCGGGATCGCACCGTGGCCGTAGGCGTTGGCCTTCACGACGGCCATGACGCGGGCAGGGTGGGCGACGTCCCGCAGGTGCCGGATGTTGTGCCGCAGGGCGTCGAGGTTGATCTCTGCAGCACGTTCGGAGGAAGTCACCCGCCCCATTCTGCCAGTTGCGGGCCATGCCCACCCGTCCTCGCACGTCGGGGAATCGACCTGGCGGACCCCGGCGACGTGGTGATCGCGTTGTGTCGGTGGCGAGCGGCAGGATCGACGGCGTGATCCACGAACTGCAGGGTGATGGGCGGTGCGGGCTCGACGGTGAGGGGGGCGTGCCCTGCGCCCGGCCCGTCGACGGTACCCCTGTGCCGCTGTGCCCAGGTCACCTGGCCACCGTCATCGAATGGGCTGAAGCCGAGTTCGGTATCACCGATGTGCTGCCGGCGGCCTGCCCAGCCTGCGGATCGAGGATCGGTGTGCGATACCCCTCCGGCTGGGTCTGCGCAGCGTGCGAGTGGCGACTCGGTGACGCCCTGGACGACGGCCTTCCTGCGCCCCGGGTCGACGTCGTCTACTACATCCGGTTCAGGGACCGCATCAAGATCGGCACGACGGCGAACCCTCGCCAGCGGCTCGCCCGGCTCTGGCACGACGACCTGCTCGCCTTCGAGCAGGGCGATCGGCTGACGGAGCGCCGTCGGCACCAGGAATTTGCGGCGTGGCGGCTCGACCGCTCGGAGTGGTTCTCGGCGTCACCAGCACTCGAGGCTCACGTGGCCCGGCTTGCGGCCGGCGTCGAGGATCCCTGGGCGCGCTACGCGCGATGGCTCGGCGAGGCGGCAGCGCGGAGGGGATGACCGGCGCTACCGGCCCCGCGGGCGGCCTCCAACCCCTTTCCGAGGCGCAGCGGAGGCCGGACGCCACCCCGCAGGGTGGATGCGGGTCCGAGAGTCAGCTGAGGTCCGCGATGAGCGCCGATGCCGCGCAGTCCCGGATGCCGTTGATGCCGGCGACAGCGGTGTCCTTGTCGTCATAGGGTTCGCTCGTCACCAGGGTGGCGCCGTCGTCCCCTGTCAGCCGGAACCTGAAGTGTTCCTCTTCACGGTAGAGCTCGAATCGTCCTGCCACACGGTCCTCCTTCGTCGAGAAGCGCTGCGCCCCTGCTGACTGCAGGCGGGTAACGGAGACCCTTACGCCGACAGCGCCGTCACGCCCATGAAACCCGCTACCGTTTCCCGAAGCAACAGGAAATGTGACGCAGCGTGGCCTTGCAACCCGGCGCCGGGCTGTCGGCGCTCGCCGTTCCGCGCCGCGACCTCGATCCGTACCTCGCGATGGTGGAGGAGTTCGGTGCGCGTCGCGTGGTCGACCTCGGCTGCGGCACCGGCGCCGATCCGGTCACCGGTCGTTGGCCGGATCCCCCCGTGGCTCGGGCGGGCGCGACGACGGTGAGGCATCCGAGTGTCGTGCGATCGTCGCCGTCGCCCTTCGCACCGCCTCGATCGGGACATCGGACACCAGGTCTTCCAGGAAGGCGTATCGGCGCAGCCACTGCTTGCGGACACCGTCGCGCCCTGTGTTGACCCGATGCCACCAGTCCGCGATATCGCCCCAGCCGGGCGCAGCCAGCGAACCACCGACGTGCTGCACGGAGAGCGAGGCGCAGAGGTTCGCGAAGCTGAGCCGGTCCGCGAGCGGGAAGCCTGCGAGGTCCCCCATGACGAAGGCGGCCCCGAAGCAGTCGCCGGCTCCGGTCGGATCGAAGGCGGACACGGGCAGGGCAGGCACCCACTCCTCCTCCCCCGTGAGCGAGTCGATGGCCATCGCGCCCTGCTGTCCGACGGTCACCACGGCCACCGGCACGTGGTCGGCGAGCGAGTACAGGGCGGCCCAGGGATCATCGGTCCGGGTATAGGCCATGGCCTCGGTCGCGTTGGGCATGAACGCGTAGAAGTGCTCCAGCGAGGCCAGCGTCTCGGGCGCCCACTCGCCCGCCGGATCCCAGCCCACGTCCCCGAAGAGCTTGGTGCCGCCGGCCGCGGCCGCGCGCGCCCACGCCTCCACCTCCTGCTCCACCCCGACGACGGCGGCGCGGCACGACGGCGGCGTCCCGATCAGCTCGGAGGCACGCAGCGGCGACGGGTGGCCGTGCGTGACCATCGACCGGTCGTGGTGCACCGAGAGGGACACCGTGACGGGAGAATGCCACTGCCCGAACACCCGCGACCGCGAGAGGTCGACGTGCTCCTGGTCCTGCAGTACGTCCCAGTTGAACTGCCCGTACCCGTCGTCGCCGAAGGCTGCTGACAGCGTGGTCCGGAGTCCGAGACGGCTCGCAGCGATGGCCTGGTTGGCGATGCCGCCGGGGCTGGACCCCATGCCGTCGGTCCACACCTCCGTACCAGGAGACGGCAGCTGTTCGAGCCCTGTGAAGATGATGTCGAAGAACACCTGCCCTGCGAGCAGGAGGTCGAACTCCGGCCCGTCCGGACTGCGGGTGGCCGCCAGTGGATCGAAACGGTGCTGTTGGGACATGTACGGCACAATACTTGCAAGACCGCGGGATGCAGGTGCATCAGCCAGGACGATCAGTGCACCACGGTCACGACGGCGCCCCCGGCGGTCCGGAGTGCCACGACGACGGAAGCGGAGCGAGCCTTGCCATCATCGAGCGGACCCGGCGCCACCCTGGTCATCGTCGGCGGCGGAGGCTTCCGCGTTCCTCTGGTCCACCGGGCCCTGTCGGACGGGCCGTTCGCCGGGCTGGTGTCCGACGTCGTCCTGATGGACGCCCTGCCCGAACGGGCGCACGCCATCGCGCGTGTACTCGAAGCCCTCCCCGTGATGCATGGAAGGCCCTCGCCGTCCGTGCGCGTGGACACCCGGTTGGAGGACGCCCTGCCCGGAGCCGACATCGTGTTCGCAGCGGTGCGGAGCGGCGGAGCAGAGGGACGCATCCTCGACGAGCGGGTGGCACTGTCCGCCGGTCTGCTCGGGCAGGAGACCGTCGGCGCGGGCGGTATCTCCTACGCCCTGCGGTCCATCCCGGACATGATGCGGGTGGCCGGCGCGATGCGCGAGCTCGCCCCCGACGCGTGGCTGATCAACTTCACGAATCCGGCCGGCATGGTCACGGAGTCCCTCTCGACGGTCCTGGGCCCTAGAGTCATCGGGATCTGCGACTCGGCGTCGGGACTCGTGACGCGGGCCGCGCGCGCAGCCGGTGTGGACCTGCGCGGTTCCCTCGCCGGTGTCGACTACGTCGGCCTGAATCATCTGGGCTGGCTCCGCGGTCTCGGGGGTGCGGTGGACGACCACCTCCCGGCGCTCCTGGCCGATCCAGCCCGCCTCGCAGGGTTCGAGGAGGGACGCCTGTTCGGTCCGGATCTCCTCCGGATGCTCGGGGCCGTGCCCAACGAGTACCTCTTCTACTACTACTTCCACCGCGAAGCGCTTCTCTCCATCCGCGGCGCAGACAGGACGCGCGGAGAGATTCTCCGGGACCAGCAGCAGGACCTCTATCCCCGACTGCTCGCCGCCGACGCGCCGCTCGCCGTCTGGGAGAACGCCCGACGCGAGCGGGAGTCCGGCTATCTCGCGGAGGCGCGCTCCGGGGATGAGGAGCGTGACGAGGCGGACCTCGCCGGCGGAGGGTACGAGCGTGTGGCCCTGCAGGTGATGCGGGCACTTCTGACGGGACAGCGTGCGGAGCTGATCCTGAACCTCCGCAACGCATCGACCTTTCCCGAGCTCCCGGAGGACGCCGTCGTGGAGGTCCCCGCCGTCGTCGACTCGACCGGCGCGCGCCCTCTGCCGGCCGCCGCCCTGACCTCCCACCAACTGGGTCTCATGTCAGCCGTCAAGGCGGTGGAGCAGGACACCATCCGCGCTGCGGTCCACGGCGACCGGGATGCGGCCCTCCGCGCCTTCGCCCTGCACCCCCTGATCGACTCGTTCCACTCGGCGGCCCAGGTCCTCAGGGGGTATGAGCAGGCGTTCCCTGCGCTGGGAGCGTCCTGGTCCGCTTGACGTCCTGGTCCGCGAACATCCTCTGCTGCAGGGTCTGCGCCCCGAGTTCCAGCAACGCTGTGTCGGTGGTCGCCGCAATCCATTGGAAGCCCGCCGCCGCCAGGAGTGCGGCGCGTTCGGGAGTGCCGGCATACGCACCGGCCGGAATGCCGGCGGCACTGCACGCCTGCACTATGCGCGGCAGCGGTGCGGTCCTCTCCCCGGCAGCGAGCAGGCCGTCGACGTCGGTGCCCAGCGCGAGCGACAGGTCGAACGGACCGACGAAGATCATGTCCACCCCCGGAGCTGCGGCAATGGCCTCGACGGCGTCGAGTGCGGCGGTCGTCTCGATCATCACCGAACACAGGGGAACGGCGTGCGTGCCGCCGTCGGACCCGGGTCTGTGCACGGGCCGGCTCCCGTGCAGCGGCCCCCAGCTCCGCTCACCGTGGGGAGGGTAGCGACTTGCCGCGACCGCCTGGCGCGCGTCCGCCACGGTGCCGACGAGGGGGACGATGATCCCGTCCGCGCCGGCGTCCAGCGCCCTGCCGATCAACGCCGCATCATTGGCCGCCACCCGTACGAGCATGGGCGCGCCTCCGGGTGGTCTGCCTCCGAGGGAGTTCCTGAGCGACCGGTCGTCGAAGTGGCCGTGCTGCGCGTCGAGCCCCACCCAACCGACGCCGCTCCGCCCCAGCTCGGTCGTCAGGCGGGGTTCGCCGAGCGTGGCCCAGGCACCGAGCAGCGGATCGTGTTCAGTAGCTCCGGACGTCATCCCCCATGATGCCCTCGCCCGGCGGCTCTCCGCCATGGTCCACTCCGATGTCACTCCCTCCTGCTGCTGCCTACAGGACGCGGTGCATGATGTAGAGGGCGGTCGGTCCCGCCGTCGGATGGACGAAGGCGCCGGGCACCGTGCCGACGATGGCGAACCCGAGCGACACCCACAGCGCGACCGCCCGCTCATTCGTCTGGACGACGGCGTTGAACTGCATAGCCGAGTAGCCCGCGGCCCGTGCTTCTTCCATGACGTGGGCTGCCAGGGCCCTGCCGATTCCCCTGCCGCCGGCCTCGGCGGCGACGAGGAAGGACGCGTTGGACACATGTGAGCCATTGCCTCCGCGGTTGGCGTGCAACTGGGCCGTTCCCACCACGCGGTCGGTCTCACTGTCCACGACCACGAAGACGGTCAGCGTGGGATCGGGCCCCGAGGCGCCGGGGAGCCACTCGCGCCGGCCTGCGTCCTCGTCCATCGACATGTCCCAGCAGTAGGTCTCCCCCGCCCTGGCCACCGGCTCCATGATGGACCAGATGGCGGGCCAGTCGTCTGCCTGCGCCGTCCGGAACGCCAGCATCAGGCGTCCACGGCTCGGGCCCAGTGGCCGGTGTCGGCGCCGACCGCGAATCCGTCGATCGCCTGCAGTTCGCCGGAGTGGTAGGTCATTTCCTCATCCTAGGCGAGGCGGAACGATCGGACGCGGACTCACGAAGCCACTGTCTACTGGATTCGAAGATGGCCCGACGGCGGCTCCGCCGAGGAAGCGGGCCCCTCACCGGCAGGGCGTATGGCCCGCATCGACTTGTCCCGGCCGCTGGCCTTGGCCGCATAGAGCGCCTGGTCCGCCGCGGCGATCACGGCATCGATGTCGTAGGCACCGGGACCGAGCGTAGCGATACCGTAGCTGACGGTCGGCATCTCGAACCCGCCCGGCACCGAGTGTCCACGAAGCGCCATGCTGACGTCGCGGGTGATGTCCTCACTTCTGGCGACCGACGCACCGGGAAGAAGGAAGATGAATTCCTCGCCGCCGTAGCGCCCCACGAGGTCGGTGGACCGTACGGTCTCGATGCACGCCGCCGCGAATGCTTTCAGCACGGCGTCCCCCGCTGCGTGGCCGTGGGTGTCGTTGACCGACTTGAAGAAGTCGAGATCGGCCAGGATCAGCGTGCCGCGGGACTCGGTCCTGGCGAGACGGTCGGCCTGCACGAGCGCGAGGTCGAGGAATCCTGAACGGTTGAGGAGCCCGGTCAGGGAGTCCCTGTCCGCCCGGGCCCGAAGATCGGTAGCGATCTGCTCAGCGCTGAGGGCGGCGGCGCTGAAGGCGACGACCACGAGCAGGAGCATCATCACGAGCGTCGTGATCTCCGAGCCGAAGTAGGTGGTGAAGACATAGCCGTCCTGGCCGCCCGCCACGAAGGCCAGGCCGCGCGCCAGGTAGAGGACCGACACGAAGGCGGCTGCGACGGCCAGGGGCATCTGCACCCTGCTGTAGCTGCTGGGCAGGCGCCACAATTCCCAGGCGGCCAGACCGATGGTCAGGGACATCATGCCGAGGAACACCGGCCCGCCCGACCAGGTGTTGGTGGCCGGACTGTCGACTGCCGAGGCCAGCAGCGTGATGAGGGGCGCCGCAGAGAGCTGCAGCCAGGCAGGCTCCCGGGTGCGCAGGGTCCGCGCCCCGGCCCAGACGCTGACCGCACCCACGACGATGAGCGTGTTGGCCATCGGATTGGCCCACGCCTGATGGACCGTGCCGTCCAGCAGATAGCCCCAGGATCCCGTGAAGAAGAACGCGACGGCCGCGCACCACCACGCGCTGTAGGCGGACCGTGTCTGGCGGAACGAGACCGTGTAGAACAGCGCGAAGAGAGTCACGGCGATCGCGCCGAATGCTACCCGCAGTGTCGCTAGGTCCAGATTCATGGTCTTCCTGCCGCCTCGTGCTTCCGGTGTCCCGTCACTCGCTCGGCGTCAGGATCGGCCTTCCCCCCGGAAGGATCTCCAGCCCAGTATGCCGCAGGGGTCCGACTCTCCGACCTGTTGGCAGACCACTCCTGCCGAAACCCTTGCAGAGTCCTGACCTACGCGGAGGCCAAACTGAGGACGAGCGACGCGTGCGGCGGCAGTTGCACCGAGTCGGCCAGCAGTCCGACGCCGTCGACCGTGGACAGCAGGACCTCGGCGTCGGCGCCCTGAAGGGGCACGGTGACCATCGCGTCGCCCAGGTTCAGGACGACGGCGGTGCTGCCGCGGTGGAGGACGATCCAGCGGTCCTCCTCGTCGAAGTCGACGGAGATGCTGCCGAAGTCAGCGTCCCGCAATTCCGGCCGGGCGCGGCGCAGTCGGATGAGGTCGCGGTAGGTGCCGAGCAGCTCGGCGTGGTGCCCCTGCTCCGCCTCTGCCCAGTCGAGCTTCGCCGAAGCGAACGTCTCCGGATCCTGCGGATTCGGCACGTCCTCCGGACGCCAGCCCATGCGCTCGAACTCCTTGAGCCGCCCCTCGGCCGTGGCCTTCCCGAGCTCCGGCTCCGGGTGGGACGTGAAGAACGGCCACGGGGTGGACGCTCCGTACTCCTCGCCCATGAAGAGCATCGGCGTGAACGGGCCGAGGATGTTCAGGACAGCGGCCTGCGCCAGTTGCGCCGGGTTCAGCGTGGCACTGATGCGGTCACCGGCAGCCCGGTTGCCGATCTGGTCGTGGTTCTGGGTGGCGACGACCAGCTGCAGCGGCGATACGCGCGACGGATCGATCTCCCGGCCGTGGTGCCGCTCCCGGAAGGACGAGTAGGTCCCATTGTGGAAGAACCCCTTCTCGAGGACCTTCGCGAGCGCACCGACGGAGTTGAAGTCGAGGTAGTACCCCTCGGTCTCGCCCGTGAGGTTGACGTGGACCGCGTGGTGGAAGTCGTCGCTCCACTGTCCCGCGAGGCCGTACCCGCCGACGTCGCGGCCCTGGATGAGGCGCGGATTGTTGAGGTCCGATTCCGCGATGAGGAACAGCGGCTTCCCGAGCTCCTTCGCGCACTCGTCGGTCCGGGTGGCGAACTCCTCGAGGATGTGGACGGCACGCTCGTCGTGGAGTGCGTGCACCGCATCGAGGCGAAGACCGTCCACGTGGTAGTCCCGGAACCACATGAGCAGGTTCTCGACGACGTACTCACGCACCTCGTCCGACTGCGGTCCGTCGAGGTTCAGGGAGTCACCCCACGTGTTCGACATGCCCTCCGTGAGGTACGGAGCGAAGAGGCCGAGGTAGTTCCCGCTCGGGCCGAGGTGGTTGTGGACGACGTCCTGGATGACGCCGAGGCCCTTCTGGTGTGCGGCGTCGACGAAGCGCTGGTACGCCGCCGGGCCGCCGTAGGTTTCCTGGACCGCGTACCAGAGCACACCGTCGTAGCCCCAGTTGTGCGTGCCGTTGAAGGCGTTGACGGGCAGGAGCTCCACGTACTGCACCCCGAGATCCACGAGATGGTCCAGCTTGCCTATGGCAGCATCCAGCGTGCCCTCCGGCGTGAAGGTGCCGAGGTGCATCTCGTAGATGACTCCGCCGTTCATGCCCGGCGACTGCCACGACTCGTCCTGCCATTCGTGGGCGGCGGGATCGAAGGTGCGCGAAAGCTGGTGCACGCCCTCGGGCTGGCGGCGTGAGCGGGGATCCGGCACGGGAGTGTCCGCACCGTTGACGAGGTAGCCGTACGAGACATCGCCGGTTACGGCCGGAGGGTCGACGGGGTGCCACCACCCACCCTCCGCCTGAGTCATCGGGTACTCGGTGCCGTCGGCGACGAGGGTGAGGGAATCGGCGCGGGGCGCCCAGACGTCGAAGGTCGAGCTCATGATGCGTCCTCCTGGACCAGTAGGGCTGCGGGGAAGGTTGAGAAAAGATCGGCGGCGCGGACGGTGCCTCCGCTGACGGAAGCGCCGGTCAGCACGCAGGTGTAGGTTCCCTGCGGAAGTTCGACCGTGGTGTCTCCCCACCCGCCGCGCTGCTCGAGTCCGTAGGGTAGGCGTGTGATCAGGGTGATGGCTCCCCCGCGGTCGAAGCCGAAGACGTGGTCCGCAGCCTCGCCCGAGGAGGCGACGGCCGTATAGCCGGTGAAGAGCTCGGGGCGGTCACGGCGCAGCTTGAGGGCGCGTGACACCACGAGCAGCTTGGCATGGGCGTCCGGACCGATCTGGGGCAGTGCTCCGAAGTTGAGGTCCGTCAGCACCTTGCGGCGGGCGTCGTAGTCGACCTCCCGACGATTGTCGGGATCGACGAGGGAAGTGTCCCAGAACTCGGTGCCCTGGTAGACGTCCGGCACGCCGGGCATGGTCAGCTGGAGCAGCTTCAGCCCGATGGAGTTGGACCACCCCGCGGCCTGGATGCGATCGACGAGGCCTGAGATGAGTGCTGCGACGGCCTCATCGTCGAAGGCGGCGTCGACGGCCGCGTGCATGCCGCGCTCGAACTCCTCGTCCGGCGCTGTCCAGTGGGTGCTGAGGTCCGCCTCGCGCGAGGCCTTCTCGGCGTAGGCGTGCGCGCGTTCCCTGCTCAGGGGCCAGGCCCCGATGAGTGACTGCCACAGCAGGGGCGCGAACGTGGGGTCCTTGATAGGTGCCAGGTCCTCGAGCTGTGCGAGGATGCCGGTCCATTCCCCGGCGAGTTCCGAGAGGACCGAGATGCGGGTCCGGGTGTCCTCGCTGCGCTTGGTGTCGTGGGTGCTGAGGGTGGTCATCGCGAGGGGGCTGTCCGTCTCGCGTTCGAGCAGGCGCCGGTGGAGTTCCAGTGGTGCGATCGAGAAGATCGCCGGGTCCGCGCCTACCTCGTTGAGCGAGACGAGCCGTGAGTACCGGTAGAACGCGGTGTCCTCGACGCCCTTGGCCATGACCATGCCCGAGGTCTGCTGGAAGCGCCGCGCGAGTTCCGTGAGCTCTCCGGAGCCTTCGAGGAACGGGTTCAGGAGCGGGTGGAGCGCCGTGATGGTGTCCGCGAGGTCGGGCCGGCGCACCTGGGCGTCCCGCACCGCCTCAGCGAGGTACTCGGCGCCGCCCGGCAGGTAGCTGCGGTAGACCGGGAAGCAGGTCAGCAGCTCGGCGATGGCGTCGGCTGCCGCAGCGAAGTCGAGGTTCGCGCTTGCCGGGACGAGCCGTGCCAGGCGCAATACCTCGGACCGAAGGATGCCGTCCGCGATCCCGCGCTTGGTCCCGTGGATCATCTCGTGGAACGGATCGACGGGCACCGACGCGGTGAGGGCGTGTTCCCCCGCCGGGTCGGTGAAAAGCCTGTCGATGTCCGCCAGGGCGTCGTACCCGGTGGTTCCCTCCGTCGCCCAGTCGGCTGGGAGCTTCTCGCCCGGCTCGAGGATCTTCTCCACGAGGACGTAGGCTCCGCCCGTCAGCGTACGAAGGTCCTCGAGATAGCCCTTCGGGTCCGCGAGCCCGTCGGGATGGTCGATGCGCAGGCCGTCCACAAGGCCCTCGTCGAACCACCGCTTGACCTCGCTGTGGCTCTCCTCGAACACCCACGGCACCTCGACGCGCAGGCCTGCCAGGGTGTTGACGCCGAAGAAGCGCCGGTAGTTCAGCTCGCTGTCGGCGCGCCGCCAGTTCACCAGCTCGTAGTGCTGGCGCGCGTGCACCTCGGCACCCGTATCACCCGGATGCGCCGTGCCCTCGGCGATCGGGTATCGGTTGTCGTAGTAGCGCAGTTCGCCGTCGACGACCGAGAGCTGGTCCAGCTCGTTCTCGCCGTCGCCGAGGACCGGGATCCGGATACGCCCGCCGTTGGCGTCCCAGTCGACGTCGAACACCTCCGCCATGCGCGAGCTGCGGCCCTCCTTCAGGAGCTGCCACCACCAAGCATTGTCGGCGGGCGTCTCGATGCCCATGTGGTTCGGCACGATGTCGACGAGCACTCCCATCCCGGCCGCCCGGGCGGCCTCGCTGAGCGCAGCGAGGCCGCCCGGTCCGCCCCGGTCGGGGTCCACGGTGGTGGGGTCCGTCACGTCGTAGCCGTGGCCCGACCCCTTCTCCGCCGTGAGGATCGGCGACAGGTACACCCAGTCCACCCCGAGGTCGTGGAGATACGGCACCAGGGCGGCTGCCCGATGCAGGTCGAACTCGCTCCGGATCTGTAGCCGGTAGGTCGATTTCGGTGTCAACACGTGGAAGTCCTCCTGGACGGGGTTGGCTGGGTGTGTCTGGCGGGCGGTGCTGGGTGCTGCTAGGCGGTGCCGGTCTTGGCCGTGACCTCGTTGGCGAGGATCGCCAGGGACGCCGCGACCGAGTGGTCGAGGTCCTCGACCTCGGAGTGCGCCCGCAGGACCACCATGGACTTCCCCTCGACGGTGACGACCGCACCCGCCGGGATGGCCTCGCTGTCGGCGTACTTGCCGGCGGTGTCGATCACTTCGTCCCACGACGTGCCGTACTCGTCCGACGGGATCGTGAAGTCGACGGCCTCGTCATGGGCGTTGAAGTACAGCAGGAAGTTCGCGTCGACGATTCGCTGGCCGCGTGCGTCGCGGCCTTGGATGCCCTGGCCGTTGAGGAAGACGCCGATCGAGCGGCCGAAACCGCTGTCCCAGTCCTCGGGGGCCATGAGCTCGCCCGTGGTGTCGAGCCACACGATGTCCGGCAGGGCCTCGCCCTCGCCGCGACGGACCGGCCGTCCGTCGAAGAACCGGCGACGGCGGAAGGTCGGATGCTCGGACCGCAGGCGATTGACCGCAGCGGTGAATTCGAGCAGGGGCTGGTCCATCTTGTCCCAGTGCACCCAGCTCAGTTCCGAGTCCTGGCAGTAGGTGTTGTTGTTGCCCTCCTGCGTCCGGCCGAGCTCGTCGCCGTGCAGCAGCATCGGCACACCCTGCGACAGCAGGAGGGTCGCGATGAAGTTGCGCTGCTGCCGGACGCGGATCGCGAGCACCTCGGGATCGTCGGTGGGGCCCTCGACGCCGCAGTTCCACGAGCGGTTGTGCGATTCGCCGTCGTTGTTGTCCTCGCCGTTGGCCTCGTTGTGCTTCTCGTTGTAGGACACGAGGTCGCGCAGCGTGAAGCCGTCATGGGCCGTGACGAAGTTGATCGAGGCGACGGGACGCCGCATCGAGTGCTCGTAGAGGTCCGCCGAGCCGGTGAGGCGTGAGGCGAACTCGCCGATGCTGGAGGGCTCACCACGCCAGAAGTCGCGGACGGTGTCGCGGTACTTGCCGTTCCACTCGGTCCACTGCGGCGGGAAGTTGCCCACCTGGTAGCCGCCGGGTCCGACGTCCCACGGCTCCGCGATGAGCTTCACCTGCGAGACCACCGGATCCTGCTGCACGAGTTCGAAGAAGGCCGAGAGGCGGTCCACCTCGTAGAACTCGCGAGCGAGGGCGGAGGCGAGGTCGAAGCGGAAGCCGTCCACGTGCATCTCCGTGACCCAGTAGCGCAGGGAGTCCATGAGCAGCTGCAGGGAGTGCGGGTTGCCGACGTTGAGCGAGTTGCCGGTGCCTGTCGTGTCCATGTAGTACTGCTTGTCGTCCTCCACCAGGCGGTAGTAGGACGCATTGTCGATACCGCGCATCGAGAGCGTCGGCCCCATGTGGTTGCCCTCGGCCGTGTGGTTGTACACGACGTCGAGGATGACCTCGATGCCCGCGAGGTGCAGCTCGCGCACCATCGCCTTGAACTCCTGGACCTGCTCGCCCTGGTCGCCCGTGGAGGTGTACTTGTTGTGCGGCGCGAAGAAGCCGATGGTGTTGTAACCCCAGTAGTTCGAGAGGCCCTTGTCCTGCAGCGTGCTGTCGTTCACGAACTGGTGGACGGGCATGAGCTCGATGGCCGTCACGCCGAGCTTCTGCAGGTGCGCGATGACCGAGGGGTGCGCCACGCCTGCGTAGGTTCCGCGCTGCTCCTCGGGGACGTCCGGGTGGAGCTGCGTGAGTCCCTTGACGTGGGCCTCGTAGATCACGGACTGGTGGTAGGGAGTCCGCGGCATGCGGTCGCCGTCCCAGTTGAAGAACGGGTTGACGACGACGCCGAGCATCATGTGCGGCGCGGAGTCCTCGTTGTTGACGGAGTGCTCGTCGCCGAAGTTGTAGCCGAACAGCGCCTGGTCCCAGTCGAGGTCCCCGGAGATCGCCTTGGCGTAGGGGTCCAGGAGGAGCTTGTTGGGGTTGCAGCGGTGTCCCTCGGCCGGGTTGTTCGGGCCGTGGACCCGGTAGCCGTACTTCTGTCCGGGGGTCACGTGGGGGAGGTAGCCGTGCCAGACATAGCCGTCCACCTCCTTGAGCTCGACGCAGGTCTCGTTGCCGTCGTCATCGAAGAGGCAGAGGACGACGGACTCCGCGATTTCGCTGTAGAGCGCGAAATTCGTTCCCGTGCCGTCGTAGGTTGCTCCCAGGGGATACGCATCGCCGGGCCATAGTTCCATGAGTTCTCCTTGTGTCTTCTGCCGGGGCCGCCACCTGGACGGCCTCGGTGTTACTCGCAGGCTTCGGGGTCCTGGTGCCCCGCGTGCTTGCTCCATACATAGCGCATTCATCTGTCGGTCGGGTTAATTCCGATCCGTTCCACACCTCACGTCACTGCGGCTAGGCGTCGCTCCTCGAGGAGGTCCCCGACCACGGCACCGATCTCGGCAGGGAGCTCGGACACCACGATCGGCCCTCCCCGCGCCGCGCGCTGCCCCGCCCTGCCATGGATCAGCGCTCCTGCCGCCGCGATCGCCGCCCACAGGTCCTCCTGCGCGACGCCGACTCGGCCTGCGGCTCCCTCGTCCTCCGCCAGCGTCGCCGCGAGTGCTCCGACGATCCCGGAGAGCGTGTCCCCGGAACCGGCGGTGGCGAGCCAGGGCGTGGCATCGGCCTGCGCGAACAGTGTTCCCGACGGTGCAGCCACGACGGTGGTGAAACCCTTGAGCAGGACGGTGGCGCCGGTGGTCTCGGCGGCCCTCAGCGCGAACCTGGCCGGCTCGGCTTCGATCTCGGAGCGCTCGGCGTCGATCCCGCGGTCGGCGAGCAGCTGCCGCAGCTCGCCGGCATGCGGCGTCAGGACGACCTGCGGCCCCACGCGCTGCGGGACCTCTGCGAGAGCGCCGGCATCGACGACGACGGGGAGGCCGGAGGCGATGGCATCGACCGCGCGCTGGCGCTGGTCGTCGTCGTCGACGGCACCGGGCCCGACGAGCCATGCCTGGGAACGCGCATCAGCGACCGAGCCGGAGGAAGCCACCACCTCCGGGTTGCGCTGGTGGACGAGCGCCGCGACGACGTCCGGCCCGAGATAGCGCACCATGCCGACGCCGGTGGCGAGGGCGGCGCCCACGGCGAGCGCGGCGGCACCCGGGTAGCGGGCGGACCCGGCCGCGACGCCGAGGACACCGCGGGAGTACTTGTGGTCCCGCGGCCGGGGCAGGCGCAGCAGGGCAGCGACATCGCCGTCGAGCATGCTGTGCGCAGCCGGGGTGAAGGCTGAGAGGTCGAGCCCGATGTCGACGACGTCGAGCTCACCGGCCACAACGGCGCCGTCGCCGATGAGCAGGCCCGGCTTCGCGGCTCCGAAGGTGACCGTCGCGTCGGCGGACAGGACGGGCCCGTCGACGACACCGGTGTCCACACCGATCCCGCTCGGGAGGTCGCAGGCGACGACGATCGTGGACCGGGTCCTTCGCGGGCCGGCGACGCTGTTGAACGACTGGACGAAGGCCCGGGCGGAATCCCACAGGCCGCCGCTGGACCCGGTGCCGAGTACGCCGTCGATCAGGACGTCCGCGGCAGCGGCATGGGCGGCGAGGTCCGTGGTGTCGGCGTCGTCGAGCCTGATCATGGTTCCGCCGGCGGCGACGAAGGCGTCGAGGGAGGCGGCGTGCACGCGGTCCGAGGTGAGGATCGCCGTTGCTCCCGCTCCCCTGCGCAGGAGCCGCTCCCCCGCGTACAGGGCATCCGCACCGTTGTTGCCGCTGCCCGCCAGCACGACGACGGTTGCCCCGTAGGTGCCGCGACCGGCGTCGCGCAGCAGGCCGAGCACGACGCCGAAGAGCCCGTGGGCGGCCTTCTGCATGAGGGCGTCGCCGTGCCCGGCATCGATGAGGGGTGCTTCCGCAGAGCGGACGTCACCACCGGAAAAGGCCTTGAGCATATGGTCGAGCTTAGCGGTAAGCCGGCCGATAATCAGTACGGTTACTATTTTCGGCGGGACGGTGTAGTGCCTTCGGCCACCACCATGGCCGTGGCCAGCCCGCCATCGTGGCTGATGGACAGGTGCCAGGTCTCGACGCCCCGCGCACGCGCAGCGTCCGCGACCGTGCCGTCGACGACGACGGACGGTGCGCCGGCGTCGTCGACCTCGATGGTGCAGTGCTGCCAGTTCATTCCGACGGGGGCGCCGAGGGCCTTGGCGACAGCCTCTTTCGCAGCGAAGCGCGCTGCGAGGGAACGTGTGTTGAGCTGGCGCTCCGACGGCACGAAGAGGCGTTCGACCAGCGCGGGTGTGCGCTCGAGCTGCTGCCGGAAGCGGTCGATGTCCACGACGTCGACCCCGATGCCGACGATCACGCCGTACCCCGTCGTGGTGCTGCCCGGCGGGTCCGCGGCGGCACCGGCGTGGAACTACTCAACCGTGACCGACTTCGCCAGGTTGCGGGGCTGATCGACGTCGTAGCCCTTCGCGCTCGCGAGGGCGAGGGCGAAGATCTGCAGGGGGACCGTCGTCAGCAGCGGGGCGAGCAGGGTCGGGGAGGCCGGAACGTAGAACACGTGCTCCGAGTACGCCTCGACCGAGGTGTCGCCCTCCTCCGCGATGACGATCGTCACCGCGCCGCGCGCGCGGATCTCCTGCACGTTCGAGACTACCTTCGAGTGCAGCGAGTCGCGGGCACTCGGGGACGGCATGACCACCACGACGGGCTGGCCGTCCTCGATCAGGGCGATCGGGCCGTGCTTGAGCTCGCCCGCGGCGAACCCCTCCGCGTGGATGTAGGCCAGTTCCTTCAGCTTCAGCGCACCCTCCATAGCCACGGGGAAGCCCACGTGGCGACCGAGGAAGAGCACGGATTTGGCATTGGCCATGTCCGCGCCGAGCTGCTTGATCTTGTCGGCGTCATCGAGGATGGCCTGGATCTTGGCCGGGATCTCCGAGAGGTCGGCAAGGACGTCGGCGATCTCGTCGCGGTACTTGTTGCCGCGCAGCTGCGCGAGGTACAGCCCCAGCAGGTATGCGGCGGTGATCTGCGCGAGGAAGGCCTTGGTCGAGGCGACGGCGATCTCCGGGCCGGCGTGCGTGTACAGGACGGCATCCGATTCCCGGGGGATCGTCGAGCCGTTGGTGTTGCAGATAGCGACGACCTTGGCGCCCTGCTCGCGGGCGTACCGGACGGCCATGAGCGTATCCATGGTCTCGCCGGACTGCGAGATGGCGACCACGAGGGTCTTCTCGTTCACGATCGGGTCGCGGTAGCGGAACTCGTGCGACAGTTCGATCTCGGTCGGGATGCGGCACCAGTGCTCGATCGCGTACTTCGCCACCTGGCCGGCGTATGCGGAGGTACCGCAGGCCAGCACCACGATCTTGTCGACCGAACGCAGGATCGACTCGTCGATGCGCAATTCGTCGAGGACCAGGTTCCCGGAGACGTCCGAGCGGCCGAGCAGGGTCTGGCCGACGGCGTCCGGCTGGTCGTGGATCTCCTTCTCCATGAAGGAGTCGAAGCCGCCCTTCTCCGCTGCGGCGGCGTCCCAGCTCACGTGGAACTCGGTACCCTCGGCCGGAGCACCGAAGAAATCGGTGATGACGACGTCGTCGGGCGTGATGGTCACGATCTGGTCCTGGCCGAGTTCGACGGCGCGGCGCGTGAAGTCGATGAAGCCGGAGACGTCCGAGCCCAGGAAGTTCTCGCCGTCGCCCAGCCCGACGACGAGCGGCGAGTTGCGCCGACCGGCGACGACGGTGCCCGGCTGGTCCTGGTGGATCGCGAGGAGGGTGAACGCGCCCTCGAGTCGCTGGCAGGCCTGCTGCAGGGCGAGGGTGAGAAGGTCACCCTCGGCGCCGCTCTCCACGAGCCCGCGGTAGAGGTAGCCGACGAGTCCGGCCGCGACCTCGGTGTCCGTGTCCGAGATGAAGGTCAGGCCTTCACCCGTGAGTTCGGCCTTGAGCTCGGCGTAGTTCTCGATGATCCCGTTGTGGATCAGCGCGAGCTTGCCGCCGTCCGCCAGGTGCGGGTGCGCGTTCTGGTCGGTCGGCCCGCCATGCGTCGCCCACCGCGTGTGGCCGATGCCGGTCAGCGACCGCGGCAGCGGGTCGGCTGCGAGCTCGTCGACGAGGTTGGTCAACTTGCCGGCCTTCTTGCGGGACTCGATGCCGGCCGGAGTGATGACCGCCACGCCCGCGGAGTCGTAGCCGCGGTACTCGAGGCGCCGGAGGCCCTCCATGACGACGTCGAGTGCGCCGTGCTGCGCTTCGGACGGTTCCTGCTCGAAAGCCGGGGCGACAGATTTCAGCGCCGACGATCCCTGGCCGTGGTCCCGGCCTACATACCCAACGATTCCACACATGGCATCAAGACTACCGGTGGCTGTGTTTGTTAATGCGCAGGGCACCGGGCAGAATCGTGAGGTGAATGACAGGAGCACGGGTACCCAGCAGGCCACCGGTGCCGAATCGATCACGCCCTTCGTCGAGCTCGACCGCCCCATGTGGTCCCGGCTGTCGCACGAGATCCAGAGCCCGCTCAACGTCGAGGACGTGCAGCGGCTTCGCGGCCTCGGCGACGCACTGAACCTCGACGAGGTGCGCGAGGTCTACCTCCCGCTCTCCCGTCTCCTGAACCTCTACACGGCCGCGGCCGGGCAGCTTCACGCGGCCACGAACACCTTCCTCGGTGAGAGCACCACGCGGACGCCCTTCGTCATCGGCGTCGCCGGGTCCGTGGCGGTGGGCAAGTCGACGACGGCGAGGGTGCTGCGCGAACTGCTGCGGCGGTGGCCCGACACGCCGAATGTCGAGCTCGTCACGACCGACGGCTTCCTGTATCCCAACGCGGAGCTCGAGCGGCGCGGCCTCATGCAGCGCAAGGGATTCCCCGAGTCCTACGACCGCCGCCGCCTGCTGCGCTTCGTGAGTGAGGTCAAGAGCGGCGCGGCCGAGGTGCGCGCGCCCTGGTATTCGCACCTCACCTATGACATCGTGCCGGGCCGTGAGGTCGTCGTCCGGCGGCCCGACGTGCTGATCGTCGAGGGGCTCAACGTCCTGGCGCCCGCTCGACCGCGCCCCGACGGCATCACCGGTCTCGCCCTGAGCGACTTCTTCGACTTCTCCATCTACGTGGATGCGAAGACCGCGCACATCGAGCAGTGGTACATCAACCGGTTCCAGTCACTGCGCTCGAGCGCGTTCGCCGATCCGGAGTCCTACTTCCACCGGTACGCGAAACTCACGGACGAGGAGGCGCGGCTGACGGCCAAGAGCATCTGGGAGCGCATCAACGAGCCCAACCTGGTGGCGAACGTCCTGCCCACGCGCGGCCGGGCCCAACTCGTCCTGACGAAGGACGCCGATCACTCGATCCGCCGCATGCTGTTGCGGAAGACCTGACGGTGCGCTCCAGGCGTAGTGCTGCCATGGCGGTCCTCGTGATCGGACTCTCTGCCTGCTCGCCGTCCGACACCGCGACGGACCCGGTCGAGGCACCGGGTTCGACGGGGACCACGGACGCCGCGCCGGACTCCGCTGCAGGGTCCTCCCCCGGATCCAACCGGCCGCCGCCACCGGCGGCGTCCGGCGGGGCCGCAGACCTTCCCGCCCCTGCCGGCGTTCTCCCCGCACCGGCCCAGCGCGAACCCGTCCCCGCGGTCAGCGGCCCCGGGACTGCCGAGGGTCCGACGGCGCCCCCGCCGGCCGCGGACCTGCATTCAGATCCCGGGTCCGTCGACGTCGTCGTGAACAAGCGCCGCCCGCTCGAGCCGCTGGACTTCGCTCCCTCCGACCTGCGTCAACCCGACGTGGCGACGGCCACCGACAATGCGCTCCTCCGCCCCGACACAGCTGCTGCGGTCGAGGAGATGTTCGCGGCTGCGGCAGGGGACGGCGTCGGGCTGGTCATCGTGAGTGGCTACCGCTCGTTCGCCAACCAGGAATCCACCTACGCCTACTGGGTGGGAGAGTACGGCGACGCCGCCGGCGCGGACACGGTCTCAGCGCGTCCCGGATTCTCGGAACACCAGACGGGACTCGCTTTCGACATCGGCCAGGCCGACGGCGCCTGCACTCTCGTCCTGTGCTTCCGCGACACACCCGCTGCCCAGTGGGCCGCAGCACATGCCGCCGAGTTCGGGTTCGTCCTCCGCTATCCGGCCGGCTTCCACGAGATCACCGGCTTCTCGGCGGAGTCCTGGCACTTCCGCTTCGTCGGCAAGGACGTCTCCCTCGCGATGAGGTCGGCCGGGACCCAGACGCTCGAGGAGCACTTCGGGCTGCCTGCGGCGCCGTCGTACTGATCCTCACCCGGGCTCTTCGTCCGCGTGCTCCTGAAGCACGCCGCCGTCCGCGGGCGGGCTCACCGCCCGCCCGCAGGCGGGAGTCAGGGCAGCGGCTTGACGATGTTGGAACGAACGGATTCGGGGCTCGAGCCGATCTTGTTGGTCTCGATGATGCTGACCGTGTAGGCGACGCCCGGCTTGAGGTTGGAGATCCTCGCACTGGTCGCAGTCGCGGAGACGGATCCGCTCAGGACCTTCTGCGTGCCGGAATAGACGGTGATGGTCTGGCCCGTCAGCGGTGAACCGCCGTCACTGCCGCGGGTCCAGGTGACGGTGGCGGACTTGCTGCCGGCGGTGGCCCGCACGTTGGTGGCCGCCGAGGGCTTGGTAGCGACGACCGTGGAGGTGCTGTACCCCCCGAAGTTCACCGTCGCGTAGGTGGCATAGCGCACGACCCCGTTGGCGTCGTAGACGGCCTTCGTGTTCGTCACGCCGATTCCGATGTGCGTGAACTTGGTGCTGACCATGTTGGCTTCATGCCCCGGGGAGTTGATCCACTGGGTCATCACCTGCCGGGCGCCCTCGACTCCTACCGTCGTGTTCGCCGCGATGTTCTCCGCCGCCGCGGACCATCCCGACGGGATCTGCGCGGAGTAGTTGGGGTTGTGCTTGAACTCGCCGGTCGTCGCCATCGTGTTCGACCAGTCCTGAGCCACCCGGGACAACCGCGCGTCGTACGCCAGCGCCGGCAGCCCCTTGGACGCACGATAGGCGTTGTGGCGATCGAGCACGACCGCGATCTGCTCGGCGGTGGCCTCGGTGTACTCCACGGCCGCCGTCGACGTGCTCTGCGCGGGAGCGGTGGTTCCGGGTGCGGGCTCTACGGCCCATGCACCTCCGGTACCGGCGAAGGTGACAACTGCCGCGGTCGACACTGCGACCAGAGCCTGCTTGATGTTCGTCCTCATGATGAGACCTGTTCCGTTCATCGGCTACCCCTGCCTGCCAGGGACTTCAAGCGTACCGACCCCCACCCCCATGACGCGGCGTCCCCGGACGTGCACCTGCGCGAGTACCATGGCGCCCATTGCCGGGCAGGGGTGGCCGAACGTCGTCGCGGACCGCCGCGGATCGTCGCTGGCCGGGCACGGATCGTTGCGGGCCACCAACGGTCTAGGCGGACATCCGGTGCACCAGTCCGTCGCGGACCATCGGCCACTCGTGGGCGAGGATCGAGTAGACCACGGTGTCCCGCAACTCCCCGTTCCGCGCGCGGGTGTGGCTGCGCAGCACACCGTCCTGCCGCGCGCCGAGCCTCGTGATCGCTTCGCGTGACTGGTGGTTCAGCCAGTGCGTGCGGAACTCGACGGCCGGGCACCGGAGCTCCTCGAAGGCGTGCCTCAGGAGCAGGTACTTGGACTCCGTGTTGGTTCCCGTCCGGTGGGCCGACCTCGCGTTCCAGGTCGAGCCGATCTCGAGGCGGGGTGTCTGCAGATCGATGTTCATGTAGGTCGTCATCCCGATGATCCTGCCGGAGGCACCGGTCGCCGGGTCCACGAGGCGCGTCGTGAACGGAAGCATGGACTGCGCGTCCCGCAACGCGAGCCGCCGCTCGATCTCCTGCCGCATGTCCTGCGGCTCGGGGACGGACGTGTACCAGAGCTTCCAGAGGTCGCCGTCGCGGGCGGCCTCGACGAGCCCGTCGTGGTGGTCGGACGCGAGCGGTTCCAGGACGACGCAGCGACCGCGGAGAGTGATGGGTTCGATGGACAGCATGGACCGACCCTACTGGGACCGGAGCGGCACGCGGCAGCCCCTGGTCTCACAACACCTGCGAAGCACGGATAGGTGAACGTCACGGAGCGTTTACGCAGCGCGCCAGGACTGGAAACGCGCGCTCACTAGCCTCGGGGAAAAGCAGGAACACCACCCCCGGAGGATTTCAGTGAGCATCGACGAAGCAGCATCCCCCACCCTGACCGCGGGTCAGCCCGCGAGCGCACCACCGCTCAGCCACCGACCCGGCCGCTGGATCGACAACTGGGACGCCGAGGACAACGATCAGTGGAGCAGCGTCGGCAAGTCGATCGCCAAGCGGAACCTCCAGTGGTCCATCGCCTGTGAGTTCCTCGGCTTCGTGGTGTGGCAGCTCTGGTCCATCGTGGTGGTCTACCTGCCTGCCGCAGGCTTCACCTTCTCGACGTCGCAGATCTTCTGGCTCATCTCGATGCCCTCGCTCGTCGGCGCGACGCTCCGCATCCCCTACACGTTCATGGTGCCGAGGTTCGGCGGCAGGAACTGGACCATCATCTCCGCCCTGCTCCTCCTGATCCCGTCCATCGGGCTCGCCCTCTGCGTCTCGAACCCGGAGACCCCGTTCGGGGTGATGCTGGCCGTTGCGGCACTCGCGGGCTTCGGCGGCGGCAACTTCGCCAGCTCGATGGCGAACATCACGTTCTTCTATCCGGCTCGCGAGAAGGGCTGGGCACTGGGCCTCAACGCAGCGGGAGGAAACCTCGGCGCCGCCGTCGCGCAGCTCGTGGTGCCCATCGCCGTCGCCCTCGGCGCGGCCGCCACACTGAACCTTCCACTCGCGGGCTGGATCTGGGTGCCGCTCATCCTGGCCGCGGCCTTCGGCGCCTGGAAGTACATGGACAACCTGTCGAACGCGAAGACCGACTTCGCCGGCTCGCTCGCAGCCGTCCGGGAACCACACCTCTGGATCATGGCGCTGCTCTACATCGGCACCTTCGGCTCGTTCATCGGTTTTGCCGGCGTCTTCCCGAAGCTGATCGTCGATTCGTTCCCGGAGTTCTCGACCATCGCGATGGGACCGGCAACCCTGTCCCTCGCGTTCCTCGGCCCCTTGGTCGGTTCCCTCGCCCGGCCCTTCGGCGGCCGGCTCGCCGACCGCTTCGGCGGGGCGTTCATCACCGTGGCCGCCTTCGCGGTCATGGCAGCCATCGCCCTGTCCGTGGTCTGGACGCTCCCCCTGTCCAACTTCTGGCTCTTCCTCGGACTCTTCCTAATCCTCTTCGCAGCGGCCGGCGCCGGCAATGGCGCCACGTACCGGATGATCCCGGTGATCTTCGCCCGGCGGGGCGCGGCGGCAGGGTCGGCGGAGCTCCGGGAGTCCGTGAGCACCGCCCGCAAGTCCGCAGCCGCCCTCGGGCTCATCTCCGCAGTCGGAGCCTATGGCGGCTTTCTGATTCCACAGGTACTCAACGCCTCGAAGGGCGCCTCCGGCAGCTACGACGGCGCGTTCTACGGCTTCGTGGCCGGATACGTCGTGATGCTGGCGGTCACCTGGTTCTTCTACCTCCGCCGCTCGTCGACGCTGGGCAAGGTCTGACCCATGGCGGAGACGGCCGGGACCGAGACACACTGCCCCTATTGCGCCCTCCAGTGCGCCATGACCGTGACGGCGGGCCTGGCCGGCCACACCACCCCGGCCGGCAAGGGTGGCCGGGACGGCGGCGTGGCGGTCACCGGCCGTGACTTCCCGACCAACCGGGGCGGTCTCTGCCGGAAGGGCTGGTCCGCGGCCGAGCTGCTCCGCCACCCCGACCGGCTCACCGCTCCCCTGCTGCGGGCCGGCGACGGCGTCCTGCGTGAGGCGACCTGGGACCACGTCCTCGACCACATCAGCGAGCGCGTCCGGAGCATCCAGGCGCAGCACGGCCGGGACTCGGTGGCGGTTTTCGGCGGGGGCGGCCTCACCAACGAGAAGGCGTACACGCTCGGCAAGTTCGCCCGGCTCGCGCTCCGCACCTCACGGATCGACTACAACGGGAGGTTCTGCATGTCGTCCGCCGCGGCCGCCGGGAACAGGGCCTTCGGCGTCGACCGGGGCCTCCCGTTTCCCCTCGAGGACCTCGATGACGCCTCCGTGGTCCTGCTCCTCGGATCGAACGCGGCCGACACCATGCCGCCCTTCGTCCAGCACCTCCGGGGCGCGCAGGCCGCCGGCGGGCTGATCGTCGTCGACCCGCGGCGCTCCGCGACCGCCCGCCTCACCGAGCTGGGCAGGGGTGTCCACCTGCAGCCCACTCCCGGCACCGACCTCGCGCTCCTGCTCGGACTGGCCCACGTCGTCGTCGCCGAGGGCCTCGAGGACCGCCGTTTCCTCGATGCGAGGACCAGTGGCTACGACGACGTCGCCCGCGGACTCGCGCGCTGGTGGCCCGAGCGCGTGCAGGGCCTCACCGGTGTTCCGGCGACTGCGATCCGTGCGACGGCGAGGCTGCTCGCGCGCGGCGCCCGCAACGGTGCCGAGGGCGGACCGGGTGCCTACATCCTCACGGGGCGCGGCATCGAGCAGCACGCCGACGGCACCGACACCACCACTGCCGCCATCAACCTCGCGCTGCTGCTCGGTCTTCCGGGCACCACGCACAGCGGGTACGGGACCCTCACCGGGCAGGGGAACGGGCAGGGCGGTCGTGAGCACGGACAGAAGTCCGACCAGCTGCCCGGTTACCGCAAGATCACCGATCCGGCGGCCCGCTCCCACGTCGCCTCCGTCTGGGGGGTGCCCGAGGACGCCATCCCCGGGCCGGGCCTTCCCGCCGTCGCCCTGCTCGCATCCCTCGGCCGGGAAGGCGGGACCCGTTGCCTCTTCGTGCACGGCGCGAACATCGCCGTCTCGGCCCCGAATGCCGCGACGGTGATCGACGGTCTCCGCTCCCTCGATCTCCTCGTCGTCTCCGACTTCTTCCTCTCGGAGACCGCAGCGCTCGCCGACGTCGTCCTGCCGGTCCTGCAATGGGCCGAGGAGGAGGGCACCGTGACCAACCTCGAGGGCCGGGTCCTCCGGCGTCGCCCCGCTGTCCTTCCTCCTGCAGGTGCCCGCAGCGAATTGTGGATCATGCGCGAACTCGCGCGGCTGCTCGACGCGCCCTCCCTGTTCAGCGAGGACCCCGCGACCATGTTCGACGAACTCGCGCGAGCGAGTGCCGGTGGACCTGCCGACTACTCAGGGCTCGACTACGAGGTGCTCGACGGCGGGAGCCCGGCGTACTGGCCGTATCCGAGCGGAAGCACCGGCACTCCGCGCATGTTCCTGGCGGCCTTCGCCCACCCGACGGGGCGCGCCGTGCTGGTGCCGGTCTCGCCGCGCGTGGACGCGAACGCAGCGCGTGTCCCCGCTCCCCTGCTCCTCGCGACGGGCCGCCTCCTGGAGCACTACCAGTCGGGCACGCAGACACGGCGTGTCCCGGAGCTGCTCGCGGCCCAGCCCGGCGCCCGCGTGCAGCTCCACCACGCCACCGCTCAGGACCTGGGGATCAGCCAGGGTGAGGCCGTCGTCGTCACGAGCATGCACGGCGAAGTACACGCCGTTGCCGACCTGACGGCGGACATCCGCCAGGACACCGTCTTCCTCGCCTTCCACTACCCAGGATCGGGAAGCGCGAACCTGCTGACCGGCAGCTCCACGGACCCGGTCTCGGGCATGCCCGAGTTCAAGACGACTCCGGTCCAGGTATCGGCCCTGTCCGCCCATGCGCGCCGCGGCGCCGCGCACCAACCGGAGGTCTTCGCATGAGGGACGCCGCTCCTTCCGCCCCGGAGCGGATCGTCGTGGTGGGCTTCGGCCCTGTCGCCGCCCGGCTCGTCGAGCACCTCGAACCACTCGTCGCGGCGGGCACAGTGGCACTGACCGTGATCGGCCAGGAGCAGGACGCAGCGTACAACCGCGTGCTCGTCGCGGATGTCGCCGTCGGACGTACCCCGGAGGCAGCCATCCGGCTCGCGGATGCGGCTGCGTTGAGGGCCATCGGGATCGACGTGTTGCTCGGCGCGCGCGTGGCGAGGGTGGACCGCCCCTTCCGGCGGGTCCTGCTCGACGACGATCGAGCGATCGGTTACGACCGCCTGGTGCTCGCCACCGGTTCGCGTCCCCTGGTGCCACAGCTCGACGGCCTGGACGGCGAACTCCCCCTCCCGCAAGGCGTCAGCTTCCTCCGTGATCTCCGGGATGCGCGTGCCGTGTCGGCAGCCCTGGCCTCACAGCGCCGCATCGTCGTGCTGGGCGGCGGCATCCTCGGCATCGAGGCAGCCCTCGCCGCCGCCGAGGAGGGAGGCCGCGTCACGCTCGTCCACAACGGCCGGGCGCCCATGGAACGATTCCTGGGAGACGGCGCCAGGGTTCTGGCCACGGCGCTGACCCGGGCCGGCGTGACCCTGGTGGCCGGCACCTCCACCGGGATCACGCAGACGGAAGGCCACTTCTCGGGACTCACCCTCGAGGGAGGAACAGTGGTGGAGGGTGGCGCCCTCGTGCTCGCCTGCGGTGTGCGACCGCGGACCGAACTCGCCGACGGTTGCGACCTGAACACCGCAGCGGGCATCCTCGTGGACCACGAACTCCGCGCGCTCGATACGCGGGACATCTGGGCGATCGGCGATTGTGCTGAGGTGCGCTGCTGGGACGGTTCCTGCGCGGCATGCGCCGGCGTCACGACTCCGCAGGGCCTCATCGGGCCGGGTTGGCAGCAGGCCGACCAGCTCGGCCTCGCCTTCGCGGCGGAGCTCACCGGCATGCCTCCCGGCGTCACCGGTGCTCCCGACCGTCGCGACGCCGTGCTCGTCCTCAAGGCCCGTGGCGTCGATGCCGTCACCGCAGGCGAGGTCGATGCCGATCCGTGGTCCGTGGAGCCCGGGCTCGCTGTCGCGGTCTGGGCCGATCCGGGACACGGGCGCTACGCCAAGATGATCACGCGCGACGGCGCCCTGACAGGACTGGTCTGCGTCGGCATGCCTCGGACCGGCGCCGAGCTGGTGCTGCTCTTCGAACGCGGGAGCGAACTCCCCGCCGACCGCTCGAGCCTCCTGCGGCTCGACAGCATCGAGGGAGCCGCCGCCGCCATGCCTCCGGGGCCGGACGCGACTCTGTGCCGGTGCGCGGGAGTGACCCGGGGCACGGTGCAGAAGTCCGTGGCGACGGGGTGTGCTTCGGTGAAGGACGTCTCGGGGGACACGCGGGCGGGAACCGGTTGCGGCGGGTGCCACGACGACATCCGGGCCGTGATCGAGCAGCACTTCGCGGTGGCGGTGACGTCATGACGAGTGCTGCCGGCAGATCCCGGGACCGCGCAACAGCACGCGCGAGCTATACGTGCAGTCGGTATCCCCGCTTGACCACGGTCTCCACCAGGGCAGGATCGGGAAGGGACTTCCGCAACCGGTTGACGTTCATGTCGAGCGCGTGGCCCGCTCCGGTGTGTGCCAGGAGGTTCGTCAGTGCGTCGCGGCTGAGGACGGCCCCCCGCGCCGACAGCAGCGCCTTGAACAGCACCAGCTGCGCGGGCGCCAGGTCCACCTGGACCTCGTCCACCCGCACGGACCTGCCGCGCACCTCGACATAACCGGACCGTGTCCGGAGTTGCTCCACGTGGTGCTCCGCTAGGTGATCGCAGACGAGGCGGATCAGCGCTCCCATCCGGAAGCGCTCGGGCACGATCGGCTCGATGCCGGCATCGATCAGCGGTTGCGCGGTCACCGGGCCGACGGCGGCGGCGAGGACGCTCCGGCGGAACCGCTGGATGAGCTCGTCCTGCAGGCCCTGCTCCGCTGCGGTGCTGAACAGGGCATCGACCGCCGGGGCGCTCGTGAAGGTGACGCAATCGAGTTGGCCTCCGCACACCGCGTCGATGAGTCTGGGAAGGCGTTCGGAGCCCTCCGGCTTGATCCAGCGGTAGGGAGTGACGGTCAGGATGGTCGCGCCGGCTGCCCGCAGCCGCTCCAACTGGTGTGCGTCGGCGTAGGCGTGCAACTGGACCCCGATCGTGAGCCCCGAGAGGTCCTGCTCGAGCAACTGGTCCACGAGGGTCGCCGTCGTCTCGTCGGAGCTGATGCCGACGTCGTCGAGTCCGGCAGCGCGCACGGCTCCCCTGGCCTTCGGGCCCCTCACATGGATACGCCCGTTACCGAGGACATCGAGGAGGTCATCACCCAGCCCCGCCGCGTCCGCGGCCTCGAACCAGCGACGCATCCCGTACGCCGTCGTGATGAGGAAGAGGTCCGGCCGGGCCGCAACCATGGCCGCCGTGTCGGCGAGCAGCTCGACGTCCTCGGCGATGGGCGCGATCTTCAGTGCCGGGGCATGGAACACCGAGGCGCCGCGCCGCTCGAGGGCATCGATCAGGTCACCGGCCCTCCGGTCGGAGGTGACCCCGATCCGGAAGCCGGCGAGCTGCCCTCCCGCCGTATCCGGGCGGATCGTCTCGGTCATGACGCGAGCGATTCCGTCAGGCGTGCGAGCTGCGCCGCTCCACCGCTCAGCTCCAGACCCACCCGCACCACCTCGCCGATGACGAGGACGGCCGGGGATTGGCACCGGGCCGCGCCCGCCGCCGTCACGATCGTGGAGAGGGTGCCGGCCGTCGTCCGCTGGGACGTGCTGTAGCCGCGCTCGACGACCGCGACCGGCATCTCCGGCCGCATCCCCGCGCGGGCGAGACCGGCGACGAGCTGCGGAAGCGTCGAGACGCCCATCAGGACGACGATCGTCCCGCCGAGGCCCGCGAGGTGGAGGTGTTCCTCCTCGGTGAGCGGTGCGTGCCCGGAGACGACGGTGAACATGGCACTGACGCCGCGGTGCGTCACCGGGATGCCGGCGGCGGCCGGTACGGAGATCGCGGAGCTGACCCCGGGCACCACCCGGCACGGCACCTGCGCCGCGAGGCACGCGGCGAGCTCCTCGCTGCCGCGCCCGAAGACGAAGGGGTCGCCACCCTTGAAGCGCACCACATGGCGGCCGGCGAGCGCGTGGCTCACGAGGAGCTCGTTGATGCCCGCCTGCGGGACGCGGTGGTGACCGGGAAGCTTGCCGACGTCGACCAGTTCCGCCGCCGGGGCCAGCTGTGCCAGGGCGTCGGTCGGCGCGAGGCGGTCATAGAGCACGACGTCGGCCTCGCGGAGGGCCGCCACCGCGTCGAGGGTCAGGAGTCCGAGGGCACCCGGTCCACCGCCGATCAGGGTGACCGCGCCGGTGTCCGTCGCTCCGGTCTCCCGGGTGAGCAGGATGCCGGAACGACGGCAGCGCTCCTGCAGGGCGTCGAAGGCCTGGTCTGCGCGTGCAGCCGGTGGGCGCTGGCCCGCCCTGCCCGACGGCGGGTCGACGACGACGGCCAGCACTGCGCCGTCCAGCACCGTCGCCGTGCAGGCAGCTGCGCTGGGGCGCAGGTCCACCTCGGCGCCGGCGGCCCGATAGCGGGCGGCGATCCTCCGTGACGGCCTGGCGTCCCCGGCCACCACGACGCGGCGACCAGTCAGATCGATCTCCAGTTGCACGGTTCAGCCCTCCAGGGTTCCTGATGCGGCGCGGACGGGGATCGCCGCTCCGAGGTTCACGCGTCCGGCTCCGGCCTCAATCTCCTCAGGAGTGGCCGGCCGCTGCTGGCCACGCTCCTCGACCAGGACGATCGACTGGTCCGCGGCATCCGGGGCATTGACGAACGACCTGAAACGGCGGAGCCGGTCGGGGTCCTTGAGCGTTGCCGCCCATTCATCCTCGTAGTGCTCGACGTGGCGCGCCATCGCTTCCTCGAGGTCCTCCGCAATGCCGAGGGAGTCGTTGATGACGACGTCGCGCACGTGGTCGAGGCCGCCGTCGAGGTCGTCCATCCAGCGTGCGGTCCGCTGCATGCGGTCTGCTGTCCGGATGTAGTACATGAGGTAGCGGTCGATGTATCGGATGAGGGTCTCACCGTCGAGGTCCTGGGCGAGGAGTTGTGCGTGGGCGGGCTGGAACCCGCCGTTGCCGCCGACGTACAGGTTCCAGCCCTGGTCGGTGGCGATCACACCGACGTCCTTGCTGCGCGCCTCGGCACATTCCCGGGCGCATCCCGACACACCCATCTTGAACTTGTGCGGCGCGCGCAGTCCCCGGTAGCGCAGCTCGAGATCGATCGCCATTGCCACAGAGTCCTGCACGCCGAACCGGCACCATGTGGAGCCGACGCAGGACTTCACGTTCCGCAGCGCCTTGCCGTAGGCCTGGCCCGATTCGAAGCCCGCCTCGACGAGGATCTTCCAGATCTCGGGGAGCTGCTCGAGCCGGGCGCCGAAGAGGTCGATCCGCAGGGCACCGGTCAGCTTCACGTACAGCCCGAACTGCTCCGCGACCTGGGCGATCACCGCGAGCTTCTGCGGCGTGATCTCTCCACCGGGGATGCGGGGCACCACCGAATAGGTGCCGTTGCGCTGCATGTTCGCGAGCGCGCGGTCATTGGTGTCCTGCAGCATGCCGCGGCCGCCGTCGAGCACGTACTCGCCCCGCTGGGTGGCCAGGATCGAGCCTATGGCCGGCTTGCAGATGTCGCAGCCGTGCCCGCCCTTCGCCTCCTCCGAAGCCCCGAAGCGCCGGAGGATCTCCTGGAAGGACGCGAGATCGAGGGCCTGGATCGCCTCGAACAGCTCGGGCCGGGACATCGCGAAGTGTTCGCAGATGCCCTTGGAGACGGTGCGGCCGGCCTTCGTCAGCTCGGTGTCGAGAAGCTTCTTGAGCATCGGCACGCACGAGCCGCACTGCGTCCCGGCGCGGGAGCACGCCTTCAGCGTCGGCATATCGAGGGCCGGCTCCACGGCCGTCCCGTCCGCGTCCACCCCGTGCACCGCCGAGCGGCACGCACCGGCCGTGACGTTGTTGCAGGAGCAGAGGATGACGTCGTCGGGCAGCTCGGACGGCGGAGCCTCGCCTCCCCCGGCCGAGGAGAGGTAGGCACCCGGCTCGGCGGGGAGCTCGCGACCGAGCAGGGGCCTGAGCGACGAGTAGGGAGCGGCATCGCCGACGAAGATGCCGCCCAGCAGTGTCTTCGCGTCGTCGGTCACCACCAGCTTCTGGTACAGCCCGCGTGCAGGGTCTGCGTAGACGATCTCGAGGCTGCCCTCGGCCTCGGCGAGGGCGTCGCCGAAGCTCGCGACCTCGACGCCGGAGAGTTTGAGCTTGGTCGCGGTATCGAATCCGGGGAAGGTGGACAGCCCGCCGAGGATGCCGTCCGCGCACACCTCGGCCATCGCGTTCGCTGGGGCCACGAGCCCCATGCTGATGCCCTCATAGCTCGCCACTTCGCCGATCGCCCAGACCCCCGGCATCGTGGTCTCGCAGCCCGCGCTGATGACCACGCCTCCGCGGGGGGCCACCTCGAGTCCGGCGTCCCGCGCGAGTTCGTCACGCGGCCGGATCCCGACGGCGAAGACCACCAAGTCCGCCGGCAGGACGGCACCGTCGCTCAGGGCCACGCCCGTCACGCGGCCGTCAGCCGTCTCGATCGAGGTAGGAGCGCCACCGCAGTGGATGCCCAGTCCCTTCGCCGCGATGAGGCGGCCGAGCGCCTGGCCCCCTCCCTGGTCGAGCTGCGCGTTCATGAGCCAGCCGGCCCGGTTGACCACGGTCGACTCCGCTCCGAGGTGCTGGAGCCCTCCCGCGGCCTCGAGGCCGAGCAGTCCGCCGCCGATGACGACGGCCCGCGGTGCCCTGCCGAGATCGGTGGCGAGGCGGGCCGTCTCCGTCCGTAACCACTGGACGTCGTCGAGCGTGCGGTACACCGCGGCGTGCTCACCGCCCGGCAGTGGCAGCCGCACGGCGTCCGAGCCGGTGGCGAGGACGACGTCGTCGTAGGCGTACCTCTCCCCGGAGGCACCCAGGACGCATCGGGCGGCGAGATCCAGCCGCACTGCGCGCTCACCTGTGACGAGCCGGATGGCGGGTTCCCGCCACATGAGCTGCTCACCGAGACTGAGGTCGACGTCGCCGGTCAGCGCGCTGCTCAGGGCCACGCGGTCGTAGGGCGCGTAGGACTCCTCGGTCAGCACGGTGATGTGGAGGCCGTCCGTGCCACGTCGCCAGAGGGCTTCGACGAACCGGTGTGCCGCCGGTCCACCGCCGACCACGACGATGCGGCGTACTGCGGACGTGGCGCCGCCCTGGGCGGGCCGGGGTGGTCTGGTCTCGCTCATGTGGTGCCTTCCCTCCGGACCCGGGCGGTCCCGTTGCTGCTACCACAGTACGAAGGCGCAATTTCTCCTGTGTGTCATGGATGTATCGCAAAGTTAACTTCGGGCTCACACCCCCGGTCCGGGTGCGTGAGGGGTAAGTTACCGGGGCGCAACAGCACCGGGACGTGCGCGACACGAGGGCTGGCTAGCGTGGTGCGGGAAGCACCAGCCACCGAGGAGACCGCCATGACCGAGCTCATCCTGCAGCGTCCCGCCACCACTCAGGCCCTGTGGGTCGGTGTCTGTCGACTCGACGACCTCGAGGAATGCTGGGGCGAGGCAGCACTGGTGGGCCACGAGCAGATCGCACTGTTCCGGTTGCCGGAGCGCCGGGTCTACGCCGTCACCAACATTGATCCGCGGACGGGTGCTGCCGTCATGGCCCGCGGCATCGTGGGGTCCCGTGGTGCGTCACCGACGATCGCCTCCCCTCTCCACAAGGAGGTGTACGACCTCTCGACCGGTGAGTGCCTGTCCGGCGGTGAGGGACTGCGGGCCTACCCGGTGCGGTGCGTCGGGGGCATCATCGAGGTCGATGTTGCCGCCTGAGCGCTCGCGGATGCTTCAATGGCAGGCATGACCGTCGAGAAATCCGACCGTGGTGGCGCCCCCATCCTCATCGCCTGCGCGCACGGCACGGACAACCTGCAGGGACGTCGCGAGATCGACGCCGTACGCGCCGGCATCGCCGCCCTGCGCCCGCACCTCGAGGTCCTCGAGGCCTATGTCGATGTGCAGGACCCCGATCTCGTGGACGTCGTCGCGTCCCTTCCCCCGGGGCGCCCGGCGGTGATCGTGCCGCTGCTGCTGTCGGTGGGCTACCACGTGAAGGTGGACATCGCGCGGGCAGCTGCGAGCAGGCCGCACACGATCGCCGCGCTACCGCTCGGCCCCGATCCGCGCCTCGCGCACGTTCTGCAGCGCCGTCTCGCGGAGGCCGGGGTGGACGACGGTGATGCCGTGGTCCTGGCGGCCGCCGGGTCCTCGGATGCCTGCGCCGCGGAGGACGTCGCCGAGATCCGGGCCGTCCTCGCCGAGCTCAGGACAGGTCCCGTGCGGCCCGGATTCGGGTCGAAGGCGACTCCGTCGGTGCCCGACGCCGTCGCCGACGTCCGCGGTACCGCCGGTTCCCCGGTGGCGCTGGCCTCCTACCTGCTTGCTCCCGGGTACTTCCACGACCAGCTGGCAAAGGCCGGTGCCGATGCGGTCAGCGCACCCCTGCTGCCGAGTCCTGTCGTCGCGGAGATCGCCCTCGCCCGGTACGACGACGCGGCCGCCCGCCTGGCCGACGGCCCTCGGCGGGAAGGCGCTCCGTGTCCCAGGCCGTGCAGCGCCCGCGTGTCGATGTGCGTCCGGAGTGGCTCAGTCCAGCCGGCCTGATGCTTCCCGGGCCGCGGCTTCGACCCGCTGGGCGTGCAGAGCCCGGGCCGGTGCGGACAGCCCTCCGAGGTTCGGATCGCCCGCCCCTCGTCCGATCGATCCGTCGATGAGTTCCCGCAGGATGTCCGCGTGGCCTGCGTGCTGGGCCGTTTCCGCGACCACGTGGACGAGGATCTGGTGGAGGGTCACGGCACGCCGCTCCTGCGGCCACCACGGCACCTGACCGGCGGAGTCCAGCGACAGCGCCTCGATGGTTGCGTCACTGTGTTCCGCCGACATCCGATGCAGCGTGAGAACGTCGTCACGGGACTCCGCCGGCGTGGCCCACATGTCCGCCTCCGGCTCCGCGTCGTCGTTCATCCACGGCATCGGTATGGCGCTGGGACGCCCGAACACGTCGCCGAAATACTCCAGCTGCACGGACGCCACATGCTTCACGAGCCCGAGCAGATTGGTCCCCGAAGGCACCAGCGGCCGCCGGATGTCGTATTCACCGAGGCCGTCCAGCGTGCCCGCGAGGTCGGAGCGCCGTCGGCGGAGGTAGTCCAGCAACGTGGCCTTCAGCGGATCCTGGTGCCCTTGCTGCCTGCTGTCGCCCATGGACGCACTGTAGTACCGACGCCCGATGCGGAGGAAGCAGCGGGGGCTATGCGACCGGTTCCAGGGAGAGTCGCTCCTGCACGGTCGCGGCGAGTTCTTCTGCGATGCGCTCGGCGGTCCCGGTATCTGCCGCCTCGACCATCACGCGCACGACGGGCTCAGTGCCGGAGGGTCGCAGGAGCACCCTGCCCGTCTCCCCGAGCATTGCCTCTGCCGCGCGAACAGCCGCCTGGAGCCCCTCGTCGGAGTTGGCCGCCGCGCGGTCCACGCCCTCGACGTTGATGAGGACCTGCGGGAGCTTCGTCATGACTGCGGCGAGTTCCTTGAGGCTCTTGCCGGTCTCGGCCATGCGCGCAGCGAGCTGGAGGCCTGTGAGGACGCCGTCACCGGTGGTGGCGTACTCGGCGAAGATGACGTGGCCGGACTGCTCGCCGCCGAGGCTGTACCCGCCGTCGCGCATGCCCTCGAGGACGTAGCGGTCCCCCACACCGGTCTCCTTGATGGTGATGCCGGATTCCCGCAGCGCGATCTTCAGCCCGAGGTTGCTCATCACCGTCGCCACGAGGGTGTCCTCCTTGAGCTTGCCGGCGTCCTTCATGGCCAGTGCCATGACGGCCATGATCTGATCGCCGTCGACCACGGTGCCTTCGTGATCCACGGCAAGGCAACGGTCGGCGTCGCCGTCGTGGGCTACGCCGATGTCGGCGCCATGCTCGAGGACGGCCGCCTGCAGCTTCTCGAGGTGGGTCGAGCCGTACCCGTCGTTGATGTTCACACCGTCCGGCTCCGCGCCGATCACGACGATGTCCGCGCCGGCGTTCCGGAAGACCTCGGGGGAACAGCCACTGGCGGCTCCGTGCGCGCAGTCGAGCACGACCTTCAGGCCGTCGAGGCGGTGAGGGAGCGTCTGGAGCAGATGGACGACATAGCGGTCCTCCGCGTCGGCGAAACGCTGGATCCGCCCCACGTCTCCCGCTACGGGCCGCAGCCTCGCGTTGGCCATCTCGTCCTCGATGGCGTCCTCGAGGGCGTCACTGAGCTTCTTGCCGCCGCGGGCGAGGAACTTGATCCCGTTGTCAGGAGCAGGATTGTGCGAGGCGGAGATCATGACGCCGAAGTCCGCGTCGAGATCGGCGACGAGGAACGCGGCGGCCGGGGTCGGGAGGACCCCTGCGTCGTAGACGTCGACGCCGGAGCTGGCGAGGCCTGCCTCCACGGCTGCGGCGATGAATTCCCCGCTGATGCGGGGATCACGGGCGATCACGGCGGTGGGCCGTCGTCCACCGTCCACGGCGTTGTGCCCGAGCACGACGGCGGCGGCCTGGGCCAGCTGCAGGGAGAGTTCCGCCGTGATCAGGCCATTGGCCAGGCCGCGTACACCGTCGGTGCCGAATAACTTGCTCATCGTTGATCATCCTAGGTGAAGAACATGAGACCGCTGAGGTGGGTCTCCAACAGGTTAAAGCACGAATGCCCGCCCGGAACCCGGACGGGCATTCGACGCGTGTCCTCAAGGCGCATACTCCTTGTTCCCAGCCCCACACGATAGAGCGTGGAGCCAAGAGGCAATTTTTGCCGAGGGGACCCGAGCGGCATCGCGCCTGCGATGCCGCTCGGGGAAGGCAAAATTACCTCTTGGAGTACTGAGGCGCCTTGCGTGCCTTCTTGAGACCAGCCTTCTTGCGCTCGATGACGCGGGCGTCACGAGTCAGGAAGCCTGCCTTCTTGAGGGCGGGGCGGTTGTTCTCGCGGTCGATCTCGTTGAGCGTGCGAGCGACACCGAGGCGGAGTGCTCCGGCCTGGCCGGAAGGTCCTCCGCCGTGGATGCGGGCGATGACGTCGTAGGCGCCGTCGAGCTCGAGGAGCTTGAACGGGTCGTTGACTTCCTGTTGGTGCAGCTTGTTCGGGAAGTAGTCGGCCAGCTCGCGGCCGTTGACGATCCACTTGCCGGTGCCGGGGACGAGGCGAACTCGAGCCACGGCCTCCTTGCGGCGTCCGACTGCTCCGCCGCCGACAGTCAGCGCGGGGCGCTCCTTCGCGGTGGCCTCGCTGGCCTCGGTGGACTCTGAGGTGTAGCTCGTGAGCTCCTCAGTGGGTTCATTCAGCTCTTCAGTGTTCTGAGCCACGGTTCTCCTTGAAGTGATTTCTTAGTGTTGGTGGCCAGGACTACTGGGCGACCTGGGTGATTTCGAACGTCTTGGGCTGCTGTGCGGCGTGGGGGTGCTCCGCGCCGCGGTAGACCTTCAGCTTGCCGATCTGCTGTGCTGCCAGCGAGTTCTTGGGAAGCATGCCGCGGATAGCCTTCTCGACTGCGCGCTCCGGGTTCTTCTCCAGGAGTTCGGCGTAGTTCGTGGACTTCAGGCCGCCCGGGAAACCCGAGTGGCGGTAGGCACGCTTCTGCTCGAGCTTGGCGCCGGTGAGGGCTACCTTGTCAGCGTTGATGATGACAACGAAGTCGCCCATGTCCATGTGGGGAGCGAAAGTCGGCTTGTGCTTTCCGCGCAACAGGATTGCGGTCTGGCTGGCAAGACGGCCGAGGACAACATCGGTTGCATCAATGACGTGCCACTGGCGGGTGATGTCGCCTGGCTTCGGGGTGTACGTACGCACGGTTATGGCCTTCGTTTCTATTTCGGTGTCGCCCACCTCCGCGGAAACCTCCGCGCCTGTGGGCTCAGCTTATTCATGCGTTACCGGAACTTCAGGTGAGGGCTGAAATACGACCAGTTATCCCGTAATCTCGGCTCCGCCCCCGGGCCAGGTGGTTCTGCAACTAAACCGCTCCGTGGGGCGCAGACGTATCGAGCTGGGATACGCACAACGACTACCAAGATTAGCCTGCTGGTGCGCCTCAGGTCAAAATGGGCGGGAAGGCGTCCATCCGCTGGATGGGATGGCCGGAAATGCCGCCTAAGGGAAGGTCCGGACGTGGGTTCGCGGAAGCACGACGCACCACCGATTCCGGCCTCCGCCAGAGCCTGGCTGACAGCGGCGCTCACCCTCGTCGTCGTCCTGGTTCTCCTCTTCTATCCCCGCGTCGCGTCGGACGGGGCTCTGCGATCCTCTGCGCGTGCCGACGCTGGCACCGGCCGTGATCGTCGTCCTGGCCGCCGTGCTCTTCGCGCTCGTCCTTCCGCGCCCCGTGCTTGGCCTCGAGTCACTCCGCCCAGTGCGCATGCGCCATTCACTGTTCCTTGCGACCCGGCGAGTGGGTCGCCGCCCCTCCCCTGGTACCCGGTCGTCTTCGCCGTGGCAGTAGCCGTCAGCGCGGGGACAGCGGGTGCCGCCGTGCTGGGCAGCGCACAGGCCTCGGGCCGGGCAGCGGCGGCGCTCCAGAACGGCGGCGACGTGCGGGCGGTGTTTCCGTCTGCCTCGGACTCACGGATCGCTGTTCTGTCTGACAGGGCCGTTCCTCCGGAGGGGGCTGTGGCTTCTCGCGTGCTGAGGATGCCGACCGATGTCGATGGAGTGGCCGCTGAACTGGTCGCCTCGATACGGCAACGTGCCCGGACCACTCACAGCACAGGACGTCGTCGATGCCGACCGTCTGAGTGATGCCCTGCAGTCGTCCGTCGACGTTCCGGAACCGGCGCTCGACCTGCAACCCACAATCCGGCAGGTACGCCTGCAGGTCGCCTGGCAGCCCGAGCCCGGGCTGCCGCCCGAATCGGTCGCAGGACTCCTGGGCACCCTCCGCTCCTTCCTGGGATCGGAGGCCGCGGTGCTCATCCTGGTCGACCACCCCATGGGTGCAGCGGCGGCTGACCGCGTGATCGACCCGTCCTCCTCCAGTTCCGCTGCAACAGCACCCCGTCCTGCCGGACGGCGTGCTGTTGCAACGACACACGACGTCATCGAGGTGCCGCAGGAGTACAGAAAAGGCCAGCGGACGGTGGACGAGCACTAGGTAGAGGCAGGGCAAGCGCAGGTTCTGCGCACTGCTCGTGCAGGATTGCGAGCATTCACTCAGGATCAGGGCAGTTCGGGATTCCTCGGCGATCCCGTTGCTACTTTTCTGGCAGTGCTGGCGCTGGGTCAGCCGCTCGGAAGCCCCTTCAGGAGTCCCACATGTTCCTCGTTTCGAACACCCGCATGAATGTCCTCCCCCGCCTGGTCCGTAAGGAAGACGGCGCCACCGCCGTCGAGTACGGCATCATGGTCGCCCTCATCGCCGTCGTCATCATCGCCGCTGTCACGCTGCTCGGCGGCAACTTGCAGGGCAGCTTCCAGTCGATTGCTTGCCAAATTCAGGGTCAGGTTGTCAACGCTGCCGGTGACGGTTGCGCCGCTCCCCCTGCTCCGTAACGCACGTCCGCACTACGGAAGTGGGAGCGGCTCGAAGGCCGCTCCCACTTCCCCGCAAAGGCAGTGTCTGATGAGCAAGAATCATGAGCGCGGTGCAGTAGCAGTAGAGATGGCGCTCCTCCTGCCCGTCCTCATCCTTCTGCTCCTGGGCATCATGGAGTTCGGGCGTGCGTTCAACGCCCAGGTCACCCTGACCAATGCGGCGAGGGAGGGCGTCCGCGTGATGGCCATTTCCAAGAACGCAGCCACTGCCCGGTCCTCGACCGTGACTGCCGCCGGCACACTGCGTCCCCTGCTGACCAACGCGAACATCGCCATCTCGGTCCCCGGAGCCACGACGGCGAACCCGTGCCCTTCCGGCGGCACCGCCACCGTGACCATCACCTACACGCTGAGCACTCTGACGAAGATCGCCGGGCCGTTCTCGATGACGGGGAAGGGAGTCATGCTGTGCGGAGGGTGAGGCAGGGCGCGATCGTGCGCCGACCGGATCACGAGCAGGGCGCTGTCAGCGTCGTCGTCGCACTCCTGATGGTCGTCCTCCTGGGCTTCGCCGCCCTGGCCGTCGACGTCGGGCTCCTCTACTCGGAGAAGGCACAACTGCAGAACGGTGCGGACGCCGGAGCGTTGGCCATCGCGCAGAAGTGCGCCACGAACCTCGACCACGCGGAGTGCGCCACCACCTCTCCCCTCGCCCGGAGCCTCGCCAACAGCAATGCGCTCGACGCCCGCAGCAACGTGGCGGACATCGTTGTGGACAAGACCGCCCGCAAGGTATCGGTCACGACAGGCGCCATGGAGCAGGGTGGCACGCCGAACCGGGTCTCCCTCATCTTCGCCAATGCCCTGGGTATCGGATCCAGCGAAGTGACGGCAACCTCGAGCGCTGTCTGGGGTAGTCCCACCAAGGGCATCGCTCCCTTTCCGCTGGCCTTCTCCATCTGCCAGGTCCAGGGTCAGGTCGGTGGCTCGCTCCAACTGCTGCAGTCCCACGGAACCGGGGCCAACCCGAGCTGCAACTACGGTCCGTCGGGAGCCACGGTTCCGGGCGGATTCGGCTGGCTCGTGCAGCAGTCGGGGCAGTGCGGCGCCTTCGTCGACATCGCCGTCCAGCTGGGCGGCAGTGACACGGGAAATGACGGCCCAAGCCATTGCAATGCCATCCTCAACCAGTGGGGAGCCGACCTCGCAGCCGGCAAACCCGTCACCGTCCTGCTTCCCGTGTTCGACCAGGTGACCGGTACGGGCGGTGGTGCGCAGTACCACCTCGTGTATTTCGCGGCCTACGACCTCAAGGGCTGGGCTTTCTCCGGCAACAACAACCTGCCGATGACGTACAACCCGACAGTGACACAGGGCGGCGTCACCAAGAGCTGCACCGGAAACTGCCGCGGCGTCATCGGGACGTTCATCGAGTACGTCTCCCTCGCCGACGGGTACACGCTCGGTCCTGTCACCAGCGGCGGCGTGACCGTCGTCCGCCCTTCGCTCTGAAAGTCCACACCATGAAATCCCGTCTCCTGGCCGGCGTCGCCGCCGTCGTCCTCGCGCTCGTCGGAGCCATGATGCTGTTCGGCTACGCGCAGGGTGCGGAAGCCCGTGCTGTCGAGGGTCTCGATCCTGTCGACGTGCTGGTCGTCGCGACGGCGGTCCCGGCGGGAACTACCGCGGAAGAGCTCATGCCCTTCCTCACCACGCAGTCGCTGCCCGCTACCGCCGTCAGCCCGAGTGCCCTCAAGGACCTCGAAGCCTCCAAGGGCAAGGTGACCGCCGTCGACCTGATGCCCGGCGAGCAGGTGCTCGCCGAACGCCTCGTCGATCCGAAGGACGCGGCGGCGGCCGCGAGCGTCGACGTCCCGGACGGCCTGCAGGAGGTCTCGTTCACGATCGAGCCGGACCGTGCGGTCGGTGGCAGGATCGCCCCGGGCGACACCGTCGGCATCTTCATCGGGCTGGGGTCGGGTGGGCTCGAGGACGAGCCCGACGTCCCCACGACGAAGCTCGCGCTCCACAGGATCCTCGTGACGTCCGTGCAGCGCGCACCCGCCGCGGTCGCCGTCGACCCGGCTGCGACCCCCGAGGAACAGGCGCGCGCCGAAGCGGAAGCGCTGCCGTCCGGCTCCCTCATGCTGACCGTCGCGGTGGACACCGCGCAGGCCACGAAGATCGTCCACGCGAACCAGAACGCCTCCCTGTGGCTGAGCAAGGAGACGGCAGCCACCGTCGAGGGTGACTCTCCGATCATCCAGAACAAGGAACTGTACCGATGAGCAGATTCGTCCTGATCACGCCGAGTTCGGAGTTCGAGCAGAAGGTCCGCCTGGCCGTGGCGGGAGGCTTGCAGGGCCACGTGAAGAGCCTTCCGGCGAGCATCCTCACCGGCGACATGGACCCCCTTCTCGAGCAGTTGGCCCTGGAACGGCCGGAGGTTCTCCTCTTCGGACCCGGCATCCCCGTCGAGGACGCCCTGCGGCTGGCCGTCGTCGTCGACGTGAAGTTCCCCGAGGTCAGTGTGGTCCTCGTCCATGACGACCAGCCCGAGATCGCCCTGCAGGCCATGCGTTCCGGAGTGCGGGACATCCTCTCACCGCTGGCCGACGTCCCCAGCATCCGGGCGCAGCTCGAGCGGGCGTGCCAGGCGTCCGCGTCCCGGCAACGCACCGGAGAGCAACACCCCGGCCAGAAGCAGAGCGGGCTCGTCATCGGCGTCTTCTCCCCCAAGGGTGGGGTCGGCAAGACCACTATCGCCACCAACCTCGCCGTCGGGCTCGGGAAGATCGCGCCCATGAGCGTCGTCATCGTCGACCTCGACCTCCAGTTCGGCGACGTCGCCACCGGCCTGTACCTGAACCCCGAATATTCGGTGCTCGACGCGGTGTCGGGGGCCGCCACGCAGGACTCCATGGTGCTGAAGGCCTTCCTGACGGCCCACCCGTCCGGTGTCTATGCGCTGTGCGGGCCCCGCAATCCGGCCGATGCGGATCGCGTCACCTCCGAACAGATCACGCGCCTCCTCCAGCAGCTCGCCCTCGAGTTCCGCTACGTCGTCGTCGACACGGGCCCCGGGTTGACCGAACCCAGCCTCGCCGCCATGGAGCAGTGCACCGACGCCGTATGGGTCACCGGCATGGACGTGCCCAGCGTGCGCGGCCTCCGGACCGGGCTCGACGTGCTCCACCAGCTCAACCTCCTGCCCGAGACCCGACATGTCGTCCTGAACTTCGCGGACACCAGGACGGGGCTCTCCGTGCAGGACATCGAAGCGACGCTCGGCGCACCGGTGGACGTCTCCATCCCGCGCTCGCGCGCACTCACCCTCGCCACCAACAGGGGCGTTCCCCTGCTGCAGGACAAGGTCCGCGATCCGGCGACCAAGAGCCTCACGGAGCTCGTCCAGCGGTTCGACCACGCATGGCGTGCGGCATCCCAGCGCAAGCTCCACCGGCGGGTGGTGGTCCGGTGAAGCTCTCCGCCCGCATCGAGGCCGCGGGGCTCGCCGCCGCGCCTGTCGCCGTCGAGCCCGAAGCCGCCGTCGCACCCCAAGAACCGAAGGCGCCCACCCTCGCCCCCGCCGCCGCCGTCCGGGACCCGGCGGACAGGCCGGGATCGGCGAAGGTCGATGTCTTCGCCGGCCTCAAGCAGCGCGCGGCATCCGCACTCTTCGAGAGGATGGGCACGCGCGCAGGCGACACCTCGATCACGGAGGAGGACCTGAAGGGCATCGCCCGCGAGGAACTGAGCCTCATCATCGACTCCGAACAGGTGCCGCTCAGTCCGGACGAACGGCGCCGCCTCATCCAGGACGTGGCGGACGACGTCCTCGGCTTCGGTCCGCTCCAGCGTCTCCTCGACGACCCGACGGTCACCGAGATCATGGTCAACCGGATGGACCAGATCTACATGGAGCAGAAGGGCCGCCTGACCCTCAGCGACTCCCGCTTCAGCTCGGAGGAACACCTGCGCCGCGTCATCGAGCGCATCGTGTCGAAGGTCGGTCGGCGCATCGACGAGTCCTCGCCCTTCGTCGACGCACGGCTGGAGGACGGATCCCGTGTCAACGCCGTCATCCCCCCGCTGGCGGTCAACGGTTCGTCGCTGACCATCCGGAAGTTCAGCAAGGTGCCCCTGACGGTGCAGAACCTCATCGACTTCGGCACGTTGACCCCGGAGATGGCGGAACTGCTCGACGCCTGCGTGAAGGCGAAGCTCAACATCATCGTCTCCGGTGGCACGGGTACCGGAAAGACGACACTCCTCAACGTGCTCTCCTCCTTCCTCCCCGACGACGAACGCATCGTCACCATCGAGGACGCCGTCGAACTCCAGATCCAGCAGCAGCACGTGGTCCGGCTGGAGAGCCGTCCGCCCAACACGGAGGGCAAGGGAGCGGTGTCCATCCGCGATCTCGTGCGCAACTCCCTCCGCATGCGGCCCGACCGCATCGTCATCGGCGAGGTGCGTGGCGGTGAATCCCTGGACATGCTGCAAGCCATGAACACGGGCCACGACGGCTCACTCTCCACGGTGCACGCGAACTCGCCGCGGGACGCCGTCGCCCGTCTGGAGACGCTCGTCCTCATGGCCGGCATGGATCTGCCCCTGCGCGCGATCCGCGAGCAGCTGGCCTCCGCCGTCAACCTCGTGGTCCAGATCTCGCGCCTCCGCGACGGAAGCCGCCGCATCACGCACGTGACGGAAGTGCAGGGCATGGAGGGCGACGTCGTCACCCTCCAGGACGCCTTCGTCTTCGACTACTCGGCCGGGGTGGACCAGAAGGGCCGCTTCCTCGGGAAGCCCGTACCCACAGGCATCCGCCCGCGGTTCATGGAGCGCTTCGAGGACATGGGCATCACGGTGTCCCCGGCGGTCTTCGGAGCCATGCCGGTGCGCGGACGATAGCCCATGATGATCCTCTTCGCCGGTGGCATGGTGCTCGTGCTCGGTGCCATCGGCCTGGCCCTCGCAGCGCTCCGCCCCCTGCAGTCGCCGGTACCCCTCGACCGCCGTCGACCGCCCGTCGAGCACCCCGACTCGCAGCTGTCACGGTTCGCGGGAGCTGCCGGCCGTGCCATGGAGTCCTACCTGCAGCGGCACCCCCTGCGCTTCCTGCACCAGGGCGTGCTGGAGACCGCGGGGGTGAAACTGGGCCAGGCCGAGGTGTACCTCCTCATCGTCATCGGTGGTTTCACGGGCCTGCTGCTCGGCTGGGTCCTGCTCGCGCCCGTGATCGGGATCCTGCTGTTCCTGCTCTCGCCCGCGGTGGCGCACCTGGTGGTCGCCTTCCTGACCGGTCGACGACGGCGCCGGTTCGACTCCCAGCTCGGCGACACCCTTCAGCTCCTCACGGGCGGCCTGCGCGCCGGCCACAGCATCCTCCGCGCGATCGACGCGGCGGCAACCGAGGCGGACAGTCCGACGTCGGAGGAGATGCGCAGGATCGTGGCGGAGACCAGTCTCGGCAAGGACCTCCTCGCCTCGCTCATGGACACCTCCCACCGCATGCAGAACGAGGACTTCGCATGGATCGCCCAGGCCATCCAGATCAACCGTGAGGTGGGCGGGGACCTCGCAGACGTCCTGGACCAGGTGGGGCACACGATCCGCGAGCGCACCGAGATCAAGGGCCACATCCGTGCCCTTGCGGCAGAGGGCAAGTTCTCGGCCTACATCCTCGCCGCACTGCCGTTCGGCATCGCGCTCATGCTGACCGTGGTCAGCCCGGGCTATGTGGACCCGCTCTTCACCAAACCGCTCGGCTGGGTGATGCTCGGAGCCGCGGCCGTCATGATGACGATCGGCGGGCTCTGGCTCCGCAAGATCATCGACCTGAAGTTCTGAGGAGTACCGCCCGTGGACCTGATCCTGCTCGTCTCCCTTCTCCTGACGTCGGTGCCGATCGGCTACTTCAGCTGGGCCCTGCTGACCTCGGACACGAAGGTCCGCCGCCTCGTGAGGAACAACCTCAACCAAGGCATCGGCACCGCAGGTGCTTCGGCAGAACGACGCAACCACCTGCTGCGTCTGGGCAGGCGCCTCACCCCGCAGGCGTACGTCCTGAAGCTGGACCACCTGCTCGCCCTCGCCGGACGACCCGCCGCCATGCCGCTGGAGAAGGTGCTGACGGCCAAGCCCCTGCTCGGCCTGGCCGGAGGCCTCGCCGGCCTGCTTCTGGTGCAATCCCAGCCGGACAAGCTCTTCGTGCTCCTCGCCCTCTTCATCACGCTGCTCGGATACTTCGTGCCTGATCTCCTGCTGTACAGCAAGGGGCAGGAACGCCAGAAGGCCATGGCCCTCGAACTCGCCAACACGCTCGACCAGATGCTCATCTCGGTGGAGGCAGGCCTCGGTTTCGAGAGTGCGATGCAGCGCGCCGGTGAGACGGGCAAGGGGCCCCTCGCGGAGGAACTCGTCCGCACACTGCAGGACATGCAGGTGGGGCGCAGCAGGCGCGAGGCCTACCTCGCGATGGCCGATCGCAGCAACGTCCCCGAACTCCGCAGCTTCGTCAAGGCGATCGTGCAGGCCGACGCGTACGGCATCGCACTGTCGGGGGTACTGCGCACCCAGGCCAAGGTGATGCGTGTCAAGCGCCGACAGCGTGCGGAGGAGAAGGCGATGAAACTGCCCGTCGCGGTGCTCTTCCCGCTGCTGCTGTTCATCTTCCCCGTGCTGTTCATCGTGATCCTGGGGCCGGCCGTGCTCAACGTGATCGACACCTTCGCTGGACAGTGAGCGGTCCCGGGACGCTCTGTCCTCCCGGCGGACCGCAAGGACCGAAGCGCCGGGAGCGCCGGTACTGGCACGTCCTCTCAGCGGATGCCCGACAAACACGCAGCTTCCGGCCGTAGCGTGACTCCGTGCTCACAACCACGCCTGCGCTCCCGCCACTCGTCGACCTCGCAGTCCTCACCGAGCTCGAGGAGCAGCTGAACGATCCCCGACCGGCGAGGGCATTCGCCCGCGACTACATCCAGGGCTTCGAGGATCGCTACCTGCGCCTCCACGGCTCGATCGGCAACCGGGACCTGCCTGCCGCCCTGGAGGCCGCCCTCAGCCTGCGCGACGCCTCGATCATGGTGGGTGCGGCCCGCCTGTCTGCAATGGCCACAATCCTCGAATCGGCCGTCGCGTACGAGGACCTGGGCGCTGCCCGTCACGTGCTGCCTGCCATCGAGCGCTGCGGGCTGGACACCATCAGCGAACTCGAGGCCCGTTACCTCGCATCACCCTGAGCAGCGGGCGTCAGGAGCGGACGGGTGTCAGCCGGTATCCCACCCCGCGCACGGTCTGGAGCCAGCGGGGATTCTTCGGATCCTCGTCGAGCTTGCGGCGCAGATTCCCGACGTGGACCTCGATGGCGCGCTCGTCCGAATCGCTGATGTAGGTGTCCTCGCCGTAGTAGTCCCCACGGACTACCCGCACCAGATCCGCTTTGGTGCGGACGGCTCCGTTGCTCTTGAGCATCTCGTTGAGCAGGTCGAACTCGCTGCGTGTCAGCAGCAAGTCCTGACCGTCGACGACGACGGTACGGGTCGCTGCGTTCAGCACCAGTCCGTTGTGCTCCAGAACCGGTGACACCGCGGCCTGGGGTGCAGCGGGGACGAACGACGCTGCCGGCTGGCGGGCTCCCACCGGCTCGGGTACAGAACGCGGGCGTCGCAGCATCGCTGCGATCCGGGCGCGGAGCTCCCGCGGCCGGAAAGGCTTGGTCAGGTAGTCGTCGGCGCCCGATTGCAGGGCCGTCAGCGTGTCGAGCTCGTCCCCGCGCGAGGTCAGCATCACGACGTAGCAATTACTGGACTCCCTGATCCTCCGGAGCACCTCGTAGCCGTCGATGTCGGGCAGCCCTACGTCGACCGTGATCACCGTCGCGTCGTGCGTCCGGGCCAGGTCGACGCCTGCCCTTCCGCTCGCCGTGGCATGGACGTCGAAGCCCGATTGCCGGAGTACGGCCGAGACGAGGTTGCGCACGTCGGCGTCGTCCTCGATGACGACAGCCACTCCAGGATCACTCACTGTGCGTCCATCCTTCCTGGCCGGCGCCGAAGCGCGTTCTCACCGTCATAAATCCCATTGTGCCTGTCCCCACGTCCTTCATGCGCGCGTGACGGCGTTAAATCCGAGTGGGACTACATAATGGAACGTAGTACCTAGGTCTCAGCGTCGGAAGGTTGTTCGGTATGCGGTCTCTCATCCTTCCCTGGTCGGTACGTGCCTAGGAATGCCGGCGCCGTCCGGTTGCACGGGATGGCAAGGAGATTCACCATCGAGGGGGCCGTGGTGCTCTACCAGGCACCACTGTCCCTGATCGTCGTCGTCCTTGCCGTCACCTCTCCTGTCCTCCGGCCGGGGCTGATGTCCAACCGGACCTTCGAGCTCGGCTTCTCGATGATCCTCCTGCTGCTGGCCCTGAGCGTCGTGGTGCCATGGCGGGAGCTGCCCCGTGGGAGCCTGCTGATCGTTCCGATCCTCGATTTCGTCGCCATCGCGATGGTGAGGAACGGCGCCCTGGAGAAGCAGCCCGCCCTAGGGGTCCTCGTCATCTTCCCGGTGTTGTGGCTCATGCGCTCCTCGCTGCCCACGTGGGCAGCCCTCGCGCTGACGTTCCTGGGTTCGCTGCTGGTGACGGCGTGGCCCGTGATGATGACGTTCGACCCGTCTCTGGTGCAGACGTACCTCGGCGTCCTCCTGCTTCCGATCGTGATGCTCTGCATCGCCGTGACCGTGCGGGTGATGAGCCTCAACGCGCGGGCGCGTGAACTGGAGATCGAACGCAAGGACCGCGAACTCAACGAGCTGCTGCGTGCGGCCATCGACCGTGAACGGGTGCTGACGGCGATCCTCAACACCGTCGACGTCGGACTCACCGCCGTGGACGCTCAGGGCAACACCACGCTCACCAATCGCCAGCAGGAACTGTTCAACCGGCTCTCCGCGGGCAACGGCGACGACGATCGTGCACACGTCTTCGGTGTGGACCGGGTGACGCCGCTCCCCACCGACAGGCGTCCCATCTACCGGGCGCTCACGGGCGAGACGTTCGCGGACCAGCTCATCTGGGTGGGCGAGGGCCACGCACAGCGTGCACTCTCGACAGCTGCACGGCCCATCAAGGATGCCGACGGCGGCATCGCCGGAGCGCTCATCGCCTGCAGCGACGTGACGGAGCTCGTCGAGGCCGTCTCCGCCAAGGACGTCTTCATCTCCAACATCTCGCACGAGTTCCACGCCCCCCTCACGTCGGTGCTCGGCTACCTCGAGCTGGTGCTCGAGGACGAGCATCAGCTCCCACCCCATCTGAAGGGGTATGTGGATGTCGCAGGGCGCAACGCCGAGCGCGTGCTCCACCTCGTCGCGGACCTGCTCTCCACCGCCGGCGACCGCGTCCGCGTCCACCCGCGACCGGTGGACCTCTCCGCCCTCATCGAGATGAGCGTGCGGTCCAACCGTCTGCGCGCGAAGAAGAACGGCGTCAAGCTGAGGACCGAGGCCACCAGCCCCCTGTGGACGCTCATCGATCCCGTGCGCATCTCCCAGGTGCTGGACAACCTGCTCTCGAACGCGATCAAGTACTCCCCCGATGGTGGTCTCGTGAGCATCAGGGCGGAGGAGACGGAGTCCGCGATCAGCCTCCACGTGGAAGACAGGGGCATGGGGATGACGGAGCAGGAGGCTCAGCAGGTCTTCTCCCGCTTCTACCGGACACCGGGAGCGCGACGTGCCCATATCGACGGCTCGGGGCTGGGCCTCGCGATCACCAAATCGATCGTCGAGAGCCACGGTGGGTACATCGAATGCGTCAGTTCTCCGGGCAAGGGCAGCCGCTTCACCGTGACGCTGCCGGTCAACGGCGAAGTGAGCCACATGTCGCAGGGCACCATGGAAGAGTCGGTCTAGGTGTACGGGGTCAGGACGTTGGTTGCAGTCGGCTGATCGGGGGGTTGCCTCCGAGGGCTGAGTGGCGTCGTCCAGTGT